>JAEDDH010000031.1 GCA_016293845.1 Bacteroidales bacterium | reverse complement strand
TATTGATAACCCGCCTAAAATCGCTGTTGCCGTAATCAATGAAGTCGCTCATAACTCTTGGTTTTAGTGTTCTCTGCAAATTTAGGATTATTTTTTGGATTCGCAAAAAAATAGGAATGGTATATTATTTATATTTCTCGATTTCCTCGTGAGATGAATGCCAATTGCTAACACGGTTCAGATCAGGATATCTTTCTGAAACTTTCATTATTACAGTATCTCCTATTTCCTTTTTTCGAAAAACATCAAAGTAAGCTTCGTTGTTACGTTTTATATAATATGCTGTAAACATTTTATTGTTGATTCCTACCAGTATTATTCCCCATTTTTTCTTTGTAGAAGGCCAATCTTTTTTTTCAGATTTGCTAATCACATAGCCTAATGAAATAATCGGTTAATTTCCTGTTCTCTTTCCGTTCTTGTCTTATAGTTACTATATTTGTGGTAAACTGCCTTGTAGGTTTCGTCGGGGAGCCTTTGTAAATAATCTTGTACCTCAGGTATTATTTGTAACGGTTCTAATTTTAAATCGCGGGAACACTCCTCTGGCAAAATACCTAATTCAATGGCTTCGATAGTGTCGATACGCTCAAAATAATCGTTGACATCTGGGTTCAAATACATTCCGGATGAACAAACATTTACATGAGTATGATCAATAGATAATGGTTGAGGATAATCTGGGAGAAAACTCCATTAATCCATATATGTATTCGCTCCTTTGTTGTGCATAAATTCGCACCAGAAACCCATATATTTATATTTATTTGATGAGGTGTCGTTGCAATAATGCAAAAAACTACCGTCCATACTATGTTTATGAATATATACGCCTACACAGTCGTCCTCATCTATTGAAGAAAAGCACGAAGCCATCGACATTAAAAGAATAAAGATAATTACAAATCAATTCATTTTCAGATCTTTACTTCCAATATCATTTTTTCTCTATCAAAACACATTATGTTTCCTGTGGTAAGGTCGATGGGACAGTCGAGGTCAAATGGCATAAAATGATGTGCAACTTGCCATCTGCTGCAAAAACCGATGAAATGTATAGGTCGGAAAAATGGTCAACATTCTATACCTTAGCATTTTGGTCGTAAGTTGTGGGATAGAAAATTGTTCCAAAATTGTCGGAAACTTTAACGTTTTTCATCACAAGTTTTTTTTGCGAAAAAGAGGTACCACCTTTGCCGTTGGTTAAGTAGAGCGGATACCATTTGCCGCCGCCGTTGCAATATAGGTTGGTGTACGATCAATTGTTAGCATCGCCAAACTCTAACTGAAACATTATGAAGGCGTTACATTCATCTTTGTAGCCGTCGAAATGGAATGATGGAAACTGACGTAGGTATTGAGGCAGGTGAAATTTTACTACGGATTCATAGCGTCGCTGATAAACCTGCCTATCTTGCAGTGGTTTAGCGAGATATTAATTTCTTTTACTCCGCCGGCAAAAGTGCAGTATTCAAAATTGAACGATAGTTTGTGGTCGTTGTATGGTCCTCCATTATAAAAGCCTTTGAATTTACAGTTTACAAAGTTGATTTTGATATTTTTTTTCATAATCAACTAAATATGCACTTTCCGATTGGTGCTCAAAAAACTTCACCGGATTAATATTCCTCATTAACCCGGTGAAAATAAAAATTTTACAATGTATTAGTTGATCAAAAATACCTTTTCTTTGCCGTTGTATTCGGCGCGGATGGTGGCGCGACCGTCGGTGATTTTGCTGATTGAGATTTTCATTCCAGATTTGATGTCGGAATCAACACTGAGGTTTGATTTATCAGTGATTGGTCCATATACCTGATAATGATTACATTCGTAGTAACCGTTGAAATTGGTAAAGAAAATCGGTTGAGAGGGAATAGTGAGCGCTTTGCCGTCGGCAGTGATGGTGATTTGCGGAACTTGCGGAATGTCAATGGTTTCGTTGCCTTTGGTAAAGCCTATGCCGTGAAGGTCAAAAAGTCCGTATGGTTTGTTTGATTTACGGCGTTCCCACGGATTGCGTGGTTTGGGTTCTTCCAAATCGGGTCCTTCTGCTACAAGATAGATGGCGTGTTTACCAGTAAGTCCTTCTACCTGAGGAACTTTTATAGAATATACTTTGGGCGATTTTGAAGCGTCGGCAGGCACTTCTATCACGCCGATTTCTTTGCCTTTCCAAGTGGAGTTGGCGTATGGACCGTCGAGCATAACGTGGATTTTGAATGCTCCGTGACCTTGCGACGAAAGGTTGATATTGAGCGTGGCACCTTCGCCTTTTTTGATTCCGGCAAATGCTTTAACTCCCTTGGTATCAGATGTTAATCCGCCAAAGCCAAAATATTTGAAACCTACAACGCCTTTGTTGGTAATGCCCACAATATCCATCGAATTGTTCCAAACATCGTGATTATCTTGCATCCAATTGTTGTTGCTCATATAGCAGGCAAGTCCGGCAGAGTAATATTTATAAGGTGGAAGTCCAAAAATCTGAAAACCTTCGCTTGTAACCTCTGCGCCGGTGTACTCTTTGCCGTTTGTAGCCTTTGCTGTCCATTCATTATTAGGTGCATAGGGGTCGTAAGCGGTGATGTTTACCGTACCACCGTCGGCAACAGATTTTTTGTCCCAAGTGATTTTTACAGGAGCCACCATAGGCTGACGGGCGTATCCAAAACCGCGGGGAGGACGATGGTAAAACACATACCACTGACCGTTGATTTCTTGAATAGAGCCGTGAGTGTTGTGTGCAGCGTTGGTTTCGGTGAGAGCAGAGCCGTCTTCGTTGAGCACAATTCCGCGCGAATCTACCAAAACTCCGCCCGAACGCCAAGGACCTAACGGAGAATCGCCGTAAGCATAGCGCAGAGCCGAATTAGTTGCGCCCAAGCCGTATTCTGTGCCGCTGTATCCCGAAAAAACCATCACATATTTGTTGCCAACCTGACGTATCGACGATGCTTCAAAGAAATTGAAATCCAATGGGTTTTGACCTTTGTAAAGTGCTTTGTATTCCGAACCGGGTTTGTCGAGGAGTTTTCCGTCGCGAGTGCTTGCGGGTATAAACGGGTCGATAAGCGAAGTGCCGGGACGCTGCGAATACATAGTGTTTTGGTCTAATTCACAGGCAGTTGAATGTTGAAAACCATAAAAAACGTATGCGCGGAATCCTTTTTTGTAGTCTTTGTCTTTTTTGTCGTTGATAGGCTCGATAAATACCGAGGGGTCAAAATCAATTAGCGAACCATCCACACAAGCACTTCCGTCGGGGGTAAGGTTGATGGGCGTAAAAGGTCCATCGGGACGATCGCTTTTGCACACCATAGGCACGCGTCGCCAGCCACGCGAATGGGGATAGAGATAATAGGTGCGTTTGCCAGTTTCGCGGTCGTTAACTTCCACAAGATCAGGGGCAAACATAGTATCCCATTGTCCGTTTACATAGTACGAAAAAATCGGACCTTCATCGCGCCAATCGGCAAGATTTTCAACGGGAGCGCTCCACATACGGATGTCGTTGCCACAATAGTCGGTGTAGCGGGTATCGTGCGAACCAATTATGTATGCGCGGTATTTTCCCGGATTGTCGGGGTCTTCAAACACACGGGGTTCGCCATCGGGAAGATGCTCCCACAGAGGCAGATAGGGGTTTTGCGCCGCTGCTGTGAGGGCACAAAATGTTGCAATGCTTAAAAAAATTCTCTTCATATTAAATCAAAATAAAAATTTATGGGGTAAAGATAGTAATAAAGTGTAAAATAAACACTATTTTTACACCGAATTTTTTTAAAAATAATACTCTATGAAAAGACACTTATTATTGATTACATCAATGTTGACGGCGGCTGGCTTATCCGCCCAAAATCCTGTGGTGCAAACGTGGTTTACATCCGACCCTGCGCCAATGGTTCACAACGACACCCTCTACGTTTACACTGGTCACGATGAGGACAATGCCGATTTTTTTTGGATGCAAGAATGGCGCGTGTATTCCACCACCGATATGGTAAACTACACCGACCATGGTTCGCCCCTTGCCCTTGAAACTTTTTCGTGGGCCGACGACCGCGCTTGGGCTTCGCAAACCATCTACCGAAACGGAAAATTCTATTGGTACATTTGCGCTCATTCTAAAATTTCGGGCGGAATGGCAATAGGTGTGGCAGTGTCCGACAATCCTACTTCGGGTTTTAAAGACGCCATTGGCAAACCCCTTTTTGAAAACGGAAGTTGGGATCACATCGACCCCACAGTTTTTATCGACGACGACAATCAGGCTTGGCTTATGTGGGGAAATCCGCAATGTTACTACCTGAAACTCAACGAAGATATGATTTCTTACAGCGGCGGTCTCGGACAGTTGGATATGACCGAGGAGGCTTTTGGAGCACCCCAAATGTCGCAGCGCGATTCTACAAAAAAATACAAAGACTGCTATGTGGAAGGACCTTGGCTCACCAAGCGAAACGGCAAATATCAGTTGCTCTACGCTGCGGGAGGCGTTCCTGAACATATTTCGTATTCGGTAAGCGACAAAATTACATCAGGTTGGAAATATGCCGGCGAAATTATGCCATTGTGCGAAACAGGCTCGTTTACAAACCATTGCGGCGTTATCGACTACAAAGGTCATTCGTATTTCTTCTATCACACGGGCAAACTTCCCGGAGGCGGAGGATTTGGCAGAAGCATTGCTGTTGAGGAGTTTAAATACAATTCCGACGGTTCGTTCCCCAAAATTATGCCCACCGACGAGGGTGTAAAACCCATTGCCACTTTTAATCCGTTTAGAATAATTCAAGCCGAAACAATGGCTTTTTCCAAAGGAGTAAAAACCTACCAAAACGACAAACAGGGCGTTTATGTAAGTAACATTCACAATGGCGATTACATCAAACTGCAAAATGTAGACTTTGGCAAAAACTTTCCCCGTGTGTTTAGCGCGTCGGCGGCAAGTGGATTGCGTGGCGGAAAAATCGAAGTTCGTCTCGACAGCATTCGTGGCACTCTTGTGGCAGCATTGCAAATCGACGGCACAGGCGGTTGGGAAAATTTCAAGACCTTTGCTGTTGACTGCGTGGGCAAGGCTGAGGGCGTTCACGATGTTTATTTTGTGTTTACCGGACGAAAAGGTCCCGAACTATTCAACCTCGATTGGTGGCAGATGCGCGGAATCGAACAGTGCAATATGCCCGCTTTTCAAACCAAATACACCGCCGACCCTTCGCCGCTCGTAATTGGCGACACTTTGTTCCTTTTCTGTTCGCACGACGCATCGCCCGAGCACATCGTCGACCCCAACGAAAAAAGTTCGGCAGGATTTTTTATGTACGATTGGCTGCTCTATTCCACCACCGATATGGTAAACTGGACAGAGCACGGCGCAGTGGCATCGTTGAAAGATTTCTCGTGGCGTAGTCGCGACAATGGCGGATGGGCTATCCAAGTGGTGGAGCGCAACGGCAAATACTATCTCTACGCACCTCTGCACGGTCACGGAATTGGCGTTTTGGTGGCAGATTCACCCTACGGACCATTCAAAGACCCGCTCGGCAAGCCCCTCGTTTGGGATCAGAGCAATTGGTACGACATCGACCCCTCAGTATTCACCGACAACGACGGTCAGGCGTATATGTATTGGGGCAATCCTCATACTTTTTACGCACGACTCAACAACGATATGATTTCGTTGAAAGACAGCGTGGTACGTCTTCCTCACATCGAAAATTATCAAGAAGGACCTTGGTTTTACCGTCGCGGTTCAAAATACTATCTCGGATTTGCATCTACCTGTTGCCCAGAGGGTTTGGGCTATGCAATGAGCGATAAACCCACAGGACCTTGGAAAAGTTCGGGCTACATAATGCGTCCCACACAGCGCGACCGTGGCAATCATCCCGGAATTGCTGATTTTAAGGGCAAAACCTACATTTTTGGACAAAACTACGACCTTATGCACATCGATCTTTGGGAACATCACGAACGCCGCTCGGTAACCGTTGGCGAAATGCACTACAATCCCGACGGAAGCATTGAGGAAGTGCCCTACTGGCTCGACCAAGAGCCTCTCAAACAGGTGAAACCACTCAACCCCTTTGCACGTGTTGAAGCCGAAACAATGGCGTGGGGTTACGGTCTCAAAACTGCCAAAATCGGAATCGAAAACACCGGCGTGGTAGAAAAAATGCCCTACTCAACCGGCAAACGCAATATGTATGTCTACGACCTCAACGATGGCGAATACATCCGAGTTCGCGGTGTAGATTTTGCCAACGGCGCATCCACATTCTCGATAACCGCCGCCTCCACTGGCACAGTAGAAATTTCGCTCCGCATAGATTCGCCCAACGGTCCTGAAATCGGCAAAGTTTTGGTAAAATCTACCGGCAACGTAGAAAAATACAAAGCCTTCACCAGCAAAATCACCGGCGCAAAAGGCATCCACGACCTCTACATCACATTCCAAAAGGCTAATGGCGAAGTAAGGTTGGATTGGTGGAAGTTTAGTAAATAATGCATAATGAAGAATGCATAATTAAATAAAAAAACGGGCGGTAGAATTACCGTCCGTTTTTTTGTGTTTCTATTTCTGCATTGGTTCTATTCTTTCGTTACTTCCCAATGACCACTGTATCCGCTGCCGATATATTTGATGTGTGGCATTTTGGCGATGCGGCGTTCAGTGAGGATTCGTTCCTCATCCTCGTTGGCTATGTCGCGGCGTGGTCCTATGCGCACAAAAACTCGTCCACGGTAACGCACAGGGGGTATGAGCGACGGTGACACCTTCACTATGAGCAAATCTCCTGATTGTCTTCTCCACTCGGTAGGTCTCCGTGCTTTGTAGAAGTGCCGATATTTCGGATTTGGTTATCATATTGCGTTTTTTTATTAGAGAGCGACTCTGCCACAAAATATTATAAATTTGTTGCAAAAACAAATTACTGCGATTGTCTTTTTAAGGTTATTCCCCTTCTCCCAACACCCTCACTTCCACTCCGCGATTTTTGCACTGCGAAACTATTTCGTTGAGGCTGCTTTGGGGAGGGAGGCAGCCGATTACGAGGGTGCGGCATTGCGAGGCTACGTAGAGGTTGCGGCGGTGGGCGTTGGCTCGGCTTACGCGGGGCGCGTCGGTGTGCGAGATTATGAGCATACGGCCTTCGGATATGGGCTGGGAGTATTCTTCGGGCAGGGCGGCGTACATCTTGCGGGCAAGCACTATGATTACGGGTATCTTTTTGCGGAGAAGAAAACTTAAAACATCGCGCTCCAAGTCGCTCTGAAATCCGCCTATCACGCAGTCGCTTTGCGGATTGAGCGATGTTGCCCAATCAAGACTCGGCAGCACCCCCGTGCTTTGCAATGTGCGAGAACAGAGGTACGCCGTCTTTTCACGCTCCAAAAGCGATATGTTGCCGAGGGTTTGCATTTTGATTCTACAACAACTAACGATAAACCGGCATTTGTTGTATTACACGCCCTTCAAGTTGCTTGCCGTTTTCGTGTTTGTTGCGCTTGATGCCGTCTGCACCCCAAGTTCCCCACTGTTTGAAAAAAAAAGGAATTTTAGACCCCAAAACTTGTTCCTTGATATTCAAGACCCAAGATTCTTTCATCGGGCGGGCTGATACGCCGCTTTCTCCGCCTACAATCACCCATTGAATATTGGAAAGATCAAGGCTGCCGAGGTCTTCAAGTAGAGGCTCGCACGACAAGAAATGAAGCCCGCAATCTATATTGCTTAAATGACGGATTCTTTGTTTTGCATTCTTGTTTTCGATAGTAACGCCAAGCCAAGCGTTTTTGGGCACTTTGCGTGTAGAAAAATATTCCTCCATACGTTCAGCACGTTTGGTAAGAATTTGATAACGGTGCTGAGGTGTTTTGATAATGGTGTCCATTATCTTATCAACAAATTCAAACGGCACGTCCTTGTGGAATATGTCGCTCATTGAACAAACAAAAATATTTGACGGCGACCATCCAAACGGTTCTTTTAGATTTTCTTCGTGTACAACCACTTTTTCAAAGCCGTCCATATATTTGTCTAAACCCATAGCCATCAGCCTCCGTGTCATTGTGGCGGCATAACAATGTGCACAGCCTGCCGAATACTTTGTGCAGCCGGTTATGGGATTCCAAGTCTTTTCTGTCCATTCTATTTTTGTGGTTCTCATTGCTTTTGTGTTTTATATCCAAATTCTACTTTTACGTCCTCTTTCCAAGCAAGATAAAACGAATTTTTGCGGGCGGGGGTTGTTGTCCCTGCCTCATTGACATAGAATTTAGAATCGTTGTTTTGTAAATATTTCAGTACTTCGTTGGCGTGTTTTGGCAAAAAACCGTTTTCAAGCACAAATTGGTACAGAGTTTTGTTGTTGCAACTATGCTGTGATATTTCGTCAACTATCAATGATTTGAGCCTCTCGAAGTTTTCCGTCTTTGCTTTCTCCTTGTCTTGAACTTCAAAAAGCGAAGTCATCAAGTTTTCAGGTTCGGGAAGTCGGAATCCCTTGCCATTGAGTTCGTCAAGTTCCCACATTACCTCTACTATCTTTTGCAGTCCGAAGATATGCTTGGTCATAAAAAACAGACAAAAAGTATTTGCTTTGTCACGTTCTATGGTATATGACGTTGTATATACTTCGCTGCCGAATGTAAGAACCTTTTTTAGCAAGGCGATATAATCGTCAATCGACTGCACTTGATGAAGATCTTCCTTTTGGTCTCGGTTGAAAAGACTGTCGGTAAAATGCCTTAACGCTTCATACTGTTCGGTGTCGTCTTCCAATGATGCCTTTATAAAACGGTACATAAACGACACCGGCAAAAATAAAATTACCTCCGTTTTTTCATTTTGCAACAAATCGAACAACATTCCTCCTGTGATTTCTTTATAGCCGTAAGGATCTATAAAAAACAGATTCCTTGTATTAGGTTCAAAAGAGGAAATTTCGTTTCGGGCAATAGAAACAATGTTGGAAAACTCCTCATTGTAATAATTTACCTTGCAATTAGCAACCGAAGGCAAACTATCAATATGATTTTTTACGCTTTCTACCTTCTTTGAATCAATGTCATTGACTGTCAAGAATATCTGAGTACCTGATTTGGCAAATCTCTCTTCCTGCAAACATTCGCATATTGCCTCGTATGCTTCAATTGGGCTGCCCTTGCCACCGTCCTTGTAGATGCCTATGCCACAAAACAAATCATAGATTCTAATTTTGTTGACTTTTTGCGACAAGCACAAGATACGAATGTAGCGTTTTAAATACTCCTTGTAAAACTCTACCTTGGCGTGCGAATGTGGCAGCATTATATCTTTGGCGTTATCTTTATGTTTTTTCATAGTCAATCAATTTTGAGTGCTAAAATAATATTTTTTTTATTTGTAGCAAAAAATAATTATTCCTCCACCAATTCGTCGCCCATCCTATACTTGATGTCGTAGTTGATGATGAAATCCAACTCCTCTTCTGTAAATCCATAGTGCGACGCCAAGAGCGTGTCGATTTCGTCAATTATCGGTTTTGATTTTGCAGGATAGTATTCTTCATAATAAGTAATGCTACCATTATAATCTCTGTTCTTTATTACACATTTTTCTTTATATGATAATTCGAGTTCTTTTGATAACTTATCCAATAGATGATAGTCAATATCCTTACCTATTGGGAAAGGAGTAATTTCCACATCTGAAAAATCTCTGCAATTACTATAATTTTTATAAAACCAATAATATAAAGAACTATTTAAAATAGCAGACACAAAATAATTATTCGTACAATTCAGGACTTTATAATGGTTAGAAGGAATCATATTTTGACCTGAATTAGGCATAAAAGGCATTGAACGAATAAAATATGTTGGTCCATTGTGATAATAGGCTTGTGATTGATTGCTAGTCAAAATATTGCCCAATCGAATATCTTTCTTGAAGAATACTTTATTTAGAATACTTAATTGTAAATCACTACCTATCTTATTAAAGCATTTTTCGTATGACTGTATGATATTTGGAACATATGAAAGAGTATCAAACAAAGTTGTACGTTCAATACCATACCAATGGTGATAATTCGAAGAAAAATATTTATTCAAGTTGGTAGAAATCTTAGATATGAAAATTGTAAGTCTCTGTTCTACATTAAGAAACAATTTACCGGGTCTATTTGAATAAGAACTAAACCAACATAATGATTTTTCAATCATCAATTTTCTAAGTTTTGCAAATTGTGGGTTGGAAACACTGGAAATAGGAATAATCATTCCAAACATAGCCTTAGAATTAAGTATTTGCGTTGCTCTCTCCATAACGAACGCATATAAATTGTTACATTCAATAGTTTTGTAATTATAAATAGTATACTTATCACAAATGGCTTTTTTTGTTTGTGAATCCTTTTTTGTATATACCACATACGGCGGATTTCCGATAATAACATCAAAACCACCGTTTTGAATTATTTCGTAAAATTCCGCAATCCAATGGAAAGGTTGTGCCTGTGCTACCCATTGGTCGATTTTTTGGAGTTTTGGCGTAAGAGAATAGAGGCGTTGGTTGAGTATTTGGTTGAGCGCAGAAAGTCGTTCTTGAAGTTCTTTTTTGCTCTTGACAAAATCCTCGTTTCGTTCCTCTTTCTTTTGTTTGAGTTGTATGTCGCGGTATCGCTTATATACAACGCTGATTTTTTCCATTTCAAACTCCACTTTGTCGCGAAACTCTTCGGCGTTGAAAAAACCTTCGGACATATTTGCTTTTTCAAGTTCATTTTGGTTGGCGTATCCCACGAGGGTATTGCCGCAGCGGATGTTGAAGTCGATGTCGGGCAAAGGGTCGAGTCCGAGGTTTTCTTTGCGCGGATTGCATTCAACCACGGCAACGAGTTTGAGGAAAAGCCTAAGTTTAGCCACCTCTATCGCCTCTGGCATAATGTCAACACCATAGAGGTTGCGCAGTATTATACTCTTGAAAATAAAATACTGATTGTTGGAGCGGTATTGCACACGGATTTCTTCCAATTCTTTTTCAAAATTTTCGGGACATTGGTTCATCTTGTCGATGCACTCCTCGTAGAGTGGTTCGAGGATGTTGAGCGCGGCAAATAGAAACGCACCCGATCCGCAGGTGGGGTCGAGTATGGTGATTGATTTGAGTATTTCGTAAAAATGCTTTACAAATAGATAATTGCCCTGCATATCCACATTGTGGATGAGGTCGATGGCAAATTGCAGAATATTGAGATTGTTGGTAATAAGGTCGTTGGCATTGGTAATTGAGCCGTTGGCAATAAGTTTTTCGGTGTTTTTGCAACGCGACCAACGGTCTATCGCCTCGCGCCACGTTTCGGTGGGCAGGGCTATTTTAGCCGGTGCGGGATTGTTCCAAAGACGTCGGCGTTGCAAAAGGTCGGGCGCAGTGGTGTCGATGCCTTGCGCTATATCTTGCGGAATATTGTCGGGATAGGATTCTAAGCCGAATTTCATAGCGTCGTAGATATAGTCGGTGCCTGATGTTTTGAGTTTTTGCCACACGTATCCGTTTGGACGGAAGTCTTTGGCAGATGTGGTGTTGGTCATCTTGTCGAAGATGAAGGGTATGATGCAGTTTTTGGCAATGTAGCCCGTGATGTCTTCTTTGGTATAGTATGCGCCCATCTGAGCGCGGTCGTTGATGTACTGTTCAAAAATGTAACCGAGCACGTCGGGGTTGATGTCGCGGCCTGTGGCTGTTACGCGGGTGTCGAGACACCAATTCCAATTGTCGAAAAACGTGAAGAGATTTTCAAACGCCTTGTCGGGGATTTCGATATTGGTGTATTGGGTTTCGATGATATGGGTGTCAAAAAGACCGCCGTTGAGGTACGGGATGTTGCCAAATTTTTCCATAAATTCTGTTGCGCGTCCAGGAGTGTTAAGACCTTCGGAAAACAGCCTGCGTAGAAATCCACGGTAAAAAGATGAAAAATATTTGTCTTCGCCCTCGTTTTCTTTAACGTATTTGAGTTTGTCGATGAGATAGTTGGGGTTGTTGTCAAGGAATCCTTTTTTCTGAATAAAGTAACAGAACATCAGCCTATTGAGCATAATGGAGGCGTACCATTGCTTGTTTTTGTTTTCGATGCCTGATATTTGGTCGTCGATGCCCTCAATAAATGCGGCAAAAGACTTGTGCTCTTTTTTGAAACCATCGTAAAAACTCTTGGTAATTTTTTCGGAGTTGACGGCAAAAGCCTTCTGTACCCTGTCTTTTACATCGATGATGGTTATGTCGTCTTCTTCGATGCCAAAGGCGAGCATATTGATTTTAGGGCAAAAGTAGTCGGCGTTTTTATCGGGGTCGTCGATGTTGATGCATACCACCTGAATGCGTTCCTCTTTTTTTATTGGCGCAGCCCACACTTGCGCAGAGCCGTTGGAGGTGTGATAAATTGCGATGTAGTCTTTGGCAATGCGGCGCATAGATGCGTCGATAGCCTTACATTCCGTAGGTGTGGGAATTTTTGGCAAGATGCACTCTAATACTTCCAAGCCGTTTTTCTGCGCCACCGACTTTGGAATGTAGTCTCCGCCATTGAACACCACTGACGGCAGCGTTGTATTTACGGGTCGGTTCCATAAGAGTTCCGATATAAAAAGTTCCTCAAAGTTTTTGTCTTTCAGGAGGTTTACTATTGTCTGTTTATTGATATTCTGCGCCATAATTATCAATTTTTTATTCAAATGTAAATTGTTAACTATTCTGTTGCAAGTCCCATAGAGCAAATTAAACGCGGGTCGTGCGAGGTGTATTCGTCGTCTCTTACGCGGCAAAACTGTCCTGCGGTAAAGAGTTCGATAATCTCGTCTATAATCTCCAACGGTTTGCGGCGGTTGCGAATCATACTGCCGAGGGTGGTTTTAGCAGCCTCTTTGAGTTGGTTTTGGTAAATCTGGTCGATGGCAAGCCGCAGAAGGTCTTTTTTATCCTGAGTAAAGAACATATCCACTGGCGTGTTTTCATAAACATCGTTCATAAGGTTATAAACTCGGTATCTGGTGCTGAACCTATTGCCAAGTATTACAGTATTGGAAATAGCGTTTCGCGACACCTGTTCCACGGCTGTGTTTACAAGGTCGAAATGGTTTTCCAATTCGCCCACTGCGGGTGTGTCGTAGTCGCAAGCCATTGCTTCGAGTATGCGCTTTTGGTTTTGCGTAACGGTGCTGCCGTCGGGTGCAATCCAAGTGATTACATCGAAATCGTTGAATGTTTTGGCGTAAGTGATGATGCCGCCGCCGAGGTCGGAATGTTTGGTAGTGTAGCATACATCGGGCAGTGTGGGGATTATCTGTTTTAGTTCGGGACGGGCGTCGGTGGCGTTTTTCCAAATCTGATATGCATACGAAGCGTAGTCAACATCGGCATCGTCGTCTTCGCCGTCGAGCACTCCTGATTTTTCGTTGTAGAGGTCGCGGAGGTTTTGTTCGTTGCCCTCAAAAAATACTTCGTCGCTGCCCACGATTCCTGCATTTTGGTTGATGCGGTCGTTGAGACGTCCACGAAGGTTGATGATATTTTCCACGCCATCGGCAGGGAAAAACGAATAGCAGAATATTTTGTCGCACTCCTGTCCGATACGGTCAACACGTCCTGCACGTTGAATAAGTCGGATGATAGCCCACGGCAAGTCGTAATTGATGATAACGTGTGCATCTTGCAGGTTTTGACCCTCGCTGAGCACGTCGGTGGCAATCAAAATACGTGTTTGTTGGCTTTCGACCACGGAGGCATCGTTGCTCTTTGGCGAAAACAGTTTGACACGCTCCAACTGGTCGGCAGTGTCGCCCGTCACCACGTCGATATTTTTGATGCCGCGTTTTTTCAACTGTTGGTTGATATAGTATGCGGTATCGGAATATTGGGTAAACACCAACACTTTGTCGTCTTTGTGGTCTTGACGGAGCATAGTGTCGAGCATATTGAGTTTTGGATCGTTGTCGGGTTCCCACGCACCGCAGAGTTCTATCATTGAAAGAAGAATCTTGCAGTCGGCTTCGAGAGTTTTTTTAAGAGCCGGTTTGAAATATTTTGAACTCAGCCACTTAACATTATTCTGACTTGCGATTGAGTTGTAATAATGTTCGGCTTTGGTCTTATAATGGTCTATTTTGGTGGGGAAACTCATTATGTTGGCAGGTTCCTCGTCAGCGATAACAGTCTTGTTTGTATCTTCGTCGTCAGAAAAATCGTCTGGTAGGGTATTTTCGTCGCTGATAGGCAGTTCAAGTCCGTTTTCTATTGCATACAAAAACACGGTGTTGCGAAGAATATGTCGGTAAATGGTGAGCAAAAACGAATATCCCGAACTGTCAACACGTTTAAACATTGTACTTTTGCAGAAACCCATCATACGCTTGCCTGCTTTTGAAAGGTTTTGCAAGAGTTCTATCTCGCTTTGGGCGGGGTTTTGAATTTTTGTCGGTGCCACATATCCGTCGAGACCGTAACGTGGCAGGCTTAGGCTCTCGATTTTTGCAATCATAGCGGCAGAATACAGTTTTGAATACTGGTCGTCGGGCACAGTGACGAATTTTTTGGCAATTGGAATCCTGTCGGGGAAAAACGCCTTTGAGTTGTCGGGAAATTCGAGATACTGACGGTGAGTTTTTGGGTCGGTTTTGGCGTAGTTTTTACGAACGAATGTACGTGTACGGCGCACGAGGAATAGTTTCATAAGTTCGTTCCAATCTTCAACAAACTCGCTTTTTTCAAACGCGGCAATGCTCCGCATTGAGATATCGTTGTGTTGAAGGCTGAATTTGCGCTCGCCACCCAAATAGTTGATATAGTTTTCGGGGCGAATTCCAAGGTCGGTGTCGTTGTTGACAAAGAGTTTCAACTGGTTGCTCAAATCGCGCAAATCCTTGTTGTATGGCGTGGCAGAAAGCAATAATACACGACATTCTTGATTGTCGATAATTCTTTTGATTGTTTTGTAACGCTTGCCCTCGTTATTGCGCAGGTTGTGACTTTCGTCGATGATTATGAGTTTGTAACGGCGCATATGGTCCACATCGAAATTTTGGGCAACCGACTTTACGTCGGCTTTGATATCGTATTTGATAACGTAATTTTGCCACATAGTAACAAGCCCCGCCGGACATATGATAAGAGTAGCGCCCGCAAGGTTGTTTTCAAAGATTTTGGCCACTGCACAGGCTGTGATAGTTTTACCAAGACCCACCACGTCGCCAATCATAGCACCATTGATGCGTTCGTTGTTGAGATGTTTGGCGGCTATCTGCACGGCAATCTGTTGAAAATCGAACAACTGATGACGGAACTCGGGAGGAAGTGTGTATTCGTTAACACCGCTGCGAGCATCTTCACAAAGGTGGTATGCGGCTTTGAGATATATGTAATATGGTTTGAAGGCCTCTTCTCTTGCCCAACTATGTTCGATGACATCAATGAGTTCTTGTGTGATGTCGAGACAAAACTTATCGTTCCAACGGTCGTTGAACCATTGGTCAAATTTTGCGGCACTGGCACCATCTCCAAATTCAGCATTAAGTTCACCTTGTTTAGTTAATCCCGAGAAGGTGAGGTTGCTACTGCCCATCACCGACATTATGGGGTTGGAATAATCTTGACGGTGAATCAAGTAAAGTTTTGCGTGAAGAGGTTCGCGTAGATATAGTTTTACGCAAACTTTGCCGTCGCGAAGTTGTGCACAAAGTCTTAATAGCAAAGCGCGGTCTTGACGAGAGGGCACACCTATAAGTAATTGTTTACGGAAATCCTGCGCCACCTTCAACTTGCATTTGGTGGCTGTGGCGGCATCCATAGTATCAATGTTTCGGATATATTCCCTCACCATCTGTTCGTCGGGGCGGTGCATACCGATAAGAAGTCGGCAGTAACGGTGTTGCTGGCTATTGGTGGCATCTTCGTAAACAAAATCTCCTTCAAGATTATCAATTTGATTTACAATAAGTTTCCAACCACGCAAGTTGAAATAACCCACGCAGAAGTCGGCACGTTTTACATTAGTAGATTCCAAGAGTTGAATAAGCCCGTCTTGAAATGTATTTTCTATATTGTCGTATATTCGTTGCATAATGAGTTTGAAAATAGTTTCACACCCCAAAGTTAACAAAAAAGACAAACAAATGCAAGGAAAGATGAAGTATTATTGCAATATCAAAAAACATTTTCTATGTTGTGTTTTTTTCCAAATAATCAAAAAAGGCGTCCACGACCTTTTTTGGGAATTACGAATTAAATAAAAAAAAACGGGCGGTAGGGTTACCGTCCGTTTTTTTGTATGTCAAATCAGTTTTATCACTTTCCGCCAAGCATTACAGCCAACTCTTTATCTTTAAAAGTGTGCTTTTCTTGATCCCAGAAACCAAAATCGGCATCGTAGCACCAAGTAGTCCACGCAACGTTAAACTCGTCGAAAACCGAAAGCATATCTTTTGTCCAAGCGTAGGCAAGTTGACGGTCAACAGGACAATACACGCCCCATTCGCCGCAGAAAAGTTGAAGTCCATATTTAGCAGCCACGTCGATAGCATCTTTCATCTCGTTGTAAATGCGGTCGCGGTTCCATTCTTCCTTGGTGTATTGCTTAATAAACGGCTTAACGCTGTCGGGAGCGGCGGCGTAATCCTCTTGCGAAATCGGAATGCCAGGGTAAGTAACCTTGCCAGGGTAGTTCTTGATATTGGTCCACCACGCGCCGTAATGCGTTACAATCATCGGGTTGTAGTAGTGGAAACTGAGGATGAGGTTCGTGTCGTTTTCGGGCACTTTGAGAAATTTAAATGTGCCAACGCCCTGCCAAAGGTTAGAGCCGATAACAAGAGTGCGTTCGGGTTCGCGGGCACGGATAGCCTTGTGAACTTTTGCAACAAGGTCGTTCCACTGTTCGTGTTTTTCGGCGGTGGGCTCGTTCATAAATTCATAAGCCACCCAATCGGTGCTGTATCCGCTGAGCGAATCTTGCAGTTGGCTCCAAAGATTGATAAGTCCCTGCTGGGCATTCTCGTCGGTAAAAAGAGTGTTGTGTCCACCCTCGTTGCCAGCGTTGAAATAGTGAGCGCGGATAATGTGGAGGTCAACAATAGCGCGGATATTGTATTTGCGGGCAAGGTCGAGAGCATTGCGCAGAAGAGCCCAAGCCTCAGGAAGTTTGTTGCCCTGCTCGTCCCAAAACTGTTCCTCGTCGATAGGGATACGCACGTGGTCGAAACCGAGACTATCGAGACGGGCAAAATCGTCCTCTTGAATATGCTGGCGGCGTTCTTCGCCCCTTGCCTCGCTTTGCGAAAGCCAATGGCTTAGATTGGTTCCGCGTTTGATTTTATAGCCTTCCTTAACCTCAGGCTTATTCCCGCAAGATGCTATAATACAGCAAAGTGCGATTAGTGCAAGTAAAAATTTTTTCATTTAAGTGGAGTATTAAAGATTATTATCTCCGCAAATGTAACAATATTAAAAAAAAAATTTGAAACTTGCAAAAAGATTCAAGATATTTTAAAGCGCATAAATGAATGTGATAAAATTATAATAAATACGACAAGGAAAACAAACTAACCAAATACAACGATAAGAATATAGCCGGATATAATGGATTTGTAGATTGGCTCACACAACTTGAACCTATGGACGATGCAGCCTATCAGAATTGGGGAAGTGATTGGTGTATGCCTACACAAAATCAATGGCAAGAACTAATTGATAATTGCAGATGGAATTGGGTTAACATAAACGATGTTAACGGATATGAAATAATTCAACACATAACAATAACTAACTTGCAAAAATCCGTAAATCTTTTTAGTCTAAAAATGCAGAAATACGTAAATGTTTGGTGTCTTGATTAAATAAAATGGTTATTAGTAATTTTGTCGGCAATACAAATATTGACAAAAAAAACACTATCTTTGCCCAAAATAAAAAAACTCATCACTTATGAAAAAACTCTTAGCATCTTTATTATCAACTATTTGCGTATCTTACGCATCGGCACAGCAGGTGTATTACACACCTCTTGCCGACAATGCACTGCGGGTTAGATACAGCAATCAACAAAATTCTTCGTTGCCCGATTGGATTTACACCGCGGGCGAATTCAGCGGCGAATCTAATGCAAAACCCACCGACATCGCTCTTGTGGAGCAGACTCTCCGCAACGACACCGCTTTCCTGAAATTTTCGAGCAGCGATAGCGAGTTCTTTTTTGGTCTTGGGCAGTTTCAGGACGGATTCAACAATATAAAAGGTCTGCCGCGCCGCCTTACACAGGTTAACACGCAGATATCGATTCCGGTGCTGATTTCGAGCAAAGGCTACGGAATTATTTGGAACAATTATGCCGAAACTTTCTTCAACCTTCCCGAAAACAAGGTTCAACTATCTAAGCAAGAGGGCGTTGGAGACACCGAAACAGTAAACATAACCACCACAGAGGGAGGCCGTCAAGAAGTCCGCCACCGCAATCTCTATGAGGCAGAAATCACTATAAATCAAGACGGTGAATATGCCATTCTCTTAGATGTGGGACAAAAAATGGCTCGTCGCCACAATCTTCAAATCGATGGCAAAACGGTTATCGAAATGCAAAACATTTGGTTGCCGCCCACAGCGTCCACAATTGTGCATCTTACCAAAGGCACGCACAAGGTAATATCAGAACTATCCGACAACGACCGCCCCGTGCTATTTTTCGGAATCAACGACAATGTTCAAACCCTCACCGCATATCCCTCTGACGCAGTGGATTACACCATAATCAAAGGCACTCCCGACGAAATCATTGCCACCTACCGCAAACTCACCGGCGAAGCACCTCTGATGCCAAAATGGGCGTTGGGCTATATCCACTGCCGCGAACGTTTCCACTCGCAAAAAGAGATTCAAGAAACCGCCGACAAGTTTATTTCCGAAAATATTCCTTTGGACGTAATTGTCCAAGATTGGCAGTATTGGGGCAAAAACGGTTGGAACTCAATGGTTTTCGATGCCGAAAACTATCCCGACCCCAAGGCTCTCACCGATTATCTGCACTCCAAAAACGTAAAGATGATGCTTTCGGTATGGTCTAAAATCGACAAAAATTCCGAAGTGGGCAAAGAGATGCAACGTGCTGGATATTACATACCTAACACCGATTGGATCGACTTTTTCAACCCCGAAGCCGCCGACGCATATTGGAAAAATTTCAGCCAAAAACTCCTCCCCACTGGCATCGACGCTTGGTGGCAAGACGCTACCGAACCCGAAAACGACGACCTCGAAAACCGCACTGTGGGCAATGGCTCTCTCGACGGCAACCGCGTAAGAAATGTCTATCCGTTGTTGGTAAACAAAACTGTATATGAGGGGCTTATCCGCGACCGCAAAAACCAACGCCCGATGATTCTCACCCGCAGCGGATTTCTCGGCATACAGCGCTATGGTTCTGCCCTTTGGAGTGGCGACGTGGGCAACGACTGGGAAACTCTTCGCCGTCAGATTACGGGCGGACTTGGTTTGCAGGCTGCTGGCGTTCCGTGGTGGACCTACGATGCAGGTGGATTTTTCCGTCCGTTCGACCAATACAAAAACCAAGATTACATCAACCGAATGTTGCGATGGATAGAACTATCTGTATATCTGCCGCTTATGCGCGTTCACGGATATATGAGCAACACTGAACCGTGGTGTTATGGTGCTGAGGCTCAAAGCATTATTACAGATTGTATAAAAATGCGCAAAATACTCACGCCTTATATTTATAGTCACGCCGCCGAAATTGCTTTCAACGGCTCCACAATTATGCGTCCATTGGTTTTCGACTTTGCCAACGACCCAAAAGCATTGGAACAAAAATACGAATATATGTTTGGCAAATCTCTGTTAATCAGTCCTATAACCGAACCAGACATTACCGAATGGACAACCTATCTACCTGAAAACCAAGGCGGATGGTACGACATCTACAACGGTTTTAATCATTACGACGGCGGCAAAACGGTTTCCACAAAAATCGACCACAAACAAATTCCCGTATTTGCCAAAGGCGGCAGCATTGTGGTAGAAAACAATAACCAAACATTGAATATAAAAATCTTTGCCGGCAAAGATTGCGAGTTTACACTCTACGAAGACGATGGCGAATCACTTGACTATCAACGCGGTGAATACGCCAAAACGCTAATTTCGTGGAACGATTCCACCAAAACAGCAACCATCAAGTCGATAGGCGGACAACTGCCTGCAAAACACACGTTTAACGTAATTTTGATTTCGTCATCATCATCGGTATTCAAAACCGTCAACTATAAAGGCAAGGCTTTGAAGGTGAAATTTTAAACCACCTACAAACCGCAGTCAATATCATTGATATTTTTAATTGTCGGCTGACATTCAGTATGTTGGCCGATAATTTTTTCCATCCACATCATATTGTACCAACGGTTGAACTTAAAGCCGCTTTTTTGAAATTCGCCCACAAACCTATAACCGTGCTTTTCGTGAAACCTTCGGCTTGCATCGGTAACATACTTATCGTTGGGGTCGTAAGATGTTGTGATACTTGCATTTACATTCAAAATACCTTGAAGACTGAGCAAACGTTCCAACTCTGCCAAAAGTACCGAACCCACATTTTGATGGCGGCAATCTTTATGAACATAAATCGACGATTCCACGCTCCAATCGTAAGCCTTGCGCACCCTGAAACGTGATGCATAGGCGTAACCCTTGATAACGCCGTCTTCCACAGCCACAATGTAAGGATAAAAAGTCTTGGTTTTCTCGATTCGTTGGGCAAACTCCTCCACAGAGGGAGCATTCCATTCAAAAGTAATCGCCGTATTTTCAACATAATAGGCGTAAATATTCAGCAATTCCGCCGCATCAGCAGGCGTAGCAAAACGTATTTTCATTGTTTTAAATTTTGATGCAAAACTACAAAAGTAATACAACGTGTGCAATATTTTTTCTACCTTTACACCACAATTTTTTTAACACATACCAAAAAGATGAAAAGATTTTTATTAACATTCTGCGCTGCGGCAACGATGTTTTCGGCTATGGCGCAAAAACCTGAAACTCAGGTATATCTATGTTTCGGACAATCAAATATGGAGGGCAATGCCCAAATTGAAGAGATTGACCGCCAAAACATTGACCCTCGCTACACTATGATGGCGGCTGTGGATTTTCCTAAAATGGGTCGCAAAATGGGCAAAACTTACCCAGCCGTGCCGCCTCTCTGCCGCGAAAACACTGGTCTTACACCCGTTGACTATTTTGGCAGAACAATGGTAGAAAACCTTCCTAAAAACGTGAGTATCTGCGTTATAAATGTTGCCATCGGCGGTTGCGACATCAAGGCTTTTATGAAAGATAGCATCGAGGCATATTGCAAAGTTTGTCCCGATTGGATGGTGCCGATGCTTGCCGCTTACAACAACAATCCTTATCAACGTCTTGTAGATATGGCAAAAATCGCTCAAAAAAAGGGCACTATCAAAGGTATCCTTCTGCATCAGGGCGAAACCAACACAGGTCAGGAAGCTTGGCTTGAAATGGTTAAGTCGGTGTACGACAACCTGATGAAAGATCTCAACCTTAATCCCGACCAAGTGCCTTTGCTTGCCGGCGAGGTGGTAAACAGCGACCGTGGAGGTATTTGCGCAGCCCACAACCCAATTATCAACCGTCTGCCCGAGGTTATCAAAAACGCTCACGCAATTAGTTCGAGCGCTTGCCCCGAAAACTTTGACCAACTGCATTTTACCGCCGAAGGTTACAGAATTTTGGGTCGCCGTTATGCTTTCAAAATGCTTAAATTACAGGGCCTTACCCCAAAAGACAACTCTAATCCGAGAGCCAACAACCTTGTGTCGCCGGTAATGCACGTTATGAATTTTTATTTCGACCGTGAGCAAAACAAGATGGTTCGCGACAACAGCAAGGCTAAACTGCGCTCGGCAACATTCAACGTGTATGCTCCCAACGCCAAAAAGGTGGAATTTTCTTCGCAATTTACCGAAGGTTTGCAGCCTATGGTAAAAAATGCCAACGGCGTGTGGTCCATCACATTAAACTCGCCCAAACCCGACATTTATCCCTATAATTTTGTGGTAGACGGCGTTTCGATTTCCGACCCGGCAAATATGGAAATTTTCCCGAACGAAAATTTCAAGGCTTCTCTTTTCCAAGTTCCTGACAACGAGCAACTTTACACCGTTAAAGACGTTCCCCACGGACGTGTTACTTATATGCAGTACAAGAGCGACGAACTCGGCGTTTACCGTCCGTTAATTGTTTATACTCCTGCCGAATACGAACAAAATCCCAACAAAAAATATCCTGTTTTCTACCTTGTTAGCGGCACCACCGACACCGAGGAAACTTGGTACAAAGTGGGTAAATTCAACACCATTCTCGACAATCTTATTGCCAACGGCAAGGCTGTGCCAATGATTGTGGTGCTCCCTTACGGCAATATGCTCCACGGCACTCCCAATCCCGCAACAATGGACGCAGTGCCTATGTATCAGCAGTTTGCACGTGTTCTCACCAACGAGATTATGCCTTTTGTTGAGAAAAACTTCCGCACCCAAAACGACCGCGAGAGCCGTGCCATTGCAGGTTTTTCGCGTGGCGGCGGACAGTCGCAATACACAGCATTCTCCAATCCCGACAAGTTTGCAAATATGGCGTCGTTTAGTTCGTACCTCATTCCTGAGGCTATGGACAAGGAATTTTCAAGCCTTTTGACCAAAGAGAATATGAAGAAAAACTTCAAAGTGCTTTGGTATGGTGTTGGCAGCGATGATTTCCTCTACAACCACGTAAAAACTCACCGCGAATATTTCGACAAACGCGGCATCGAATACAAATACAAAGAAACCGAAGGCGGTCACACTTGGATGAATGCAAGAGATTATTTAACAGATGTTTATCAGTTGCTGTTTAAATAATAATTCATAAACATTATCTATAAAAAACTGCCGAAGAAATATTCTCCGGCAGTTTTTTTATTTTCTTAAAAGTTGTGTTTATTTCACCACCAAAACAAATCCGCCACGTGGCTGCATTTCAATAGTTTTTGGTAATGATTCGAGGGTTGAGATACTCCATTTGGTTGCATTATCAGCATCATAAAAAGCCTGAATTGTTTTTGCGTTTTGGAGAAAACTCAAATCAATATTTGCCGAAAGATTTTCGTTTTTGCCGTTGATGCCAGCCACATACCACACATCTCCCTTGCGGCGTGCAATTACGGAATAGTCACCCGGATAGCCTGCCACAAACTTGATGTCGTCCCAAGCGGCGGGAAGTTTTCCAAAAAACTCCTGCACCTCTTTGGGCTGAGCCAAAAGACTTTCGGGACGGTCGGCAATGTGTTGCAAACCCGATTCAAAAAGCACTGTAAGTGCCAATTCGTGAGCGTTGGAAGTGATGTGCGGATGTTGCGAATCAGAAAAAGCGCACGGAGTATAATCCATTGGTCCCACAACATTGCGGGTAAAGGGCAAAGTGGCATTATGACAAGCAGCCTTGTCGGTAAATGTGGGCACATTGTTGTACCATTCTGCGCCGTAAACAGCCTCGGTGCTCATCAGGTTGGGATATGTGCGCTGCCATCCTCGGGGCAATGTGGCTCCATGAAAATTGACTGTAAGATGATGTTTAGCGGCACTTTGCAAGAGGTCGATGCAATAACTCATATTCATTTGATTATCGCCAGAGAAAAAGTCGATTTTTATACCTGCAACGCCTATTTTTTCAAGCCAAGCAAACTCTTTTTCACGGTCTTCGGGTTTGTTGAGACGGAATTTTGGTCCGGGTGCGCCATCGATCCAACCCACTGAACTACTGTACCATATCAAAGGTTTGACATTGTTGTCAAGTGCGTATTTTACGGCATCTTCAATGGTTTTGCCATCTTTCATTTCGTCCCATTCGGCATCAATGAGCATATAAGGCAAATGGAGCGAAACTGCCAAATCAACATATTTTTTTATAATATTATAATCGTTGCTTCCGTGGTTGTATGCCCAATAAATCCACGAAACCACGCCCGGTTGCACCCACGAATAGTCGGCTTGATAATCAGCAGGTTCTGAAACATCTGTAATAAGCGTACTTTCAACAATGTCAGATAGTTTGCCTATTACAGCCACACGCCACGGAGTAAAAAATTCGCCAGAGATTTTGATTTCGTTTTTGTCGGGACGCACCTCGTAGGTTTCAAGATTATTGTCGTTCCAAAGGCAAGAGGCACTGTTATAATTTTTTACATCAGCCTCGCTCAATAGCACAAACACATCTTTAACTGGCTCTATCAAAGCGGGATACCCCCAACGGCAACAAAATCCGTCTGCCGATTTAAATATACCTGAAAAACTAAATACAGGTTCTTGTTTAGAAGTGTTAGCCTTTGGGAAAAATCCTTCGTACGATTCGCACCATTGTTGCATCCAACGGTTTACGCCTTCGGGAATGTCAAAAGCGGTTTTTTCTTGCGGAATTGCCGAGTCGTTGAGGTTGTGCAAACGGTAGCGGAATGCTATTCCATTGTTGTACACACGCAAAATAAGGTCGATATTGGGATTTAATGCGGCGGAATACTCGCTTGCAAGGTTTTGGCAATGAGCCTTTTTGCCCGCGAGCATTGTGTAGTCGTCGGTAACGGCTTGCACATACGAAAAATCGGGCGCAACGCAATTATCAAAACCAAATTTTTCGATGGTGAGCACCTTTTGGTCGTGATACGTTACGCTAAACTTGCCAGAATCGGCAAAAAGCCTAATATTTGCGTCGGGCGAAGTGCAGATAAAGACATCGGGTTGATGGCAGCCCGATGCACCCATTACAAGCGCTGTGGATAGCAGAGTCAAAGTTTTACGAAATCTAATCATATACAATAGTTTAAAATGTTAATTTCTAAAAATATAAAACCCCGGTTTTGGCGGGGTTTTAATTAGGATGTCGGTAATCACTGACGTCAAAAAATCGTTTAAAAATATTATTCAAGCACTTCTGATACCTTGTTTTTAAGTGTTTGATTTGAAAAAAGCCGAATAATACTTATTTAAAATAAATCCAATCAATTTCGATGTCTTTGCCTGAGATTTTCAGGTCGATGACACCTTTGGGTTTTGCTTTCAAAGCAACAGTTGCGGTTTTAAATTCCGCACTTTGTGGCAGTGATCCGTCGGCGATGGGCTTGCCCGTGCAGTCGGTAATGGTTACCGAACCTCCTGTTGTAGAGCGATATTGAATATATGCTTTTTTTAATTTTCCTGCACCAAAATCCACACGGTTGTAACGCACGTTGCCGTTTGAGCCAAAGATTGTTTTCCAACCTTCAAAACGTTTGGTTGTGTCGGCATCGTTGGCGTGGAGGAATTCTATCTTAGCAGATCCGCCAATTTCGCTGTAACGGTCGATTTGAATTTTCTGAGTTGCATTGTTGATACCTACGCCGCGGAGAGTGGGTTTAACGGGGCGGATAGTACCGTCGGCGTTGAAGAAAAGGCTGTCGACACATACCGAACGGCTCTTGTCGAAATTGGGCGAATAATTGTTGTGATGGTAGAATAAATACCACTGTCCCTTGTAGTTAACAACTGATTGATGGATAGTCCAGCAATCTGGCCATTCTTCCAAAATGATGCCTTTGTATTCGTAAGGACCCATAGGATTTTTAGCCATTGCGTAGGCAATCACCTCGGTATTTTCACGAACGTAAGGATATGTGAGATAGAAGTTTCCGTTGTATTCAAAGGGGAAAGGACCTTCGGCCTGACGCGATGGCAAACCTTTGAGGCAGTTTACGCCGGTCATCTGAAATTCGCGGTCGCCCCATTTCATTGTTTCGGTGGGGGTGTCGTCGGCAATCTCGGTCAAACTTGGTTTGAGTTTAGCACAGCGACCTGCGCCCCAGAAAAGATATGTGTTGCCGTCGCTTGCCTGTAAAAGTCCTGGGTCGATACCGTTGATGCCTTCGATATTCTTTTCCATAGGTGTGTAAGGACCTTCGGGCTTGTCGGCTGTGCAGATACCGATACCGAATCCGCGTCCCTCCTTAGTGCCATTTGGGAAGAAGAAATAATATTTGCCATCTTTTTCGATACAGTCGGGAGCCCACATACTGTATCCAGTGGGATTGCCCCAAGAAACTTGTTTCTGATTGATAACTACTCCGTGGTCGGTCCAGTCGGTAAGGTTTTCAGATGAGAAAACGTGGTAATCTTCCATACAGAACCAATCTTTGCGTGGATAATCGGCAGCAGAAGCCGGTGGAATATCGTGCGATGGAAAAAGATAAAGTTTGCCGTTGAAAACCCTCGCTGTGGGGTCGGCTGAAAATTGGTCGCGGATAATAGGATTCTGCGCCGAGACTTGTAGACTCGCAGCCGCCAATGCAGCCGCCAATATCAATTTAAAATTGCTCATAACTGTTGTGTCTATTTTTATTATGCAGTGATTATTAATAATGTGAACGTACTTAGTGATTCTTAAATAAACTTTACAAAGTAAAACAATTATTAAGACACTGCCGCAAGAGTGAGCAATATTTTTTGTCGAACCAATAATTTTTAACAAACTTTAAGAATTTTCCGTAGTTTCATCCTCGTCCTGACTGCCTGAGTGCTGTTCGCGCCAAGCGGTGGGATTAGTACCGAAAAAGTTGCGGAATGCTGTGCAGAAATACGCTGTGTTGGTGAATCCCACCATATCGGCGACCTCGGCAATAGAGAAACCTTTGCGATTGAGGATCAATTCCGAAGCGCGTTTGAGCCTAATATTGCGTATAAACTCCGAACCTGTTTGATTAGTAAGGTCTTTGAGTTTGCGGTAAAGGTGCACACGGCTGAGACCCACATCTGCGGCGAGCATTTCGGTAGAGTATTCTGCATTGCTGATGTTTTTTTCCACAGCCTTAACAATACGCTTGATGAGTTTCTCCTCTGGGTCTTCGTATTGATCTAAATCGGTGGTTTCCTTGGGTTGCTGCGCACCGCTGTAATTAACTATAAGTTTGTGCCGTAAACTGATAAGATTTTTAACAGTCTGTTTAAGCAATTCAATTTTAAACGGTTTTGAAATAAACGCGTCGGCACCAGCTTGAAGACTCGAAATTTCCACATCGTCGCCGGTTTTATCTGTAATAATTACAACAGGAATACCATTAATATTGATATTCTGCTTAATACGTTTACAAAGCGAAAAACCGTCGAGGTCGGGAGCCATCAAATCGGTAATTACCATATCGGGCATATAGTTTAAAATATCCGTAATGGCAGCTGCACCGTTGTTAAAATGCGTTACCAGATATTCGTCACGAAGTTCTGACATTATGAAAGCTGCCTCATTGGTATCGTCATCAATAAGGAAAATACGTTTACGGGCAAAAGGAGCTTTTCCATCAGAACGTTTTTGGGGAGCATCACCTATAACAGTCTGATTATTAGTGTTTGAGATATTATTCTCGTTTTCTTTATCAAAATCAGATTCGTTTTGCAAACCGTTTTTACCCTTACGATAAAACTTATAGAAAAGAAAAGCCAACAAAGCTAAAAGCAACAACACATATATAATCAAAGCCACGCTCGAAGCATACCACGCAGGTTTAATCGTTACTGTAACGGTATATTTAGGCGATTCTACACCATCGGTTACACCAAAAATGCTGATATTATACACATCAGGACTTAGGCGGATAAAGCTCAACTGCCGCATATTGTTTGAAATATGCACTGGCGGTTCATCGTTTACACTATAATAATAACATGTGGTGGGTGATGAAAAAAAGTCGACTGGAGCAAAAACAATCGTAAATGAATTTTGATCATGCGTAAGAACAAATTCTTTGGCGCGACTTGCAGGTTCGGTTATAATAGGCTCTTTTAAATAAGGATCAATAACCTTAACATCATGATTGCGCAACCAAAAATGGGTAATTCTAACGCCATTATCAGTGGCCGAAAACTTGCGCATATCTTTTGGCTTAAAAAATGTAATTCCATCGAAACCTCCAAAATAAACCATTCCATCGGCAGAACTACAAACTGCATTTTTCGCAAATTCGTTATTAACAGTGCCATCATTTGTAGAAAAATGTGTTATCCTAAATTTGCCATTATCCTCGGCAATGCGATAAAGACCATCATCAGAACCCGCCCAAATATTATTAGCACTATCTTTGGTAAGTGAATAAAAATAAGATGAAGAAGTCCCTTCAACAAGTTCATTAGAATATCCCCAACCATCACTTGTATTTTTAATTATATACAAGCCCTCCGAAGTGGAAGCAGCAAGTCGGTTTTCATCAAGCGAAAGAAGTGAAAAAACGATCATCCGTTCAAAAATATGGCGAAAAACAGCCTTGCCATTGTAATTTTCGATAAAATAAACTCCATTGTAAGAACCTGCGGCAAAACTATTGGCAGCGATTTTTTCAACGCAACTTGCCCACAGATTGGCATTTGAACTCACATTTTTGAAAAACAACTGCTTGTCGGTACGAGTATCAACAAAACCAACTCCACTACCCAGCGACGAAAGTACAATGATATGATTATCAAGCTGACGAATATGCGACACACGCGAAAAATGCAAACGGTTGACTTCGTCGCTAAGAGGAACACGTTTATATTCAAAAGTTTTGGCATCTACCTTCCAAAGTCCAGAACCGTAACTACCAACATAAACATACCGTTCGTCAACAGCATGCAAAGTCATTATCAAATTTGGAAAACCATCACCAACTAAATGGTGAACAACACGCCGAGAAGCAAGATCGGTAACATAAATACCATCGTTGTCGGTAGCCACCCAAAGATATCCGTTGCAAAAACAAAGAGCCGAAACACAATTTTGCCCAATTATATCATCAGTAGCCGAACGGTGTCCTATGTAATTAAAAAAAGATTTTTCGGGACTTAGCACTAAAACACCTTTTTGGTAGAGTCCAAGCCAAATATTACCAACATTATCCAAAAAAACGCTGTGAATCTTCAATTTTGTGTCATCTAAAAAGGGCACCGCCATAGCGTAATGGGAAATAGTCTTAGCTTGCAAATCAATAATTTTCAAACCAGCTCCATCGGTACATGCAAGCACCTTATCATCACCAAGCCATTTACACCTATAAAAAGGCATATCAGCTCTGCCACGCACTACACACTCAAAACTATCAGTTTCGGCATTATATCTAAGCATATCGTTTTTATCTGAACATGCAAAAACATCACCTTGATTATTTTTAAAAAGAGTGCCCGAAAGTACATCGCTACTATAATTATGAACAGAGTTTTGGTCGGTGCGTATCAACCCACCCCTATTGTCGGCAACAAAAAGACTTCCATTTGGAGTCTCCACCATATAATCAACAGGATGAACAGAAGTGCGCTGGGGCAAAATATAAGGCTTAACAATAAGATTTCCTCTACGGTCGGTATCAACAGTACAAGGTGAATCGCCAAGGGCAATAATAGTATTGTCAGACAATTCAACAAAACTCATAACCGAATAGATAAACACATCACCATCGCCAGTGCGTGCTGGCTTAGAAAAATTATCAGCAAGAGGATCGTACATTTGAATACCTTTGTATGTACCAACAAACATACGGCCACGACTATCGATAAATACATCGCGTATAAAATTATTAGCCAAAGAGTTAGAGTCTCTATCAATATGACGATAAACTTTAACACGATTGCCATCATAGCAATTGAGTCCGTCTTCGGTAGCTATCCAAACAAAACCATTAGGGTCTTGTATTATTTTATTAATCAAGCTATTAGATAAGCCGTCTTCTGATGATATAAACTTATACGATTGGGCAAACACATCGAAAGCGGCTAATATAAAAAAGAACACTGACAGTATCTTATTCATTTTACAAAACAACACTAAATATAATTCTACAAGCAAAAATAAACGGTTTTTTGATAATCTCCAAAAAAAAGCCATAATTCTATACGATAATGTAACATTGTAACAACAAAAATGTTACAAAAACAAAAAAATACAAAACAACAAATGCGATATGTAACAAAAAAAAATCCTTCACAACAAATTGT
>JAEDDH010000052.1 GCA_016293845.1 Bacteroidales bacterium | reverse complement strand
CAGAATTGGAACACACGCGACAAAGCAAACAATAAGGCAGCCGGCACAATGTGGGAGAATAATTCCACTGACGCCGACACCGCAGGTTATGAGGATTTATTTTAATTTATGTAAGAGGGACAAAATGGACGGAATAATAAATTTTCTGAATGGCGATTTATTAGACTTGCGCAACATGACGCCGGAAGAAATAGCTGAACACGACGCGGAAATAGAACGCATGGAGCGCCAGCAGGCGGCGCGTGAAAAAATAGAACGCTATCAAAAAAGCGGAGTGCCGGAGCGTTATTTCAACGAATCACTAGATACATACAAAATAAATAACGACATGCAGGCAACCGCAGCGAAAGCCGCAACAAACTTTCTACACGCCGTAAAATGCGGCGAGTTTAAAAGCCTTGTAATGATAGGCAGCGCCGGAACGGGAAAAACACACCTTGCCTGCGCTATCGTTCGCGAGGTCGGCGGCAAATACCGCACAGCGCCGGACATTGTAGAGGAAATGCGCCGCGCAAAATCATTCACGGCGAATGATACCGAGGCGGATATTATCCAATACTACGGCCACGTTTCTTTACTGGTAATTGACGAAATCGGGCGCGGCATTGCAGCAACCGACGAAAAATACATGTTGTATCAAATCCTTAACGCGAGATATAACACGCGCAAGCCCACGGTTTTAATCAGCAACCATAAAAAGGCGGATTTTTTACAGTATATCGGAGTAGCAGCCGCCGACAGGCTAGTCGAAAGCGCCGAGGTTTGGGAATTGAACGGCGAAAGCTACCGCATAGAACTGAGGGCGCAAAATGGCTAAACCGCAGGACCGCACGGTTTCTGTAATGCCATATTTTGAACGCCCCGAAACCGACGACCAGCAGCTTTTTAATTTTCAATTTGAATTTAAAAAAGGAAACGTGCAGGCTTTGGCGGGAATGTATAAAAAATTATACGAGGTGGCTTACAAAACCATAAACAACCGGAGCCGGACAAATGAACGCATAGCAGCATTGAGCGCAGACGAGCGACAGCAGAAAGCGCACGACGCGGCGACGTACATTATAGAGCAATACCTTAAACGGCCGGCCTTTGTAATTACGGACAGTATAACGGGGTATTTGTACACGCGCATAAATTGGGAATTGTACGGAAAAGACCACCAATGCAAGCGCGATCAAATGGTGGTATATACGGACAAACTGCCGGAACGTAACGGCGCGCGTATCAAATATAAATACCTTGTAAAAGACGTAATCACGGGAATAGATACAACCTATGAAAGCGCGGCGGAATTGTACTTAAATCCCGCATTTAATGGCTTAAAGAAAAAGCGGCTGGTTGAATCCATACGAACCGGCCGCAAATGGAAAAACTATATTTTTGATTTATTGGAGGTCATGGAATGATTGATTTAAACGAACACGCCCAAAAGGCGCAGGAAATCGCATTTAATCGCTGGCATAAAGAGGACGTAGACTATCATACGCCCGCAATTTTGAAACATTGCGCCGGCGAAGTATGCGAGGCCGTAGAGGCTTATAACCAATATTTATACGAGTACATCGAAAGCAACAGAAACAAATTAGCCGCAGAATTGGCGGATATAATCACCTGCGCGCTTATTGCGGCAGCTAACGAGGACATAGACATAGACAAGGCTTTAAAGGATTGCCAGGAGAAAAACGAGGCGCGAGCAATGGAGTGAGCAAAATGATTAAATGCACAATATGCGAGAACCACCAGCGCACCGGCGCGAAACATACCTGTAGCAAATGCGAAACAAAAATTATATACGGAGTAATGCAGGAGCCATTCATAGAGTGCTGCGAATATTTCACTATGACAGAAATAGAAAAACAGCGACGGGCATATTTTAACAAAATAAACAGCCGGCCAATAGATGATAGAGCAATAGGAATAAGGAGATAGAATAATGACTAAAGACGAATATGAAGATTTTGCTTTGCGACATAAAGGTTGTGGGGCTTGTTTTCCAATGTATCACACATTAAGTCGATTAGAAAAAATGTGGTTTTCTGCAATTCAAAAAGATGTTGCAGAACTTGAAAAAGAAAAATGCGAACTACTTGGCATTATTCAAGGCAAGGATAAGGTAATACAGGAACTTAAAAAAGAATTAAACAGTATGTTGGTAAGTAAAAATCAACAACACTGATAAAGACAGAAAAGATATTCCAGGAATTCTGAAAAGTAAAAAATAAGAATAAGGAAATAAAAAAATATGGGAATGAAAAAAATATACATCAGCGGAAAAATAACAAACAACGCAAATTATAAAGCCGACTTTGAGGCGGCAGAATTGGCGCTTAAAATTGCAGGCTTTCAGCCGGTAAACCCAGCGGAGGAACACCTACCGGACGACGCGACATGGGCGGACTACATGCGCCACGACATAAAATTATTATGCGATTGCGACGCTATATACATGCTAAACGGCTGGCGAGAATCAGCAGGCGCAAAGATTGAGCATAAGCTGGCGTGGGATCTAGGAATAGAAATTATTTACGAGATTAAAAAGCCGGCATATAACGCAGAATACAGACGCGCGCAATATATGAAGAAGCGCGAAAAAACGGGAGTAAATCATGCAAGGCGATTATAATTTTTATTTTATGCAGGACGGAAAGCCCGTGGAAATAAAAAGAAGCACGGAATTAAAAATAAAACTTTCCAAAGAGCAAAAAAAGGAACTGCGAGAGATAAACAAACATAATAGCGGAAGCCTTACGTTAGAATTAGTAGACCCATACAAAGATTTTAAGGACAAATTCAAAGCCCAAATAAAAGCCCAACTAAAAGCCCAAATAAAAGAGGTGAACGAATGAATCACGACGAAAGAAGCATAAACCAGCGCAATTCGGCAATAATTGACGGGTGGGTTCGTTTATATATTTGCATTACGACAAACGACATAAACGAGTTTTACAAGGCGCTAAGTGGAAAAGTGCCAAGAAAGGGAGTAAAGAAACATTACGAATGGGAAACGGCAAATAAACCCTATGAGAGAAACAGGAAATAAATAAAATATCACGAAAAAATGAGGTGCGAACATGGAACGAATAGCATTATATAATGATAGTTTTCAAAATTGGAAAAGCCACGATATTTTAAAAGCCCAGCTTATACTTACCGACATACCATATCAATTAGGTACTAACATGTACGGTTCGAATCCCAAGTGGTATAACGGTGGGGACAACGCGAACGGCGAAAGCAAGCTGGCCGGAAAACAAGCATTTGACACCGACAATAAAGCCGGTTTTAGAATTAGCGAGTTTTTCCATTTTTGCAGCAACCTATTAAAAAAAGAGCCAAAAGAATGCGGCGAAGCGGGATGTATGATTTTATTCTGCGCCTACGAACAACAAGAAGAGTTGATACATTACGCGAAACAGTACGGCTTTAAAAATCACCAAGTATTTATATTTTATAAAAAATATAGTGCGCAAGTTTTAAAAGCAAACATGCGCGCAGTCGGTAATTTTGAAGTAGCGCTATTATTTTATCGCGACAAGCTCCCGAAATTCCGCAATAACGGAAAAATGGTGTTTCAATGCAGAGAATGGATAGAGGACAAAACAACGCCGAAAGTACACCCGACACAAAAGCCCGTCCCGCTATTAGAGAGCCTAATAGAACTATATACCGACATCGACGACGTAGTTATAGATTGTTGTGCAGGAAGCGGTACAACACTGCTCGCGGCCGCAAATCTTGGGCGCAAAGCCTATGGGTTCGAATTGAAGCGCGAATACGTAAACGCATTTTATAACAAAATCCTGCCATTACAACAAGAAGATATGTTTGTCCAGCAGGAACGCGAAGAAAAGCGCTTTAAACAGATGTCACTATTTAGATAATACCCCAGCTCAAAGCGCGATATTAAAAAGTACATGTATACAGGAAAAGAAAAAATAATGAAATTTTATATTTTTTTGTAATATGTATTGACAAAATACAAAAAAGAGTGTATATTATACTCATAAGGCAGGAACGACAGCCTGCAAGGAGTAAGAAGATGATGATTACAGAAGTTAACGGAGTATTTTATATTACGGGCTTAGTATTTAGCGATGGATCAAGTCTTTTTTATGGCCCTTTTGCTACTAAAGAAGAAGCTGAAAGCAAAATAAAATAAACCGCAAGGGTGCAAGGAATAAATAATGGCAGAAGAAAAAAAATACAGCGGCTACGGCTACCACGGCGGCGGCCGCAAAGCTACCGGAATAAAGCGGGTTGCTATCTGCATAAGCGGACAGCCGGAACAGATAGAAAAATTAAAGAAAATGGCAGCGCAGGAAGAAAAGACAGTAAGCGCGTTTATTTTTGAAAAAACGGGCGTTATGAAATAAAACGGGGGTAACTATGTTTGAGAAAGAAGCAGAAGATAGTTTTATGTGCAAGAAAGTTTTGTACAAATGGGAAACTGATAAGCATTCTTATATAGACGGTTTTAAAGACGGTGCAGAGTTTGGCTATAACAAAGCGGATGAATGGCATTATATGAAAGATGGAGATTTACCGAAAGAAAAAGGTATTTATCTTGTTGCTTGGAAAAGAACACATCACGTTGAAGAATATGGCGAATGGGGATTTGACGTTGATTTGTTTAATGCAGACGAAGGATATTTTGAAGGTGATGGAGATTATGTTATCGCTTGGAAAGAAATTGTACTTCCAAAGGAGAATGAATAAAACATGGCAGCAAAAAAAAACAGCAATTATAATTTTTATTTTATGCAGGACGGAAAGCCCGTGGAAATAAAAAGGAGCGCAAAAAAATGCTTTATATTTATGAAGATTGGGACTTGATACCAAACACGGTGCGTGGACGAATCGAAGTGGACTATAAACGTAACGGGGACACGCACACAATCAAGCTGATTAAGTTTGACGTGCGTTACCCGATTTATGGTATTGATGTATTACAGCAAGGCACGCTCAAAATAAAGCAAGGCAGAAGTAAACACGCAATTAAAACGGGTGCTGATTATTTTGTTTTATACCCATACCGAAACGGAAAGCCCTTTATTTTTGAAAAAGAGAAATAAATAAAAATAAAACGTCATAACGCGCAAAAAAACGCTAAAAAAATGACTATAAAGGCGTAGATAAAACAGAAAAGCGCGAGAAAACGGGGATAAAAAGAAACATGATTGTAATAAATTGCACCGGCAGCGACACAATTCAGCTGCACGAATTAACAGAGTTTCAAGGCGAATTAAAGGAACGCAGCGCCGGCGACGTAGAAAAGATTATAAAAAGCATTAAAAAACACGGCTTTAGTTTTCCTTTTTTTGTTTGGAAGAACGACGGGAAAAACAACGTAATGGATGGCCACGGAAGGCTTAAAGCATTGCAGCAAATGGCAGCAGCAGGCGAAGAAATACCCGCCCTGCCTTGCGTATACATCAGCGCCAAGGACGAGGCGGAGGCGAAAGAAAAGCTGCTTAAATTAAACAGCCAATACGGCCACATGACAGCCGACAGCGTAGCCGCATTTTTGGGCGACATTAAAATAGACTTTGACGAACTAGCCCTGCCCGACGGAGTATTAGACCTGGGCAAATTGGAGCCGGAGGAAACAAAAGACGACGACGAGGCGCCAGCATTAAAGCCGGACGAAGTAGCAGACAGCCAGCGCGGGCAGCTTTACCGATTGGGGCGACATTTTCTTTATTGCGGCGACAGCACCAGCGCGGAGGATATGGCCGCTTTAATGCAGGGAACGCGCGCCGATTTAATCGTAACAGACCCGCCGTATAATGTAGACTATCACGGCGGAACCGGTCTCAGTATTCAAAATGACAATATGGACGGGACGGCGTTTAGAGAGTTTTTAACAAAAGCGTTTAAAAATATGTTTACTTCATTAAAAGCTGGAGGTGCGTTTTATTGTTGGTATGTAGACAGCGAAAGTGTCAATTTTAACGAGGCTCTAAAAGCCGCCGGCGCAAAAGTATTTCAAAATCTGATATGGGTTAAAAATAGCTTAGTTTTAGGGCATTTGGACTATCAGAAAAAACATGAGCCTTGTTTATACGGCTGGAAAAATGGCGCTAATCATTATTGGGACGGACGGCGAGACCTTACGACCGTTTACGACGAAAAGCCGAATTACAAGAAAATGAGCAAAGAGGAACTGTTGCAGGAAATCACAAAACTGCGGGGCGACAATGTACCAAACACAATTATATACGAGGACAAACCAGCACGCAACGAGGAACACCCGACAATGAAACCGGTTAAACTATTTCAGCGACTTATTAAAAACAGCAGCAAAGAGGACGACGCAATATTAGACCCGTTCGGCGGCAGTGGGACAACTATTATCGCATGCGAGAAATTAAACCGCACGGCTTACGTAAACGAGATTGACCCGCACTATTGCGACGTAATCAGAAAACGCTGGACGAAATGGGCGGAGGAAAACGGCGTAAATGCAGGAAGTGGCGCGTTACGATGAATAACGAACTAAAACGAAAATAACGAACGCGAACGAAACGAAACGAAAATAACGAAAAGGAACGAAAAAACACGCAATAAATACGAAACAGTAAAGGGGTAAAAATGGGACGAAAAAAAAGCATAAAAGAAAAAGACCTGCTTGCCGCCATTGAGGACAGCAACGGCTTTGTTACAACCATAGCGGCGCGCCTACATTGCAGCTGGCACGCAGCGGACAACGCAATTAAAGCAAGCGCGGCAGCAATGCAGGCAATAAAGGACGAGGAAG
>JAEDDH010000016.1 GCA_016293845.1 Bacteroidales bacterium | reverse complement strand
GCGGCATCAACTACAACAAATCCACATCCAAACACGAAGTGGAGATGGAGGTGATTGAGGGGGAATAATTCTAAATCTTAATTTAAGAGGCCATCCTCTCTCCGTTTTTTTATCCTTATTTTGAAAACAATCATTTGCTATTCACCATTTTTTTTTATCTTTGCCCCGTTATAACAATTTAAACACATTTTAAAATGACACTCTTAGGCATTATCGGAGGACAGGAACTTATTATCATTCTGTTGATTGTACTTGTTCTGTTTGGCGCAAAAAAAATTCCCGACCTTATGCGCGGTCTCGGTCGCGGGGTCAAGGAGTTTAAAGACGGTATGAACGGCACCAATGTGGACACCGAATCCAAGACCAAAACCGAAACTTCCGACAAAAAAGAGTAATGGCATCTTCCGAAGGATGTTTTTGGGATCATCTCGAAGTACTCCGTGGTGCAATTATCCGTTCGCTCGCTGTGGTAACGGTGATTGCTGTGGCGGTTTTTATGCTCAAAGACTTTGTTTTTGAGTACGTTGTCTTTTATCCTACCAACGAAGATTTCCCCACTTTTAGGCTTATGCGCCGCGTAATGGTTGCGTTGGGCTACGATGTGGGTGTCAACGATATTCAGCCTGTAAAAATCATCAGCACAAGGCTTGCTGCTCAGTTGTTTACGCATCTGAGTATGTCGTTTTACATTGCCTTGGTGATTGGGGTGCCGTATCTTAGCAGCGAAATGTGGATGTTTGTGCGTCCGGCATTGTATCAAAAGGAAAAAAAAATTATGTTTAAGGCTCTGATTTACACTGGATTTCTTTTTTATCTTGGTGTAATGGTGTCCTATTTTATGATTTTTCCGCTGTCGGTAAATTTTTTGGCGGCATATCAGGTAACGCCCGACATTGAAAACCTCATATCCATTGATTCTTATATAGATACGCTTGTGCAACTATGTCTTGCCACGGGACTTTCGTTTGAACTTCCGGTGGCGGCGTATTTTCTTGCTCGGGCAGGCATTTTAAGTCATTCGTTTTTAAAACGTTACCGCCGTCACGCTTTTGTGGCTGTGTTGATTTTGGCTGCCATTATCACTCCCTCAACCGATATTTTTACTATGATGATTACCGCGTTGCCCCTCTATTGTGTGTTTGAATTGAGTGTGGCGGTGGTAAAACGTGCTGAGAAAAAAAATTTGGCAGAAGAATAATTATGTGTATATTTGCGGTGTGTAACCTTAAAATAAGCCAATTATGAATAAAGACTTTTTAGCACCGTTTATAGTTTTTGCCATCGTGTTTGTGGGCGCGGCATTTTTGATTGTGTCGGCTGCCGTGTGGATTAGCCGTGGCAAATCGGAATTTTTTATTAATAAAAAAATGGTTTTGGGTGGAGTGCTCATTACGCTCAATTCGATGATGGTAAGTGGCTGTTTCCTTGTCAGTCAGCCCACTTGCTACGATACCGCTAATCCCGAACCAGAGGTTATGTGCTACGATATGCCCGCTCAAAACGTGGTGAATTTTGATACCGATACCTCTAATAATGTGGTGATTAACAATAAGATAACAGGTTCAATTTACGACCCCACCGAAGAAGAATATTTTTATTCCATCACCAAAGACAGAACCAATGACACACTCCAACAGGGTATATTAAAGGTAACTCCTGATGATTCAACATCTTACGCTTCAAAATTTTCGATAGATATTAAGGAAAAACTTGCTTCGGGGCGTTATTGGATCAATATCTCCAAAGTTTCAAGTCACGATTATAATTTTGAATCGCATCAGATTAATATAGAGTAGCGATGAAGGCTAAACTGCCGCTCGTAAGTTTCGAGACCACAATGCGTTGCAACCTCAATTGCCGCTTTTGTTACAATCATTACAAAAATACAGGCGAAACTCCCGCTCCGTCGTCGTATGCGCAGGTAAAAAAAACTTTGCAGCAAATATTTAAAGTATTTGACGTGGGTCAGATTACTTTTACCGGCGGCGAACCTTTTATGACTGAGCGTTTTGGCGAACTTGTGCTTGCAGCTCGTTTTAAGGGGGTAGGAGTGGGGATAATTTCTAACGGCAATTTTGCTCCGCCTGAAAAATATCTGCAATTGCTAGGCCTCGGATGCAAACTTTTTGAACTTCCGCTGCATAGTGCCAATCCCGATGTTCACGATTTTATGACCGCAGTGAAGGGTTCGCACCAAAAATCACTACATATTATAAAGGTGTTGATTGAGCGCGGAATTGTTCCCACGGCTGTGATTGTGCTTACCAAATTCAATGCTGAAACAGTCTCAGAAACAGTTAGTTATATTCATTCGCTCGGTATATCACGCATTATGCTCAACCGCTATAATATTGGTGGCGAGGGCGTTAGCCATCCTGAGGATATTCTTCCTACCAAAGAGCAGTTGCAAAATGCTTTTAAAGAAATATCTGATGTGGCTGTAAAACAGAATCTTACAATACTTTCGAGTGTTTGCACTCCGCATTGCGTTCTCAATCCCGACCTATATCCGGGCATAAGGTTTTCGGCTTGTTCATTTGATGTCAGCCGCCGTCCTGTTGTTATCGACTATTTGGGAAATGTGCGGTTTTGCAACCATTCGCCCGTGGTGCTCGGCAATATTTTTACCAACAATCCCGAAGAAATTTTTCAGAATCCATCGGCAACGGAGTGGGGCAGGGTGGTGCCTGACTTTTGTGCCAACTGCTCTCGACTGCAACGTTGCAAGGCGGGTTGCCGTGCTGCCAACCAACAATGCGGCTTATCTTTGAACCATCCCGACCCTGTGGTAGATTTTTATGGCGGTACAACTTTTGCATAGATTTTTTCGTAAAATTGTGCGATAATATTAATGTAAATGAACCGTCTTTTGGCTTTGATATCGGCTTTAATGTTGTGGTTTACTACGCTATCAGTAAGTGTTGCGCAGCCTTCGCGCGATCCTTCGATGGTGCTTGTTGACAGCATCAAACGCCTTATCACTCCACAAAGTTCCGATAGTGCCAAGACGGGGCATTACGTGGATATGGCGTTTATTGTCTACAATATCGATTCGGCTCTGCATTATTGCAATACTGCTCTCGATCTCTGCCGCCCTACCGACACGTTTATGATTGCAAGAGCTCACCACGTTATGGGTGCGCGGTATTATCACCGTCACGAGTTGTACACCTCTATCGAACATTTGCGCAAAAGTTACAACCTTTATAATCCTCAGCGCGACCATCGTCAGATTGTGTTTTGCTGCGTAGATCTTGCTCAGGGCTTTGAGGCATTGCATCTTCCCGACAGCGTGTTTTATTACCTCAACCAATCGCTCGAAAGCAGTATCAACCGTCACGATACCGCACAGATTGCTTATTCGTATCAGAATCTCGGCCGCGTAAGCACCAACCTTACCCTTTACGAAAACGCCGAGGAGTATCTTATGAAGGCTATCGAACTTGATTCTATCACCAACAACACTCTTGATTTGGCGTGCGATTATTTTTGGCTCGGATGTCATTACATTGCCACAAAATCATATCAAAAAACGGGTCATTATCTGCGAAAATCCATAAAAATTCTTGAAGCAAACAAATACAGTTTTTCGTATTATGCCAATGTGCTTCACCTTGCCTATTCGTATATGGCTGATGCGTATATAGCCTCTGCCGAGAACACTGGCACTACACGTTATGCCGATAGTTGCTTGGTTTACACTAAGATGGGCGGCGATTATTTTCTGCGTTATGGGTTGATTTCCAATTATATGATTGCACGTTATGCTTACGTTAAGTATCTTATGTTTTATAAAAAGTATAATGAGGCTCTCACCGTGCTTAAAGAGTGTGAAAAATATCAGACTGGTCCCGACCTCCGCCGCGAATATCACAAATATATGACCCTTGTTTACGAAAAACTTGGCAATTTCAAGGAGGCTCTCGCTCAACAAAAAATGCACTACGAATGTGCTATGGAGTATCTCAACGATAGTTCGCTCACCGCACTTGCCGATTCTAAAACCCATCAGGCGTTGATTTACAAAGAGGCAGAGCAAAAGCAAATCGACGAAATCAACCTTGTGCGCACCCATCGTATGCAGATTATAATTCTTTCGCTGTTGGTGGTGCTGATTCTTGCGTCGCTGCTGATTGTGTTTGTGTACCGAATGTGGAAAATTAAGAAAAAGGCCTTGACTATTCTTTCGCAAAAAAATCAGATTCTCGACCAACAAAAACACGAAATTCAGACGCGACGTGATGAAATAGAGAACGTTCACTCAGCAATATTGAACAGCATAAAATATGCCGAACGCATTCAGCGTGCCGCCATCACATCCGAACGCAAGATTAAGACGCTTTTTCCCGAAAGTTTTGTCTTTTATCGTCCGCGCGATATTGTCAGCGGCGATTTTTATTACGCTGCGCAATGCGGTAAGTATAAGGTGTTTGTTGTGGCAGACTGCACAGGTCACGGCATTCCGGGTGGTTTTCTTTCGATGCTTGGTTTGTCGTCGCTCAAAGAGTTTCTTGTAACTGAGGACGACGCCGCTGATCCGGGCAAAGTGCTCGACCGTATGCGAGATTTTATCAAAGATACTCTCGGCACGTCAGACGATTCGGGTATACTGCTTTATGATGGAATTGAGCTGATTATTTGTAGTTTTGATATTGAAAATCACCGACTTGTGTATGCTTCGGCTTATCAAAACGCTTATATTATTCGCAACGGTTCTGCTATTAGGCTTTACAGCGACAAGATGCCTGTGGGACGATATTTTAACGAAAAAGCCCATTTTGCCACCAAAGAAGAGGAGTTGCAGAGTGGCGATATGGTCTACCTTTGCAGCGACGGCATTCAGGATCAGCCTGGCGGACATTTTGATATTCCCGAGGGTAAGAAACTTTTGTCTAAAAATCTTTTGAATCTTCTCATTAGTATTGCTAATATGCCTATGAATCAGCAATGTACGTATGTTGACCAATCTCTTCAATTGTGGATCAACGGCCGCGAACAAGTAGATGATATGACGCTTGTTGGTATTAGAATTTGATTTTTTTTCTATCTTTGCGGAAACTTGTAAATAAATAAAATGAAGAAACTAAGGGTATTGAAGATATTGATGATTCTGTTGACGATTTTCCAACAGTCACAGATGTATAGGATTGCTTATGGGTTTCCGTTACTATCTTGATATTAGGGCAATAAAACAAAAGAAGAAGAACAAAACCAAAACTACTGATAATCCAAAATTATAACGCTAAAAATCAATAATATATGGCACAACCTTTGGCAGAACGGATGCGTCCTAAAAATTTGGACGAATATATTGGTCAACAGCACATTGTGGGCAAGGGGGCTGTTCTCCGAAATATGATTGAAACCGGCAGAATACACAGCATTATTCTGTGGGGACCTCCCGGCGTGGGCAAAACCACTCTTGCCAAAATTATTGCCACAAGCGGAAACCGTGCTATGTATACCCTCAGCGCGGTGAGCAGCGGAGTTAAAGATGTGCGCGAGGTGTTAGAAAAGGCTCAGCATCAAACTTTTTTTGGTTCGCCGTCGCCGATTCTCTTTATCGACGAAATTCACCGTTTCAACAAAAGTCAGCAAGATTCGCTCCTCGCCGCTGTGGAGCAGGGCATTATCACTCTCATTGGTGCAACCACCGAAAATCCAAGTTTTGAGGTGATTTCGCCGTTGCTATCCCGTTGCGAGGTTTATGTTTTGAAACCTCTTGAAAAAGAAGACCTTGAACGCCTCTTGGATAATGCCATCCACAACGATATAGAACTCAAAAAACTAAATATCAAGGTAGAAGAAACCACCGCGCTATTTCGTCAGAGTGGTGGCGATGCCCGTAAATTGCTCAATATCTTAGAGATAGTGGTCAATGCCGAAACATCCGACCAAGTAATTATCAACGACGAGATTGTGATGCAGCGTCTTCAAAAAAATCTTGCTATGTATGATAAAAATGGCGAGATGCATTACGATATAATTTCGGCTTTTATCAAGAGCATCCGAGGAAGCGATGCCAACGCCGCTGTTTATTGGCTTGCGCGTATGCTTGCAGGTGGCGAAGACCTCAAATTTATTGCTCGGCGACTGATAATTTCGGCAAGTGAGGATATTGGTCTTGCCAATCCCAACGCTATGTTGCTTGCGCAGGCTTGTTTTAATGCTGTTAACACTGTGGGCTATCCCGAATCGCGCATAATGCTCAGCGAAACAGTTATTTACCTTGCCAATTCGCCCAAAAGCAATTCGGCATACAACGCCATCAACGCCGCTATGGAATTTGTCGAAAAAACTGGCGACCTGCCTGTGCCGCTTCACCTTCGCAATGCTCCCACCAAACTGATGAAGCAACTCGGCTACGGCAAAGACTACAAATACGCCCACGATTTCCCCGGACATTTTGTAAATCAAGAATATCTTCCAGACGAAATCCGCGGCACCTCCTTCTATCATCCCCAAGAAAACCCCTCCGAATCCAAAGCCAAAGAAACGATTGATAGATTGTGGAATGGAAAATATAAATAAAAAGCACGGCGAAAATTTTTTCTAACGCCGTGCCCTTATGATTTCAATTGTCAATTCTCAATTGCTATTGTTTCTGCTCTTTCAGCACCACATCGTGTGCGCCGCCTTCGATAATGCCCGTTGACGATACGAGGGTAATCTTGGCGTTGTCTTTCAATTGTGGCAGTGTGGTAACGCCGCAACTGCACATTGTTGACTTGATTTTGTCGAGTGTAACTGTAAGATTGTCTTTGAGTTTACCGGCGTAGGGAACGTATGAGTCAACGCCCTCTTCAAATTTCATTGTGGCTGCGCCGCCCATATCGTAACGTTGCCAGTTGCGTGCGCGGTTGCTGCCTTCGCCCCAATACTCTTTCATATACGAACCGTTGATCATAATCTTTTTGGTGGGGCTTTCGTCGAAACGTGCAAAATAGCGTCCCATCATCAAAAAGTCGGCACCCATTGCCAAAGCCAACACCATGTGGTAATCTTGAACCAATCCACCGTCGGAGCAAATCGGAACGTAAATTCCTGTGGCATTGTAATAACGGTCGCGCTCGGCAGCCACGTCGATAATTGCGGTAGCCTGTCCACGTCCGATACCTTTTTGTTCGCGGGTAATGCAGATAGAACCTCCACCGATACCCACTTTTACAAAATCGGCACCAGCCTCGGCAAGATAGCGGAAACCTTCGGCATCTACCACGTTGCCAGCACCTATTTTAATAGTGTCGCCATAGTTTTCGCGAACCCATTTGATTGTGTCGCGCTGCCATTCCGAAAAACCGTCCGACGAGTCCATACAGATAACGTCAACACCGGCTTCCACAAGTTTAGGAATACGCTCGGCATAGTCGCGAGTGTTGATACCAGCACCCACGAGAAGACGTTTTTCGCTGTCTAAAAGTTCGAGGGGATTGGTCTTGTGGCTGTCGTAGTCTTTGCGGAAAACAAAATATTTGAGGTTTTGATTGTCGTCGATAATTGGGAGGGCGTTAATCTTGTTGTTCCAAATTATATCGTTAGCCTCTTCAAGAGTGATGGGGAATTTTGCAACGATAAGTTTTGAGAACGGAGTCATAAATTCCTTAACCTTACGGTCTTGCGGGTCGCGGTTTGGACGGTAGTCGCGGCTGGTTACCAATCCGAGGAGTTTGCCGTTTGAAGTTCCATCTTCGGTGATACCTATGGTAGAGTAGCCGCTTTTTTGTTTCAGTTCGATAACGTCTTTGAGAGTGGCATCGGGAGTAAGGTTTGCGTCGCTAACTACAAATCCAGCCTTGTATTTTTTAACCTTGCGAACCATTTCGGCTTGACTTTCAATAGATTGCGAGCCAAAAATAAACGATATTCCGCCGTTTTTGGCAAGGGCAATAGCCATATTGCTGTCCGACACCGACTGCATAATAGCCGATGCAAAGGGCGCGTTGAGCGTGATGGCTGGTTCTTCGCCTTTCTTGAATTTTACAAGCGGCGTGCGGAGGTTCACATTGTCGGGAGTACATTCCTTGGTGGTGAGTCCGGGTATCAAGAGATACTCGTTAAAAGTTCTTGAAATTTCGTTTATTATGTGTGCCATAAGTATGGTGTTTTTTGAATTGTAAAATTTTGCAATGTTAATAAAAAAAATCTGAATAAGTATTATCCACATTGTAAAAAAAAACTTAAATAAATTTGCACTTTTTAAATATTTTTCGCATATATTTGCAAAAAAATTAAACGTACAACACCATGAACAATCTACCTAACGACCCATTTATGTTGGTTTCTACAATCAATATGCTTTTGCGTGATGGCGAATACGACAGCCTCGAATCGCTTTGCAGCAGTTACGACAAACAGCCCAACGAGATCAAAAAATATCTCCACGAATTTGGCTTTGAGTATAACGAGCAGCAAAAACAGTTTCGATAATTTTACGGAAGTTTTTTTCGTCAAAAATTTGTATATTAAAACTAAAATTGTACCTTTGCGCTATTATATAAAGGTGTGCTATTTGTGCCACCATAGTAAGAATTTTTAAAACCAAATGGAAGAAAATAATATAAATCAAACTGCAACGCAGGAACAAGAAGAATACACAGCGAAAAACATCCAAGTGCTTGAAGGTTTGGAGGCTGTGCGCAAACGTCCCGCAATGTATATCGGCGACACAGGCGAAAGAGGTCTCCACCACCTTGTATATGAGGTTGTTGACAACTCTATCGACGAGGCTCTCGCAGGATTTTGCACCGATGTTACCGTAACAATCAACGAAGACGAATCTATCACCGTTCGCGACAATGGTCGTGGTATTCCTACCGATTATCACGAAAAAGAAGGCAAATCGGCACTCGAAGTTGTGCTCACAATCCTTCACGCAGGCGGTAAATTCAACAAAAACTCCTACAAGGTTTCCGGCGGTTTGCACGGTGTAGGTGTTTCGTGTGTTAACGCGCTTTCTACTTATTTCAAGGCAGTTATCCGTCGCGACGGCAAAATTTTCCAACAAGAATACTCAATAGGCAAGCCCACCACCGAGGTTAAGGTAATTGGCGAAACCGAGGAAACAGGTACTGAAATCACTTTCAAGGCTGATGACACAATTTTCTCGTGCCATAGTTACCAATACGAAATTCTTGCTGCTCGTTTGCGCGAACTTTCGTTCCTCAACAAAGGTATCAAACTTACTCTCATCGACTTACGTAAAGATGAGGAAGGCAATACCCGCAGCGATGTCTTCTATTCGCAAGAGGGCTTGAAAGAGTTTATCGATTATCTTGAAGTTTCTAAGGACGTACTTTCAAACATTATTTATATATCTACCGAAAAGAGCGGAATTCCTATCGAGGTGGCTTTGCAATACAACAATTCGTATCGCGAGGTTATCCACTCTTACGTCAACAACATCAACACTCAGGAAGGCGGTACTCACCTTACCGGTTTCCGCCGAGGCTTGACACGTACTCTCAAACAGTACGCCGATACATCGGGAATCCTTGCCAAAAACAAGATTGAAATCTCTGGCGACGACTTCCGCGAGGGTCTTACAGCCATTATTTCGGTAAAAGTTCAAGAGCCGTTGTTCGAGGGTCAGACCAAGACAAAACTCGGCAACACTGAGGTGGCTCCGGCAGTAGACCAAGCCATTAGCGACGCTCTTAAAAACTATCTCGAAGAAAACCCCAACGATGCCAAGAATATCTGCAACAAGGTGATTCTTGCAGCCCGTGCCCGTATAGCAGCCAGCAACGCCCGCAAACTTGTGCAGGCTCACAGCCAGTTGAAGGGTGCTGGATTGCCCGGTAAACTTGCCGACTGCTCGTCGAGAGACAACACCAAGACCGAGATTTTCATCGTCGAGGGTGATTCGGCAGGTGGAACAGCAAAACAGGGTCGCGACCGTATGTATCAGGCTATCTTGCCGTTGCGTGGTAAAATCCTCAACGTAGAAAAAGCCGTTCAGTACAAAACTCTCGACAACGAAGAAATTAAGAATATTTACACCGCCCTTGGTATTACCATTGGCACAGAGGAAGATAGTCAGGCTGCCAACCTCAACGACATCCGTTACAACAAGATTATAATTATGACCGATGCCGATGTGGACGGTGCCCATATTCAAACTTTGGCTATGACTCTATTCTTCCGTTATATGAAAGAGGTGATTGACCGCGGACACCTTTACCTCGCATCGCCGCCGCTCTATCTTGTAAAACGTGGTAAGATGCAACGGTACTGTTGGACAGAGGAGCAGCGTAAGCAGGCGCTTATCGACCTTGGCAACGGCTCCGAAGAGTCGTGTACTGTGCAGCGATACAAAGGTCTTGGTGAGATGAACGCCGACCAGTTGTGGGAAACTACTATGAATCCCGAAACTCGCACTTTGAAACAGGTAACTATCGAAAACGCAGCCGAAGCCGACCGCACCTTCTCGATGCTTATGGGCGACGACGTCCCCCCACGCAGAGAATTTATCGAACAGAATGCAGTTTATGCCAACATCGACGCATAAGAAAACCGCTTAAATATTGATAAAGCCTGCGCGAATATCGTGCAGGCTTTTTTATTTTGCAAAAATTAAAAAAACAACGCTATGATAACCGAAAAACTTGAAACTTACATCAACGCTCTTGCCGCAGACGAGGCTCTCGCGCTCAAAAATGTATTTACCGAGGTAGAAAAATTTGCCGTTGAAACTCCTTCGTCCGCACCGCTTTTGAGCATTGTGGCAGACGAAATTAGTGCCGACTCTATCACTGTGGCTGCCGCTGCCGCCTACGCTTATATTCCTAAAAACCAATTGGATATGGTTGTATCGTCGAACGTGCTGGGCGATGAAATCAACGGTATTTTAAAGGGTATTCTCAAAATTCCTGAGTTTAATCTCGACAAACTAAAAGTGCAAACCGAGAATTACATCAAACTGCTTGTAACTCTCTCTGGTGATGTGCGTTCTATAATAATCCTCTTGGCTCAACATCTGTTTAAAATCCGAAATTTAAACTCGTTTTCCGACGATGAGGCTCTCAAAACCGCCACAGAGGTTCAATTGGTATATAGTCCCATCGCTCACCGTATCGGTCTTTACAAGGTGAAAACCGAGATGGAGGAGATTTGCCTAAAATACTTTGAATATGATACTTACCGCTCCATAGCCGACAAGTTGCAAATCAAAAAGGCAGAGCGCGACAAGTATATCAGCGAATTTATTGAGCCGCTGAAAAAGAAATTTGCAGAAATGGGAATGAACGTCAGCATCAAAGGTCGCCCAAAGTCGATTGCCTCCATACGCACCAAGATGAAAAAGCAAGGCGTGGATGTTGACGGCATCTACGACCTTTTTGCCATTCGTGTAATCATCGACAGCAAACCCGAGGACGAAAAGGCAGATTGTTGGCGTATGTATTCTATTGTAACAGAGAAATATAAGCCAAATCCTTACCGTCTGCGCGATTGGATTACTGTGCCAAAACCGAGTGGATACGAATCTTTACATACCACTGTGATTGGTCCCGGCGGACGTTGGATCGAGGTTCAAATCCGCACCAAGCGTATGGACGAGGTTGCCGAAAAGGGTCTGGCTGCGCACTGGAAATACAAAAACGGCACCGATGGAAAAGAAGAGGGTAATATTTTCTCAAAAATCCGTGAGGCTATCGAAACTCCCGACAAAAATGAATCTACCGTCAAGAAGGCTCTGTATAGCAACGAGATATACATTTTTACACCCAATGGAGATTTGATAAAAATGCACCAAGGCGACACCGTTTTGGATTTTGCCTTCACCATTCACTCGCAAATCGGCAGCAAGTGCATAGGCGCACAAGTTAACAACAAGTTTGCCTCTATCAAGAGCGTTCTGCAAAACGGCGACACAGTGAAAATCCTCACCGCCAACAATCAAAAGCCATCGGAAGAATGGCTCAGAATTGTTAATAATCAACGTGTTAAAACACGTCTGCGCCGCATTTTAGCATCTATAGAAAACCGCCTTGCCGATGTGGGCAAAGATATTGTTAAGCAAAAACTCCAACAAATTGATGTTGAGTACAACGATTTGGCAGTTAATAAGTTGGTGAAATATTTTGATATGGATTCCGCCGTTCAGTTGTATCAAACACTGGGCGAAGGCAAACTCGAACCAAGCAAGATCAAGCATGCTTTCTCAGAAATGGAGGCGGAGGAGAAATCCGCTGCTGAAATCAAGCCTGTGGAACATTCTGTATATCAAGATGATATTGCTACATCGGAGAGCAACTTGCTCATTATCGACAACTTGAATACTATTGATTTTCAGTTTGCAAAATGCTGCAACCCAATGCCCGGCGACAAGATTTTTGCGTTCGTTACGGCAAGCAGCGGTACAAAAATTCACCGCACCGACTGCCCCAACGCCGCAAATATCATCTCGCGCTATCCTTATCGCGTGGTCAACGCAGTGTGGAAACATAACTCCGAATCCAAAAACTTCAATGCCAAACTGCACATCGAAGGCGTTTATCAACCCGGAGCGAGTGGCAGCATCACCAAGTTGATTTCAGAAACTTACCGCATCCACATCCGCTCGTTCAACTTTTCTGAAACCGACAACGGCCGCTTCGCCGTCACCGTAGTAGTTCTCCTCAACAGCAAATCGCAACAAGATTTTCTCGTTGAAAAACTCAAAGCCATCAAATTTGTGGAGAAGGTAGGAGTGGAGAAGGATTAAGTATAATCAAAGGAAAGGTATGGGTGATGCCGTTCCTTTGATTTTATGCTATCACCCACTCATCCACCGTCCTCTTTTTGCTTGAAAAGTTTACGCCGATTTTCCAAATGTGCTTGCCTTCAAATGAGAATTTGTTGGCGTAGTCTTTTTCATCGATTTGGGATAGAGCCTCTTGTGCAGATTTGTTGAGTTTAAACTCGAAGATGAAGATAGATTTTGGCGACAATACCACAAAGTCGATTCGTCTCGACGAGGTGCGGATTTCAGTTTGCACATTAAGCCCGCAAGTTGATAAAATTGCGTACAATAGGTTTTGGTAATACCATTCGGGGGCGTCGTCGTTTGGGTATGAAATTGTGCTTAGAAAATCTTTTAGATTAGTTAAAAGTGTTTCTGGATTGTCCTCTTTGATTGCAGTAACGATAGACCGACGGAATATATCGTTGCCAAAACCGATGTCCTCTTTGATGTAATAATTAATCAAACTATCAGAAAATCAGCCTCTTACTTCCTGATTTGGAAATCCGATAATGTATTGGTTGAAATCAGGATCGTAACTCTTGATGGTGAGGTAGCCGTTCTGATAAAGAAACGGAACAATGGCGCTGACACGCTCGATGGGCACGTCGAAACGTCCGCTGCTCATATAAATGCCTTCCATCTCGTTGATTTGCAGTCCAGTGTTTTGTCTTAGCAATGCAATGAGCGATGATGGTGTGGACGTGCGTACCCAATAATCTTGAAAATCCTTGTCGGTTAATGCATTAAAAAGACTGTACGGATTAAAAACACCGTCGCATTTTTTGGCAAAATGATAGCCGTCGTAACGCTGTTTGAGCAACGAAATCATTGTTTCAAAGTCAACTCCCAATTCGTTGGCAAAGTCTTCAACATAATCTTTCAATGTGGTGCGCAATTCATTATCGGTAATGCCGCACAAAGTACCATATTTTGGACTTAAAGATATGTCTTTCAAATTGTTGAGAGCCGAGAAAATCGACATTTGGCTGAGTTTTGTGATTCCTGTCAAAATCAGAAATCTTAAAATTGGGTCAAGGTCTTTGAGCGGCGAAAAGAGGTTGTTTAAATGTGTCCGCACCTCGTCTTGAACTTTTATGTCGGTGATGGTATTCAGCATTAATGCATCGTACTCGTCGATTAATACAACTACCAGTTTCCCTGTTTGTTGATGCGCTGTTTCGATGATTCTTTCAAGCCGAAGGTTGAAATTGGTATTTGGTTTTTTGTTATCATCCACGCTTTCAACTTTATCTACAAGTCCATATTTTAATTCTTGTTTAGACAATTCAATAGACACAAATTTCACTATCTCGTTCAATTGTTTCGACTTGCATTTGGCAAACGATATTTCTACCACAGGATATTGCTCCCATTTTGTTTCGAGACTTTCGATTTTTAAGCCTTTAAACAATTCTTTACGTCCCTCGAAATATGCTTGCAATGTGCTAATTAGCAATGATTTGCCAAAGCGTCGAGGACGGGAGAGAAAATAATACTTCATCTGTGAGACTAAATTGTATATTAATTCAGTCTTGTCTATGTAAACGCAATTTCGATTGATGTTTCCGAAATTGTCTGTATTCCAATAGGTAGTTCTTTCATTGTGGTAAAGTATTTGTAACTTTGTATCACAAAGATAGTGTTTTTTCGCTTATTACGAAAAGTTTTGTATTTTTGTGTAATGAACTTAAATCTTTTATGTTGTTGAATAATTGTTTTTAATGACCAATTTGCAAAAAATATTGCCCATCTTTTTGATATTCTTGAATATCAGTCTTTTTGCGCAGACTGATTTCTCTAAGTATCATCACAAGCATATTTTTTGCAAGCCGTGGATTGGTAATAATGCTTTTCTTGAACGTTATCTTTCTGATATTCATTATGATAACGATTCTACTCCGATGTATGCAGTGCCGGTGCAGATTTGGGCTTTCGGCGGTGAAAATCTTCCTACCGATATCGAAATCAAACGCCTGATTATCAGTCTCAATACGCTGTTTACTGCCAATAATACAAAGATTGTTTTTTACCTCTCTGATGTAGAAAAATTTCAAAAAAAGCGGTTTCAGAAGTTCGGTTATTTTTCTAACGCGCCTATTCAGAGCCATTTACACCACAAACGTGGCGTGGTGAATATTATGTTGGCGGGATGGCTTGCCAAACCCGGCAAAAAGAACCGAAATCTCGCATTTACAGGCTGTTACAATCATTTTAGCAATACCATAGCCACTATTCCAAGCGGTTCGCCTTCGGTGGCAGTGCACGAAATGGGGCATTTCCTCGGACTTCATCACACTCATCGTTATTATCACCGTGGCAAGCACCGTCAAGAATCTGTTGACACTACTGTTTTTCGCCGTGGACTTTTTGCCCGAGGTAGAAACGTGGAAATAAATGGCGACGGTCTTGCTGATACTTACGCCCAACCATACCTCCGCCGTGTTACCGATTCGCATTGCAATTATGTTGATAATGAAGGTGTTACCGACCGTTGGGGCAATCGCTATGCACCACAAACCGACAATATAATGTCGTATACGCAAAACAAGGAGTGCCGCACACAATTTACACGTATGCAAAAGTCGGTGATGCTCTATACGCTTGATAATAAGCGACATTCCGACCGTTGGCGCATTGATTTTACAGGCGAAAAAAATGGTTTTGCCTCGTTGCCCGATGGTTACGAACCTGATTTTTCACCACGTGCCGCCACTGCGCTTCCTTTGGGTAGCCGTCAGCATCACACTTTGCACACACCTCTTGACGGCAAGGGCAAACCTATGACCGATGAAGATTGGTTTGAGTTTTCGAGCGACTACGTTATCAAGCATTTTCACCATCGCAAACTTGTGATTGAGCCTGGTTTGATGGAGTTTGCAGGCATACGCGCCGTGCTTTATGGTAAGGATTTGCAGCCCATCGACACCTTTTATATTAATACCAAAGATGCGACGATTGAACTTGATATTTCTGATTTTAATAATGGCAAGTATTATATTAAGGTAGAGTCACTTAACGACAATTGCACCAAAATACCTTCCGATTATTTTATCTCGCTTTTGGCTGTGGACCTCCCCAAAAACCTTCCGCCTGTGATTGAGTACAAAGGCGAACTCGAAGTGCTTGATTAATTGGTTGTTTGGCTAATTTCATCGCTTTCGGTATACGCTCCGATTATCTGCGTAAAACGGTTCATTATATCGTTTAACCCTTTGATATTCTCCTCGTTGACAGGTATTTTTATTGCAAACGCAGCTCGCTTGCCGTCCGACGACATTTCGCTTGTGGTGGAGATGTTGCTGTATGTTGGTTGAAGAATTGTTTGCAGAGCCGACATCTCTTTTTCGGTATCTATAAAGTTCTGTTTTTCAGATTCTTTGCGCAATTTTGCCTCGCTTAGCAAAAACAAATTATCATTTTTGAGCATAAGGTTGTAGTAGTGCCCGTCGAAATAGTATGTGGCTGTACTACCCATGATGTGTTCAGGTTCAAAAAATAGACCGCTTGCAATTTCTTTTAGCAAACGTTCGTCGCGCCGTAGCCACCATCTGTACAATCGTATCTCGATAGCCACCATTGCCACAGAAATTACCATCACCCAGAAATTATGGTCTTTGAGCGCTACAACTACCAGCAATGCTGTGATTATACCGAATATTATGATGAATTTCTTCATTTTTTTTTGTTTGTAAAGTTATAGATTTTTGCCATAAAAGCAAAAATGTTTTTATTTTTGCGATATGAAAAATGGTCTGATATATCACGGCAGTAATATTGAAGTTTCGAATCCTAAAATCTTAGTAAGCGGATTTTATAAGGATTTCGGCTTTGGTTTTTATTGCACCCGTTTTGAAAAACAGGCTCAACGTTGGGCTTTAAGTCGTAAAAATGGTAGCGTGGTTTCGGTTTATCAATATGTTGAAAATCCTGATTTAAAAATACTTAGGTTTGATTCAATGACCGAAGATTGGCTCAATTTTGTATTGTCGTGCCGGCTTGGCGTAGAACATAATTATGATATGGTAGAAGGACCTATGGCCGACGATCAGATTTGGGATTATGTGGAGGATTATGCTTCGGGAATTATCTCGCGCGAGGCTTTTTGGGTGTTGGCTAAGTTTAAACATCCTACCAACCAAATATTTTTTTCCACAGAAAATGCCTTAAAATCAATTGTTTATCAAAATTGTTATTTATTATGAAAAACATATTTTTCCCTGATGAAGATCTAACAGAAAACGACCTTTATTTTGTCTGTTATATGATAGAGAAAGTTTCGCGGCAGATAAAGCAGCCTAATGGATACACTGTTAACAAGATGGGTTACACTGAGTTGGCTAAAAAACTATCTTCGGCAAATGTTCTTCATTCTCAGAATCCGTTGCAAACTGCATCTGAATGGATTGATGAATTTTCGCTTACTAATGGTTCGTTTGATGTATCGGCGGTAGACCCTAAGTATTGTTCGCAGATTCCTACCGAAACTCAAATGGGTAAAGTATATAAACGCTTGATATTGAATACTATGCGTGTAGGTGAGGATTATGCGCAGGCTATTATCCGTGTCTACAACAATGATATTTGTAAAACCCTCGACAATTATAATTGCAGTGCATATTACGAGCCTTCGCCTTATATAGCGCGGAGTTACTTTGAGGGTGGTTTTTGATAAAATTATTTAACATTATAAATATGGCTTCAAATCTTAAAAATTTATCTGATTTTGGGGATGCTGAAATCCCTAACGGCAGCGATATGAAAATCGGTATCGCTGTGGCTCAATGGAACAAGGAGATTACTTCGGCACTTTTCAATGGTGCTAAACAGACCCTTCTTAAACACGAAGTTAAGGAAGACAATATTATTTCGGTGTCGGTGCCCGGAACTTTTGAGTTGACTCTCGCCGCTCAAAACCTCTTGGAATACACCGATGTAGATGCTGTGATTGTGCTCGGTTGCGTTATTCAAGGAGAAACCCGCCATTTCGATTTCATTTGCCAGAGCGTTACACAAGGCGTTACCGAACTGAATATCAAGTATAATCAGCCTGTTATCTTCGGAGTGCTGACTACTAATAATTTGGAGCAAGCCCAAGAGCGTGCTGGCGGAAAACTTGGCAACAAGGGCGACGAGGCTGCTGTTACTGCGCTTCAAATGGTAGATATGCAAAGCCGTCTGCGTCAGAATTATCTCAACTGCTATCCCGCAGAATAGGGTAGTGGCATTTATTTTTGCCCATTACGGGCATTGCCAATCGGATTATCGATATTGAGTTTTTCGCCTTCGGAGGCAGCAACGGCGGCGGTGCAGCAAACGTGTGTCCACATATCCACAAACGAACATAACGATGCGAACAGTATGTCGCACACTACCACAAGTCCTGCGCCTTCGATGGGCATTCCCATATAACAGAGCACTGGCAAAAGCATTATTGTGAACTTTAACGGCACGTTGGTAACGCCCACAGTAATCAGCCACACGGCAAATGCGAGTATTATCTGTTCCACTATCGGTATGCTAATGCCAAAGGCCTGTGCCACAAAGAGTGCGGCTATTAATAGGTAAATGGTTGTGCCGCTGTTGTTGGTGAGTGTGTGCAGAGGCATTGAAAAATCGGCTATCTGCTGCGAAACTCCCGTTTCTTTTTTTATTCTGTTTACCGCCAAAGGCAAAGCCACTGCCGCCGACGACACGCAAAATGCAGTGTAAAGTACACTACCGTAGGCTTTTATCAAGCGAAACGGACGGCAACGAATTACAATTTTTGCAAATATTGGCAAACTTACGAGCGTTTGAACGGCTAAGGCTGTCAACACTGTTATCACAAAAGGAAGAAGTCGGCTGACAGGTGTTGCAATATCCTCGGTGGCAGCGGTTTTGGCTATGATGCCAAAGATTCCAAACGGTGCAAGTCGTCCCGCAAAGGTAGAAATACGCATCATCACTTCTGATGCCGAGTTGAAAAAGTTGGTAAGAAAAATCCTTGTCTTGTCTTTAGAGCGTGTAACAAAATAACCGAAAACTGCCGCAAATAATACAATAGCGCATAAATTGTTGTTGGTGAGCGCTTTAAATATATTACTTGGAAACATTTCGGATATAAAATCGCCAAAGTTTCGTGTATCTTCGTTGCTAAACTGACCCGAAAAGTTGAGGTCGGCTCCACTTCCGGGTGAAATTATGTTTGCCAACGAAATTGCGGCTATCATTGCCATAGCCTGTGCAGCAAGTACGCAGAGAACGTTTTTGATGGTTAGTCTGCCTATGGTTTGAATGTTTGTGATTTGTGATACTGCCGCAATTATGCCTGTGAGCACAAACGGTATGAGTATGAAACTCAGTATTTTAATATAAATTGTACCCAAATATCCAGCCACTATGCCTCCACTTGGAAATGCCGACCCAAATATGTAGGCGGTAAGTCCCGCAAAGAATATCTGCCACGAAAGTGGAAATTTCAAATTTTTCATACCGTTGCGTAGTTAATGTTTTATTTTTCTAAAAGTTTGTCGCCAGTGGAACGAGCCACGTTTTCTTCCCACTTCTTGCCGTAGCCAGGCTGTGTGAGTTCGGGAATGCCTTTGCCGCTACCGTTGTCTTTGAGTTTTTGGTTTCCGTCGTTGGTCTTAACGTTGCCGTCCATATATTTCATAAACAGATAGTTGAACAATTTTTTGCGTTCTGCCACAAGGTGTGAGCCAGTTTTTACCGAAAAATCTGTGAGTAGTTTTATAGCCGCTTGTTCGTCGGTTTTGCCTAATGCAATGGCTTGTTTATCAATTTCTTTGGTTCGCTCTATAAATTCTTTTTCTTGTTGCTGTTGCACTTTTTCGATTTCGGGGTGAATAAGATTGTAGCGAGTGTAAGCCCAGTTAGAAATCATATTGTTTACCCAAAACGACGAATTGTCGCTCCACTCTATCATCGAGCCGTTTTCAGCAGAATATTCGTAAGGAATTTCGGTGATGCTACTATAAAAAGGTGCGAAAACTGTGTTAGCGGCATCGTCGGTGCCAAACCAGAAAAGACCGCCCACATAGTCGGGCATCCAGTCGCGGCTTTGGGCTGCAAACACAAAACCTGTTTGCTGAGTGGCTGTGGTGCGTTCGTTGAAATATGTTTTGCCGTCAACCTCAAAGGTGAGCGGACGCATACGGTAAGGGCAGTGGAATGGACCTGCACCAACATCTACCGACATATCTAACTCTGTACCTTCTAGATGGTTGCGCATCGCGTTCATTGCCTGATGAATGGTAAAATGCCAATCGGGTTTGATCCAAAGCGGCAAACGGTTTGTGGGGAAATTTGCTGGTGTTTGACATCCTCCTTCGTAAGGTACAGCACGTTGAACATTGCCTTTGGCATAGTCCCAATATTTTTGATTTTTGTCGAATGATTTTGGTGCAGCCTCCTTAAAAAACGCCCAAACCCTTATGTCGCAGAATCTTGCGCCTTCAAAATCTACGGGGTTGTAAACGTCGGAAAAACTGAATTCCTTGTCGCTGCCGCTGTAAAAATTGTTTTTTATGGCAAACGAAATTACATCGCGCGAGTTGAAAGTGTCGGCCTTTGGGTCGTCCCACTTGTTTTTGCCCTGATATTTAAAAGTGGTGATGCGTGCTTGGTTGGCGTGAGCGCAGATGTAACCATCGGGCACACGGCGAGCCACCCATACCATACCTTTTTCAAAGTTGCCTTTGCCGATAACCTCCATAATCCAAACCTCTTTTTTGTCGGCAATGGAAAACGATTCGCCTTCGCTTGCATATCCGTATTTATCAGTAAGTTCCGCCATAATTCTGATGGCTTCGCGAGCGGTTTTTGAGCGTTGAAGGGCTATGTAAATAAGGCTTCCGTAGTCGAGAATTGCGCCATCTTGTTCTTGCAGATTTGCCAAACCGCCGTAAGTGGTTTCGGCAATGGTAACTTGGTTTTCGTTTTGGTTGCCTATTACATTAAAGGTGTGTTCCACTTGCGGAATCTGTCCACGATGTTTGCCTGTGTCCCAATCGTAAATTTCGAGCATTGAGCCTTTGGTCCAATCTTTTGCCGCATAGTGATAAAGGCATCCGTATAGTTGATGCGAATCTGCCGAGTATGTGATGATGTTGCCGTTTCCTCCGCTTGCCGATTTGGTAATCAGAAAGTTGGTGCAGGCGTCAGCGGTAGTATTTATTAATGCTATCGTTAGCATGGATGTTAAAATTGTTGCTGTTTTGTTAAGTATGCTTTTCATTTTTATTTATTTTTTTACAACCCAAATATAATTTTTTTACTTGAATTATTGGTTAAAATGATTAATATTTTTTTTAACAAAATATATAAAGCGTTGAAATATAATGTTTTATATATGTGATTTTTGCTAAGTAAAATTATTTTTATAATTTTGTAAAAAAAAAGTTACAGATTTTTTTGTTAATATCATTTTTTCTCTGTAATATTGGCACGATTTAGGTATTATACTAATCAAACAATACTAATTTTTAAAAATTAAGAAGATGAAAAGGAGTTATGCAATGTTATTATTTGTCGCATTTGTGGTATTAGGATTTATTTTTAGTTAGCGACGAAAAAGTTCGACCCACAACCATTTGACTTTACACCTATCAGGATTTCGCGGATTATTACGAAATCCTTTTTTTATTCTATTCGCGAAATCACAATTTTTAAACTATCAACATTAATACGTTGAGTCAGCCATTTTTTTAGTCGTGGAATGTCGGTTTTTACCGTTTTATGGTCGGGCAAAATTTCTACAATTGCTAATGCTTGTTTGGTAAAGGAGTTCTCGTCTGCATTGTTAAATAAATAAGTGTTTTTGATATTTGGGAAAAGGATTTGTGCCTCTTCGTTAATGTTTTTTGCAATTTTTTGATATTGAGTGTATTGCGTAAGTTTGTCGTTAAGGTTTTTGATAGTAATGGCTTGTTCGTTAATCTGTTCGGCATATTTAGAGGTTTCGTTGTGCGATTTTGAACGCATAATACTGTCGCTTTGAACGCCTTGAATTATTTTGAGTTTAAACTCATCGATGTGGTATTTTCGCATTTTGTCTTCGATGTGAGTTATTTCATTGATTGATAATTCGTTACCAATCATAGCAACTTTTAATATCTTGGCTTCCATGTCGAGTTCGTGAGATATAGCTTGTGTGCCTATAAAGTTGAGTTCTTCTTTTACAAATAGATTGATATTTCGGCGTAATGTATTGTTGCTAAATAAGTTGTATGTTAAAAACACTGATGGTATTATTGTAAGAATAACTATTACGAGAATCCATCTACGACTTTTACGAGCAAGGTTGTCGGGGAGTTCTTTTTGGTGAAATTTCATCAATCTAACGCCGGCGTATGTTGAAGCGCAAATAAATACAGTATTGATAAAATAAAGGTAAAATGCACCTGCAAAAAAGTAAATGTTTCCATGAGCGATTCCGTAACCTGCAGTGCAAAGTGGTGGCATTAAGGCAGTTGCAATAGCTACACCTGGTATAACATTGCCTTTGTCTTTTGAAAAAATTGCAATAATACCCGCGGCACCACCAAACATTGCAATAAATACATCGTAGGTGGTGGGCGATGTACGTGCCATAAGTTCTGATTGAGCTTCGTCGAATGGCGAAATCATAAAATAAATAGTGGCGGTGAGAATACTTATCACAGTAGCTACCCAGTAGTTGAAAAGTGCTGATTTAAAGAGTTTTAAATCGTTGATTCCTACTGCAAAACCCATACCTATAATAGGACCCATCAACGGCGAAATCAACATAGCTCCTATTATTACAGCGGTAGAATTTACGTTAAGTCCGAGCGAAGCTATAAAAATAGCAAAGATCAAAATCCACAGGTTGGTGCCTTTGAATGAAATGCCTTGCGTTATGGAGTGAGTTATAAGTTTCTCGTTTTCAAGACCTTTGTTTATAAAAAAATAGTTATGTGCAAACTGTTTAATAAAATTTGTCATCTTTTCTTTTTTTTTGTAAAGGTACAAAAAAAATTCATATATTTGTAAGCAAATTATAAAATTATGTTAGACGATCAATTTTTGGTAGACTATCAGCATGTAACATTAGTGCGCAATGGAGCCGATTTGTTGAAAAACATATCGTTACAGGTACATAGTGGCGATTTTATCACTCTCGAAGGCATGGTAGGATCGGGCAAATCCACCCTTTTGAGGTCGCTGTATGCTGATGTGCCGGTAGCACAAGGCTCCGCACGTGTTCTTGGTTTTGATCTTAAGCGGTTGCCTTTTCGCAAGGTTTCTAAATTGCGACGACAAATGGGCATCGTGTTTCAAAATTATCTTTTGTTTGATAATAAAACTGTTTTCGATAATCTTAAATTTGTGCTTGATTCGCTTGATTTTAAAGTAGATGGCAATCAAAAAGACTATATAATGTCGGTGCTTGAGAAAACATCTCTTGCCGACAAGGCTTCAGTTGTTCCGCATCAACTTTCGGGTGGTGAGCGTCAAACTGTGGCTATTGCCCGCGCACTTGTCCATAAGCCAAAATTGATTCTTGCCGACGAGCCTACGGGTAATCTCGATGGCGATACTGCCGCTCATATTGCACAAATTCTCTTTTCCTATTCACAGCAAGGTGCAGCAGTAATTGTTGCTACTCATGACGAACCTGTTTTTGCTGATTTCCAGCATATTGGATACAAAATTAACGGAACATCTCTCGATAAGATAGAATAATTTAGATATGCTTTTAAAGTCCTTTTGGGTTTTGATTGTGTTGTTGATTAGTGTTGTTGCCAACGCTCAACATCCTTTTTCCTCCAAATGGTATTCAGTAAATACTCCTCACGTTAAAATTATTGCCGATAAGTCTGTAAATCAGAAAGATATATTTCGTATAGCCAACTCTTTTGAAACTGTTTTTGCTTGCGATACCGTTTCTCTTAAAGATAATCCACGCAAGATACCGTTGGTAATATCCAATCAATCACCCACTTCTAATGGATTTGCAACGTTGTTTCCATATAAGATGTATTGGTATGGAATGCCTTTTCAGAATAATTCGCTTGGCACTGGCGAATGGTTTCAGAATCTTGCTGTTCACGAATATCGCCATGTAATACAATATCAAGTACTTAACCATGGTCTTACAAAATGTTCGAGTATTCTCTTTGGTGCATACGGTCACAGCATAATGCGTATCTCGGTGCCTAATTGGTGGTTTGAGGGCGACGCTGTTTATGCCGAAACTATTCTTACAACGGCAGGTCGTGGTCGTGTTTCGTCGTTTGATTTGCTAACTGCTTCAATTTTAGATTCTCGCCCCAAAAACTTTCCTTACGACAAGATGGTGAATGGTTCTTTTAGAAACTATTTACCTAATCATTATGAGCTTGGATATCACCTTGTTACGCATGGTAGAATAATTGCCGGTGCAGATGTGTGGACCAAGACAGCTCGCCGTTCGTCGTGGTATTCGTTTTGGCCGTGGTCGTTTGGTTCGTCGTTCCGTCATTTTTCGGGAATCAATCTTACAAAAAATTATAGGCAGACAATGAATGATTTGCGCAATTTTTATTCGCAAAGAATAGATTCGCTTAATATTTCAGAAGCCAAAATTATCACCCAAAAACATCCTCGTCGCTATACTTCGTATTCTAATCCACGATTTATCAACAGTAATACAATTGTGGCGCTAAAATCCTCACTTACAGAACCAAACAAGGTTGTTACTGTGAATCTTAATGGTGAAGAAAATGATTTGTTTTGCACCGAAATCACCTCTTTTGATTATGCTGATAACAAATTGATTTGGGCTACAAACGTTCCTGATATGCGTTGGTCGTTGCGTGGATATTCTGATATAGCAATATATGATTTTAAAACTCAAAAGAGATATCGAGTTACCAACAAAGGACGTTATTTTTCTCCTGCTATTTCAACAGACGGCAAGTACGTTGCAGCGGTTGAATTCGATCAAAGCCGTAATGCTTCTTTGGTGATTTTTAAGACAGAATACATTGGTGAAAAATTGTCTTCGTTGCACATAATCAAGAAGATACCCGCGCAATATGGAGAATATTTGCGAAGTGTGCGGTTTGTAAATGATAACGACGTGGCTCTTGTTTCTAACTTTAATAATAAGAATGCCATTGTGGTTTACGACCTTGTTTCATCGCAACGGCGCATTGTAAAGGATTATCAATCAGAGGCTATCAATACTCTCAAACCATCAGGAGATAATATTTTTTATGATTCCGATTTATCGGGCATTACTAATATTTGGATGTTGAACACTAAAAACGGTGTTTGTAATCTTGTTACTTCTCGTAAATACTCCGCTTCGCAACTCGATATTTCGCCAGATGGGCACACCTTTATATATAGTGATTTTTTGTCAACTGGTGCTAATATTGTTTCTGCTACGTTAAATACTGGCTATGAGGTTTCTATGGACAATGTAAAGCCTTGTAAATTAGAATATTTTAAACCTTTGGTTGATTCTGAACCATATCAGAAACTCGATTTTGTGGCATCTGCATCTTCGTCGGATGATAAACGTTTTAAGGTAAAAGATTATAAACAATTTTACGATCCGATAAGAATTTACGGCTGGATGCCTTATGCCGATGAAGAAGGTTTGGGCGGCACAGTTTACTCCGAAAATACATTGGGGACACTTCAACTATCTGCCGACTTTTCGTACAAACCAGATGCAGAGTTTTGGCGAACTACTTTAAGTGGCATATATTCAGGTTTTTATCCTGTTTTAGGCGTGTCGGCAAGTTTTCATACCGATGCCGACGAGTACTATTTCCGCGACCGATATGGAGAGATATATTCGCAATATCTATATTGGGATTCAAGAATTGCAAATTTCGCTGTATCAGTACCATTTAACTTTTCGCGCTTTAATTGGAGGCAAAGTGTTAACCTTTCTTCACAGTTTAGCCGTTATCAGATAAGTGACAAACCTACTGAAAGTTATGCTGATTTGGGAAATGGAAATATTAATGTGTTTTATGTTGGATTTAGTTATTCTTTATCTCGCGACAAAGCATACAGGGATTATCGCTCTCCATTGTCATTCTCGGTGAAAGCAGATGCTTCTAAAACTAATAATTATCATCGTAAGGCTCAGAAAATAAATGTATTAGCTAATATAACTGTTCCAGGATTGTTTAGGCAAAATTCGCTTTCTATTGATGCAGGGTTTATGCGTCAGGTTAAAGATTATAACCATAACAACATTTATTTGTTTGCCGACCCTGATTTTGATATTAGAGGTTATTCTTCTGTGCGTTTTCACGAATGTGCCAAAATATCAGGCGAATACTCTTTCCCATTGGGCTATCCTGATTTCGGTATCCCTGCGATTGTTTGGTGCAAACGTGTTCGTGGGTCTATCATAGCCGATGCAGCCGCTCCTTTGATATTTGGCTATCGTTACAATTTTGCATCAGCGGGCTTTAAATTGGTGTTTGATGTTAATTACATCCGATTGTCTAACAATGTGTCGATAGGTTGTATGTATGCCAAGCCGTTGATTAACAATGTGTATTCAAAAACACAATTTGGTCTTCTGCTCTCATATCAGATGTAAATTGATTTTTTTTCATTTCGGCAAATTTTTTTTACAAAATTGTTACCGCTGTTTCAAAAAATATTGTTAATTTTACATTTGACTTGGTTAAATCGTCTTGGATAATGCGTTTGCTAAGTTGTTTTTACATAATGTATTGGTGAAATAAAAAAAGGACATTATAACACGATGAAAAAAAATATAATCATTTCAGCACTGATGCTGATGACGGCGGGAGTTCAGGCGCAGAGTTACGACATTACTGCAAAACTCGACGTGGATGCCAAGGTGATTACTGCCACCGAAACCCTCGTTTGGCGCAACAATACCAACGACACCGTCAACGAACTTATGTTCCACACATATCTCAATGCGTTTAAAAATTCGCAATCTACCTATTTCGTCGAGCGCAATATCCCTTTTACCGACACCGTTCCGAGTAGCGATTGGGGCTATATCGACATTCAGCGTATGGTTACTTCCGACGGCGAACCTCTTTTGCAAGATTTGCATTATGTGCAGCCCGACGACCGCAACTCAGCCGACCAAACCGTTATGATGGTGAAACTTTCTGAGCCTATTCTTCCCGGTAAGGAGATTATTCTCAATATCACTTTCCTTTCTAAACTTCCTCGCATTGTGGCTCGTTCGGGTTATGAGCGTGGTGACTTTTATATGGTGGGTCAGTGGTTTCCAAAAATCGGTGTTTACGAGCCTGTGGGGATGCGCGGACGTAAGACAAGCGGTTGGAATTGCCACCAATATCATTACAATTCAGAATTTTACGCTGATTTTGGTACTTATGACGTTAGCATAACCGTTCCCGAAAAATACCGCGTTGGCGCAACGGGAGTTCTCCTTAAAGAATCTACCGATGTGGATGGCAACCGTACTTATGTGTTTCACGCCGACAGTGTTATAGATTTCGCGTGGGCTGCTTCGCCTCGTTTTATGATTATGAACGACACATGGAAAGGCAAGGGCATACGTCTATTGTATATGCCTGAGCACGGTGGAGAAGCTGAGCGTTATATTACGGCTCTCAAAAACGCTATGGAATTTATGGAGCAGAAGGTTGGCGAATATGCTTATCCGTCTATCACTGTGGTAGATATGCCTTTTTATGCTGCCGAACGTGCAGGAGCAATGGCGTATCCGATGTTTTTTACCACTGCAACGGTTCGTCATTTGCCGTCTAATTTCAGAATTTCAGAACAGGCTGTGGTTCATCAATTTGCGCACAATTATTTTCAATCGGTTGTTGCCACCAACGAATTTGAAGAGGCTTGGTTAGACGAAGGAATGGCAGCGTTTTTCGAGTCGGAAATTATGGACAAATATTATGGCGATGGTGCGATGATAAACGCATTTGGTATACCTGTGGGCGTATCGGAATATTACCGCAGCAACTATACGCAGTGGCCCAACCCCGCAATTGCCACTATCAACAACTATTCTTGGAAATATCCCACTCACACCTATTCGCTTATGGCATATTCCAAACCTATGGTAATGCTAAAATCGGTGAAAGGAATGATAGGCGAAGACCTTTATTATCAAGCGATAAGAGATTATTATAATCGTTGGAAATTTAAACATCCCTGCACTGGCGATTTTGTAAATTGTATCAACAAGGCAGCAGCTACAAGCTCTGATCCAGACGTGCAGAAAGGTTACACGTGGTTTTTTGATTCGATGCTCACCACCGACGAGGTGTGCGACTACAAGGTAACTTCTATCAAAAACGAATCGCTGCTTTTGGGCATCAAGGGATTTTTCGACGATGGATTCGGCAAGATTTTCAAAAACGATTCAGAAGAAACCCGCCAATATCGCTCATCGGTATTTGTTCAGCGTATGGGCACAATGGTAATGCCTGTTGAGGTGCTTGTAACATTCGAAAATGGTGATACTCAAACCTTTAAATGGGATGGTTGCGGACGTTGCAAGGAATTTGCCATTACATCATCGCAAAAGGTGGTTTCAGCACAGATCGACCCTGAAAACAAGAACTACTGCGACATCAATTTTATAAACAATTCATATTCACTCGAAAGTGTCTCTTCTCCGGCTTGGAAATATACTGTAAAATTCCTGTTTTGGTTAGAGAACCTCTTTCAATCAATCGCATTTTTTGCTTAGTAAAACCTTAATTATCAATCTATAATGAATATTTTAAAAGCATATACACGAGGTTTTAAGACATCGCTGCGCAACCCCAAGGTAATATTTTTGATTTACGCTGTAACACTTTTGCTCGCGCTTTCGTGCGCTGTGCCGTTTTTGTTTTCGTTAAAATCGGCATTATCGGGCAATATGTCGGGCGAAACGCTTACTAAGGCGTTGAACTACACCACAATAACCGAGTTGCTTAATTTCAACTATTGGGATATTTCACCAATCCTCTACCAACTTTTGTGGATAACGCTGATTTTTTGGGGTGTTAAGGTATTTTTAACTGGCGGAATTATTCGCACTTACAATATTGAGGATTTTAAAGTCTCCACATTTTTTGCTGGTGCTGGTGTCAACTTTTTCCGTTTCTTGCTTTGCGATGTTATTATGATAGCATTGCAATTGGTTGCGTTTGTGCTTTTATTTGGTCTTTCTTATCTGATTTTCAGCAATATAGAGGTTGTTTCCGAAACTCGCTTGTTTTGGGCTTACGGAATCACCGCCTTTATATTTTTCTGCGTGGCAGTGCTGTTGATGATGATTTCCGACTATGCCAAATTCTATATGGAGATGGTTCGCTCTTTCCGAGTAATTAAGGCAATTTGGAAGGCTACTTGCTTTGTTTTCAACCATTTTGTCCGCACTTATTTTCTGTATTTCTTGCTGTTGGTAGTGCCGATTCTCACACTTATATTATACAAACTTACTTTCGACAAGATTGGCATGGCCACCACTTTTGGAATTATTGCAATGTTTTTTGTACAGCAATTGTTTATTATTCTGCGTATATGGTTCAGAATGTGGTGCTTAGCATCTGAGTTTGAGATGTTTGCCGATGATTTTGTACAAGAAAAGATTGTCGAAATTGATATTCCTAATCAGCAGTTAGAAAGCGCTGATATTGAGCAGATTAAAGTTGAAGTTTCGCCTTACGACAATGTTGACCAAGTAACTGTTCTGGTTGACGATAAGGATAAAGATATTGTTGTGGAAGGTCCTACTGATGATGAGATTATTGCTCGCGATATGGAAGAAAACTCTAACTCTCATTTAGAGAAAAAGTTGGTGGTTACCAACAGCGATTCTTCTTCTGAAGCTGACAATACTTCTGTTACTGAGGTTGCTGTTGATACTGAATCTACCTCTCAGATTGTTTACGACAACGGTGATACTTTCACTCTTAAAACTACCGAACCTGCCGAGGAGGAAAAGAAGGAAGACGACCGCGAACAGGTTGAATTAAAGGTGGTTATTCCCGCAGAAGAAATTACTGCTGACACTGACAATGAGCCTGATCCTACTCTTGCCGACGGTCCCGGTAGTGATGTTTCGCTCGAAGATTCAAACGATCCCGAAAATCAAATTGAGCAAGAGCAAGAGCCTCCTGTTGTTATTGATATCAACGACCCAGAGGTAGTTATTTACGAAGCTCCTGAGGATGAAATAGATGAATCTGATTCTGAGGATAAGACTCCTGTTGAGCCAGAATCTGATGTAGATGAAGAAATTCTTGCTCGTTTCTACGATGATGAAAGTGCCGACAATGCCGCTTCCGAAGATTCTACTGTTCACCCCGACGATGTGGAACTCGCAGAAGAGGACACCGCAATTGGTGCTGCCGTGCCGCTTGATTTTGAAGATGAAGAAGAAGAGTCTGAACCTCAAACCGTTACTATTACCACTACAACAACCACAACCACTACTACTACCACTACAACCACCGAATCTACCGACGCTATTGATGGCGACGGCAATCCGTTGAATCCGCAGCCAAGACAAGAGCCGCAAGTGGTGAAACTAAATGTTGAGCCCGACCCTGCGCTCACCGAGGTAGTTTCAGAAGATACCGAAGAGGGAATTTACACTGGCGAACAACATGCCGAAGATGCCTTTGCCGTAACCGATGTGGAAGATTTCGACGAATTTTACGACGAAAACTCCGACGAACCCGCAATGGGATAGGGGAGTAAACTTGTGTTTTACGCTCCGAAAAAATATTATTTATAATTCAGTAATTTCATTGGTCTTGTCGTTATAGGCAAGACCATGATTTTTTAGGGTTTCTGCAAAAGATTCTGGATTGATTTTGCCTGTACGCCAAAGGAAAAGCTCGCTTTTGAGGTCGGCAATCTTTGATTTTAGATATTCAATCTCCTTAGTATCAACAACAACTGTGGCTTCGCCCGACTCTGTTGCCGCCTTAGCCTCTTCTGTTTCTATACGGCTACGCTCCACATCCTCTTTGGTGATGCCGAGAGATGATTCTATAAGGCTGTCTAATCCGCCTTTAAAATTTTTCTTTAATTTGGCCATATCGTTTATGTGTTATTGTTGAGAGTGACGGTTTATAATCTCTTGACACAGCGAGCGATAGTCTTCTGCGCCCTTACATTCGGGGTCGTAACGGAAAATATCAAGACCTTGGCTCGGAGCCTCAGCGAGAGCGATATTGTCGCGTATGCGTGTGTCAAAAAGTTTTTCTTGAAAATAGGTGTAGATAGTTTCCACAACGTCGCGGTGTAGCACTTTGCGTTTGTCAAACTGAGTTACGAATACGCCTGTGATTTGCACGTTTTTGTTGAGCCGTTTTTGCACTTTGCCTATCACCTCCACGATTTTTGTCAGACCCTTGATTGCAAGGTAATGCGCCTGCAAGGGAATATAAACTTCGTCGGCAGCGGTTAATGCATTGATAGTCAACAATCCTAACGACGGTGGACAGTCTATAAGCACGTAATCGTATTTTGAGGAAATCGAGGCGATAGCTTCGCGGAGTATGTATTCGCGGCCTGCTTCGTTGCTCAGCTCCATCTCGGCACCTGAAAGGTCGAGCGTGGATGGCAGCACGTCCAAATTTTCAAAAACAGTAACGGGAATAGGCTCGGCTTCTCCTGTAAGTACTTCGTAGATAGATACTTCTGATTTTGTTATGCCGTAACTTTGCGTAAGGTTTGCCTGCGGGTCCATATCTATAAGCAGCACTTTTTTGCCTGCCATAGCGAGTCCCGCTCCTATATTTACTGTGGAGGTGGTCTTGCCTACGCCTCCCTTGTGGTTGCTTATTGCTATTGTAATACTCATATCTGCAATTTAAAATGTAAGCCAAAGTTACTAATATTATTTGTTTTCTGCAAAAAATCGCCCAAAATATTTGCTTTTAGCAAAAAAAAATTGTAATTTGCGTTACAAATAATTATAAAAATGGCTTACGAAATAGAACGCAAATACATTGTAAACGGCGAATACAAGCATCTCGCCACCAGCAGCACCTACATTGTGCAGGGTTATATTTTTTCTAATCCCGAAAAATCTGTTCGCGTACGTCTTAAAGGCGATCGTGGATTTATTACTGTAAAAAGCACTATATCAGATACTTTGGTAACGCGAAACGAATGGGAATATCCTATTCCCGCAAGTGAGGTAAACGAGTTACTCCGCATTTGCGAACCCTCACTTATCGAAAAAACACGCTATATTGTCTACTACAAGAATCAAACAATAGAAATCGACGAATTTTACGGTCAGAACGAAGGGTTGCAACTTGCTGAAGTGGAACTTTCGTTTGAAAACCAACAATTTGACAAGCCACCTTTCCTTGGTAGCGAGGTAACTGGCGATGCCAAATATCTCAATGCAAGCCTCTCGAAGCACCCGTATAGCGAGTGGACCGACGAGGAGAAAAACGCCGACTAATCGTCAACGTTGCCCGATATTATATTATAAAGGTGTTGCTTTGCAGCATCGTATATGCCTTGAAACTCACTCTTGGCGGTTTTGCTGTGCTCCGAAATGGTTGAAAGCAGGTTTTCTGCAGTATCCTTATTGATATTGCAGGCGTTGTTTTCTAATAGTGTAAGTATTTCAAAGGCAGTTTCAAAATCGTCTGATTGGGTAAAAATCCGTGTAATTTCGTCTGCCTTGTGCGAAAAATCAGCCTCCGATTGCCACAATGCTGTTATCATCTGTTTTTGAGCCGTGCGATTGTTAGTTTGGCTCATATAGTCGAATGCAATGTCGGATGCTGTTTGGTTTTTGAGGTCGCCTACGAGACTTAGTACGCAGTCGGTAATAATCTGCGAACGTTCTGATTCTAAAAGTCTTAGTACGTCGGGCAACACATCGGTGTCGCCATTGTTTCTAAAAAAGTCGAGAGTCTTTAATAGTTGCTCATCAGTTTCGGTTTTAAGTTTCGATAGAAACAGTTTTTTTTCTGCGTTGTTCATCGTAGGTGTTTTTATAATTACTTATAACAGTGCAAAACTACATAATTCCTCGAAAAAATCATTCATAAAATAATTATAATATTGCTTTTTTTCTAAAAAAGCCTTATTTTTGTTTTTGGATATTGACGAAAAATGCACACAAAATTTATGTTAAAACCGTCGGTTTCTGAAACGTTTTTGTGTAGAATGCGTTTTTGTGTAGAAAACAATATACATTTCGGTGTATTTGTTAAATAGATAATGAATAGATTAGTTGAATTAGTAAAAAAGTAATAACATACTTAAAATGAAGAGATTAGCAATATTGATAATGACTTTCTTGCTGTGGTGTGCCAATGTGTCGGCGCAGTGCGGTGAGTATATCGAGTCGATTTCGGAGAGCGAACTCGAACCATATATCCTTGACGGAAACATTCAATCGTATATTGTTAGCGAAGGCGAGGTGGTAACTGTCAATTTTGCTTTTGTTGCAGGCAAGAGTTATAAACTCGATGTATGCGGTATGGATATGTTCTTCAAGGAGATAACCGTTACTGAGGGTAAGACTGAACTCTTTAAAAATTTTGGCAAAGGCACCGAAGACAAATTTGTTACCCTTGACGATGGTACAATGCTGCCTCTCAATGGTTTAAACTTTTATGAGTTTACTCCCGACCACAATATGAACCTCAAAGTTAAGATCAAAATTGTGCCTTTTGACGCTGGTTCTTCGTTTAAACTCGAAGGTTGCCTTGGCGTGCTTGTGGGCGTGAAAAAATAGTTTCTTAACTACACTTCCTTATGTAACCAATTAAAACAAATATATTTTAAAGCCATAAAATTATGCTTAACAATTATTTCTACGCTGACTGTGGTGTGTCTAAAAACCCGGTAGCGTTTGGTGAGCCTTGCGGCAAGTTTGCATATACTTGCAAAAAAAAATCGTACGATGATGATGACGACGATGAGTACGCCAACGATTACGACGACGACTACACCAACGACAAATACGACGACGATTTTGATAAAGATTTCGATGACGACGACCTCGATATTGATATCGATAAGTTTGTTGGCGACCTTGACGGTATGCTCGACGTGGATGGCAACTTTATCGACGACGAGGACGAGGATGCTCCTAAAAAGTCAAAAAAATCTGCCGGAAAGCGTGGACGTAAGTCGCGTGCTGCTGTAGCCGAGGATGAAAACGAGCAAGAAGACGAGGACGATGATTTCTACGACGACGACTTTGCCGATTTTCAAGACAATTTCTTACCAAACGAATACGACGACGACATCAGCCTCGACAAATATCTCGACGAAGAGAATTATGGAGGTGGCAACGGCGGCGGATACTACGACGACCAATATTAAAAATTCTTCATTATCGCGGTCATAGCCTCGCCCGCCTTCATTGGCAGATATATATCTGTGATTGAGTTAGTAAAGGTAGACGGGTGGGGATTTATCTCTATAATTTTTGCCCCTTTGCGGTGCGCGGTATCAGGCAGATAAGCTGCGGGCATTACCTCTCCGGTAGTGCCTATTATTATTATGAGATCGGTTTTCTGCATCATTTTTTGCGATTCGTTCATCGCATCTTCGGGTATACCTTCTTCAAAAAACACAAAGTCGGGTTTGAGCACTCCGCCGCATTTGCAAGTGGGAGGGAGGCTATTGAGGTCTACATCTTTGCTACGGTATTTTTTGCCACACTTGATGCATACCATATTGCTGCAAGTGCCGTGAAACTCAATTACATTGGTGCTTCCCGACTCTTGGTGAAGATTATCGATATTTTGGGTGATTACACCTTTTATTATTCCTTTTTGTTCAAGTTGTGCCAATGCTTTGTGCGCGGCGTTCGGCTTTGCTTGTCCAAAAAAATCGTAGAAAATTTTCTTTATATCTTTCCACGCTTTGGCAGGGTCGCGATAAAAGCGGCTGAGTGACAAAAGCGATGGGTCGGTGGTGTTCCAAAGTCCGTTTTCGCCACGGAATGGTGGTATTCCGCTCTCTACCGACACGCCTGCGCCCGTAAATCCAATTGCGTATTTTGAGTTTTTTATTAGTTCTGCTGCTTTTTCGATGAGTTCTGCATTGTGTTCCATATTGTTGATTATAATTTAGTTACATAAGTTTTTCGATAGCCACAAAGAGTTTTGTTTTAGAGAATGGCTTAGTGATAAAGTCGTTGCAACCGGCGGCTATTGCCTTTTGCTTGTCGCTGTCGTAGGCGTATGCCGAAAGTGCGATAATTGGAGTTGCCTTGTCGAATTGACGTATGGCAGTGGCGGCTTCGAGACCGTCCATTTCGGGCATTTTTATATCCATTAGCACAAGGTCGAACCAATCGTTGCGCATAGCCTCCACTGCTTTTTTGCCGTTTACTACGTGCACAATCTGATAGTCGCTAAGGATGTGCTTAACAAGCATTGAGTTGCTTTCGTTGTCTTCGGCGTAAAGAATTTTGAGCGTAACGCTCAGATTGCCCATAGTTTCGGGTATCTGTTCGGGAATCTCATCCTCGGTTTTGTCTTTTGAGAATGTTACCTCGCAAGGGAGATGCACGTTGAACATAGTGCCGCTACCAAGTTCTGACTGCACTTCTATGCTTCCGTTTGATTTTTCGGCGATTGCCTTGCAGACAGCCAATCCCAATCCTGCACCTGGCGCAAAAGGGTCAACTTTTTCAAACCGTTGAAAGATACGCTGTTGGTTTTCGCGAGCGATGCCTATTCCTGTATCAGAAACGTAAAGCACGATGCCTTTTTTCTCTACTTTGAAACCCATCACCACTCTACCCTTTGGCGTAAACTTAAACGCATTGTTTACCAAATTGGTAACTAATTGCGAAAGTCGTTCTTTGTCGTAAACAATTTCGCAGTTGTAGTAAGGAATTTCGCAGATAAGATCCACATTTTCAGGCTTATTGATGCTCAGCGACTGTTTCATTTCGCGAAAATACTCCGAAATATTAAACTTGGTGTATTTAAAATCCAAAAAGCCGGATTCTATTTTTGAAAAGTTGACAATTTCATCAACAAGTTTTAGCAAAAGTTCTGAATTGTTGGCAATTATCTTGGCGTAGTCGTTTTTTTGTTGTTCGTTGTCGGTGTGAGCGAGCATATCCGAAAAACCCACAATAGCGTTTAGCGGTGTGCGGATTTCGTGACTCATATTGGCAAGAAAAGCAGATTTGAGTTTGTCGCTTTTTTCGGCGGTCTCCTTAGCGCGGGCAAGTTCGGCGCTTTTGGATACAAGGCTTGTGTTTTTCTTGCGTATTTTTAGATGAAGGTTGAGAATAAAGAGCAGCACGCCTGTGAGCAATATTATAATAATGACAGTGATGGTTACTGTTCGTTGATACTTCTTCATTGTCAGGTCGTAAGAGTTGTTGAATGTGGTACCTTCGGGAAAAACAGTCTTGTTGAGATTGAATTTTTTGAGGAGCGATTCGTTGCAGATATATTCGTTGCCGTTGTATTTGTACGACCGTCCATTGTCGGTGTGAGTGTAGTATCGTTTGATGTCGTTGATGATAAATTCGGGATCTGTTTGATATTTAGGCACAAAACCGCCAATTGCATAACCCTCGTTGAATCCAAGTCCAGAAATTGTAAATATCGGTAATTCAGGTACTTTGGCAAACAAAACGTCGAATTCTTTTGTAATGAAATAAGTGCCCGAAAAGTCCACAAGCCACGAACCGAGCAGCAGTACAGCATCTTTGGGCAGTGCTTCGATTTTTTGTTTGATTTCATCGATTGTATTTTTGCGGCCGTCTAACAGAATCGGGTTGATACCCTTGTATTTTTCGTTCATTATACGAACAAAACTTGCCTGAAGCGATACTCCGCCGTATGTGTTGTCGCTGAGGAATGCGATATTTTTAACTCTTGGAAAACTACTTTTGATGAGTTCGATGTTTTTAGAAAAGTCGTAATGGTTCATTACTGCTCCTGCACGTCCACGGGTGTCGGCAATCATTTTGGTGTTGATGTTTTCGGGAACCCACGAGCTGAAATCGTCAATTTGTGGGGGAATTATCACGCCATCTTGACTAACGTAAACTCCGTAGAATGGCACGTCGGGACGCTCGATTTGAAGGCTCAAGTATACAGCCCATGCTTCCTGTCCAACCAGAATTACCGTTTTGAGTTCATCGTAGTTGTATTTTTCGAGCATGTTCTGCATGGTTTTGTGCCAAGAGTTTACACCTATGAGCGGACCGTAGCCAAGTTTTTCGATTGCAACTTTGTATTTTAGACCCGAATTGGCCAGACGGTTTGAAATATCGTTGACAAATGCGTTTATACGCCTTTGGTCTTCGGAATAGGAGGTGAGCATAAGTATTATGCCATCGCTGTTGTTGTTGATAGCCAATGAGTTTCGGGTGGATGAAAGTAAGGCTGTAACGGTAATCAACAATATCGATATTGTGTATTTTATGTGTTGTATTGTGGTCATTGTCATTTGTTTTTTTCAGTTTTTAAATATACGAAAAAAAACCATAAATAATAGTGATTGTTTGATTTTTTTTTTAATTATCTTTGCGACTTGAAAAAATATTTTTGTAATGGGATTTTTTAACAAAAAACATAAGAAGAATTGGCTGCTGCCCAAGGGTCAGGAGCCTACCGAACTCGACAGAAAAATAATGTATTGGCAGGACAAGGGTAAACTTGTGCCTCGCCGTGGTTTGATTCTCACTCCCGGACAGATTGAGGGCGTGCGTCAGAGCGGTGTGATCAATACTGCGCTTTTGGACAAGGTGCAGGAGACTATCCGTGAGGGTATGACTACCAATGAGATAGATAAACTTGTTTACGATTTTACTATTGCCCACGATGCTACTCCCGCCGACCTTGGATACAACGGATTCCCAAAAAGTTGCTGTGTATCAATCAACGAGGAGGTTTGCCACGGTATTCCTTCCGACGACGTGGTTTTGGAGGAGGGCGACATCGTAAATGTGGATGTTACAACTATTTACAAAGGATATTTTGCCGATGCATCGCGTATGTTTATCATTGGCAAAACCACTCCCGAAAAAGAGCGCCTTGTGCGTGTGGCAAAAGAGTGCTTGGAAGAGGGTATGAAAGCCGCTACACCGTTCTCTTTTGTTGGTGACATTGGCAACGCTATTCAAACTCACGCTCATCGCAACGGCTACACGGTAGTTCGTGACCTTTGCGGACACGGTGTTGGTTTAAAATTTCACGAAGAGCCTGAGGTTGAGCATTTTGGAAAGAAAGGCACTGGTATGCTTCTCGTTCCCGGAATGGTGTTCACAATCGAACCTATGATTAATATGGGCGATTGGCACGTGTTTGTCGACGAGGAAGACGGTTGGACAGTTGTTTCAGAAGACGAACTTCCTTCGGCTCAATGGGAACATACTTTTGTAATGACCGACAACGGATTGGAGATTCTTACATATTAATTGACAGTTGACAATTAACAATGCTTCTTATTTGTCAGTTGTCAATTGTTCTTTTTTTCTGCTCATTATGCCGTACACAATATACTTGCGCATAAAGAAGTTGAAAAGAAATGCAACTGCCTGTGCTATAATGTTGCTAACGAGGTAATGCAGTCCATATTGATCGGTTAATAGATTGGTTATCAATACGTTGATGCCTAATCCGCACGCACCTATTATTGTAAAAAACAATAAAACGACCTATATTGTTGTTTTTCTGACGTTTATGAAATACCCATATTGTACTGAAAATGTAATTGGCTATGCCTGAGAGCATTGAGGCTATAACCGTGCATATTGATAATATAATGTTGGTTTCTTTACCAAACAGCGTAACAAAATATTCGCCTTTGCCGGCAATAATATCAAACGACAACCACAGAAGAAAAAGGTTTAATCCTATCCTTGTGGCTTCTACAATAACGTTGCGAGCCATCTGAATGGCAGAATTTTCGGTTTTGCCTACAAATATATCTTTGATTTTGAATTGTTTGGGTGTGTTTTCGTTGGGTTCCATTTTTATAAAAAAAAACGATTTTGTAGAAATATCTTCCTCCAAAATCGGGTTAAAAAAGTAGCCGAGCTGGGAATCGAACCCAAATTTACGGTTTAGGAAACCGACGTTCTATCCATTGAACTACTCAGCCGTTTTTGCGGTGCAAATGTACTAATTTTTGGGTATATTCAAAAAAATATCGGCATTTTGGCAAAAAATTTTTTCTGACGGCGTTTTTTTTTATAATTTTGGCGGAAATTTAACGAATTTATCAAGATGAAAATATCTAAAAACAAAGTTGTGGCGATTACATATTCGCTCACAACCGAGCAGGGAGGCCCTGTGGTAGATCAGGCAACCGACGACCGTCCTTTGGAGTTCCTTTTTGGACGCGGTATGCTTCTCGAAAAGTTTGAATCATATCTCAACGGACTTGCCGAAGGCGACAAGTTCGCTTTCCATCTTTCGCCTGCCGAGGGTTATGGCGAATACAACCCTCAAATGGTGGTAAGCATTCCTCGCAGCGCTTTTGCCGCTGTTGCTGAAAAATATCTCGAAGTGGGCAACATCCTTCCTATGCAAGACAATCACGGAAACCACCTACAAGGTACTATCAAAGAGGTTGGCGCTGATAAAATCAAGATGGATTTCAACCATTCAATGGCTGGTAAAGACCTTTATTTTGAGGGAGTTGTAAAAACTATTCGCGATGCTTCGGAAGAGGAAATCGAACACGGCCACGTTCATCACGAGGGAAAATGCTGTGGTCACGGTCATTGTCACGAACACGGCGACCACGATCACTGCGAGCACAAAGATGATCCCAACCACGAATGCTGCCACAACACAGGTCACTGTGGACATCATCACGACGAATAATTTTTTATCGATTTTATAAAAACGCACCAAAACGGTGCGTTTTTTTTATTCCTGTTCTATTTGCTTTTTCCTAAAAATTATCAGTTTGCTAAACAGGTAGTTAGCCACCACCACAATGGCATTCGTAATAATTTTTGACACAATTTCTATAATTCTTAGTTTTTCGATAAAGGTGTACATACATAGCATATCCACACCGAGGGTTATTAGTCTGAAAAAGAAGAATTTAGAAGCCTCAAATACGTTTTCTTTGCCAGTTTTGCCGCGACTTTCAAATACCCAAATCTTGTTGGTGATATATGCGCACATAACGGCAATAATCCAACTCAACACGTTGGCTAATTTGTAGTTAACGCCAAAAATGGAGTTGATTATCCAAAACGCTATAATGTTTACCAACGTGCTTACACAGCCGAAAATAACGTAGAATACCACCTGACGGTATTTTTGAAACAGCGTTTTAAGGTCGTGATTTGCAATTATCTCTCTTAATGTCACCATTTTTTTTAGTTATTCTTTTGCGCTGCATTGTAGCGAGTTGAGTACCATATTGGTTTCTTCGGGGTCAACGTCGTTGGTGTATGATATTACAATAAAGTATACTAATGGGGCTTTTTTTGCGTGCGCTGTAACAAATAGCCAATTGATGCCTCGATTGTTGCCGTTACCTGAAACTGAAAAGCCAGAAAGTGTCTGATTGTCAAATTCTTTGCGGTTTATGTCGCCGATTTTTGTTTGGCTGTCTAATGCTAAGTTCTGAGTTTTTTGGCGGTAAACCGTTTGCATAAGGCTGTCGGTGTTTTCGATGCCTTCGCTGTCGGTGAGGTGTATCGCAACGCCCAGACGCTCGTTGAAGCAGTTGAACACTTCGCCATCATCAGAGGTTATCAGCATATCCTCGTAGCCAGTGAATGATAGGCTAATCTTCTTGCTTTCAATTAGTTTTGGCATTGGTTTGGCACATCCGCTGAGGATTATCGCCAAAAGAAAGTATAATATAATAAGGTGTGGTTTCATTTGCCGTTATGATTTGAGGGCAAAGGTAATATTTTTGTTTTAAACAGCAATAAATAATTTTTACCTTTGCGCCAAAGTAAAAACGATGTCGAAACCCGAAAACCTTAAAAAGAAAACCGCTGACGAACTATTTTGGAGCGGTCTTGGAAGCGTTGGGCAGCAAGTGTTGAACCTGATGTTCGGCATTTTTCTTGCCCGCATTCTTAGCGAGTCGGACTACGGAATGGCAAACCTTTTGGCGGTGTTTGTTACTCTGTCGTATCTGATTAAAGAGGGCGGATTTCGTGTTGCGCTCATTAATCGCAAAAATGTTACTTTCGACGACTACAACTCTGTATTTTGGACAAGTTTGCTTGTGGGGCTTTTGCTTTTTTCGATTTTCTTTTTTCTGATGCCCTTATTTGCAGACTTTTTGAATGAACCCGAACTTACTGCTTTGGGACGGTTCCAGTTTTGTGGTGTTTTGATTTCGAGCCTCAGCACAGTGCCTAACGCAATATTGACTAAAACCCTGAAAAATAAATTGATAGCTAAATCTACCTTTGTGGCAGTGGTGGTTTCGGGGTCGCTTGGTGTAACGTTGGCTTACAATGGTTTTGCATATTGGGGAATAGCGGCGCAAAACAATTGTTTTGTGGCAGTTAATATGATTTGTATGTGGGTTTACAGCGGTTGGAAACCAAAATGGAAGTTTACCTTCAAGCCTGTTTTGGAGATGCTGCCGTTTAGTATCAAGTTGTTGATTTCGAACATATTTACATCTTTGGGCGACAATCTTTTCACATTTATTATTGGTAAATCTTACAACAAATATCAAGTGGGAATCTACGCTCAGGGTGCCAAATGGACAACATTGGGTCAGCAAACCATTCACACAGCTCTCGAAGGCGTGGCTCAACCCGTAATGGTGAAAGCCGCCGACAACGAAAAAGCATTGGTATTTAACAAGTTGATGCGCTTTTGCGTGTTCGTTTCGTTCCCCTGTATGTTGGGTTTCGGATTTGTTTCGCCTGAGTTAATTCCCTTAGTGATAGGCGATAAGTGGATTCCTTCGGTAGCAGTTTTGCAAATTTTGTGCGTATGGGCAGCGTTTTATTCCACTTATCATCTGTACAACAAACAGTTGCTATCGTGCGGAAAGTCGGGTGCGCTTATGTGGATAACCATTTTCAGATGCGTAGCGCAGATTTTAACATTGTTTTTCACTCTCAGTCAGGGGCTTGTGTATATTGCCGTGGGATATGTGTCGGTAAACTTGTTGTTTTTGGTTGTAATTCATTTTGTTACAAGCCGTTATATAAAAATTCCTGTATTGCAGGTTTTTAAAAATATTGCGCCATACCTGATGGCAACGGCAGGTTCTATCGCTGTGGCGTGGTGGGTAACATCCTTTATGTCAAATGTTTATCTCATTATTGTTGCAAAAATTACTATCACGGCATTGCTTTATGTACTTTCGCTTTATTTAAGCGGTTCGGTAATGCTCAGAGAATCAATGGGATATGTTATAAATTTGGTTAAACGGAAATAGGCATACATAATACTAATTAATAATAATTAATATTTCTAAACATTTCTAAACATTTCAAATTGATATCTTTGTAGCACAAATTTACTCTATAACTTGTTTGAAATATAAAATCTTACTTTTAAAAATGGGCAATAAATAACTATTAGTTGCGCTCCTTGGCTGTGCTGTGTTGGCGGCGGGGTGCAAAAAGATTTGGGAGAAGGACGACCTGCTTGTCTCTTCGTCTGAGACCAATGAAAAGGAACAACAGGAGACGGTGTCTTCGTTTGATGAACAATCGTCTGATTATCAGTTTTCTACCGAAGGTGCGATGTTCATCCACCTGAAAACCAACTCTATTACTACCGAAAACTGCGATACTAATGTGGCAGTTTCGGGAACTGAGGCAACTATCAAAGCCGCAGGTACTTACTTTGTTGATGGCGCATTAACCGACGGTCAAATAAAAGTGGATGCCGACAGCAAGACCGCAGTTGTAAAAATCGTTCTCAACGGTGCTGACATTGCTTCAAAATCTTCTGCTCCGCTTTTTGTAAAGAACTGTAAGAAAGCGGTTTTGATTATCAACGACGGCACTCAGAACTCACTTGCCGACGGTTCGGAAAACGACAAAAAAGGCGTGCTTTTCAGCAAGGAGAATCTCGCAATTGCAGGTGCAACCCAAGGCACAGGTTCGCTCACTATCACCGCAAACGCCACCGACGGCATCAAGGCAAAGGACGGTCTTGTGGTTAAGAGCGGAAACATTACTGTAAATTCTGCTTTTGACGGCATTGTGGGCAAGGATTTTGTGCTAGTTCACGGTGGCGGCATTACTGTTAAATCGTATGGCGACGCGCTGAAATCTACCGACACGGGCAGCGGTTTTGTAATCATTGAGGACGGCGAGTTTAATCTAACGTGCCTCTCAACTGCCTCTGCAAGCGACACCGCCAAGAACGACGGCATCAAAGCCGAAACAGACATCACCATTTCGGGCGGCAAATTCAACATTATTACCAAGCGTACAAGCGTTACTAAACAAGGTCCGATGCCCGGCGGGGGAGGAGGTTTCAATCCTTGGGGTCCCGGCGGTTTTGAACAGACTTCCAATAAGTTAGCCTGTATGCACGGCATCACCTGCGGACGAGATTTGAAGATTTCGGGCGGCGATTTCACCATCAACGCATACGGCAAGGGTCTCAAAGCCGACACCGACATTGAGTTTGATAAAGCCTCAGCATCAATAGTTTCCGAGCGTCACGGTGTTCAGGCAGAGGGGGCGGTTACAATCAAGGGCGGCACTCTCGCCATCACCTCAAAGTGGGAAGGAATCGAGGCAACCAACATCAGTATCGAAGGCGGCAATACTCTTATTTCTGCCGACGACGATGGTATAAATGCCTCAAACACAAATCCTTGGATTATGATTTCCGACGGTTTTCTCTATGTCAGGGCTTCGGGCGACGGCATCGACTCTAACGGCAATATCGAAGTTAGCGGCGGCGTTACAATCGTAAGTCAGACAGGAGGCGGCAACTCGCCAATCGACTGTGGCGACCGTGGTTACACTTTTACCGTTACAGGCGGAACTGTTTTTGCAATGGGTTCGTCGGATATGTTCTCCGAAAGTATTCCTTCATCTACCTCATTGCCAATGGTTTATTCATCTAAACTCAACAGCGGAACATCGTTAGCTGTTGACAATATTATTGCAGTAACCAATCCTCAGACCTTTGGAGCGGCTGTCTTTGTTAGCGACAAACTCACATCAGGCAACTCATATAAATTTATAACAGGCGGCGATGTTGAGGGCAACGAATATGTTGAGAATACAGGCGTTTATTATCCGCCCACATCAGTTGGCAGCGGCAAAGAAGTTAGTGCAACAGCCACAATGTCAGGCGGTAACGGCGGAATGAGATTTTAATTAAGTCATTATTAGTTAAATTCGTCAAAATAAAAATCTACTTGTTGATTTTTATTTATTTTGCAATTAAATATCTTTGTTTAATTCGTGTAATTCGTTGATGGAAATACTGAACAAATTTACATCGGTAAGTCTCGCGGACATCGACAAGGCGAACTTTATGAACAGAGTGGACACCAAATTTCCGCTCCGTGCTGAGGTGCTGTGGCAGAATGTCTTGCCAGAAATTGCTGATTACTACTATATTGTAGAGATTTCGGGTCTCCGCTATATGGAATACCGCACTGTATATTTTGATACGCCCGACAATATGTTTTACACCACGCATCACAATGGAAAACTCGACCGTTACAAGGTTCGCAAGCGGATGTACGTGGATACCGGCACTGCTTTTTTGGAGGTGAAACACAAGACCAACAAGGGCAAGACCAAGAAGAAACGTATTGAAATTCAGTCGCCTTTGGAGGTGATTCTGCCCGAAGAATATGATTTTCTTGCAAAACATATCCCCTGCAATCCCGACGATTTGCGACCCGTAATCGAAAACCATTTCCACCGTATCACGCTAGTTAAGAAAGACTTAACCGAACGCTGCACTATTGACTGTGAATTAGGTTTTCAAGATAAAGAGCACGGTCACGAAACCGATCATTTTGCCGTTGTGGAACTTAAACACGAGGCGGGCGCACCACATTCGCCCCTCCACAAGACACTTTATAAATATGGCGTTCATCAGTCGGGGTTTTCAAAATACTGTATGGGACGAGTTCTTAATGGTCAGAACAATTTGAAAACCAATCTGTTCCGTGTAAAAATACGAATGTTGCAAAAACGGCTTGACAACGCTTTGTAATGCATAATTCATAATGCATAATTCATAATTAGTAATAGTAATTTGTAATTCATAATTCATAATTAAAAATGATATTAGATATTTTACAAGACACAACGCAGGTAGCAAGTTTGGAGGATATAAAATTTTATAACTCCAGCCTGATAGATTACCGCGATTTCGGGAAACTCTTTTTCCGTTTGCTATTCAACACAGGCGTTTTGTTTGTGCTGATCAACTTGATTTATGGCAAGGGCGGACGCAGGGAGTTTACTTTTACTTATTACGCTCTTGGAACGGCTATCTTTTTGATGTGCTTTTTGTTAGAGGATGTAAAATTGGAACTTGGTTTTGCACTCGGACTGTTTGCCGTGTTTGGAATCCTAAAATACCGCACCGATCCAATTCCTATCCGCGAAATGACTTATCTCTTTGTGGTAATTGGCATCGCAGTGCTCAACGCATTGGCTAATAAGAAGGTAAGTGTGGCAGAACTTGTGCTTACCAACGTTGCAATTGTATTTTGCGTCTTCCTTTTAGAAAAATTCCTTATCAAGAGCGAGGGTCATATCGACATTATTTACGAAAAAATAGAGAATGTAAAATCCGAGAATAAAGATGTCTTAATGGCTGATTTAGAGAAACGTACAGGATTAAAAATCAAACGTTTCGACTTTGTCCGTATCGATTTCCTCAAAGATATAGCCATTCTGCGTGTTTATTACGACAAAACCGCTCATCTTGAATCCAAAACCGATAATACTGAAAATACATCTGTTGAATCTGATAAATAATTATAATAATGAAACAAATATTCAAAATCACAATAGTTGCGCTCACATTATCTTTTGTAGTATCGTCGTCGGTAAAGGCGCAGACCGAAAAACGCTACATTTTCAACCTTGCCTCAGCCATTGAGAAAGAGTTTAACGACTATCTTACAGCGGGTTTCGAGTTGGAAGGCGAGATTTGTCCCGAACCGTCCACCAAAACCGTGATGTTCAAGCCCGTGGTTGAGTTTTCGCCCATTCAGTACCTCTCATTCGAGGCAGAATACCGTTTCAAAGCCGAAAACGAGGAGGGAGAATCTGCGTGGCAGCGTCGTTTTGGAATTGCAGCCAAAGGAAAATACGCTTTTAACCATCTGAAACTCAGCACTCGTCTCAAATACTGCCTCTATTCCGACGACTACGACGAGGACACCAAGGAGCAATATTTCCGCACACGTTTTCAGGCGCAGTACAAAATCAAGCCCATCAAACTCACGCCCTACATATCTTACGAATGGTTTTACAACATTCCCCGTGGACTTGTTGACCGCGACCGTTGGACTTTCGGCGTTGAGAAAAAACTCAACAAACGCAATACATTAGGCTTTGAGTATCAATGCGAAGAACGTTTTAACCGCACCAACGCCAAACGCACCAAACTCAAAAACGACATCGCCGAAAACACCTTTCCCATAACGTATAAGTTTGAGTTGTGATAAATTTTTCATAAAAATTTTTTTTCCACCCGATTAATCCTATATTTGTGATTTGAAAATGCAAGTATAATTTATGGAAAATTTTATCGTTTCGGCAAGGAAGTACCGCCCGGCGTCGTTCGATACCGTGGTAGGGCAGGGGAGCATTACCGCTACCCTCAAAAATGCTATAAAAAACAGTCAGTTGGCGCAGGCGTATCTGTTCTGCGGTCCGCGTGGTGTGGGCAAAACCACTTGTGCGCGTATTTTTGCCAAGACTATCAACTGTATGAACCTTACCGACGACCTCGAAGCGTGCAACGAATGCGAGTCGTGCCGTGCGTTTAACGAAAACCGCTCGTACAATATTCATGAACTTGATGCCGCTTCTAACAACTCGGTTGACGACATTCGCCAACTGATTGATAAAGTGCGCATTCCTCCACAAATTGGAAAATACAGCATCTATATCGTCGACGAGGTGCACATGCTCTCTACCGCCGCTTTCAATGCATTTCTTAAAACCTTAGAAGAGCCGCCAGCACACGCCAAATTTATACTTGCTACCACCGAAAAACACAAGATTCTTCCCACCATTCTATCTCGCTGTCAGATATTTGACTTTAATAGAATGAAGGTTGAGGATATTGTTGGGCACCTTCAAAATCTCGCCAAAAAAGAGGGCGTAGATGCCGACATCGATGGTTTGAATGTGATTGCGCAGAAGGCCGACGGGGGTATGCGCGATGCACTTTCGTTCTTTGATCAAATTGTGAGTTTCTCGGGCAAAAAGTTTACATATCAGGATGTTATCAACAACCTCAACGTTCTTGATTACGAATATTATTTTAAACTTGTAGATTATTTTCTTGCCGGAGATGTAAATAATTCGTTGCTCACTTTCAACGAAATTTTGAGCAAAGGCTTTGATGCTCACCACTTTGTAAGCGGTCTCAGCCAGCATATCCGCGATATTATGGTTTGCCGCGACCAATCTACTCTCCAACTTTTGGAAGTGGGCGCAGGTATCCGCGACCGTTACAAGCAACAAGCCGAAAAAGTTACCCTGCCTTTTCTTTATACCGCATTGAATATCACCAATAAATGCGACCTTGATTATCGCGAGAGCAAGAGCAAACGGCTCCTTGTGGAACTTATGCTGATGCAACTCTGCAACATTGGCAACAAGATTACAGGTCAGGCAATTGCAGCCGCTCCGCAACCTATGGCTCAGCCAGTTGTACAGCCTGTTCAACCTCAGGCTACGGCGCAAACTGTTCAACCTCAACCTGTTGCCGCATCTCAGCCCGTTGCCGCTCCTTCGCCAAATTCACCTGCTCAGCAGGCGGTGAACGAAATGCGCAAGGCGTCGCAGATTTCCATCAAAGATTATCTGCAAAACAAGAGCGTTGCAGCCGCCGCATCGTCGCAACAAAGTCAGCAACAAGCCGCACCTCAAAGTGAGATTATAACTGAATGTCAGCCTTTTACACAAGAACAATTGGCTGATCTTTGGAAAAAACTGGCTGAGATTTACAAGACCAAAAAACCTCGTCTGCACGCAATTTTCTCGTCGGGAATTCCCGAAATTAAAGAGAATTACGTTTTGGAGATGAGCCTTCAAAATTCGCTTCAAGAGCAGGCTATCAACGAGGTGAAAGATGGCTTTATCAATTATCTTCGCAAGCAGTTGCGCAACGGAAAAATTGATGTGGTAACCAAAATAGACGCTAACAAAGGTTCTGCCGTAATTTACACTGATACAGATAAATACAACTATCTGAACCAACAGAACCCTAACCTCGAAGTTTTTAAAAAAGACCTCAACCTCGATTTCTAAACTATGAAGATTAAAAGGCTGACACTTGTAAATTTTAAGAACCACCAAAGCCGCGAGTTTGAGTTCAACAAAAAGATTGTCTGCATTACTGGCAGCAACGGCGTGGGAAAGACCAATATTCTCGACGCGCTTTACTATCTCTCTTTCAGTAAGAGTTTTATCAATGCCGCCGATAATCTCAACATCTTAAACGGCGAGGAATTTTTTACTGTGCGCGGCGTTTACGAAATCGACGGAATGGACGAGAATATTGTGCTGTCGTTTCACCGTCAAAAAGGTAAAACCCTGAAACGCAACGACAAAGAGTACGAAAAAATCTCCGACCATATAGGTTTGATTCCGCTTGTGATAATCAGTCCCCAAGATATAAGGCTCATTTTTGATGGCAGCAGCGAACGACGAAAGTTTGTGGATTCGGCTGTGGCTCAGAATGATAGCCTATTTCTTGCTGCCCTTCAAAACTACAATCGAGCATTGATGCAGCGAAACAAATATCTCAAATCGTCCGACACGGTTTTTGACCCTAATATGCTGCAAATGTGGGATATGCATTTGATTTCAAACGCTAAAAAACTCTATGAGGGACGCCGTGCATTTATCGACGCCTTTACCCCCGAATTTCAACAATATTACAAAGCCATAAGCAACGGCAGCGAAACGCCTGATATTAAGTATTTTTCGCAGTTGGAAAACGCCGATATGGAGACCCTCTTACGGCAGAGTGTCGACAAAGACCGCATACTTCAATACACATCGTCGGGCGTTCACAAAGATGATTTGATATTTGAAATCAATTCGCTCGCCCTCAAAAACTGCGGTTCGCAAGGTCAGCAAAAGACGTTTCTCGCCGCCCTCAAACTTGCCCAATTCATCTACCTTCGCCAGTGCGGCAAATCGCCCATTCTTCTGCTCGACGATATTTTTGACAAACTCGATTCTGTCCGTGTAAAAAACATTGTAAATCTGATACTTGGCAGCGGCTTTGAGCAAATTTTCATTACACATACTTCGGCAGAGGATATGAGGAAATTGTTTGGTGGTGACGATGTCTGTCAGGTGGTGGAATTGTAAAAATGACAAAATCACCCTTATTTTTTATGGAAAAAATGACAAAATCACCCCAAAAAAATATGTAAAAAATGACAAAACCTTGTTTAATAAATTTAAAATCAATATTATAAGCAAAATTTCTTATTTGCCAATTTATTACGTTATGTTTCTTGAACATAAAGCCAACACTTTTAACGAGATGCTCTGACAATCTTTTTTTCGCAACATTTTTTTTGCACAATCCCAATTATTTCCTACCTTTGCATTGCACTATTGCAACAAAACAATTTGTTAAACAACAAACTTTGTATTAATGAAATAGATAACATAATTAACGACATATTATAACATTAGCGTTTGCTTATTATTCGGTATCACTATTAAACCTGAGATATTTAATAAAATGTTCAAACACGAATAAGTCAGTGAATGCCTGCGCTTTTGCGTGGGCTTGACTTATCTGTTTGAACAGGCAGTCTCAGGGCCTAATAGTGTGGATAATGTTCAAGTCCACTTTTTTTATGCCCTTTTGTATTGCCTGTTTCGCCGAAAACAGATAAGCCAAAACGCCACAATCATAGCGCAGATATGGCCGAAATCGAAGAAAAAAACAACGATAACCGCAGCCCTATCCTGAATAATCCGTATGAGGAACCGTTGTATCATTACGACACCGATGCCGACGGCAACCTCAATTACGACAAAAAGGTGGAGGGCAGACGTCCGTTCAAATCGGAGGTTAACATAGCAAGCATACAGGGCAAGGGGCATAACACGCTTTTTGCCGGCTCGGATTTTTACAACAGCGACGACCCCGACGCCGCCTTTATCAACACTATGCGCCAAGAGGTGAAAAAATGGCGCAACGATGGTTATCCGCGTGCCACCCGAATTACACGCGAATTGCTCAATTTTTGGTTCAACAATTCTGAACGTTACAATTATCAAAAACTTTTCTTTTGTCAGCGCGAGGCTGTGGAAACTGCCGTGTATCTCAACGAGATAGCCGACCTCGACCCTAATATGGGGCGCAGCCTTTTGCACAATCTTCAACAGCGTCAACAATTGATGTCGTCTAATATCGACAATGTGTTGCCGCGCACTGCATTTAAGATGGCTACCGGCACAGGCAAAACCGTGGTGATGGCAATGCTGATTCTTTATCACTATATCAACAAAAAAGAGTATCCGATGGATACACGTTTTGCCGACCATTTTTTGATTGTTGCGCCAGGTATCACAATCCGCGACCGCCTTGGAGTGTTAATCCCTGATACCAGCAATCGCGACAGCCAAGATTATTACGCACAACGTTTTCTCATACCTCAAAACCACCGCCATTGGGTAGATGGTTTGTCTTCGTGTATCACCATCACCAACTACCATACCTTGGAGCCTAAGGCATATCAAGGCAAAAAGGCAAGCCCGCTTGATGGCAAAAAGGGCGGCAGCGATGGCAAGGAAGATTTCAGCAATGTGCTTAGTCGTGTGCTTGGCAAAAATATGAAAACCAAACGCTTTATCGTTATCAACGACGAGGCTCACCATTGCTACATGCCGCGTGGCGACAAAAAGGCTGACGAAGATTCGGGCGAAGACCAGAACGCTGCGGCAAAAGTTTGGTTTGAGGGGCTCCGGCAGATGAAACTCCACGGATACCGTATCAACAACATCTACGACCTATCCGCCACACCTTATTATCTCAAAGGTTCGGGATATGAGGCATATTCGCTTTTCCCGTGGGTGGTGAGCGATTTTGGACTTGTGGACGCTATCGAAAGCGGATTGGTAAAAATTCCTTTTCTCCCCACTTACGACAACTCTCAGGATCTTACCGAGCCAAAACTCAAAAATATCTACGAGCATTGCAAAAAAGACCTGCCCAAAAAGGGTGTGAAAGGTCAGCGCAAGGCAGACAAGGAGAATGGCAAATCAGAAGTGGAACAGACTCCCGCTCCAAAATTGCCGCCTTTGCTTACAATGGCTCTCGACCAATTTGTAAAAGATTACGAAGATTACAACCGTGGCATCCGCACCGATGGCGAGGCGGGCATCAACCTGTTCAGCACTCCGCCGGTGTTTATAGTTGTATGTAATAATACAGCCGTAAGCAATGAGGTTTATAAATACATAGCGGGCTATCAGTCAAAAGATTCCGACGGCAATACTATCTATGTAAAAGGACATTGGGACATTTTCTCTAATTACAGCAACGACAATTTGCCCAAAGACAAGCCGCCCACTTTGCTCATCGACAGCGAAGCCATCGACGATGCGTCGGGAACAATCAACGCAAAGTTCAAGGAAAATTTTGCCAGCGAAATTGCCAATTTCAAACGTGAATATGCCAAAACCAACGGCGCGGGCAGTGCCGACAGTATTCCCGACGGCGAAATTTTGCGCGAAGTGGTCAACACTGTGGGCAAGCCGGGTAAACTCGGCGGACATATCCGATGCGTGGTGTCGGTGTCGATGCTCACCGAAGGTTGGGATGCCAACACAGTAACACACGTCTGCGGCGTAAGGGCTTTTGGATCACAACTTTTGTGCGAACAGGTGGCGGGTCGTGCGCTCCGTCGTATGGATTACACCCAAAAAAAATACGATGCCATCACAGGCGAAGAACTCCCACAAGATACGAAACGCACTAAGGACGTTGTGGAAAAATTTCCGCCAGAATATGCCCACATTATTGGTGTGCCATTCAAAAATTTCAAAGGTGGCACTTCCACTAATCCTCCGGGACATACCGATACAATTACTATCAAGGCTCTCAAAGAGCGCGAAATAATGGAAATTCGTTTTCCAAATATCGAAAGTTACCGCTCTGACACTCCCGACGGCAAACTAACTGCCGATTTTGATGGTACGCCAAAATTCTCTCTGCGTTTCGACGAAATACCAACAGAAACCACTCTCGGCACATCGTTGCAAGACATCAACGAAAACAACGTGATTCTCAAAAGCGACTACCGCTCGCTCCGCGACAACGAAGTGATTTACGAACTTACCCGTCGATTGCTCAACCGTTATTATTTCAGCCACGAAAACGGACGGCAGTTTCATCTGTTTGGTGCGCTCAAACGCATTGTGCAACAATGGTATGATACGCAGGTGGCAATCGTTGGCGGCGACGACGACCCAAACCTTATGCGCCGTCTTGTAATCTTTTGGGATCAGGACAAGACTTCTGCCAATATTTATGAGGGAATACGCCAAGCCAACAAGCAAAACGAGCGCATTACCGCCGTACTCAATTATTACAATCCAGAAGGTTCTACACGGCACGTTTTTGGCAAAACGTCCAAACCTGTTTACGCCACCAAAAAAAGCCACGTCAATTATGTGGTGGCTGATACTGATAGTTGGGAACAGATTGCAGCCAAATCGCTCGAAGAATTGGATGCTGTGGAATGTTACGTAAAAAACAGTTTCCTCGGCTTTAAGATTCCGTATTTCATTGATGGCGAGGAGCATATCTATGCACCCGATTTTATTGCAAAAGTGAAGACCAACAGTGGCGATACTGCAAACCTAATTATCGAAATCAGCGGTTTTAGCGACAACCGTATAGGACACAAAGATGCGAAACGCTACTACACCGAAAACTATTGGTTGCCAGCCGCAAACAATCTCGAAACATACGGCAGATGGTATTTCATCGAAATCACCGACATCGCCAACATTAAACAATCTATAACCTTCATAATTAATTCGATATGAGCACCAACACCATAAACGCACCCGTGGAGGCAATCCGCCACGAAAACGAAACACGCGCCGCCATACCCACTCAGGAACTTGCCGGCACAGAGCCGCAGCCACAGACCGAAAAGGCGAAATACGACACTTTCCGCCACGAGTTTAACCGTGGACGCGACCCCGAACTCTATTGGCTCAACAAATACGCCAACGACGATTCAACGTTGCAAATCGACATCCGCTCGCTCTACGTTCACGAGGACATCAACCCCGAAATGCTCATCAACAGCCTTTACACACTTACCGAGCGACGCAAAAACGAGGCGCAAACCGACCTTTTCGACAACGACATCTTCAACGTCCGCACCACCTTAGAGCAAGATTACGAGCGCATTGCCGACTATTACCAACATTCCGACAAATGGAAAAACCGCCTTATTCAGGGCGACAGCCTCCTTGTGATGAACTCGCTACTCCAGCGCGAAAATATGGCGGGCAAGGTGCAGTGCATCTACATCGACCCGCCGTATGGCATCAAGTACGGCTCTAATTGGCAGATGAAACTCAACAGCCGCGACGTAAAAGACAACGACGAAAACCTTTCCGGTCAGCCCGAAATGATTAAGGCGTTTCGCGACACTTGGGAGCTCGGCATACATTCGTACCTCTCGTACCTCCGCGACCGCCTTGTCCTCGCTCGTGAACTTTTAACCACTTCCGGCAGCGTGTTTGTGCAGATTTCTGATGATAACGTGCATCTTGTGCGCTCGCTATTGGATGAAGTGTTTGGTAGTGAGAATTTTGTAAGTCAGATTATTTATCAGAAAACCACTGGTGCTGGTAGTCCTGGTGAATTGCAAGCCCCAGCATCAGTTGCAGATTACATTATTTGGTATGCTAAGAATAAAGAAAATTTGAAATATAGAAAATTGTTCTTACCAAAAGAATTTGGAGGGGAAGGAGCTTCTGCATATAAAAAAATCGAATTGGCAGATGGTACACGGATGTCTATTGCCGATTGGGAAAAACGTAATAATTGTCAGTTCGATTATGATAAAAGACCCAAAGGATCAAAAGTATATGGTTTGGATAATCTAACGTCGCAATCAGGTGGCGACAATGCTCGTTTTCCTATTGTTTTTGAAGGTAACACATATACTATAAACCACGGTAGTTGGAAAACAAGTAAAGACGGAATCGAAAGATTAATTTCGTTGAGACGCGTTGATTCGTCATCAAAAGGTGGAATAGGTTATATTCGATATCTTGAAGATTTTCCAGCACAACCTTTAACAGGGTTATGGTCTGATACTGTTGGTCAAAATCAAACAGGAGAGAAAATTTACGTTGTTCAATCTTCTTTGAAAACCATCCAGCGTTGCATCCTAATGACTACCGACCCGGGCGATTTGGTTCTTGACCCGACTTGCGGCAGTGGCACAACGGCATACGTTGCCGAGCAATGGGGTCGTCGTTGGATAACAATCGACACAAGCCGCATTGCATTCAATATTGCCAAAAAACGCTTAACGACAGCCGGTTTCCCATACTATGAATTGTTCGACAAAGAGAGCCACGACATCCGTCAAGGCTTTGTTTACAAAAAAGTACCTCACATAACCCTCAAAAGCCTCGCCAACAACGAACCCGCCGCCGAAGAAATCCTCTACGACCAACCTTTGGAGGACAAAAAACGTATGCGCGTTTCGGGTCCGTTCACAGTAGAAACGCTTCAAAATCTCAACGTGCTTTCTCCCGAAAGTCTCGAACTACACAACGCCGAGGCAGACGAAAACCGTGAGTTTCAAGACCGCATTTTTTCGCATCTTCAATCGAGCGGCATCATCAACGGCGACAAGAACCAGAAGGCACTCTTCCACAGTCTCGAACCAGTTTCAAATCCTTACCTCAATGCACGAGGTTGGTACACCGACAGCGACGGCGCAGAACGCCTTGCATACTTCCATATCGGTCCAAAATTCGGCACTGTAAGCAAACAGGCTGTGTTGAGAGCCAAACAAGAAATGATGGCAAAAGCCTCTCAGGGTGCATCGTGGCTTGTGATACTCGGATTCTCGTTTGAAGATAATGTTTCCTCCGACGAGGTTGATACACAGCGTTTTGGCGTGTTTACTGTTAGCAAAGTGCGTATGCACGACGACCTTATGCAAGACGGTCTCCTCAAAAAAGGCAGCAACAATGGCACATTTGTCATAATCGGCGAACCCGACATTGCATTGGTAGACAACCGCGTAGAAATCCGTGGTCTCGACATTTACGATCCAATCACCGATATTGTAAAGCCGCGTTCCGTGGCAGACATCGCCTATTGGGAAATGGATTCCGACTACAACGGCACACATTTCGTTGCAAGTAGTATTCATTTCTGCGGTGGCGACAAAAAAGAGTTTGAGTCGTGGCGCAAGGGGCTCAACAATATTTCGTCACAACTCACCCGCCGCAACGCCGAGCGCACCCTCCGCCTCGAATTCAACGATGAGATATGGGATACCCTCTACGATTACCGCTCCGAGCCGATTCCCTACCGTCCCGGACGCAAAATCTGCGTCCGCGTAGTCAGCCAGTTCGGCGAAGAAGCCAGCAAGGTGATTGAGATGAACCGCCAAATCACCTAACAAATTTGCGCCAAATCACCTAATAAATTTGCGCCAAATTACCTAAAAAAAATGTTAAAAATTTGCATAATATATTTATTACCAATATTTTTGCGCAAATTAAAAAAACTACAATTATGAGCAAATACAAAATACGAATTGCAGACCAGTTATTGGGTGATTTGTTAGATGCCTGCGGCTGTGTGTTGATAGTGGGCAGCAAGTGGTGTGGCAAAACAACAACAGCCGAACAGATGGCAAAAAGTGTCGCTTATATGTCGGACCCCGATGAAGGTCCACGCAACATACAGTTGGCTAAAACAACCCCGCATTATCTGTTGCAAGGCGACACGCCTAAACTCATCGACGAATGGCAAGTGGTGCCGACACTTTGGGATGCAATACGTGGCGAGGTTGACCACCGAAGGGCGTTAGGTCAGTTTATTATAACAGGTTCGGCTGTTCCTGCCGACCGCAGCAAAATAGTTCATACAGGCACAGGACGTATAACACCGCTTTTGATGCGTCCGATGAGCCTTTGGGAATCGGGTGAAAGCAGCGGGCAGGTAAGCCTCGCACAATTATTCAAACAACCAGAACAAATAGTTGCAGAATCGACAATCGACATAGAGGAACTTGCCTTTTTAGTTTGCCGTGGTGGATGGCCAATGGCAACAAACACTCGCAGCAAGAAAGCCGCGCTCACACAAGCCACAATTTATTATAACGGTCTTGTGGGTTTTGGTAGTGGCGAAGATTCTGACATATCGCGGGCAGACGGTGTAAGACGTTCGCCTGAGAGAACCAAACTCCTGATGCGCAGCCTGAGCCGACACCAAGGCACACAAGCATCATTAGAAACTATATACAACGATATGGTGGTAAATGATGGCAATTCGCTTAATATCAACACTATATCGTCGTATATAAATGCTTTGAAAGCAATTTTTACCATCGAAGATATGCCAGCTTGGAATCCTCAACTGAGAAGCAAAACGGCTATACGGACATCCGATACCCGATATTTTGTGGATTCCAGTATTGCGGCGGCTGCCCTTCGAATCAGCCCCGACGATTTGCTCAACGACTTAAATACATTCGGGCTTTTGCTCGAAACTATGGCTGTACGTGACCTTCGCGTTTACACAGACGCTCTTGATGGCAATGTGTACCACTATCGCGACAAAAATGGTTTGGAGTGCGATGCCGTTATTCATCTCGAAAATGGAAAATATGGTTTAGTAGAAATCAAATTGGGTGGAGAAGAACACATAGCAACAGCAGCCGATAATTTAAAAACGTTGGCGCAAAAGATTGATACTGAAAAAATGAACAATCCATCATTTTTGATGGTGCTTGTAGGTGTGGGCAAATATGCATACCGCCGCGAAGATGGTGTTTATGTGGTACCTATTGGATGTTTAAAAAACTAAAATTAGTTTATTTAAACACCCTCTGTGCAAAATCTGTCAGATATATCCTCCAATTGCGCCAAATGTGTCCGTCTTCGGTTTCGATGTATTCGTATTTGTAACCTTTGTCGTCGAGAAAGTGGCGGAGACCAGCGTTTTGTTCGTAGAGAAAATCAGTTTTGCCGATGGCGATGTAGTAGAGATTTGGTTTGGCGGCAAAGAGATTTGCAAGTTGATTTTGGGTCTTGGTATCTTTCTGAAATTTAGTGTAAGTGTCGTTGCCTTCGCCGTTTACGTGAATTACCGCAGAGAAAAGACCGATGTAGCCAAATGTCGACGGATAGAGTTTTGATGTCATAAACGAATGTCCGCCACCCATCGAAAGTCCGCAGATTGCGCGGTTTTGTTTACCTTTTGCCACTTTGTAATGGCTTTCGATGTAATTGACAATATCCATAAAACTCTCTTCCATCGACGCCACGGGTCTGTCGCCCGAACCACGGAACGACGGTTGGTACATACCCTTCGACCATTCGCCCGGAGCCGCCTGACAGTTGGTGTTGCCGTTTGGCATTACTACAATCATCGGTTTTGCCTTGCCCTGCGCAATTAGGTTGTCGAGGATTTGTGCGGCGCGTCCGAGTTCGCTCCAAGCATTTTCGTCACCACCAGCACCGTGCAGAAGATACATTACGGGGTAACTTTTGCCCTTGTCGTAACCCGCCGGGGTGTAGACGGTCATACGGCGTTGCATTTTGAGCGTGGGACTATTGTACCAAACTTTTGCAAGGTTGCCGTGGGGAACTTCGTTAACCCTGTAAAGGTCGCCCTTGTCGCCTTTGGCAGAGGAAATTATAAAAATGTTGGTGTAAGATGTGATGTCGCGGTTTACGTAGATGTTGGCTGGGTCTTTTACGTCGTTGAATCCGTCGATATTGAAAGTGTAACTATACAATTCGGGTTCGAGTTTGCCTGTGGTGAAACTCCACACGCCGTTTTCGCCCTCGGTGAGCGGTGCGGGAGCATTAGCAAAATCTCCTGAAACTTCTACCTTTACCGCCTTGGGCGCGAAGATGTTGAAGGTTACTGTGCCGTCATTGTTGATGACGGGCGATTCTACATTTGGTCTGTTGAATAGTTTTTCTTGGGCGTTTGTGGTAGCGCAACCCAATGCCAAAATTGCGGCGATGATTGCTTTTTTAGTCATAATTGCTGATATTGAAATGTTGAATGATGATGGGCAAATTTAATTAAAGTGTTTGTAATGGCAAGGCTTTTTGAGAGAATATTTTTTGTTTTTATATCTTGCCACATTGCCCTATTTTAGTCACGATGTGGCAAGTTATTCTCGATCTCCTCCTTCATCTTCATCAACTCCTCCACATCATCAAACTCTTCTGCGTTGATTACATCATAGTTAGGTTCAATGATATCATCGGGCAGATTTTCTGTAACATCGAGTATCTGTTGTCGTTTGTCGCTACGGGGATGGAAGGTGAGAATTTCGTCGCGGAGGTACGAACTATCTAAGTGTGTGTATATTTCGGTGGTTTGGATAGATTCGTGTCCAAGCATCTCCTGAACAGCACGGAGGTCGGCACCGCCCTCTACCAAATGTGTGGCAAACGAGTGGCGGAATGTGTGCGGACTCACATTTTTGTCGATTCCGGCAGCCTCAACAAGTTGTTTTACAATGGTAAAAATCATTACACGTGTAAGTTTTCTACCACGACGGTTGAGAAAAAGATAATCCTTGTTCTCGTTGTTGATGGCAATGTGGTTGCGCATTTTTTCAACATAATAATTAATGTATTCTAATGCGGTGTGGCTGATGGGCACGAGACGTGCCTTGTTTCCCTTGCCGGTAACTTTGATAAACCCTTCTTCGGGATTTATATCGGTGGTTTTCAGGTTGATAAGTTCCGAAACACGCAAACCGCAACTATACAGTGTTTCGATAATGGCGCGGTTACGTTCGCCTTCGTTGCTACTGAGGTCGATGGCGGCCTCTATACTGTCTATCTCCTCCACACTCAGCACGTTGGGCAGCATCATACCCATCTTTGGACATTGTATAGTATCAGCGGGAGTATCCTCTATCATATCCTCAAAGAGCATATAACGGTAGAGTTGTTTCACTGCGCTGAGAATACGTGCTTGCGACCTTGGTTTCATTCCAAGTCGAGCAATCCATTCGATGAAAGCGGCAAGTTCGTCGGTGGTAATCTCCTCAAAATTACGGTTTTTGAGAACGGATTCGGCATAAAAAGCCAACTTGTCCACATCTCTTGTGTACGCCTCAATGCTGTTAGCCGACATTCCCCGCTCCAAAGTAATGTATTCGGAAAAGTTGGTGATAATATGTAAGTTATGTTGGTTCATATCTTTTGCGGAGATGAATTTAGTGCAAAATTAAAAAATATTTTTTCGATTTATAATAAAATGTTTTTTATTTGCATTAAAAATAGACAGTTATGGAAATATCAGTAGATAGCATTTGAGCAACAGCACAGTTTTTAACACCCGACGAGAAGATTGACTTATCGAAACGGCTCTTAGAGAGTGCTTCACAAACCGAAGAGGAACGCATAAAACGTGCAGAAGAAAAAAATCGACCGTTTTTTTGGTGGTTGGAGTGGTGTTGGCAGAACCCCCGATGAGGTGATGGCTCAAATACGTGGCGCAAGAACTAAAATCACACTTTACCCAAAAAAAAATCAAAAAAAATTTTATATTATAAAATAAAAACTACTAATTTTGCCGCATTATTTTAAAAGTGATATACTTATTATGGTTAAAATAACATTTCCGGACAACTCGGTAAAAGAATTTGCGGATAATTCCACTCCGCTCGACATAGCCAAAGCGCTGAGCAACAGCCTGGCAAAAGAGGTTTTATCGGCTACTTTCAATGGTCAGCCGTGGGACGCTACACGTCCTATTACACAAGACGGCACACTCGTTTTCCACAAATGGGACGATGAGGAAGGTCGCCACACATTCCGTCATTCGGCAGCACACGTTATGGCAGAGGCTTTGGAACGTCTCTACCCTGGCACAAAATTCGGTATTGGTCCCGCCCTCGAAAACGGTTTCTACTACGATGTGGAACTCCCTGACGGCAAGGTGATTACCGACGAAGATTTCGCTGCTATCGAAAAAACTATGATGGAGATAGCACGCGAAAACAAACCTTTTGAACGTAAAGAAATTAGCAAGAGCGACGCTCTCAAATTTTTTGCTGACAAGAAAGATAACTACAAAACCGAACTTATTTCCGAACTCGAAGACGGCAAAATCACCGAATACACACAAGGTTGCTACACCGACCTCTGCCGTGGACCTCATTTGCCTTCAACCGGATATATTAAGGCGGTAAAAATCACAAGCATAGCCGGTGCTTATTGGCGTGGCAACGAAAACAACAAGATGCTAACCCGCGTTTACGGCGTGGCATTCCCCAAACAGAAAATGTTGGAAGAATACCTCGTTCTATTGGAAGAGGCTAAGAAACGCGACCACCGCAAAATTGGCAAGGATATGGAACTTTTCGCATTCTCTGCCAAGGTAGGTCAGGGTCTTCCCTTGTGGCTCCCAAAAGGCACAGTTTTGCGCGAAACTCTTACACGTTTCCTTGCTAAGATTCAGAAAAAATATGGCTATCAGCAAGTTATCACTCCCCATATTGGTCAAAAAGAACTTTATGTAACTTCGGGACACTATGCTAAATATGGCAAGGATTCGTTCCAGCCTATTCACACTCCGAGCGAAAACGAGGAATTCTTGCTCAAACCTATGAACTGTCCTCACCACTGCGAAATCTACGCTCTTAAACCGCGTAGTTATAAAGATTTGCCTTTGCGTATTGCAGAATTTGGTACAGTTTACCGCTACGAGCAAAGTGGTGAGTTGCACGGACTTACACGTGTGCGCTCGTTTACACAAGACGATGCTCACCTTTTCTGCCGTCCCGACCAAATTAAGGAAGAATTTTGCAAAGTTATTGATATTATTCTCTATATCTTTAAGATACTGCACTTTAAAGATTACACTGCACAAGTTTCGCTCCGTGACCCCAACAACAAGGAGAAATACATCGGTAGCGAAGAACATTGGCAGATGGCCGAGCAAGGCATTATCGAGGCTGCCAAAGAAAAGGGTCTGCCCACCACAGTGGAAACCGGCGAGGCTGCATTCTACGGACCTAAACTCGACTTTATGGTAAAAGACGCTCTCGGTCGCAAATGGCAGTTGGGTACAATTCAAGTAGACTACAATTTGCCCGAACGTTTTGAACTTGAATACATTGGCAACGACGATAAGAAACACCGTCCTGTAATGATTCACCGTGCGCCTTTTGGTTCGTTGGAACGCTTTGTGGCTGTGCTTATCGAAAATACCGAAGGCAAATTCCCCTTGTGGCTCACACCCGTACAAGCACAGATATTGCCAATCAGCGAAAAGTATAACGATTACGCTTACCAATTGTCGGAAAAATTCAACGATGCCGACCTTCGCACAGAGGTTGACGACCGCAACGAAAAAATTGGACGCAAAATTCGCGACAACGAAACCAAACATATTCCGTATATGTTGATTGTTGGCGAAAAAGAAGTAGCCGAAGGCAAAGTTTCGGTACGCAAACAAGGCAAACAAGACCTCGGTGCAATGACCATCGAAGAGTTTGAAGCCTACATTCAGAACGAAATTAATAAGGAGTTAAATCCGGAAGAGTAATAAAAAACAAACAGACAACAAAAATATTAACTTAATTTTGGGAGGACAAAGCCATAGCTAAACCGAACGAACAACCCGCTCACCGTATCAACGAGCGGATTAAAGCCCGCACAGTCCGCGTAGTGGGCGAAAATGTACAGGACAACAACGTTGTTCTAACAAGAGATGAAGCTCTGCGTATGGCAGAGGATATGGGATTAGACCTTGTAGAAATCTCGCCCGACGCCAACCCGCCGGTGTGCAAGATTATTGACTATCAGAAATTTCTGTATCAATTGAAACGTAAACTCAAAGAACAGAAAGCCAAGACAGCCAAAACACAGGTTAAAGAGATTCGTTTCGGACCTCAAACCGACGACCATGATTTTGAGTTTAAACTCAATCATGCCAAGAAGTTCCTCAGCGATGGCGACAAAGTACGTGCATACGTATTTTTCAAAGGACGTCAGATATTGTTCCAAGAGCAGGGCAAGATAATGCTTCTGAAATTTGCCGACCAACTTGAAGATTACGGCAAAGTAGACCAGATGCCATTCCTCGAAGGTAAAAAAATGACGATACTTATATCGCCTGCCAAAAAGAAATAATGAATACACGTGCGTTAAACACTTTATAAAAGTATAAGAAAATGCCTAAAGTAAAAACCAACAGTGCCGCTAAAAAGCGGTTCAAACTTACTGCAACGGGAAAGATCAAGAGAAAACACGCCTTCCATAGCCACATTCTCACCAAAAAATCGACCAAGAGAAAACACAATCTCGTTAAGTCTACTTTGGTAGATGGCGCAAATATGAATGCAGTAAAAGAACTTCTTGCAATGAAGTAATTTATGGAGTGCAAACTCCGGTTTTATTAATTAATCAAAATTAATTTTAAGTTTAACCCGGACTGTGGGCCGCCAAGAGCAGAACGTTAAAAATAAAACACAACTGTCGCCCCTGTCCAAAAAAACAAGTTTTAAATTATGCCAAGATCAGTCAATGTGGTTGCTTCGCGCAACCGGAGGAAAAAAATCCTCAAACTTACACGCGGTTATTTCGGTGCACGTTCAAACGTTTGGACAGTTGCTAAGAACACCTACGAAAAAGGTCTCTTGCACGCTTACGTAAACCGCAAAAAGAAAAAACGCAACTTCCGTGCTCTGTGGATCGCCCGTATCAACGCAGCAGTAAGAGGATACAACATGTCTTACTCAGAATTTATCGGTAAGATGGCTAAGAAAGATATCAAACTCAACCGCAAAGTTCTCGCCGATTTGGCTATGAACAACGCTAACGCTTTCAAGGCTGTTGTTGATTCTGTTAAATAGTTGATATTTAATATTTTTTAGTTTTTTAATATTTTAATAACCAAGTATTTGACGCACGTTTTTTTAAGATATTATTTGCAGAATGGAACAATAGCGATATTGCATTGTTCCGTTTTGCGTTTTTATAAATCGCTTACTTACACACTATTATGAAAATTGCAATTATAGGCTACGGCAAGATGGGACACGTTATCGAGCAGATAGCCAAACAGCGTGGCAACGAGGTAGTTCTTATCCTCGACGCACTTATCAATCCTCAAGACTTTACAGCAGAAAATCTTCAGAAAGCCGATGTCGCTATCGAGTTTACTCGTCCCGACGCTGCTTTCGACAATATAACCAAATGCTTCAATGCAGGTGTACCCGTGGTTTCGGGCACTACAGGTTGGCTCGAAAAAATGCCCGAGGTTCAGCGTAGATGCAAAGAAGAGGGCAAAACTCTCTTTTATTCATCCAACTACGCTATCGGTGTAAACATATTTTTCCGTGTAAACAAGTTTCTTGCAAAACTGATGAACCATTACACCAACTATGATGTTAATATGCAGGAAATCCACCACATACACAAACTCGACAAGCCCAGCGGAACAGCCATCACCATTGCCGAAGGCATTATCGAAAACGTTGACCGCAAAGATAGTTGGACACTCGCCCCCAATCCTACCGACAAGCAAATCTATATTGATGTTGTTCGCGAGGGTGAAGTTCCCGGTACACACACCGTTAACTATACTTCAGAAATCGACGACCTTACCATCACCCACGTTTCGCACAATCGCAACGGATTGGCTCTTGGTGCTGTGCTCGCCGCCGAATTTTTGGTAGGCAAACCGTCGGGATACTACACTATGGACGATTTAATGCAATTTTAAATATTTGACTTAGAAATGAATACAGAAATCAAAACCAACAAGAAAACAAATCGCAAACCAATGAACCCTTGGCTCAAGTTTGCCATATACACCTTTATATATTTATTGTTTTTTTTATGGATAAAAAATTGGTGGATGCTTTTGGGCTTCCCAATAATATTTGATTTCTGTATTACTAAAAAAGTCAACTGGACATTTTGGAAAAAACGCGGAGTTGAGCGTCAAACTAAATTAATTGAGTGGGTTGACGCCATTATCTTTGCCGTTATCGTAGCCACCATTATTCGTATTTTCTTTATCGAGGCGTTTACCATTCCTACATCGTCAATGGAAAAATCGCTTTTGGTTGGTGATTATCTGTTTGTTAGTAAATTCCATTATGGACCTAAAATGCCAAACACACCGCTTTCGGTACCGTTTGTTCACCACACAATGCCCTTTACAACTAATACAAAATCGTTTGTAGAGTGGATTAAATGGCCATATCACCGTCTTGCTGGCTTAAACGATATTAAAAACAACGACGTGGTGGTGTTCAATTTTCCCGAAGGCGATACTGTTTGCCTTAATAATCAGGCGGTTAGTTACTATCAGATTTGTAGAGAAAATGGTCGTGAGGCTGTTATCAACGACCGTTTGGTTGATGGCAACGGTAGAGTGGTGCCGGGAGTGATAGGCGAGATTATTTATCGTCCTGTCGATAAACGTGAAAATTATATCAAAAGATGTATTGCCATTGCAGGCGATAGTCTTCAAATTATTGATGGTCAAGCATATATTAATGGCAAGCCGCAAGAGGATATTGGCGACCGTCAGTTTAAATATGTGATAGTTACCGATGGCTCGTCTATTAATCCTGAAGTGTTGAGCGAGATGGGCATTTCTGAGGAAGATAAGGCTAACGCTCACAGATTTTCGCACGAATTGTTCTCCCTTTTCCCAGAACTTTCGCAGGTTAATCCGCAGAATATTATTATCCTTCCTCTTGTGAGTGAGAATGTTGAGAAGATAAAGGCTATCAAGTGTGTACAAAGTGTTCAGAGAATAGTCCGTCCTAAAAATTTCCGTTCGGATGTGATTTTCCCCCACAGCATCCACTATCGTTGGAACGAGGACAACTTTGGACCTCTGTATGTTCCTAAGGCAGGCGCAACAGTGGCACTCGACACAATCACCTTGCCTCTCTACCGCCGAATTATTGAAGCATACGAGGAGAATAAACTCGAAGTGATTGACGGTAAAATTTATATAAACGACTCTATTGTAGATAGTTACACCTTTAAAATGAACTATTATTTTATGATGGGTGATAGCCGTCACAATTCTGCTGATTCGCGTTTTTGGGGCTTTGTTCCTGAAGATCACGTGGTTGGCAAGGCGTTGTTTATTTGGTGGTCTACCGACAAAGACAAGTCGTTCCCGGCTTCTATCCGTTGGAGTCGTGTGTTGAAGGGTATTCATTAGGTTATGAAAAACGTAGCCATCCGTTGGCTTTTGCCGTTAGCAGTTTCAATTATTTGTGCAATATTGATTTGGGTGTTTGTACGCTCGCATTTTTTTATTGCATCGGGTAATGATATGTACCCGTTTGCTTCGGATGGCGATGTTATCTATACTCAGAAAGCCGATTCTATTAAAAAGGGCGATATATTGTTGGTTTCTAATCCGTTAGATTATAATTGCAATAATCCTCGCCGTTCGTTTTCGCGGTGTGTGGCTTGTCCCGGCGACAAGGTGCATATTTATCATAAACGCCTGTATGTAAATGGATTATTGCAGCAATCAGATAATCGTTCGTTTGATGCTAAGATATTGCTTTTTTCGTCTGTTGACAAAGATGTAGCTAAAAATGTTTATCACCTTTTGCCTAACAACGACACTATTGTGAATACCACTTTTGTTCTTACTCAAAAACAGTTTAACAGCATTTTAGCCGATTCTATTATTAAGAACATTGGCCAAAACACTTTGCCCAACTATCTATATGATAGTAATTTATATCCTTTTTCGCGTCAATTCAACTTCAACAAAGATTATTACGGACCCATTACTATTCCTGCCAAGGGTCTCAAAATAAAACTAACTGCCGCCAACTATTTGTTTTACAAGCATTTGTTTAACTATGGCGAAAAAGTAAAAGTAGAATACCGCAATGGCGATTATTATGTAGATGGTAAAAAATCAGATACATACACCTTTAGCCATAACTATTATTTTCTTCTCAACGACTATGTCGACAATCCTTCCGATTCGCGCACATCCGGTCCTGTAGCTGATGATGAAGTTTTGGCACGAGTTTCATCCGTATTTTTTAATATAAAATAAACAAATAGCGTCGATATAGCGTTTAATTTGTAGATAATTGGAATTTTTTTTGTATATTTACAATTGTACTTTATTGTGCATTGTAGATTATATATGTTTAAAAATTAAATAGTTATGTCTTCGTACAACCTATATTGTGGCAAAAATCTAATAACAGTTGGCGGTGATGTCAACGACCCTCAGTTTGCCAAAAAGACAAAGATTGATTATTACGACACTTTTATTCAAGAGTGCCTTGATATGCGTTATCCGGGTATTGACTTTTTTATCCCCGGCGATGGCGACGCTATAATATCATTGTTTAAAAATCAGTTTATCTATATCGAATCGGCAGGCGGATATGTGCTCAATAATGTTGGGCAGAGCCTTGTAATATTCCGTAATGGGCTTTGGGACCTGCCTAAAGGCAAAGTGGAACCCGGTGAAAGTGTTGAAGATGCCGCTGTGCGCGAGGTGATGGAAGAAACAGGAATCACCAAGCCAGAAATTGTGAAACATCTTACCGAAACCTACCACTTTTACCGTTGGAAAGATAGTCAGGATATATATTTCAAAAAAACATATTGGTATCTTATGACCTACAAGGGCAACGGCAAAACCAATCCGCAAACCGAAGAAGGAATCACCACAGCTATGTGGGCCGACGATGGTATGATTGACGAAATGATTGCCCGCACACACCGCAACCTTCACATTTTGTTTCAGTTTAAAAAAGACGGAAGAATATGAAAAACATATACTTGGCATTTATTATTTTGGCAACCGCATTTTTTAGCACAGCTTGCAACGCACCCAACAGCGGATATGCCAACGACAACAAAGACAGCGTTATCAAGGCTGAAAAAATTATCAAGTGGCTCAAATCGGGCAAAAACGTTGTGCTGAAAAATAAGACTATTTCTGGTAATCTCGATTTTAGCAAAGCATATCCTGTAAATAAAAACATTCAGGTGTCGTCGGCATACGTCAACACCGAATTGAACTTTATCAATTGTGTTTTTGAAGATAGTGTGTCGGCTTACAATACCGACAAAGATGGTGTTGTATCGGTTACGATTTTTGAGCGCAATGTATGTTTTCTCAACTGTGAGTTTTCGAAAGGAGTTGTATTTAAGCAGAGCGATTTTAGAGGACGTGCAAATTTCGACCAATGTCAGTTTAGAGGTCCAGTATCGTTTGACGGTGCCAATTTCCGTACTGGCACATCGTTTTGCTCGTCAAACTTCCATAGCGAAGTTTCGTTTGTGAGCGCAGTTTTCAATGGTAGAACAAATTTTCTCAAGACGTTTTTCCGCGAAACATTGATGTGTCAGTTTACCAGATTCAACGACTACACAATGTTTGCCGATTCGTATTTTTACGGATATACCGAATTTTCAAAGGTTTACGCACCTTGCACTGTTGACTTTACCAATGCTAAATTTTTAGGACGTTCGCTGTTTACAAATTCTACCTACGTGGGCGGATTAAAAATCAACAAGTGCGAGTTTAACCAAGGCTTGAGCATAATCGACAATATGTTTATGCGCACTTTGGAAATGTTTCGTGCAAGTATCGATGGTGCAGTTATTTACAAAAACAACATCTTTGTTTCAGAACCTAATTTTTCAGAAATTCAACATGGCGACAACTATACTATCGACAACTCTAACAACTCATTAATTCAACAGACAATTTTAAAAAGCACACTATGAAAAAGAGCAATATTTTAAAAGTAGGAGCGGTTGCGCTATTTGCCGCAGCTGCCACGTCAGGCATTACCTCGTGTACTGCTGAAGATATTATTAATATTCTTGCCAACGCATTGGGGATTGACTCCACTAATGTAGACCAGCATACTGGTTACGACTGGGAAGATGAAGATCCTGAACACTTGGAAGACGATATCAATATTCTTAACATTGTGGACGATGACAACGAAGATTCGCCTTTTGTTAATAATCAAACAGGTAGTGTAGACCTTACTAATTATCTTCCTCCCATTGGCGACCAAGGTCAATATGGCACTTGTGTGGCTTGGGCTTCGGCTTACAATGCCCGTACTTATCTGTATGCCAAAGAGAATAATTTATCCAAAAGTCAACTTGCCAGCGCATCCAATCAGTTTAGTCCCAAGTATATATTCTATGCTTTAAACAACCGTTCGAGTTGCGATGGTTCGTATTTTGAAGAGGTTCTCGACTTGATTCAGAAAAAAGGAGTAGCCACTATGCAGAGTATGCCTTACACAAATCTTGGTTCGTGCACAGGCGATCCGTCAAGTTCGCAAAATACCAACGCTGCCAATTATAAGATTAAATCGTATCGCGAAATTGATATGACTAAGCCATCGAACATTAAGTCGTACTTAGACCAAGGGCGCGTAATAGTATTTGGTGCACAGCTTGGCGATGAGTTTATGCTTGCCGACCGTAGTTTTGACTATCTTTATCAGCAAACTTCTTTTAATTATTCAGGTATGCACGCCAACCACGCTATGGTGATTGCAGGATATGATGATTATAAAGGTCCAAACGGTTGTTTCCTTGTGGTTAACTCTTGGGGAACATCTTGGGGTAATGATGGATATATTTGGGTAGACCAAAAATATATGTGCGGCGGACAGTTCGCATTCTGTGGATTTGTGTTGAACGGTTTTAATGATTCTCCGCAGATTTCGTCTGCAAACAAGGTTGAGAACCCATCAGCAGGTATCGACTTGATTCCTACAATGCTGCAATATAATGATTACGATGTTGAGGATGACGAAGAAAGCGATGATCCTTTGTGGCGTGTTTGCGACTACAACGTTTTCAATGCCGGAAGTTCTTCAATTTCAGCGTCTAAGGATTGGGGTATTTGCCTGCTTTATTATAATGCCTACGATGCCAATGATTACGGTGTATTGCTTGTAGATTATTATTCTGATGATTTTGGTGCCCCAGGTGATGTTGAACCCCTATGGGATAATTCAGAAGCTTCTAATTATCTTGGTATTCAATCGAGTGGATTTTGTTGGAATAATATTGATGTAGCAGGCGGCGTAAGTGTTGCAGGAGAAGATGAAGATTCTTATTTTTCGTGGGCTTTTAGAATGCCTGAAAATCTTAATGGTCAGTATTACATTGTGTTAGCCGCTGATGCTTTTGCATCTATCGAAGAATCTAAAGAAGATAATAATTATCTTTTCTTTACTGCCGACGACAACAATACGCCTATTACTTTTGTAGACGGTGTGGCCACTAATGTAAACGATGGTTCTATGGTAACAGCCAAAGCTCGCAAGGTGATCAGACCCAAGCAAAATGATCCCTCGCCATGCCAGACTATGGTAACCGAGAAAAATCTTAACACATATTCTACCGACGAAATTTCTGCAATGCTCAACCTCGAGAAAAAATCGGGCAGACTAAAAGCTAAGGCTTTGGCTTGGCAGAAATCGTCGCAGGGTAAAGCTGTTATGGCAAAAGCAAAACAAATCAATCGATAACAAATTATTTATTAACATATAACTTTTATAGATTAATTATGGGATTTTTAGTTTCTTATTTGGATCTCCCGCCCTGCAACTGCATTGGGAGAGCCTGTAGCTCCAGAATCTGTTTCCGAAGGAAACTCGGCATATATTATACTTGAACTTACAGTAGAATCCGACAAAGGCTCAAATATCGTTAAGTTGTAAATGCTTTTATCATTTATGTAATAAAAAAACAACCGCCAAATTGACGGTTGTTTTTTTTATTCTTCTTTTTTGTAGAAACTGAAATTCACTTTTCCGTAGTGCCTTTGGTCGCGAATGTGAATCATATCGGTAAATCGCGTTTTAGCACTATGCTCAATAATTAGCGTTGCACCAGGTTTTAACCCGGGATTGTTCATCACCATTTCGGGAATACGCTCAATGCCTTCGAGGTCGTAAGGCGGGTCGGCAAAAATAAGGTCGTAGTTGAGCGGAGTGTTTTCGATAAATTTGAAAGCATCTGCATTTAAAACCCTTGCAGGAGTGCGTTGTGGATACATATCTTTGAAATTGCGAGTTATAAAATCGCAATATTTGTGATTGATATCCACGCAAGTAATATTGGTGCATCCTCGCGAAGCCATCTCGTAACTAATGCCGCCCGACCCCGAAAAAAGATCGAGAAACACCGTGTCAGCATAGTCGAAGTTGTTGTTGATAATGTTAAACAACGACTCCTTTGCCATATCTGTGGTGGGACGGTCTTTGAAAAATGCCGGAAGGTTGATTTGCCGGCTGCGGTACATTCCTGTTATGATACGCATGGCAGATTCATGAGGTTATAAAACCGATGTTCTGAAATGTCGGCAAACGGGAAACGAAAATCATTGTAGAGGTCGGCTGTGTAAACGTTAGGGAAATATTTGTACAGCAGTTTAAACACTTCGTCCTTTTTTTCAACGTAACCCGACAACATAATCGGAGTTTTTTTATCGGTTTTTGTTTTTTCGATAACGTTAGAAATTATGTAGAGCACATCTGTATCCGATTTGTAAGGGAAAGTGTTGTAAAGCAATAATTTACCCTTGTCGGTAATAGCTATGTCGATATTGTCGTAATAGAAATTAACCGAGATGCAGAGTGTGTTGCCAAAACTATTGATAGCGTTTTCGATAAACGGTGTGGCTTGATGGTAAAAGTTGATTTCGGGGAAAGTGTTTACCATCAGAGTGGTAATAAACGACGGCACAACAAAAACATTGTGAGCCGACACCGACTTAACTTTGTTGAAATGAATTTCTTCTTTGTCGCTGATGTCGAAATTGGCACTTGCTATTTCTTTGATTTTCGACTTATCAAAAATCGTGTTGGGCACGATAACGTTTTTAGACGTTACAAAAATCATATCTACCGACTTGTAGCTTTTACCGATGAAAGCATCGTCAGACAAATTACTTTTGAGTCGGTCGTAAAGATTTTCGTCGTTGAGTTTGTTGTCGTAGCCAATGTGCTTGATTGCTACGTATTCTTTTGAGTACGAATCTAATATACAATAGGTGTAACCGCGTCGGCTAACTTGAAGCGACAGGTTGTAAGTGCTTGTTTTATTGATATTAAACGATGATGAAATGTTTTTTATATCTTTCATTGCGATTTGATTTTTTAAGGCTCTAATGTACGCAAAAAAAATAAATCTCCAAAATTCTAAGGCAGAAATTTGGAGATTTATTAAAAAATTATTGAGTTTCTAAATATTATTCCCAGTTGCCGGCGTTGTTGTTAAGTTCGGTGAGCGAACCAACTTTAAGACCAGGATATTTCGAGTTCTTTTCTTGTTCGTCGGTTTTGTTAACGATTTCTTGACGGTCGAGACCGAGCATGTAAACATCGTTGTGAGCTTTGGCTTCAAACAAGGGAACAACGATTTTTGAAGCAGTTTCGATAGAAGCTGTGTCTAATTCAAAAATTTTGCCGCCTGTAAGAGGTACGTAACGGAGCGAGTCGAGAGGATACTTGTTGTTGCAGAGCGAGTCGAAACATGATACTGTTACTGTGTCGCGTCGTACGATTCCTGCCTCAATTGCCTTCATTTCAGCCACTTTGCGTGGATATTTGTTGAAGAAACTGTCGGGAATATCTCCGATAGCTTTCACAATTTTGAGGTTTCCGTTCTTTACAAAATCTTGCAAAGTGTCGAAATTGTTGGTGTACTTGCCGTAGACACTCTTATAAGCTATCTGAGCGTCGCGAATGTTAATAAGGCTCTGTTTTGTACGCTCATAGCGCCAATCGGCCAATTTTTGAAAACGTATCGGTTGCATGATACTTTCGTAGATGCAATAGCCTAATATACATATTAGGACTGCCAAAACTACTTGAATTATAACTTTTTTCATTGTATGAGTTTTTATTTTTACTTTTAGTTTTATTTGCGCAAATTTAAAAAAAAATCAACACTAAATAAAAAATTGTTTATTTTTTATAAAAAAAAATTGTCGGATGGTTATTTTGTTTTTTGTAATTTTGTTTCGTCAATACTTAGTTGTTTGTTATTAATATCTTATGAATCAAGAATTTATATATGATATTTTGCTCAAAAATCTCGGTTTTGAGCCCACTCCCGACCAAGATACGGCAGCAAAAAAAATTTCGCACTTTATTACCGACCAGAGTTCTTCCGCAGCGGAGATTTTTGTGCTTTACGGTTATGCCGGCACAGGAAAAACAAGTCTTACAAGTGCGCTTGTAAACACTCTTACCTCTCTTAAAGTGCAGTGTGTGCTGATGGCCCCAACGGGAAGAGCCGCCAAGGTTTTTTCGCAATTTTCTCAGCATAAGGCTTTTACTATTCATAAAACTATCTACCGTCAAAAAAACGCGGCTGTGATCGACAGTAATTTTTCGCTTTCGCCTAATGTTGCTGCCAACACATTATTTATTATAGACGAAGCTTCGATGATTTCGCAGGGGGGAGGCGACACTGTTTTTGGTTCGGGGCGTTTGTTAGACGATTTGATTTCGTTTGTGTTTTCGGGAAGCAACTGCCGGCTTATGCTTGTGGGCGATTCGGGACAGTTGCCGCCAGTAGGGGAGAGCGTGTCGCCTGCTTTGGATATTTCAGAACTTCAATGTTATGGTATGAATGTGGATTCGGCTGTATTGTCGAATGTTGTTCGTCAGGCCAACGAGAGCGGTATACTTTTTAATGCAACTCAGCTTCGCCGCCGAGTGGATGATGCTGCCGAGGGTCAGAATCCGTTTCCAAAGTTCACTTTGTCGGGTTTTAAGGATGTGGAGCGTATCACGGGGGCCGAACTTCTTGAAAAGCTTGAGTATTCGTACGACCATAGCGGATTGCTTGATACATTGGTGGTTACGCGTAGCAACAAGAATGCGGGAATCTACAATGCTGGAATTCGCAGCAGAATTTTTTGGCGCGAGGAGCAGATTTCGTCGGGAGATATGGTTATGGTGGTGAAAAACAACTATTTCTACACCAAAGATATGAAAGAAACCGACTTTATTGCCAATGGCGATATAGCCGAGGTTACACGTGTGGGGCGTTACGAAAAACTTTATGGATTTACTTTTGTAAATGTAGATTTGCGGTTTCCCGATTACGACAATCTTGAGTTTTCGGCAAAGATTATACTTGAATGTCTTAATAGTCAAAGTCCTGCGCTCACCAATGAAGATTCCGAACGCCTCTACAAAGCAGTTTGCGAAGATTACGCCGGAATGAACAAACGCGATATGTATAAGGAAATCAAGAAGAACGAGTATTTTAATGCTCTGCAAGTAAAGTTTGCCTACGCCGTAACATGTCACAAAAGTCAGGGCGGACAGTGGAGCAATGTTTTCATCGACCAAGGCTACATTACCGACGAAATGATCGACCGTGAATATCTCCGTTGGCTCTATACCGCATTTACGCGTGCCACCGAGAAGGTTTATCTCGTTAATTTTAAAAATGATTTTTTTGAATAAAAGCGCACACTCTTAATAGGTTTTATCTTGTGATAAAAAAATTATATAAAAAACTGTAAAAATAATTTGTGTAAAAAGAAAAATGTAATACCTTTGCGGCGCAAAACCGAGGTCCGGTAGCTCAGCTGGATAGAGCAACAGCCTTCTAAGCTGTGGGTCGAGCGTTCGAATCGCTCCCGGATCACGATTTTCAAAGCCCGGGTTTTTTCTCGGGCTTTTTTTGTTTAATACACCTTATATATTATATAACATTTTTTGATATGAAGAAACTAACTACAATCTTATGTTCTGCAATGATGCTGTATTCAGCGCAGAATGTGGTAGCGCAAGACACTATTACGATTACCGCAGTGGGCGATATTATGCTCGGCAGCATCGTTCCCGACAAGAGCTATTGCCCTCCTAATATGGATGCAAGCCATCTTTTAGACGAGGTTCGTCCCTATTTCGACTCGTCGGATGTGGTTTTCTGCAATGTGGAAGGCACTTTTACCGACACCAAACTGGGCGCAAAAAACTGCAACGACCCTAAAACTTGTTTTACATTTGGTATGCCCCGCAAATTTGCCAACTGTTTTAAAGATGCAGGCTTCAACCTTGTAAGCGTGGCAAACAATCACAGCGGCGACTTTGGCGAATATGGCAAAACTAACGCTAAGCATCTGTTAGACAGCCTTGAAATCAATTGGGCTGGCTTTACCGAAAAGCCCACTGCCGAGTTTGAGGTCAACGGCGTTAAATATGGTTTTTGTGCATTTGCCCCCAATCAAGGTACTGTTCAGATTACCGACCACGCCAACGCTTGTGCACTTGTAAAGAAACTCAAAGAGACTTGTGATATAGTAATCGTTTCGTTTCACGGGGGTGCCGAAGGTGCAAACTATCAGCACATTACACGTCAATATGAATCATTCTTGGGTCAAAACCGCGGCAATCCATACAAATTTGCCCACACGGTGATAGATGCCGGAGCTGATATTGTGCTTGGTCACGGTCCACACGTTACACGCGCTATTGAAATTTACAAAGGCAAGTTCATTGCATACTCGATGGGCAATTTTGCAACATATAGCAATATTAATATAAAAGGTGTCAACGGGCTCGCACCGATTTTCCGTGTTAAGATGGATGCTAAAACCGGCAACTTTATTTCGGCGCAGATAATACCCACATATCAGATCAAACCCCCGAACAAAGGTCCGCATATCGACTCGCAAAAACGTGTAATTAAGGTAATTAAAGATTTAACACACGCCGATATTTACGACAACGAACCTGAAATTACCGACGATGGATTTGTTTCTATCCGCAAAGAGTAGTTGTCCATTATCCAAAATTCATTACCATATTTTGCCGCCTGATAGATATCGTGAGTTGAAGCCAACACAGCGATGTTTTTTTGGGCGGCTATTTTTTTGAGCAATGCAAAAATCTCGTCTTTGGCTTTGAAATCGAGAAATGCCGTTGGTTCGTCTAAAATAATTACATTTGCCTGTTGAGCCAAAGCCTTGGCTATTAGCACTTTTTGCTTTTGCCCGTCGGAAAGTTCGTAGAAGTGTTTAGTCAAAAGTTTTTCAATCTTGAGTTCCTCAGCCACACCTTTTATAATAGAGTAATCATCAGCAGATAATCGTCCAAAAAATCCTGTGTAAGGACTTCGCCCAAACAAAATAACCTCCTCGGCGGTAAAGTTTTCGCTTCCGAGACGGTCGGTGAGCACCACAGCCACACTTTTAGAAAAGTCTTTTGATGAAATTTCTCTAATTTCAAGGTCGTTTAGGTATATTTTGCCTTCCAGCGGTTTGATAATCTTTGTGATAGTTTTGAGTAAAGTGGATTTACCAGTGCCGTTTTCGCCAGTGATGATAGTTAGCTCGCCGGTGCGTAAAGTAATGTTGATATTGCGCATTAGCGGAGTCTTAGCTGAATAGCCGATAGTAAGCGAATGTGTGGATAAAACCGTTGCCATAAATATTCTTTTGAACATGCAAAGTTACTAATTACTATTATATAATAGTGTGTTAAACTATCTTTATACTGTTAAATTTACCTTTCAAATACATTTTTAGTAAACAATGGAGCATTTCTTAATCCATTTCTCAACAAGCAGACTTTTAAGATACCTTCAACGGTTACAATGCTTGTAGATGCTGGTAAGGTAAACACCAAATATAGTATTTCGGCGACGGTGATATCGAGGTTGATTAAAATGACTTTGATTACAGGTTCGGGACGTATTTTGACTCGCAAGACTGTTTACGACGATTCGGCTTATCTTGATCTTACAAGTCGTACAGGTATATACTTAATACGCTTGGTAACGACGTTAAAGACTATCACCAAGCGCATTATTCAATAGATGGTAAGTGTTGTTTATGGTTGAGCACCGTTGTATTGTTAAAATCTTGCAACGGTGCTTTCTTTGTATTCAAGCACTTCTACTTCAATTGTAGAACCGCCTTGCACTGAATGCATAAAGGCTTCTTCTTTCGACGGAAACTGATGTGCGTATTTGTTGATGAGGCTTTCGGCTTCGTCTTTGAGGTTGTAGTCGGCACGTTTGGCTTTGAGAGCGTAGTCGGCTGCTACCCAATATATTTTGCCTCGTTCAAAAATATCGTTTGCCAACGAAGGTGCATTTGCCCCGTAGATGGCTGCTATTAGCAAAAATGCTTTGCCCGATGCTGTGTTGAGTTCTGCAGATTTTTTGGCGTACATTACAGCTTCGGAATATCTTTTTCGCAAACTGTTGGCGGATGCAAGTTCGTAGTAATAATCTGATTGACGTATGTTGTCGGTTTCTTTTTCGGCAGCTTCTTTAAAATATTGTGCGGTTTTTTCGTAGTCTTGATTTTTCTTGTAGTATCGAGCAATGGCGGCAGCAGCTTCGGCTGTTGGATTAGCCTTATACATTATTTCTGATGCGCGAGCGTAAGTGTAGCAGTTGTCGCAGTTGAGTGTAGCGAGAGTTTTGCAAATGATGTCGGCATTTTCATCGATATCGGTTTCGGGTGTAAGGCGGTCAACTGTTTCGGCAAGTAGCTTTGAGTTTAGTTTTTCGCTCGATTTTTTTACGGCTGCAAAAATCGTTTCGGCGTTTTTGGAGTATGTAGCGTCTTTGCTACCCGTTGCTATGTTTTTATACATAATATTGAGCACTGGTACACTCGCATGATAAAACTTATCCATATCAATTTTTTTTGCCGAAGCAAGGCTTGATGCAAGTTGCAGATAAGTAGACACTACCGAAAGGTCGGGGTCGCCGTTGTATAGTTTTATAGATTTATCCAAAAGGTTGAATGCTTCCAAATATGCAGTGTCGGCTTTGCGTAGTTTCATAATGTCTATGCCGCATCGTCCGTACACGTTAGCCGAATCGCCGAAATATTGTATACGTTGCAAATAAATGTCTTTGATGGTGTCGGTGTAGGCGTTTCGTGCTTTGTCGTCGGTGGCGACATTGTACAAACCTTTGTAGATTTTTACACCGTCGATATACATCTGTTTGCTGTATTTTGGGTCTTTGTTAAAAAGTTCTTGAAAAGGAGCGGCGGCGTATGAGTATGCCTCTACGTTTAAAAGAGATTTGTAGAGCGAATGGTTTCGGATGCTTTCTGCGCTTTTTTCTTGGGCAGATACGTTTACACATGCGGCAAACAATAATGCTGTGGCAATAATAATCTTTTTCATGGTTCTTTCCTTTTTATAATCCTTTATAATTTCGGTACAAAGGTATAAAGAGCAAAGAACAATGCTAATTTTGTAATTCTGAATTAATTATTATTTCTGTGTGGAGGTAGATATTAGGTATAATGTGAATTAAGATAACTATGTTTTTGGATTTTTACAAATAAATGCCTTACTTTGCCACCTGAATTATAAACTTACATAAAAATGGAAATTCACAAACGTGGACAAAAACAAAACAACTACAATACAGTGTGGTTTGGTTTTGTAGCGGGATTAATTGTGCCGGCAATAGCATTGTTGCTTTTTTGGTATGTTAAATTTTATCCTGCTGTATCGCTGAGCAATTTTTTTTCAGTTCAGTTTCAACCTGATGTAATTATGAAGATAGTAAGCCTTTGCGCTTTACCCAATTTGCTCGTGTTTTACCTTTTTAACCGCAAAGAATGGTATTTAGCCTCAAAAGGTATTATTGGGTCTATAATACTGTTGATTGTTATTACGCTGATTATTAAGTTGTAAAGTTATATGCTTAAACGTGCCGTCATATTGCTTGCTTTGTTGATGTGCTCTTCTTTTGCAGCTATTAAGGCGCAGGTGAGAGAATGTATTATAGATGAGAGGTTTAGCAATAATATGCTTGGATGGCCAGAGGACAATAACCAAAACTTTTCGGCAAGCGTATGCGAGGGCATTTACACTTTAAAACACAAAAAATCAAGCGGTTCTCAAACATTTGATATTCATTCAACTCTCTATCCCGGACGCAATTTTTTTATCGAAACAGAGGGTCGTTTTAAATCGGGCGACAAGGATAATGGTTTTGGTTTGGTTTGGGGCAAGGGCCATAACGGTTTTTTTAGTTTTGTAATTACGCAAAACGGAACTTATTATGTGCGAGAGGCTAAGGCGGGCGGCAAGGGCGAATTTCTGATTAATCCCACATCGTCGAAGTTTATCAAAACGGGAGGTGCTCTTAACAAACTGCGTGTTCAGTGTCAAAAAGGTGTATACTCGTTTTTTATCAACCAAAATTATGTGTCGCGTTTTCCTTTCGAACCTTTTTATGGCGACAATCTCGGACTTGTGCTCTATGGTCAGCAAGAGGTTGAAATCACACGTTTTGGAGTTTACGGCACCAAAAAAACTGTAACAGTTAACAACCAGAAGGCGCAAATTAATATTTTGGGATACGCCATCAACGATGGTGTAGACGATGATGGTTCAAAACTCGGCAATGGTAATTCGCGAATTAATAATGGCGAAATAGTTAAAATGGCTATTACGCTCAAAAACGTTGGACAATCTTCTGCCCGCGATATGTCGGTGATTATTTCGACAGATAATCAGCGCGTTAGAATGTTCGACGCTAATAAACGAATACCAATTGCCACCACAAACCCAAATGAAACTGCTAAGGTATTGTTTAAATTTTTTGTGGCTGATGATTTTACGGGCAACGATATTTCGTTGAATGTGGATATAGTGGACCTATCGGGGAAAATTATTGAAACTCTGCCGTTTAAAGTTCCGCTCAACACCGGGTTGCCTAATTTTGAACATCATAATAATAATAGTTTATCTATCAGTTTTAAAGATACTCCTACTGATGTTAATTCAAGTTTCCCTATTACTAAAAACAATGCCGACAATACTGTAGTGGTGATTGTTGGTATCGAAAACTATCAATATTTGCCCAAAGCAACCTACGCTGGCAACGATGCTCGCATTTTCTTTAACTATATGGCTAAGGTGCTTAATGTGCCACGGCAAAATATCATCATCATTACCGACAACAATGCTACATACGCTAATATCAATAATATTTTTAAACCAAGCGGACGTATTCAACACCTTAATTTAAATAGAATTGATAATGTGATTTTTTATTTTACGGGACTTGGTGCTGTGGATTCGCAGTCGAGTGCGCCTTACATAATGGCTTACGATTCGCGTCCAAACACTGCTGCCCAAACAGGTTATCCCGTTGCTGATATTTTCAAACAGCTTCAGGGGGTAAATCCCAAAAGTATTGTTTGTTTGTTTGAGACTTCGTTTGCTGGTGTTGACCGTAGTGGTAATGCTTTTGAAGAAAACGGTGGAACGTTTTGGAGTTTGCCTTCGTTGCCGGTGCTAACACACAATAATATTGCCGCTATGTATGCCTCGGCAGGTGAGCAAGCCGCTCCTGTGATAGATCAGTCGCAACATGGTTTATTTACCCATTGGTTGCTCTTGTCGATTAATAATGCTGCACTGCATCACACGCCTTTGAGCATGAAAACTTTGTTTAGCAATGTTTCGCGCGAAATGATGAGAGAATGTACCAAGCGTGGCATCACCGTTGTTCCAAAATTAGATTGTATCAACAAAGATATTATAACAATATTGAAATGAAAAGATTTTTCATTATTTTATTCTTAATCATTACTGTATCAAATCTTTACGCCCAAAAAGTGGGCATTGTTCTAAGTGGCGGCGGGGCAAAGGGGCTCGCTCACATTGGCGTTATCAAGGCGTTAGAAGAAAACTCTATTCCTATCGACTATGTTACAGGTACAAGCATGGGAAGTATTGTAGGTGCTTTGTATTCAATCGGTTACACCACCGACGAAATGGTTGCGCTTTTTCATTCAAAAGATTTTTCGATGTGGCTAAATGGCGAAACCGATATTTCGCTCAAATATTCTTTTATGCAAGAAGACCTTTCGGCAGAGTGGCTCAGGCTTAGGCTCAACCGCGATACTGTGGTTAAGGCTTACCTTCCAACGGGCATAGTGGCAGGTTATCAAATGGACTTTGCTTTTATGCAGATTATGGGCAGGGGAGAGGCTGCTGCAAATTATAATTTTGATAGTCTTATGGTGCCTTTTCGCTGCGCTGCTTCCGACATTTACGCCAAAAAATCCGTGATATTCAAAAACGGACATCTTAGCAATGCAGTGCGTTCGTCGATGGCTATTCCGCTATATTTCAAACCTGTAAAATACGAAAAGGGTTTGCTCTACGACGGCGGCATTTACAACAATTTTCCCATCGACGCTATGGAAACCGATTTCAACCCCGATTATATCATAGGCGTTCAGGTGAGCGACAACAACGAAAATCCATCCGAAGACGACCTTATGATGCAGATTTTCAATATGACTATGGACCGTAGCGACTATTCTATTCCTGAGGGAAAGGGTCTTATGATTGTTCCCGATGTGTTGAGTATTAGAACGTTAGATTTTTCAAAGGCAGACGAAATTATCCTCAAAGGCTACGTTGCAGCAATGGAAAAGATGCCCGAAATACTTGCTGCCGTTCAACGTCGTGTAGATAGCACCGAGGTGAATATCAAACGCGAGTCGTTTAAAACCAAAATGCCCGAATTTAATTTTGATAATGTTAATATTACAGGATTAAAAAGCGCTCATAGCAAGTATGTTACTGGATTGTTTCGCCGTTGGAGCAACGAACCGCGTGATTTAAAATCTACACGTAGATATTTTTATCGTTTGATTGCCGACCCAACGTTAGACAAACTTTACCCTACATCTACTTACGACCCTTCGTCGGGATATTATTCGCTAAATCTTGATGTTACCCGGAGCAAAAATATCAGTGCAAAAATAGGCGGCACAATTTCGTCATCGTCTACAAGTCAGATGTTTATTGAATTGGAGCATTTGTTCTTTGGGCAAATTCCTATCCGTTTTTGGGGCAATGGCTATTTTGGACGTTTTTATAATTCAGGCAAGGTGGCGATGAGGTCGTATTTTACCTATCCTATGCTGTTTTCGTTGGAGGCGGGATTGCAAATCGACCGTTGGAACTATATGGAGGCCGACCCCGATATTATTTTTATCGACACCCGTAATGCTATGATGATTAAGCAAGATGGTGAGTTTTACGCCAATCTTGGTTTGCCACTCGGTATGTCGGGCAAAGTTACGATGGGTCCTGTGATGGGCGTTTATAAGCAGCAATATTACCTCAACAAGCAGTTCCTTTCAAACGATAAACTTGATAAATCACTGATGGAATATCGCGGTGTTCATTTAACATACGAACGCACAACGCTCGACAACCGAATGTATCCCACCAAGGGATCGGAAATTTTTGCTCGAGCCAAGAGCACGTGGTTAGACGAACAATTTCAGCAAGGCACTTCGGCAGAACAATTGATTACAGCCGACAACACTTCTAAGTACTTTTGGGATATAACATTAGATTACAAAAACTATATGCTGCACAAAGGCAGGCTAACGTTCCCATTTTCGGTAGAGTTTAATTTCAGCCACCACGATAAGCTGTGCAACTCTATGGCTGATTTGCTTGCCACCAACGCTTACCGTCCTACGCCGTATACGCAGACTGTGATTTTTGAGGATTTCAGGGCTCAAAAATATGGTGCAGGTAGCATTGGTATGCTTGTGAGACTTTTTAGCAACATCCATCTTTTGTTAGATGCTCACGTTTTTCAGCCTTATCAAAAAGATTTCCTTATGGCAGATAATGAAGGTAATTATTTCACCGAACGACGTGACAGTTTTTCAGGACGCGAATATTTTTGCAACGCCACTTTGTTTTACAACACTTTTGTAGGTCCTTTGGCGCTCAATATCAGATATATGCCACACGGCAGTTCGCATTTTTACTTTATGTTAACTATCGGACACATGGTGTTTAATAAAAACTGGTGGGATAGAAATTAATTCTTTTTTTATTGCAATTTACAAAGGTTAGTTTAACTTTGCACCGTAAAAGTTTTAGTATTTAGAGCAATGAAAAATAACGAAACTGAATTTGACCTTATTAGACCGTTTTACGATAGCGAGGTACGCGAAGCGGTTGAAAGGCTTGTTGTAGAGCAGGGATTCCTAAAAACGTTGGAATATTTTTTTCCGACTGCGCCTATCGACCGTACTGTACAAATGCTCAGATCGTTAAGAACTGTCAGAGAGTTCCAAGATAAGTTTATCGCTGTCTTGGTGCAGGCCATAACTAAAAAATACATCACAGAATTAACGTTTAACGGCTTAGAGAATGTTCCCGAGGATAAGGGATACCTTATTGTGTCAAACCATCGCGACATTATTCTCGATTCGGCGTTGTTGAATACATATTTTCTAATGCATGGTCGCAATACATCGGAAATCGCCATCGGCAGCAATCTCTTGATTCTTCCATGGATTACCGATCTTGTAAAGCTGAACCGCACTTTTGTTGTAAAACGCAACATTCCTGTAAAAGAACAGTACGATGCATCGCTTTTGTTGTCTAAATACATCAGACACACCATTTTAGAGAAAAACACTTCTATCTGGATAGCTCAACGCGAAGGTCGCACAAAAGACGGCAACGACAAAACTCAAGGCGCATTGCTAAAAATGTTCAATATGTCAGTCTCGGGCGATGTTCTCCCAAATCTTGCTCAGCTGAATATTGTGCCAATGACAATTTCGTACGAATACGACCCCGTGGATATCTACAAAGTAAAAGAACGTTACAACAAATTGGTGGATAAGGACTTTAAAAAGAGCAAACGCGACGATGTTATGGGTATGCGTTATGGCATTACTTGCAACAAAGGTCGCGTAAATATTTGCCTTGGAAAACCCATCAACGCCGAATTGCTCAACTTGCCCAAGGCTCCCAACAAAAACGTGCAATATGATGAGGCAGCGCGTTTTATCGACACCAAAATTTACGATGGCTACGTTCTTTACCCCATCAATTATGTAAGTGCCGACATTCTTGCTGGAAACAACACTTACTCAGCTCATTACACCGAAGCAGACAAAAAAGCCGTTCTTGAATATTTCGACAATCAATGCAAAAGCTTTGAAGGCGATGTGGAGCTTCAACGCAAAATGTTGATGGAAATTTATGCCAATCCCATTATCAATGTTTCTACTAATATAGCTACTAAATAAACCTACTAATGGATACTGAAAAATATTATCAGCCTGAAATCGAGACTATGAGCCGTCCCGAACTTGAAAAACTTCAAGTAGAAAGGCTAAAAAAGACAATTGAAATTGCTATGAAGTCGCCTTTTTATGGCAAACTTTACAAAGAAAAAGGCATTACGCCCGACACTATCAAAACCATAGATGATATTCGTAAACTTCCCTTTACCACAAAAGAAGATTTACGCTCGCATTATCCGTTTGGTCTTGTGGCTGCCGACATGAAAGACCTCGTTCGTCTTCACTCATCGAGCGGCACCACAGGCAACCCCACTGTAATTGTGCACACTCAGCACGACCTTGACTGCTGGGCAAACCGCATTGCACGCTGCCTTTATATGGTGGGAGTTAGAAATACCGACGTTTTTCAAAATTCATCGGGCTATGGAATGTTTACTGGCGGTCTCGGTTTTCAATATGGTGCCGAAAAACTCGGTTGCCTTACCGTTCCCGCAGCAGCAGGCAACTCGCTCCGTCAAATTAAGTTTATTAAGGATTTCGGCACAACTGTAATTCACGCTATACCAAGTTATGCGTCAAGACTTTACGAAGTTTTCAAAGATGAAGGTCTCGACCCAAAGACCGATACAAATCTGCGCATTTTTGTAATTGGCGCCGAGCCTCACACCGACGAACAACGCAAACGTATCGAAGAAAAATTTGGCGTAAAGGCTTACAACAGTTTCGGAATGAGCGAAATGAGTGGTCCCGGAGTGGCATTTGAATGTCCTGAGCAAAATGGTATGCACGTTTGGGAAGATTGCTACATTGTAGAAATTGTCAACCCCGACACTCTTGAACCCGTTGCCGATGGCGAGGTAGGAGAGATGGTTATCACCTCTATCGACCGCACAGGTATGCCACTTATCCGTTATCGCAGCCGCGACTTAACCCGCTTTATCACTGGCGAATGTCCTTGTGGACGTACTCACCGACGTCTTGACCGTTTCCGTGGTCGAACCGACGATATGCTTATATTAAAAGGTGTAAATATTTTCCCGATGCAAATTGAGAAAATCCTTATGGACTACAAGCAGCTTTCTACCGATTTCCTCATTACCCTCCAAACCTCCGACGACAACGACGAGATGATTATTGAGGTAGAAATCAACGAACTGCTCAGCGATAGTTATCAAGACCTCGAAAAACTCAACAAAACCGTTACTCGCGCTCTCAAAGACGAGATTCTTATCACACCCAAAGTTAAATTTGTGGCAAAAGGCTCGTTACCACGAAGCGAAGGTAAAGCTGTGAGAGTTAAAGATCTACGAAAAAAATTCTAAGAATTTCCTATTGATTTGGCGGCGTGCATTTTTGTGCGCCGCTTTTTTTTTGCAAAAAAATAAAAAAAAAATTGCAAAATCAGATATGTTAATTCAAAAACTTCCTTAAATTGCAAGTGCAAATTATTATTTAAATTCTTAACACTAAAAACATTTTACCAATTATGGAAGGATTAAAAGTAGACGGTCGCATGAAAGTTAAGACCTTGAAAGAAAATTTCAAAAAATTTTTCGGATACACATTGAGAGTTTACAACACTCAAAACCATTTTGTGGATGAGGAACTTCTGCTTGCCAATGTTCGTCAAGACGACGACAAAAAAACTGGCGAGTTTACCATCAATCCCGACTGGTGCATCGATGAGTTTGAAAAAGAATTTATGGATGTGTTTGCAATCAAAGTTCAGGTTGCTACAGCCGACGACTCAGCTCTTGCCGACAATGCTCTCAAAGTAATTTCGGGCAAATCGCTCAAAGTAGACGGAAGAATGAAGGTTAAAACTTTACGCGAGGCTTTCAAAGCTACATACGGATTCTGCCTCAAAGTTTACAACACTCAAAACCACTTTGTTGACGACGACGCGCTCGTCTCCGCAGTTCGCCATACCGACGACATCGATAAGTCTGGTGAAATTTCTATCAACCCCGAATGGACTATCGACGAGTTTGAAAAGAAAATTATGGAAACTTACGGCGTTAAAGTTCAGGTTTACACTCCCGACGAGTCGAAACTTGCCGACAACAATATCAAGCTCTTCTGGGGCAACAACTAAGATTTTTTTTGTTTGACTTTTTTTTATTTTTCCGCATATCCGGCTTCCCAGATATGCGGTTTTTTTTCTACTATAATAAGCTGTTAGAGATTAACCTTCCAAATTGATCCACCAATTTTTACCAAGTAGAAACCGTTGCGCAGAGTTATTTGTAAGCGGTTGTTGGTGCATTCTTCCGTTTTGATTAATCGTCCCGAAAGGTCAAAAATCTCTACCTTACGATTTTCGGCATTTTCGATATAAAGTGTTGAGCCATATCCCCAGACTTTTACACCATTAACATCTACTGTAGAAACAGGTGTCGGGTTGGGAATTAATTGAATTTTGTACGAAAAATCAAGATCGTAGATTGTGCCATAAATAGTAGCATTGCCAGCTTTCATCATATCCGGCTCGTAAATAGTTACTTCTGGCGATGATATTTGGAATGTGTCTTTCAGGAATGTTTCTGTGTCGGTAACTAATAGATAGCCGTTTTTGTTGATGGTGCGTCCAGTAAAATACGATTTTGTGTACCCGTCGATTTTTATCTCTATAATAAAATCTTTTTTCGATAATGCCTCAAAATTAGTCAAATAGGGTAGGGTAAGCTCTGCCATCGACGATACTGCAACTGTGTTTCCAGCTGTAAATACTGTTGTGGTGTCAAAATGGCTCGAAAACTCTTTGCTTGCTCCCTCTAAATATGTGGTGGGATATACAAAGTTAGTAGAATCGTTTTTACTATCGATTGCTCCCATCTTGGTGATTTCGGTAAAATAACGGCAGTTAGATGCTGTTCCGCTATTTGCGCCGCAAATTACGCCGATGTGGTTGTTGCCGCTTGTTGTGCCATAGGTGATTACCGATGATATTGAGCCTTTGTTTTCGCCTGCTATCGTTCCCACATTGTTTTCGCCTGTGGTTTTACCTTCAAAAATACAGTTTTCTATTTTGCCTGAAGATATGCCAGCGACGCCGCCGACGTTGTTTTTGCCTTTGGTTTCTCCTTGTATGTAGCAACCCGAAATTGTTCCAAGGTTGTTGCCGCACACTATGCCTGAGTTTTCTTTTGTCAAAATATACGTATCGGTGATGGCGAGATTTTCTATTGTGCCTTTCAAAGTTTGAAACAATCCTGCATTGGTTAGCGTGGTGTCGTTGATATATATTCCGCTGATTGTGTGACCGTTGCCGTTTAATTTTCCTTCAAATACTGCATTTCGGTTGATGGTTCGGTATTCGCCAGTGTAATAGTTGGGATACCATTGACGCAGTTCGGCGGTTTTGCCAATTTTCACTCGCTCCACAACGTTGGTATTGCAAACAATGTCGGCTGTGATAATTCCGTTGTCATTCTGATTACCAACTTGCGATACATGCTCTACAAACCAATAGAGTTGTTGTTCGTTGGCAATTTCGTAATATCCCGATTGGTTAACAGCCAATGATGTAATGGCTCTAATGCTTTTTGTTTCTGATAAGTTGATTATTTTTAACGAATATGTGTTGCCGTTTTGCACCAACGATTCGGTCATATCTTCGCCGTTTACCAATACTTTTAATTCAAAATCTTTGTCAACAGTAAAAGTAATGGTGCTATCCATTAGCATATCGCTTCGCTGATCGGTGGTGCAGCCATAGTCGGTGGTTACTTTGGTAAAATATAGCGGCTTGATAATTTCTTTGTATTTGCTCCAGTTTTCGGCAGCTTTGTATTTTTCAAGTGCGGTGATGGGCACGTAAATTATTGTTATTTTGTCACATTCGTCAAATGCACCTTCGCCTAATTTTGTGTTTTCGCCTCTTACAATCACTTTTTTGAGAATCCAACATCCATAAAAAGCGTTTTCGGATATATCGGTTAGCGTTTCAGGAAATTCAAGATATTCAAATGTGCGGTTGTTGGCAAATGCCTCTTTTTCAATGGTTTTTACATCTTTTGAAAACTTAACGTCAGCCAGATACGAGCAGTCGGTGAAGGCATTTGCTGCCACGGTTTCTATTCCATCGGGAATTACAACGTTGAGCAAGTGATGGCAACCTTGAAAAATTCCTCTGTTGATGGCTTCGAGGTTTGGTGGAAGATTTGCCGTTGTAAGTGCATCGCAGTTGGCAAACGCGTATTCTCCTATCTTAGTTACGCCTTCGGGTATTGCTATTGTTCTCAATTTGGCGCACTCGGCAAATGTGTATTCGTTGATTGCTGTTACGTTTTCGGGAATGTTAATCTTTGTAAGTTTGGCGCAATTAAAAAATGCCGATTTGCCAATGTAATCTATAGTTTTGGGCAATGTAATTTCGGTTGCCACTGTACAACCGGCAAAACTCTTGTCAGCTATCGACTTAACGGCGTATTTTTTATCGTTGAATGTTACCGTGTCGGGGATAGTTAGCTTTGTACTAACGCTTTCGTAACCGAATATCTGCACCAAATAATTGTCAAAATCTATTATGCGGTAATATATTCCGTTGAGCAAGAAGCTTTTACCATCTGTTTTAAGTGGTTTCATAAAGTTAGAATACATTACCCAATTGTCGGCAGTTTTGTAATAATTTAGTCGCGATTCGGGAACGTATATTTTATAACTGCTTGCTATTGAAGTAAATGCGTTTTTACCAAGTTTGCAATTTTCGCTGTACACTACTATCAAATTGAGAGTTTCGCATCCATAAAATGCTGTTTCGCCAATTGAGGTTATGTTTTTTGGAATATCTACCACCTTGATTCTCTTGCAACTATAAAATGCGTTTTTGCCAATGGTTGTTACGTTTGGCGAAAAACTTACACTATCTAACAAGTAGCAATTGTGAAACATATCGTCCGAAATTATTGCAACCACTTCGGGGATATTTACTTTTTCTAATTTGTTGCAACCCATAAATGCACCTTTGCCTATTTGTGCCACGCTTTCGGGTATCTTCATTTCAGTTATCTTTGTGCAATTGGCAAACGAGTAATCGCCTATTGAAGTAACATTCTCGTGGAGAGTTACAGTGGTTAAACTTGTGCATCCTGTCAGTAAATTATCTGCTACATTATTAATGTTTTTGGGTAATGTGAAGGTTTTCAATGATGTACACCCCGAAAATGCTCCTGCACCTATTTCGTTAATGTTGTCAGTAAAGGTAATCGAGGCTAATTTTGCACAATCTTTAAAAGCATTTTCGTCTATTCCGGTGAGAGTGTAAATCTTGTTTTCGTATTTTACTGTGAGAGGAAGCTCAATATCAGTTGCCACACTGCTTTCAAAGCCTACAATATGCACTTGCTTTTTGTCCGAACCTGTTACTTTATATTTTAATCCATCTTGAGTAAAGTTGTTAACCGTTGCAATTACTTCTAACATACTTAGATACGCAGCCCAATTGGGGTCTACGATATATTCTTCGTATTTTATTTCGAAAACATATATTTTCGTTGTTGATGGTATCCCGTAAAAAGCTGTGGCATTTATAGTTAATACAGTTTCAGGAACAACAATTTGAGTTAATTTGTTGGCACCTTCTAATGCATTGGCGTCTATGTAGGTTACTTTGTATTTTTTATCATCGATTTCAACCTCGTCTGGTATCACTAATTCTTCGCCAACTGTTTCATATCCAACAAGTTTTACTGTCAGGTCGGTGAAGTCTGTTATTTCATAGTAAAGACCGTTTATCAGTTTTACTTCGTCTACCACGCCTTCTGCTTTAATATGGTCGGCGTATGAGCTCCAGTTTTGTGCTACTTTGTACGTTTTTAAACGCGATGCGGGTACATATACAATAAAGGTGTCGGGCAAACCGTCAAATGCAACTGTGCCAAGTGTTACGTTGTTGGCTGCTATTTTTATTGTGGCAAGTTTCGCACAGCCGTAGAATGCATAATTGCCAATCGATCCAAGCACATCCGAAAATTCTAAACTTTCGATCTTTGCACATCCATACATTGCCCTATTGCCGATAGCTGTAATCTGTCCCTTTATTGTTATGCTTGATAATGAAGAACATCCATCAAACATCGACTCGGTAATTGTAGTTATATTTGTGGGCAGTGTTATAGAATTAAGTTTTGTGCATCCATAAAACACTCCTGCTCCAATCTTTTCAAGTCCGTCGGGTAATGTTACTGATTCTAAATTAGCACATTCAGCAAAAACATAGTCGGCAATAGTTTTTACAGTTGATGCTACGCTCACCGAAATAAGACCGTTATTTTTGTTTAATGCGTGTGTACCAATTGATGTAACTGTGTATAACACACCATTTTTTGACGCTTTTTCGGGAATTATTAAATTGCCTGTGGCTGTTTTGTATCCTACTAATTTGGCTGTTTTGGCAATTTCGTCGGTAACAATATATTTCAAGCCTTGAAATTCAAATGTCCTGCCCGAAGCTGTCATTTGTTTGATGTTGTCTTTCCAATCTTTCCATCCGTCGGCAGCTATGTAATAATCGTAACGGGTGTCGGGCACATAAATGCTTAATAAATTTGTATTTGTAATTGCCTTGAAGGCATTTGTTCCAAGTGTTGTGCTACCGCCTTCCACATACAACGATTGCAAATGTGTACAGCCTCCAAATGCCTCATTTCCAATGGAAACCACATTCTCGCAGATTTTTAACTCTATTACCTGCGTACATGCAAAAAAGGCATCTTCGCCTATGCTTATAAGTGTTTTAGGAAGGTCTAAAACAGTCATTTTGCAACCTTTAAACGAGTTATTTCCAATGGTTTCGGTGTATTGCGAAATCTGCAACGAGGTGATATTTGTGCATCCGAATAGCACGCGGTCGCTAATATGTATTACTCCTTGAGGAAATTTGAACGAGGTGAAAGCTAAACATCCTTCAAACGCACTTGCTCCAATTTCGGTAACATTATTGGGTATTGTAATATTACCCAAAGTTTTGCAACCGTAAAATGCTGATGCGCCTATTGTTTTCAAGCTGTTGGGCAATGTAATTTCTGTAATCCGCTCGCAAGTGCTAAATGCTTCGTCGCCAATCGAAATAATGTTTTCCGAGATTGTTACATTACTTAATCTAAAGTAATTTTTAAAAGTTGATGCTCCGATAGACACAACGGTGTAAGTTTCACTGTTGTATTCTATTTCGCCCGGAATTGTCAGTGCCGCTATGTTTGCTCCTTTGGTAAGTTCGGCTGTCTTTCCCTTGGTGTTTAGTGTGTATGTATTTCCTTTTCCGTCGGTAGTGGTTATAGGTGCCGCACCCATTACCGACATAGCTAATAATGTAAATATCAGTGTTGTAACCAGCTTTTTCATAGGCATAATAATTTCTTCTGTAATATAAACGTAAAAAAACGCTTTTTGATTTTGTTATTTGCTGTTTTTGAGGTGATATTCTGCTAATCGGTTTATTGGTTTTTGAATGATGTCGGTAATGAAAACGTTGTAAAAACGAGCCACATCGCTCAATATTTCTTTAAAATATGTTGCCACCGAACCCACAAAACCAAGGTTATAGGTCTTGAAGTTTTCTATTCTTATTATGTTTTTTACAAAAAAGAGGTCAAACTCGCAGAAAACCAAGTTTCTAAACAATGTGTCGCTGATATGGTCGTGGATAAAGGGAATAAATTTCGACATAAACACTGCTGGACTTTCGCTTCGGTATACTCCTGCTATCACATCGTTGTAATCTACAAGACATTCGCGTTCAAACATATCGCGATAGTTTTCGGTAAATTCGTTTTTGTACATAGCATTCAGCAAACGCCTGCCGAGATTAGCTCCACTGCCTTCGTCGCCGAGTATGTAGCCCATCGAGGGTATTTTTTTTACTATTTTACCTTTTTTGTAAAGTCCTGCATTAGAGCCTGTTCCAAGTATACAGGCTATGCCGTCATCGTTTTTAAATAACGCAGTACCAGCTCCAGTGAGGTCGTCGTTGATAGCAACGCTGGCATTAGCAAATAGTTTTTTAAGAGCATTTTCTACCCTTTGCGCCGGATTTCCTGGCAAACATCCTGCACCATAAAAATATACAGATTCTACTTTAGTTGCGTCAATAGTTGCAAGTGCATCTTTGATACACTTATATATATAATCGCTTTCGGCGTGCACTGGATTAAAGCCCACACCATTTATATAAGTAATTTCTTCTCCTTCCACCACAGCCCAATCGCATTTAGTGGTTCCACAGTCTGCTATTAGTATCATATTCGTGTTTTATTTATTATTGTCTGCAAATATACTCTTTTTTGTAATTAATCCGCTTTTGTCTTTTAAATTTAATATTGTCTTTGGGCTTATTCTTTTTTTTGACATAATATTGCTTCATTTTTTTTCAATCCTAACTCGCATAATTCTACCTTGTTGAACATATCCTCAAAAAAACCTTCGAAAAAACAGCAAAAAAGTTGCTAAAAAATTTGGAGGAA
>JAEDDH010000030.1 GCA_016293845.1 Bacteroidales bacterium | reverse complement strand
ATTCCAGCCGCATCGAAGGCATTATGGAGGGAATGGAACAAGGTATTGCACAAGGTATTGCACAAGGAATGGCGCAAGGCAGAGCAGAAGGTGCTCAGTCCGAAAAACTTGAAACCGCCCGACGAATGAAAAGCAAAGGCTATGACATATCCACCATCGCAGAACTCACCCAACTATCACCTAACGAAATAGAAAGATTGTAGTTAAATTTGCAAGCGACTTTTTAAACAATATCAATAAAAAAAGGCGAGGAAATAACTTCGCCTTTTGTATTATTAGGTATTATATTGATTATCTCTTAGCACCGCCCATCTTGAAGCCTGCGCCGCCGCCCATTGCAAAGATGTTTTGGTCGAAACTGTGTTTGAGTTTCTGTTTTTCGGCGTTTTCTTTGATGGCCACGTTGATAACGTCGTCGAGAACGTCAACGAATGTTTTGCCGGTGGCTTCCCAAAGGTAGAACGAGAGCGAACCGGGGATGGCATTGATTTCGTTTACATAAACTTCGCCGGTCTCCTTGTTGCGCATAAAGTCGATACGGATAATGCCCGATGCGTTCATCTCTTTAAAAGTCTTGATGGCGAGAGATTGGATATTTTTGGTAACGTCCTCAGGCAAGTCGGCGGGACATTTGCGTTGGCTGTTGCTCATAGAGCCTGAGCCGCCCTTTGCACCTGCCATTTTGCCGCCTTTTGCGCCAAATTTCATTCCACCCTTTGCGCCGCCTTTGGTAGACGACGAACCCATATATTTGTCTTTGTAAGAGAGGATGTCGCCGCTGCGGATGGGCTCTTCTAATACAGAAGCCTTGCAGTCGTGGTAACTGCCGTATACCGAGCAGTTTATCTCTTGAAGATTTTGAACCATACGTTCAATTATAATCTTGTCGGTGAATTTGGCAGCCAAGTCAACAGCCGCTTCAAGTTCTTTTTCGTTGGCAGCCTTAGAGATACCAACCGACGAGCCGAGAGTGGCGGGTTTTACGATGAGGGGAAAACCGATTTTTTCGGCTTTGGCCTTCATTTCGTCGTGATTTTCAAACCATTCCTTATCTGTTGTCCACATATAGTCTACGCAGGGGATACCGCACGATTGGCACATATATTTGGTGGCAATTTTGTCCATAGCGATGTTGCTTGCTCGGAGGTTTGAGCCAACGTATGGAATGCCAATCATCTCGAAGAAACCTTGTAGCGAGCCGTCTTCGCCGTACGAACCGTGTAGAATGGGGAACGCAACGTCGATTTTGGTAACAACCTTTGATTTAAACATATTCGATTTGTAGCGGTAAAGGTTGAAATCGCCACGGGTGGGAGTCATATAAACTTTTTCGCACCACGAGAGTAGTTTGGGAAGGTTGCGGTAGTTGGATACCACGGTGAGACCGGGACCAGTGTACCATTCTCCATCTTTTGAAATGTAAATCGGAACAATGTTATATTTAAATTCCGGAAAAGCGTGAATGGTTTGCAACGCCGAAATCACTGAAATTTCGTGTTCTACCGACATTCCGCCAAAAAATACGCCTAATGTTATCATTTTGTTTTGTAATTATCTGATTTATATATTTTTATCCTAATAAACTTCAAAATGTTGAGTAGTGATATTGTGTTTGATAAATCTGTTTTGTTTGTCGGCAATCACGTCTAAAAGGTGACGGCCTGTCATCTTGTTGTATCCGCTATCGACAATCATCTGAGCGTAACGTTTTGCCTCGTCGAAGTTTTCAAACACGTAGTTGAGTACGCAGAGGTTGTAGAGCATTGCGTAGCGAGCCTTGCGTTCTTTTTTGTTGGCAAACGAGTACGAGTCGGCAGCGGTTTTAAAATGCTTGATGATGTCTTCCATAGCGATTTCGGTGGTAGCCATTCCGCCGTTTTCGTTGATTTGCGCCAAATGCGCCTTGATGGTCTGCGGCAGATTGCGGTGGACACTGTAATAACGGTTCTTTTTCTGATAGAAGAAATAGAGGTCGAACGGTTCTTCAACGGGGTTGTAGATGTAATTTTCGTTTACCAAGTCGGCAATTTCGTAAATATTTGACATCACCTCGTCGTTGATAATTTGGTCGCGGAATACGTCGCGATTGTTGCGTACATATTCCATAGCGGCACCGGGAGAGTCAAATTCGCGTTCGGGAGTAAAAGCCTTGGGTGCGTACGACACATTGGGGTTCGACGAAAAATTTTCCAATGGAGTGCGCACTGTCCAAGTGGTTACCATTGTGTAGTTTATCACGCCTTGAAAAGTGTGAACCTTGATAGGATGACCAAAACGGTCGCGAGTGTCGATGATGTTTTCCTTAACGCCGAAACCATCGATGAGCATACTTTTGAGGTTGATATTAATCTTCATATAAGCGTTGGTGGGCGAGGAGAGGCGTTTCCAGCCGGCAAAATGGAGTTCGTCGCTGATTTGGTCGAACGAAACGTGATGCTGCACCTGACGGTCGGCAGAGCATACGAGCGAATAGTTGCGGCTTTGAGGCTGAACGTAATATCGGGGCAAGTTGCGCACCGTTACGCCAAATTTTGAAGTGTAAACACCGTTTTGCGAAAACGCTATAAACGGCATAAGTGTCAGAAGTATAAGTGTGACAATGTTTTTCATCGTAGTTAGTTTTTAAAAAACGGACAAAATTATATATTATCTTTGATAATGCAACAAATTGCTTAAAATTTTGGTATATTTGCATTATAAACGAAAGGCTTATGAATCGTAAAATAGTACTTGGTTCGCTCTTTGGCGACGAAGGCAAAGGCGTATGTGTCAACTACCTTTGCAAGAAGGCATTAAACGATGGTTCGCGTCCCTTGGTGGTGCGTTTTACAGGCGGACCGCAGGCTGCTCACACTGTTGACGAAGGCGGCATTAGGCACATATTCTCATCGTTTGGCTCGGCTACATTGCTCGGCGTGCCAACCCTCTACCGCAACACCGCGCTTATCGACCCCGTTTGTATTGTTAACGAACTCAATGTGTTGAAAAACAAAGGTATAAATCCAGTTTACGATTTTTCGACGGGAATAATTATCACCCCTTACGATGTGGATTTCAACCGCAACGACAAAAAAACTCTCTCCGACGGCACTTGCGGCAAAGGAGTTTGGGCATCGTTGGTGCGTTCTCGTTCGGGTAAGTGCTTTACTCTCAGCGATAATCCCGAAATAATTCTTGCCGAATGTGCATCTTATTATGGTGTAGAGCGTTGCAAAGAGTTTGATGATATGTTTACCAAGGCGTTCAACTTTGTTAGACAAACGCAAACCATTATCAGCGAAAACGATTATGATACAATAATTTACGAAGGTACACAGGGACTTTTGCTCGATGCCCAACTTGGATTTTTGCCAAACGTAACTGCCACAAACACAGGTCTTCAATATCTCACCACCGACGAACTCAACGGCGCAGAGGTTTATCTTGCCACCCGCACATACCTCACCCGCCACGGCAACGGCTACACGCCGCAACAGGTTGACGGATACAATCTTGCCGACAAATCAGAGTCAAATGTATACAACGGCTATCAGGGCACTTTTAAAACCGGCGTGTTTGATTTCGACCTTTTAAATGAGGCATTCTCCCGACATTCGCTCAACGATTACCAAACTGTGGATTTTAAACTGTTTATCACGCATTTAGATACTTTGGAGCGGAATGGGTATTTTTGTTACCTTAAAGATAAACAACTGATAAAAACCGCTTATGAGGGTGATGAACAGATCTGCCAAATTTTTAAAGATTCTGTGTTGAAGCCAAACATCTCTTCTTGTATTAGTTTCCGCTTAACTGACTATTTTGCAAATTGATAAATTTAACAATCTATTGATAAAATCCTCATTTTTGGAGAACTTTTTTGGTGCTTTTTTTGTATAATTACAGAACATTTAAAGTGACTATTATACAAAGACTGTTTCACTTTTCGACCGTTGCTACGAACTCGCAAAGGCTATTTGGGATACTCGCAACCGTCGCGAAAATACTTTTCAAGAGATGGATGGTTTTAGAGACCAACTTATGAACCAACTCATTGCCCTGCGCGAAATTCAAGACAATATTGTTAAGAAATATGTCAACTCAAACAACAAGCAGGGAGCCATTGCAGCCCACGATTGGACATTGAAACTCGACGTATTTATCAATACAATCAGTTCGTCGGTATCTGCCAACGCACTCAAAACAGAGGAGGGCAGAGCGCGAATCACCACCAATATCGAAAACGCAATCAAAGAGGTTACCAACGGAATTACCGATGCCGAAAGCCGTCAGATTATCAAAAAGTTAGACACTATCCGCAATGAGTATATGAAACTTGCCAACAACTTTGTGGGTTTTTACCAGCAAATGGGCGAATATTTTACCGAAAGCGAAAAAATTAGCGAAGAATTGCAACAGGAGAGCGCACTGCTCAAACAAAAACTTGCTACAAAAGTGTCGTCGGTGTCGAACGATATCAACGGAGCACTTAATTCTACACGTATTCAACTGATTTTGGCGTTGTTTGCTGTGGCTCTGATAATTATCTATATCGCATACAAGACCCGCAAGCATATGACCCATCCCCTCAACCGCAGCCTTATGCGGGCTGTGCGTCTCTCGGATGGCGACCTTACTGTTGAGTTTAAACGCGACCAAAGTACAGATGAAATCGGACAACTGCAAAATGCAATGGGACGACTTGCCGATAACCTCCGCAACATTGTGGACAACATTACCGAGGAGGCGCGGAATATTACCAACGCAAGCCACGAGATGAACAACACCAGCAACACAATGAACGAAAACGCCAACGACCAGGCTGCGAGCGCCGAGGAGGTGTCGTCGTCGATTCAGGAGATGGCTTCGTCGATTCAGCGCAACAACGACAACGCCCGCGAAACCGAAAAGATTGCAATGAGCAACAGCTCGGCTATTCAGAGTTGCAGCAAGGCAGCTACAAAAACTGTTGAGGCAATGAATGATATTGCTGCCAAAATTTCGGTTGTAGACGAGATTGCTTTTCAAACCAACATTCTTGCCCTCAATGCCGCAGTGGAGGCCGCCCGCGCTGGCGAACACGGAAAAGGTTTTGCCGTGGTGGCTGCCGAGGTGCGCAAACTTGCCGAAAAATGCGCCATTGCCGCCAAGGAGATTGATTCTGTGAGCAAAAACGGCGTGAATATGGCTTCTGAAACTGGTAAGGTGTTTGCCACGGTGCTTCCCGAAATAGAGCGTACATCGTCGCTTGTGCAAGAGATTGCCGCGCAATGTAGCGAGCAGGCGCAGAGCAGCGTACAGATCAACTCAGCTGTACAGCGGTTCAACACATCCACTCAGCAGTTTGCCGCCCTGAGCGAGGAAATCTCCGCCAACAGCCACAACCTCTCTGTTCAAGCCGAAAAACTATTAGGATTGTTGGAGTATTTTAAGGTGAAGGAGTAGGGATTCTATATTTTTATTATTTTTGCACAAACAACATCGAACTACGAAACAGACATAACATAAACAAGACATATTAACATATTGGGCTTTACTCTCTTATTCTCTACCTGATAAATTCCCCAAATTTTAAGTACAGGAGAATAAGCAGTGAATAAGGTTCACGTCGTATAGGCGTGAGCCGTTTCGTGCTTATTAGTGTACAAGGTATTGGGGAATACCGACAGGTCTGATAAGCGATACAACGAAATGGCTACACGCTATTTTGTTTGCTTATAAATAAGGTGTCAAGTTCCACAACCTTAACTACAATGAACGAAGATTTCCATTTAGGGCGGCTAATCCGCGAAGAACTTGACCGACAGGAACGCACGGTAAAATGGCTCGCCAAACAGATAAAACTGCGAACGGTCTACCTGTTACTACATATTTGAGCGTAAATTCATCGACATCCCCCTCCTCATCAAACTCTGCACTGCCCTCCGCCACAACTTTTTTGTAGAATTAGCCGCCTACACCGACACCGTTCTTCTTCAAGGTGTCCAAAATATTTCAACACAAGTGTCCAAAAAGATTCAACAGTAATTAATTGACTTTAAATATTTTGCGCCGTATATTTGTAGAGAAAGCAATGGAGAAATCAACCGCCGAAAAGGGTGAGACAAACTATTAAACACTTTATATATTATGTCACTAAGTAATAGTCAAAGACAAAATATTAAAAACGAGATCAGCGATTTACTTTGTGGTTCATTTAGAATGAAAGGTCATTTTGCTGACGATAGAGATTTTTACATTTACTCAGCATTCTTTAATAATGAGGATGATTATTGGGAAAATATTGATAATAAACAATTAGACCGTAAAGTACTGAAAATTTTTCAAAGATACGGTGGTGGTATGAATCGATATGATGCAAGTTCAATTGAAAGAGAAATATGGTGGATGATGGACGAACGAGATTGCTAATGAAGAAATGAATGCGACTAAAAATCATATTGTCATCATCTATCAAAGTGAGTTAGAATATCTCTCACGCTATACCTTGGACTATCCGAATATCGAAACAGGCGGTCATCTTTTCGGTTTTTGGAAAGATGATGGTACGCCCGTAGTAACTTTCGTTTTAGGTCCGGGAGATAAATCCGAACATTCATTTTTTGCTTTTCGCCCTGATGTTGACTATTTGGAAAGAATGACTAACACTTTGATAAATATCCACGGTTTGAAACATCTTGGAGAATGGCATTCGCATCATACATTAGGACTTTGTCATCCGAGTCAAGGTGATGCTGACAATGTTTTGTGTTATGTTAACGAAAGCAGATTCAGACAATTTCTATTATGTATTGCTACGTGTTCAAACAACGAATCTTCGGTGTCTCCTTATTTATTTCTCAAATCAGAAAGAGAATATATAGAAGCGAAATGGAGCGTAGTCAAAGAAGCAAGTCCATTGCGTTCTAAAATTGAGCAAAGCGAAACGGTTTTGTTGCCAAAAACACAAACCCCAAACTATAAAGTTATATCTGAGGATTATGATGGAGATTTGGCTATGCCAGAAAGAATCATCAAGACAGAAACTTATTGGTTTTCTGACAAGCACAACCACACAGTTCTAAAACAAATAATCGATGAGATAATTCGGCTTGGTGCTGAATCTTGTCGTCCTTTGATGAATGACTATGGACACGTGTGCTTAGACATCACAAATAGTACGCAGACAATCAAGGTATTATTTCCTGATGGTTTCCCTCAAATTAAGCCGATTGTAAATTGTACTTCAAGTAAGGATATTTCTAAATGTGAATGGAATTATGATGGCGACATTTATAATTCATTTATAAAATATTACAAACAAATATAAATTGTTATTGGTATGGAAAGTTTAGCAGAAAGATTAAAGCGAGAATGTATAATTCTACAACAAAAAAAAGTACCATTTAAAATATTTGACATTTACTCTTACAATCCTTATGTGTTGATGGCTGCCATTACAAACAGAGGAAGAAAATATGGAAAGAAACCATATACATTGCGAATGGATTTAGAAGGCTACCCACTTAGCCCACCTGATGTTTGTATTACTAAGATGCTTTATACAAAAGGTGGTACGCCGTTAGATACAGCACAGCACGGAATGCATTGTCTTGGAACAAAATATGGAGGAACACTGATTTGCCATTATGGTAGTTCTTGGGTTCCGGATGTTACTCTTTTCAAGGTGTTTCTGAAATGTAGATTGTGGTTAGAGGCATACGAAGAGCATTTAGAAACAGGAATGAAACTCGATTATTATTTACCCGCAGATTATGGTCAAGAACATTTAAATTAATATATTATGAACAACGAATTTCAACTAAACTCCAACGGTGAGTTTGATTACAGTACCAACATTGGCGACGAAATTAGAGATTTAGCAAAAGGACAATCGTCCAAAATGATGGTTTGGCAACCTGATGGTTCATTCGCAACGTTAGAAGCCGGCAGTCAACCACGTGAAGGCACTATCGTCACAGAAATGGCAAGGAAAGCGGTATGGTATTAATAATGTAGGCTATGATAGTATACATTGACAAACAGCAGATTGTTGATTTTTGTAATGATACAGAGCAAAAATCTATTGATGGTTTTGCATACGAGTGGGAAAACGAGGATGTAATTCATATCAGGACTACACAATTGCTTCATTCGTTTGGTATTCAGCGTAGTGCGTTGATTGTCAGTGAAGATGTTTATTTAAATGAATGTCGTCAGCAACAATCCGATTTTGTTGTAATTGTTTATCACAATTATGATACAAAAGTATTGATGAAAACTGACGATGGATATGCCGAAGTAGAAGCAACATACATACCTGCAAAGGAGGAACTATATTCTCGCACCAAAGGCCTTATTGAAATTGACATTTTGAAGAACAAGAAAGTAACCATCATCGGCTTGGGCAGTGGAGGTTCTTCTATTGCAGTTGAGTTGGCGAAAGCGGGAGTGGGTAAGTTCGCACTATTTGATTTCGATAGATTGGAACTTCATAATTTGTCGAGACATTATTGCGGTGCTACCGACTTGGGACGATTGAAGGTCGATGCGCTTTATGACGTTATTAAAGGGAAGAACCCATATGCAGAGATTGAAAAATTCCCTGTGGATATATGCCAAAACATCGATTTGTTAAATACTCAGGTCGAAAACTCCGATTTGGTGATTTGTGCTACTGATAACAACAAAAGCCGTTTTATTATTTCTGATTGTTTGGTTAAATATCAGAAAGTAGGATTGTTTGGTGGCGTAGTTACGCGAGCCGAAGGAGGACAAGTTTTCCGTTATCGACCCGGAGGACCTTGCTATTGTTGTATTTTAGGCGATTTGATTAATCCTGACGACGAAGAAATCACAGATGTGGCATCTGCACGGCGTAACGGCAGAATCGCGGCTTATGTGTCACCCGAAGAAGCGGATGCAATGGTACAGGTAGGATTATCTTCTGATGTAGAACCTATAAACAATTTGATGGTGAAACTATCATTAGTAGAAATGTCGAGAGGTATGGAATCAGGTATTTCTTGTTTGGAAGAAGATTTGTCGTTTGATTTCTACATTTGGGCAAACCGTCGAGAACGTCGGTACGCTAATTGGTCGCCTATGTCAAATAATCCTAAAAACGGACCAACAATAATGCGATGGTACGGAGTTAGAATCCAAAAAAGAGAAAACTGCACTATTTGCGGTAATAACAAATTAATTATCGAAAACAATGGGAGAATACAGGCTTAATGAGAATATGGAATGGGAGTCAGATGATAACAATTCACCATTCAGTTATGGTCCATCGGGCAGTCAGCCAAGTCAACCATACAGACCATCAGGTCGCCCTCAGAGATACCCACAACCAAACGAGTGTGAAAATGATGTAGATGATATATCTTTGGTGGTCAAGATTCTCATTATTATCGCAGTCTTTGTACTCAACTATGTCACATTCCAAGTGGGTTGGGGGTGGCTATTTGTTACAGTATGGTATTCATTCATAGTGCTTTGTGTGACAGTAGAGAAAAAAGTAGCCAAAGATGCAAAAATAGCAATCCTAATTGGTTATTTTGTTACAATGCTGACAGTTGTAACTCCGCTCCCTTGGTGGACTGTTTTTTGTGCTATGATTATCTCTTTCGTTGCTGCGAACTCAATGATGAATAAACATAATCAGGCATTAGGCGATATATTTGGAGGTGAATAAATGAAGCACGTAAAAATCAGCGAAAGCGACAATCCATCAAAAGAACGCATTTGGGACAAGATGTACCAATGTCGTGATTTTGAGTTGTCTCACTTTTGGCAAAAGGCAGCGTTTTTGTTTGGTTCCCTAACGATGTGCTTTGGAGGGTATGGAGCGTTAGTACTGCAAGTGGTTGATAAGGATACCAACTCTGTTTGGTTGCCATATATATATCAATATATGTGTGGCATATCATTGCTTGGCATTGTGTTGTCGGTTGTATGGATATATATGATGAAAGGCTCAAAAGCGTGGTATGAGGTTTACGAGAAATCCATTTATGCTATTGAACGTGAAATATTTCAAGACAATCAACAATATGTCGAAGGCGAGTTTGCAAAAAGAATGAGGGGTGATTTTACTAAGGCTTTTATCGGATTTGATGGTGGAGCATTTTCGCCATCCAAAATTAACATCCTGATAGGTTGGATTATTTTGATTGTGTGGGGCTTTTGGGGCTTTTTTAGTTTGTATAATTTGAATTTTGATGTTATTGATAAACCCGAGATACAAAAACTGTGTGTTTATTTGGGTATTATTGTAGTATTATCTGTGTTAACCCCTATTATTATCAAGCCGTTTATTACAAGTTCACCATTATTGAGAAAAAAAGATAGAGGATATGTTTGGAAATTTTGTATGCATCTCATCAAATATTGTATACTTTTTGGTGAATTTTTGTTATTTATGTCATTGACATATTCCACATTAGGCATTATAATCCTTATAGTGTTTGTTATTTCCCTATTATATCGTTGGATTGTACCTTATTACAAACAATATGTTGTAGAAGAATTAAAAAGGTCGGCTAAAAAAGAGGAGGAACAATGTATTTATGATAAAGTTAACGATTATTTGTCAGAAAACCTTCGGGAAAGGGTTGCAAATAGTAAAGTGAAAAAAAAAGGCATAAACCAAGATGTTGATAAACAAATTGATAATACTATTAATAATCTTATCAATGACACAGTTGATGATAATATCAATCTAATTATAAATAAATATCTTGATACAGAGGTTGCCAAACGAGTCAATATCAAATTAAATGAAATACTGAAAGAAAGGATGAATGACATTGGGAACAAAATATTAACAACTACGTCCCCGTCTGTAAATAAATATGTAAATTAGATAGTTATCTTATAGTCCTAATATATTATCTCGTTCGTTCGTCAGGGTCATTAATATCTTCCTCTGTAAACTTCATTCTATCCAACATCGCATAGAGTTCGAAATTGTCTTTCCGCGATTTTTGATACATACGTTGCAGGTACTCTCTTTTTTCTTTGGAACTTAAATCCTTTCCTTTACAGTTTTATTATTCCGTCCAATTTTCTATTTGAATGCCTGATAATCGCGAAAGGTGTCCAGTGTTGTTTGTTACAAGCACGGCGTTTTGTGCTATGGCAACCGAACCAATCAGAAGATCTGCGTCATCTATTTTTTGTCCGTTTTTGCGCAAGTTGGCATAATTTTGCGCTGCAATTTCAACTGATTGACGAGTTTGGTATACGATAGGACATTTGTCTATGAATTTTTCAAATTTTGGCAATAATCCTTTTGGGTCTTTGTATTTGAATCCGCGAAGTATTTCGTAAAATGCAATGTCAACAATTTTGATGCTATCGGTTGAGTAACATCGTTTAAAATTGTTCATAACATTTTGATTCCCATTGAGGAGGTCGATTATTACATTGGTGTCAAGCAGATACATCATCACACCTCCATTTCTTTGAAATCTAAATGGCAGTGTTCGCGCATTTCTTCAGCCTCTTGGTCGTTAAGTTTGCCAAAAAGATCATCAACGAAGGAAAAATCAAATGATGGATTGTCTTTTTGGGGCGTTGTAAGGATGGTATGCTGAGGGGAATTCTTCAACTTCTTGAAAAATCTGGCTATATAATTACGTATCGCCACTATCGATTCTTCGTTGTCGATAGATAGCAACATATTAAGAGCATCATTTTTAATGTCAACTGCCATCATAATAATTTATTCTTTAACACTGCAAAGATAATCATTCCCGATGTGTTATCAAAATAATTTATGTCGAAAATATTCACAATCTTAACACTCTTTCTCCAACACCTTCTCTAATATTATTTCCCCTTCCTCTCAATATCTTGCAAATGCTCCATTTTCTTGGTTTCAAGAAACTCGTTGATGCCGCAGAGGTGCTCTTTAACCTTTTGATGTCCAAATTCATACACCTTGGTGACAAGTCCGTCTAAGAAATCGCGGTCGTGGCTAACAACTATGAGAGTGCCGTCGAAATCGAGCAACGCCTGTTTGAGCACGTCCTTGGTTTTGAGGTCGAGGTGGTTGGTGGGCTCGTCGAGGATGAGGAAGTTGACCGGCTCTAAAAGCAGTTTTAGTAATGCAAGTCGCTGACGTTCACCGCCCGAAAGCACCTTTACCTTTTTGTCGATGTTTTCGCCCGAAAACATAAACGCGCCGAGCATATCCTTGATTTTGGTGCGGATGTCGCCCTTGGCAATGTCGTCGATGGTTTGAAAAACAGTGAGGTTTTCGTCGAGGAGCGACGCCGAATTTTGCGCAAAATATCCTATCTGAATATTGTGTCCGAGTTGGAGTTTTCCCTCAAACGGAATTTCTTTCATAATGCACTTAACCATAGTGGATTTGCCCTCGCCATTGCGACCCACAAAGGCAACCTTTTCGCCACGTTCGATGGTAAACGACGCATTGCCGAAAATCAATCGGTCGTAACTTTTTGACACGCCCTCGGCAATCACAGGATATTGTCCCGAACGCACCGATGGCGGAAAACGCAGTTTCAAACGCGAATTGTCCTCCTCGTCAACCTCAATAAGCACAAGTTTTTCGAGCATTTTTACGCGGCTTTGCACTTGTAGTGTTTTGGAGTAAGTGCCCTTGAAACGCTCGATAAAATCCTTGGTTTCTTGAATCATCTTCTGCTGCTCGTCGTATTGCTTTTGCTGCTGTTCGCGGCGTTCTTTGCGGAGTTCAAGATAGTGAGAATATGTGGCTTTGTAGTCGTAAATTCTGCCCATAGTGATTTCGATGGTGCGGTTGGTGATAGAGTCAACAAAACGTTTGTCGTGACTGATGAGCACCACCGATTTAGAACTCTGCTTGATAAAATCCTCCAACCATTGAATAGATTCGATATCTAAGTGGTTGGTGGGCTCGTCTAAGAGCAGCACATCGGGATTTTTCAAAAGCAGTTTGGCAAGTTCGATACGCATACGCCATCCGCCCGAAAATTCAGAAGTTTGACGCTGAAAATCAGAACGTTCAAAGCCCAATCCCATAAGAGTTTTTTCGATATCCTCCTCAAAATTGGTCATATCAATGGCGTAGAACTTTTCGCTCAGCGCGCTCACCTTTTCAATCAGAGCCATATAATCGTCTGATTCGTAGTCGGTACGGGTTTCGAGTTCGCGGTTGATGCGTTCAATCTCGTTTTCGGTATCTTTGAGATGTTGAAACGCGAGCGAGGCCTCCTCAAAAACAGTCCTGCCATCCTCAGTCATAAGGTGTTGCGGCAAGTAAGCCACTACGAAGTCCTTAGATTTGGTAACAGCGCCACGGGTAGGGGTACGTTCGCCGGCAATCACTTTAAGCAGAGTGCTTTTGCCTGCGCCGTTTTTACCCATAAGGGCAATGCGGTCTTTATCGTTGATTTGAAAAGAAATATTCTGAAACAGAGTTGTTCCGCCGAACTCTACGGCAAGGTTGTCTACGCTGAGCATTATTATTAAGGTGTTTTAAAATTTGTGGGCGCAAAGGTAAGGAATTTTTCGGATATTTACACGGTGAAATCTTTTTGTTGAAACCAAAATAAATGCTATATTTGCGCAAAACAATTTTATGGCAATGGAAACACCCGAAATAAAGTTAGACCGATTTCCGCTTGGCATTCAGAGTTTTGAGTATCTGAGAAAGCAAGGTAGCATATACGTAGACAAGACCGACTATGTGTACCGCCTTGTAAAATCGGATATCAAATCATATTTTCTCGCCCGTCCGCGCAGATTTGGCAAAAGTTTGATGTGTAATACTTTACGTGCATATTTTGAGGGCAAGAAAGAATTGTTTGAGGGCTTGAAGGTTATGCGGTGGGAAAAGGATTGGGTAAAGTATCCTTTATTTTATTTGGATTTTGTGGACGGCAGTTATGCATTGGGTTCAACAGTGTTGCTCTCAAAAATCAAAGTTGCCCTTATGGATTTTGAGAAAGAAAACGGAATACAGTTTGACGAGAAGTCGATTGAATTTCAAGAAAATGAAGATCCTTTCACAAAAGAAAACCGCATTCTTTCGTTTCGTTTTGAGAGCGACCTTAAAGCCGTTTACGAAAAAACAGGACTTGCTACCGCCATCATCGTAGACGAATACGATAACCCTTTGATTAACAGTGTTAACATCGACATTGACAAGGATATTTACCGTGGATTTTTCTCTGTTTTGAAGTCTGCCGACAAGTTTATCAGGTTCGCTTTCTTGACTGGCGTGACAAAGTTTGCCAAGACCACTATTTTCAGCGGCAACAATCAGCCTGTGGACATTTCGCTTGACCCTGATTATTCGGCTATTTGCGGCATCACTCACCAAGAACTTTTGGATTATTTCAAGAACGAAATTCAGACTTTTGCCGGCAGCAACGACATCACATTCGACGAGGCAATGTCGCAATTGAAAAAATGGTACGATTGCTACCTTTTTCACGAAAAAGGCATAAAGGTATTCAACCCCGTAAGTCTGTTTACTGCGCTTAAATCCAAGGATTTACAGAATTATTGGTACGGCACTGGCACACCTACTGTACTTATGAAGCGCATCAAAAACTCTGATTTTGACATTATGACTTTGAAAAGTGATGTCGAATTTTCAAAAGACGAGTTGAAAGACTATAAAGACGACGAATTTAAGAAAGACCTTGTGCCGTTGCTTTATTACTCAGGCTATCTTACAATAAAAGAATACATTAAGGAGGAAAGGCTGTATATTTTGGGCTTTCCGAACTACGAGGTAGAGATGAGTTTTTTCAACTCGCTCGCTAAGGAATTTTACCAATTGCCTAACAATCAGAGCGGTTTTAACTATGCCGATTTTATGGGAGATTTCCGCCGTGGCAACATTGAAAATGTCATTGAGCGTTTGAAGGCGTTGTTCTGCACATTGCCTTATGCCAACGACAAGAGCGCGAAACTCATTGAACGTGATTTCCAGAATGTTATCTATTTGGTTTTCACAATTTTGGGCGAGTACATAATAGCCGAGCCGCACTTTTCAAAAGGTCGCGCCGACGCTATCCTTATCAACAGGAACTTTGTATATATTTTTGAGTTCAAAATCGACCAAGATGCGCAGACCGCCCTAAATCAAGTTGACGTTAAAAACTACGCAGGACGTTTCAAAATGGACAACCGGAAGGTTTTCAAAATCGGCGTAAGTTTTTCGAGCGAAGAAAAAAACATCGTGGATTATGTTGTAGTGGAGGAATAAATTTCTGTATCTTTTTAATTCTCATCTTATTCCAAAATTTTTCAAAAAAAACTCCCGAAAAACTTGACATTGACTAATACAATCCGTACTTTTGCCAAAGTAAAAAATAGTGATTGGGTTGTGCGCGACGCACACCCATAGCCGAGAATAATTTTGAAGAATTATTCGGAAGTTGTGCTGACTCTCTTTTGCAACAGAACGTAGGAAATTCTAAAAAGGGAGAGAGAGCAGCACGGCAACCGGCTCATACATATATGGGCGTGGTGTGCAGGTATTATATCTTTTCCCTTAGGTTTCCTACGACCTTGTTCAAAGAGATGTAATATCAAGTGCTACCGCGCTTCTTTTTTTTAAAAAAATTCCTTCCGATAGTTTTCGATAAATTTTATTCGACACTGTGCTGCGATATGGCGCAGTGGACGAGGATATTTGCAGACTTGAATTGATTAATTAACTTCAAAATGTTACTGAGATGAAAAAAATGGCATTTAACTCCATTACAAAGACCTTTGTAGATGGTATCGATGATTTAAACATCATCAAAAAGGCGTTCAAAGTTATGTATTATATCTTTGGCGTAATTATAGGATTATTACCAATATTCCTAATATTTTTTGGAATTCAAAAACTTGCTCCTATGGGATTGAGTTCGTTAGAAAATATTGATGGTTGGCCCAAAGTTGTTTTATGTATCTTGGGACTTGTTTTTCTGATACTTATCATCTTTATGTTTTATGTTTGTTTCAAGTATTGGAAAAAACACGGAGACGAATTTGGAAAATCGACATCAAATTATCCGAATATTGCTTTCGCTGCCGATTTTATACAAACTTACAACAATACAACCGTCTTTTTATCAGTATTTACCGTATCTGCATTTTCCATCTTGGCATATCTGTTTTGCGTGTTAACAGGTGCAGGAGGATTTTATAGTGGTTTCAATTTTCTTATCTTTCTTTTCATTGCAATAGGTTTAATTTTAGCGGTTGCGTTGTCGGGACTGATTTCGATAATGCTTGTTGGTTTCTTAACAGAAAGTCTGAAACTTGTTGTCCAAATAGGAACCGATGTTAGGGATGTGGCAGATATTATGCGTGTTAGCGAGATTTCGGAAGACAATCAAATTGAGCAACAACCATCTATCTCAGAAAATAATGCGAATAATTAACCTTTATTAAATTATTGAATATGAATATTATCTTAAAATCAGTAAAAAGGTGTTTGCATTGTGGTAGACTCTATCCTTATGAGAGTACAGTTTGTCCGTTTTGTCATAAAGATAATGTGTCGATTGAGACGACTGTGAAGACAAAACAACCCTTGACGCCTCAGCAAAGAATTAAAAGATTGACAATTGCTCTTGTTGTAATAGGCATTTTTGCTGTTTTCGCAATAGTGTCTTTGGCTAATAATTCTGATAATCAGTCATCTAAATCAAATTCGGCAAAATATTATAACGAACAGCCCACCACCACGCCGATAGAAAATCCTATTGGTTATTCTTCTGAGCAATATTCTCAACAATCTAATTCTCAACAACAATATCATTATAGTTACGACAGTGACGAAGAACCTGATTTTCAAAGTTACGATAGCGATGAGGAACCAGATTTTGGCGAACCAGATTATGGTGGTTCAAGAAATCCGGGTTTGTATCCGTTTGCTTCGGAGCGTGTTTTGGATTACGAGGAATTGGCGCATTACGATTTGCAACAACTCAAAATTATGCGTAACGAGATATACGCACGTCACGGTTACATATTCCGCAAAGGTGGCGAAATGGAATCCTATTTTAAGAAGCAACCTTGGTATCAACCGCTGTATTCAAGTGTAGATAAGTATTTTTCTACCATAGAAAAGCAAAATATTGCTACTATCCTTAAAGTGGAGAAACAAAGAGGGTAAATGTATTGTTGTACTCATTTATTTGTTGTTATATGATGAAAAAATATTTTATAGTATTACCGTTCTTGACGGTTTTGATATTGTCGGGCTGTATATCTCACAAGGTAGAAGACCCGAAGATTCGAATCAGTAAAGAAGTGGTTCTTTATTCGCAAGAGATACATATCTCTCCCTTATTACGAAAGAGAACAGAATCTGGTATTCCTGAGATTTTTAAAAGATTGTTTGCGCGGGATGTTATGCTAAAAGTTGATATGACTTATAAATCAGCCATTTATTGTAAAGATATAACTGATTTTAAAGTTGATGAACAAGTACGAACAGTTGAGTTTACTTTACCTCAACCTAAGACCGAAATCCAAAATACACATATTAATTGGGATGATACCGAAACAATGGTAGGCATATTTCGACAAAACTTTTCGATTGATGAGTTAGCCGTATTGTCAGAGGAAGCCAAAAAAACTGCTCACGAGTATATTAAGGAAAATGAGGATACTTATATGGCAGGTGCTTATCAAAACGCAGTAATGCAATTAACCCAAATAATCAATGATCTTGGATATAAACCTATTATTAACATTAATGCTTCACGAAATGGAAAACAACTTGAAAATACATCAGAAGATGTTTATAAAGAAGAATCTGAATAAGATGCTTATCCTTTTGTTGTCATTTGTATCTACAATTTTACTATACTGTAATAATACAACAATTGTGTTACGACCGCCTGAAATAAGTGCGCTTAAACAGATACAGTTTTACCGATATAATGTTGATGGATTGAAAGTTGAATCTTTAAAAGAAAATACGCTTTTGGATGATAAATTGGTTGGTTATTATGATGGGCACGTTGATTTCGGAATCGATTTTGACAATGGTTTTGTTAGTCGTGTAGAGCCTGATTCTACTGTTCAAATTTGGTGCAATCTGCAAATAATCAATTCAAACAAACAGTTTATAGTAAACCAACAATATATGCAGATGGGTTCCTTTGAATTGTCTGAGGCAAAAGAACTTGACGAAAGAGCCAATCGTTTGATTTACGAAAAAAGTATTGCAGATGGAGCGAATATTGAGGCACAGAAGAATCTAGAACAAAAAATAACTTATGTGTTAACACAACAATTTAAGTTCAAAAATGTTGTTATTCATTGCTCTGATGCCACATCTTTTTAGTTGTATAATAAATACACCAGGGATAAAAAACTCACTGCCCATCCATTTTCGCAGTGAGTTTTTTATATTTGTAAAAACACAGTGCTTGATATGGTCGTTCTTGATATTTTTCATAGTTCTGTAATAACAAATCACTGAGATACTACGGAAATAAGTGAGTTAGTGATTTAACAATATAATTCGCAAAAATGCTAATTATTCAAATATTATTATTACATTTGCAGCGATAAACCAATCGGACAATGAACATTGAATTTGATAACAAAGGCTTAGAGGAACTTTACACACTTGCCTCCACACAAGACCACCGCTACAAGCGTTTGCCGAAAGACATTGTTAAACGCTATATAAAGGTTGTCAACTACATAAAGGCTGCAAGAAGACTTGAAGACCTCTTTTTAATCAAGTCGCTCCATTACGAAAAGAAAAAAGGCGACCTCAATGGCGTTGATGCCGTATGGATCAACGACCAATACCGCTTGTTGTTCAACAGTTCTGCCGATGAGAATAATATAGTTGTAAACGCATTGATTATAGAAATATCCAAGCATTATGAATAAGAAAAGTTATATTCCGTTTGCCGCCACACACCCCGGCGAAATGATAAAAGACGAACTCAAAGAGCGCGGCATCACGCAGAAACAACTCGCCGAGCAAACAGGCATCAAACCGTCTGTCATTAGCGAAACAGTCAACGGCAAACGCAGCGTGTCGCTCAATGTGGCCGTAGCCTTGGAGAAAGCACTCGGCATACCCGCCGATATTTGGATGAATATGCAGACTCAATACGACCTTGATACTTCAAAAATCGCTGAACGGGATTCGCAGAAAGAATCGGTCAATATTTTGATTCCCACACGAGACCACAATCTACTCGCCGAACTTGTGCGCAAATTCGGTTGGGCTTTTGGTATGCCAATGAGCGTGTAACAATGAAACGCCATCCATCGTCGAAAGTATTCTAAAACCTTCACCATTATGTCAAAAGTCTACAAAATTACCCCAAAATCCATTATCCGTCGCAACGGATTGGTGCTCACTCCGTCGCAGAGTGTGGTGGTTACTTGTGCTATGCACACGTCGAATCCGTTTTACAACGGCGCCAAGGAAGTCCGTGAGGCGTATATGCGGCTCTATGGCTTCGACTACCAAAAAGCCAACTGCCATCAGGCGGATTTTGTGTTTGAGAGGTTGGATTAATTTTTCCCAAAAAAATCCTCAATATAATTTCTATTATTTGAATAAATTCATACTTTCACACTGATAAGTGCAGAATAATGTATCGTCACTACATTTTTCTGACTTAAAACCGTAAAAATTATCTACTTTTGCCCCGAACAAAAATACAGCGTATAATGAAACTCAGATTTTTGATTTTATCAATCCTCTTTCCTCTGTCGCTTGCGGCGCAGAACCCCCTTTACCGCTATCCGATGGATATCCCTATGATTATGAGCGCGTCGTTTTGCGAACTCAGACCTAACCATTTTCACGCAGGGTTGGACATTACCACGGCGGGTGAAATTGGTGTGGACATAAAATCCGTCGCCGACGGTTATGTGTCGCGCATCAGAGTGTCGCCCTTTGGCTACGGACACGCCTTATATATAACGCATTACGATGGTTACACCACTCTTTACGGACATCTCAGCGGCTATGCTCCAAAAATTGAAAAGGTGATTTCGGCTCAACAGTATAAAAATCAGTCGTTTGAGGTGGATTATTATCCACAAAAAGACGAAATCAAGGTAAAACGCGGCGAGGTGGTGGCTTTTTCGGGCAACACAGGCGGCTCGGGAGGTCCTCACTTGCATTTTGAGGTGCGCGAAAACGAAACCGAGGACGCTCTCAATCCTTTGGCTTTTATTCAGCCTATCGACGATATTAATCCGCCAACTATCTATGGCGTAAAGATTTACATTCTTGAAAACGATTCGCAGGTAGACGGCGAGTGTGCCGACAAATATTACTCTATGAAACAGATTTCGGGACGCACTATCAAGGCGTTTGGTCATATCGGCTTGGGTATCAATGCCAACGACTTTTTTTCTGTTGGCGGACGCCCTTGCGGTTTGGTAGAAATTGCACTTTACGACGGCGAAAAACTCGTTTTTCAATCGCGTCTCGACCGTATGCCGTTTGATAAAAGCCGGTATATCAACTCTTTTATTGATTACGCCCATTATCAGGACACCAAGCAGTATGTGCAGAAATGCTTTGTGGAGCCCAACAATCAGTTGGATATTTTTTCGGCTCACGACGACATCTACATCGCACCCGGCGAAACTCACAATATCCGTTTTGAACTCAAAGATTTTGTGGGCAATACAAGCGTTTTGAGGTTCAGTATCTTGGGTGATTCAAGCGTCAACAATACACCAATTTCGCCGTCGGGACGTCCTTTGGAATGGGCGTTGCAGCAGCGTATCGACACATTGGGCATCACGGTAGATATTCCACAAGGCACTTTTTACAAAAACGAGTATGTCAATTTATCGTGCGACACTTCGCCGCGCTATTCGCGTCCCGTGTACACTGTGGGCAACTACCGCATTCCCCTTCAAAACTATATTTCGATGAGGATTCCCGTTCCCGAAAAAATCAAATCGCTGATAGGCAGCCAGTATACACCCAAGCAGGTTTTCGTTGCCAAAATGGGTGCAAAAAACTCCATCGGCTATGTTGGTGGAGCATATTCCAATGGCTACATCACCGCCGAAACCCGCACTCTCGGCAGTTTCCTCATTGCCACCGACACCATTGCACCTAAGATTGTGGGCAAGTCGGGATCGGTGCTCACGCAGGCGGGCAACATCATTATCGGCATCAGCGACAATATGAGCGGCATCGAAAAATACAATGTCTTTATCGACGGCGAGTGGAAACTATTTGAATACGACTACAAAAACGTCCGTCTTATAGCCCCCGTAGCCAAACTCAACCTAAAATCTGGCTCTCACACCCTCGTAGCCAAAGTAGAAGACCCCTGTGGAAATGAGCGGGTTTGGGAATGGAAGTTTACTGTGCGTTAATGATAATCTGGTAAATCGTTTTCAAACAAGATAACGTCGCCGGCGGTGGCACGCGAATATGCAAACACTGCCGCATCTTGCAATCCCTGAGCGATATAGATTTGTTCTTCGGGATAATTCTCGGCTTTGAGGCCGTTGTAGATGGCTTGGGTCTGACTTTTGCCAACAAGAATGGCGCAGTCGGCAGCGTGGGCTATCTGTTTACCAAATTCACCGTTGTAATAATCTTGACGGTCAGCAAGTTCGATAATTCCCGGAGTGATTATAAAGCGTTTGCAGTCGGTAAACTGCGACAGAATTTCCAACGCCATTTTTGCGCCCTTAGGGTTTGAGTTGAACGCGTCGTCGATGAGCACCACACCGTTTGGACCGGGTTTGATTTCCATTCTATGCTCCACAGCCTGCAACTTGTGAACGCCAAACTTTATTTGATCGACTGTAAGTCCCAATCTAACAGCGCAAACCACAGCCGAAACAATGTTTGAAATATTGTAACTTCCAAGCAGCGGCGTCGTAAAGTCGCCAATCTTTTTACCTGAATGATATATCTCAAAATCAGTACCTTGCGGCGAAAATTTTATGTTTTTGGCAGAATAGTCGGCGTTAGGGTCTGACGTAGAAAAATACTCCGTGGGCTTGGTTTTGGGGGTGTTGCGGATAATGTCGTAGTCGCCGTTGAGAATGGCGAGACCATCGTCGGGCAGCGAGTCGATGAGTTCAAACTTGGTGCGGCGGACGTTTTCAAGCGTCTTGAAAGTGTCCAAATGCTGTTCGGCTACCGAAGTGAGGATGCCGATTTTTGGGTGGACGATGTCGCAAATTTCCTTGATGTCGTTGATTTGCTTAGCGCCCATTTCGCAGATAAATACCTGATGTGTAGGCTTTAAGTATTCGCGGATAGTGCGGACAACGCCCATTGTGGTGTTAAACGAACCCGGAGTCATCAGCACGTTGTATTTTTCGCTGAGTATTTTTTCTAAGAAATGCTTTGTGGATGTTTTGCCGTAACTGCCTGTGATACCAACAATTATCAAATCATTATGTTCGGCAAGGATACGTTTGGCATCGTTGATATAATGGTTGTTGATAGTTTTTTCAACGGGTTTGAGCACGATGTTGGCGAGCATTATTACAAAATAACTAAACACAATGCAGCACAATGCCGTGAGCATAGTAAAATAGGGGTCGAAGGTGAGGACAAACTCCAATCCGCTAAACGCCAAAATCAGTCCGAACGATGTAAAATACAATCGTTTAGCCCTTGAAGTAAAGTTGAATTTTACCTTTGGCTTGTATGTTTTGTTGTAATAAACATAGTAAAGTGTAATTAGCAAAAAAGGAATCAAAAAGTAGACGAACCATTCGGGAAAAACCAATCCCAACAACCCCACACCAAGGCTTGCATACTCAGCCATACGGATTTTTGAGTGGATATCGTTTTTGAGATATTTCCAATAACGTTCGTTTCGATACGAGTTTTGTTGAAACTTATGAAGGTCTACTTTGAGTTTTAATGCGGCGTAGATGAGTATTAGTATTGATATTGCAATGATAAGTGCCATATTTTTAAGCGTTTAAAAAATTATCCACAATAGTATAATAATATCCCGGATTCTCTAAAAAACTATAATGTGTGCAGCCAGGGAAAACCACCAAGCCAGTGTCGGGAATGAGGCTCTCCATAATTTTGGCGTCGCTAACGGGTGTGGCGGTGTCTTTTTCGCCCCAAATCAGTAGGGTAGAGGCTTTGATGTTGGGCATCACGTGTTGAAGGTCTTCGTCAACCACTTTTTTGAGAATCTCCTTCATCATACCAGACGCGTTTTTGTAATCTTCTGACGCCAAAGAGTTTGCAAACGGTTTTACGAGTTTTTCGGTGGCTTTTTCGCCAATGATTTTTGTGGATAGTTTTTTCATTTTAGAAAAAATACGGCTTACCGAAATCTTTGTGTTTTGCGGTTTTACGCCTGCGGCATCGGTGAGTATCACCTTTTTAACATAATCGTTGCGCGACGAGAGAAGTATAGATACGCGTCCACCAAACGAGTGTCCTATTAATACGGGATTTTTAAGATTCAGTGCCTCAATGAGTTTTTCGGTGAATTGGGTGTATTCTTCCACGCCCCAAACAGTTTTGGGTTCATCGCTCTTGCCAAAACCGGGAAAGTCGATTGAAGTTACGCGGTATTTCTGCTCCAACTGCGATTGGAGGGTTTTCCAAATTTCGAGCGAGCAACCCCATCCGTGCAGCAAAAGCACATCCTGTCCCTCGCCTGTGGTCTTGTATTTTACTTTTATATCGTTGATAGTTACAAAATTTTCCATAATCAATAAATTTATAGCGCAAAGGTATTACAATCTTTCTATTTCGTCACGGTTCAAACCTGTAATTTTGCAAATTTCTTCGGTGTCGTAGCCGCGTTTTTTCATACGCTCGGCGGTTTGGATAAGTTTTTTGTGAACGGCAGATTCTTTGTCTTTAAGCGGCTCTCTCATAAATAAGTATTTTATCGTGTCCTACACTTTCACGGGCAAAATCTGCAAGTGAGTTTTCTGTAACACAATCCACTTTGCGGTCTAAAAGTTCTTCTAAGTCGTTCCACATACCATAATATTTTAAACCAATGGGTTGCGAGTGGTCAAGAACTACCAATATGTCCACATCGCTGCCGAGGTTATCTTCGCCTTGTGCAAACGAGCCAAACAGCCAAGCTTTCAAAACTGGTTGTGTTTTAAAGTATTCTGAAACTTTTTGCTGTATTTCTTGTTCGTTCATAATGGTATCATTTAACATTCCAACTGCAAAAATAAAAAAAATATCAAAAATAATCATTGCATATTCAAAAAAATCCCTATATTTGTCCCGATAAAAATTTTAATACAAACAATCAAAAACAAAGACAATTATGGCAAAGAAATGGATTTGTACCGTGTGCGGATATGTACACGAAGGGGATGAGGCTCCCGAAAAATGCCCAAAATGCAAGGCTCCCGCAGCCAAATTTAAAGAATTGGAGCAACCCGCACCTTCTGCCGCTGGCGAAAAGGGTGGAATCAACATAAAATTTGTTACCGAGCACCACGTTGGCGAGGCTAAGGGCGTTTCGGAAGAGATGCGCAAAGACCTTGAAACTCACTTCAATGGCGAATGTGCCGAGGTGGGAATGTACCTTGCTATGGCACGTCAGGCCGACCGCGAGGGTTACCCCGAAATTGCTGAGGCTTTTAAACGTTACGCTTTTGAAGAGGCCGACCACGCAAGCCGTTTTGCCGAATTATTGGGCGACGTGCTTTCCGACACCAAAACCAACGTTTACAACCGTATGATGGCAGAGGCTGGTGCTTGCGAAGATAAATACCGCATTGCATCTAACGCCAAAAAAGAAAACCTCGACGCTATCCACGACTCCGTTCACGAAATGGCTAAGGATGAGGCTCGTCACGGTAGCGGTTTCAAAGGACTTTATGAGCGTTACTTTATGTAGAAATCATACAAATCTTTTTAACTTGTTCAAATCTTTACAAATCAATTATATTCAGTTGGTTTGTAAAGATTTTTTGTTGTGGGTAAATTCCATGCACTCCTGCTCCTATTCTATTACTTTTTTGGTCATCGTGTGCTATCGGAGGAAACTACCACATACGCTTCCTTATCCTGTGCCATGCTCCGCGATGAAAAGGCTGTGATAAAGAAAAATATGAGCAAAAAGGTAAATTTTTATTTTACTATTTACCTCCACACTTTACATTGGGTTGGTTTGATATTAGGATTGGTCATGATTGATGATGTGTTATGAGATTAAAGATTGTTGATTTCGTCTTGGGTGAGGCCTGAATATTTGATTATCATATCCAAAGGCATATTGTCGGCTTTCATTTGGCGGGCAAGGGCAAGGAGGGTTTCGTGGCGTCCTTCTTCTCGTCCTTCTTCTCGTCCTTTTTGTTCGCCTTTGCCAAAGCCTTTCATTTCGGCATCGTTCATGGCGTTGGTGATGTCCCACAGGTTGTGGAGGCTCTCTTCGTAGTCGGTGTATTCTTCGGGAGAGAACATGGCGATTTCGGCTTGGCGGAAAAGTTTTTCAAATACACGCTCCTGCAACTCTTTGGGACGCTCCAATAGTTTAGAAAGATTTTTTAAGACAAAGAGCCACTTGTCGTACATGGTTACAAGTTCGGATTCGGTTTTGTTGAATTTGGGCATTTCGAGATAGAGATAAACCAATTTTTTGTAAAAGACTTTCCCTGTGCTAAGGTCGGTAAGCATTACCACATGGAACAAATCATCGTCTGTAAACTCGTTGACAGTTTTCAATTCGCCGTTGTCAATGCCTTTGTCCTCGTCTTTGAATACAAAATTCAGGATGCCAACCGTGTATACTTTTTGTAGTTCGTAGTTCCAATGCTCATCTTTGCTGTCTTTCTTTGCCATTTCGCGGATGGGAAACGACGAATAATAGACGCTTCTGTCCTTAAAAAACTGTTGAAAAACGTTCTGCATCTCCACAATAAACTTGGCTCCGCTTTTGGTGGTGCAGTAAACATCGAAAATGGCACGGCGTTCTGATGCCGAGCGTCCGAGTTTTTCTGCGTTGAGATAAGTTATGTCCTCGATTTCGTCCTTGGGTATCTCGCGGCTTTTTTCAAATAGTGCGTTGAGAAAACTTATCAGCAAGTCCTTATTGAGCTCTGTACCGAAGAGTTTCTTAAAGCCAAAATCCGTATATGGGTTGATGTACTTTGACATAATGCAGCGATATTGAATTAAGGAATTGTGAATCCAATTTTTGTTTCTGCAAATATAAAGTATTTTTCCTAATTATTCAATATTCGTTTCTATTCATTTTAATTTTTGTTCAAAAAAAGACAGAGCGCAAGGGCGCTCTGTCCATAAAATAAATGTCATTAGTAAAAAAACACCAAATTCGTGTTCTTATTTTACCACGCTTTGGTTGATTGGAACGAACTTGCTGGTAATCCTGCGCCGTTGTACAATGAGGCTTGGTCTACACAATCGCTCCAAAGGTAGCGTACCGATGTGGGAGCGGCTACTTTTTCGGACGAAACTTTTACCTTGCTGCCTTCGATAACGGCTGTGGCAGGGTAGTATTTGCCGTCTTTGCCTGCAATCTGAAAATCTTTGAGAGTGCCACCTTTGGCGTTGAGACCGTCGGCATAATCGAAACTCAGGTAAATGGCGTTACCCTTGATTTCTTGACTCTTAAATAAAGGTCCGCTGCAAACTACGTCTTTGCCGTAGATGTTTTTGAATGCCCAGAGTGCCAAGCGGTTGCCTACTTCTACTTTGTTGGCAGGATGGATGTTTTTGTTGTTGCCAATGTCGATGGTAGAAGCCATACCTGAATTTTTGATCGACAACGAAACGCGCTGAGCCTCACGAATTTCCTCCGAATGTCCGTTTGTGCCGTAGTCGTAGGGGGCAATCTGAACATAGTAGAACGGGAAGTCGCCCTGATTCCATTTTTCTCTCCAAGCCTTAACCATAAGGGGGAAAGTGCGCGAATATTCCTCGGCGTGACCCACGTTTGCTTCGCCCTGATACCAAATTGCGCCAGCCATTGCGTAGCCCACAAACGGTGCTACCATTGCGTTGTAGAGTGTGGTGGCGGTCATTTCGCTCAAATCGGTGGGACTTATCGGACGTTGAAAAAATTCCATCGTTGGAATGTCAAATTTGTAGAGTTTTCCTCTTGAAAGTTCGGCTATGGGCAGATATTTCCAACTGCCAGCGAGCGAAATTGCAGATTTTTCGTTGCCCTTGGTGTAGCATTTGAGTTTTGAAGGCTGACCATAAAGTCCGCCGCCGCCTTGATTGTCGGTAACGCGAATGGCGATAACGGCTTTTCCGGCTTTTACCTTGTCGGCGGGAACTGTGTAAATGCGGTCGGCTTGATAGTTGTTGGTGTGTCCGATGAGTTCGCCGTTGAAAAATGTTTCATCGCCATCGTCGATTGCGCCGAGCGAAATCACGAGTTCTTTGCCTGCCATTGCGGGGGTAATCTTGATAGTTTTACGAAACCAAACAATGCCATCGAATGCACGCACCTCGTTGTTGTTTTCCCAAAGAGTGGGAACGTTCATAGAGTGCCATTTAGCATCGTTGAAATCGGGTTTTGCAAGGTTGGTGTCGCCCAGGTCGGGACGGGGAAACATCGAAACCGATTGTTTTTGAGCAAGCCAATTGTTGCGTTTGTCGATAATGGGCGAACTTGCTGCAATATCTTTAACTATCTGGCTATATTCGGGAACGTTTTTGATGTATTCTTGCGGAATCCAACTTTCAACGGGAGTGCCACCCCACGACGAATTGATAATGCCCACAGGCACACCAAGTTCGGCATTGAGTTTTTTTGCAAAATAGTAGCAAGTGGCGCCAAATTGAGGAGTGGTTTTGGGCGAGGCTGTTTTCCATTCGCCGCCGAGTTCGCTTTCCTCTTTGAAACTTGTATTGCGCGATGCCATAAAAATGCGGATGTCGTTGTTGGTGCTGTTGGCAATATCCTCAGGACCGTTCAAAATTGTTCCGTAGGGGAAACCGCTCATAGTCATTTCCATATTGCTTTGTCCCGAAGCAAACCACACCTCGCCAATCATTACATTGTTGATGTATACGGTGTTTTTGCCGTTGATAATGAGTGCGTAAGGTCCGCCGTAGCAAGGCGTTGAAACCTTCACCATCCATTTGCCATCGGCAGCGGCTTCGGTAGAAACGGTTTTGTTGTCCCAAGTGGTGGCAACGGTGATTTTTTCGCCCGGGTCGGCAAATCCCCACACAGGCGCATTGGTTTTTTGTTGCAAAACCATACCATCGGTAAATAGCGACGGCATTTTTACGTTTGCCACTGCGCTTGTAGTAAGGGCAATGGCGGCGGTTAGCGTTAAAATTGTCTTATTCATTGTTTTAAATATTTATTAGGAGCAAGTTTAAAATTTTACAAAAAAAACAAAAATATCCTTGTTTTACAAAAATAATTATTAATTTCGCGCCGTAATATTTGTGGTAAAAACAAACCAAGATGAAATACACCGAGTGCCATACAATCCATCACCACCACCATCATTATGGAGGCAGATAGTTGTGTGCGTACGACATCGGTTGTTTTTGTTTTGTAAAATATAAAGGTCGAACCGCACAACAAGGGGTTCGGCCTTTTTTATTTGGTAATAAATTAAAAAAAACACATAAAAATGGAAAGATTAAAAATTGCAATTCAGAAATCGGGTCGTTTGAGCGACAAATCTATCGACCTATTTGAAAAAGCCGGAATCAGTATTTCGAGCAACTCATCACGTATTTTGTTTGCCTCGGCTGCCGACTTCCCCGTTGACATTCTTTACCTTCGCGACGACGATATTCCTCAATGCGTGGCTGATGGTGTGGCCGATTGCGGTATTGTGGGCGAAAACGTTATTTGGGAAACTGGCAAGCAAGTAGAAACCATCGAGAAACTCGGTTTTGGCAAATGCCGCCTGTCGCTCGCTATTCCCCGCGACTCTCAGTACACTGGTCTCAATTGGTTCAATGGCAAAAAAATCGCCACCACCTATCCCAACATTCTCAAAAAAGTGCTCAACGAGAACAACATCAATGCCGACATTCACGTGATTTCGGGTTCGGTAGAAATCTGTCCTGTAATTGGTCTTGCCGACGCCATTTTCGACATCGTTTCCACCGGCAGCACATTGCTCAGCAACGGCTTGGTAGAAAAAGAGCAGATGGTATTCTCTGAGGCTGTGATGATTAAAAACGATAATCTCAACGCTGAAAAAGAGGAAATTATCAAAAAACTTCTTTTCCGTATTCACGCCATCAAAGCCGCCAAGTCGAATAAATACATTTTGTTGAATGCTCCCAAGAAAAACTTAGACGAAATAATCTCGCTTCTTCCTGGAATGAAGAGTCCTTCGGTAGTTCCCCTTGCCGACGGCGAATGGGTTTCGGTGCACAGCGTGGTTAAAGAAAATCAGTTTTGGGAGATAATCGACCAATTGCAAGCCAAGGGTGCACAAGGTATTTTAGTAGTTCCGATCGAAAAAATGATACTATAATGTTTACAATAGAATATACAACCGACAAAGATTTTGAACTGCGCTCAAAACGTCCCGCAGCCAAAACCGACGACATTATCCCTGTGGTTCAGCAGGTTTTGGATTCGGTGCGCAACGGCGGCGACCGTGCTGTGCGCCAACTTACTATGAAATTCGACAACTCCTGTCCCGACAATCTTTTGGTAACGGAGCAGGAACTCATCGACGCCGAAAAAGAAGTGCCCGAAGACCTCAAAAAGGCGATCCTCGCTGCCAAGGTTAATATAGAGGAATTTCATAAAAGTCAGATTCCCACAGAGATACATAAAGTTCCCACATCCGACGGCATAGTTTGTTGGCAAAAAACCGTGGGCATCGAAAAGGTGGGCATCTATATCCCCGGCGGCAGTGCTCCGTTGTTTTCTACGGTGCTGATGCTTGCCATACCTGCCAAACTCGCTGGCTGCAAAGAGATTGTGCTTTGTTCGCCTCCCCGTAGCGGTGGAAACATCAATTCGGTGGTTCTCTACTGCGCCAAACTTTTGGGAATTACCAAGATTTTTAAAATCGGTGGCGCACAGGCAATTGCGGCTATGGCATACGGCACGGAAACAGTTCCAAAGGTATCGAAAATTTTTGGACCGGGCAACCGCTTTGTAACCGTTGCCAAGCAGTTGGTAAACTCGTCGGAAACCGCAATAGATATGCCCGCAGGTCCGTCGGAACTTGCCGTTGTAGCCGACAGCACCACCAACGCCGTATACGCAGCAGCCGATTTGCTGTCGCAATGCGAGCACGGCACCGATTCGCAGGTAGGACTCTTTGTGAGCGATGAGGCTAAGAAAAACGAGATAATAGCCGAGGCAGAACGTCAGTTGAAACTACTTCCACGCCGCGAAATTGCCGAAAAAGCCTTTGCACTAAGTTTTGCCGTTGTTACCGAAAACAACCAAAAATCGGTGCATTTGTCGAACCTTTGGGCACCCGAACACCTTATTCTCTCTACCGACGACGCGCTCAATCTTGCCGAACTTGTTACCAATGCCGGCAGCGTGTTTATAGGTCATTACGCTTGCGAAAGTGCTGGCGACTATGCCTCAGGCACCAACCACACCTTGCCCACCAACGGAGCAGCCAAAGCCTATTCGGGATTGAATATGGATTCGTTTACCAAAAAAATCACCTTCCAAACCATCACCGAGCAAGGCATCAAAACCATCGGTCCCGCTATCGAAACAATGGCCGCCGCCGAACAATTAGACGCCCACAAAAACGCCGTAACGGTGCGGTTGAAATAATTTTTCTTTGAATAATAATTAAAACGGATAGAAACAAATTCAAATGAATTTTTTTATTCGTTTTAATTTTTTTAAATAAGTAAGTTTCCACCTCGGAACGAACCACCCAAAAAATACCATTTCTGTTTTGTAATCTCCGAATTAATCGCTAACTTTGCGA
>JAEDDH010000015.1 GCA_016293845.1 Bacteroidales bacterium | reverse complement strand
GCGACAATCAACAATATTTTCTTCATACGCTACTCGGGTATTGTGTCGGCGGGGAGGTCTTTGAGTTTATAGAGGATGATAAGAGGGTTGTCGTCTTCTTTGAGGTTTTTGACTTTGTCAACAACATCTTGTGGTAGGTTGCCAACATTATCGTTCATCACATTCATCATATAATCATAGTCACAATTATCCCACGAAAAACACCTGACAAAATAATCGTCGTATGTACCGGCAAAATCAGACACAATGCAAACCAAATCGGTCAATGACTCATTAATATCAATTCCTTTTCGAATTTTACCAGTTGTAGTATTGTAATAAATAAAGGCGAACGGCAAATGCGCTTTTTCCACCCGGTAGAACTGATAATTGGATGTTTCGTTGAACAGCCCGACAAATGAGTATGCCTCGCCAACAAATTCATCTTTTAAATCGTCCAGTGTGTGGACATCCTCGGTAGCGAACAAATAATCACCGAAATCCAAATAACAATGAGGAATCAACATTGTATCGCTCATCTTATAGACCGTAGGATTGAAAGGCTGGACAACAGCCAAATTATTGTTATTCAATGGCACAAATGTATTGTATGTCAGATAAGGAACAAATACTTTGTCCAATGGGAAAACATTCTCAACCTGAAAAACAGAATCCGTACGGACAATACAATACTGGTGCAGCTTGTTCTGATACGGGTCTTGTGCAAACAGATAACCATCGCCATATTTAGCTATATGCAAGCCCGACAAATTAGTATTAAAATCGCTAATATAATGTCCGTCGGGAGTGAAGAACTTTACCACAGGCGGCTGGAAAACAACGAGGCGATTGTTTGCTTCGTCGAACGTAATGTCAGCGACATAGCTGATATCCTCAGGTCCGTTACCCTTGGAAAGGCGTTTGACAAAAGAACCATCTTGACTAAAAATGGCGATACAACCTTCTGAATACGTATCGTGAACATATATATAGTCGTTACCGAAAACTATGTGCCTAATATGACCAAGAAGAGAAGAATCTGTGGTCTCAAGTTTTATGGCTCTGACATCATCAAGGATGTCATCGACCGTAATCGTCTTGTCAAAATCAACTTTGGTCAAATCCAAATAAACAAAATCTTCGCCGTAGTCAATATTGGCGACTTGTGTCGATTGGGGTGTACATCCTATAATAACCAACAGACAAAACAATATGAAAACTCCGTCTTTCATAACAAAATTTGTAAGTGTTGCCCTAAACAAGATATAGCGTTTAAGGCAACGTGATTAAAAATTAGATAAGTCTTGTTCGGACGAAGGCTCGTCAGAGAATCACCTACACTAAATAGGTTACCGACAAGAGGCCTACTAAAATGTAACAGAACGTGAGCCTCCTACTATGCATACATCACCTGAGCCACCACATTCGTACCATATAGTTCCTGTTTTCTTATTATTTTTTATTTCTATCTTGGAATAGACTTCGCACCAATGACCAGTATCGGGTTTTGTGCAGTAATCGTAAATTACTTTCCCAACTGCTACGCCACCTGCAATTATACTTACCACCTGTGCGGCAGGTCCGAGCCACGGCGGCACCCCAGCCTCGCCGTTACTGTCGGCGTTAGCCTCAATGTCTTCCAAACGGAGGGAAGAATAAGAATTCGTGTTATTCGCAAGATAGTAGTTAGTTCCCGACACCAGCATCAGCGCCGCTAATCCTATGGATATAAATATCTTTTTCATAAGTTTCTAATTTTAAATATTTTAATAAATCATTACGCAGGTAAAGCACTTCTTCCTCCCTGCACTGCGCGCCAGGGATGTCGCCCGCGGTATTGTTTCACGGCCCGCCTCAGGCATTGGTTTCGGGATTGGCTGCTCCGTAGGCAACCTTTTTATTGCTTTACTCGTTTATTGCAATACCTCCTTTTCTAAGGTTGGACATTGGGAGGTGATTGGCCTTGTTTTCGACGATCTGGCTTTCACCTCTTCTTTATTATATGTTAACTTTACGTTCATTATTCGTTCAGTTTTTATTTCGCCACAAATATACGCAAACAAACTTTACCAAAAAAAAAAACGTTAAGTTAATGTTAAGTTTGATAATTAAGCAACATTATTGCTTTAAAACAAGCAAAATCCGAGGGACACCGCAGGAACATCTCCACAGTGCCGGCTTCACAGCCGCTCAAAACCATTGTTTCCGCCGATATCCGGCGAGAGTGTAATGATTTCATATATTCAAAGTTCGATATCCACCAAGTTATCGAACATAAGTTTTACATTCTTGAAGTCAAAATCCGTTCCGTGGGTGGATTTAGATGGTAAGGACAGTCAGAGCTATTCAGTATCGGCGGGAATGTCTTTAAGGCGGTAGAGGATAATAAGGGGATTGTCGTCTTCTTTAAGGCTTTTGACCTTGTCGACAACATCTTGTGTAAGGTTGCCTGTATTTACAAACAATGTTGACTTGTCGCAATCAGGGGAAAAACTATCCCAAGAAAAATAACCGACAAAACAATTGTTATAAGCACCTGCAAATTGAGAACAACAAATAAGATTATCTGATAGTATATCTGTAAGTTTATAACCACAACGCATTCGACCGCTCGGTTTATTGTAATAAACATCTATCATTTTAGTATCACCAGTTTCAAAACTAAAATACTGATAATTAAAAATTTCAGAAAAGACTCCAAAAAAAGCCACATCTGTATCCTTAAACTTAGAAAAAAACTCCTGATAATCCAAAAGATTATCAGTCAAAAACTGCCTTTCACCTAAGTCCAAAGCAATTGCTGGCTTAAAAGTTTCATAATCATATGAAAAAAGAAGATAATTAAAAGGTTGACAAATAATAAATGATCCATCGGCAAGATGGCAAAATGGATAAGAAGTAATACACTCGGCAACGTTAGCAGTTGAAAAGAAAACCTTTTTGATATTAAAAACAGAATCAGTATGTATCACTGAAAAACGATTGCGTGAATTCTGACTAGGAAGTTGGGACAATAAGTATCCACCATCACAGCAAAGAATATCCTGAATCATAAAAGGCAGAGTGAACGACCTGATGTATTCTCCATTGGAAGAGAAAACTTTTACTATCTGCCACATCCCTACAACCAGTTCATCTGTATTTCTGTTAAAAGAAATAGATTGAGGCACATAGATATCAGCAGGACCGTTACCTACCGAAAGTCTGCGGACAAAAGAACCACTAATTCTATCAAAAATAGCAACACCTCCACCCGACAGATAATCAAGCACATAAATATAGTCGTTTCCTATAACAATCTGACGGATTTTACTTAACAACGATTCGGGCGTCGTTTCCAGTTTAATGACTCCAACAGTGTCAATAAGGTCATCCAAACTAATGGTATCGGATTCTATTATTGTTGAAAATTCGTATGTAACAAGCGAAGAGTCGCAAAAAACCTCAGCAACCCCGTTCTGTTGGCAACCACAGTTAACGGCAGAAAATGTCATAATCACTGAGAATATCAACAAATAAGTTTTCATTACATGAGAAAAAATAAAAGCAGAATGGCAATGAAATCCATTCTGCTGTAAAATTAATAATTTATAACGTAAGGGCCTCCTCCTACGACACAACCTGAGCCTCCAGGTAAACAAGTATATTCCTTATATCCGTGCTTCTCACCGTTTTGTTTCCATTCATTCGCCCTTTCCAAAACAAAATGCCCCTCTTCTGAACTGGTGCAATGGTCATATATAACATATCCAAGAGCAGCAACTGCGGCCACAGCTCCTACTACTTCGGCGACAGGGACGGCAGCTGCAAGCCACGGCGGCACAGCATTTGATTCGCCCTCTGCTGTATGTTCTACGTCAAGTAAATTCAGAGTCACACTTGAGTTCGTTTGGTTCGCCATATAAACATTAGTTCCAGAAATCAGCATCAAAGCTGCCAATCCTATCGATAAAAATATCTTTTTCATAAATATCTTATTATAAATTAATTAATAATATTATACGCAGGGAAAACCTCTTCCGCCCTACCCTGCACTCGGGACATCGCCCTTGGTATTGATTTACATCCCGCCTTGAGCATTGTTTCGGGATTGGCTGCTCCGTAGGCAACCTTTTTATTGCTTTACTCGTTTATTGCAATACCTCCTTTTCTAAGGTTGGACATTGGGAGGTGATTGGCCTTGTTTTCGACGATCTGGCTTTCACCTCTTCTTTATTATATGTTAACTTTACGTTCATTATTCGTTCAGTTTTTATTTCGCCACAAAGATACGCAAACAAACTTTACAAAAAAAAAAAAAACGTTAAGTTAATATTAAGTTTGGAGGGTCGGGAGAAAGGAGGGGGACACCCCGGTTTTGTAAACGGAGCGCCGGCGCGGCAGCCGCTGAAAACCATTTCAGCGGCTGCAAGTGTTTCGGGTTCTGATTTGTAATGGACAAGCACACGTTCAAGCTCGGGGCGGTTATCACCTGCCTATTCCATGGCGTAATCGAGAGAAGATGTGGTGGTCAAGCCGAAATAAGAACAGAAAGGGTAGTAAACAAAAAAATAGATCGTTTCATATAACGTAAGTTTGTATAATCCAAATAATTAATAAATGTAATGGATAAAACGAATAGTAAAACCATTTTGGCAACTGCCAACCTAGTTCTCCGCTACTGTTCAGCACAAAGAACAATGTTTCAGATATTTTTATTTCCACAATCCTAACATCCGTTCCAGCATCTCCTTGTCCAACTTATTATTGCCAGCAGACGGAATGTAAACTGCAGATATAATGTTCGGTGGTGTAACGAATGCATAATAGGGATAAGCTATCCTATCAATTTCTGTAATTTCATCTGAACAACCAAACAATTTGTTGTCGGGCATATTAAACGACTGTTTCATATTCATAAATGAGAATTTCTTAGTGCTTTTGTTAAGAAATATAGTCTTTGGATAATTGACACTGTTAACCAAATCAAAAGCATAATGGTTACAACCAGAACAATAATCCTCAGAAATAACACTTACAAGAAGTACAGAATCATTTTCTGTAAAGAAGTCGTGGATCGAAATACTATCACCGTTGGCATCAACAATATAAGGAATTACACTAAAGCGTTTGAAATAATTGGACATAAAATTTTGTTTTATACAATATATTTCACGCTTGTATGTTGTTTCATTGTTTTTTAGATTCATAATCATCGATCTAAACTGTTTTACAGTGTCGCTGAGAACGAATAATTTGTAGAGCGTAACGACATAAAGCACAGTAGCTAAGACAAGTAAAATTGTCGTTAATTTTTTCTTATTCAAAGCGTTTGAGTTTATAAAACATTATATATGGGTTGTCATCAGGGGTCAGGCTTTCTAATTTAGCGACATCTTCTTTGCTTAGGTATTTAGGATTGGATAGCGAACCGTGCTTATAATCTGCCGGATTACCTAATGCATAGAACCAACTATCTGAAACTCCCATAGGTGCCAAAATAGGAATCGCTGAGGTATTATCATAAAATTGCAATTTACCTGAATGAGTCTTACCACTCTCTTTGTCAACAAAAATCAAATATGATGTGCGCCCCATGTTTAGGGGTAAAATAAAATGCGACTTATTCTCAAAAAAAGTACCGTTGAAAAATAACCGGTCGGATTCAATTTTTGTCAAATAACTTTGTATATAATCCTGATATGTTGTAAATTGGCTGATATCTAATTTCTTGGAAGAAAAGTCTAAATTTCTATAATGGAACAGTGAATCATTATCGAAATAGTAAATTGAATCACAATGAGACAGACCTATTGATATTTTATCATCATAAACACATGAACCAGTACGCATAGGTATTATAGTGTTATTGTAAGGCATTAACATTTGCAATAAGCTGCCGTTCTTATCTGCGACCAATAGCGAATATGAGTCTATGTCACCATTATCTTTGCTCTGATGTCCGTAAACCTTACTAAACAAATATTTGTCTTGTGTACACCCCACAATATTATCTGTAGGATAATCCAATTCAATAGTTGAAATGTAATTGCCATCGGCATCATATTTTAGTAAATATGGATTTGTTAGTATTAACAGTTCCTGTTGATATTTGTCGAATGCTATGCTTAGGATACGCTGATACTCACCAGGTCCATTGCCTCTTTCAATTCGCTTTAAAAATTTACCATTGGAATCGAAAATAATTAAACCATACTCTTGGTAATCATCGTATATATAGATTCTTTTGTCTGTTACTATCAACTTGTAGGTATTGCCAATTAGCGATATGTCATTGGATTCAAGAGAAATAATTCTCATACTATCTAAAATGTCATCCAATTTATAATCAACGTTAGATAGGCAGTCGTTGAAATTATATTCCTCAATAATATCGTGTTCTAATATAATACCCACTAGTTTATTATTTGAACATGCGAAAGCTGTTAAAGCAATCAAACATGAAAAGATAATATTTTTTTTCATTGTAATAATTTCAATTAAAAAACTAAATATCACAAAATGGAAGCGAAAAAACATCTTCCACTTTGTGAATAAAACTTGAAAATAATATTAGAGATACACAGGTGTACAATGAGTTCCTGAACTTCCTACACATCCTTGGACATACATGTTTACCTGAACATTGTAGGAACCATTTTCTTGTGTATTAGAACTTTGGGAAGTTTCTTTATCCCTACTAATATTGCCCCCTATGGATCCTTCCGGTCCACCTCCAATTGTATAGCCTCCTTTTCCCTCTAAACCACATTTATTATCTTTAGTTTGTGAGTTAGAGTTATTTTGAGAGGTGGAATTATTCCATGATTCCTGAACCTTTAATTTAGGTTCGCTTAATGGGTAATACGGTCCTTCTTCCATAAGTCCCTCGGGATTTGCAATTGCCTCCACATTCTCCAACTGCACATCTGACATATTGCTGTTTGAAATTACGTCAGTTGCCTTCATTACTCCGAAAATCGATGCAGCAACTACGGCTGCACAAATAAAAAATTTTTTCATTATCATAAAATTTTATTACATTATAAATTTGCAGGACAACTTTCTTCCTCCCTACCCTGCGCTCGGGACATCGCCCTTGGTATAGATTTACATCCCGCCTTGGGCATCGTTTCGGGATTGGCTACTCCGTAGGCAACCTTTTACTGCTAACTACGTATCTTTCGTTGACCTCCTTTTTATATTTGGGGTTAATAATTGGGGCGGTGGTGGTACTTGGAAGGTAGCGACTCACCGTCCCGTTTGTTATTTGATATAGCAGAGGGACACCCGTTTTCAGAACAAGGTCTTGGTTTGTTCTAAAACCACTGAAAACCAATATTTTATAGTTGATATCCAACATTGTATCGATTTTAAAGTATTTCTAACGGATGCCCCGTGCGTTTTTATTCTATATTAATAGTATATGTTGATAGCGGCTTCACAGGCGGTTGCGATGGCTGCCCAGGCAGTTTCTTACCGACTGGTCGAGGCCAAGGATAATCCGGAGTAGGATACAACGGATACCCGATGAATAAGCCTAAAAGCAATACGCCTAATAACAGGTTCTTTTTTGTGTTGCTTGTAATCTTTTGTCGTTTCATTTCTTTATCTTTAATTATTAATTAGCGTTTTGTTAAATAATTACGGAGGCAAAATTATAGTAGAAAAAAATAAAATGCAATACCCTAAAAAACGCTCTTAAGAGCAACTAACTATACATAAGCACATTAGACAATTCTTACATTATTATTTACCCAAAAATGTAAGAAAAATTACAATAATGGAACATTTTGTAAGGCAATTACAAAAATATCAATTATTGTAAGCAACTAATTTTCAATAACATAAACGAGCAAATAACATAATATTACACTAAATAACTGATTTACAATGCGTTCAAAAAAAAAAAAAAAAAAAAAAAAATAGAAATTTTGCCACAAATAACAAAAAATTAATATAAATTTGCGGCTGAAAACATTTAAGTCAATGAAAGATACATTTAAAGCGATATTGATAATAGTTTTATTCTACTTTGTAGCGTGTTCAGACAAAAAGACTGAAAGATACAGACAGTTGGAGACAGTCGATATAATGTCGAGAGAGAACAAGATAGATTCGTCCATATATTTGCTTGATTCAACTGGCACGACACTACAAAACAAAAGCGACTCGGCCCTATACATTCTACTGTCCATACGGTTGAAAGATAATCTCATTTATGACTCCTCGACGATATATTTGCTCAACAAATCTGAAAAATACTTTTATTCTACCAACGACCTAAAACACCTTGCCGAAGTCTACCTAATCAAGGGATACTACAATTTTATATTTTCAGACCAACTCGACAGTTGCCACTACTACTTTAAAAAGGGAACAGATTTAGCGGAACAACTTTCCGACAACTACCTTCTGTCTAAGGCCTGTTGGTATAGGTTACACTTCTACTTGTGGATAGGCGAATCAACGCAAGCCAAGGATATGATAGAGAAACAGGGAGAATATGCCAAAAAAGCCAATAACAATCAACAAATTGCGTACGCAGCCCTCAACAAAGCCACCTACTCCAAAATGTATGGAGATACTGCAAACGCAAATATAGACTTACACGATGCTCTGACTCTACGCGATTATCTCAAACCGAAGGATATAGCATTCATATACAATGGATTAGGCGAACTTAATATAGGAATAAATATGGAATCTGCCAAAATATATTTCGAAAAGGGCCTCGAAATTGATCCCGACTCTAAACTGAGCAAGAAGAATCTTGCCCGTATATATCTATACCAAGGCAATGTAACAGAGGCAGAAAAACTCTGTAAAGAATGCTTTGACGCCGCTTGGTCGGAAAGTAGAACCGAATTGCTTCAAATACAAATCGGATGCAAAATGGCAGAAAACAATCTCAACGAAGTAATCAACCTCCAAAAACAGATTATCGCAGAAAAGGACTCCCTTATTAAACGCTATCAACAAAAAAAGCCAGTAGTATACGGCAATGCAATAATACCAAAAAGTAATATAAAAATATCACCTAATATAGTTACAATCATCACACTATCCATATTATTAATAATCACCATTTGTATAACTTGTAAATTAAACAAAAAGCAGAAAGAAACTAAGCTTCAAATAGAAGATCTCGAAAAACACCTTATCGCAACTCGTCACGAACTTGCCACCGAAAAAGAACTTAACAAAAAAATCAAGCACCCGGGTAAAGAACTATACGATAAGATAATGGAAGGCAAAGACTGTTCGCAATGGAACAAACCTGAGATGGTTTGTTTTTTAGAATTATACAATGTACTATATCCCGAAATCGTTGAAAAAATTGATTCAGAATACGAAAATCTATCTGCCCGCGACAAAATAATTTTGATACTCTTAGAAATAGGAAAACCCAAGGAAGAAATACTCAAAACCTTAGGTTTGTCAGATTCTTGTTACCAAACCACTATGTCGAGAATAAAGACTAAGAATGCAAATACATAATAAAATATTTTATCACCACCAACGCCCCCAAATGCACAGGATAAAAATGATAATAAAACCATTTGGGCAGTTGCTTGCCGCGCTCGCCGTTGTAGGAAAGGATAAAAATGAGGGATATTAATCCAAAACCCTCTACTACACTATAAATCACAGCATTAATCGGTGCGCACGATTCCACAAATATTTTAAACAATGGCAATGCCACAAGCGTTGCAGCCGTTGCAGCCCAAAACACAGCGGTTTGATTCCCTCTGAACTGATAAAAACACGCCACAAGTGCATATCCATAAAAATTGTATTCAAAGCCTACCAAATATCCTACTACGCCAAACAATATCACAATCAGCAACTTATAAAGATACTCAAAGGGCTTGTTCTTACAAAGGTCAAACAATGCGAGCATCATCACCGACGATGAAAGCACAAAGAAAACGTTTAAATCCTCAAAATTAAGCCACACGCCGTATTTTGCGTACGAGAATGGTACAATACTCAGCAACGCTAACAGAAGCAGTCTAACGGAATATTTGAGGCGGTTACGTGTATGCACAGCACCTTCTGCCAAAAGAAAACAAAAGATTATAAAACTCAACCTGCCGATACTGCGCAACAAAAAAACATCAGGAAGCAAAACAACGCCGATATGGTCAATAACCATAGTAACGAAAGCAAAATGTTTTAAAAATGCCCCTGAAAATGTTGTCATTCTTTCTCCCCCATTTTTATGTCAACAATCATAAGTTGTAATGATACTGTGCCGCGAAATTCATTTTTTTGAACGGTGTAGCAAATATCGAATTTTTCGCCGTTGTGGATTCTATCATAATAGTTTGCCATACCAAACGCAATACCCACCAAACATGTTCCTGTTTTGTCCATAACCTCCAAACGAAGATGCTCTCCTGTTTTGCCAACTAAGCGCGAACCTCCTGTATCCACCACATTTTTGGTAGCAAATATTGGTTCTGTATTTTCTGGACCAAATGGTTCAAAATTTTGCAATTTATTATAAAAATCGGGAGTAATAACCGTGAAATCAATAAATTGCTCAATCAAAACCTTTTGAACTTTTTGCGATGGTTTTATATGTTCGCGAACATATTTTTCAAAGGAATTTCTAAACTGTTGGTAGTTTTCAAATTTAAGATTTAATCCTGCCGCAAACTTGTGTCCCCCAAAACCAGTAAGATAATTGCGACAACTGTCGATAGCGGCATAAAGGTCGAAATCCGACACCGAACGCGCTGACCCAGTGAGCATATCGCCAATTTTTGAGAGCACAATTGTAGGGCGGTAATAAGTTTCGGTAAGTCGCGATGCCACAATGCCTACAACCCCCTTATGCCAATTGTCGCCAAACACCACAGTAGAAGCATTTTCGGCGTTTTGAGGGTCGGCACTTAGCGTGCGCAAAGCTGTATCTGTAATATCGCGGTCAAGGTCTTTGCGCTCCTTGTTGTAATCCGAAATCTTTATGGCAAAAGACTTTGCCTCTTCGGGGTCTTCGGTGATAAGGAGTTTTACAGCCTCGCTACCTTTGTCGATACGTCCTGCGGCATTGATACGTGGACCAATCGAAAAAACTGAATCATAAATAGTTAGAGCCTTGTTTTCAAAACCTGATTCTGTTTTGATAGCATTTAGCGAAATCAAAGGTTGAAGAGCGAGCGTAGTTTGGTTGTAAACAAACGGCTTACCATTAAGTTTCTTCAAACCAAAATATGCAAGAATACGATTTTCGCCAGTGATAGGCACAATATCGGAACCAATACTAACCGCCACTAAGTCGATATAATTTAGCAAATTAGTAAAAGGAATATTTCGTTTGATACACAACGCCTGCATAAATTTAAACCCCACACCGCAGCCCGAAAGTTCGATATAAGGATATGTATTGTCGGCACGTTTAGCATCCAAAACAGCCACAGCGTCAGGCAGTTGATCGCCCGGAGTGTGATGGTCGCAAACAATAAAGTCGATACCTTTGCTACTTGCATAATCTACACGTGGATTATCCTTGATGCCACAATCGAGAGCAATAATCAAATTGCAACCATTTTCGGCGGCATAATCCACTCCCTTCATCGACACTCCGTAACCCTCAGTATATCTATCTGGAATATAATAATCAATATTTTGAGTGCAGTATTTTTTCAAAAACGAATAAACAAGAGCCACCGAAGTAGTGCCGTCAACATCATAATCCCCATAAATAAGAATCTTTTGATTATTATCCAGAGCAACACAAAGGCGATCTACCGCCTTATCCATATCTTTGTAAAGAAAAGGACCGTGAAGTTTAGAAAGATTAGGACGAAGGAAAGTCCTCACAGCATCCAAATCGGTGCCAACCCGCTGGGCAAGCATTTTTGTAAGCGAAATATCGCTGAAATAATTATTCAATTTATCATTAAAACAGCGGATTTCGTCGATAGAAAATGCTGAATAGTCATTAATTTCCCATAGTTTGTCCATCGTTTTCTTTCTTTAAATTCTTAGTATAAATGAATGAAACAAGCATAAAAATTACGCCAACGGCTACAAAAACCACCGCTTTTACCCAAAGTTCTGAGTTCCAAATATCTACAAAGAATAGTTTAAAAATTGTAACTCCAGCCATCACAAATCCTAAAATTCGCAAATACTTCATTTTAAGTCGTAACCCTGTGAAAATTAATGCAAGAGTGGATACTCCGAACCAAAGGGTGAGATTTGTGCCGGTGTAATGGCTAACTCCTAACGCGATGGCTGCAATGTTGCAAATCTCGTACGATACTATAAATATAAGGGAAATAGCCAATATTAAATCGCAATAAACATCATAATTAGAGCAAAGAGATTTTCTGCCTCTTACAATAAACACAAAAATTGCAAGTGCCACAGCCACAGATATATAACGCCAAGCGAAATAAGCTCGATTTAGATGAATAATATTACGCAAATTTTCTAACGCTGGCAAACATGCCAAACAGAAAAACAGAATTGTGAAAGTTACAACAACCTGCGCAATTGCACGAAATGTAGAAAGCGATTTTATTGTTTTGGGTAAGTGCGACAATCCAACAGAAACAAATCCCAATACTATAAATGCGGTGAGCATAGATAATGGAGTAGTGGCTTTGACAGGGAATGATGTATCAAAACTATTCCAATAATGGAGAATCTCGATACTCAATGCAATGATAATAGTTTGAAATGCCAATATCGAAAATAGTGTCTTATTACCCAATGTGCCACACATTAATATATATACAATAACCGCTGAATAGAGCATCATTCCAAGAAAAAATGGATTGAGAACCAAAAACCTTGGAACGTATGATTCGAAAATAAAATCTAAAATATAATCGATAAGAAATACAACTACGAAACAACCTATTGCTAAAACAATTGTAAGGTATTTATAATAATTGAATTTAGTTTTGTTATACAACAAAAAGGCTGCCAAAATCTCAATTGCAAACACCATCGGGAACCATTGAGGATAGCCAACCGAATATCTTACCAGCAATGCCAAATTGATAAAGAACAACGACGCCGAAAATGGCACCGAAAATAATACTTTTTTATCACTTAAACGTTGAAATACAAAAGCTGTTATCGCTAAAACTGCCGATAAAGCAACAAATGTGTAGGAAATATACTGTTTATTATGAAATTCAATGGATGAAAATATGGCAAATTGCGACAAATTTAGTATTGTAAACGCTATAAATAAGGAATTAAAATTCTCTTTTTGGTAGATAAGAATAACAGCTCCGATATAAAAAATAGCCGTAAGACCAAAGAAAAACAAAACATTTGAAAAATGCGAAAAATCATAACCATCAAAGAATTTTACTATACAAATTATAAACGTTGAAACAAATGAAACTGCCAACGTAGACGACCATTTTTTGTATTTGTAAACTGCCAATAATCCGGCGTTAAAACCCAATGAAAATATCACCCAAAAAATAGTGGCATTTTTTGTCCCCATATCGTATCCCGCAAAAAAAGGCGACAATGTAAAGGCAAAAAATCCATAATTAAAAATTGCCTTTTTGTCTTTTATAAACACAAAAGCACAAACCGTAGTGGTGATAAGCCACATCACAGCCAATGTAGCCGGCGACGAAAACAGGTCGAAATATCCGTATGCAAGGGCAGTTACAGCGTAAGCAAGCGTGATACCGCCAAACAAAAACACATATTTGAGCACTTTGCGCTCTTTGGGGGCTTTAAACGATACGCCCAACATTGCGGCACTTGCTATATAACCAAGTATCACACGTCCAAGCGATCCAAGAAGATTGCGGTCTAAAAGCACTTTGATGCCTATAATCAAACCAATTACAGCGATAAAGATACCGCTGTATGCCATCCATTTTACACCTATGTTGCGCTCGGCATCTTCGTTTGGCGTAGACAACGGAGGCTGTGGAGGTGCAGCCAGAACAGTAGGCGGTGCTGGTTGCTCAAACGGTGGTGGCACAGGTGCTTCTTCGGGTTGCTGTACAACCTCAAAGGGAGGAGGGGTTGCAGCAGGAGTTTCGGTCTCAACGTTTTCAAGAACCTTTTCTGTGGCAATCGAGCTATTGATCTGCCTTCTGAGGTTCTCGATTTCTTTGTCGAGATTTTCGCGTTGGCTCATCAGGGTGAACATTTGCTGCACCAATTGGTTAGTGGATTCTGTATCCATAGGCGTTAGTTATTTACATTATTGAAATTTTTACTACGGGACGTGTGCGGAAACGGCCAAGATTTTTACCACTGCGGGTAATCATCATGTCGATTTGCACTCCCGTCTGCCAAACATCCGAAACGGGCTCGGCAATGTCGCCCGCTCTCAATGTGCGCGAACTCGAAAGCACCTTAAACTGATGTCCGCCCAAATATACAAACTCTTGATGAGCTGCGCCTTTACCGGGAGCTTGGTCAAAGGTATTGAGCAAAACCTTTTTGTTAGGTGACAGCGAGGCAATATTCAGGGTAGCTATCTGAACATATTGAACGCCCATCTGAAACATTGTGCTCTCCTCGTCAACCTCGGCTGGTGCTGCATCCTCTTTGAATAGTTCGCCAAGCACAAAACGTATATCGTCGGTAAAAACCTCAACTTTGGTTTCGCCATAGTTTGCAAACTCTTTGCGCACAGTGCTGTTGTTGAGCGAGTTACCCACGAGAAATATTTTATCTAAATCTATCGTTTTAATCTTCTCCTTAGACAAAAAGTTGTCGGAAAAGAATGCCGAAAACTGCCGCGAATATAGATACGACAATTTGTTGATTTCGTCTAACGAAAGGCTCACTTTAATCTTATTGCCCTGATTAACAGCAAACGAAGTTTGAAGACTGATTACGGGCTTGGTCCACGTGGCAAGGAGTTCCACAATCTTAACAGCCTTGTCGTAATGGCGGATATATTCGCGATTGATGGCGGCAGAGTCGTCGCGGTCGATAATGTTTTCCTGTCGGTTAACATCATCAACTATCTTTTTGGCTATCACCTTGATACGAGGATCGATGCCGTAGCCTTCAAATTTTTTGAAAGCAAGACGCGAAACATTTGCGCCGTCAACATTCATCACCGACATATTCAAATCCATACCGAGAGCCTCCAACACGGCAAACTTTCGGTTTTGGCAATATAGTCCGTTTTTGGCTTTGTAATACTGCAAAAGAAGCGTGTCGAATTTTTCTACTTTTACAAAATTAAAGTTTTTCAACTTCCAATAATTCATAAAAGCAGTTTGCGCCTTGGGTGTGATATTATCGCTAAACACTATGGCTGTGTCGATTACAGTTTGGTCAGAAAACGGAAACTCTTCGTATTTCGACATTTCGCGGGCAAAAAGTTCGCGGATGTCGCGGATAATGGGATTGAAAAGTGCAATATAGTCTTCGTCGAAACCGCCGATTTGAATTTTCTGTCCACCCTTGTCCAACGCCTGCATAAGGTCGCCGGCAAAAAGGCTCTTGTTGTCGCGGAAATTGATTTTATAGTCAAATCCGTAATCGATGCTACTGTCGGTAGGATTTATGTAGAAATAAAAGGGAAACTTTTTCTCGTCGTTGGTAAAAAGTAGCGAAAATTTATCCTTCAACGGCTGAATGGCCGCGATAAGATAATCGTCGTTGACAAACACTGCTAATGTCTTGTTCATTTTTTAATATATATAAGGTGTGTTTTTACGAAAGAAATCTGAAAACTACTGCCGTGATGTTGTCTTTGCCGCCTGCATTGTAAGCCGATTCGGTGAGTGCATCAGCAAGTCCGTCGTCTTCCTCGTAACGCTTAACAAGTCGGTAGATGAGTTCGTCGGTGAGAGCATCGTGTACGCCGTCGGAAAATGCCATAAGTATGTCGCCGTGCTCTAATGGGCGCGGACCTTCCACATCAATTTTCATCAACGAAAGATCCTGACCAATTGCCGAGGTCATTATATTGCGCTTAGGATGTGTAAACGCCTCAGTTTCGGTAATTTCGCCCGAATCAAGCAACTGCTGAACGATAGAATGGTCGTGCGTTTCGCGACTAAGGCATTCACGATTCCAAAGATATACGCGACTGTCGCCTATGTTGATAGTGTAATACACATTGTTAGATACAAAAAAACCCGAAAGAGTGGAGCCGCAGTTTTTGAATTCTGGGTCGGAAGTGTTTTTTGCAAGCACCTGACGGGCAGCCTCCAATGCTGTATTACGCAAAAAGTCAATAGCCACAGTGTTAGGAGTTATATTTTCAAAAGCGTTTTGAAACACTTCCACAGTTTTAGCAGAAGCAAAATCGCCGTGACCGTGACCGCCCACGCCGTCGGCAACAAAACAAAGCTTCCGTCCATCTTTTTCGGGCGAAACGTAAAACGAATCCTCTTGCGATGGCTTGCGTCCTTGAATGCACGATGTTTCAACGCGGTTGGCACTGGCTGAGGTGCCGAATATCTTTTTTAGTGAGTTCAACATAGGCGTTTGAGTATTAAGTAGTTATTTTTTTTTATGGGTAAGAAATTCCTTGGCCATATAGCCACGTTTTAGATTAACTCTCACCTCCACCCAATAGTATCCATCGTCGATAACCTCCACGGGAGTGCCTTTGGGATACTCTTGAAGCACTTTACTTTTCTTGCTTGCAAGTTCGCGAAGTTTGAGGTTGGCTTTGGTGTATACTATTTCGCCCTTGGCAAATTTTGAATCATCGCTGATAGCAACGGGGGTTTCGGTATCGGGCGGCGTTTTAGGTTTGCTTGTTAGTTCTGATTCTTCTTTAAGTTCCATTGCAAGCACCACAAGTATTACGGCAATTATAATAAGGAACAAAAAGGTTTGAAATGGTTTGAGTTTCGATTTTTGGGGCTGCGAGTTTTTGTCGGTATAGCCAATACCACGGTTACTTTTGTCGCGGTTGCTTTTTTCGGCAGCGATCATACGCTCGCGAGCTTTTTCAAGTTCCACATCTATAAGGAGTTCCACCGCTTTGGGGTCGATTGCATTTTTAGATGTTTCAAAATCAATATCTTTGCGCTCCTTTCGTGTGATAACTCCGTCGGCGGCATATTCGCGAATTTTGGCGGCAAGCCAATCTGGAACCGACGCCTTGGGTTGAGCAGCATCGTTGATACGCAAGAGCGATAAAATCTCGTCGCACGATGTGTAACGCGATTCGGGATACTGCATTGTGCTCTTGTCGGCTATCGCTCTGAAAATCTGGTTTGATATACCTTCAAGTTTACGTCTGTCGGGCGCACCTGCAAGCCATTCAAGAATTATCATTCCAAGCGAATAAATGTCGGCACGTTGGTCGGCAGAATACGCCTTGTTGTTGAGTTCGGGAGCGGCATATTTGGGTGTACCTGCACGGCGTAGATTATCGGGAAGGTCGTCGGCTGCGGCAAGTCCAAAGTCGATTATCTTAACATTATCGCCCTTGTAGGTGAGCATAATGTTTTCGGGTTTGAGGTCGCGGTGAAAAATCTGCTTTTTGTGCACATAACTTAGCGCATCCAAAATTTCTACCACCACGCGGCGTACAAAATTTATATCTTGACGGTGTTCCACATTGATAACGTATGCAAGTGTACGACCATCAATATACTCCATATAATAATACGGACCGTCGGCATCTTCGCCCTTGCCGTAAACGTGAACTATGTTGTTGTGTTCGAGTGCAAATGCATTATCAAACTCCTTGTAAAAGAGGTCGATATATTGTTGATTGGTGCGATATTGCTGTTTGATACGTTTGATAATCACCTTTCGGCGACCAAGATGAACCGCGCTGTAAATATCGCTCATAGCACCCGACGAATCTACAAGTTTAACCTCAGAAAAAACATCACCTCCCTGAGCCGAAAGATTTTGCATAGATGTCATTCCCGACTGCAACGATTCGTTAATAAAGCCCGAACCGGTGTTGCTGTTGTCGTCGTTTACAAAACCCGAACCTTGATTGTCGGAAACGAACCCTGAACCCTGATTATCAGACACAAACCCCGAACCCTGCGGCAATTCGTCGTTGGTGTCGGGATATTCGGTGTTCTGTTTGCCGGTAACGTGCGCAATTTCAATTTCGGCGCTCTTGATAAGCACAAGCAATTCGCCCATATTGATACCCATATCGGCGGCGTGCTTACGCAAATCTTCGCGCTTGCCCTCGTTCATACCAGAGCGCACATATTGGTCAATCAGTTTTTTTAGTTCGTCTAATTTATTCATCTCTTCAAAATGCTATTTTTTTAACACAAAAGAGGCCTCGTCGACTTCAGCACCATTCATAAAGAATGTTACTGTATACTGCCCCGGTGTAAGAGTAATGCCATCAGTGTGCCAAGTTAGGTTCATCGGAGTCTTTTTTCCCGAAAAATACGTAGATTTTTTTGCGGTGTAGGCTATTTCAGAACCGAGATAATCAAACATTCCTGATTCTGAAGTGTTTAATATAACTCCTTTCTGATCCGAAATTCTTATATATACTGTTAATTCTCCTGTAGGAGCAAATTTATTTTCATTGATAGCAAATTTGATGTTGACAAAATCCACTTTTTTCGCCTTGCGAACATCAGGAAGAGTGATTTTTACATTTGAAAGCGAAAGTTGCGAAGCTTCGTTTTCGGCTTCCGCTTTTTTCTGCTTAGTAACGGCAATCTCTTGCACAAGTCCCGCATTTTCTTCTTCAAGATCTTTAACTTTGATTTTAAGGTTAGAAAGTTCGGCTTTTAATCCATCAACTTCTTTTTGCTTGTTTTCGATTGTGCTAAGCATAAGGTTTACAAGCTGTTGAGCAGAAGCATTTTTGTAACCTGTATCCTTAAAATGGTCGGCTATGCCTTGGTTGCGGTCGATAAATAATTGAATTTGCCTCACGAGTTCTTTAATCTGCTGAACTTCTTTGCCCGAATTTCCTTTGTGCTTGATAACGCTTTTGAGACTGTCGATAGCCATTTCGCGTATCTTAATGCTATCCAATAAGTTACCAAAGGTTGAGATGCTTTGTTCGTAATCCAACAGCATAAGAGATTTTTGATTGTCGGAATCCATATATTGCATCAAAAGGTTTTCGAGGCTATCGGCACGCATCCTTTCTTCCTCGGCCGTACCAAATCTACAAGAGGTGTAGAGTATTGATATTAAGGCAATTATAAGATAAAAAATACGTTTCATATAATTTATGAGTTATTTTTTTTAAAACACAAATATAATAAATCAATTACGTTTAACAAATATATTTTTGCCATTTTTTTAGAAAAAATAAAAGTTTAACGTATCTTTGCGCAGATTTGAATAAAAAAAATGGACGACATAGAAATCCTGAAACTAATCAAAGAAGGCGACAAAACCGCATTTGAAACTCTTTTTAAGCAATATTACCGTATGTTGGTGATCTTTGCCGCCAAGTATCTGCGTTCTGCCGAAGACGCCGAAGAACTTGTGCAACAGGTATTTGTGTCGTTTTGGGAAAAAGCTCCAGCCACCGACATTACCACTTCGCTAAAAGCGTACCTTTATAGATGGACTGCCAATGCCTGCATCAACCGTATCAAGCATCTGAAAATCAAAGACAAATACGCTCAATACGCTATGCAGGAAATTCAATCGGCTTTTGACGATAATCTTTCGTTTATCGAGCCCGACCTCGAAGCTGACATCCGCAAAGCCGTGGACAATCTGCCCGAAAAATGCCGCGAGATTTTTATTAAAAGCCGTTTTGAAAACAAAAAAAATTCCGAGATTGCCGCTGAACTCGGAATCTCGGAAAAGACGGTTGAAAACCAAATGACTATCGCGCTTAAAAAATTACGCGCCGAACTCGCTCATTATATGCACTAACTTAATCCAGCGAGTTTGATATATTCGTTTTTAGCTCTGATAAGGAACTCCTCATTGTTGATGGTGTTTTTCATATTGTTGAGCAACCACAACATTGCCTCCTCAGAATTCATATCTGCAAGATACTTACGGAGTTTCCAAATAATATCAAGCATACCGGGGATAAGGAGTTTGTCTTCGCGACGTGTGCTCGAAGCGTTGATATCCACAGCGGGGAATATACGCTTGTTGCTGAGTTTGCGATCGAGCTGAAGTTCCATATTACCAGTACCTTTGAATTCCTCAAAAATCACCTCGTCCATCTTAGAGCCTGTGTCGATAAGTGCTGTGGCAATGATAGTTAGCGAACCACCATCTTCGATATTACGCGCTGCACCAAAAAAGCGTTTCGGCTTGTGCAATGCGTTGGCGTCAACACCACCCGAAAGCACTTTACCAGATGCAGGAGCCACGGTATTGTAAGCACGGGCAAGACGTGTGATTGAGTCAAGAAGAATAACCACGTCGTGACCACATTCTACCATGCGTTTTGCTTTTTCGAGCACAATGTTAGCCACTTTTACGTGCTTTTCGGCAGGTTCGTCGAATGTTGACGAAATCACCTCTGCCTTTACGCTACGAGCCATATCGGTAACCTCCTCGGGACGTTCGTCGATAAGAAGAATTATCAGATAAACATCGGGATGATTGTCGGCAATTGAGTTGGCTATATCTTTGAGTAATACTGTTTTACCAGTTTTGGGCTGAGCCACAATCAATCCGCGTTGACCCTTACCAATGGGAGCAAACATATCTACCACACGGCACGAAAGATTTTTGGAGTGTTTTCCGCCGGTGAGGTTGAATTTTTCGTCGGGGAAAAGCGGTGTAAGATAATCAAATGGCACACGATCTCGAATGAAATCGGGTGTGCGTCCGTTGATTTCAATTACCTTGATAAGTGGGAAATATTTTTCGCTCTCTTTCGGGGGACGAATTGTACCGCGAACTGTGTCGCCAGTTTTTAATCCAAAAAGTTTTATCTGAGTTTGCGAAACATAAATATCGTCGGGACTGCTGAAATAGTTGAAATCGCTACTGCGCAAGAAACCATAACCATCTGGCATAATTTCAAGTACGCCAGTATTTTCAATAAGTCCGTCAACGTCAAAAATTACCGATTCTTTGTTTTGTTTTTTAAAATCGTAATCATACTCGCCATTGTCGGTGGCAGGAGCAGCGGGTTCGTCCTGCTGTTTTTGTTCTTGAGGTTCGGAATTATTATTTTCTTTATTTTCAGCAAGTTGTTTCTTTTTAATCAGTCGTTTCGCAATAGGACGCTGCTCAGCGAGTTTTACCTCTACGGGTTCAGACGGCTGCTCAACGTTATCTTCAGATTCAACGGGTTCAGTAGGAATATCATCCGAAAAAATAGGTGAGTCGGCAAGAAAGTTGTCGGGAAGTGGCTGCAACTGAGGCAGTTTTGTCGGTTGCTGCGGTTTAGATGAAGGTTGCGATTGCTGCACCTGTTGAGTTTGTTCTTGTGCAAGTTGCTCATTTTGATAACTTTGCGTTCCGTTGCTAATAGAAACCGAGGCAACCGGCTTGTTTTTAAGAACAAGACGATGACGTTTTTCGCGGTTACGTACAGGCATTTCGGGCATTTCGTATTCGATTTTAGGTGCGGGCTTGGCATTTGCATCTGCCTTGGTCTTCTTAGCCTGTTCAGGCTCGTCAGTAGAACCCGTTTTTTCTAATATTTTGTCTATAAGTTCCGATTTTTTAAAATAGTCAGCTTTGGGAATACCCAAAGTTTTGGCTAAATCGCGTAATTCAGGAACCAATCTTTTAGACAGTTCTTTCTTGTCGTACATTTTTAATGATTGTGTTATGGTTTAGTTAGGACGGCTGTCCCTTTTACGTTGCAAAAATATGCTGAGAAATGCAGATTTCCAAAAAAAAATGTATTTTTCTGCACATTTTAACGAGCACGCTATTTAATAATGAGTTTTTTGATAAGTACCTTTTCGTCTTCAAAAGTAATTTTAGCAAGATAAATACCAGATTCACAATTTTCTAACATAATAGATAGATCGTCGTAGATGTAATTGTCGTTTTCCTTAGTTTTAACGCATTTGCCAATAATGTTGCTAATTTCTACCTTGCGTATCAATGCAGGCGATTTAAAATTAACTACATTGCCTTCTACCGGATTAGGGTATATTACAACTTCGTGGGCAGGAAGATTGATATTTTGTACAAAAAAATTAGGAATAATATTTTTTTGTGCCTCTGCCTGCGAAAACGCCATGCACAATATTAGAGTTGCGAATATGGTTTTAAAAAGTTTCATATTTAATTGTTGGTCAAATATTGTTATTTTGTACGTGAAAGTGCTAAAAAATGTTGCACTGCATACCAGTATTAAAATTAATCCGTTAGGGGTATGGTTTTTAGAATTATTTCAAGGTCTTCTGGAGTATCAACGGCGAGACCCTCAAAATCGGTAACGCACACCTTTATATTATAACCGTTTTCGATCCAACGGTTTTGTTCAAGACGTTCGGCAAGTTCCAAAGGCGACTGCGGCAAAAGTGTAATTCTTTGCAAAATATCGCTGCGGTATGCGTAAACCCCTATGTGACGGTAATATACATGGCTTGTTACCCATTGTTCACGCTCTTTACCACGATAAAATGGTATGGGCGAACGGCTAAAATATACAGCTTGCGATGCGTTGTTAACAATCACTTTGGCGGTGTTTTCCGAAAAAACTTCGCCGGATGTTTTTGCTAGCTTAACAAGAGTGGCAATTTCTACTGAGCTGTCGTTGAATAGGTTGCCAAGTTGACGAAGTTGATCAGGATCTACAAAAGGTTCGTCGCCTTGGATATTGATAACGGCGTTGAACTGTTTACCTGTTGATTGAGAATATTTTACAGCGGCTTCGGCACAACGGTCAGTACCACTTTGATGATTTTCGGATGTCATTACGGCACGTCCGCCAAAAGAGGTTACTTCGTTAAAAATACGGTCGTCGTCGGTGGCAACTACCACATCTTCAAATGCTTGCGATGCACGTTCATAAACTCGGCGAATCATTGTTTTGCCGCCAATCATAGCGAGTGGTTTGCCAGGAAAGCGCGTAGAGGCGTAACGCGAAGGGATAATTCCTAATATCTTCATTGTTGTTTTGATTATTACGGGCGCAAAGGTAAAAAAATTGATTATCAATACAAAGCAAATTTTTGAAAAAAATTTTTGCAAAAAAGTGCATGCGTATCAAAAAAAGCCGTAACTTTTGAGTGCGGATTAAAAAATTATAACCACACTTAAAACCAACAGAAACCAATGGAAGACTTAAAAAACATAGACCTTTTATCAATTGATCGCAATTGGCTGCTACCCGAGGCGGGAAGAATCCTTATCTCCAAACCATTTTCGGGTGATGCCTATTTCGACCAATCTATTGTATACCTAACCGAAAGCAACGAAAACGGCACTGTGGGATTTATTCTCAACAAACCTGTGCTCACCAACATCAACATTATGCACGGAGAGGTTAAAACGGGTTCGTGGAATTTATGGTTTGGCGGACCTGTAAAAAACAACTACATCTACTTTATCCATACAGCGGGACCCGATGTGATTCCCGGAAGTATCGCTGTAGCCGACGGCATTTATTGGGGCGGCGACTTCAACGATGTGTCGCAAAAGATTGAAACAGGCGAACTTAACGAAAAAGCAGTGCGATTTTTTCTCGGCTATTCTGGTTGGGAAAAAGACCAATTAGAAAAAGAAATCAACGATAAATATTGGATGGTGGGCAAACTCGACCCATCAATAATAATGAACACCGAAGCCGACATTTGGAAAGAGGCTGTAAAAAATCTCGGCGGTCGCTACCGTGTATGGGAAAACCTTCCGCCCGACCCGATTCTCAACTAAAATTCGTCGGCATAATATTCGTTTAGTTTTTGATGAATCATTTCGGCGGTACGGCGATAAAAACGTCGGTTTTGCAACGCACCAGCCCATGTAATGCCGTGCCGTATCGAAACAAAGAAAATTTCATCAACAACTTTCAGAAAATCAGCAGTTATTACAGCATTATCGTCGGTTTTGATATTAAGCGCAGCGGCAATATCAAGCACATGACGACGCATTACACTATCTACACATCCTTGCGAAAATGGCGGCGTATAAAGTACTTGATCCTTTACACAAAAAATATTTCCATATTGAGCAGCACCCACTATATTACCCTCATTATTAACCAATAAGGCATCAGATGTGCGATTTTGACGTGCAAATTGTGTGGCAAGGTTGCAAACAATACTAACGGCATGAGTATTAAAATTAGCTATATGTCCCTGAGGCACAGGAATATCTGTATAAATACCAAGCGAAATACCCTGAGTATTAAAACTAAAAAGCACTTCGGGCATTGGTGATGTATATGCAATGTACTCTGTTTCTGATTGTTGCAATGCATCTTCGGTACGAAAAACAATTAAGGTCAATAATCCACCTTTAAATATCTTATTCTTAACAAGCAACTTAGTAAGTTCTTCTTTGAGCACTTGGCGTTCGGTAGAAAAGCGTTTTGGAATACCCATATCCATAAACTGCATTGCATTAATGAGTTTTTCGATATGACGGCCAAAAAACAACATTTTGCTTGCATTGGTGCGGATATGCTCAAAAACACAATCACCATACACTAATGCCCTATATAAAGTATTAATACTAAGCGTATTAGCCGACTGATATTTGCCGTTTAAATCTATTATTGAACCTTGCTCTGCCATAATTTAATGTACAAACTGATTGATAAAATGCTGTATAATAGGCGGATAGATAATTATCGGAAAAATAAAACCAAACACCGCGCCCCAAAAGTGAGCAGAATGTCCAATATTGTCGAGATTTTTTTTCGCCATATAGTGACAATAGAGGAGATAAAGCGGGCCGAAAATGTATCCAGGAATGTGCACAGGAATAAACAAAAGTCCAATACCCATTCGCGGCATTATTAAAATGGCGGCAAAAATAATTGCCGAAACCGCTCCCGAAGCTCCAATAGCATTGTAATAAGGTTGTTCGCGATATTTAAAAAGATCTGATAATGAAGCTACTACAATTGCCAAAAGGTAAAAAACAGCATAAAGCACCTCGCCCATCACAGTGCCAAAAATTATTATAAAGGTATCTTCTACCAAATAGCCAAAAAAGTAGAGCGTGAGCATATTAAAAGCCAAATGCCACCACCCGCCATGAACAAAACCAGACGATATAAGTCGGTGAAAATCACGACGATGCCAAACCATATAGGCGTTAAACTTCAATTTGTCGAACCATTCGGGACGCGCCACACTATAAGGCAACGGATTCTGATCCTGAAAGGCTGCTATCGAAATTATGCACGTTATTACTATTATAAAAGTAGTTATCATACCAGCAAGTTTATTAATGCGCAAAAATATGGCTATTTATATTAAAAAAGAAATTTTTTTTGAAAAAAATCCTATCATAATTGCGCCTAATTAGTATATTTGCATTAACAAAAACAAAAAACCGAAATACATTAAAACATTATAATTCAATGACAAACAAAAGTCTGATATCAGTAACCGACTTCTCAACCGACGCTATTCTGCGGATACTTGAAATAGCCGAAGATTTTGAAAAGTATCCCGAACCGCACCTTTTGGACGGCAAAGTGGTGGCAACTCTGTTTTTTGAACCTTCAACTCGCACGCGCCTGAGTTTTGAAAGCGCAGTCAACCGTCTGGGCGGCAGGGTGATAGGTTTTTCCGACCCCAACATTTCGAGTGTATCAAAGGGCGAAACGCTTAAAGACACAATCCGCATAGTATCAAACTATTGCGACCTTATTGTAATGCGCCACCCCCTTGAAGGCAGTTGCCGATATGCCAGCGAGGTTGCCACTGTTCCCGTTATCAATGCGGGCGACGGCGCTCATCAGCACCCCACACAAACCCTTCTCGATATGTATTCGATCAAAAAAACTCAGGGAAGGCTCGACAATATCAATATTTTTATGGTGGGCGACCTCAAATACGGACGCACGGTGCATTCATTGGTTCAGGCTATGTCGCCGTTCAACCCGATTTTCAATTTTATTTCGCACCCAAAACTCAAAATGCCGCAAGAATACCTCGATTTTCTTGATTCTAAGGGTGTTAAATACTACGAATACGAACAATTCAACAGCATTATTTCCGAGGCTGATATTATCTACATGACACGTGTGCAACGCGAACGTTTTCAAGATCTTATGGAATACGAAAAAACAAAAGACCTCTACATCCTGCGCAACAGCATGCTCGAAAACACTAAGCCAAATCTCAAAATTCTTCACCCTCTGCCACGAATCAACGAAATTCAGCAAGACGTGGACACCAATCCCAAGGCTTATTATTTTGAACAGGCCCTCAACGGTGTGTATGCACGTCAGGCTGTAATTTCATACGTTCTTGGATTAAAAAAATAATTGCTAACCAATTCGTAATGCATTATGAATTAAAACTTACCCACATGGACAAATCAGAACTCAAAGTTAACGCCATAAAAGACGGAACGGTAATCGACCACATTCCCGCAAAAGACCTTTTTGAGGTTATCAAAATCCTTAACCTCGAAAAAGTAGACAACCAAGTAACATTTGGAACAAATCTCGACAGCAAAAAACTCGGCAAAAAGGCAATTATCAAAGTGTCGGACAAATTCTTTAAAGACACCGAAATCAATAAGATAGCCCTTATTGCTCCCAAGGCAAACCTCAATATTATCAAAAACTACGAGGTAATAGAAAAACGCCCTGTAGAATTGCCTTCTACTATCAAAGGTATTTGTAAGTGTATGAATCCCAAATGTATAACAAATTCAGAACCGATGTCTACCAAGTTTGATGTTATTTCAAAAGAACCGCCGGCATTGCGTTGTTTTTATTGCGGCAAAGTTACCGACCGCGAACATTTTGTTATCATATAAAAATTTATAAAAAATGGCAAACAAATTAGAAGACTACATTACCACCATACCCGATTTCCCCGAAAAGGGAATTATGTTTCGCGATGTTACAAGCGTGCTCGAAAGCGGTGAGGGATTGCGCCTATCAATCGACGAACTTTACAAACATACTCAAGATATTGAATTTGATATAGTCGCAGGTGCTGAAGCTCGTGGTTTTATTTTTGGAATGCCGCTTGCCTACAAAGCTGGAAAGCCTTTTGTACCTGTGCGCAAAAAGGGAAAACTTCCTCGCGACACATATCAGCAAACCTATAATCTTGAATACGGCACTGCCACAATAGAGATTCACAAGGATTCTATCAAACCCGGACAAAGAGTAGTACTTGTTGACGACCTTATTGCTACCGGTGGCACAATCGAAGCCGCTGCCAAATTGGTAGAACAATGCGGCGGTATTGTGGTTAAAATATTGTTTTTGATAGAGTTAGAAGGTCTCGAAGGCCGCAAAAAACTATCGAAATACAATGTGGCTTCGGTGGTAAAATATCCCGGCAAATAAACACACGTTTATTTAGGATACTCTATACGAGCGTGATAAATATTTATCAGTTTCTCCTTAAACAGTTCCTTTACCTTGTCGATGTCTCTAAACGTTAGATTGGTATTGTTGAACTGTTTTTGGGCAATCTGCTCGTTAATAATTTTGTCTACAAGGTTGCTAATGGCAATGGTGTCGTAAGTTTTGAGACTTTTCGACGCAGCTTCGATAGAATCTGCCATCATCACAATTGCATTTTCTTTGTTTAACGGACGCGGACCGGGGTAGGTAAATTTATCATCGCAGTCCTCATCGGGATGCTCTTTTTTGTACATTTTGTAAAAATATCCCGCTTTCGTTGTGCCGTGGTGGGTTTTGATAAAGTCGATTATCTGTGTGGGCAATTTGTATTGTTTAGCAATATTAACACCTTTAACCACGTGATTTATAATAATTTCGGCACTTTTTAGATAGTCGAGTTTATCGTGAGGATTAATACCTGTTACCTGATTTTCAGTAAAATAGAGCGGTGCAGTAAGTTTGCCAATATCGTGATAAAGAGCTCCTGTGCGTGCAAGGTGAGGATTACCGCCTACTTGAAAAATAGCAGCTTCGGCAAGATTTGCCACTTGGGTGCAATGTGCAAAAGTTCCGGGAGCTTCTTCTGCCAAACGACGGAGCAAAGGACGATTGCTATCGGCAAGTTCCACAAGTGTAACATCGCTCAAAAGTCCAAAAACTTTTTCAAACAAATAGATGGCAGGATAAGCCAAAAGCAACAGCATACTATTGATACCGAGATAAATAATTGTGCGCCAATTGGTACCGTCGATATTGCCGTTGTACATAAATTCAAAACTCAAGTACACCAAAGCGTAAATCACAAAGCAAATAAACGATGTGCGGAAAACCAATCCGCGGCGGTTGATTTGCTGCAACGAAATAATCATAATATATCCCGGTACAAACTGCATTACAAAATATTCAAACGAGTTGGGCACTACAAAACCCGTTGCCATACAGGCCATTATGTGGAAAAACAACGCCGTTCGTGTGTCAAAAAATGTCTTGATAATCAATGCCAAAAGCAAAAACGGCACTGCCCAAATGCTAAACAAATTGTAGCGAATCACAAGGCTAATACCCACAATCACCAAAGTTATTAGGCTGAGTACCAGCATCGAATACTTGGTTTGAAAGAAAATTTCCTTGCGGAAAGTTTTCAAAAACATATAGATGAGCGCAAAAAAGAGGATAAACACAATAGACTGTCCAAGAAATGTGTAATTGTAGCCAGCACCATGGTCGCTTTGCTCATATTCGCGGCGGAGTGATTCAAGTATGCGAAACTCCTCATCGCCAACCATCTCACCCTGAAAAATTATTCGTTGACCTTGCTGCACAATTCCTCGGGTTAGTGACATATTGTTAATTGTCTCATTAATAACCTTCTGGGTTGTGGATTCGTCGTAATTGAGGTTTTGTTCGAGCCATTGATTCGGATTGAGGTTTTCAACAATTTTTTCGATATTTTTAAACTCGGTGTCGCTCATTTTGCCTGCCGATTCTGACATAAAAGCTCGTATACTATTCTTTACATAAAGGTAAGCCGCCTTGTTGGTAAACACCTCCGAAAAGCGTTTTTGGGTGGTGATGTCGCCGTCGTGAATAAGGATAACGCGGTCTTTGAGGTCGGTGCCGTCGGCAAGACTCTCAGTTTCAATAAGTCCGTTGGTATAAACAAAATTTAGCGAGGCATACACCGTATTGCGAAAATTATGGTAAATATCCTTAGTGCCTATGAGAGTGTCGTTTATGGTGTCGGTACGTCCCACATACTCTTTCATCAACGAATTGTAGGTAGTGAGAAAACGTTCCATATTTTCAATTTGCACCTTGTTGTCTTTGTTGAAATACTGCATAGCGTCGGCAATGATGGTGTTTTTTTCATCCTCCAACTGATCAACGCTTTTGTAGATTGCAAAATCAAACGGAGCAATAAGGTTTTCATGTTTCCACGGACTGCCCTTTTGGTATTCGTATTTAAATTTTCCCTCCTTAGGTAGCACGTAAAGTATTATTAATACGGCAAATACGTAAATAAGTATTCTAAAAATACTTGACCATGTATTAATTAGCGAACGCTGTCTTTTTTTCATCGTTAATATTTTCGGGTAAAATTAAAGCAAAGATATTAAGAAAATACAACATAGTGCTTACAATTTTGAGATTTCATCAATGGTGAGACCTGTGGTTTGGGCTATAAAATTGACATCAAGACCAGCGGCTTTGAGATTGCGGGCAATGGAGATGGCTTTAGATTGCTCACCTTCGGCACGGCCTTCAGCACGGCCTTCGGCGCGTTCGCGCTGCAAAGCTGATTTCTCTGTGCTTACATCGAGCCAATATTTTTCGTATGCCAACATCTCGCCATCTGTAAATGCAGAAGTTCGCAGCAAATCTAACGCCTCTTTTGTCTCGGCGTTTTCAATAAGTTCTGGGTCGGCATCTATGGTGTTCTCGTCAATCTCGGTGAGGAATTTGAGCCAGAGGTCGTGCATCTTTTTTACGGCACGGTTTTGAGGCTTGAAATTGGGCAATACTACGAACACCATCGATATGTCGGTACGGCGGTCGTCTTCGGGGTGGCTCTTGTTGGAGAAGTAATACTCCTGAATATGCTCGCTGCCGCCGTACTGTTCAAACGCTTTCTTATCGTTTACAAGGCTGAGCGCGTACACATCTTTCAAGTCGCCGAACGACATGCCTTTTTCCAACTGCTTGGTATACACCGAGGCGGCGTTGAACAATGTGCGGGCAAAAAACTCGGTGTTCCATACTGACTGCATCTCCACGATAAATTGTCTGCCGTAGTTGTCGGTGCAGTAGACATCCACTATGGAGTATTTCTTGCCCGGATTGTCGGGGATGTTTTCGGTAGGCATATACTCCACCGACTTGATTTCCATTCCGTCGGGCAAAGGCAACAAAGCATTCAAAAGGCTCATCACCAAATGCTTGTGCTGTCCGAATATTTTCTTGAAGGTCAAATCCGCCTTCGGGTCAAGATACTTTGGCATATTGTATCGTTTTTTGTTGATAAAACACTGCAAATATAAGTTTTCTATCGTATAATTGCAAAAAAATTTAGCGAAGGGGATAAAATTAATAAAAGGGAAAAAAATTTTCTGCATATTTGCAAGCAAAAACAGAATCTATGAGCAAATCATTATTTAAATCTATAACAGAATATTTTACCAAGGCGATGCCTGATGCCAAAACCGAATTGAAATATGATAATCCGTTTCAATTGCTTGTGGCTGTGCGGCTTTCGGCGCAATGCACCGACAAGAGGGTGAATATGGTAACTCCTGCGCTGTTTGAGCGTTTCCCAGATGCCGAATCGTTGGCAAAGGCTGATTTCAACGAGGTAATAAAATACACAAAATCAATATCATATCCCAACTCCAAAACCCGCGACATAATTGCCGCAGCCCAGATGATTGTAGAAAAATTCGGCGGTACATTGCCCACAACAGTTGAAGAACTTGAAACTCTCCCCGGAGTGGGTAGAAAAACAGCAAATGTGGTTGCGTCGGTGCTTTACGGTGCGGAGGTGATGCCAGTAGATACGCATGTATTCAGAGTGGCGGCGCGAATAGGCCTCACCAAAAATGCCAAAAACCCTCTCCAAGCCGAAAAACAACTCGAAGAGGGTTTTGATAATAACATTTTAGGACGCGCACATCATTGGCTCATTCTTCACGGGCGGTATGTGTGCATGGCTCGAAATCCTAAGTGCAAAGAATGTGGACTAACGGAGATTTGCCATTACTACCTTAATGCTCAACAGGCTCAACGGTAGCAGTTTTTTTGCGGTTAACAAGCCACCTTACAAACGACACTATCACATACATGATAAATATTATCGGCACTGCAACCCATTGCAAAACTATGAGCAACAATGCAGAAACAATCAAAAAGTTGTAAACCAACTTGTTGTTGTTATACTTGTAACTCTTCATTTTGAGCGAGAACATTGGCAGATTGGTAATCATCAGAAGTGCAAAAATGATGCACAATGGAAGAAGATATGCAACTCGGTCTAAAACAAACACTTGCAAACCAATTAATCCAAGCATCAGTTTGGTGTCGACAGCAGAACTAATGCAATCTTTTAAAACGTTGTAGAGCCAAAAATCTTCGAGTTCCATAGCCTGAATCAGCGGAATAGACGCAATCAACAGAGCGTTGGCAGGTGTTGCGAGACCCTTAAAACCGTAACTCTGTTCAGGGTCGATGTTGAATTTTGCAAGGCGGAGGATAGAACATATAATAATAATGGCTGAGCAGGCAAGCACTGCAATCTGCACACCGTCGAACGATATCAACGCCCCTCTCAGGTGCATAGCCTGACGCAAAAGGGCATACATTATTGCAGTTGGTGCTATTCCAAAACTTATTGCATCTGCAAGTGAGTCAAGTTGTTTGCCAAGTTCGCTCTGAGCATGAAGAAGGCGAGCCGCAAATCCATCGCTAAAATCACAGAGGCTTGCCAACAAAATAAAATACGAAGCATAAACAAGGCTTTGTTCACCGTCTAAGGCAAAAATTGTTGCCATTGTTCCGCAGAAGGCACTTGTGCAGGTGATCATACTCGGCACAAATTTCAATTTTGAGATTATTCCCGACATATTTTTTTACTGTTATGTAAATTTCACTTTTCGACGTGCAAATATAAGACCATTTTGCAAAAGGATTGTAAAAAATTTTTTTCTAAATTTGTAAAAAAATTGATAATAGTAGAAGATGGCCAAAACAGCGTACATCTTATTTATAATAGTAGCAATAATAGTAACGGCACAAACAGCGTCTGCGCAAGTAGCAAAATACGTCAACGATTTTTTAAACATCGGCACGGGCGGCAGAGAACAAGCGTTGGGCGGAGGCACGGCGGCTTCTACATCGGGAGCAGCGGCAGGATATTGGAATCCAGCCAACCTTTCTGCGCCAAAAGGCTACAAAACGGATATTTGCGCCACTCATAGTTTTTATTTTGGTGGTTTGGCTCAATACGATTTTGCCGCAGGATGCTATCAAACCGATTCGCTCACGTCGGTAGGAATGTCGTTTTTGAGGCTTGGAGTGGATGATATTCAAAACACAATTTATTTGTTTGACCAAAACGGCGAACCAGATTATTTGCGCATAACATATTTTTCCACAGCCGATTACGCATTGTTTTTCTCGGTGGGCAGAAAAATTGCACGTATCCCGGGACTCTCGGCAGGGGCAAATGTAAAACTGATTTACCGAATGGAAGGTTCGTTTGCCCGCGCATACGGATTTGGAATCGACCTTGCCGCATCGTACAAAAAGCGAGATTTTGCCGCTGGGATAGTTTTGCGCGACGCCACCACCACTTTCGACGTGTGGAATATCAACAAAGATAAATTTGACAGCATCTACCTTGCCACAGGCAACAGCATTCCCGAAAACAGCGTAGAGCAAACCGCACCGTCGATTCTTTGGTCGGCGGCATACACTCTGCATTTGGGCAAGTTTGCCTTTATGGGCGAAATTGGTTCGGAAATTACATTTGATGGAAAACGCAACTATCTTATTCGCAGCGATTTTGCCTGCGTTAATCCTTGCGCGGGATTAGAAGTTTCGTTTATGGATATGGCGTTTGTGCGTTTTGGAATATCCGACTTCATGAAAAACAATCACTTATATATCTCACGCACGTACAGTTATGTACCCTCGTTGGGTGCGGGCATAAAGGTTTCGAGGTTTTCGTTCGACTATGCCTTTATGGACGCAAGCACCAACAGTTACGAGTACAGAACCAATGTTTTTACCCTTGGGGCAAGGTTTTAAAACTCCTCGGGATATTCGCCGGCTTTGGTAAGGTCGGCAAATTTTTGAACCACAATGGGGCGGTCTTCCTTGTATGTTACACCAAACCATTTAGCATTGCAGGTGAGCACTTTACAAGTAACAGTTCCGCTCTTGATCAATCCGTCAACAACAGTGGGAATCAAAAATTCTGCCTTGGGTTTTGAAATATTTTCCTTTAAGAAAGATACAAAATCGCGTTGCAAATAGCCGAAAAACGACGGAGTGAAACCCCAGAAGTTCATCGAAACAGGCGAAGATTCAGCAATTTCGGTTTTGGTTTCACCTTCGATAAACACGATTTTGCCATTTTCGCGGATAATTTTGGTGCGTTCTACCACGTCAACAAGATTGCCCTCGGCGTTGGTGGTGCATACTCCGCGCGATACTGTGCCGTAATCTGAAAGTGTGTTGGTTACGGGATAACCCACCATACAATATTTATTTTGGTCGGCATCTTTTAGAGTGCTAAAATATTGGCAGATAGTTTGATAAGCCTCCTTACCATAAAAATCGTCGGCGTTGATAACTGCAAACGGCTCTTTGATGGCGTTACGAGCGGCGAGGATGGCGTGACCTGTCCCCCACGGTTTTTCGCGGTCGGCAGGCAATGTAAAGCCTTCGGGGAGGTCGGTTTTATCTTGAAAAACATATTCAGCGGGCAAATGCTGACGCACTTTGGGCAATACAAGTTCGTTGAAATCTTTTTCGATGTCGCGGCGGATAACGAACACAACCCTGCCAAAACCTGCACGGGCAGCGTCAAAAGCCGAATATTGAAGAATAGTTTGTCCCGAAGGACCAAGTTTGTCAATCTGTTTCAAACCGCCATAACGGCTTCCCATACCGGCGGCCAATACTAATAAAGTGGGTTTCATCATATCAAAATTTTACGTATTTAATAAGTGCAAAGGTACATTTTTCAGCGAAACACAGTATTAAGAAATTAAGATTTTTATAATTTTGCGCCGATTTCATTAACATTAAAAAAAATTTAAAACAATAATATGAGCAACAACAGACACCCAAAAGGACTTTACCTTTTGTTTGTTACCGAAATGGCTGAGCGTTTCAGTTATTACGGTATGAGAGCATTATTTGTGCTTTACCTTGTGGCAGCATTTTTTACCAACGAAAGAGCATCCGAAATTTACGGATCTTACACCGGACTTGTTTACTTGACACCACTTCTTGGCGGATACATTGCCGATAGATACTGGGGCAACCGTCGCTCCATAATTTTTGGAGGTTTGATAATGGCTGTGGGACAGTTTCTTATGTTTGCCTCAGCGTGCTTTGTCAACAAATCAATTTCGGTGGAAGGCGGAGCAATCGACCCAAATGTCGACAACGGAATATCGCTATTTTTGATGTTCACAGGTCTTGTTTGTCTTATCTTGGGCAACGGATTTTTTAAGCCAAATATCTCTACAATGGTGGGCGACCTTTACGAAAAAACCGACAGCCGCAAAGACTCGGCATTCACTATATTCTATATGGGTATCAACGTGGGAGCATTCATCGCACCACTCATCTGCGGATCTCTCGGCGAAGGCAACTGGACAAACCCCGGCAACTTTAAATGGGGATTTTTCTGCGCCGGTGTGGCAATGATACTTTCGATTCTCGTATTCTGGTTATTCAAAGACAAATACTTAAAAACTCCCGACGGATTACAAATAGGACTTCCGCCCGCACAGAGCGAACTCCGTCACGCAAAAGACGAACTGGCTCATCAAGAGGCAGTTGCGCACCATCAAGACAAAGAAGAAGTTAAAAACTCACCGTTACGTCTTTGGGGGTGCATTCTTGGAGCAGCGCTTATGTTTGTGCTATTCTCAATAGGGTCAGAAAGTTTCGACGATTACATCTCGGCTGCAATCTACTCAATTTCGCTTGCATTGCCCGTATTTATCATCACCGACCGCGGACTCACCAAAGACGAAAAAAGCCGCATCGGAGTTATCTATATTATAGCAGTGTTTGTAATCTTCTTTTGGAGTGCGTTTGAGCAGGCTGGCTCATCGCTCACACTGTTTGCCGACCAACACACCGACCGCACCATTGGCGATTGGGAAATGCCCACAACTTGGTTTCAATCAATCAACCCAATTGTAGTGGTTTGCTTTGCACCCATTATGGCAATGCTGTGGCAGTTTTTGGCTAATAAAAAAATAGAACCTTTTTCACCAGCAAAACAGGCTATCGGCTTAATGCTCTTAGCCCTTGGATATGTGGTAATTGCATTTGGAACTCACGGTTTGGATGCCAACGCAAAAGCCTCGATGTGGTGGCTTTTTGCTCTTTACTTTATACACACAATTGGCGAGTTAAGCCTCTCACCCATAGGGCTATCGATGGTTAACAAACTTTCGCCTGCACGTCTTGCTTCATTGTTGATGGGTGTATGGTTTATGAGCAACGCAGCATCAAACATTTTGGCAGGTAAATTAGCCACCCTACTTCCCGGTTCCAATGGCGAAACCAAAGCGTTTCTCGGTTTTGAAATCACCAACCTTACCGAATTTTTTATGCTCTTTGCAATAATGGCAGGAGCAGCATCAATAATACTTTTTGCACTCTGCCCGCTGTTGAAAAAAATGATGAAAGGAGTGCAATAGTAATCAATTAATTATGCGTAGTATGTTTTTCTTTTTGATATTTTTTGTAGGGCTCTATTTTGGAGCGTGTTTTTACATCTACACCCGAATGCGGTGCGCTATGCCACTTGCCAACACAGGTTGGGGAATTGCAGTGCGTATATTATATATAGTGTTGTGCGCAAGTTTTTTCGCAGGATTCGCATTACAGCGAAACCACTTAGTATTGTCGCAGCCTTTTGTAACCACAGGCAATTGGATGCTCGCCGCCACACTCTACCTATTTCTAATATTTTTGGTAATAGACATAGCACGCGGCATCAATGCGCTGACATTCAAGGCAGAATGGCTAACATTCCGCTACAAACCCGGCGATGCCAAGGCAGAACTTTTTGCCACAGTTGGCGGAATTGTCTGCGCACTAATCCTCATCATCGGCTATTTCAACGCCCACAACCCCACACGCCGCGAAATCACATTGCACACCAACAAGAATATCGAACGACCATTTAAGTTTGTATTAATCAGCGATGTACACTTAGGTCAGGTAAACGGCGACAAGTTTTTTAACACTCTTGCCAACCGAATCAACGCCGAAGATGCTGATTTTGTGGTAATTGCAGGCGACTTTTTTGACGGCAACCCCACGCCAGTACTTTACAGCCACGCCGATTCGATACTCCATACCATCAACACACGCTACGGTATATTTGCTGTTAATGGCAATCACGAATGGATTGGCGATGTGTACACTGCCGACGAATTTATGAAAAAAAACTGCGTAACGGTGCTACGCGATTCCACAGCGCAACTGCCCCTTGGAGTAACAATTATTGGTCGCGAAGACCGTTCTGCGGGTCCCTATCCAGCAGGCAAACGCGTTGGGCGCAAACCGTTTGAAACCATAGTTAAAAATATCGACCACTCCAACTACCTCATCAATGTAGACCATCAGCCATACCACTTAGAAGAAGCCGAGCAAGCAGGCATCGACCTCCAACTATCGGGGCACACCCACCACGGACAGTTGTGGCCGCTAAACTTCATCACCTCAGACATCTACGAATGTTCGTTTGGACAGCACCGCCGCACCAACACCGACTACTACGTTTCGTCAGGCTACGGCACCTGGGGACCTCCGATACGCACCACCTGCCGACCAGAAATGGTGGTTATCAATGTGGAGAGGTGATTATTTCTCGGCACAAGTGTTGCATCATAAAATATTAACTTGATGCCATAAACATATTAATGGGCATCAACAGCGAAGAGATACTTGCCAAAGTTTCCAAATATCCACAATCGATAGTAAATTCTCTCAATGAAGAAAACATCGAAGACGAACTCCGAGCCTACACTCGCGAAGAACTTATAGCCAAAGCCGAAGAAGGACACCGACAAATCTCTATGGGTAATTACCTTACCACCGAAGAACTTTTTAAGGCACTAAACGATGAATTCGGATTCGCTACTACTAACGAACAAATTGCCGAAGCAGTATGAAAGTAAATGGTTTCCTGAAGCGTTGCCCAACTTACGCCAAAGATCAAAGTACATTAGAAAGAATTTTGGAGACAAAAGCAGCAACACATTTTTGCAAGACATATTCAAATACGAAAAACTTCTTCTCCATAATCAACCAAAGAAGAAATCCACATCAACAAATCCGGATTATTTATCATTCACATTGCAAACCAATTTTAAAAAATTCCTCTAACCGTCTGAAAGACGGTATTTCTGTAACCACTAACATCGAGCCGCCCTGTGTGGCGATGATGTTCGTGAAAAAAAAGAAAAAAAACCTCAAAATCTGATACTTCTTGGATTATTTTTTGTATACTTGAAATGTTAAAAAAGAAAAAATAGAACGCATCATTATATAAAATATATGAACTCCAAGACGGTACAATCGGGCATATTACGCGTGGCACTATTAGGCGCTGTAATAATGATTATTGCATTGATACTTTATTATATGTTTCAATACAAGCAGTTAAACGCCGTGCGCGAATACTCCAAAAAAAATAAAGAACTGCTTATCGACCGAATATTAAGCGTTACCTACCATCAATACACCAACATTGTGCACGACAACTCTGCTTGGGACGAGTGCTACCAGGCTATGTGCGAAGGCAACAAAAAATGGCTCGACGACAATATCGGCTATATGATTGATGGATACAAGGCCGCCGCCGTGGGAATGTTCGACACTCTTGGCATCATCAAATACGAAAACCGAGCAGCGGGAATGGAAAACATACCATTCTATCCGTTTGCAGGTGCAGATATGGGAAACCTCTTTACCAAAGAGCTGTTTCCGCATTTTTATGCTAAGTTTGAAGGCAAGCACTTTGTATATTTCTGCTCGTGCCTTGTGTCGGCAGCCAGCATCAACAGCCGCAACGAAAAACCACGGGGCTATATGATTTTTGTAAAAGAGATTGCCGAAGAAGATATCAACCTTATGAGCATAGCCCTCGGTGGTATGTATATGACATTTGCCCAAGATGACAAAGCCTACGCCGACACAGTTAAGGCTGTTGCTCCGATGGCTGTTACCAATCGCGAACTTGTAGACTACACCAACAAGCACGTGGCATATATGTGTTTTTGCTACGAAGATATGCTGTCGAAACAGTTGAACCAATCTGTGCCTATATTCCTACTGATTGCATTTTTATGCCTCGGAATATTCTTTGCCATAATGCTTTACGTCAAGGTGAAGGTAACAAAACCGCTTTCGCAAATTGACGAATCGTTTAAATCAGAAAAAACCGACAGCATTGTACCTCTAAAATCCGAAACCAACGAATTTGGAGTAATTTCGCGGATGATGGAAGACTTTTTTATACAAAAAGACAGTCTCAAAATGCTCAACGCCGAACTTGCCACTCAAAAAGAGGAGATGCTTGTGCAAAACGACACCTTGCAACAACAAAAAGAAGAATTGATTGTTCAGAGCGAAAAGGTTAGCAGACTCAACAACCAACTTCGCACAATCAACGACGACTTAGCTGCTCAAAAAGTGCTTCTCGAACTTCGCAACCACGAAGTAACCACAGCCAACGAACAGCTTACCGCCGGAATAAACTACGCAAGCCAATTGCAAACCGCTATGATTCAAGCCGTTGCACCTAATTATTCTATTTTTAGAAACTACTTTGTAATATATCAACCAAAAGACATTGTTGGAGGCGACTTTTACTTTACCAAAAAGGTTAATAATCAGATAATTGCAGCAATGGGCGATTGCACAGGACACGGCGTTCCGGGTGCTATACTTGCAAGTATGGGTCTGTCGTTCTTAAACGAACTTATCAACGACCAAAAAGGTCACGACATAATGCCGGGCGAAATCCTCGACGCACTCCGCACAAAAGTGAGATCAGCACTCGGACTTGATCAAGAAGGTAAACTCCGCAACGACGGTATAGATATTGCCCTATTAATCTACAACGAAAACACCCGTTTAGGATATTATGCTGGCGCACAACGTTCTATGGTATTGGTTCGCGATGGTGCAGTTCTCACAATCAAGGGCGACACAATGCCCATCGGACACTATATTTTAGATAAGAACTTTTCGAGCACAATGGTACAATTGCAAGAAAACGATAAGATTTATCTCTATTCCGACGGTTGTACCGATCAAAACGGCGGCGCACTTAACCGCAAAATCATGTCTAAAAACTTTAAAGACAAAATATTAGAGTTTTCAACACTTCCGTTTGAACGTCAAAAAACCGCTCTTACAAACTTTATTTATGATTGGAAGGGCGACAAACCGCAAACCGATGACATCACTCTGTTAGCTTTTGAAATCTAATCATAATATAGGTCAAAATCTTATTTAAGACGTATGGTTATGATTTGAGAATAGTAGATTAATTCTACTGATTATCATTGAAAAGATAAATTTAGATATCCACTGTATGACAAAAACAAAACCGCCGGAAAATTACTTCCGGCGGTTTTTTATTTTATATAAACAAATGAAACTGATTAATCGATAAGATTAGCTTCAATTTGCTGAGCCTGGGTAACATGAATTTGTTGACCATCGTTAAAACATACAATAAACGATTGTTTAAGATTCATGCCCATTTCGGCAGATTGAGCCTCTTCGTAGCTACGATAGCAACCAATCCAATATTTATAGTAACCGTCCACCTGACGCTCGTCAATTTTAAGATTGCCCTTATACAACCGTTGAAGTTTTCTTTGGCTCCATTTACGTTTGTCGGCGCAAATCTGGATACGGTAAGCAAGTCCTTCGTCGGGATTATTTGAAGTTACTCTGCGTTGCTTGCCGGCATTTTGCAAGTTAGAAATACGACGCTGAGCCTCGCTAACATACTTGCCGTTGGGATATTTGCTAATGTACTTTTTGTAAGCATCGATAGTGTTAATCGAAACGGTAGAGTTCCAAAAAGCTTGTTCGGCAGCTTGCTCCTGAGATTTACGCTCATCTTGTGTTTTAAGAAGTTTCAGAGCATTGTAGCAGTTTTCGCCAGCGCTTTGAAATTTCGATTTGCACGAAGCCATATCAGCCTTAAGAGTGCTGTAAGTTTTAGTTTCGAGGTTTTTAGCGGTAAGTTTTCCGTAAGGCGAAAGTTTTGCCGAACCGTCTTGAATATCGTTTTCGGCATCGCTCAAATACGATTCTGCCTGACTTTTATCGTTGTGGTAAATAAATTCGCTATTTTCGATAACCTCTTTGTAAATATCGTAAAGAGCAGAATACGATTTTTCGTAGAGTTTAGTAGCCTTGATTCGCAACGATTTAGCTTCGGCAGATTTTTTTTCACCTTTTTTGAGCTTGCCTTTTTTGCTACTGTTGAGAAACTTAGCGTTAGTTTTGTCGGAAGCTTCGGCCTGAGATACATATTTTTCTCCCTTGGCTATATCTTCTTGAAGCCTTACCAGCGAAGAATTTTGCTCATCGTTGATATAGTTGGCAAGGATGTCAAACATATCAGGCTCCTGCGCTTGCACCGATGTTGGCAGCCACAATGCAACTGCCAATAATGCTGATGGTATATAAAGTTTTTTCATGTGGTTTAATTTTAGTTTTTTAATAAATTAAATGTCTTTAATATAACTTGACTTTATCAGAATTTTGCCAAACTAAATTTTATCTAATGCATGTTTAACATCAGCAATGATGTCGTCGGCATTTTCGATGCCCACCGAAAAACGAATCAAATCGGGTTGAACGCCGGCTGCAATCAGCTGTTCGTCGGTGAGCTGACGGTGTGTATGGCTTGCGGGGTGAAGCACACAAGAACGGGCATCAGCAACGTGCGTTACTATGGCAACCAATTTTAAGCTATCCATAAACTTGATAGATTCTTCGCGTCCGCCTTTGATTCCAAAGCAAAGCACACCGCACGAACGTCCGCCATCAAATTGTTTTTGAGCAAGTTGGTAATAAGGACTGCTCTTCAAGCCGCTGTAGCTAATCCACGCAATTTTGGGATGGTTCTCAAGAAATTCTGCCACCTTTTGAGCATTTTCGCAATGGCGGGGAACACGAAGATGAAGAGTTTCGAGACCAATATTGAGCAAGAATGCATTCATAGGACTTTGAATAGAACCCAAATCACGCATCAATTGAGCAGTAGCCTTGGTGATAAAAGCCTTTGTGCCAAAAGCCTTGGTGTAAGCCAAACCGTGGTACGACTCATCGGGCTGAGTAAGTCCGGGAAACTTGTCGGCATATTTTTCCCAATCAAAATTGCCACTGTCTACTATACATCCGCCAACAGCAAGGGCATGACCATCCATATACTTTGTGGTAGAGTGAATTACGATATCAGCACCCCATTCAAACGGACGGCAGTTGATAGGAGTAGCAAAAGTGTTGTCAACAATCAACGGCACACCATGTTTTTTTGCAATACGCGAAAACTTCTCAAAATCAAGCACATGACAAGTGGGATTAGAGATAGTTTCAGCAAAAAGACACTTAGTATTTGGGCGGAATGCCTTTGAGATTTCTTCCTCCGAAGCATCAGAATCCACCATAGTGCACTCAATACCAAGTTTTTTCATAGTTACAAGAAACAGGTTGTAAGTGCCTCCGTAGATATTTTTGCTGCTTACAAAATGGTCGCCAGCCTCGCAGATGTTAAAAACAGCATAAAAGCTTGCCGCCTGACCCGACGAAGTGAGCATGGCAGCCACGCCGCCTTCAAGGTCAGCTATTTTGGCAGCCACGGCGTCGTTGGTAGGATTTTGCAAACGGGTGTAAAAATAACCCTCAGCTTTGAGATCAAACAAATCGGCCATAGCTGCCGTGTTTTCGTATTTAAAAGTAGTGCTCTGAAAGATAGGCAACACACGGGGATCACCGCTTTTAGGCTGCCAACCCGACTGTATGCAAACAGTCTCCAATGATTTTTTTTCTGACATTATGTTTTTTGTTAAAAATTTTGACACAAAAATATAAAAAGATTTTTATATCTCAGTATTTTGCAAGAAATTTGCATATTCAAAAATTAGAGTTTTAATTAAAGACACACGATATGATAAAGAAATTAATTATGTTAGCAACCGTTTTGTGTTGCACCACCATCTGTTTTGGACAGAATGGATTAGACAAAATTGACTTTAACAAGTCGGTAGCTGCAAACCTCAACAGTATCAAGAACATAGAAGCTGGAATGAAATACGTTGGTCAGAGCGCATACAAGTCGGTAGACAAAAACGTTTCGGCAGGCGGATACTTCATTTCGGTGGTAGAAACAACCAACGGTATTTACAACGCATTTCTCAAAGATTTGAAAGACAACGGTTTAAACGATATCTACGAATCTTGCAAAGTGGATGGCGAAGGATGGATGCGCATCAGCGAAGCTTTTGAATCCACCGCAAAAACCTACCACACCGACACAAAATGGAACGATTATCCTGTGGTTAATATCTCCAAAGAGGCGGCTGAAACATTCTGCCTTTGGTTTACAAAATTGTATGCAGCATACAACAACGCCAAATACAACAATGCCGAATTTCGTCTTCCTACCGAAAGCGAATGGATTGTAGCAGCCGCAGGTGGCATCGAAAACGCCCTCTATCCATGGGAAGGCAAATTCTTGCGCGACAAGAAAGGCGAACGAAATGCCAATTTTCACATAGTTGGCGAAGAAAACATCCGCATCAACAAAGAAACAGGAAAAGTGGAAATTCTCGACAACAACGTGCTTTATCAAACAGCGTTAGTACCTGTTAAAACCTTTGCACCAAACAAATACGGCATTTTTCAAATGGCTGGCAACGCAGCCGAAATGACCGCAGACGGCAAAGTTAAAGGAGGTTCGTGGCATAGCTACGGCTACTATATGCAAATTGCTGCCGACGACGAACCGGGAATCGAAAAACTTCCCAACCCATTTACAGGATTCCGCCTTGTAATGACAACTCGCTAAAAGTTAAAAAACCTTACACTCTACAATAACGCCGCTAAATACGGCGTTTTTTTTGGCATAATCACACCTTATATATAATAGTAGCATGAAAATAAAATCATTAATAACGGCATTACTAATAATTTGCGCACAAAATCTTGTGGCTCAACAAGATGCAGTAAAATGGCTGACATTTGCCGAGGCAGAAAAACTCGACAGTGCTGATCATCGCCCGTTTTTGATAGATGTATACACCGATTGGTGCGGATGGTGCAAGCGTATGAGTGCGGTAACCTTTAATAATCAAGGAATTGCAAATTATATCAACCGTAATTTTTATCCTATTAGGTTTGATGCCGAAACATCCGATACCATAAAATTCCGCAACAAAGAATATAAAAGCAACGGTAAGGTTAACGAACTTGCAATCAAATTGTTAGAAGGTCGACTCTCCTATCCTACCATTGTGTATATCGACCGTGATACCAACACAATGCCAATTCCGGGATACATGGAGCCAAAAGACATTGAGCCACTATTGGTATATTTTGCCGAAAATGTAAGCCGAAACTCCGACCCAGAAAGTTTCCGCAAAGACTTTATGTACACATTTCCAAGTGTTTATGCCGACGAACTGAAAAAAAACAAAGAGACAGATATGCCCGACACTTCGGGAAAAATTGAATGGCTCGGCATTGAAGAAGCATTCCAAAAAGCCGAAAAAGAGCCCAAACCAATATTAATAAACCTTTGGTTAGATTTTTATCCTCAAGGTGTAAATTACTCTATATCAGGCAATATAATCAACACCGTAATGAAAAACAGCGAAGTTTGCAATTATATCAACAAAAACTACTATCCTGTAAAATTTTACGGAGCTTCGCAAGATACAGTTAGAATCCTTGGGCAAACATTTGTGGGTTCGGGAACAGGCATGCCTCACCAACTCACCGGCGCATTGATGAACAACAACTACACCTTTCCATCAATATTCTTCTTCAACCAAGAACGGCAGTATATAGCACGAATCAACGACTATTTCAACGCTACTATTTACAAAATAATATTGCAATACTACTGCGAAGAAGCCTACAAGAAAGAAAATTTTGGAGAATTTTACCGACGAAACAACAAAAATGGACGATAAAAAAACACTTTTAGGGCTAACACTCAGCCAATTAACAGAAACCACATCTCGCATAGGCGCACCTAAGTTTGTGGCTAAACAGATAGCCGACTGGCTCTACAAAAAAAACGTTTCTTCAATAGAGCAAATGACCAACCTTTCTAAAAAGGTGAGAGCTCAATTAGAAGAAGAATTCAGTGTTGGAATGTATCCTCCTGAAAAAGAAACAGTTTCGGTCGACGGCACAAAGAAATATCTTTTCCGAGTTTGCAACAATCGTTTTATCGAAGCCGCCTACATACCCGACCGCGACCGCGCCACACTTTGTGTATCGGTTCAAGCCGGCTGCAAAATGGGCTGCAAATTCTGCAACACAGGATTGCAAGGTTTTGGCGGAAATCTTTCTACACAAGAAATTTTAAATCAAATAGTTAGCATTCCAGAATATAGTACACTCACCAACCTTGTGTTTATGGGCATGGGCGAACCATTAGACAACTTTGAAAATTTGCTTAATGCCTTAGAGATACTCACCGCCGAATACGGATTTGCTATGAGTCCACGACGCATTACGGTGTCTACAGTAGGCATTATCAAGCAATTACCCGATTTTATTGAAAAAACCGAAGTGCATCTTGCCGTAAGTCTGCACAATCCATTTGCCGAACAGCGAGCCGAAATAATGCCAATCGAAAACACAAACCCACTCAGCAAAGTATTAGAGATAGTAAAAAAATACGATTTTCGCCATCAGCGCAGGTTTTCGGCAGAATACATAATGATAAAAGGCGTTAACGACACACCCGCACATGCACGCCAATTAGTAAAAATTCTCGACCGAATACCCGCCCGAGTAAACCTAATACGCCATCATGCTCACCCCGGAAGCGAATTTGAATCCTCGCCCGAAATCCGCATACGCGAATTTCAAGAGATACTAAACGACAAAAACATCACCGCTACCGTTCGCGCTTCGCGAGGTGAAGATATTTTTGCTGCTTGTGGATTATTGAGTACCAAAGAGTTACAAAAAAATTAACATTCATTCACAAAATGAACAAAATGAATAGGTGGCATGAATCAATAATCGACATATCTTTGTGGCGTAAAAAGAAAGAAACATTACTTCAATACTTAAAACGATAAAAAAAGCGATATAAACACATCAGTAAAACAACATAAGCAAGCAAAAAAGCATAAGGAAAGGAAACTATAGCTCAAATAACATCATTTAAACACACTCATATTCATATTTTTATTGTTTTAGTTTTTTACGCAACCTTAAGTTAATACTATTAACCTCCGCAAAAAATCCGATGTCCCCCTATCGGATTTTTTTGTATATACCTAAATGTGGGTATTATTGCAATTTGCATTTCAGTTGCAAAACTTCCACCATAAATTTGCGGCATAATAATAATTAAAAACACAAACATTATGGAAGAAATCATTCACATTATCAACGAAATGTCGCCCTACCTGCTGTTGGGATTCCTTTTGGCAGGACTTATGCACGCATTTATTCCGCAACAGTATTACTCAAAATACCTTGCTAAACCCAACTTTCGTTCGGTGCTTTACGCCACACTTTTTGGTCAAGCCTTATGGGTGTGGCTTACGCAATTATCCGCCCCATTGCCGCATTAATAACCGCTCTGTTTGGTGGCACAATAGTAAACAAACTCGACAAAGATAGCCAAGGCAAAATAGCTGACAATCATGAGCATGACCACGAGCATGACCACAAGCATGAAGAGTGCTGTTGTCATCACGAAGATCATCATACAGATAATCACAAAGCCACATTCGGTCAAAATTTGTACCGGCAGAGGCATTCAAGGTGTTTGAAGGCAACACATTTTTGTCGATGCTATTATATTGGTTTGGAAAGCAATATCGTTGATAATGTCGAATTTTTCAGAAATATCTTTAACAGCATTGAAACTCTCTTCTTGAGCCTTGCTGATGGCGTTAACATAGTTTCGCCTCTTTCTGGTAATCTTGCCGGTTTGTTTTGAAACATCGGCATTGCGACGATCTCGTCAGAGATATGAGCCATCGACTGCACAATGCTATCGGCATTAGCAGCCTGCTGATTGGCGTTTTGCGAAAGAGTCTGAGTGGTGCGGTTGAAAAGATAAGCCAATAGGCGTTAACTTATTATTAAACTACCGACCATATTCCTGCTTAAGATAGTGTAAATGACGGAGAAAATCGCCGTCAAACTGATTGATGCATTGGTCGCGGAGTGTATCTTTCTTGTTGTAATAGGTCATATAGCCTGTAAAAAAAGTATTATTTACATTGCGTAATGTGTTTTTCTTGATTTTAGTGGGGTCAAACGCCTTGAAACCAACGCTATCTATACCATCTATTATATAGCCAATAAAACGCTGTTTTTCAATATCTTTGAGCGAATCTGGAAGATTTTTAAAACCGTCGGTATTATAAAGCGAATCGAGACCTTTGGCAGAATGCAAGAAATAATTAGCAAGCGTAAGATTATCCTCAATAGAGTTTTTGTAACGTGTAATCAATGGAGAATCAGCACCATATTTTGATTTAAGGTAGAGCACCGCACCGTTTTCGCCTACATAATCGGCAATGTTTTCGTTGAGTTCGCTGTTGTCCTTAACAAAAATTGTGCTGTGAGTAAGTTCGTGAATAATCAATTCAGCAAGGTTTGCCTCATCTTTTCGCAGCATACTCGACAGGATAGGGTCTTTAAACCAACCCATAGTGCTCCATCCGCCGGGATTAACAATGCGAGTATCATATCCATTGTCTTGCAGTTGTTTAGCCTCCTTTTCGGCATCTGCTTTATCAAAAAAACCTTTATATGGCAGTTTGCCCACCACGGGAAATTTCCAAAGATATTTTTTCATAGCGTACTTTTCGCAAGCTTGCACCACGTATGCCGTGGGCTGACCTTTGAGGTCGAACACGGCATTGTAGTTGTCAGAATCTTTGAGATGAATGCTATCGATTGCAAACTTACGTATCTCTTTGATATAAAGCAGTTTTTGTTTAAGCGAATCGGAATAATAAGGATCGTTGAGCAAAGTGTCGATAGGCACGGCATTTCGCACCATTCTAAGTTGCCCAAGACCTTGTGTAATGCCATAACCTATTAGTTTGCAATTAGTAAGCAAAACCACCATAAGCAAAATTCCCAAAACAGAAAAAATCTTTGCTTTCCAACTCATCGCCTTTATTTTAGAAATCAACGACATATCACAAGAATTAATTTACAAAGTTTCCTGTATGCAAAAATAAACAATTAAAACTAAATATGCTAAAAAAAGATTCCATTATGTTATCTTTGCACCAAAAAACAAAATGAACCACACCGAACTTAAAGATTTTTACAGCCAAAGGCTGAATATATTTTCCGAGAAATACGAAACTTTCCGCAAAAAAGAGCGTAACACAAATATACTCAGAGGATTATCGTTTGTGGGAGGAACGGCATTAGCCATTATTTCTGCTAATTATTCAATGGTAATAATGACTGCGGTGATAATTGCTACTATAATCTTTTTCTTATTTTTTGTAAAGAAAAACGCTAAATATCAATACCAAAAGAAAATCAACAAAAACCTCCGCGATATAAACGCCAGCGAATTAAAAGCCTTAGACAACGACAACTCAGACTTTGATGGCGGTGATGAATTTATCAACCCCTCCCACCCTTTCACAAACGATTTAGACATTTTTGGCAACAAGTCAATTTTCCAAAAGGTAAACCGCACAATAACCAAAGGCGGCTACCTCCGACTTGCCGACGGATTTATCAATTCCACCAAAAATATCAACCAAATACTTGAAACTCAACGCAATACTACTATTTTTGAAAACAATGTTGACGCACGTCAACAATTCATTGCCGAGGGTAGAATGTACGATGAAGATATTACAGAAAAATCCATCGAAAACATATCACAAGCAGAATACTACTTTACCAATTCTCCTATTTGGAAAATTATAGCCATAGTAATGATTATTAGCACATTATCGGCAATAATACTTTCCTCGCTCGATATAATTAGCGTATACGTTCCGTCGGCTCTGTTCTTAACGCAACTTGCAATTTTTTCGTTTAACAGCAAGAAAACCAATGCTTTGAGCAACAAGATTGAAAAAACCGCCAAGGCATTCAAAAAATACTACACGCTGTTTGACATCATTGAAAATATAGAAAACACTCCCGAAAAATATGCCGACGAAATCAAATCAAAAACCATCTCTAAGGCATTGGGCGAACTTGCCAACATTTCGCTCCGCTACGAACAAAGGCACAATCTGATGATTGCATTCTTTGGTCAGGGAATTTTTAGTTACGACCTGATAATCAATACAAAATTTGAAAAATGGGAGCGCAAATACTGTGGCGAAATCAAACGTTGGTTTGATATTATTGCCGAATACGATTTTCTGTTCAGCCTTGCCAACCTGAAATTCAACAATCCATCGTGGTGTTTCCCGAAACCCACTGAAAAACATTTTGTTCTCAACGCCCAAAATGCTGGACACCCATTAATACAAGATGAAAAATGCGTTAGAAATAACATCACTTTCTCCGACCGCAATTACCTTGTAATACTCACAGGAGCAAACATGGCAGGCAAAAGCACATATCTGCGAACAATTGGCACAAACCTTATACTCAGCCAATTAGGAGCTGTCGTATGTGCCAATAGTTTTGAGTTTTCGCCAGTAGAAATACTCACAAGCATACGCACAAGCGACAGCGTTCAAGAGAGCGAATCGTACTTCTTTGCCGAACTAAAACGGTTGCAAAAAATCATCACAAAACTCGAAAGCGGGGCAACACTTTTTGTAATAGTAGACGAAATGCTGCGCGGCACCAACAGCAAAGACAAGCACGACGGCAGTAGAAAATTCATAGAAAAACTCTTAAAATACAACTGCTACGGCGTGTTTGCCACTCACGACATCGACATAGGCGAAATGAAATCCTCATATCCTCAAAACATTGACACAAAATGTTTTGAAATATCGTTCCAAGGCGACGAACTCATCTTCGACTATACACTCAAAGACGGCATTTCTAAAAATTTGAATGCAAATTATTTGATGAAAAAGATGGGGATAATTAATTAGATTTTCAACGCCTTAGCTCGGTTAAAATTAATGTAAAACGTCATAGAAATTTCAGCTACGTGTTTGGGTGAAGATAATGTGTTGTCATAGCCATAATAGCGATAGCCTGAACTGATACCTATACCAGAAAAGCGTTGGTAAAGACCTATCGATGGCGAATTAATTACCTGAGTCTTAGGTTTTTGATCGATAGAGCCATCATATTTACCGCTACAATACGAAAACTGATAACCCACGTATGCTCCAACGTCGGGACGGCGTTGTGCCTTGAAAGAAATGCGTTTTTCGATACCAATCTGCATCATAGTGAGTTTTTCGCGCAATTGCCAATAAGATTTGTCACCACGCTGCACATACGCAGTTTCGTACGACGGACGAAACGAAACACCCATATACAACAACACATTAAAATGCGATTCTAAAACACCCAAGCGGAACGACATACGATTTTCGTTTTTGCAAAATTCATCGGCCAACGATAATGTAACTGCTGATGGGATAAATAGTTGTGAATTTTTTATACCCTGCGATTCAAAATATTTAAGATTCTCTCTTTTTTCATAAAGTTGCGAAATAGTTGCAAGATTGTTTCCATCTGAATCTTTGGCATCGAGTTTAGCACCGTGAACTATCAATAGTTGCGACATTTTGCTGTCGGCGTATATAACTGAATATACGATAGGTGCGCCAAGTTTTGAGGGCAAATTTACATCCGCTCCGTGGTTCAAAAGATATTTAGCAGTGGCGTAATCATTCAGATAAACTGCCAAACAAAGCGGAGAGATATTATCGGGTTTGGCATTGACATTAGCACCATAATCTAAGAGCAACTGAATCATCAGCGTATCGCTATAATTAACAGCCACTTGCAAAGGATTTCGCTGATAACTGTCAAAAGCACCTCTGTACAAAGTGCTAACTAAATTAGGATTAGCGCGATGAAAAAGCAACACATCGGCGCACTCCAAATATCCGTTGTCGACAGCGTAATGCAGCAAAGAACAAGACTTTACAGAATCCACAAGATTAGGATTGCCGTGATACTGCAACATCAAATCCAAAATGCGTGGTGAATTGCTCAAAACCACGTTTGTAATAGCGGGAACAACATTTTTGTCTTCACTTTCGAGGTTAGGGTCGGCACCATAATCGAGCAAAAGTTGAATAATAGAATCGTTGAGATGTTCCGTGGCATACATCAACGCCGTAAAACCATCAATATCATAATAGTTTATCTTGCCTGCCACGTTAGGCAAAAGCGATTTCACAATTTCGTATTTGTTTTGTTTTACAGCCGCAATAAACGCATTATCAGCCACTTTAGATTCTTGCGAAAAGATATTTTGGACTATGCCCAAACACAATGCTATCAATAGTATTTTTGTTTTCATAACTGTATATAAAATTCATCCTTATCATCAAGATATTTCTTTGCAGAGCGGATTTGGGTGATGTAATCTTTTGTGATTTCGATTTTTACCCAACTTTTGCTACCGCGTATCTGGGTTACATCAAGATTGTATTCGGGAGTTTCTGTTTTGCTAAATCCCTGAGCGTTAACGTTTAAAACGTATGCCTGATTTTCAATTGCACGGGCTTTGCATAGCACAACACGGTCGCCAAGACGCTCCACAGGCCATTGCGATACGCACAAAAGTACATCGTAATTATCTATATTTCTGCACCATACAGGGAAACGCAAATCGTAGCAGATTATCGGGCGGAATGTTAATCCCAAATATTCAAAACTAATGATTTCTGAACCGGGTGTAACATATTTTTTTTCAAATTTTCCAAACAGATGGCGTTTATCGTAAAAATACTTGGAGCCATCAGGCAAAACTGCACAGAAACGGTTGAAAATCTTATTGTTATCCTTGATATAAAAACTTCCGCAAATGGCAGTTTTGTATTTTGTTGCCCACTGTTTAAAGAGCGCGATATTGTTTTCGCCATTAAAATTGGTTTCGGGCGAAACTTTGCAACCCGTGTCGAACGCCTCTGGAAGTACCCACATTTGGATATTCTTGTTGCGGGCAATGGCGTTTTGAATCACTGAAAAATCGGGTTTGCCATCACGGAGATATTTATTTTCAAAAAATCCGATATTCATAGTTAGTTTTCGTTTTTAAAGCCTGCCAAAGCAATGCGTATTTGGTCGTAAGAAAATTTTTCACCAAGACCAGTGCGGATTTCATTGAGTCCTCGCAACTTAGGATTGTCGTCGATAAACTTGCCGATTTCTACATAAACCTCTTTGCCGATGATTTTTTCGGGCGGTATCTCGCCGGCTTCCACGTACTTAGCCAAATGTCCAAACACTGTGGAACGTGCTAAACCTCGCTCCTCGGCTATCTGTTCGGCGGTATTGCCTTTGTTAAAGAGCGCAAGGGTCTTTTCTTCGGTAGAGAGCGCATCGAAAAGCGACTTTTGAAACAAATTCTCATCCACCGCAAAACCGTTTTCAGCTCGCCATTTGTACACAATTTCAAAAATATGCTTTCCGTAAGCCTTGCCTTTGTTGCCGCCCATTCCCTTGATTTTGATAAGTTCTTTATATTCAGCGGGAACAGCATCTGAAATTGCAAGCAATGTGCGATACGAAACTATATCGGCGGGCTCTAAACCTATCTCGTCTGACATATTGGCACGCCAATCAACGAGAGCTTTATAGAGTGTAGGATTTTTGCTACCCGACTTAACTGTCTTATTTGCTGAGCTTAACGATGTTTTGGTAGAAACATTTTCCATCGAAAGTTTTGCCTTAGTGTCGAGATATTGTTTTATCGAAAATCCTTCTTTAATCTTTTCAACGCAGCCATATTTTACCAAATAAAGTTTTTTAAACTCTTCAAAAGCCTCCTCTATGCGTTTAGATTTGGCCTTATCGTCGCAGTTGAATGCAAACTCGTTGGCAAGCGGTTTCAAAAATGCTTCCATCTTGTCTTGATAATAACCGCATCCCTTGGTAACGCGCTCCACAAGTTCGGGCAGCTGCTCAGGGTCGGGCAACGAACCATATTTTTCGTTGATAACGGCATTGAATTTTTCTGCCACGGTCATCATTTGGGCATAAATGGTAGAATCCACACCCTCGAAAAGCGACTTGTCGCCAAGAAACGAACTACCTGCCTCGGCAACAGCATGTTGCAAGGTTTGCACAGCGGCGTGAATTTTACTAAAATCAAACAAATCTGCCACAAGATTAAAGAAATATGTGCGGCGGTCGTTGGCAAGGTCATTGCCCGTAGGTATGTTGTTTTCAACGTCTTGCGCAAAATTTTGAATAGTTGGGTCGCTAATCACGTCGGCGGCGTTCAACGGTTGCAGCAAAACCAAACCTTCGAGCGTGCGGCAACGGCTGAGAGCCACATAAACCTGTCCGTGGGCAAAGCTATGGCGAGCATTTAGCAGCAATCGGTCGAATGTCAAACCCTGACTTTTGTGAATAGTAACAGCCCAAGCGGTTTTCAATGGAATTTGGGTAAACGTGCCCACGTTTTCTTCCTTTATCTCCTTGGTAACTGGGTCAATAGTGTATTTGTTGTTTTCCCAACGCATAGGTTTTACAAAAATATCCTCGTCAGAATCTTTGCATTTTACCTTTACGCCGTCGGAGTCGAAACCTATTATGCGGCCAATTTTTCCGTTAAAAAACCTCCGCTCTTCGCCAGTGTCATTTTTTAAAAACATCACCACGCTGCCCACTTTGAGGGTAAGCTTCTTTTCCACAGGAAACGACGATTCAGGAAAATCGCCAATTACCTCAGCATCAAAAGTTTGCTTATCGGTATCGAGTTCGAGAAGATGAAGCGAATTGATACGCTCGGCTTGGGCGTTGGTGGTAACGAGCGTTACCACATCATCGTTTTTATCGGGCTGATAATTAGGAATATATCGAGTATTAAGGCGTTTTAATGTATTTTGATCTGCCACACCACTGCGTATGGCGTTGAGTATCGAGATATATTCATTGTCGGTTTGACGAAAAATTTGGTTGAGTTCGATACACACATACGAGGTTTTTTGCCAAGCAAGACTACCGAAGAAATAATACGTTGAGTAATAAGGTTTTAGAATCTCCTCATCTTCGGGACGCACCACAGGCGAAAGTTGCTGCATATCACCGATAAGCAACAGTTGAACTCCTCCGAATGGCTTTTTGGAACGCCTAAATCGCCGCAAAACTTTATCTACCGAATCTAAAAGGTCGGCACGCACCATACTAATCTCGTCAATCACAAGCAGTTCGAGCGAGCGGATAATGTCTATTTTAATTTTAGAAAACTTATGCTCGTTTTCGGCTTGACTGTCAGGCGTTTGCGGACCCAGCGGCAGTTGAAAAAACGAATGGAGAGTTACTCCGCCCGCATTCACCGCCGCCACGCCCGTGGGCGATGTAACTATCATTCGCTTAGGCGATAACGATTGCAAACGTTTAAGAAAGGTAGTTTTGCCAGTGCCAGCCTTACCCGTAAGAAAAACGTTGCGACCAGTAAAACTTATATAGTCAAATGCTAACTGTAATCTCTCGTTGGTTACAAAATCCATTTCAACACCTTTAAATATTAGTCTAACAGACGGCTTGCAAGATCCGCCAACGAGCTACGCTCGCCGTGGGTAAGGTTGATGTGCACAAACGGCGTTTGCCCCTTCATCTTGTCGGCAAGATACGAAAGTCCATTGGAACGCATATCCAAGAAAGGACTGTCGATTTGTTCCACGTCGCCGGTAAAAACCATCTTGGTGCCTTCGCCCGCCCGAGTGATAATTGTCTTAATTTCGTGAGGAGTAAGGTTTTGCGATTCGTCAACAATAAAGAACACGTTCGAGAGGCTTCGTCCACGGATATATGCAAGCGGGGTTATCAATAGTTTTTCTTCCTTAATCATGGCATCAAAACTCTGACTTGCCTTGCTATTTACACCAAGGGCGTGTTTTATAACATTCAGATTATCAAACAACGGCTGCATATAGGGCGATATTTTTTGTTTTTCGTTGCCGGGGAGGTATCCCAAATCTTTGCCGCCAAGAGCCACCACAGGACGCGAAAGGTAAATCTGTCCATATCCCTTTGCCTGTTCCAAAGCAGCAGCCAATGCCATAAGGGTTTTGCCTGTGCCTGCCTTGCCTGTTACGGTAATCAACTGAATATCAGAACGCATAAGAGCATCCATTGCAAAACTCTGCTCAGCATTTCGCGGAGTAATGCCCGATGCACGCACTTTCTTAACTTTCTCTATCACACCGAGATTCTGATTGTAATAGCAAAGCACGTTTGACTTTTCGTCGCCCACTATAAAATACTCGTTGGCGTAAAAATCATTTTCAAGACCGCTCTTATCCATTGTAATTACACTTTCGCGGTAAAGGCGGCCCACAAAATCGTCAGAAGTATTTGGTAATGTGCGCATTCTGTCAAAAATACGGGCGGTGTCTGCCACTTTGCCTGTCTTGTAATCTTGCGCCTCCATTTTCAAGGCACGGGCTTTCATACGCAGGTTAATATCCTGAGATACAAGGATAACATGTTTATCGGGGAATTGTTCTTTTTCCCAAAGAGCCACAGCAAGTATCTTATGGTCAGGAATTTGCTCCGAAAAAGCCATCTGCATAGCCTTGTTGAAAGGTTTGCCATTAATAATATAAAGTGTGCCGCGGTCTTTGCCGAGAGGTATACCATCTTCAAGGTCAACGCCAATTTCGGTAAGGCGGTCGAGTTCGCGCATAAACTCACGAGCCTGCAAGTTGATAGTTTCGTTGCCTTTTTTAAATTTATCGAGCTCTTCCAACACCACAATTGGAATCACAATGTCGTTTTCCTCAAAGTTAAAAATGCTGTGATAATCGTGCAGAATCACGTTGGTGTCAAGCACAAATGTCTTTTTATTTGATTGCTTCATAACGGTTCGTTTTAAAAATTAATAACAAGTTCAAATGTACAAAAAATAAACCAATAAAGCAACAGCAAAATGATAAAAAAAACTACTCTCCCCTATTCAGCACATTCACTTTGGCAAGAAATTCGGGACGGTAGTTGCGCGAGAGGGGTATCTGAACATCCTTTTTGCTTGTTTTCATCAAAATAAAATCGGGCTCGATAACCTCTATGTGGCTGATATTGACAATAAAACTGCGGTGGGTCTTGAAAAAAAGTCCGGCTGGCAGTTTTGTAGAAATATCCTTGAGCGTAGATTGAATTTCGTAGCAAGCATCGAAAGTGTTGATAAATATATTGTTGCGGTTAACCTCAAGCCAATATACATCGTGCCAATTAATCTTTACATAACGGTTGTCGGTGGTGCGGATAAAAAAAGTTGGCGAAGCTTCGGTTTGTGCCGTATTTTCCACCATGTTGCGCACCTTCGACACGGCTTTCAAAAAGTTTACTGGGTTTACAGGTTTGAGAATATACGCCGCCACATTGTTTTCAAGAGCGTCGATGGCATACTTGTCTTTACTCGAAATCACCACAAATTTGATTCTTTCGGCCATAGTGCCGAGCGACGAAATCAGGTCGATACCTGTAAGTCCGGGCATCTCCACATCCACAAACACAAGGTCGATAAGGTCGATGTTTGACATAATAAAGCCCACCGCCACACTCGGATTAGAATAGTAGCCAAGCAGATTGAGAAATCCCGTATCCTCTATCAGTTTGCGCATATACACGCCCACTGCCTCGTCGTCGTCGATTACCAAACAGTTCATAGTCTTGTTTTTTTATGTTACAAAATAACACCATTTTGCGCAGAATCCCAAAAAAAACGTTCATAAAAAATATCGCCAACTTAAATATTAGGCATAGATTATGCACTAAAAACGTTGTATTTTAATAAAGATGATGTTACTTAAAAAATTGATATACAGGCATTTATTTAAAGGTATATATTTTGCCGCCATTGTAATAGCGATGATAATTCCGTCGCTAAACGCATATTCACAAACCTCCAACGAGCGCAAAATCGATAGTCTCGATATTGTTTTGCAAAATTCATATTCCAACAACGCCTCCGACAAGGAAATCTGCTCGATACTAAGCAAACTTTACAATCTTAGTAGCATTTCGCAACCCTACCTTGCCCTCGAATATGCCGGACAAGCCCTTCAGATCGCCACTGCCGCCGAAGATAAGCCTTCGATGGCACTTTGGCAAGAAAAAATCGCCGACATATATTTTGACCAAAAGGTGTATTATATGGCAATGCAAAACTACCTCGATGCCTACACCCTTTACCGCGAACTGGATTCTAAACGCGAAATAGCCTACGCGTTGCTCAATATCGGCCGCACATACTTTATCCAAAACGTTGAGGATGTGGCAATGTCGTATTACATGCAGTCTGACAGCATTTTCACCCAAATCAACGACCTGGCGGGTCAGGCACGTGCCAAAAACAACATCGGCACAGTAAACCTTGCTATGTATCAATACGAACAAGCCGAAATCAATTTTGACGACGCACTCAAAATAAGTCTCGAAACCAAAGAGCCTCAACTCATTGCCGAAACCTACAAGTTTCTTGCCCTGCTCTACGACCGCAATGAGGATTATGAGAATGAAGAAAAAATGCTTGAACAAGCGGTAGCACGGTTTCGCATAGCCGGCAACAAAAAAGAGATTGCCAACGCATATTTTGCATTAGGCGAGATGCATTTTCACAAACAAAACTACCAAACCGCCTACAACAACTATCAAAAGGCATACAACCTTTTTGAAGAACTATCTATGTATCACGATATTGCAGCGGTTTTTACACGTCAGGGAAGAATCAACTATTTGCAAGAAAAATATTACATGGCACAGCAGATGGCGCAGACATCGCTCTCAATGTCAGAAATGAACGGTTGGCTCAGCACCAAAGCCGAATCGCTTCTATTGCTATCTGATGTAAACAGCAAACTTGGCAAAACCGACAGCGCATACACCCTGCTTTATAGGTATACCCAAGTGCAAGATTCAGTGTTTGAGGCACGTAAAGCCGAAAGTTTTTCAGAACTCCAAGTGAGCATCTCTACCAAAGAAAAAGAAAAAGAACTTGCCATTGCCGAAGCCAAACTCAGCCGCAACAAACTCATTATCACCATATTTGTAATAATTGGTGTAATTGGCATTGGCTTTATGGCGTATATCATCTACAACAGTCGCAAAACCAACAAGATAAACCAAAAACTCACAAGTCAAAACGAAGAAATCAACCATCAAAAGGCAGAAATCGAACGTCAGAACATAGATATCAAATCGTCGATCAACTATGCGGCGCGTATCCAAAACGCAATGCTGCCCGGCACAGAATTTCTTAAGCGGCATTTTAGCGACGGATTTGTATATTTTCATCCGCGCGAGGCAGTAAGCGGCGATTTCTATTGGTTTTCGGAGGTAAAAGTTGAGCGTCCGCCATCGCTTTTCCGCCGCAAAGAAGCTGATATTGACGATGATAGCAAAATTCTTCTTGCCGTAATCGACTGCACAGGACACGGCGTTCCCGGTGCGTTTATGAGTATGCTTGGCGATGCATTATTAAACCAAATAGTTAATTTTCAGAAGATTACACAACCTGATATAATCCTCAACGAACTCAACAAATTGGTGATTGCCACCCTTCAGCAAGATACTTCTCAAAACAACGACGGCATGGACGCAGCCATCTGCACCATCGACAAAAACACTCACACTCTGCAGTTTGCGGGTGCAAAATCACCTCTGCTCTATGTCCAAGACAACGAGGTGCACAAGGTAAACGGCGACCTCAAAGCCATTGGCGGTATCCAAAAGGGCGACCAAAAGAATTTTACTTGCCACAACATCGACATCAGCAAGCCCACCACCTTTTATATATATTCCGACGGTTACCAAGACCAATTCGGAGGTTCAGAGGGACGAAAATTTATGGCAAAACGTTTTCGCGAAATGCTTACCAACAACGCCAATCTTCCCTTTGAAGAACAGAACAAAATACTCTTGTCGACATTCAACGAGTGGAAAAACTCCTATATCCAAATGGACGACACCACGGTTATTGGCGTAAAAATCTAAAAAAATCCATTGATATTTATTATTTCAATATTTATAACGCACTATTATTAAGTACGTTAAAAAATATTGTGTTAAATTATTAAAAAATATTGCAAATTATTTTGAAATATCAGAATAATTTTTTGAAATTTGTATTACGCCCGTAAGCCAAAAAATAGGGGCAAAAGATTTATGGTAACAATTAATGATTAGAGAAAAAAGAAACGCGATATGGCAAAAAGGACAGACGATTTAGCAGAGTATCTGCACAAGTTTTTTGGATTCGACCGATTTAAAGGAGACCAAGAAGTAGTAGTAAAAAACGTTTTGGCAGGCCGCGACACCTTTGTATTAATGCCCACCGGCGGAGGTAAGTCGCTTTGCTACCAATTGCCCTCGCTTATGCTCGAAGGCACGGCGATTGTGATTTCGCCGCTTATCGCATTGATGAAAAACCAAGTGGATTCGATGCGCAGCATAAGCACCAACGAAAGCATTGCTCACTTCCTCAACAGTTCGCTGTCGAAACAGCAGATTGCACAAGTTAAAGCCGACATTGTAGAAGGCAAAACTAAACTGCTATACGTTGCACCAGAAAGCCTCACCAAAGAGGAGAACATCGAATTTCTCCGTGGGGTTAAAATTTCGTTCTATGCCATCGACGAGGCTCACTGTATATCGGAATGGGGTCACGATTTCCGCCCCGAATACCGCCGAATCCGTCCTATTATCGAGGAGATTGGTCGTAGCCCGATTATAGCCCTCACAGCCACCGCCACTCCTAAAGTGCAGCATGATATTCAAAAAAACCTCGGAATATTAGACGCCGATGTGTTTAAATCATCGTTTTTCCGCGCTAATCTCTACTACGAGGTGCGTCCGAAAATCGACATCGATCGTCAGATTATCAAGTTTATCAAAAACAATAAAGGCAAAAGTGGTATCATCTACTGCCTCAGCCGCAAAAAAGTAGAAGAACTTGCTCAAACACTGTGCGTTAACGACATCAAGGCTCTTCCCTATCACGCAGGTATGGATTCTGCCACACGTAGTGCCAACCAGGATAAATTTCTTATGGAGGAGGCTGACGTAATTGTGGCAACAATAGCGTTCGGTATGGGTATCGACAAGCCCGATGTTCGCTTCGTTATCCACTACGATATGCCCAAGAGTCTCGAAGGCTACTATCAAGAGACCGGTCGTGCAGGTCGCGACGGAGGCGAAGGTCAATGTATCGCGTTCTACTCGTTCAAAGATATTCAGAAATTAGAGAAGTTTATGCAGGGCAAACCCCTGAGCGAACAAGAGATCGGTCGTCAGCTACTTGCCGAAACAGTGGCATACGCTGAAACATCAATGTGTCGCAGCAAGATGCTTCTAAACTATTTTGGCGAAATTCTTCCCGAGCCGTGTGGAAACTGCGACAACTGCCGTCACCCGCAAAAAACTTTCGAAGGCAAAGAGTCGATTCTTTTGGCTCTCAAGGTTATACTCATTATCAAAGAAAAATTCAAAACCGAACACGTGGCAAAAGTGCTTTCTGGTGTTGCCGATTCGCAGGTTAAAACCTATAAACACCACAAACTACAGTGTTTTGGCTGCGGCGAAGACCTCGGAGACGAAAACTATTGGAACGCCGTGCTTCGTCAATCGCTCGTTTACGGTTTCTTGCAAAAAGATATTGAAAACTACGGACTTTTGAAACTCACCGCCAAAGGACACGAGTTCCTTAAGAGTCCGTTCGACATAAAACTCGTTAAAAACCACGACTACGAAAACGAGGAGGACGACAGCGACGACACCACTCCACGCGGAATGAACGGCGGCGCATCCGACCCAGAACTCTTCAAACTTTTGAAAGACCTCCGCAAAAAGGTGTCGAAACAAAAAGGCGTTCCTCCGTTTGTAATTTTCCAAGATTCGTCGCTCGAAGATATGGCGGTGCAATATCCTATCACATTGGAAGAATTGACCCAAATTGTGGGCGTAGGATACGGCAAAGCGCAGAAATTCGGCAAAGAGTTTGTAGAATTAATCAAGAGATACGTTCAGGAAAAAGAGATTGAGCGACCCCAAGATATGGTGGTTAAGTCGGTGGTTTCAAAATCGGGACTCAAGGTTTACATTATCCAGAGTATCGACCGTCAAATCGACCTTGAAGACATCTGCGAAGCTAAGCAGTTGGAAATGGACGAACTACTCGGCGAAATTGAGTCGATTATGAACTCAGGCACAAAACTCAACCTCAACTACTACGTTGACCGCATTATCGACGAGGAACGTCAACAAGAGGTGTACGACTATTTTGACCACGCCGAAACCGAATCAATCGACGAGGCTCTCAAAGCTCTTGGCGAAGACGAATACAGCGAGGAAGAACTTAGACTTATGCGTATAATGTACATCTCAGAAAAAGGACACTAAAATTATAACAAACAACAGCAATGGAACAACTCAAAGCAGGATACTTTACCAACGGCATCAACTCGCTTAAAACCAACGAGGCTATATCTGCAAAAGTAGACGCACTTACCAAAGGCTTGTGCTACTTTGATTTAGATAGCAGTTTCGGCATCACCAAAGTACCGGTAGACCCCGCCATTGCTGTAATATATAATATGGTGTCGCGTGGCACGCCAGCATACGCCTCGCAGTTTGTGGAGGGTATTTTGTCAAACACCATTGGCAAAACCCTCAAACGTATCGACACCGACGGCAACATCACTCACGAAATTCAAAAAGACGATGTTAAAGAGGCTGTTTTCAAGGCGTTGCACATTATCGACCCACGCATCTCCGAACCAATTCCGCTGCACGGCGAAGACAAAGTGGTGCTTATCAACGACTTTATCTACAACACCGTTCAAAATCAGTGGGGTGGCTACATATCGCAAATTGTAGAAAAAGGACGTCCGTTTGAAAATATGTACAAGTTTAGTCGGCACAACCGTAGGCTGATGTCGGCTCTCAAAACTGACCCTGCATACGATTTTCTCAACGAAAAAGCCGACCTAAGTTTCTCTGCGCCTTATTCCGACAATTCGCCCGAATGTATAGTGTTTAATTTCGACGCTTCTACCGACAATATAGACCACACCAACTATCTCAAGGAAGAAGCGATTACAGAACTGCTCAAAAACATCAACACCGATGGGCGCATAATCATAAAGCGCGGTGAACAACTAAGTGAAGATGTCACCAATCATCTTTCGGCATTTATTCAAAATAGTTATTTTGATATTCTGCGCGACAACTACACATCGCCGCTTTACAACAACGAGGACGGTCTTGAGGCTTTGCAAATAGCACTTACGCCACCCGCAGCCGCCCGTATCGAAAAAACTGTGCTTGAGGCAATCAACTCTGGCGCACTCGACCTCCATGCTAAATCGTGGAATATCTGCGTGATAGAACGCGACGTTCCTTGCGCTTTTATCGCCTTGGAAGATCTCCGTCAGCAGTTCAACAACCTCTTTACCCTCGAAAACAACGGACGCAAGTTTCCCACATTTCATCTAAGCATATTTTACACACCCGAATTTGCCGAAACATCGCAAACACTTTTGTATCAAGGTCCTCGCGATGTAATTTCAGAATTTGACCCATCAGTAGAATACGATTTGCTTATAGATGTGTCGATGCTTCAGCGTTTTGGCGATACGCCTGTAAAACCTACCACGGCTGCCAAGCATTACGCCGTAATACGTTCGGCAAAATATCCCACTGCCGACACTAAGTTGCTGTTCGACAGGTCGATACTCTACAATGTAGACATTAAAAAAGAGGCTCCCGAAGACCCCGACGAACCAGAAGATTTTGACGAGCAGGAAGACGCTCTGCATTACTTTCTCAAAAACATATTCCTCAAAAAGGATTTCACACCTGTGCAGGTAGACTCTATAAGTAAGTTGCTCAACGGCAAGAACATACTCCACGTGTCGCCTCCGGGCAGCGGCAAAACTCTCATCGCGCTATTTACGGCATTTATGAAACCGGGCTACAGTCTTTTTTTGCCGCCCACAATTGCCGCTATGAAGATGCAGTTTGAAATGTTGCGTTCGTGCAATATCGACATTGATTACTACATCAACCCCGCCCTGCAGAAAACCTACGACCGCACGATGGCTGTAGAATCTGTTACAAACGGGCAATCGGTGGTAACGTTTATTTCGCCGTCGCTAATGCACGACCCCTATATGCGCACCGTGTTAAAAAAAATCGACGAAAACAACATTCCACTCTACCATATTTTTGTAGACGAGGCGCAATTAATTTCCACTCAGACACCAGAGTTCCGTCCTTATTATCAGGATATTAAGAACACAATCATACGCAATTTCAAATTTGGAAACATCTGTCAGGTGCGCTTAGGAGCGTTTACCTCGAGCCAAGAATACAACGTGAAAAACGAGATTGTAGAAAAACTCGGCACAGATGTAACCCTCACATTCAACCAAAAATTATCGGATATGCCCAAAATCACCGTCCACGAATTATCCGACGACACACCTTCGGGCGAAAGTGCGGAGGCATATTACCGAAAACTCAAACAAAAACTTGCCGAAAACCTTATAACGTCGAACAAAAACGGCTCTACAATAGTATACGGAGCACAAATGCCGTTAGACCCCAACGACACCGACGACACCACATACTATTACGGCGACTCCGACGAAAAAACCGCACCCGTAACCAATTCGGCTGCAGTAGATAGCAGCAAAAATTGCAAAGAGTTTTGCAATGCTAAAAAAGGCGTAATGGCGGCGGTACGCTCAGCAGGCATAGGCATTCACGCTCAGAATCTTAACTACGCAATACATTTTGAGCCACCCTATTCGCTTGACGAATTTTACCGAATGAACGGACGTGCAAAACGCGGAATGGTAAAAAAAGCCGACGTTATGCTCAACACCATTCAAAAAGAGTTTGCCGGCACCGAATCGGTACGCGACGAAAAGGGCAATATCAAAACCGTGGAGAATATCATCGACACCAACTACGATGCGTCGTACAACCTGCAACGCCTTGCAAAACTCTACCCGGGCGAGGACAAGGAGAAAAACGTGATGCACGAGATACTCAACGGCATAATGACACCCCAAAAATCGGGCAGAGAAAATATTGTAGAGGCTGTATTCAACGAGTTTGGAATCGAAACCGAAACCGAAACCGAACCAATGACCGACCCCTACCAACTATACATCTACACCAACAATCGCGAAAAGAGTCTCGGCTATATCAACTTCAAAACCAACGAGTTGGTAATGCCAGAATCTACCTACGATGCACCTTTGGCAGAGCGCATTCAGTCGTTTATTTCCGACATTATCACCAACAACACCGACAGTCCGCTCGACTATCTTGCCGTAATGGAAAACATTCAGGAGGCCGAGGAGTGCGACGGTGTACAGACCATTGCCGACACGCTACAAACAGGCAGCACAGGCAGTCTCACAATTCCGTTTTTCAACAGCGCGTTTAAAAAAGCCGCCGACATACTCAACACCAAGATAGACCACAGCATACCAGCAAGGGCATTGATGAGGCTATATGGTCAGACTTCTTCGTTCGACGAATTTGAAAAACTCGTGGCAAGCGAATACGGCGTTAACCCAAAAACTTTGGACGACAAGTCGAAAATCAAATTTGCATCCCTCTACCAAAAATTCCGCAACAAACGCGACACAATGAGGGCTATAACGCTGCTTAAAGAAATCGACCTTATCGACGACTACCTTGTAAATCCCGCCACAAGCGAAATCACTGTTGCCATCACCAAGCACGATTTGGATTTTTACAAGATGAAACTTCTGCCCGTGCTTTCGCGAAACCTCACCCGCGACAAGGCTCTCGCTTACATTTCGTCGATCGAAAACGAAAAATATCTTGTTCTCGAAAAATACACCGATGTGCTTATCGCATTCTTTTACAACGAGATATACCCGCTTTACCAGAAGATGGTTCTCGACTGCAACACATTTTTCAAAACCATTTTGGAAAAGCAGAAGAGCAATTCGGTAACGCAAGAAATGATAGCCGCCAACTTACAAAACTATTTTGTATCGCGCTACAACTGCAAGTTCGTTTACAGCAACATATCCGAAAACATTCAGAATATCAACAATGTGCTTGAAATTCTTGAACAAACGGGCAGCAACATCAGCGAAATGCAGCACCTACAGGAATCGCTCTCGCAGTCGAAACCCGAAAACCGCACTCCCGCCAACAAGATTATCTGCGGATATTGCGAACTGTTTACCGCCAAACCCGACGATGCTGTTGAACGTTTCAACGCCTACGGACTTATATGTGAGGGACTTAACGAATACCGTTTTAATCCCGAAAACACTGTGGAGAAGTTTGAAACCGATGCAGAATCTGTTGCCGACCGCATTGCCGCCGAAAACTTCGACCTCAAAGACGAGATGGAAACCGTTATGAAACTAAAACTGCAAACACAGTGGCTAAAACGGTTCAACTCGCAAATACTTAAAATTTCGTAACTTAGAAAAAAACTATACCATATATGAAAGAACTGATCAACAACGAATTAGCGCAACTGCAAAAAGACCTTGAAAACCTGCAGTCGGCTGCCAAACAGATAGCCAACGCCGGCGAGGCTTCTAACAACGTGATAGAGGAGGCCAAAAACATTCAAAACGATTTTTCAAAAAATCTTGAAAAACTCACCACCCTCTACACGCAGTATTTAGACCAAGCCGACAAATCGTCGAACGAGCGCAACACCGAGATTATCAACTACTTTAAAAAGACAATTTCGGAGCAGACCGTTATTCTCGACAAATACGGAGCACTTGTGAGCACCATCAACGAAAACAACAAAAAACTGATTGAGGCTTCGCAAGAAAACCAAAAGGCTACAGTAGAAAAACTCGTGAAATTTGCCCAAGAAAAGGTTGACTCTCAAGACTCGCTCTTGAAAAAAGCTGCCGCCGACACCACTCAGAAGGTTGAAGCTGTAAAATCGTCGTACCTAAAACAAGCCGAGGAAACCGACAAACTTCTCAAAGCATACCTCGAACTTGCTCAAGGCACCGAGGAACTAAAACAGAATATCGACAAAGTGGACTTTCCGCAGAGGTTTGAGAAACTTTCGGGACTTGTAAACAACCTCTCTACCGAGCAGAAAGGCACAAACGAGCGTATTGAAAAATTAGAAAAATCAGGCACGGACTCCGAGAAAAAACTTATGGAAGCCGTACTCGAAAACCGCAGCAGCATCAAGACAGTGAAGACATTAGCGTGGATAGTTACCATCATCACCGTTTTGACCACAGGCGCAATGGTATACGCCTGCATCAAAAACGATTTATTTTCACTGTTGTTCTAAACAGTTGAGACTCAAGAGTTAGCTGCAAGGTATTTTTCCACATCCAAAGCCGCCATACATCCTGTACCCGCAGCCACCACAGCCTGACGGTATTCAGGGTCGGCACAGTCGCCACAGGCAAACACGCCCGGCACATTGGTTTTGGTGCTGTTGTCTTGAGTAATGATGTATCCGCTCTTGTCGGTATTAATATAAGGTGCAAAAATTTCGGTTTGAGGAGCACGTCCAATGGCTACAAAATAGCCTGTAACGTCAAGATTTTTAGAGTGTTGCTCATTATTTTGATCAGTATATTTCAGAGTAACGCCCTCCACACCGTTAGAACCGAAAATATCAGTAATCTCGTGTTTATAAAGCACTTGAATATTTTTAGCCTCGGCAAGACGGTTTTGCAAAATTGTGGATGCACGCAGATAATCCTTGCGTACAGCGAGGTAAACATTGCGGCATATCTTGCTGAGATATAGCGCGTCGCCCACAGCGGTGTCGCCTCCGCCCACAACAATTACATCTTGATTTTTGTAAAAAAATCCGTCGCAAACAGCACACGCCGAAACGCCCATTCCGGCGTATTTTTTTTCTGCCTCAATGCCCAAATATTTGGCTGTTGCGCCTGTGGCAATAATTACGGTGCGGGCTGTAATTGATTGTCCGCCATCGGTTTCCACAGTAAACGGAGAGGCAGAAAAATCCACCTTTGAAATAGTTTCGTAAATAATCTCCGTACCAAACTTCTCCGCCTGCTGACGCATTTTTTCCATAAGGTCGAACCCCTGAACTCCATCGGGAAAACCGGGATAATTCTCTATCTCATTGGTAGTTGTAAGTTGTCCACCTTGCACAGGTCCGGCAGCAAGAACCGATTTGATGCCCGCCCTTCCGGTATATATTGCGGCTGTGTAACCCGCAGGTCCTGAGCCAATTATCAAGCAATCTGTTGTCATATAAATTACATTATTAAATTATTTACCTTTGGCAAATATATACAAAAAAACCGTAAAAAAGAATTTTGCAAAAATGCAATAGTGTTTTTTTCATCTTTTATTTTGAAAAGTCTATTTACTTGCTTAAATTTGCAGTAATTCAAATTTGTTACCGGTAATAATTTACATAAAAAATAGTTTATGCTAATTTTCTATCAATCAACCAATTCTGAAATTTACGCAGTAAAATTCAGAAACACACCAAACAAAAACGACAACAAAAAGTTACTATGGCTTTTTGGCGACGCCAAACATTTAGACCAAAACAGGATTTCAGGCACATTCATCGGTCCGCGCAAGGAGATGATCACCCCTTGGAGCACCAACGCCGTAGAAATTACCCAAAATATGGGTATCGAAGGAATCGAACGTATAGAAAAATTCATTCCCTCGGACGAGACTAATCCGCAATACGACAAAATGTTGCAGCGTGTTTACAACGATCTCGACGAAAACATTTTTACTATATCCAAGCAACCAGACCCCGTGGTTTATATCGACGACCTCAGGGCATACAACCAAAAAGAGGGTCTCGCACTTAGCGAACCCGAAATCAACTACTTGGAAAACCTCGGCAAAAGTCTCGGACGCAAACTCACCGACAGCGAAGTATTTGGTTTTTCGCAAGTTAACAGCGAACACTGCCGTCACAAAATCTTCGGTGGAACATTCGTTATCGACGAAAAAGAAAAAGACAAATCGCTTTTCCAACTCATCAAAGAGACATCAAAACAGAATCCTCGCGGATTGGTTTCGGCATACAAAGACAACGTGGCATTTCTTGAAGGACACAAAGCCGAGCAGTTTGCCCCCGCAAATCCCGAAACTTCATCAGAATTTGAAATAAAAGAGATAGATACAGTGCTTTCGGTAAAAGCCGAAACTCACAATTTCCCCACCACAGTAGAGCCCTTCAACGGTGCTGCTACAGGATCGGGCGGCGAAATCCGCGACCGTATGGCAGGTGGCAAAGGCAGTTTCCCAATTGCAGGAACAGCCGTGTACATGACCTCATACCCACGCATCAAAGAAGACGGCGAGGTACAGAAACCCATCGATGAAATCACTGGTCGCGAATGGGAAAAGGCAGTTCCCGAGCGTAAGTGGCTCTATCAGACTCCGTTAGAAATCCTTATCAAAGCATCAAACGGTGCAAGCGATTTTGGAAACAAATTCGGTCAGCCACTTATCGTGGGCAGCCTCCTCACTTTTGAACATTTTGAAGGCGACGAAAAATTCGGCTTCGACAAAGTAATAATGCAGGCAGGCGGTGTTGGCTATGCTCGCAAACAAGACAGCCAAAAAGATACTCCCAATTCTGATATGCCTATCGTAGTGCTCGGTGGCGACAACTATCGCATCGGTATGGGCGGCGGCGCTGTATCTTCCGTTGCCACAGGACAATACAAAAACGATATTGAGTTAAACGCCGTTCAGCGGAGCAACCCCGAGATGCAAAAACGTGTCTACAACGCAATCCGCGCAGTGAGCGAAATGGACGAAAACCCAATTGTATCGGTTCACGACCACGGCGCAGGCGGACACCTCAACTGCCTTTCGGAACTTGTGGAAGAAACCGGCGGCGAAATCGAAATCGAAAAACTCCCCGTTGGCGACCCCACTCTTTCGAGCAAGGAGATTATCGGAAACGAAAGCCAAGAACGTATGGGCTTGGTAATCAAACCCGAATATGTTGACAAACTCAAGAAAATAGCCGATCGCGAACGCGCTCCTATGTATGTTGTGGGCAAAACCACCGACGATATGGTGTTTAAATTCACCAATCCCGACGGCTCCACTCCTATCAACCTCAAACTCGAAGACTTTTTTGGCAAACCGCCGAAGACCATAATGAAAGACGTTACAGTAAAGAAAAAATACTCTGCTGTAAACTATTCAAACGACAAATTTCCAGAATACATTACCGAAGTGCTTCAATTAGAAGGTGTTGCGTGCAAAGATTGGCTCACCAACAAAGTTGACCGTTCGGTAACAGGCAAAATTGCACGTCAGCAGTGCGTAGGCGCAATTCAGTTGCCCCTTGCCGACCTTGGCGCAGTGGCAGTAGACTACACCGGCAAACGCGGTATTGCCACAGCCCTCGGACACGCTCCCGCTGTTGCACTCATCAACGCTGAGGCAGGTTCGCGTATGGCAATTGCCGAATCGCTCACTAACATTGTTTGGGCTCCATTAGAAAACGGAATGGACTCGGTTTCGCTTAGCGCAAACTGGATGTGGCCCTGCAAAAACAAAGGCGAAGATGCAAGACTATACAGCGCGGTAAAAGCGGCTTCGGATTTTGCTATCGCCCTCGGTATCAATATCCCCACTGGCAAAGACTCGTTGTCGATGACCCAAAAATATCCCGACGGCTCTAAGGTGCTCGCCCCCGGCACGGTTATCATCACATCGGCAGGCGAGGTTTCTAACATCCGCAAAATTGTTACTCCCGACCTCAAACCTGTAGATAAATCTACAATTTTCTACATCGATTTCTCAAAAACCGACCTCAACCTTGGCGGTAGCAGTTTTGCACAAACAGTTAATTCGTTGGGCAGTTCGTGTCCCGATATTGCCGACCCCGAATATTTCAAAAACGCATTCAACGCCGTTCAACAACTTGTGTCAAAAGGCCTTATCCTTGCAGGACACGACATTTCGGCAGGCGGTATCATCACCACACTTTTGGAGATGTGCTTCCCCACAGTTTCGGGCGGATTGGATATCAATTTTGATTTCGACAAAAAATACGACCTCTGCCAAACACTGTTTAGCGAAAATCCGGGCGTAGTGTTCCAAACAGCAAAGGCAAACGACGTAGAAAAGATGCTCAAATCGCTGAATATCCACTATATGATTATCGGCAAGACAATTTCTACTCACACTCTCAAAGTTACACATCACGCCAAAACTCACACCTTCGACATCGACTTGCTCCGCAACACTTGGTTCAAGACCTCATACCTTCTCGACCGCGAGCAAACCGAAAAATCGTGTGCAGAAAGCCGTTTCAACAACTACTCGCTTCAGCCGTTGGAGTTTAAGTTCAACCCCGACTTTACTGGCAAGTTAGACCAATACGGCATCAAGGCATCGCGCCGCCGCAAAACTGGCATCAAAGCAGCCATCATCCGCGAAAAAGGTATCAACGGCGACCGTGAAATGGCTTACACAATGTATCTTGCAGGTTTCGACGTAAAAGACGTGCACATGACTGACCTTGCCTCGGGACGCGAAACTCTCGAAGATGTTAACTTTATAGTTTACTGCGGCGGATTCTCCAATAGCGACGTTCTCGGCAGTGCAAAAGGTTGGGCTGGCGCGTTCAAATACAACGACAAGGCACGTAAGGCTCTCGAAAACTTCTACAAACGCAACGACACCCTAAGTCTTGGCGTATGCAACGGATGTCAGTTGATGAACGAACTCGAACTCATCTATCCCAAAAAGCAGAAACATCCCAAACTGCGTCACAATAATTCGCACAAATTTGAATCCGAATTTGTAACCGTAGATATACTACCGAACGAATCAGTAATGCTTAAATCGCTTGCAGGTAGCAAGTTAGGTGTATGGGTAGCCCACGGCGAAGGACGTTTTGACCTTCACGAAGCCGAAAAGAACTATCACATACCTATGAAATACTCTTACGGCGAATATCCTGGCAACCCCAACGGATCAGATTACAACGCCGCCGCCATCGTTTCCGACGACGGACGACACTTGTCGATGATGCCCCACCCCGAACGCGCCATTTTTGCTTGGCAGTGGGCCAACTACCCATTCAACCGCAAAAACGACGAAGTTTCGCCTTGGTTAGAGGCATTTGTAAACGCCAGGAAATGGATTGAGCAATTAAAGAAATAAAAAACTTTTTTTTGCTCTCAACCTATGGATACGGGAGTGCGGTGACATTGTGCGCCGCGCTCCTTTTTTTTTTTTTACAATTGGTTTGGGGGTACGGCTCTTTTCGGTTGTCAAACTATCAGAAACCCAAAAAAAACAAAAGGGCTATGGAAGAAAACGACAAATACATATTCGACGGCGAAATCAACTCGCAGCAAGATTTCAACGAGCAGAAAGACCTCTACTCGATATATCTGCAAGCGGGCAAAATCGACACCGACAAGGCGTGGAACAACGTGAGCGCAAAACTGACACCCCGCAAACAAGTTCGCATGTTCAAACTTTGGCACGCAGTATCGGCAGCAGCGGCGGTGGCAGCCATTACGTTGATGATAACATTATTGGTAAAAGAACCTATCAAATATCAGCAGATTACAGCCTCAACCGCTTGTCTGGAAATCACCTTGCCCGACGGCAGCACCGTTTGCCTCAATCAAGGCGCAGTGATAGAGTTTCAAGAAAACTTCGACGGCGAAGAACGCCTTGTAAAATTTTCAGGCGAAGGATATTTCGACATCGTTCACTTAGACAACAAACCATTCGTTATCAAATCGGGCAACAACACCGTAAAAGTGCTTGGCACAGAGTTTAACCTCATTGCCAATGGCGACAATAATATAAAGGTGTCGGTAACCGACGGCTGCGTGTCGCTCCAAAACAACGAAGGTAACATCACCGTATCTAAAAACGAAGAGGCAACCGCTGCCAAAAACGAGAAACCACAGAAAAACAAAATAACCCAAAATGTACTTTCGTGGCAGAGTCAAATGCTTGATTTCAAGGATTGTCCGCTACCAAAAGCAGTTGAAAAACTCAGTTACGTATACGGCGTAGAAATTTCGATCGAAAACCCCTCTCTCAACAATCTCAAACTTACATCACGTTACCAAAACGCCAAAATAGAAGATGTAATGCAAGGATTGTCAACCATTTACCATATCCAAGCCGAGATGAGTCCCGTTACCGGCGTATGGATTATTCAATAGTAAACCATTAAAAACCAACACCTATGAAACTGTTGTTAGCCATAATTATATCCGCTTCTACCCTGCAACCTGTAGCGGCTCAGGACAGCGCAATAATGCAAAAACGTGTATCGGTAATAGCCGATAACGCAGAGATTAGCAATGTGTTTGACGATATCAGCCGCAAGTCGGGCGTAAACTTTTCGTACAACAGCGATCTGCTCAAAAATCAAAAAGTATCGCTCAACCGTCAAGATTGCGAACTTGAAACTATACTCAACACTATACTCGCCGACAATATTTCGTACACCGTAATTGGCGGAAACATAGTAATCTACGAAAAAACCGAACTTTCAACCGAAAAGCCGCAGATGATAAAAGTGTCGGGCGTGGTGCGCGATGCCGACCAAAACAACGCATTGCCGTTTGCCTCTATCAGCCTCAACAACACTGCGTTAGGAACCATCACCAACGAAAACGGCATATTCGACCTGCTGATCAATCCCGAAAATCAAAACGATACACTTGTGGTATCTTACCTTGGATATTCTCCTAAAAAAATAGCAATCAATCAGTTAGTAAAATCACAAAGCAACAATATTGCTCTCTCGCAGCATATTTACGGACTTGGCGAGGTATTGGTAACACCTGTGGAAACCGAAAAAATTATCCGCGAATCAGTATCAAGAACACATTCGCAATATTACCGCAAAGCCAACGTCTACAAGGCATTTTACCGCGAAAGTTACTATGCCGATTCATCGTTTGCGGCACGCGACGAAGCAATGCTTAACATCTATAAATCAGGAGGTTCGGATGTTAGCAAAAACAAAATGGCAGTAACAGAGGGAAGAAAAATGATGTCGAAAAAACAGTACGATATTTTGCTCAAACTCCGTGGCGGTCCGTTCAACATTATCGAACTTGATTTTGTAAACCGCGGAAAAGAATTTATATCCACATACGCGTCTAAATACTATGATTTTCAGTATATTGGCAAAGATTCTACCGATCAAGGTGTATTTCTTGTAATTCAGTTCGACAAAAAATCAAACGCCCCCGGCATCAAATATTCGGGCAAAATGTTTATAGAAAAAACGAGCAAAAGCATAGCACGTCTCGAATTTGAAATTATCCCCGACGGCAAAAATCTCACCGCCAAAAACCGCAAGGGCGAAACCGTGGATATGGTGTTCCGCCGTATGTCATACCACGTTAACTACACGCCCATCGACGGCAAATTGTATCTGCAAAGTTGCATCGGCGAAGAAACCCGTCAGATTACTGATAAAAACGGCAAAGATTCGTATATCACTACGATACAACAACTTATCATCACCGAATCGTCGGGCAGCGACATTTTCCCAAAAGAAGGCACTGTCATCACCCGCAAAGACCTCCTCTCCGACGTGATTGTGCGCCACAATGCCAACCACAAACAAGAAGGGACGAAATAATCTACGATGTAAAATATCTTTATGACATTGTAAAAAAATTTTACAATTTTACAATCGTAGTTTTCGCACAAATAATTCATTATCAATGTATTATCATAAGTGTCGGGTTTGATGTTCTTTCGTAGGGATGTAAAACATTAAACTCAGATTCCTTATGAAAAAATTAATGAAATTATTGGTCATCGGACTAATGGCAACTACGGCTTGCACAGCGCAACCAATATTGAGAACACACGTAGAAAGCGGCGAGGTAGAAGGCATTCTCGATGGCAACGATCTTGCTGTATATAAGGCAATTCCATACTGCGAACCTCCCTTGGGCGACCTTCGTTGGAAACCGCTTCAACCTGTAAAACCGTGGAAAGGCGTTTTGAAAGCCGAAGACGTAGCAAAATGGCCTCCGCAACCCGAATCAAGAACTTTGGCGGCGACCCATCAAAGGTTACAATTCGACGAAGGTGCGGCTGGAATTCATCGGTAAGCGTAAAAGAATATGAGGAAATACTTAATAATCAGCGATTTCCCTCAAATTGGCTCGACAGCATCAAATATCATTACCCGGGCAACACCGACGAAGAATGTTTGTTTAGCATACGAGATATAACACGTGATGTTCAGTTAGGATGGCCGGCACACACTTGGGCAAATTTGCAGACAAAAACAGGCAAAAGTTCTGTGTATGTCGCATATTTGGCTCAGAAATCGGAGAAAACCGTATATGCAGATGGCAACCGCCGTGGAGCAGCACACGCCGATGACTGTATGTATCTGAGTGGTAGATTCAACGAAGAAGCCGACAAGTATCCCGAAGAGAAAAAAGTATCTGACATAATGCAAGCATATTGGGTAAACATTGCCAAATCTTGCGGCAATCCCAACGGCGCAGAACTTCCAAAATGGGTTGAATATCAACATAATACAAAGAGCGTTATGGAATTTAACAACGGTGTGCGACTCATCGACCTGCCCAACAAAGCAAAAATTGAATACATCGACAGTTTTATGAATTTTGTATCGCAACAGTACAAAGTATCTTCGTGGAGATGAAAAATAATTTTTGAAATTAGCATTATTATTGTTTCCTTTGCGCATCCAAATTTTTAAAACCCATTTACAATGAGCGCAGAACAAATCAACGAAGACGACGAAATTCAAGTAATAAGCCTTGAAGACGAAAACGGTCAAAACCACGATTTTGAAATAATCGATATGATAACCGACAATGGCACAGAGTATTATGCACTCCTACCCTATTACGAAAACCCCGAAGAACTCGACGACAAAGCCGACGACGACCATGTAACAGAGGTGGTTATTATGAAACTTTCAAAATCGGGCGACGAAGAAATCCTCGAAAGCATTGAAGACGAGGAAGAATACAACCGCATCGCCGATATTTTCGACGAGCGTTTAGGTACAGATTCTGAGGAAGTTAGCGCAGAATAAGACGCTATCCTAATATTTCCATCACATCTTCTTTAAGTGCGGGATTAAACAGCGTGGTTTCATTAACAAACGCCGCTGCAAGTCCCGCCTTTTTTTGTTGACGCACTTGAATTTTTTCCTCCACAGTGCCGGCAGAGATAAATCGGTAAACCATCACGCTGTTTTTCTGACCGATACGATGAGCGCGGGCAATGGCTTGTTCCTCCACAGCAGGATTCCACCACGGGTCGATAATAAACACATAGTCGGCTTGGGTAAGGTTCAAACCAGTGCCGCCAGCCTTGATAGAAATCAAAAAAACAGACACCTCGTTGTTTGAGAGGAATTTCTCCACCTCGTTTTCACGCTCCTCGGTTTGTCCTGTAAGCATTGCGTAATCTAATCCGCGCAGCTGCAACTCATTGGCTATCAAATCTAAATGCTTTACAAACGAGGAGAAAACCAGCACCTTATGGCCTTGGTCTACAACGCTTTGAAGCATCATCATAATTTCATCGGTTTTGCCGCTGCCATCTTGATAGGCATTGTCTACAAGGGCAGGACTGCACGCAATCTGACGAAGTTTTACAAGACCCTGAATCACATCCATTGTAGAATTAGAAAGCAAACCCTTATCCATCAAGTCAAGAAGTTGATTGCGAACCTTTGATTTTTCGCGTTCGTACATTTCGGCTTGTGAATCAGTCATTTCGCAGAATATGGTCTGCTCTATTTTTTCGGGCAAATCGTTGAGCACCTGTTGCTTAGTACGGCGGAGAATAAAAGGATAAATCAGTTTTTGGAGTTTTTCTGAAGCCACCTCGTCAGACGCCTTTTCGATAGGAGAAACAAAGCGTTTTTTAAACACCTGCAACGAGCCGAGCAGTCCCGGATTTATAAAATTCATCTGACTCCAAAGGTCGGTGAGAGAGTTTTCGAGCGGCGTACCCGTAAGCGTAAGGCGATGGCGACAACGCAGATTCATCAAAGCGAGATAGGTTTTTGAAAGCGGATTCTTCACCATCTGGCTCTCGTCTAAAATCACGTAGTTAAACTCCTGTTTTTCAAAATATTGAATATCGTTTCGCATAATAGAATAACCCGCAATCACCACATCGTAATATTTAAACGAGCGCACAAGTTGCTGACGGTTGTTGCCCGAATATTCAATAATTTTCAACTGTGGAGCAAACTTTTTAGCCTCGGCTTTCCAATTGTAAATAAGCGACTTAGGCACAAGCAAAAGCGATGGAATTTTGTGTTCGACAGTAAAAAGTTCGTCCGTGCGGGGGCTGTCGTCGGTAAGGAGCACGCTGTTGGCAAGCACCGAAAGTGTGCAAAGAGTTTTTCCCAAACCCATATCGTCGGCAAGGCACGCGCCAAAATTGTAATCGCGCATCATTTTGAGCCAGTTGTAGGCGGTAATCTGATAGGGACGCAATTGAGCATTGATATAATGCGGCTGCTCCATCGGAATTGAGTCAAAATCAGATAGTTTCTTTTCAAGTTCGGCAATAGAATCCTTCTCGCCCGAATCCAGCGGCAGCGACATCAACGCAAGATACTGATATTTTTTTAGTATAATATTGCCTGAATCCTTGTCGACACTACCCGAAATAAACATATCGCGGAAACGTTCAAACCATTCGTCGGGCAGCACCACCACACGTCCGTCAGGGAGCGTAAATTCGTGTATATCGTTGATAATGTAATATTTAAGCGATACAAAAGGAATCTTCAAACCGTCGAGTTTTACAATGGCATAGATATCGAACCAATCGGTACGGTTTTTAACCCTCATATCCAAGCGAATAGAGCCAGTGTAATAGTTTTTTTGGCTGAGGTTTTGTTCGATGGTGATGCCCGCCTGAACAAGTTGTTCCTTATTGTTGTTCAAGCAGTTAATAGCAAAAGCCTCTTGAATTTTTGGGTCGTTGATATCGCTCTTGATGCGGTACGTGCCGGGGTTGACGCGAGTTTTAAAAATATCAAAAGCGGCATTTTCCACCTCTTGTTCGTAATCTGTATTGCGCACAAGTTTGGTAAACATATAATCGCCGTTGTTTTCTATAAACTTAACAACCACCAAGTTGCGACTTGTTGCAAGAAAATCTATTCCGTTGTATCTGAATTTGAGCACAAAAACAGTGTAACCCTCCAAATCGTGTTCCACCATCAAAACTGCCTTAGGCTCTGGATTTTGGGTAATGATTTTAAACCCCAAAGGATTAACGATAAAATTCTCCTTTATGGTGTTGAGGATAAATTTTTGATAATACTGCTGCTCTACGCGCTTTTGAACGGGAATATATTTTTTTGAGATAAACGGCACAAGTTTTTTGGCATCAATACGGTCGAAAAACAGAATGCGACGATTGATAACGCACACGCACGGCTGAAAGGTAAGCACATACACATTCTTGTTTAACAGATTGATTACCTTATCTTTATATTTTACAGTAAGGAAATATTGAGTCTCCTCATCGGTGCGCACAAAGTTGAAAACCGCCTCAGCCTTTTGCGAAGCAAATTCGATACGGTCGTCCACGAGCACGGTTTTTAGTGCTGGGTCTTTGTAATAAACCCCGATATGAGCGGTGCGGCAGATATTGAGAATCTGCACTATTTTTTTATCAATAGCCGGACGAACATATTCGTCGATATACTTGGCATCGTGCGACGCAAAAAACTCCTGAGGTGTGGCGCACTTGCGACCGCCGAAACTCTTAGTGATGTGAGTTTCAGAACATTCCGAAGCCAGTATCGCAATCTGCTTTTGTTCAGCGGTATAGCGGTCGGGATAGGTTCTAACGTCGTCAGACACAACGTTTTCTTTAATATCATAATGACCGCCGGTAGACGAAAGTTGCACAAAATGAGGCACAAGCAAAAAGCCTAAATGACGGTGTTCTTTGAGGGCTACGATAAATTCCATAATAATTATAAAAGCGGGCAAAAGTAATCAGTTTTTTGCATTTAGCGAAATAATAAATACCTTTGACGCCTATTTATTATAACAAACTAATTATTGAAAACACGAATAAATTTTTTGCAACAACTTTGCTATATTATTGACTAACAATGGGTTTATCCGCACAAAAAAAGTACACCATAAGCGGATACATCACTGATGAAAAAACCTCAGAAACCGCCATCGGAGCCACCATTTACGACAAATCCACGCTTCAAGGCACAATCACCAACGTTTTTGGATTTTATTCGCTCACACTTGCCGAGGGCGCTCACACGCTGAGTTTCTCTTCGTGGGCTACACTCCCAAAACCGTGGAAATCAACCTCACCAAAGACACATTGATGAACATTCAACTATCTGATAATATTCAGTTAGAGGAAGTTGTAGTAACGGCTCAACGCGAAGATGTGGGCATTCAAGCCACAGGAATGGGTTCGCTTGATATTCCCGTAAAATTAATAGAACACACACCTTCGCTGCTTGGCGAAACCGACGTTTTGCGAGCCATACAATTTACACCCGGAGTGCAGCAGGGCGTTGGAGGAGCATCTGCGCTATACGTCAGAGGAGGCGGCGGCGACGAAAATCTTATACTCTTAGATGGTTCGCCAGTTTACAAAGTAGACCACTGTTTTTGATTTTTTTCGGCATTTACCCCCGAAGCCGTAAGTTTTCAACATATCGGTTTACAACGCATACAACGCCAAAAATCCCAACTTTGCATTCTCAAAAGTAAAAGAAAACTGTGAAGAAACTGTTGGCATAGAGTCTATCGACGAGGATGCATACTATTATTACAAAGCCATCAACAATTATCGTTCGGGAAAATTTGATTATCAAGAAATTACAGGCGCAATCAAAATGCACACAAATATCCATGGCGGCAGTGGCAATATTATATTATTATGTACCGTGGGATGATGATGATCGAAATTATTAGCAAGAAGTTTATAAACAATTACAAATAAAAAAAAGGTGTCCTTTGCAGAACACCTTAATATATTAACGAAAATCAAATCTTAATCAATCTCCTTTTTCTTACCCTTCGGAGTGGGTTTGCTTTGAGGGGGGATGTAATCAAGTTGTGCCGATTCGTCGGGATTGGCGATCATCTTGATGGGCTGACCTGTGATTTCGAGCACGTTGCCCCAAAGTTCGCTTTCGAGGTTGATACGTTTGCGCTCTTCCACGGTGGCAGAGATAGGCAGAATGGTGAAATTGCCGTTCCAGTGACCTACCACAAACTCGGTTTTTCCTGCCATAGCCGCGTGTATTGCGTTGAGCGAAAGAAGGTTGCAGAACTTGCTATCGTTGCTATTGGCTGGCGACGAGCGGATAATGTAACTCGGGTCGATATACTTGATAGAGTGGTGAAAACCATCTTTTTTAAACTCTTCGGTAATTTTATCTTTGAGGAAAACTCCAATATCCTGATACTTAACGTTTCCACTCTCGTCGCGCTCTACGTTGTCGCCCTCAAATAGGAACTGACCCGCACCTTCGGCAACAATTATAAGAGCGTGGTGGCTTTTTTCAAGACGTTCGCGAAGTTTGGTAATAAAGCCGTTAGGACCGTAGAGGTCGAACTTCATTTCGGGAATCAGCACAAAGTTAGCCTCGCCAGTTGCAAGTGCGGTGTTGGCGGCGATATATCCTGAATCGCGACCCATAAGTTTAATCATTGCAATGCCGTTGTAAGCACCCTTAGCCTCGTTGTGGGCGTTGATAACGATTTCAGAAGCCACTGAGAATGCTGTTTCAAAACCGAAACTCTTATCTATAAAGCAAATGTCATTGTCGATAGTCTTTGGCACACAGCCAACTGCGATGTTTAAATTACGGCTTTTAATCTCTTTGGCAATAGACTTGGCAGCACGCAGAGTACCGTCACCACCAATGCAGAAAAGAATATTGATATTTTGACGTTGAAGCACGTCTACTATCATTTCTGAAGGCTGTTCACCACGCGATGAACCAAGGAAACTACCTCCTTGAAGGTGAATACGGTCAACAAGTTCGGAAGTAAGCGGTACAAGATCGAAGCCGGGTTTAAATCCACGGAAACCATATCTGATACCAACCACATTGTGAACCTTGTAACGCTGATTAAGCTGAGTTACAAGACCTTTGATCACATTGTTGAGACCCGGGCAGAGACCGCCAGCTGTTACAATTGCCACTTTGGTTTTGTCGGGCTGAAAATAGATTTTCTCTTTAGGACCTGCCTTTTCAAACGATATAGGCATCTTGCCTGTTTCCTCATAATCTTCGAGGCTCTTGGTAGAAGCGTCGTAAAGTATTCGCTCACCGTCTTTTACGTAATCGTACTCATCGTCGCCATCGGCATTTTTGAGGTTTAGCGGCGAAGGAATGGAGCATCTGCCATCGAGAGTCTTAACGGTAAAATCGAGAGCATTAAATGTCTTATGTGCCATAATATTATGTTATTTATCTGTATCAAAAAATCTTGTTATTTGAAGAATTCTATGCCGTGGCGTCCGCAGTTGGCTGTTCCGAACTTAGCAAAGAAATAGTTGACCTCTAAGAGAATCTGAACGTTCAACTGCTTGGTTTCGGTGGTGATACTTGGGTTTACAAAATCAAATGGGTTTTGATTTTCTTCCACCATATTTTTAAAACCGTAAGATGCTCTTGCACCGAGACTTACTTGCACACGGTCGCCATTGTAGGGCATAAAACCCAAACCAAAGGCAATAGACGTAAGTTTGTCTTTAAACTGGTAGTCAACATCCTTATCTTCAGCAATATTATCAATTGGGCCTTTCGCCTTTTTAATGGTTGTAAACTTAGGACCAACCTCAGCGTAAAAACCGTAATCGCCTGTGTATCGGAGCAATGCAAGCATATCGGTGCAACCAAAGTTAAAATTGCCATTTAGAGTGCTATTACCCTCTTTAAAGTTGAATTTTTGTTTAAAGCCGCCTCCAAGGTATTCAAACGAAACACCCACATAGTTGCCAAAAACAATTCCGTATCGTCCGCCAAAGCAAAACGACGGAGAAAAAGCCTCAAGAGTAAAACCTTCGGTGTTTTTGAGGTCTTGATTGAGCATCATAAACGTGCCAGCGCCGCCCTTAACAGCAATGGTCATCCAATTGACATATCCGCCGCGTCCACGGTGTTGCGAAAATCCTTGTAACACACACAACGTCAAGGCTATTAACAATAAAATCTTTTTCATTTTTTTATCTATCTTTTAAAATGTTTATAAATTAATTCATAATATAAGACTCTATTTAAGCCTTAAAAGATTATCAAATATCACACTTTTTTTGCAGAAAAGCAAAAAAAAAACGCAAATATTTCTACTTTTGTCGAAAAAACAGAAGAGAAAGATGTTCAATCATTTTGGAACTATCGGAAAATTAGCATCATTAGCATTAATTACACTTGTGTGCCTGTTAATAGCATTAGTAGTGGGCACTGCAGGTGCAATGATTTACGCAAAATTGAGCGCAACAACCGTAGCACAAACTTTCTCATACCCAAATTATGTACGTTTATATCAGATACTTTCGTCGTTGATAATATTTTTGATACCTGCATTGGTGTGCGCTTGGCTGTTTGATACCAACATCAAAAATGGGCTTTACCTCAACACGCAAACCAATTGGAAATCAATGTTGTTAGCATTGACGGCAATGATAACGGTGATACCTTTTACAGCTTATATCACAGAATTAAACATGCAACTATCCCTGCCCGACTGCATGAAAGGCATCGAAGAGTGGATGCGACAAAAAGAAGACCGCGCAAAGATAGTTACAGAACAAATACTGATAACCGACAATTTTTGGTTATACCTTTATAATATAATAGTGTTGGCGTTGGTGCCTGCAATATCCGAAGAACTATTTTTTAGAGCCACATTACAAAAAATTATTACACAACACCGCCCACTATTGGCAGCAGTAATTACCGCAGTGATATTCAGTGCGTTTCACCTACAGTTTTATGGATTTTTACCAAGAGTGATTTTGGGCTTTATGCTTGGCTTTATGATAGTATGCACCCAAAATATCAGAGTATCGATAGCGGCGCATTTTTTAAACAATTTTGTAGCCGTAACTGCCTATTATATAAAAGGTAGCGACATTACCAACAATATCAGCGAAAACACGGCAGTATCAATATCAATAGCCATAATCAGTGCAGCATTAACCACATATCTGCTACTTCAGTTATGGGGAAAAAACGTAAAAAAACATTCTCCGTTAAAAAAAACAGAAAATTTGTAGTATTAAGAAAATAAAACCTTTATATTTGTAACAACATTTTTAAGATATTTACGATAAATATGAATAGAAACCAACAAATGCGACACTATGGCTGTTAAAAAACCCAAGAAAAGCAAAGAAGATATACAAAAATATAAACGCAAACACCGCATAGAAATCGTTCTCAACGACTTTGAAATGCAGGCTTTTGTAAATTACTGCAATAAATACAGAGTAACCAACAAAGCCAAATTTATCCGCGAGGCAGTGATGACCACGGTGCTAAAAAAATTCGATGAAGACTACCCCACTCTATTTGATATACCATCAAGATAGTAAGGATTTAACATTTTTTATTAATTTTTGGAATAGGGTTTTTGCCTTTCCAAACGTCATAACAATAGATTTTATTAAAATAAATAACTAAATATAAATAATGGTTGAATTATGAAAAAATTATTGACACTCGTATTGTTATCGGCTATCGTATTTACCACCGGTAACTTGATGGCGCAGAACACCAACTTTAGGTCTTGGTGGAATAGCTTATCGCCAGAATGGAAAAAAATAATCCAAGAACAAGAGCTCAAAGGCAAGGACGAGGATCCCACCGACGAACAACTCAGAATGATAGTAAATATACGAAATTTATCGTGCGCAGGACACACAGAAATCACTGATATGCGAGCAATAGCAGGTTTGCCCGAACTTCGCTACTTAGATGTTAGCGGCACAAGCATCAAAAGCCTCCAAGGAATTAGCAAACTCAAAAGTTTGAAATACCTCAACTGCTCCGACAACGACAATCTTACCTCGTTGGCAGAATTAGCCGAACTCACCGAACTTGAAGAGCTCAACTGCGGCAACACAATGGTAAAAGACCTCACCCCCATTGCCGGACTTGCTAAACTCAAAAAACTTGATGTGCACTACTGCACCATCAACCGTTTGACAGCCATCTCTAACCTCTCGAAATTAGAAGAGCTTGACGTTTCGGAAAATCCCCTCTTCTCGTTAGACGGTTTGCAGAAAAACAACCTCGTATCGCTCAACTGCAGCGAAACACGTGTTAGCGACCTTCTCCCATTGCAATACTCTAAGATGCTTGCTTACCTCAACATTTCGCACACCGACGTTGCAACAATTCGTCCGCTGCAAAATGTTAGAACACTTCGCGAAATCGACTGCTCTGATTCAAAAATCACAGCTGCAGGTCTCGACTACCTTTACTCACACACAAGCTTAACACTTATCCGCGCACGCAACATCAACATTTCGGCAAAAGAAATTACCGACTTTACCACATCTTACAAAGGTAGAAACACAAGCTGCGACATCATTATCACAGCAAAACAATAATCATTTTGTAAACATAAAGACTAAAAAAGGCGAGAGTAAAATCTCGCCTTTCATGTCTAACCTTTTAACGTTTACAAAATGAAAACAAAAATTAATTAAATTACCACAGATACATTTGTAGCCTGAGGACCACGTTTGCCCTCGGTGATTTCAAACGAAACCCGTTGATCGGTTTTTAAATTAACTTTTTTGCCGTTGACAAACGGAATTCCGGTGTAATGTACGAAAACATCGCTGCCGTCTTCACTTTCGATAAAGCCGAAGCCCTTGGTTGTATCGTACCATTTAACTTTGCCACTTTTTTGGGCATTGTCTGTTTTGTTTTTGTTGATAATGCTTGCCATAATTTAGGTGTTTATAATACTATTACAAATATCCGAAATATTTATTTATTTGTCAAGACCTAAATAAATATTTTTTTTAATTATTGTTAGTGAATTATTACTAAACAGTTGATTTTGTGAATATTAATAATAAATATTTTTTTAGTAAAATCGTAAAAAAAATATTATTTACGGCTCTGTGGCTTTTTTTAGCATCCCTAACGATGGCTCAAACGCCCAAAATCAGAATGGTGGTAATATCAGATACACTTAAAAACGGAAAGTTTGTGCAATATTCTCGCTTCGGATTAGACTCTGCAAATTCCACATTACAAAAATACCTAATGAGATATGTCAACAACGGATATCCATTTGCCAAAGCAGTTTGCGATTCGGTAGTGGTGAATCAAAGGGTTGCAAGATTTTTTTTCTCTGTGCAAAAAGGCAATTATTACAAAATAGAAAACATCTTTCTGCCAGGAAAACCCAAAATCACACCTTGTTATATATACCGAACCATTAATCTCAAACCCGGAGCAGAGTTTTCGCATCGCAAACTTACTCGTGCCGACGCACTTATAAATAACACAGGCATTCTTAAAACCACACAACAAGCGCAACTCGAATTTCACCCAAACGATGCGGATATTTTTCTCTACATTCAAAAACAAAAATGCAATAGCGCCGAAGTGGGAATAGCATTAATGTACAACCCACAAAAAGAGCGTTATTACCCCACTGGAAACGCTACTTTGATGCTTGCCAACAACCTCGGCAAAGGCGAAACTTTTGGATTTGAATGGCACGGCTACAAAGAAAATTCGCAAAAACTATCGGCAGAGATACGGTTGCCATATCTATTCGGGTCGGCATTAACGGCAGACGGAAACATCAAAATAAATAAAACCGACTCTACATGCGTGTTTGTGGCTATAAATCCCGCAATTGAAGTAGGTTTATCAGATGCAATAAGCATAAAATCTGATGTTTCAGGCACTTGGCTAATACCACAAAACGAAATACCAACAATAGAAAAATCTAACAGCACACTATACGGTGCTGATATTCTGTGGTTTAACACATTCAACAAAAGTATATTACAAGCCTCAATCGGTGCTGCCACAGGTCACCGAAACAACAATGAGGGAAAAAGCAATTGTCAAGAATTGCGAATGAGCCTCAACTACAACCGCACTCTTTGGCAAAGGTTTGAAATTTCGTCCATTACCTCGTCAAAAATGAAATTGTGCGATACCGAAACCTATCTTTACGAAAAATATAGATTTGGAGGAGCAACATCGTTAAGAGGATTCAACGAAGAATGTTTTTTTGCCGACCGATACATCGTGATGTCCAACACACTCAGATACAGGCCATACGATAATTTTAGCATTTTTACATTTTACGATTTAGCCGCCTACCGATGCAACGGCACTAACGACACACCACAAGGCATGGGCATAGGAGCTGGATTGCGCCAAAACAATGCCGACATAGATATAGCCTGGGCTCTTGGACGTGAACACAATGAATATTTGCCACTTAAACAAGCCAAAATCCACATCACTGTAAAGCTATTTTTTTAAAAAAAACAATTTATTTTTACATTTAACCAACAAATTAAATATATTTGCGTTTTAAGTGTAAGTAGAAATTACTTAAAAATAAATAATTTTGTAACTAATTGATATTTAATAATAAAAAAATCACTCTATGAAAAAGACATTGTATATAGCAGCCTTGTTAGCAATAGTATGCATGGCATTTGCATCGTGCCGTTCGTCAAAACCCGCATGCCCTGCCTACTCATCAGTTAATGTAACTATCAACAGATAAGCATTTTAATCATTAAGAGAGATGAAAAGACTTGGCCTGCTGCTAATTGCATCAGCATTTGCGCACAACATTTGGGCGCAAGGAGAAATCGACACCGAAAAAAAGATACTTGTACGAAACGAGTGGTCGCTATCTGCATCTGCCAAAACCAACGGCTTCGAGATGGACTACCGCTCGGGCAAATTTGTTAGTATCCATAAAAAAAACTTGTGGGACGCTGGTTTTTCGATAATCAAACACCCACAAGAATTCCGTATTTCTAACAATTACTCAACAGGTTACGGATCATATTGCTACGGCAAAGAAAATTTTTGTATGGAGTTTTTTTACTCGCGCGGCAGGCAACGCTCTCTTTTTCATAAACACGACCTCAACAGCGTAGAATTTCGATTGTTTTATTTCGGAGGTGTCACTGTGGCTGTGCTTAAGCCCATTTATTACGAAGTGTGGTACGACGAAAAAGATATTAGGTCAGAAAAATTTGACCTCGACAATATGCGCCATCAAGTGGCATATATGATACTCGGCAAGTCGAGCTTTTCAAAAGGTTTCGACGAAATTACTGCAGTGCCCGGAGCATTTGTAAAAGCAGGATTAAGTTTTGAATTTGGCAAAAACGATACTAAACTTACCGCTTTAGAAGCTGGTATCAAATTTACAGCATTTTTAAAAGAATTGGAACTTTTAGCCCAAGAGCGTAATCCTCAATTTGTTACAAACCTATTTCTAACATTCCGTTTTGGAAGAGTTTTCCACAACGCAATGTTTGAAAGTGAGGATTAATAAAAACCTCTAAATAGCGCATTGCTCCAAAAAACATTCATCAGCCTCTACCGCCGAACCTATTACCACAATATCAGCTCCGGCAGTAAAGGCTTGTTTTATAGCAGATTGCGAACGTAATCCACCACCCACAATCAAGGGAACAGCGGTATTTTGTTTCACTGCGGAAATAATTTTGGGCGAAACGGGATTCAAAGCTCCACTACCGGCTTCGAGATAGATGGCTTTCATACCGAGCAAAGTGGCTGCTACAGCAGTAGATACAGCAATATCAACCTTGTCGGCAGGTATGGGCATGGTGTTGCTAACGTATTGCACAGAGGTGCATCTGCCGCCGTCGATAAGAATGTAAGCCGTTGATATAGTTTCTACTCCAGATTTTTTGATAGACATAGCGGCAGAAACTGCATCGCCAATCAGAAACTGCGGATTTCTACCCGAAACAAGGCTTAGCATAAGCATAGCATCGGCATTGGAAGTAACCTGATGCGGAGCCCCCGGGAAAAGAATTACAGGTTTGCTTGTGTCTGATTTTATGGCATTTATAATATCATAAACCGAATTTGAAACAAGACTTCCACCCACAAAAATCATATCAGCACGGCTTGAATCAATTTTATTAGCAAGCCTTACTGCCGAATCGGGCGTATGCTTGTCGGGGTCAACAAGTATGGCGATTCGTTTTTTGCCGTCGGTGAAATAATCTTGGAAAATACTCATTATCAATTAGTTTTATTCGGCGCACCACGCCACCATATAATCATCGAAAGTAAAATAGTGCATCAAAAGACGCCGCCTAAAATCGCCTTTGGTAATAAAACCAAAAACACAGCCGCCATCTTTTTTATAGTCGAAATATTCGAGACGGAAATTGCTTTTGATATCTAAGTCGCTGATATTATATGCTTTGTACATAGCCTCTTTGGCGCACCAATTAACATAAAGATTAGGAATTTTGTCGTCAAGCACTTGCAATTCGTCTAACTCAGTTTTTTCGAGCAGCTTATTCTCCACTTTCAAGATTCTGAGATTCATTTTTTCTACGTCGAGACCTACTGTTTTGCAGCGGCTAAGCATTACGCCTGCAATATCGTAACTATGTGTAATACTGATATTAAAGTCCTCTTCGATAAATGGTTTTCCTGCCGAATTGTAGTAAACCTTCTGATATTTTCCCAAAAGGTTTGAAATAAGCAGACGACTTGCAAGCCATTCGCAACGGCGGCGTTCGTGCGAAAGATTCTTAAACTGCAGAACCTCAGTTTCGTCTAAATACGGGAAAATCATTTGGAAAAGTTCTTCGCTTGTTTCAGAAATTTTCCAAAATCCAATATAGAGGTCGTCGTTAACTATTTTATTTTTAATCAGAGGCATAGGTTAATGTGTATTATCCCACTGCAGGGTTTCGATAAGTTTAGTAATATCTTTCGACACAAAATCTAACACAGGAGCAATAGAATCTTTGTTTGGTGTGGCGTTGAAATAAAGCGACCCGCGCAAAAAACACTTAACGCTGTCGGTTGCAACAAACTGAATTGGACTTGCCACATTGCCTTTGATGTTGTAAACCATTGCAAAAACATGCGTTGTGTCGTTAACATAAAATTGTTTATCAATAGCATCCGCCTTGATTGTATGCTTGTAGGCAAGCGTGTGCGAATCATCGATAAGAGTGTCGAGATTGTTATCTATATATTTGAAACTCAGATGAATTTTGGCATCCATCTTATCAAACACGATATTAGTCCAATACTTTTCGGCACCACGCGAATTTTCTTGTTCCAAAGAGCAATACTGCGGCATTTCAAACGAATATGGCAACTGCTCTGTAATGCGTGCATAATGCTTTTCGGGGAAAGTAATACGATAATATTCTCGCGGTTTGGGAGTTAGCGTAGAAGTACAAGCCGCAAGCACCATGGCAAAAAGTGCCGTTAATATAAATAATCTTTTTTTCATTCACTTTGTTTTTTTAATGCAGAAATATCAACCTTGATTTTTTCGATACGGCGAAGCGAAACTGCAGTAGCTGTTAATTTAATATCCTTATACACAATTACTTCTCCAACATTTGGAAATTCTTTCCTGAGTTCGAGCATTACACCGGCAAGCGATTCGGCATCACCTTTTATATCGTCAAAATAAACATCATCGATATTGATGATTTTGCACACATCGGCTATAAATGTCTTACCGTCAAAGATATAAGTATTACGGTCGATTTTTTTGTAGGTAGAATCCTCGTCGTCGTCAAACTCGTCGGTAATTTCGCCAACAATCTCTTCTAAAATATCTTGCATTGTGATTAAGCCGCTAATGCCGCCAAACTCGTCGGTAACTGCCGCCATGTGTTTTTTGTTTTGCTGAAAATATTTTAGAATTTCGCTAATTTTCTTATTTTCAGGGACAAAAGTAATACTCTTAATCAAAATGTTCCAATCAAAAATATCGCCTTCGTTGATGTATTTAATAAGGTCTTTAACGTAAACAATACCAAAAATACTATCAAGAGTATCTTCGTAAACGGGTATGCGAGAATAATTTGATTCTTCGATAAGTTTTTTGAGTTGAGGGAAACTTTGATTTTTTTCAACTGCCACAATGTCGAGACGCGGTGTCATTATCTCATTGGCTTCAATGTCGCCAAACGAAAGAATATTTTGGAGCATCTCTTTTTCGTCGCCGCTTTTAGAGGAGGCATCAATGGCGTTAGATATTTCTTCACTACTATCCGATGTTTTTTTGTAACCAATCGACGATAAAACAGCAAAAGGTTTCATAATAAAGCACACCGCTGGAATAAAAAATCCTGACTTTTGGGCAAACTTGATTTTACGTTTGTCGGACATTATGCGAAATGGTAACTCACTCACCATCACCACTATAAATACCGAACCTAAAATCAAACACAACGTCGGGAAAAACGGAGCAGGCGAAAAATCTATAAACGCAGTATATTCGCTAATTGGGTTTGAGGCATATTTTACAAACGCCATTATCGACATCGCAAAAATAAGGGAAGAAAACAATTCAGCTATTGCCAACGCACTGAGTACCTGTTTTTTATGTAAAAGCAAACGACAAACTCTGCGTGCGCTTCGTGTTTCGGTGGTGAGAAGATTATCAATAGCGCTTTTGCTCAACCCCGAAAATGCGCACCGGCACGTTGCCAACCACGCAATCATAGCGAGTAACAACACCATTACACCGGCAAGAATTATTGCTTCACGCGGCATTGGCCTAAATATTATTGAATTTATAACGAATGTTTCCAATTTTATAAAAGATTAAATTAAAAAGGGAGGCCATCGACAGCAGGAATATTCTGCGGAATGTTTTCAAGATCGCAATCTGGTAGACCGCTGCCGGGAGTTTCGGGCTCTTGATTATCATTCTTCGGCTCTTGTTTGGGCTCATCGTGATGGGCAATAAGGTCGCAACGGTCGGCAATAATTTCGGTAACTTTGCGCCGTTCGCCTCCTCCTTGTTCAATAAAACGTGACTTTAGGCGACCCTCGATATACACAGTGTCGCCCTGACGCAGATATTGCTCGGCAAAACGGCTCATTTGACGCCACAAAATCACCGTATGCCACTCAGTATAACGGATTTGTTCACCTTTTTGGTTGGTATATAATTCGGTGGTAGCCACCGAAAGCCGCGAAAACGACAGTTCAGAATTCACATACCGTGTTTCGGGCTTTTGTCCGAGGTTTCCTAATAATATAACCTTGTTTACTCCTGTCATGTTTATCTGATTTTTCAAGAGCAAATTTACAAAATAGTTTGGCAAAAAAAAATCTTATTTATAAATTGCCGCTGTTATTAATATAAAAAAAATGAAAAAGACACACCTTATAATATTAGCAACTTTTGTTGTGGCAACGGCAAACGCACAGAGCCTAAAAGCCGGATTTGAAAGCATTAGCAAGCAAAAATACGACGATGCCGCCAAAGTTTTTACCAAGGCTCTCGACAAAGGAAACGAAACACTTGCCGCCATGTATGGAATGGGAATTGTGTACAACACACCTGAATATCAAGGATATAACACACTAAAAGCCTTTCGTATGGTTCGCAATGCCAACGATCGCTATGCCCGCGCTTCGGCAAACATCAAAAAAGTCTGCTCCACTGTTTACGGTTTCGACGGCGAAGCTATCAACGTAAAAATGAACGAAATTGCCAAAAGCGAACTCAACAAAGTAATACAAACCAACGCAAAACAAGATTACGAATGGTTTATTGCCAATTTTGACGGTGCTTCCAATTGCGTATCTGAAGCCAAAAAACACCTTGGAAAATTAATGTGGAAACAGGTAGACAGCGCAGGAGTTTTTCGCGAATACAAAAAATTTGCCGATGATTATCCCGAATCAGAATACGCTGCCACAGCTTTGCAAAAATACGAAGAGCAATGGAAAGCACTATGCCAAGAGTATTATTCCGAGGGCGAAATAATGCAGATGCGCCGTTTTGCCAAGCAATATCCCGATTATCCATTTTACACCGAACAAGATAAGCAAAATTATCGCACCGCCGAAATGTCAGAAAAACTTATGTTTTATGGACGTTATAATCCTGAATATGAGGGATTTTATCGCGATTATATAGCACAAGCTGCCCCACGTCCATTGGCATTCGTGGCTGTTTTACGAATGATTTCGCAATATTTAGATTTTGGACGTTGGAACGAGGCGGCAAATATTATCAATGAGTTTCGCGATAAATTTCCAGACGACGAAACCAACATTGATAAAATAATTGCAATTTTAAAAGAAAAATCTACAAAAACAGCGTCTAAATCGTTTTCTAACAGCATTAATACCGAAGGCGACGAATATGCGCCTGTGCTTACTGCTGATGGACGTACAATCTATTTTTGCGGACACGGTCGCACCGACAACATAGGCGGCGAAGATATGTATATTTCTGTCAAACAGACAGATGGCACATGGAGCAAACCTCGTCAAATGGGCGAATTTAACACACCTTTTGGCAACGAAGCTCCATTGGCAGTGAGTCCCGACGGCAATATGTTGCTCATTTACAAAGATTCCAATATATATTTTGCCCGCAAACGATATCAAGGATGGTCGGCAATGCAAAAGATGGAAACTCTCAACTCGGTAAGTGCTTGGGATGCCGACGCATCGTTTTCGCCCGACGGCAATGCTATTTTCTTCATCTCCGACCGCCACGGCAACATTGGTCGCCACCATCCTCACGAAGAACTTTTTCACGGTTCGCAATCGGGCAACACCGATATTTATGTCTGCGTAAAAAAGGGCGACGACACTTGGAGCGAGCCTGTAAACCTCGGCTCTGTAATCAACACTCCATTTGCCGAGCGCAGCCCGATGCTTGCTCCCGACATGAAGACACTCTATTTCAGCAGCGACGGACATTACGGACTCGGACGATTGGATGTGTTTATGAGTCAACGTCTTAGCGATACATCGTGGACACAGTGGAGCGAACCTGTAAATCTCGGAAAAGAAATCAACACATCCGACAACGACTACAACTACGCACTTATGCCCGACGGCAAATCGGTGTTTTTTACAAAATTCGGCAACGGCGGTAGCGACATCTGCATTGCCGAACTACCTGAAAACAAACGCCCAAAAGCCGTGGCGTCAATATTTGGCAACGTTAAAGACACTCAGGGCAAATTTCTCCCCGCAACTATCAAATGGGAAGACCTTGAAACTGGCGAAATTCTCGGCAATCTTCAATGCGACCCCACATCAGGACATTATTTTATAACCCTCCCCGGCGGCAAAAACTATGGATATTTTGTTGAGCACCCAGGCTATTATCCCGTTAGCGGCAATCTCAACACCGCTAAACTATTGACAGGCAAAAACATAGAACATAATATCATAATGCACTCTATCGATGATATTCTCACAGGAAAAGTATCTATCGTATTGAGCAACATATTCTTCAATGTAGACAAAGCCGATCTTAAATCAGAATCGTTCCCCGAACTCAACCGTCTTGCCACATTTTTAAAATCAAACCCGTCGGCACGTCTTGAAATTTCGGGACACACCGACAGCCAAGGCTCTGAGCAACACAACAAAACACTTTCGGAGCAACGCGCTCAATCGGTTAAAAACTATCTTGTAACCAAAGGTTGCAACGCCGCCAACATCACCGCCGTTGGATACGGAGCGTCAAAACCCGTTGCCGACAACAATACAGAAAAAGGCAGGGCGGCAAACCGAAGAGTGGAGTTCAGAATATTGAAGTAAAATTACTGAGCAAAAAAACTACGCTATAATTGTAGTTTACGAATATTTTTACAACATTTGCAAAAAATTATAGCAATGTTGTTTATCAAAAAATATATATCATCTATAATAACAGCGGTTGTGGTTTTAACTGCCGTTTTGGGATTTTTCTCTCCGATGTACGCCTATCAAGAAGGCTTGTCGATATTTATGTCGGGCGGCGACTTTTTTGCCGACACTTGCTTGCGTCCTGGCGGAATGAGCGACTATATAGGAGTTTTTCTTGCGCAGTATTTTATGTATCCGCATTGGCTCTCCATTATTTTGGTAGCATTAGTAGTTGGCACACAGTTGATTGCAAAGAGCATCATAATAAAAAACACCAACGACAAATTAGCCGACGTACTTAGTGTGATATGCGCAGCGGGTATGTTGGCGGCAGTGGCAGAATTCAACATCATTTTCGGAGGATGCGTAGCTGTGATATTGGCTTTGGCGGCAGTAAAAATAGCCGACACGACCCAAAGCACTATCATTCTGTCGGTTATTACTCCGATTGTATATTGGGCTACGGGCGGTTGGTGCTGCATTGTATACATAATAGGTGTGGCATCGTTGTTTCCAATCAAAAAAGCCGGAACTTTTGCAGCCATCAATGCAGCAATATTGTTGATTGTTTGGCTGTTTACAAAAAAAATAATGCAAGACGACAGCCTTATAGATACATTCGCAGGCGTGGATTTCAACCGCTTTCCCAGTAAAAATTGCTACACTTGGCACGTGTGCGTTTGGCTTGCAATCGCTTGTTTGGCGGTGTCGCCATTTGCCAAAAACCTAAAAAGCAAGATTCTAACTATTGCATTATACTCCGCAGCAACTATCTGCATTATAGCTACATTGATATCAAAATACGACAAAGGTATCATGCTCGACTACACCCTTGACAAGATGACGAGATATAAAAATTGGGGCGGAATCGTAAACCAGATGGGCAAACAAAAGTCAACCACCAAAATATCAAACTGTTACCTCAACATCGCACTCAACGAACTCGGATTGTTGGACAGCAAGATGTTCAACTTTTTGCAATTAGGAAGCGAAGGTCTTGCCTCCGACGACGTTGATTCTCAAGACGAAAGCATTGTTAACAGCGAGATATACTTCCGTCTCGGACTTATGAACATTGCCGAACGCCTTGCCATCGACGCTACCGAAAGCAACCAAAGCCATCAAAAAAGCGCGCGTCAATACAAGCGTCTCGCCGAAATTGCCATTATCCGCAAAAACAAAGAGTTGGCTTTCAGATATTTAAATATTCTGGATAAAACAATGTTCTACTCCGCTTGGGCAAAACGTGCAAAAGCATATATCAACAATCCCGAGAAGGTAGAACCGCTGACCGATTGGAAGATTGAGCCTTTGACATTTAAAGAGCACGACGTGTTTTTCACACCAAAATACAAGTCTGATTTTTTTATGACTCTATTGGCAAACAACCAACATAACAATAAGGTGTTCAATTATTACATTTGCAATCTGCTCTTGGAAAAAAACATCGAACAAGTATATAATTTTATTTCAAAATACCGTCCCGAAGGCGAACTTGGTATCCACATCTACGAAGCAATCATCCTATATCTGAGCCTCCACAATCCAGACGAATACAAAAAGGTAATTGCCGAAAATACACCTCTTAGCCAAAAGTTTCAAAACTTTTGCAGTTTTGTGATGTCGAGCGGAGGCAAAGACATTCAAAAAGCCGAGGAACTCTACGGCAAAACATATTGGTTTTACTACACTTTTTGCAATTAGCACATACTAAAACGTTTTCAACTGACACCAATGGCACAAAACAAACATAAATACAGCACATTAATCATTTTTGCAACGGCAATGATGATTCTTGCATCTTGCAAACCATCTGTAAACCAAAGCATAAGCCTCGACAGCAAACCTGCGCTCTACCCCGACTACGACAGCGTGACAATTCCCTGCAACATTGCGCCAATGAATTTCAGCACCACGGCTATGGATTCTATGCAATGGATATCAGCCAAAATCATTACCAACGACAATCAGGAATATCTGTTCGAAGGCAAAAACTTTATCTCTTTCAATCCAGACAAATGGAAAGAAATTCTTGAAAAACAAAAAGGTAAAGAAATTTCAATCACTGTAACCGAAACCAAAAACAACACGGCATACACATACAAGCCGTTTACAATATTTGTGGCAGACGAAGAAATCGACCCGTATCTCTGTTACCGTCTAATCACTCCGGGCTACAGAATATACAGCAAGATGGGTATCTACTGCCGCAACCTCACCAACTTTGAACAGACCACCGTAGTAGACAACCGGCTGTTGAATGCCAACTGTGTAAACTGCCACTCGTTTTGCAAGGGCAACACCGATTTGGCTCAGTTACACGTCAGAGGCGACTTGGGCGCAACAATTCTAAAAAACGGCGAGGACATAACTATATGCAAAGCCACTACCGACAAATTCTACCTCAACTGCGTGTATCCATACTGGCATCCGTCAGGTGATTATATCGCATATTCGCAAAACAACACCTTGCAGGCATTCCACTGCGGCGACCCAAACCGTGTGGAGGTGTACGACATGACATCGCGCGTGGTGGTGTACGACCGTGGACACAACCGTCTGATTACCACCTCTGAACTCGATGACGAAAACACATTCACCACCGAACCGTCGTTCTCGCCCGACGGCAAAACACTCTACTACGCCAAAGCCAAGGCGGTGGATATGGACATCGAAACCAAAAACGTCCGCTACAACATTTGCAAAATAGGTTTTGATGCTGCGTCAGCCACATTCACCGGCGAGGCCGACACTATTATAAATGTGGTAAAAGATTCTATGACGGCAGCTTTTCCCCGTCCGTCGTACGATGGCAAGTATCTGTTGTACACCAAGTTCAACTACGGACAATTTGCCATTTGGCACACCGAGGCCGACCTTTGGATGCTCAATTTAGAAAACAACGAAACTTACCCGCTTTCCAAAGCCAACAGCAACGACGTGGAGAGTTATCACTCATGGTCGCAAAATTCGCGCTGGATAGTGTTTGAATCGCGCCGCGACGACGGATTCTTCACCCGCGCCTACATAGCCCATATCAACAATCAGGGTCAAGCCGACAAAGCATTCCTCCTGCCACAAGCAAGTCCCGAAGACAACCGCAAACTGATGTACAGCTTCAACGTTCCCGAATTTGCCACAAGCGAATTTAAAATCGACAAAGGAGTTTTGGAAGGTAAAATCAAATCAGGCGAAAAACTACAGTTCGGGTATTAACAAAATATATCTGAATCAATGATACTCAAATATTTATATCACATTGTTATTATAATCACATATATAGTTTCATTTCTATTTTTTGTCGTCGGCAATAGGCACAGAGATATACCATATCATTCAGCATCCTGCGTTTCTTACCGATTATGATTTTTTTTATTAGTGTCCGATAACTGAAAATTTTCGAAAAAAAATAGAGGAAGCCGT
>JAEDDH010000004.1 GCA_016293845.1 Bacteroidales bacterium | reverse complement strand
TTCTTTCTTGCAGTTCATCATTGTTTATAGTGTCGAGCATAGCGGCATCGTACTCATCGATGATTACGACAAGTCTTTGTCCTGTTTTTTTGAAGATATTGATTATGAGATTTTTAAACCTCACACCGCAATCGATGCCCTGCCTCTCTACTTCGAATTGCTTTTCAACACTGCTGAGCATTGCGTCAATAATTTCGTTGATACTCTCTTCCGAAACGTCTTTCGCACTCGCAAACGAAAGGTTTATCACCGGATATTTGGTCCACTCCTTTTCCAAGGAGTCAATCTTCAACCCCTTAAACAAGTCTTTGTTGCCGTTGAAATATTCGTCCAACGTGCTGCACAGCAGCGATTTGCCAAAACGCCGAGGTCTTGACAGAAATACATATTCATAGTCGTGGGTCATTTTATAGACTAAATCTGTCTTATCTACATAGACACAATTGCCTTCGATAATTTTGCTAAATATTTGCGTATCAACAGGGTATCTGCGAGTCTCCATAGTTTCACGATATTTTGTTACGAATACAAAGGTAAAGATTATTTTGAAGATTATCAAATGTCAGAAACAATAATAATTTTAGCGGCTGAATTTTAGTATTCTTCATTGCAGATTATTTATATATTTGTGGACAAAAAAATAATTCACTTTTAAACATCACAATTAATGAATAAAAAATCACTAATGGCCATTCCGTTGCTGTCTCTATTGTGTGCAACGGCTGAGGCTCAATCTCTTAAACTTAATGATTTAGAGTATTTTGAACAAACCGGCGTTAATGTCTTGGTGTACAGCAATATGTACCAAGGCATCTTTTGCGACGAAAAAGAGGCTGGGATCGAAATTGTTCAGCGCGGCGAGCGTATTGCCACAGGAGGCGGTATCCGTTTGATGAACCACTTTCGACGACCGCGGACTTAATGAGTTTATCGAGCCCAAACCACCGCTAAAATTTGGCGTTACGAAGCCGACGGAAGCCGCACTTTGGCACTTGAACCCAAGGTAAAAGAGTGGGGCAAATATAACCACCGTTACAACTATGCGCAGATTGATTGTTCTGACGTTAAAGAGCCGGGTTCTTATTGTGTTGAATATAAAGGCGTTATTACTAACGCATTCCCCATCAACAAAACCGTTTACGATGGCAAATGGCACACCACTATGGACGTTTGGCTGCCTGTGCAGATGGACCACATGGAGGTTAACGAGGCTTACCGCATTTGGCACGGACGCTCTTTTTTACCAAATACAAACCGTGGTAGCATATTCCCAGACTGTCGGTAGGTGCGTGGTACGATGCCGGAGACTTTGATATTCAGGCTGGTACTGTTGTGGTAATGACCTCCGACCTTGCTCAATTGTGGGAGATGTGCCGCCCCGAACGCGACGAAACGTTTCGTTTGTAATGGCTGTGGGCGTTAACACAAAAAAGGTATCTTACGGCAACAACCGCGCTGACTATACTTTTATCCCTGGCGGCATTGCTCCAGGATTGATGATGTTTGCACCTGACTTGCTCGAACACAAAGACGACTATCCATTCCTTTGGGGCGAAAACGAGTGCTGCACACGTCAAGTGCCGTCGTATGTGATGCTTTCAATCGCTTGCGAACAAGTGGCTAAGGCTATGAACAAATAGATGCAGATTCGGCAGCCTTTTCGCCGTCCATTGCCGACGAGACTATTCCACCAGCGTATCCCGCTCCCTCGCCGCAGGCAAAAAGGTTGCTGATATTTATACAACTAAGTTTTTCGGTGTCGCGGATAATGCGCACCGGCGACGATGTACGGGTTTCTGACGAAATTACCAATCCTTCTTCGGTCAGAAATCCGTGCATTTTTTTATCAAAGTGCTTAAAACCTTCGCGCAAACGGTTGCTGATAAATTCGGGCATCCAAAAATGAACGGGCGAATTTATTATGCCGGGTACGTATGATGATTGGGGTAAAGATGTTGAAATTCTGCCTTTTACAAAATCAGTGAGTCTTTGTGCCGCAACGCTCTGATTGCCTCCACCGTTTACGCAGGTCATGCGTTCCAACTCTTTTTGCCAAATAAAACCTGCCATCGGGTTGCCAGAGTTGATGTCGGGAATATCCTCGGGACGAATTTCTACCACAATGGCGGCGTTCGACCAATAATTGTTCCTTGCTGCCGCGCTCATACCGTTTACGCAGGTGTAGCCCGGAAGGGTAGAGGAGGGGACAACCTGTCCGCCCGGACACATACAAAACGAGTAAACACCTCTTCCGTCTACTTGCGCCGCCACGTTGTAAGCCGCAGCAGGCAGATATGTGGTGTCGGCTTTTTTGTAACGGATTTCGTCGATAAGGTCGCGCGGATGCTCCACACGCACACCCATTGCAAAACCTTTGGCTTCGAGGGCGATACCGCATTTTTGAAGCATTGCGTACACATCTTCGGCACTATGTCCTGTGGCAAGTATAAGTCGCTGAGTTCCAATTTCTTCGTTTTGATTTATAATAATGGATTTTACCCTTCCGCCTTCAATGTTTATGTCGGTGAGTTTTGATTGAAAACGCACCTCGCCACCGCAGCGGATAATGGTGTTGCGCATAGCCTCTACAATGCGGGGCAACTTGTCGGACCCTATGTGCGGACGCGATTCGTATAATATATCTTCTGCCGCGCCATGAAGGTGAAAAATCTCTAATATTCTTGAAATGTCGCCACGTTTGTTTGAGCGAGTGTAAAGTTTTCCATCAGAGAACGTTCCTGCACCGCCTTCGCCGTAGCAATAGTTTGATTCTGGGTCTAAAATATGTTGGGTGCTCAATAGTGCAATGTCGCGACGACGGCTGTGCACATCTTTCCCTCGCTCTATCACAATCGGTTTAACGCCTAACTCAATGAGCCTCAGCGCAGCAAACAATCCCGCAGGCCCGCTGCCAACCACCACGCAAGTTTTGTTGCCATCCACAGGACGGTAATTGTATTTTTCGCTGATGTTTTCGGGCATTTCACCGTGGGAATATAGTGCAACTGTAAGATTTATAATAATTTCCCGTCCACGTGCATCAAGCGATTTGTGAATAATGCGCGAATGGGCAACATCGTTTCTGTTAACACCAGCCTTTTTGCAAGCGGCGGCAATATATAGTTCTTGGTTAGCGGCTTCGGCAGGCGACACCGCAAGTTCGATTTGTTTCATATAATTAAATTTGTGGCAAAGGTAGTGATAATTTAGGAGGTGGAAAGAAGGTGTTGGGGAAAAATATGAGGATTTTTCCTCATAAAAATTTGGCTAATTAAACAAAAAGCACCATAATTGCGTTAGTAATTAAAAGCAATTTTATGGCAAGATACATAAATCTGGCTACCGATTTTGGATTCAAACGCATCTTCAAAGAATATGGAAAAGGAACTATCATTCACAAACGAGATTCCGCTGTTTATGCGGCTCGAAAAAATAGCGACGTACTCTGCCCTATCGCCCAAACAACAGATGCAGTACGACGATAGTTTTCACAACTATGTTAGTTATCAAGGGCAAATGGATTTTAAATATAAAGAAGGAAAAGCAGAATGAAAGGCAGAAGGCATAGCCCAGCGCAACAAGGAGATAGCCAAAGAGATGAAAAATAACGGTATGTCGGAGGATGTTTAAAATCCTCAGATGAAATGCTATTAGTTATAAACTGCTCTTTATTATTCTTATCAAAAAACATATATTTGATATTATATGACGTAGAAGACCTTCCTCCACCTTTTTTAAAAGCCGAAAAATAATATGCTATCGAAACAGAATCTTCTTCTGTCCTCAGACGAGTCTTGAATTGAGGAATATTTTGAATAACAGATTCGAAACCTATTATGGTATCATCAAATAGAACACTAGATTTGTCGTTGATAGTGATTACTTTCAAAGAATTATTTTTTTTAAATTGATTAGGCTCACTTTGTGCATAATTGAAAGTATTATTCCAAATTTATTCCTCAGTATAATGCGCATCATAATTAATTAGATATTTAAATTTTGAACAGTCCGTTTCAGAAGGACTCCATAATACCACTTTTTTATAATCTAATCGTAAAAGGACTTTTTTCCTTAATTCAACAAAAAAAGAAGTTTCATTATTATACAATGATTCATCGACATTAATACTAACAAGAGAGTGTTTATTCTTTCATTCATATACCTTATAATAGAACATTCCATCCTTTAATTTCTTTGAAAGTTATCACCTCGCCAAAATTACCTAACAACACGTTCCAATCTTTGGGCTGCAATTTTTGCCCTTGCGTTTTGATTATTTTACAAATATCATCTGCCATATCTTCGGTAAAGGTCTTGTACATATTGTTGAATGAGTATTTTCCACTTTTATCAATAGTAGACAATATCTCGAATGTCTCAAAATCGGGATATTTCGTTTTGATACCTTCAATATTGAGGGCTGTATTTATCTTTCCCCAAGTGTTTTTGGAAATATCCGCATATCTGTATTCCTTTACGCCCATTACTTGTCCTTTTTTGGATACTAATAATGTGTTGCCCAGGCAGTCGGTAATCAGGCTCTGGCTGTATGGCTACAATCTTTCAATTTCGTCGAGGGGGAGTTGGGTAAGGTCGGCAATGGTCTGAATGTCGAAACCTTTTGATTTCATACGCTTGGCGGTTTCTTTAATGCCTTCTGCCTTACCTTCTGCTCTACCTTCTGCTCTACCTTCTGCTCTGCCTTCGATTTTGCCGCGTATTTCAGCGGTAAGGATAGCCTCTTTTTCGTTGGCTACGGCATCAAGGTGGCGAATGTAGGTGTCTTGCTCTTCCTTGGTCATACGGTCGAACTTCATAACCTCCTTGGCTTCTACAAGTCCGGGGACTGTGGTGTCGGATTTTATCTCAGAGTTTTTAAGAAACTCCATCCATTCGTCCATTGCGGTTTTGATGTTGTCGTCAAACGCATTAACTCGTATCATATAATATGTGGGCATAATGTCGCCCGCATTGTGTCGGTTGTATTTAAACTTGCGGTTTTTATTTTTGGTTTTGTCTTGTTCTTTTTCAAAAAGGGTAAGTTCTTCTTTTTCTGATATTAACAACTCATCGTTGCAATGAACACCAACAAATTTGGTTTCGCCCACATAGAGGTAATCTCTGCCAACTCCAAAATCGTAGTAAACTATTGATATAGAGTATATTTTTTTAATTTTGCCGTAATCGTCACCGTCTTTAAGTTGCTCGGTAACGGCTTTGGCTGCGCCAAACAGCACTCGCTCCATATAGTTGACGTAGCGTGTTAGTTGTATCTCCACTATGAATATTTCTCCGTCAGCATCTTTGGCTTTGATATCCACACGGTTGAACTTATCGTCGTCGAACTTTTGATTAGATTCGCTTTCAAGTATTTCGATTATCTTGCAGCCTTTCTTATTGAGAAACACCTCTATAAACCCTTCGAGAATACCAAAATTAGCCTTATCGCGGAGGAGTTTCTTGATTGCCCAATCAAAACGGATGTAGTTGATTCTGTTCATAGCGTAGCGTTTTTGTATTTGGGACAAAGTTAGCGGTTTGCTTTCTTTTCTCCAAATTTATTTTTTTGCTTTTCTCATCACCGCATTGAACGAAGTATCCCCCAAAAAAAAATTTGCACATCATATCCGATGTGCAATTTTAATAAAAAATGCGTATAAATCTATATGAAAGTATGTTCGTTATTTGAAACGGAGGTTGCCCGATTCGATGTTCACGTCTTCGTATTGGGTGATGACGGTGTTTGAGTTGCCTATATCGATGCCCACTGCGGTGTTGATGTCGCCGCCATTTACGTGTGCAGAGTGTAAGCAATAGCCTACCGATGTGAGTGTCAATGGGTTGGGAACTACTTCGATATTGAGGATGCCTTCAAATTCTTTGTAGAAGTTTTCTACCAATTCCATATAGAGAGCGCCGCCTCCTGTGATGTACATTTGCGAAGCCTTGGTAAAGTCGGCGTCGGTAAACACACGGCGAAGGTTTGGCGAAATCACATCGCGGTAATACATATTGAGCACGTTGCGGCGGATGTCGAGAATGTCGATTTTTTTGCGGTCGAGCATTATGAAGTTGTTCATAAATGCCTGCTCAATCTGTTTCATATTTTTGAGTCCGAGATTGTATTGCAAGCCGAGTTCTTTGGTAAAGAGGTCGATGGCGTATTGCAAGCCCTGAATGCTGATTGCAGTACGCTGAACAATACCGTTTTCGGTGCTGAGTACCGCCTCGCAAGTGCCAAATCCGAGACTTATTACAAAGAAATTGCCTGTGGCTTTGATGTCGCCCTGACGGAGAGCCACAATGTTGCCCATCATTTCGGGGAGAATTTCTACCGAAACCACGTCTACATTCATCTCTGTGCGGCCTTTGCTTGTAAACGACGACATATCAAACTCAATGCGGTGGGTTTTGCGGAGAAGTTCGGCTGCCAGAGTTTTGTTGACCTGATAGGTGCTGAACGGGAATCCTGTTGTTACCACCAACGGACGGTTGTTTTTGTAGGCGGCAAGCAAAAGGGCTGTTTTGAAAAGGATTTGGTAGTCGATTTCGGTGGGAGCGGCGTTGATGGTGCGGTGCGGCGACTGTCCTTCCGACAATGCAAGGTTGCCTACGATATATGGAATATCGTCGATGTATAGCCTCAAACCGTTGATGAGGTCGTTTGAGACCAAGGAAAGGTTCGAGTTGTTGTGCTCGAATACGCTCGGTATGCTGTAACTGTTTCTCATTGCTATGTAGTTTTTAAAATTTTCTCGACAAAATTAACTCTGTATGTATTTTTGTAATCTTTTGTTTATTTATTTTCAAATATCATACCAAATTTGCCTTTGCTACATCGTTTTCGATTGAGGTGATTTTAGCGTTGTAAAAACAGTTGGTGGTGGCGGTTTCTGACTTTATTTTTATACGCACATAGTTTTCGCCGTAGCCGTATATATAGCCGTCGTTTTCAAGCGTTTCGGTGAGTATTTTCTGCGTTGTGCCTTGCATTTTGGCTAAATAATTATGGGTAAGGCGGTGGGCAAGTTGTCGCAATTGTTTCGATCGTGCGTTCTTAACTTTCTCATCTACTTGGTTTTCCATTGTGTCGGCTTTGGTGCCGCTGCGTCGCGAATATTTAAACACGTGGATGTGTCCAAATCCGATACGCTCTGCCGCATCTAAGGTTTGAATAAAATCTTCGTCGGTTTCGCCTGGTAAACCTACAATAATATCCGTTGTAATGTTAAAATTTGGGATAATGCTTCTAAATTTGTCGGCAATTGTAAAAAAATCTTCTCTTGTGTAATGACGGTGCATACGTTTGAGAACATCGTTGCTGCCACTTTGCAAACAGAGGTGGATATGTGGTGCAAGTTTCGGATTTTTAAATAGTTGGATGAAACTATCCGAAAAATCGTCGGGCTCTATTGACGCTATACGCAAACGGAAATCCTTATCAATTAGCAAGATACGCTTAATCAAATCTTCAAATCCGATACCTTTATAATTATACTTAGAAATGTTGACGCCGGTGAGCACAATCTCTTTAAAACCGTAATCAAGTTCGGTGGTGATGTTTGCGATAATATCCTCAGCGGGACGCGACACAGCTCTTCCGCGCACGTAAGGCACTATGCAGTACGAACAAAAATTGTTGCAGCCGTCTTGAATTTTTACGATAGAGCGGGTGTGGAATGTCTCTTTGGCGGGTTCAAACCCAAAAACATCGCCCTCAAAACTATCCACAGCCGAAAATTCTCCGCCGAGATGCGCCTCCACAATGTCGAAAATGCGGTTTTTGTGTTTGTTGTCTACCACAATAACGTTGGGATTGTGGACGAGATATTTTTTTGCGTATTGCTCTGCCATACAGCCTGTTACTATCACGAGCGAACCTTTGCGGATGGCGCGGTTGATATATTCGCGGCTCTTTTTGTCGGATTGGTTGGTGATGGTGCAGGTGTTGATAACGCAAATTTCGGCATCGGAGTTTTCAAAATCGCCGTCGGTAACAAAGCCTTTTTCGCGAAACTTTGAAGCCAAAGCATCGGTTTCGTAAAGGTTTAAACGGCATCCGAGGGTTTTAAATGATATTTTGTTCATAATGAGATTTCAACTGCGCAAAGATATGAATTTTTCGGATTCCCGCAAAATATCACACCTTGATGCCCACCATTGTCATATCGTCGATTTGCGAAATGCCGCCGCGCCACGAGATGATTTCTTGTTCGAGAGCCACACGCTGTTCGTTGAGAGGGTCGTTGTGAATTTCGATGAGCGTGGCGGTGAGGTTTTTGAGAAGGAATTTCTTTTGGTTTTTGCCGCCAAGTTGGTCTTGAAGCCCGTCGGAAAACATATACACCATATCGCCCTTTTCGATTTTTACGGTTTGAGTTTGAAAATGCTCCTTGGCTCGCAGAAAGTTGCCCACGGGCATAGCGTCGCCTTTTAGTTTAATAGCCTCTTTGCCTCTGATTATCAATGCGGTTTGGTTGGCTATGGCGTAACGAATTTCCATTTTTTCAAAATCGAACGAACAGATTGTCATATCCATACCGTCGTCGAGCACTCCGCCGCCTTTTGCCACGAGGGTGGATTTTATAAAATCTCTCATTCTATCGAGCACAGTGCCAGGGTTTTCGGCATCGTATTCTGTTACCATATATTCTCTCAGAGCCGAAATGCCGAGCATCGAAAGCAGTGCACCGGGAATGCCGTGACCAGTGCAGTCGGCTGTGATCATCACCGAATAGCGTCCGCAGCGGATGGCTCGGTAATAGTCGCCACCCACAATATCGCGCGGACGGTATAGCACAAAGTTTTCCGGGAAAATGGCTTTAACATCTACTATTGAGGTGATTACCGCGCCTTGAATGCGGCTTGCATAGTTGATACTTGCCAACATTTTTTGGTTTGCCTTGCGGATTTCAAGATTTTTTTCGGCGAGTTTTGATTCCGACTTGCGTTTGATGTTGATTATTTTGTATATGGCTATTGCTAAGGTAATTACGAGGAGTATTGATATGGCAAACGAACCCAAAAGCAAGTCGATATTCTCTTGTGCCCAATTGCGCAGACTGTCCATCCAGTCAGCCTCATCTTCCATTATGTCAACTAAAAGTATCATCGATTTTTTTTTGTACAAATATCACACCAAGAGTTTAATTTTAGCCCCTTTTTCCTCAATTCAAACCTCCCTTTGCGCCAATCGGCATAGCCCACAATTTTATATCCTGATTTATCGTAAAGTCTTTTGGAATATGGGTTGAGAGTAAAACAATCTAAACGGATTGAATCATATCCCACTGATTTACATAGTGTTTTGATATAAACCATTGTTTGAGATGCTATACCTTGGTGCTGAAATTCAGGCGAAACGCATAGACGATGAATTACACAAAATTTTGAGTCGGGGAACTTCCATTTGCCGTTTTTATATTGTTCGTCGCACTCCCCGCTGAGGGCAAAGCAAACGGCAATTTTGTTGTTGATAGTGCCGATGAACATTTGATTTTTGGTAATATCATCGGCAATTGTTTGATAGTCAGGATAAATATCGTCCCATTGGTGAATGCCTTGCTGTTTCATTGCGGCTGTAGCAGCACCATAGAGCGACATTATTTCGTCGATGTGGGTTGTCGTGGCGTGGGTGTAGTTCATTTATTGTAAATTTAGTTTTAATCAAACAAATTGTCAAGTTTAATACTTTTTTTCTTGATAACACAGCGGAATGTGGATTTTTTTTGCAGATTCCGCTATGCTATCGCGGATAACTTAGCGGAATGTGTGTTTTTTTTAGGCGATTCCGCTAAATAATAAAGGCGCATAGCGGAAAAACTATGCGCCTGATAATATGAAAGTAACTGTCGGGGTCAGTGCCTTTGGATTGATTCTTTGGGTTTAAGGTTATCGTCAGATTTTAGACGTTTCTTTGTGTCGTTCCAAGAAGAAATCTCTGCCAAACCGTCGCCGTCGTTAATCACGCGGAATATGCCCTCTTCCATCAGTTCGTCGTAACGGTCGTTTTCTTTCGACACCATAGTGAACGCATAATTGATGTTTTGTATACCGTTGTTTTTAATCGTGCCGGATATAAGCAATGCTGTGGTATAATGTATGACAAAACCGCTGTCGCTCTGACTTTCGGCGTATGTGTCGAAATACACAGAAAAATCGTCGCCACTGCCGCTTACGAACGCGCCTTTGCCAATTTCGACACTTTTCCCTTGTTTCTCTTCGTAGTCAATAGTGCCTGTTTTGGAGTCTTGGTTGTAAAAGCGTATCTTAGTAGGAGCAAATTTATGTCCGGGTTCAAAACCGCCGTTACCCTCGTCCTCGCAGTATACCGCGAGGCAGGGATTGATTTCGTAGCACCCCTCAATATTCGGCGGGTTGTTGCCTTCGTTGATGGGCATATAATATTTGAGTTTGTCGACCGTCTCTTTGGGAATGGCGCGGTATATGCCTGTGGGATTTTTGCCTTCGAGAACGATTGTGTCGTCGCCATCGCTCAGGCACGACGGGAGAAGCGGCGCTGACAATAGCACTGCCGCCAAAAGTATTCTTATTTTTCTGTCCATAATGCTTAGTATTAAATGGTTGAATGTTAATTGTTATCTGTTTCGCGGAGAATCTCGAACTCTACACGGCGGTTCATAGCGCGTCCTTCCTCGGTGGCGTTGTCGGATATGGGGCGGTTAGGGCCGAAACCTTCCGATGATAATTTATCCCGCTCAATGCCCTGTTTTTCAAGATATTCTACCACAGATTTGGCACGGTCGCGCGAAAGTTTCAGGTTGTACGCCTCTGTGCCTTTGTTGTCGGTGTGTCCGTTGACTTTGATGTTTGCGCCGGTGCTTTTGAGCGTGAGGGCAAGTTTGTCGAGATATGGGTAACTTTCGGGCTTGATTTTCGCGCTGCCGAAATCGAAGTTAATGGTGTTGTTTACGGCGCAGATGGTCTTTCCTCGCACATCCTCGCCGTTGGCAATCATCTCATTAATCTCGTCGAGGTCGAAACAAGGCTTTTCTTCCACAGCTACCGTATCTGCCTCAACAACAGGCTGTTCTTCTACTGTCGGCGGCGGAGTGGGCTGCTTTGTTTTGCGCTTGAACACAGTGAGCGGAACGCCTACCACAACTTGAAATTCAAGTCCCGAAAACTTGCGCTTGCCGTCAAGCGAATAGTCGGTGTAGTTCACGATGTTGGCGATGTCGTTGATGTCGCCGTCTTTCTCCTTCTTGCCGTAGGTGTTGGTGATGCCGTAGTCGTACATACACTCGAAACCGAGATACAAGCGGGCGTCGTTGAGTTCGAGATTGTATTTGACACCGAGAGCCGCGCCCGCGCCCACATACCACGAGGCAAGGTTAGACTTTGACACGTCTGCGGAAACAGACTTTCCGCCCTCCTTGGCTTCGGTCAAAGAGATTTCTCCGCCGCTTGCCATTCCCATTATCGGCGCGAGGTAGAAGTATGGCTGTATTCCTCCGCTGCGGTATGTGCCAAGGTTCATTATCAGGGGCAGCCTGAAATCTATGTACTTGGCATCCACGCAGTATGATGCTTCTGTCCAGGATTTGGATGTTAAGTTTGCGTATTTTGCGCCACGGCTTATGAATGTTATCTGCGGCCTGATGGCTTTACCGCCGTCAGCCGTTTCCTTGTAGGCGAACAGCGAGAACAGTCCGCCGCCCCGCATCTCCTTGTCGCCGTCGATGCCTGATGCGAGTTCTGTGATTTTCATAAAGTTGCAACGTTTGCCAAAGCCTAAGCCGAATGTCCAGTCGGTCGTTGAAGACTCCAAAGCCGAATCCTGCGCCCTCAGACTCAATGTCAAAGTGGCTAACAGCAAAATGCAGAACACTTTTTTTAATATGTTCATTTTTCAAACAAGTTTTGCTCCGGAGAACTTCCCAAACTCGGAATTACAAAAAAAAGACGTGGGATTTTGCTGCGCCCGTCCCACATACTGAGGCTTTGGTCTGCCCTCCTGTCAGAGACGAGCAACACCGAAGCCCACGTTTTATATGTACACGCAGACCCTTACAGGTCTGTATATACCATAACCCGCAGGCATTACTGTGCTGCCTTGCTCTTGACAGGATAAGAAACGACCAAATTTCAGTATGTCAAGTACAAAGCGTAAGTAACGCCTTTAAATATATGTCTGCCCCCTGCCCGTTACTCCGTTGGCGGACTTCGGTAACAAAGGACATCACAAATATAAGCCTTATTTTGATATGTGATTAAAAAAAATGAAAAAAAAATGACCGCGACCGATTTTTTTTAGGACAATTATATTGAAAGGATGAGAACACCTGCTTTTTCGCAAAACCTGTCGGGCGATGTGTGCGATTTGTTGCCCGATGACTTTACTTCAACAGGTATCAATTTGTTGCCTTTGGATAAAAGGAAATCAACTTCGTAGTAACTTTTGCCCTCATTTTTTTAATTGTGTGATAAAAAAGTTCGTAGCCTGAGGTGCTGAAAATTTGCGACACCATATTCTCATAAATATAGCCAAGGTTAGTGTCAAGTTTGTCGCTCAAAAGTTTGTTGTAGATAAATGCTTAATCGCCTGACGTGCATAGGGTTGTTTCTGTACCTCGTCGAAAACAATCGCCGACTTGCGCTCAATCAATTGAATTTTATAAATGACCTGCAAGCGCATAAAGATGTAATCAAGGTCCGACACATCTTCAAACAAATCAAATACCTCTTTCTTTGCATTTGAAAAGTCTATAAAGATGTATGTTTCGTATTCATTTTCAACAAATTGCCTGACTATTGTCGATTTGCCGCTGCGCCTTGCACCTTTAATCAACAATGCCGTTTCACCCTTACGCTTTTTCCAATCAAGCATTTTTGGTATATTTTGCGTTTAAAAACCGTCATTTTTCTTAGAGTTTTTAGGGTTTTATAACTGCGTAAAAATAAACATTTTACAGAAATACGCAAATTTATTTTAGCATTTTTGCGGAAATCCGCACTTTTATTTTAATATTTTTGCGGAAATCCGCGAAATGTTTTAGTGTGTTTTTCCCGTTTTCCGCGAAATGTTTCCCTAAAATGCAGATGCCGATTATGAATTATGCATTAAATCATCTCCCCTTCTGCTGAAAAATCGCTGCTCTTGGTGATTTTTACATTGATAAAACTGCCTATAAGTGCCTCGTTGTCAGAACGGAAGCGGACGGTAATTTTGCCTTCGGTGATTCCAGAGAGGTAGCCTTCTAAGCGGTCGTGTCCATTTACCAATATGCGGAACTCTTTGCCCACCATACTTGCCGTGTAGAGCGACGATACCGATTTGAGATCGTCGGAGAGAACGCTGTAACGTCTTGATTTTTCGTCTTTTGGAATGTCGTCTACCCATTCCGACGATTTTGCTCCCGGACGCGGCGAGTACATTGCTATAAACGCCATATTGTATTTAAACTCCTTGACGGCGCGGCGTGTGTTTTCAAATTCTTCTAAGGTTTCGCCGGTAAAGCCAACGATGATGTCGGTAAAAATGGTGGCTGTGGGCAAAATGGTGCGTATTGAATGTATTACGCTGCGGTAACGCTCAATGTCGTATTTGCGGTTCATTCGTTTAAGCATCTCTGTATCACCGCTTTGGATGGGAATGTGAATCCATTTGCCGAGACATTTATATTTGGCTATGGTGTAAAGCACGTCGTCGGTCATATCGCGGGGATGTGGCGATGTAAAGTATACATAGAACTCTTTGCCGCTTTCGTCGCCGTAACGTCCTATGAGTTCGAGCAGTTGCGCAAAGTTGATTTCGTTGCCTTTTTTATCCAAGCCGTATGAATTTACGTTTTGACCTAAAAGCGTAATTGATTTAAAACCAGCATTGACAAGGCATTTTACCTCCTCAACAATTTCTGCCGACGAGCGCGAAACTTCCCTTCCACGTGTATAGGGCACTGCACAATATGTACAGAATTTGTCGCAACCGTTTTGAATTGGCACAAAGGCTTCAAATTTGTCGGGCTGACGCCCTTCCAAACGCCAAAAATAGTCCATTTGATATGCTTGTTCTTCGCGGCTAAGTTTCGGATAATAGGTGCCTTCGTGGGTGTGCTCGGCAAGCATTTCGGCAAACTTGGTGAGGTCGCGCATATCAAAAACCATATCAAAAGTTTTGAGAAACTTTTCGCGGTCGTCGGGCAAAATACAGCCTGTGAGGAATGTGGTGAGGGGGCGCGACGCCTTTTGACGGTTCCAAATTGCAATCAGGTTGTACACCTTGTCGATGGCTTTTTGACGCACCGAGCAAGCGATAACTCCCAACAAATCAGCCTCGTGCGGATTGTCGGTAGATTCGTAACCAAGTTTTTCGATATATGTCTTAACTCTGCCGCTGTCGGATATATTCATCTGACAGCCAAGCGTAACCAAATGGTATTTCATCTATTAATGTTTTAAATTTGGCTGCAAAGTTAGCAATCTAAATCGAATTTAGTATATCAATAAAGGTGTCGTTAGGAAAAATTCCTTCTTCGTCGAGCGAATATTTTGGCAAAAGGCGGTCAACAAAGTACATATCGATGTTTTTGTGGTTTTTGATGTCGACCGAGCCACGATAGCGGCACACAAAATAATCTTTTACGTATTTGTAAGTTTCGGCAGAGATGTTTACGCAGCCTACCTCGTCGGCACTTTCCATACGTTTAGCCACGTTTACGGCATCGCCCCAAGTGTCGTAGGCAAATTTGATTTTGCCCACAACCCCCGCCATAAGTGCTCCGGTGTGTATGCCAATGCGCAACTGCCAATCGGGAAGGTTCATATCGGGAAAACGCTGCTTGTAGTTTGCCATAAAGTTGTTGATTTCTAACCCCGCGAGTATCACGTCGATAGGGTTACTTTTGTTTCTAAGGGGAATGCCGCCTACGCACATATACGAGTCGCCAATGGTCTTGATTTTTTCGATGTAATGGCACGAGATGATGTCGTCGAACTTGGAGAAGAAAAAATGCAGTGCCGCCACAATTTGGTCTGACGTGAGGTTTTCGCACGATTTGGTAAATCCCTTAAAATCGGTGAACATAATGGTTGCCATCTTGTAGTTTCGCGGCGAGGAGAATCCGTCGTCTTTTAACTGCGACACCACATACACGGGCAGAATGTTGAGCAAGAGGTTGTCGGTTTTGGAGCGTTCTTTCTCGATGATTTCGTTTTTTTTGAGAATTTCGGTTCGCGACCGTTCAAGTTCCAACTCCACGTGTTTTTGCTGCGAAATGTCGGTTTCGATGGCAATGAATTTTTCTATTCTGCGACCGTCGAAGATGGGTGTGAGGGTGGTTTGAATCCATTTTGTTGCGCCGTACTTTACACGGCATTGAGTGATATAGTTTACCGACTGCTGCTTGCTAAATAGTTCTTTGAATTTTTTGTTGATGTCCTCGTTGTAGCTGAGTTTCAGAATGTTGGTGCCGCGGCGTTTGTTGATAAACTCGTCTAAGGTGTATCCGTACATGTGTTGGAATCCTTCGTTTACCCATTCTATTTCGCCGTGGGGCGAGAAAAGTATTACCGAATTGGCTGTCTGTCTTACAATTAGCGACAATTTGTTGAGGTCCTCGTTTTGGTTGAGGATTTTACGGTTTTTGATTTCGAGTTCTTCGAGACTATCGTGCAGCATTACCGCCGACTTGGTTCGGGCAAGAAACTCCACCTTGTCGATCGGCTTTTTGATATAGTCGTTTGCGCCAGAGTTTAAGGCAAGGCTTAGGTCGCTGCTGTCGATTTTGCCAGTAACAATGATTACAGAAGTGGTTTTAAAGCGTTTTTTGATTAACTTGGTGACTTCCAGACCAGACATTCCGGGCATCTGCCAATCGAGCAAAACAAGATCGGGCGGTTCGGACTGTATCTTAGCCCAAGCCTCCAAGCCGTTTGAACACTCGTCCACAGAGTAAACCGTGGTGTCGTCGTTAGACAGCACCGATTTCATAATAGTGCGGCTGAGCGTGTCATCGTCTGCTATTAATACCTTGTATATCACTATTTTATAAAAGTTCTAACCGACATCTTGTCTGTTTTCAAATATAATAAAATATTTGATATCAATTGTCATCAAAACCTATATTTCTTTTGCGAATATACTAAATTATTTGATTCTTTCAAATATTATCCTTACTTTTGATAAAAATTTGACTAACGTTATGAAGAAAAAACATTTATTTATCAACCTTGTTTTGTGCGCGCTTTTGGCAACATTCTCATCGTGCAGCAAAGACGACAGCACTCCCGAAGATAATCAAGAAGAAACCGTAACCGACCCTGAAACTGGCGGCAAGGTTACCGACTGGAAAGTCGGCTACATTACATATTACGACCAACCGGCCAACAACGACAGTTATCCATATCCCCTCCCAAAAATGGAAAAAGGCTATTACAACGTGGCTGTGGGCGTATATTTCTTTCCCGACTATATTCTCGGTTCGGCTTACGAAATCAAATATGGCGACAAGACTATCCGCGTGGTGGGCAAGGATATTTGTCCCGACGGCGACAATTCGTGGTTTGACAACACTCCCGAAGGCTTTGAGTATCTCACCGGCGACAAAAAACTCGGCAAGGTTAACGTAAAATGGCGCGAAACTCCATATTACACCGACAAGAATATCGAAATCCGTGTAAAAGCTGGTTCAAATGCTTGGTTTCTTGGCGTTTTTGTGTTCAACGGACGCTACGGCATAAAGAAGTTGGAGGTATCCGACGACGGCAAGAAGTTTTACGAGATGACACCTTATAAATACAACGCCTTTTGGGAACTGCAATGTCCGTTTGGTAAATACGACCATCCGCTCACATTCCGCATCACCGACCGTTACAACCACACCGTTACCACCAAACCATTGAATATCAACCCCGACGGTACCGACGGATACGACGCAGGAGGTAATTTTGAGTATTAGTGAAGGGTTACACCACCACTTCAACAATCTCCTTATCTCCCAGCGTAATAGCCTTAGCCTTGGGTTTGGATTTTTTGTTGAAACAGAAACTCAGAAGATAGCCCTTGTTGGTGTGGTAAAAGTCGAGGTATTCAAATAGTTGCTTTTCGCCGCGTTCGTTGTAAGAGTCGCCGCGCCATATCTTCATCTCAATGATGAATTGTTGACCGTAATAGTCGATAATCATATCGGTGCGAGAGCGGTCGCGGGTTTGTGCCTCGATGTAATAGTTGCCCACGCCGTTGATTATCGGACGGATGTAGAGCATAAAGAAACGCCGTCCTTCTTCCTCCTTGAAAGTCAGTTCGTTGTTTCCGTAAATATCGTTGAAATGAACTGCGAATTTTTCGAGAATTTTGTCCATTTTGAGAGATTTGCCTTCAATAAATTGGCTGCGGTCGATATCTCCCTGTTTGTATAAGGTATTTGTAATTTCCTCATCGCTCATAAACTTGTTGTAAAGGCGCGTTTCAATTATTCGGTTAAAAATCTTAACTTTACCGTTTTCTTCCTTTATATAATTGAACATAGCCGCAAGGTTGAGAAACTTGTTGTCGATATTGAACGAAACCGAATTGCCATAAAGCAAAATATCTTTCAGTAATTTGTTGATTTCTACATAGTCGTCTAATTTTTTCAGCAAATCATCGAAGAATGTGTTTTTTTCTCTTAGCAATAGTTTTACTGCATTGATAACACCCTCTTTGCTCCACGAAAGATTCTGTTCGTCAATAAGTTGGCATACCCTTGATACGAAAAATGGATAGCCCGAAGTGTAGTCGGTGATTAATTGAGTTATTTCCGAAATGTCCATCCCTGTGTGGTGGTCGTTTTCGTATTCTTGCAGCATTTGGTTGATACCCTCAGATAGTAGCGACATATCGGAAGTGAACGCCACGGCGATATTCCACGGCGAATTGTATTGGTGGTCGCTGTCGGGGCGAACTTTGAGTTTGAGATTCTTAATGTCGTACACACCAGCGAGAATTACCGATTGGAATGTTGGAACTGTGGCACGTTTAAGATACTTGCTTCGCAACATCCTTAGCAATTCGATAAACGATTCGTAGTTGCTTGCATTGTCCACTTCGTCGATTATCAGGACGATAGGTTTTGAAGAATTTCGGCAGATATCGGTTAAAAGTTTTGCAAAAACGCTTTTTATAATTTCCCTTTTCTCTTGATTGGCGGTTAATGTGTCTACAATCAAGTCTTTGACAGATTGATCAACATTAAGTTCAGGCAAGTCGTCAATAGCCGTCTGCAATGTTTCCAACAAAGTAAACGCAATAGATTCTATTGAATTGAAATCCTTTTGGTTGTAATCTTCAAAACTAATAGAAAACACCACGTATTTCTCCATCAACTTTTTGGCCAGATGAAACAAAGTAGTAGTTTTTCCATACTGACGACCGCGGTTGATGGTGATGTACTCTCCTTTGGCAACTCTCCGTTCTATGTCGGCGAGTCGGGTGCTGATGTCCACCATATAATGCTCATCGGGGTAGCAAATGCCTGTGGTGTTGAATTCTTTCATACTTTCTAAAAGATTTTTTGCAAATATAGATAAAAAAAGAGAAAATGAAATACGTTGTGTTGAAAAATGATGTATATTTGCTGTGTTTAAAATCCAAAAAGCCTTCGGGCAGAAGTAGGATGAGAACAGACTTATAAAATAAAGGCGTTACTTACGCTTTGTTTTTGACTTGTTGAAATCTTGCAAATTCCAAATCCTGTCAAGTACAAAGCAACACGGTAATGCCCTCGAATATGTATCATCTCAAACTCTTGGGGTTTGTTGTATATACATAATGCGTGGGCTTTGAGTGTTGCTCGTTTCTGACAGGATGGGCAATGCAAGAGCCTCAACAAGTGGAACGAGCGACTGTAAAAATCCCACGTTTTTTGTTTATATAGGTCTTGTAGTTAATTAGAAAAATAAACACCGTGTTTGGGAAGTTCGCGGAAAAATAGAAATAAAATGAAAAAAATACTGACAATTGTTTTTTGTGTACTACTCTTTCCAATTTTTGGTTACTCCCAAAATGTTAGGATTGATAAGTATTCTGTTGAAGACAGCACACGAATTGTGCTCTCGTATTGGAAAAATCTTTACACAGAATGGTCTTCTGCCGCATCTTTTTCAGTTGGATACGCAATCACCAAGAACAATCTATATCTTTGGCAGTTAGAATTGTGTCTAAATGAAACGAAACTTCAATTTGGCATCGGTCGTAAGTTATTGCTTAAATTTGATGATGGTACAATAATCGAACTTGAAAACGCAAAAGAAATAGGACCTGCCGACTATGAGTATAAGGTAACAAAATATGGAACAAATTACTATGTTTATCCAAGTTACAACATAACCGAAGACCAAATCCAACAGATAATCAACGGTAATGTTATTAAACTGCGAATAGAACATGAGGTCGGATATTTGGATAGAGAGTTGAAGGGTATCAAAAAGAAATCAGCAAAAAGTCGATTCTCTGAGGGTCTGAAAGACCTTTATGAAAATGTCAAAACAGCATCTAATCAAGAAAATAATATTAGAGATAACTTCTAAAACTTACAAATATAATGAAATTAATATGAATCCTATGCTTGTTTATTCTGATTCCGTTTTCAGCATTTTCACAAGAAGGATAAGTGCATTCCAAATTCAAGGTATCGAGATAAACGGAACATTGGATGAAATTTGATGACAATTTGTAATCTTTATATATGAGACCATGCAGGATTATTATCATTAATACTTGCATGTCTCTCGTATTATTTGTACCTTTGTGTTTTTTATTAAAATTTAATATTTGATTATGGATGCTTTGAATTTGAGTTCTCAATTAGTATTCGAAGGTTATTGGTACTTGCCAGAACAGCCTGATAATCTTGTTGCTGGAATACTTACATATTATCCAGAAGATAAAATTGTGTTAAAACTCATCGGAAGTTTTGGACATCCATTGGAACAGTTTTTTGATAAAAAGACAAACGACATTGTTATATATGGTCGCACTTCTGACTCAAAAGATATAACATTATTACAGGTCTTTAAAAAAGCAAATTTCAATTGGACAGCGGGTTTTGCTATTGTAGAATACATCTGCAAATATATGATTATTGGTAAGCATATTAAGGGATTAGACGAAAAGTGTAACTATTGGGCTAATGCTATCATACCTGAATTGTCCGATTGGTGCCCTAACAATGCAATATCTTTTTCAACAGGAAATGAAAATACTAATATTTCATTTCAAACCAACGGCAAAGAAAAATGTCTTTTGAACAAGACTGCAATAAATGATACAACAAGCATTTCTCTTTTACAAGAAATTTCGTACTCTAAAAGCCAAAAAGAAATCAACATAAAGCAATTTGTATCCATTGATATTTCGAAAAATTCGCCTTGTTCAATTAGCGAATTGTTATCAGATATTTTAATGTTTGAACAATTTCTTTCTGTTGCAACATCAAATATTGTAAAAAGTTCTTGTATTAAAGTGTTCGACAGTAATCTATATCAAGATGTAGATAATGTAAAACGCTATAAACCAATTTACATAGTCCAATCTCGCAGAAATTTCAAAGAGATAAAGGCAAAAGAAATAAATTCTATTGACTTTTTGTACAGTTACTCTACTATACAAAATTACTATTCCCAGATTCTAAAAGAATGGTACAACGCTCCAAAAGAAATTACTCCAATTAGAACACACTTAATTGATAGTTTGGAACGAAAACGTTCATTTAGTAGCGTTGATTTTTTAATTGTTATTCAAGCACTTGATGGCTTTTGGAGCCGATTTAGAGAAGATACATATAAGCGTAATAATAATTTGAACGCCAAGAATAGAGTAGCGTTAAAAGATAAAATAGGCGAACTACTGTTTGAATTTTCAAATATTGAAATAATCCAAAATGCTAATATATGTATTCGAGCCTGCGTTAATTCAAGGGACTATTACTCCCATTTTTATGCACCAAAGAGTAGTGAAATTGTTTTAGTGGGTTATGAACTATACCACCTTACTAACAAATTAAGAATTTTACTAATTTGCTGTGTTTTATCATTGACTGGATTTAGTAATGCACAAATAAACGACATATTCAAACAAAGCAATTCTAATTTATTAAAAATATGATTGTAACAAACCAAAAGGTTGCCAAAAGTATTGTTTCGTCAACATTTTGACTCAAACATCAATCTACTTATTACTAACAGCCACCATTCTTTTCCACCTCCACTATCTCGCAAGTGTGCTTTTTCTTTTCATCGTAGTTAATTCCGACGAAAAGTAGGCGTCCGTTATAATCGTTGAGCCGCGCAGAATATTTCTTTTCGCTGATTTGGTTGAGGGCGGACTCGGTGGACGAGTTGCGTTTTAGTTCGATGATTATTGCGGGCCAATTGGGATACAGCGGCACCAAAACCACGTCTGCAACGCCGTTGCCCGTCGGAACTTCGTTGAAAATCCGATAATATGTCTTTGCGTGCATATACGCAATGTCAATCGCCGACTGCAACGATTGTTCGTGGTTGTAACTCAAATGCGACGTTACCTCGCCGTGAAGCACTTCCAAGGCATTTGCAACAGTTTCGCCATCTTTTGCAAGTGTGGCTTTGAGAAGACGTTCCGAGTTTTTGATGAACTCGCCCAAAACTTTGAACGACTCGGTATTTTCCAAAGCGTTGCCCCAAATGTCCTGAGTTTCGAGGTTTGGCATACGACAGGTTTTTTCATCGAGATTGTAGGCGAGAAAACCCGTGTGCATCAGGTACGTAAACAATTTGTCCTTAGAAGTTATGTCGGAAAGCGTGTTGGCAAATGAAGTTATGTTAACCGGAACACTGCCGCCTGAAAGCATTTTAATCAGGTCGTCTTTGATGCCTTGATAGTTGCCTTTTATGTATGGCGCAATGGTTTCGTAAGTACCTGTATTAGACCAAAATGGCTTTAACTTTTTATATGTAATACTCTCGACTATTGCGTGAGGATTGCAAATGTTAATGCCTTCTACATCGTAACCGTCGTACCAATTGAGACATTCCTGATAATTGACATTGTATTTGTCGCAAAGTCCCTGCACCTCTTGTTCTGTAAACCCTGTAAACTCGGCAAAATTAGCCGGTTCGAGAAATGTATATTCCCTAAAATTGTTAAGTTTGCTCTCTACCCTATCGCGAACAATCGGCAATATACCAGTAATGTAGGCAAGAGCCGTCGCCTGACTTGTAGCCTCGCTTTTGAACAATGAAAGCAACAAATTAAGATACTCTTTAAAAAGAGATTCAGGCTGTTCGATGCGTATCGGCAAATCGTATTCATCAATGAGTATTACAAACTTTACACCTGTTTTTTTATAAACGATTTTGATGCAATCAGCAATACTTTGACAATCAGAGAAATCAACATCAGAAAATTCTTCAACAAATTCCCTCTTAATCTTTTCAGTCATCCTGTTTACAAAACTATCCTTGCTTGTTTTAAACAGGTTCGATGAAAAGTCAACGCAATCTATCGCAATGACATTCAATTTGTTGAGATATTTTCTATAACTCGGTTCCTGGGCTATTTTCAAGTTCTTGAATTGACGGTGCGACTTACAGCCTCGGGAATAGTAAGCCATAAGTAATGCCTTAGCCATCGATTTGCCGAAACGCCTCGGACGCGACACGCAGACATACTTTTGACGTGTACCAATCATCTTATTCAACTCTCTTACTATTAATGATTTATCAACATAAATCATTGAATTGAGAGCGTCTTGCATAAGTTCGTTGCCCGGATTTACGTAAATTCCCATAGTTAATCAAATTCTTTTTGCAAATGTAATTAAAAAAAACTTCATTTAATTTTATTTTTTTATAGATTTGTAAAAAAATTCAGTCGCTTTGTACTGACCTAAATATTTTGATTAATATTATGCAAGACAAATACATAAAACTCATAGCAGAAAAACTCGGCATCCGCGAAATTCAGGTAAAAAACACCGCTTTCTTATTTTCGCAGGGCGCAACTGTGCCATTTATAAGCCGTTACCGCAAAGAACAAACCGGTACGCTCAACGAGGTGCAGGTGGCGCAAATCAAGGACGAAATTAAAAAATACGAGGAACTCGAAAAACGTAAGGCTTCGATCTTCGAATCCATTGAAAGTCAGGGCAAACTCACCGACGAACTTAAAGCAAAAATCGATGAGGTGATTACTATGACCGACCTTGAAGACCTATATCTGCCGTATAAACAGAAGAAAAAGACCCGCGCTTCGATGGCTAATGAAAAAGGTCTCGAACCGCTTGCCGACACAATTCTTCTTCAACAGAACGCCGACCCCGAAAAAATTGCCGCACAATTTCTCAACGACAAGGTGGAATCTATCGACGATGCTCTCCAAGGCGCTCGCGACATTATTGCCGAACATATCAACGAAAATGTTGACACTCGCAATCGTATGCGAAATCTTTACAACCGCGAGGCAATAATTTTCAGTAAGTTAGTGAAAGGTAAGGATGAGGAGGCGCAAAAATTCAAAGATTATTTCGACTATTCAGAACCGCTTTCTCGCATTCCCTCGCACCGTTTGCTTGCATTGATGCGTGGCGAAAACGAAGGCTTTTTAAAGATTACTATCAAACCCGACGACGATAAGGCTATTAATATGCTTGAACGTCAATATGTTAAAGGTCGCGGTAATGGCGCAGAGCAAATTAAGATTGCCGCCGAAGACTGTTACAACCGTCTTCTTCAACCCTCTATGGAAACCGAATTTGCCAACATTGCCAAAGAAAAGGCAGACGAGGAGGCTATCAAAGTGTTTACCGAAAATCTTCGCAACCTATTGTTAGCAAGTCCGTTGGGTAAAAAACGTATTCTCGCTCTCGACCCTGGTTTCCGCACCGGCTGCAAACTTGTTTGTCTCGACGAGCAAGGTAATCTTTTGCACAACGAGGCCATTTATCCACATTCGGGTATGAAAGAGGCTTTTGCCGCAATGAGCAAGGTAACAACGCTTGTGGAACAATACAAAATCGACTGCATTGCCATCGGCAATGGCACAGCAAGTCGCGAAACCGAACGCTTTATCAAAAAGGTGCGTTTCGATCGTGATATTCAGGTGTATATTGTTTCGGAATCGGGAGCGTCGATTTATTCTGCCTCGGAGGTTGCCCGCGAGGAGTTTCCTGAGTACGATGTTACTGTGCGTGGTGCAGTTTCGATTGGCCGCCGCTTGTTAGACCCGCTTGCCGAACTCGTAAAAATAGACCCAAAATCCATCGGAGTGGGTCAGTATCAGCACGATGTAAATCAAACCAAACTTAAAGAGAGTCTCGACGATGTGGTAATCAGTTGCGTAAACCAAGTGGGCGTAAATGTCAACACTGCCTCCAAGCACCTTTTGACCTACGTTTCGGGTCTGGGGCCTGCTTTGGCGCAAAACATTGTCAACTACCGCAAAGAAAATGGACCATTTGGCTCGCGCACCGAACTAAAAAAGGTTCCCCGAATGGGCGACAAGGCTTTTGAACAATGCGCAGGATTTCTTCGTATCGAAGGTGCTGACAATCCGTTAGACAACTCCGCCGTCCATCCCGAAAAATATTACATTGTTAACAAAATGGCAAAAGACCTTGGCTGCGGTGTCAAAGACCTCATCACCAACAAGGATATGCGCCAACAAATCGACATCAAAAAATATGTCGACGACAAAACCGGTCTGCCCACTCTCACCGACATCCTCACCGAGTTGGAAAAGCCCGGTCGCGACCCTCGTGGCGAGTTTAAAGTGCCTGAGTTTGAACAAAGTGTAGAAAAAATCACCGACCTAAAAGAGGGAATGGAACTCAACGGAATAGTTACCAACGTTACTAATTTTGGAGCGTTTGTAGACCTTGGTGTTCACGTCAGCGGACTCATCCACGTATCTCAACTTGGCGGCACACGTCGCAACCCCGTCAACCCCTCCGACGTCCTCAAAATCAACCAACCCGTAAGAGTAAAAGTGCTTACAGTAGATGTGGATCGAAATAGGATAGGATTGGGATTGGTGAAGGAGTGAAATGTGATATTTAATAAACAAAATATTGATAATGAGGATTATATCTTTAAAAACAATCAAAATCTACGTTGAACAGCATCCTGAGTCAAAAACTGCATTTCAACGATGGGCGAAAAAAGTTCAAAAAGCCCAATGGAAAAATTTTGCTGATGTAAAAAAAGATTTTTCCACCGCAGACAATGTTGGTAACCAGCATTATGTTTTTAACATTAAAGGTAATGATTTTAGATTGATAGTTGTGATACAATTTACTCCTCAATTTGTATTGATTAGATTTGTAGGTACACACGCCGAATATGATAAAATTACTGATTGTTCAACAATTTAACATAATAGTTATGACAAAAATAGAAAACGAAGAACAATATAATGCATTAATGCAGCGCATCGAATCTTTACTTCCGTTGGTTAATGACTCAACACCTAAAACCGACCCTAACTATATTGAGTTTGAGATGTTGGGCAATCTTGTCGCCGATTACGAGGATGTCCATTATTCTTTGGGCGAACCATCGCTTTTCGACCTCATAAAACTGCGTATGTATGAAACTGGTATAACAACGGAAAAACTTGCATCGTTTCTCGGTATTTCTACATCAAAAACCGAGGAATATATTACCGGCAAAACCGAGCCAACTCTTGCTTTTGGAAAAGTAATAAGTCAGAAACTTGACATTTCTCCCGAAGTTGTTTTGGGATTGGGGTAAAAGAATATTAACAACTTTCCTGTTGAAATATATTAGGAACAAGATGAAATTGATAAAGCGATAATACACTGAAAATCTATTATGTATAATATTTACAAAAAACACCTTAATTTAATAAGGTGTTTTTTTTTGTTATTCTAAAAAATAATTCCTTTTTTGATAACATCAATTAAATCTTTTCGTATATTTGTTTTCGGATTGGTGGCTCTACATACCCGCCGTCCGACATAAGATTTTACGGAAGCGTTATGCTTTTCTTGAAAATGAAAACGTGAGAAATTTTCAACAAGTACAAGAGATAGCATAGCGGTGTCGCCTATGGCATAGGCGTAGACTGCTATCATTATATCCTTGTACTTAGGTAATTCTCACGACCTTCATTTTCGGATATAAATAGTATATGCGGTCTGCGCTTTCGTTTTGTAGTAAACAAAATAACAAATTCCGCCCAAGCCGCAGACGGAGCGAATATAATTTATTATTATGAAACGGTTGTTTTATTGGATGCCGGCGGCAATGATAGCGTTTGCGCTTACGGCAAACTCGTGCGGTGAAGAAGAAGAGGAACCAACACCATCGGAAGATCAATATTCCGAGTATCGCAACCTCAAAGGTAATGTGTCAGGAGTCAATATCCACGTTATTGAAACAAAAACTGACACATATGAAATTCTTGACGAAAGTGCATTAGAAGGCTTTACCGATGATGAGATTATTGACTTGATACAATCAGGTAATGCCCCTACTATTGAGGAAACATACACTTATTCAGAAGGTGTTCAAGGCACAATGGTGTATATGTACAATTTCGATGATTGGGACAAGTACGGAGCATCAATAAGCAAAGATTCGTGTGTGGAGCGTGTTATTACCGATGAACAGGGTATTGCACGTTTCGAGTTTGATGAAGAATGGTTCGACGGTTTACTTACTGATTACGTGTTTGTCGCCTATGACGATAACAAAAAAGCCGCTCTGCCTGCAACTATCACGCTAAATCTTGGAAAAGTGGCCGACGCAAATGTCTATACCACAGGAGAGAAAGCCACTGGTGCAAAATATTCCAAACTTTTCAAAACATACGCAGTGCAGAAAGTGGAGTCTGAGGGTCAACTTACTTTGCCGTGGCTTCGCGACAATGCAAGTTCGTATTTTTCAATCACAATTCCTGAGAATACAGTAAGTTGGTATGTTCAGATGACGTGCAACGCTGCCACAGAACGTTCTGGACTGGCAATTGCTGCCGACCTTGCCAATATACTTGACAAAAGGGTTGGTCTTGTAATGAGTGCAGTTGACAAAATAGCCACACCCGACGGCACTGAGGCTTGTGACTTTTATGTTTTCAACGAAGAAAACTTCCATAGATGGCAGAATGGTGAAAGTGCGTCATCCTTATCTGTACACAAGGGTTATAAGTCGGGTATTTACCAAAATTATACCGATGTTGCACCGGGTAAATACTACCTTGTATTTCACAACCCTAACTGGTCGAAAGTGTACGTAAATTATGACCTCGCAATTCAAGTGGAAGAATAATAATATGTGGATTAACAGAAAAAAAGTTATAAATGACCATTAAAATTTTAAAAAGATGAAAAAATTGATTTTAACACTTTGTGCAGTGTTTGTGACTATGATGTCATTTGCACAATACACTCTCATTACAAGAGTAAACTTTTATCAGAAATATTTGGATGTGCCAATTGTTAAAAAGGCAAGTCTCGCCAATGGCAAAATGTCAGAAGAAATGATGGACTTTATTATGAAAAAGTCTAATCCGGCTGATGTAAAATATGCAATCGTAAATGCCCTAGGTTTTGATGGTAAGGCTGCAAACAATGGAGAAGCAAATGAGAAATTTTGTTCTGATTATCTCAAAGCAAACTATGAAAATGGTTATTGGGCTAATGTTATAGATATTAGCGGTATCTCCGCAACAATGAGTTTGCAACTATATCGTATATACTGTGACCCATTAAATGAACACGCCGTATCGTTAGCAAAGAAAGCCAACGAGCAGAATATCGAAAATATGAATACCACTGGTTTGTCAAAAGCAACAGATATCATAAATAGTATGATAGCCATTGAGTATTCTATGGGATTTGTTGGTGATGTAACTCCGATGGGAACACAAGAGGGATTCATCTAACCTGTAAAAGATATTTTGTCAATTTGTTATTCTGATGCCGACTTACATTTAAATGATATGCGAAAAGGTGCATTAGACATCATTTATAATTTCTTCAAAGAATATGACAGGGAGGTTGCGACAATCAAAATTGTCAACAAATCCTCTAATCCATATCAGATATCTATTAATGGAGATGTTATCGGTAATTTAGGTGGTGGACGCACATACGAGAAAGAGGTTGAGCCAGGATATTATCATATCAAAGCAGTTCAAGTTTCAGGTTATATGTTCTCACCGACGGTAAATAACCGTGATGTGAATGTCGCAAATGGTGATTCTAAGACTGTGTATGTAGGTTTTGAAGATTAATATATTAACTATTAAAATATAAGAATAATGAATTGTCCAAAATGTAATGCCGCTAACGAAGCCGGCGCATAATTCTGTTCTGCGTGTGGATGTAACCTTTCGCAAATTAATCACGATGTTGAATCCTCTAATAGCAACAATCCTAAGAGAAAAGGAATGACAAAACCTATTAAGGTAATAATAGCAGTAGTTGTTCTCATTGTGGTGGGTTTTGGAATTAAAGCAATTATAGATAAGGTACGTTTTAATGCACAAATGGAATTATTAGATGAACAACGGGAATTTGATAAAAAAGGAGTAACAATTGAAAATGCTGAAATAATAAAAGAAAACACTAATGTTGCTCTTTTCGAAAGCAATAGAACGTATGATTATTATTTTAAATGTGATATTGTTAATCCATCTAAGAGGTATTGGAAAATGTATGTATATTTAAAATGCCAAAATGGAGATTCTTTTACTTGGGACGTAGAAACAGATGTTTATAGAAAAACAATCGGTGGAAAATTGAATGTTTCATCTGATCCTATTGGAGTAGATGATGTGTCTTTTGTGATTATTAATTAATCTTAAATATTCCTATTTGAATGTTTTATTTTTAAATACCGTCCTTCGCAACGCAACAAATACTATGCGAAGGACTTTTTTTCGCAATTCAACCTCTCTATGTGTCCATTTTTTGTTGAAGCTTTCTCTTATTGTTGCAATATTCTCATCGTTTATTTGTCGTCTGTAAAATAATATTTGTACCTTTGCCAATAGTTTTAAAGTTAAAATATGGGCTCGATTTTTATTATCAACGGTATTTTGATTTATATCTATGGTTTTGACCATAATCCACCGCATATTCATATACGTAGCGGTGCCGATGATGAGTTTACTATTACTATTCAAGACCGTATTGTTGAAGGTAAGGCTCATTCTAAAACTATTGCTATTGTAAATCAGTTTATAGACGAACACCAACAAGAACTCCTTGAACTTTGGGAGATTGCTCAAAAGGGAGGTAAAATAAATAAAATTAAATAATTATGATACTGAAAGTTACTAATGTGGAATACTTGGGCGGACATACTTTGCTCTGCGGATTCAACAATGGCGAAAAACGCAAGATGGATTTTGCCCCTCTGTTAAAATATCCCGCCTTTGAGGAATTGAAAGATGAAAAAATGTTTGTGCAATTCGGACTTTTGGATACTATTTTTTGGTCTAATGGTGCGGACATTGCTCCTGAATATTTATTAGAACACGGCGAAAAAGTGGCTTAATATGCAAGTACTCTACGAAGATAATCATATAATAATAGTGTCGAAAACGGTAAACGAAATTGTGCAAGGCGACAAAACTGGCGATACGACCCTCATCGACTCTGTAAAACAATACATTAAAGTAAAATACAACAAGCCTGGCGATGTGTTTCTTGGTCTTGCCCACCGCTTAGACCGTCCCACATCGGGTATTGTGGTTTTTGCGCGCACAAGCAAGGCTCTGAGCCGTCTCAACGCTATGTTTCGCGACGGTGAAATCCACAAAACCTATTGGGCTATCACTGCCAACTGTCCAAAAGAGACCGAGGGCACGCTCGAAAACTTTATCCAAAAAAACGAGAAACTCAACAAAAGTTTTATCGCGCCCAAAGAGACAAAAGAGGCTAAAAAAGCTATCCTTAAATACCGTATCATCTCAAAATCAGACCGGTATTATCTTTGGGAGATAAACCTCCTCACAGGTCGCCACCATCAGATACGCTGTCAGTTAGCAGCCATCAACTGTCCCATAAAGGGCGATTTGAAATATGGCTATCCGCGTTCAAATCCCGACGGCGGACTTTCGCTCCACGCCCGCAAGGTAGAATTTATCCACCCCGTGAGTAAAAATGAAATCAACGTTACCGCTCCCGTGCCCGAGGGCGACAAGTTGTGGGGGTATTTTGAGGAGTGTGTAAAATAGCGGTTATCGCTCTTTTTCAGAGGTGCGCTATCGCGGCTTTTAATATGCCGTCTACTTTGGCAGTTTCTATATATTTTAATAAAACATCCATCATTTCAGGCACTTGTGCCGACGATGGCGCTTCGTAGTGGATTTTTTCGCTGCCGTAACGTCCCGAAACCACTTGCATCGTTTGACTGCTATTGCGGTAAGCGCCAACGGTGATTTTTTCGTAACTTTTTACCGAAGGGAAAAGTAATGTATGCCATTTGAACAATCGGTTGCTTGTTAACGGAACGTTGTAATTGCTCACTGCATCAAACATTACTTCTACTACACCTTCGATATATCTGTTTGACACTGGCACTCCCGCTTTGTCGATACCCAATTGCCAAGCCACCGACGAGCGAACGTCGTCGCGATTGAGCATAATGCCCTCTATTGCCGACGACATCAGAATATCTGCTGTGATCGAATCAAGTGCGGCTGATTTTTTTATTTCAGAACCCAACGCACCCATCATTCCCGCAAGTTTTCCAATTTCGAATTTAGCATCAGAAAGCCTCTGTAATACGTTCTCTTTGTTCCATTCAAAGTTTGGAAATGCTTTTTCTTGCCAAATGTACATACCTTTTCTCTTTATTGCGGCAAATAATTAAACTATTCACCGCATATTTTGCGGTAAATATAATAGTTTTTCGCCGCACGGCAAAATTATTTTAAACCGAATTATTCCTCCTTATTATGCTCCTTTATCAATTCGCAGCCGTCGCAGCCGCCTTCTAAGCGTTTTTTTATCAATTCTTTGTCGATAATCTTCTGTTGGGTGCGCATACAGTAGATGCCGCGTTTGCGCATTTCTTTGTTGTGCCCTACCTCGTAGTCGGGGAATTTTTTCTTCTTAGAGAAAAACGTCTGCACGCCGAGACCAAGAAAGCACAGCGCCAATATTACTAATACTACTAAAAAAACTTTTAAAAACATTTTTGCTATATATTAATAGGTGTCAATATCAAGGCGACCGAGTTTTTTGCCATTTTGGTCGTAAACGGTTGATTTTCCGCTGCGTTTGCCTTTTTTGTATTTGCTTTGCATTTTTATGTTGCCGTTGTCGTAGAAGAAAACGGTTTCGCCGTGACGAACGCCGTCTTCGTACATTATGCGGGCTTTCACCTTGCCGTTGGTATAAAATTCGGTGTAAGTGCCGTCGAGAACATCGCTATCGTATTCTGCCTCGGCCATTTTTACCTGACGGGCGTTGTCGTGATAGAAATATGCTATGCCGTCGAGTTTTCCTTTGTGATAATTGGCTGTGGCATAGAGATTTCCCGATGGATAATAGGTGCGCCAAATGCCTTCAATTCTACCGTCTTCGATATTGCCTTCGTAGTGGATGTTTTCGGTGCTGTCGTAATTGATTTTGGCTGCTCCGTCGTCGAAATCCATATCTTCGGTTAATGCGGCTTTAAAGTCGAGTGAATTTAAGTCTTTCATTTCCAATGAGTTTTCGGCTAATGATTCAAACATTTGAAGCGAGTCGGCTGCGGCTGCGGTGCTGTCGTATTGGATGGCGAACGACGAGCGGAAAAGTCCTGCATCGTTGACCAATTGGAAACCCACGCGGGCAAATGAGCAAATAAGGTTCTTATTCTCCTCCAAACTCTTGCGGTCTTCGGCGGGAGAGTATTTGTGGAGGGTTTCGTACATTTTGGGAGTTTGCACAAAGAGCGAAATGTTTGTCTTGATGTCAAATTGGTCTTTGAAGTCGGCAAACTTGGGGTTTTTGTTGAGAGTGCGGCCTTGCAGATAGTCGTCGATTATCTGATGGATAGATTCTTGCGAATTGGCAAACACCACGTAGTCTTCGATGTAGGTGAAGAATGGCTTTTCGATATCCTTGAACAGTTTACCGAGGAACATTTTGAAAATGCCCTTAATGCCGAGGTATTGGATGTCGAAATTGCGGTAAGGCTCAATTTTGAATTTTACAGGTGTGCGTCGGTTGAGATGCGTAACTATCTTACCAAGAGATTCTTTGGCGCGTTTGATGTCGGAAGCGTTTACGAACACAACACCGTCGATGTCGCGTGATTTTTCGCTTAGCGGACGGAGTTTGCAAATAGCAATTTCGGAGCCTATCCAGCCTAAGAAATCATCTTTGAGACTAAATCCAAGCAATTTTTCTACTATTTTGATATCAGTTTCCATAGTTTTTACTTCGGCGGGGTTGCCCTTGGCGTATTCGTCCATAAGTGCGGAGTAAAAACGCATGAAGTCGCTGAAATTCAACGATAAATACAATGCTGTTTGGTCAGACATTATTTCAAAAGAACGCGATTTGCCGGGTGTTACATTTGAAAATGCCCTGATATATGAATATACACTGTCGAGACTTGTGAAACCGTCTAAGTGTATTTGGTCGTTGTCTAAGTTGATTTCGGCGGCTGTATATGCCAACGATGCTCCGAGCATATCCATCACATCACTCGGGTCGGTGGAGTATATTGAGTAAAGTCTGGGGATAAGTTTGTAGTTGACATACGCCTTGAACATTTTTCTATTGGAGAGTCCTGAGGTTACCACCTTGAAATTGAGGTTGTTGTCCCAGAATTGAGTATTGTGGTGACGGATAACACGCTCTACAAGACTTTTGTCGAGACTTATGGCTAAGATGTTGTTTATTAATGAGATATTGATGTCGAAAGTAGGGTCTTCAATGTCGCGGAGGGTGTAGATGTTGTATTTGCCTTCGTTGGTTTCAATCTGTGATTCAAGAAATTTGAAACCTTTTACAAGTTTTAGCGACGCTTTGATTTCGGGGAAATATTCTGCAAACTCTTGAAGGTCGATGAGGTATACCAGATCCCAGTTGCGGTCGTTGGGCATACAGCCAACAACCAATAGTTTTCGGTCTGAGAGAATCTTGTCAACGGCTTTGTTGTTGTTGAGAAACCAGTCCACAGTTTGGATATCTGCGTTGATGTCGGCAAAATATTCTGTTGATTTAAGGTATTGCCACAGAGCGCTTCCGCTGAGAGTAGACCACGCCTTGGATAGGTTTTCGGTTTCGATAACGAATGCGGCATCGCTCGGCACGGCTGAAAAAGCGTTGATGTTGACAGTCTTTCTGAATAGTTTGTGGTATCCGATAAAACCCCCTACAAGGAGTGCCACCACTCCGAGGGTTATAAACATTCCCAAAAGTACTTTTTTCATATAATGGTGTTTAAAAGGTTATGCAATTTTCGAAAACAAAGATAAACTAAAAAAATGATTTTACCAATAACTCGTGGCACAAATTATGTTTACAATTTTACTAAAGAAATTATTTTTATGTTATGTACAATTACACTCAATATCCAGCAAGTATAATTCCGCGTAATATTTTAGAGGCGCAGGACAGTCGTATCCCCGTGCCCGTTTCACCCATAATGCCCCAACGTCCAACGCTTGCCAAAATGCGTTACACAGGATTTGTATTATCCGCAGTGGCTGTAGGATTAGTGGCAGGATACAAGTTTTGCCCTCTGCCTGCTTTCACTTGGCTAACAGCTTTGCTCACTGTTTTTTTGGTGGCTTCTGTTGGTTTGGCTGTATACGACTGCATTCTCAACCGGTTGAAAAAACTTTCGAATCAAAAGGCGCTTGCCAACTACGAATACCTGATGCGTGGTTACAACGACGAACTTGCCGCCATTGATGAGGCCAACCGTCAAAACAACGACCGTGCTTCTCTTGCCCGTTTTCGTAGTGTTAAAGTTGCTGACGCTTTGCAGTTTACCAATTGTCAACTGAAACCTGCCGACGAATGTGGCGTTGGGTGCAACGATGATTTTTACAAAATACTCAACGAATATTTTCCCGACAAGGTGCTTATTAATTACACTATTTTGCAAAGTCTTGATAGTAAAGGTTTTGTGCCTACTTATATTGTTTCGGTTTCCGACAAAAAACTTTATATTGATGTAGAAATTGATTCTCCTTATGATATGGAGTCGGGCGAACCCACTACATTTGTGAAGAAGGATAGCTGCGAGTTTTCTAAGCAAGAACACGATACTTTTTTTGAAAAGGCTGGATGGTTTATTGTCCGTTTTGCCGAGGAACAAATTGTAAAACAGCCTATTAGTTGCTGCAAATATATTGCTCAGACTATTTACGAAATTATTGGCGACGACACCGTGCTGCAAAAGTTCAATACAGTGGACAATATTCAGCCTTTGGATATGTGGACCTACGACCGCTGCTTACAACTCCGCCAAGAGCGTTACCGCGAAAACTATCTCGGAATTCCTGAACCCATGGAGGAACCAGAGCCCGAAGAAATCACAAATCAAGATGAAGATTCAAAAACCGAAGAAGAAATCGATACAATAGAAGAAACATCATCAGAAATGGAAATCCAGCAAGAAACCCCCGAAATTACCGACTCCGGAGAGAATCCAAATCCCCACTTTATGAACACTATCGACGAGCCGTTGCCCGATCCTGAACCCGAACTTGAGCCTCAACCCGCTCCTGAGCCTACTCCAGAACCCGCTTCTGAGCCTGAGCCGCAACCTGCTCCCGAACCTGTGTTTTCTGATCCCCGTTCTGTGGAGAAAAAAAATATTGTGGAACTTGTGGCTAAGATGAACGAATGCCACAATCTTGAAAAATGGGATTTTTTGCTCGACTGTTGCAACAAGGTGATTGCCATCGACCCAACTTTCCAACTTGCTTATCTCCGTCGAAGCACTGCATACGGCAATCTCGGCAAGTTGGAACTCGCCATCGAAGACTGCGAAACCGTTATCAAATTGAATCCCGATAATCCAGACGCTTATTACAATGCGGCTGTGGCAAGCCTTATGCTTAGCCGTTATCCCAAGGCAATTGAGTATTTCAAATATGCAATTTCGCACAAGATTGCCCATCCCGAAGACGTATTGCTTACCCTTGCCGGAGTGTACGAAAAAATTGGCGACAAATCGGGCTACAACGAATATTTGCAACAGTCGGCTTCGCTTGGCAATCAAACTGCCCGTGTTATGATTATAAAACAAAAACAAGACGAGGGCAAAAACGCTGACAATCAGTTTAAAGGATTCAATACACGAAATATCAAGATAGCGCATGAGGGTGTTACAGATATATGCTTCAGTTTCAACGATGAGTATATCGCTATTGCCGATCAGAGCCGAAAACTTCGTGTATTTGATACTTCATCGTGGGAAACTATTCATAAACAAGATGTTAACGCCACTGCTATGGCATTTAGCCGCAACAATAAATTTATGGCTGTGGGCGGACAGAGTTTCTTGCGTGTAATGAACGTATCTACAGGTGGTTTCAGCCTTTTCTCCGATATTATAAACTACACCGGCACTATCAAAAAGATGTTTTTCCACCCGTTTAACAACGAGACCCTCTTTGTAAGCGACAACTTTTCGCTCTATAAGGTTGACATCAGAACCAAGGTGATCAACAAGGCTATTGCCGACTTTAGGCTGATGTCGGTTTCGCGTGATATGCAGTATGTGGCTGGCTACGACTATTTTCACAACTTGAAGATTTACCGTATCAACGCTCTATCGGAGATTTTTAAACTCGGCATCGAAAGCTCGTCAGAAATCAAGTCGATGTCGGTAAACTCTGATGCCACAAGGCTTATTTATGGATTCAAAGATGGTCGTGTGTGTGTGTATAATCCTCAGATACCGATACCTGTTGCCGAATTTAATATCGACTGCGAAGTTATCGACATCAAGATTAGCAGCGATTCGCAATTCTTTTCGGTGCTCGGTGCCGACCGCAAACTTAGATTTTACAATTCTTCTACATCCGAAAAAGGTCGCGAGATTTTTATGATGTATTTCCCAAAACTTATAACTATGAGCAACGTGGGCAATATGATAGCCATTGGCAATTTCAACGAGGATGTAGACATTATTTTTGCAAACGGAACCGCCACCGAAACTGTGTCGCGAAGTGCTATTTAATATGCAGTCTTCTATTGTTTTGTTTGATTTTGATGGCACTCTTGCCGATACTTTTGAGTCGGGGGCAAGACTTATCAACCAGTTTGCCGAACAATTTGGCTATAGTAAGATAGATTTTGCCAAGCACAAAGACCATTCGGCACGTCAGTTGGTAAAACTTTCGGGTGTAAAATGGTGGCAGATACCACGCCTTGTGCGATTCTTTCGCAGAGAGTCTTCCAAACGTGCCGATGAAATTAAACCTTTTAATGGAGTGGTAGAAATGGTGCGGCAACTTTCGCAGCATTGCGATGTGGGTATATTATCCACAAATTCTGCCGAAACTGTTGGTAAGTTTTTAACTAATAATGCGTTAGATAGCTATTTTTGCTATATTAAGACCAACGTTCCATTGTTTGGCAAAAGCCGTGCTCTAAGGCGTGCAGTAAGATTTTTACATAGAAACTACACCTTTATATTATATGTCGGCGACGAAATACGTGATATTGAGGCCTGCCGCAAAGTGGGTTTGGATATTATTTCGGTGTCGTGGGGATTTAATTCACGCGAAGCATTGTTAGCATCAAACAACAATGTGGCAGACTCAGCAGATCAACTTGGTGCGATGATATTGCAAACTATTTAGGGCTGTAATTGTTGTGAAACTCTTGTAGTGCAGGTAGTAGCATGGGTATGTTTTTTATGTAACCTGCAAATAGTTGTGAATATAATTTGAATATACTGCCAGCCTCGTCGTATTTTTGTTGAAAAACAAGCGCTACGAATTTAAGTACACGGGCCAACGCTAAGTTAATATGATAATTTCCTAAAGGTTCTAAATTATAAATAGCACGGTTGATGCATTGCTCGGCTCCGTCAAAGTGTCTATAGTAGTGCATAAGAAAGTCGGCCATTTCTAATAGGGTAGCGGCTTCGGTTTCGGGGTCGCCAGTACCACCTGCCACTTCCACTGCCTTGGTCATATATTCAAGTCCGAGATTTTTTTCGTTGCACTGCACATTATACCTTGCTTGCGACGAAAGCACCTGTATTTCAAGTTCGATGTCTTTTTCGGTTTTGGCGAGTTCCACAGCATTTGACATCAATTTAGAAATGAAATTGTAGATAGTTAGCGTGCTACCGTTGAAATCGATAGTAGCCGCCATCTTGCCACAGTGTTCGGCAAAAAGCGTTGCCATGTTATAATATTGGTGTGCGGCTGCATCCCAAAGGTCACGGGCAAACAGTATGTCTAATGCCTGTTGATAATATTTTACCGCATCGTTTAAGTTTCCGAGTTTGATATGTATCTGAGCCACAGCGCGGAGTGCATTGCATTTGGTTTCGATGTCAGAAGCAATGTCAAATATGCGCATAATCTGACTTGCAAGCGATAAGGCTTCACTGTTGCGATTTCCAATAGCGTTGGAAATCGCTCTGCTAAGCAATGTATTGATGATTCCTTTGTTGTTGTCGTCTTTTTTGTAAAGGTGAAGTGCCTTTTGATAGTATTGTGTGGCAGTTTCGATGTCGCCATTTGAATTAAAAATAGCGTTGGCAGCCGAAAGAGCGCAGCCAGCAAGTGCGGAAATATCTATGTGAAATTTGTTTTCAAAAGTGTCGAAAGCCTTGCGGTAATACTCTGTAGTTTTTTGGTCGTTGCCTAAACGCTCGTACATAAGAGCCACGTTTTTAAGGTTGTTGAAAAGACCTTCGCTTTTAAATTCTTCTTGGTCGTATTCTTGACACGCCTTGTTGTAGTATTCGAGAGCGCGATTAAAGTAGCCTATTGTATCGTAAGTATATCCGATATTGTTGCAGATGTAGGCGGTGCGTGTGTGCGATTCTGTCTTTGAGCTGATATCTAATGCTGTGGTGTAATTTGCCACCGCCGCAAAATAATCTTTGATTTCAAAAAAGTAGTCGGCAATGGCGGTGAATGCCTGAACAAGTTTGTCGTTGATGTCGGATTCTGACACTTCTTCGCCGTGCTCTTGCTTCATCTTTTGCAGAATATCCACAGCCGTGGTGAGACATTCGTACCCTTTGCCACGGTTTTGTGTGTGCATAAGCGCGTTGGCAGCGTGTATAAGTGCGTCGGCTTGTCGTCCGGGTTTGTCGGCTATGTTGTAATGTTGTGCCGACAATATGTAGTTTTCCGCCGACTGTTCGTAGTTGTTTTCTTCGTAAAACAAGCCCATTTCGGCATACGAAGCCGCTAACAGTTCGGTGTTGCCAATTTGTCGGTAGGTGTCGATTACCTGATGCTGACATAACAGAGCCTCGTCAGTGTTTCCGTTGTCGTTGTGTAGGTAGGCAAGTGCCGACAGCATATCAGCGTACATTTCAAGGTCGTTGTCGTTTCGGTATAGTTCTATTGCCTTTTTGTAATAATCTACGGCACATTCATATTCGTACATTTCGGTATACAAACAAGCCATAGTGCCATCGGCAAGAGCCTCGGAGTGGGTGTCGCCTAAATTTCGGCTCAACTCTATTGCTTCTTCTACAAGTTTTTGAGCTTCTTTGTATTCGGATAGCATACGCATAGAGTCGCCGGCAAAGGTAATCATGCGGATGTATTCCTTTGTGTTGTTGATGTTTTTGTATAGTTTGGCGGCGTGAAGGTATGTAACTTTGGCTTTGTTGTATTTGTTGTTGCGATAATAGAGCATAGCAAGCGAACTCAGATTGTAGGCTTCTTGATCCTTGAGTTTCGCTTTGTGATATAATTCAATGGCTTGGTCGTAATAGGTTTCGGCACGTGCGGCATTGTTTTGCTCTTCGTAGATGTTGGCGAGGTTAGAGTAGTTGAGCGCAGCGGCGGCGTTGTAGCCGATGCGAGTGTTTATGTTGAGTGCCTCGGTGTAATACTGTGTGGCGTTTTCGTTGTCTTTTTGAGCAAAATATATGTTTCCAATATTGTTGCATACAGCAGCAAGAGCAGCTTCGTCGTTGCTTTGCTGCGACAGTTCAAGCGATTTGTTGAAGCACTGTATTGCTTCTTCTATATTTTCGTTGCCGTAATGAATGTTGCCAATAGCGTTGTAGTCGGCTATCATTCCTTCAATATAGTTGTTGGCGTGGTCTTCTTTGAGGGCTAATTTGTAGTAACGAAGAGCATTCTCGGTGTCGGATTTTTGCGAATATAGTGCACCTAAATTGCTGTATGTTAATGCAATGCCATACTTATTGGGCGCATTTGAATCATTTTCTAATGCGGCGTTGAAATATTTTTCGGCACCGTTGATGTCGCCGTTGTTGAGCAGCGCAAGACCTATGTTGTTGTAACTTATTGATATCTTGGCAGTATTGCCAAGCATACGGTCGATTTCCAATGCTTTGTGAAAGTATGCCAACGCTTCTGTAAATTTGCTCTGAGAGTTTTTCGACAGACCCATATTGTTGTAGCAGTTGGCAAGGTTGATGCGGTCGCCAGTGTGGAAACATAGCCTGAGAGCCTCTGTGTAGTATTTTTTTGCTTCGGCAAAACGGTTGTCGTTGTCGTAAGATAGTCCGAGGTTGATATACGCCTTGGCAAGAATGTGCGGCTTAACGGCTTTGGTGCAATAGTCTATCACCTCCTTGAGCAGCAAATATGCACTTGCATTGTCTTTGCCAGAACGTTTGTGCGTGGCAAGGTCTATTTTCACCAGAGCAAGCTTGTCTTCGTCTTTTTTTTCGGTGAAACCTTTGAGCGCGAGATTCAAAAAATAGTCTGTAGAAGTATGGTTGTTTCGGGTGAGGTACACCTTGCCCAAAGCATAGTAGCAGTCGGCTAATGCGGGATGTTTTGGGTTTTCTTTAAGATAGTCGATTGCTTTTTGTATGTATTTTATAGCCTTGTCGTGATCTGAAAGGTACAGATATTCTTGACCTACAAAGTAATAGCCTGCCACTAAGTAGTATTTGTTGTCTAATTTTTTTGAACAGCCGAGCAATGCCGTTCCACATTCGAGAGCCTCTTTGTGATATCCGAGCCATGATAGGGCAAGGTATTTGGCTTGTAATGAGGTGGCGCGGTATTCCCAAACGGCTTCCGACGAGCGGTAATGAGCTAAAGCATTCCAAGTTTTGTCGGCGAGTTTCACAGCCTCGGGCATTGATGGCTTTTGTACTGCTGCTATCGTCTTGTCTAACAATTCTTTTGGATTGCCAATTCCGTTTTCCTTGATGGCGGTGTAACGGTATTTTGAATGTGCAATAGGCTTAGGCAAAACGTCTTGCAAATGATTAGCGTTTGAATAGAAGTTCAGATTATCAATTATCCATCTGCCGTCTATTTGCTTGATGTCGCCGTTTTGCTGCATATATTTGAGCAAACCTGTAAGAAATGCGGGATTGCCCTGTGTAACAGAATGAATTATGTTGGCAGTGTCTGACGGAAACTCGTTGCCAGTAAACATTGTGGATATCATGTCGGCTGTGTCAGATAGTTTCAACGGCTCGGGAACGAGTTCGCAAAATCCTCCTGTTTTCCATGCTTGGGTGATGCTGCCTATTTTTATTGGAAACAGGTCGCGCGAGATGCGGTTGATGAGTGGGTCTGCCTTGATAACCTGATCTGCCATATTGTACGCCACCACAGCCATTATTTTGCAATTATTGCTTACAATATGCTGTGCAAGAGCGTATATCATATTGTAAATGTCGGGATTGCAGTGTTGAAAATCGTCGGCGATGATTATTGTTGGATTCTCTGACGAACTATCTTGCAGATATTTGAAAAAAAAGTCTGCAGCTTCGTCGGGCGAATACTTAGCAAAGCTGTCGCGCTGCTCTTTGGATGGCTTATGCTGCGTAAGTGTGTGGTAAAGCATACCATACGATAATGCCTCGCTTGCACAACGGCATTTGAACGATATAGTGGTGCACATAGAAACCGCGGCGGTTTTCTGTGCAAACATTTTTGCCAAAGCCGATTTGCCGCATCCCGATTTGCCACCTATGAGCACAATTTGCCCCTTACCGTTGCACACCTGCTCGTAGAGGTTGTGCATACGGTGGAGTTCTTTTTCGCGTCCTACAAATATATCTGTCTTGCTCAACTCTTCTTTTTTAAGAATCCGCCAAGCACTTTCATCAAAAGGCTGATGTTGAGCGGTTTGGTAAGATAGTAGTTGCAACCTGCCTTAATGGTTTTTTCTTTTTCGTCGCTAAGGGCGTAGGCGGTTTGCGCTATAATAATAATATCTTTGTTGAACTCACGAATGGCACGTGTGGCTTCGTAACCGTCCATCACAGGCTTCTTTATATCCATGAGTATCAGGTCGATGTCTGTTCTGCTGTTTGCTATTTCCACAGCTTGTCCGCCGTCTTCTGCCCAAATTATCTCTGCGCCTGTTTCGGCAAGAATTTCGTTCATTAGCATACGGTTTATTTCTTCGTCTTCGGCCACCATTATTTTTTTACCATTGAGGGTAACTTCGGCATCGTCCGACGAGCCTGATGCTCCGTATTTGTCGGCTGTGTTGAGCTCGGGGTCGTAAGGAAGGGTAAAGAAGAATGTGCTGCCTTTGCCTTCTTCGCTTTCTACCCACATTTTGCCGCTGAGTAGTTCTACAAGTTTTTTAGATATGGCAAGTCTAAGACCTGTGCCTTGTTGGAGCTCCGGCCAATATACATAGTGGGCAAACTTCAGAATGTTCTGATAGTCGAATGTTTGCGCCTTTGTAATATTTGGTAGTATACTGAGCGTTACAATGATAATATAGAAAAATATTTTTTTCATTATTGAGTGATATTCTTATTGTTTTCGTCGTTGTTGTTTTTGGTGTAGCTTTCTAATTGAGTTTCAAGGTTTTTAACTTTGGTTTTGAGGTTAGCTTCAATTTTGCGGAACTTGGTGATGCGTTTTTCGAGTTCGCGCTTGAAGAATGCTTCTGACGCAGATGCCTTGTCAAATTTTTGACGGTTTTCTACATTCTGACGCTTAGAATCAGTAAGTTCGCGGTTAAGCTGTTCGATATCTTCGGTAAACTGCTTGATCTTTTTTTTCATGTTTTTAGATTCTTCGCTTACCGATGTGTATTGCTTTTGTATTTTGGCGAGTTCTTCTTCGGTGTTGAGCTGTGTGGTAACGTCGAATGCAAGGCAGAGTATTTTTTCTACTGAGTTGTCAGAATTGTAGATGGGCACAAGTATGTTTTTGATCTTACGAATCGAATTGTTGATTTTAAATTCAGAAACGTAGGTTTCGGTGCTGCCCTGCTTAACGCTGTCCCAAACACGCTTAAAGTCATCGTATTTAGCAAGGGTCAATTGCAAAATTTCGTAGATGTTTTTGCGCTTTATATCGTTGACATCCAATGTGTAACGTAAACAGAATTTTCGGTTGGCATCGAGAGTTTCGCCTTTGATACTAAATACTGCGCTCATAATGGTGCGGTTGAGGGCATATTGAGTTTTTTCTATTTGCGATAGTTCGTATTGAGATGTTTCTACAAGACTTGTAAGGGTTTCGATTTCGCTGCGGAGGTTGGCTTCTTTTTCTTCCATCTGTTTTGATTGCAGACGCGACTGTTGAAGCAGCTCGGCTGTCTGTTCGTTGATTTTTGCGTTGGCAATGGTCGAAGCCACGTTTTCAGAAATACGCTCCACAAATGATATTTGATATTGTTCAAATTCTTTAAACGATGCAAATTCCATTACACCATAAAGAGTATCGTTGTAGACAAGGGGTACAAACATTATGGCTTTGGGCTTAGCCTTGCCAAGTCCCGAACTGATGTCAGCATAGTTGTCGGGCACATTGTTGAGCACAATAGTGTGTTTTTCCATTGCACAGGCACCTATAAGACCTTCGTCTAACTGCAAGGTGCGCTTGTGAAACCTCTCGTGTCCAAATGCAAACACTCCATATAGTTCAAGTATTTCTTTTTCTTGATCGTTGGGGTCTTTGGTGCGGATAAAGATACCGCCTTGGTTTACATTAATATAAGGTACAAGGTTGTCGATAACGGCGTTGCTAAGCTTGTGAATGTCTGAAACGCTGTTTCGCAGAATATCACTAAATATAGAGTGACCTTCGGTAGCCCACTGGGTGCGTTTTTCTTCGGCAATACGTTTTTGTTCTTTTTCGCGAGTCTCTATCATACTGTCGCGCATCGAAACAAGGGCTGTGCCTATAGCATTATTTTTTATAGATACCTTATATTCTGCGTCTAAGTTGCCATCACGAATGTCGGATGCAAATTCGGCAGTTTGTTTTAGTGAGTTGGTGAGCCAGTGGAGCGACCGCAATATCGAATCAAATTCGGTTGTGTGCAATGCTTGAGAGTTTGACCATGTCTCTATTTCAAAATTTCCTCCGGCTATTTGTTTAACAATATCGCGGAGAGCGGTGAGGGGTTTGGTTATGTATCCCGAAATAATTATTACTGCTATAATAAAGATAGTGAGCAGCAACAACGAAATTATTACCGCCGAACCTTCTGCTTTTAATTGGTCGGTTTTGAGCGATATGGATGGGGTGATAGTAATTTGCGCAAAAAAATCGTTGGTGGACGGTATCGAGATGCGTTTGTTGTGAATATAAACGCTTTGGTTGTCGTTTTCGGCAAGGTTGGTTTCAATATCGGCAGAAAGATTTTCGCTGGTTTTTTCCATAATATTGTATTGTTCCTCGGTAAAACGCAGAGTTTCTGTTATATAGTGGTTTTGAAATTCTTTTTTGCGCGAGTAGAATATTTTGCCGTTTTTGTCGGCGATAATTACGTATTGGTCTGATGGAATCAGCTCGTCGAGTATGTTTCGATAATATTTTAGGTCGATGTCGGCACCAATTACACCGGCAAATTTATCTTTGTGAAAAAACGGAATAAGGCATACTAACGTGTTTGTGATTTCACCGTCGATGTCGAGAGCGAGAATTTTTGACGCAAGGTCGTGCTTGGTATCGCGATAAAGGTCGTAAACCTCTGTGGATGTGGCGAGTAAATCGTTGGTGATTTCGGGAGTGTCGGTGTTTTCGTGACGTGTAATTTTGCCATACCATCCAATAGGAAATCCGGGATTTGTGTTTACCAACAGGCTGTCGCTATTGGTGAGAATATATGGCTCGGAAATTATAAAAATAGATTTTATGGTCTGATCTTTTTGTAGATACAACGACAGAGTGCTCACCGAAATGTCTCTTGCTGCATTTCCAGTCTGCTGAATAAGAGCCGAAAGAGCATTGGCTTGAGCGTTGAGGTTGAATATTGTGGTGTTAAGTTGTTTTTCAAAAAACACAGTATATTTATCGGTGGTGATATTGCTTTTTTGTCGACTGTAATCCGACAGCTTTTGGTCTACAACTTTGTGAAATACAAACAACACAGCGGCGCACAGCAGTATAGCGGCAATCGATGCCGACATTACGACTTTCCATCTAATAGTGTTTAGTTTGTGACTCCTTGTTTTGTCGTTTTCCATTGTTGGTGTGGTTTGCTACTGGTTTAAAATTTGTTGGTCGGTGAGTTTTTCGTTTTCTCTTTTCAACTTTTCAATCTCTTTTTTGTATTTTTTGATTTCGGCGTTTTGAGCAGCGTTTTCTTTTTCAAGTTTTTGAATCCGTTGCGAATAATCGTCGAGACGTTTGCCTTCCTCGTGTAGTTTAAAGAGGTTTTTGGCGTTTTCTTTTACATACGAGATAGTGCTTGCAATATCTTCGGCAAGGTGCTCGATAAATTTAATGCGGTAATCTTCAAACTTGTCGGTGCGGCAGAGTTCGATAATACCATAAATTTCGTCTTTGAGCATAAGGGGCACTACAATAAGGTGTCCTGGTTTTGTAAATCCAAACCCCGAGCCAATTTTTATGTAATCGGCAGGAATATCGTCGATTATTTGAATATTTTTTTCCACTGCGCATGTTCCCACAATGCCTTCGTAGAGGCTGATTTTTTTCTGAACAAATTTTTTGTGGTCGGCGGCGTATGTGGCTTTCATTTCGAGGTGAATGTCGGTAGGATTGTCGTCCACATAGATATACATGGCTGCGTAATTGGCTGCCATATAGTGTATAAGGTTGCGAGTGGTTTCGTCGCAGAGAGTGTCGATATTGTTGTTGTTTTTGCGCAGAATGTCGCCAAACTCGGCAAGTCCGATGTTGATTTTGTCTTGAATTTCGTCGGCTTCGCGGCGTTTTTTATACGATTCGTATAGCTCTTCAAGATTTTTCTTCATGTTGATGAGCGAAATTCCAAGTTCGTCGTTTTCGCTTAGCAGTGGTAACTCTTTTTGGGTGTCGCCGCTGCCAATATCTTGGGTAAAGAGCTGCTTTTGTTTCAAATTGTTGATAAACAGGGCTAATTTTTTAGCCATCACGTTCATTTCGCTGTTGCTGTTTTCGTTGATGTTGGGCGGAGTGAGGTCGCCTTTTAGCATTTTTTCGAGATAGCCGTTCATCTTTTCTATCGGGTGGTTTACCGACGAGAATAGTATCAAGAAGAATGTTAAGCCAATTATGATAACCGAAATCTGCACCACAGCTACTATAGTGTTGGTTTTTTTCTTTTTTTCGGCACGCAGAATGTCGGATTCTAAAATCAGCTCGTCGATATCGTTTTGCATGGTTTTTACTTGAGCCACAGCTTCACCTTTGAATCCGTCGTTGTTGTTAAGACCGAGTAGCAACTGTTTAGAAAACACAAGGTTAAATGTCATTCGATATTCCGACAATTGATCCATCAGTTTCGACATCTGATACTTTATCAAAATATTGCTTGTGTTGGTAGATTTTAGAATATTGTTGATGCCATCGATTTGCTTGTTGAATTTTTCGTAATACTCTATGCTGCTGTTGTCTAAGAATGCTTTTTCGTTTTTGCAAGCTTCGTCAAACATTTTGCTCATGCCTGCGAGAGTAAACTGGAATAGGGTTTTGCGCACAGTGTTGCGGTCGGTATTGAGGCGGCCTGCGTCTTCAATGAGGGCGTTGATGTCTTCTTTGGTTTTGGCTATTTCTTTAATTTTGCTTTGGTAGTTGTCGAACTCTTCGCGCAGTATGGATATTGATTGAACGGTTTTGCGGTTGAGCTCGGGCTCTACTTCTGATAATGTGTTGATTCCTTTGTCGATACGAGCGCACAACTTGTTGATTTCCGACATAAGCGTATCTTCTTTCTCTTTGTTTCGGGTGGATGAGTAAAGACCAAAGAGTTCGTATTGAAGGTTACGGATTTCGCCAAGTTCGTTTTTTATCGTGGTTTCGGTTTGATAGCTTGCGTCTATTTGGTTGTAGTGGATAGTCAGATATATAAACGACAGTCCTGTAAGTACGGCGTATGCCGCAAAACAGATGAGCATTATTCTGAATTTAAATTTTACCGATAGCTGTTCGGGTGTGTTCATTTTGCCGTTTTTTATTTCTTAATATTAATCATTTGCAATTACAAAGGTAGCAAATATATTAGATAAAAACAAACATCTTGCCGTTTTGAGCAGAGTTTTATCTTGCTTTGTTTTGTTACAAAATTAACAAATTGTTTAATATATATATTATTTTACAAAAAATTTTGCAGAAAAAAATTGAAAACGTATTTTTGAACCCGAAAAATTATGTAGCATTTTTTTTATTAACACACTGATTATGTTTACCAAAGAATTAATTTCAAAGTTTGAAACTACTCCCACACCTTTTTATTATTATGATTTGTCGCTATTGCGCCGCACGCTCGACACACTGTTGAAGGCGGCAAGCAAATATGGCTACAAAATTCATTATGCTGTAAAAGCCAATGCTAATCCTGAAATTTTAAAAACCATTTGCGAATATGGCTTTGGAGCCGACTGCGTTAGCGGCAACGAGGTTCTCAAGGCTATTGAATGTGGTTTTAGCCCGTCAAAAGTAGTGTTTGCCGGTGTCGGAAAATCCGACAAGGAGATCAACGATGCTCTTGCACACGATATTTTTTGTTTCAACTGCGAATCTATACAAGAAATTCAGGTAATCAATCAGTTGGCTTCGCAAAGTGGCAAAATCGCTCGTATTGCATTGCGACTCAATCCCGGTATCGATGCCCACACCAATAAATGTATCAACACTGGCTTGGAAGACAGCAAATTTGGTATCAACTTCAACTATTTAGAAGATGTGGTTAAAGAGGTTATGGTGCTAAAAAATATCAACCTTGTGGGTATTCATTTCCATATTGGTTCGCAAATTCTCGATTTAGAACCTTATCGCCTTTTGTGCCAACGCAGCAACGAAATGCAGCAAAAATTGCAATTGTTGGGTCTCAATTTGCCCGAAATCAATCTCGGAGGCGGTCTTGGCGTTGATTATTACAATCCCGACCAAAATCCGATTCCCGATTTTGAAAACTTGTTAGATACAATTCATCAAAATCTTGACGTTCGCGAAGGTCAAAAAGTTCATTTTGAGTTTGGTAGAGCTGTGGTTGCGCAATGTGGCACAATGATTGCCCGTACTTTGTATACCAAGCCGGCAAGCAAAACCACGTTTGCAATTGTAGACGCTGGATTCAACGACTTGATTCGTCCTGCTCTTTACGGTTCGTATCACAAAATCGAAAATATAACTTCGCCTTCAAACGAAACCGAAACTTACGATGTGGTAGGCCCTATTTGCGAATCTACCGACGTATTTGCTCAGGGCTACAAGCTGCCCGTTACTCAACGTGGCGACTTAATTGCTTTCCGTTCGGCGGGAGCATACGGCGAAATTATGGCTTCGCGCTACAATCTGAGAGATTTGGCAAAGGCATATTTTTTTGAATAAATTTTTTGAGGTAACAGAAAATTAATAAATTTGTAGCAAAATAAATTACATAACATTCTAATGTTTGACAGTATGAAAAAAACATTTTTTTCATTTATCGTTGTGATTGCGGTATTTGCAGGCTCTTTATGTTTAACCAAAACAGCGTCTGCCCAAGACGATATTAACATTGGAATGGCCGAATCAATGGTGTTTAACGAAGACTTTTCGTCGGCAATTTCGCTCTATAAAAAAATGATTGAGATGGAGCCCGACAATGGCCTTTACCATTTTCAACTCGGTTTCTGTTACCTCAACACTTCTGCTAAAAAAGATTCTTCGATAAGCGAGTTTAAAAAAGCATACAGCACCTACAAACCAAAACAGCGCAAGGGTACTCAAGGTATCGAAACTGAATTTTATCTTGGACGTGCCTATCGCGTTAATGATTCTATCGACCAAGCACTTAGCACTCTCGAAAAACTAAGACGCAGCGTTTCTAACAAAAGATTTCTTGAAATTATCGACAAAGAAATCGACCTCTGCAACCTTACCAACGAAATGAAAAGTCATCCCGTGGAAATACAGGTGCAGAATCTTGGAGCTATTGTTAATAGTGAGTTCTCAGACCACAGCCCCGTGCTTACCGCCGACGAATCGATGTTGCTGTTTACTTCGCGCCGTCCCTACAAAGGTCACGAGATTGAAGCCGACGACCAATACGATGAAAACATCTACATGTCGCGCAAATTAGAAACTGGCACATGGTCGGCACCCGAGCCGCTCAACGATAAAATCAATACAGTTGAGCATGAGGCTACTGTGTCGCTATCGTACGATGGTTCTGAACTTTATATCTATCGCGAAGATGATAATGGAACTCTGTTGCTGTCGAAATTTAATGGCGATGATTGGACAGAGCCTATTCCACTCAACGAAAACATCAATACCAAATACCGCGAAACTGGTGCATGTATATCTACCGATGGTCAAAGGTTGTATTTTGCAAGCGACCGTCCCGGAGGATATGGCGGATATGATATTTATGTATCGCAACGTCAGCCCGATGGAACGTGGGGTGTGGCAACAAACCTTGGCGATGCTGTTAACACTGCCGAAGACGAAGAAGGTCCTTTTATCTTGCCAGACAACTCAAAACTCTATTTTAGTAGCAAGGGGCACAGAGGTTTAGGCGGATACGATATATTTTATAGCGATGCTACCGAGTTTGGCACTTGGTCGCGAGCAGTAAACGCAGGTTTCCCCATTAATACCGCCGAAGACGATGTATTCCTCTTTATTACACCTACAAGTGCACGTTCGTATTTTGCATCTGAGCGTAAAGATGGCATCGGTAGGTCTGATATTTATGTAATGGGTCTTCCCTCTGTTATGGAAACCGAGCTTACCGTTGTAACAGGTTTTGTTGGTGTGTGCGAAGGCAAAGTGCCCGAAAGCCTTATCACCATTCGTGATAATAGCCTTGGCATAACAAATACTGCTCTGCCCAACAAATCTACCGGCAAATATATCTTTATTGGCCGCCGCGCTCACAACTATACCATTACTGCTTCGGTAGATGGCAAACAGGTTTATGCCGAAACATTCGACATTGCTTCTAACGCTGCCGCTCAAATGACTTACAAGACAATTCAGCTCGACCCCGAACACAATTGTCCCGAACCTCGTGTGCCATCCGAAGAATCTGAGCACATTGCTGGTAAATTCTACGACGAAAATGGTGTGATGTACGATTGTCTTGCCGAAATCGAAGATATTTCGTTCCCCTTTGGCGATGCTAAGGCTCTGAAACCGAATGCAAGTCTTGATACTCTTGCTAAGTATTTGAAAAACAATAGAGATGCCGTTGTAGAAATCAAAGCTTATTGCGATGCCAAAGGTAGTGCAGAATATAACCTTAAATTGTCGAAAAAACGCGGACAAGTGGTCTACAACTATCTGCTTCAGCATGGTGTTCAACCTAAACAAATGGTTGTTAATGGTTTGGGCGAAGAAAACCCGATTTCGTTTAATATTATTAATGGCGAATACGATGATGAATCCAAGGCTTACAACCGCCGCGTTGAGTTTAGAATGAAACAGCAGGGATCAAAAGAAACTCTGTTGATACGACCACTTACTACTGTTCCCGACAAGTATCTTAACCCGCTTTACCAAAGGGATTACGAAAAAGCACCAGGTACGCCGGAATCTGAAATTTAAAATAAGCGATGTTGCCACGATATGCAGAAGTAATATTACCGATTCCGCTGCCAAACCTTCTAACATACGTCATTCCCGACAATATGATAGAGCAATGCACACCGGGATGTCGTGTTGTTGTTCCGTGTGGCAAGTCGAAATTGTATTCGGGTATTCTCTGCAATATCACCGACAAAAAACCTGATTCGTACGAAGTTAAGGAGATTGTTGAGCTTTTAGACCAAACTCCTGTTGTAACTCCATATCAGATAAAGTTTTGGTATTGGATTGCCAATTATTATATGTGCACAATAGGAGAGGTATACCGTGCTGCATTGCCCTCAGGAATGAAATTAGAAAGTGAAACCATCCTTTTCCGCACAACAAAAATCGCTGATTATAACTCGTTGAAACCTAAGGAACTAATGCTTCTTGGCGCGTTCAACGACAAGGTTACAGAAATACCCATGTCGAAAGTGGGCAAGATTATTTCTGCTAAAAACTATATTTCGGTGGTTAACAACCTTATAGCCAATGGTTATTTGGTGCCCGACCGCATTATCGAGGAAAAAATTAAGCCAAAAACCGAAAAGTTTGTTTCTCTTCACGATAGCTTTACTCTTGAAATTCAGTTCAAAGGACTTTTTGACGACCTTGAACGCCGTGCTCTCAAGCAGTTGCATGTGCTAATGGCATATCTTGCTGGCGCAGGTGTGAAAATCGAAAACGGTGAAATTAAATGCCGTGGCGAAATTTCTCGTCAAAAACTGTTGAGCAATTACGACCTTTCGCCGGCCTCACTTTCGGCTTTGATTCAAAAATCTGTTTTGGTAGAAACCGAACGCGAGGTTAGCCGAATAGAAAAATACGATGGCGAAATAGAACTATATCACGACCTTACGCCGCAGCAGCAAACCGCTTTCGACCAAATTGAAAACCATTTTGCCGAAAAAAACACCGTGTTGCTGTATGGTATAACGGGAAGCGGCAAAACTGAAATATATATCAAGCTGATTGATAAACTGTTAGCGCAAGGGAAGAATGTTCTTTACCTTTTGCCAGAGATTGTGCTTACTTCGCAGATTATTAGACGATTGCAAAAGGTTTTTGGTAATTCGGTTTGTATTTATCACAGCAAAATGTCGGATGCCGAGCGTTCCGAAATTTGGAAATCTCTTATTTCGGGCGACGAACCAAAACTGATACTCGGTGTGCGTTCGTCGATTTTTTTACCCTTCAAAAACCTTGGTCTTGTGATTGTTGACGAGGAGCACGAAACTTCGTTTAAGCAATTTGACCCTGCACCGCGCTATCATGCACGCGATTGTGCCATTGTGCTTGCGCAGATAATGGGTGCAAAGGTGCTTTTGGGGTCGGCTACGCCATCGTTAGAATCGTTTTTTAATGCCAAAAGCGGAAAATACGGTCTTGTTGAGCTTACCAAGCGTTTTTCGGAGCATGGACAACCACAATATCTGATTGTCAATACATTAGACGCCGCCAAACGTCGTCAGATGAAATCGCTGTTTTCGCCACAACTTTTGGGCGAGGTGAAAACCTGCATCGAAAACCACGAACAGACATTATTATTTAGAAACCGCCGAGGATTTTCGCCTTACGTTGAATGTCAAACTTGCGGGTGGATTCCCGTTTGCGAAAACTGCGACGTTAGCCTTACTTACCATAAGCGCGACAACCGTCTTGTTTGTCATCATTGCGGATACAGCATCGAAATGCCACATCATTGTATGGCGTGTGGCGATGTATCGTTGAAAACTATGGGTTTTGGAACCGAAAAAATTGAGGACGAAATTAAACTCTTTTTCCCCGAAGCACGTATTTCAAGATTGGATTCGGATGTTACCACATCGCGGTCGCGTTACGAAAAAATTATTTCGGATTTTGAAGATGGCAATATAGATATTCTTGCAGGTACGCAAATGATTTCAAAAGGCTTTGATTTTAAGAAGCTTAGACTTGTGGCAATACTTAATGCCGATAGTATGTTGAATTATCCTGATTTTAGAGCCGAAGAACGTGCATATCAGTTGATTACGCAAGTTGGAGGTCGCGCAGGACGTTCTCAACTCAAAGGCAAGGTGCTTATTCAGACAAACAACTCGGAACATCCTGTGTTTCAAGATATTATTTCAAATAATTATATGCTAATGTATAATCGTTTGATAGCCGAGCGCAGCAAATTTCTTTATCCGCCGTTTACAAGGTTGATAAAAATACAATTGAAACACAAAGAACCGCATTTACTTGATTCTGAGGCGGATCGTCTTGCCGGAATTCTTCGAAATTCGTTTGGCGCAGGCGTACTTGGTCCCGAATACCCGCTTATAAGCCGTATTCAAACACTATATATAAAGGAGATAATGCTGAAAATAAGCCGAACCCATTATGGCGACGCTGCCAAAAAGATTATCACCGATGCAATTGGATATGTAAAGTCAACAGCAACACACGCGGGATTAATAACCGCTGTAAATGTTGACCCTGTTTAACGAAATTTATTAAAACATCATAAAACGTTATCAAAAATGAGATTATCATCAAGAATCAACAGAGTGGCCGAATCGCAGACGCTTGCGATGAGCCAAAAGAGCAACGAACTAAAAGAGCAAGGTATCGACGTTGTGAACCTGACCGTTGGTCAGCCCGATTTTTTCACACCCGACAACGTTAAAGAGGCTGCCAAAAAAGCCATCGACGACAATTACTCTTTCTATTCGCCCGTACCGGGTTACAAAGATTTGATTAAGGCAATTCAAGGTAAATTTAAACGTGAAAACAACCTCGAATATGCTGAAAATCAGATTGTAGTATCTACCGGCGCTAAACAGTGCCTTGCTAATGCTATGCAATGCCTTTTTCAAGAGGGCGACGAGGTGATAATTCCCACACCTTATTGGGTTTCGTATATCGAACTTGCACACTTGTGCAACGCTAAGCCTGTGATTATCGAAGGCAAACCCGACAATTACTACAAAATTACTCCTGAGCAACTTGAAAAGGCTATCACACCAAAAACTCACGGCTTTATTCTCAACGCTCCGTCAAATCCTTCGGGAAGCATTTACACCAAAGACGAACTCAAAGCTCTTGCCGATGTGCTTGCTAAATATCCCGAAATCGCTATTATTTCTGACGAAATTTACGAACATCTCAATTATGTTGGCAAACACGAATCTATTGCTCAGTTTGCTAATGTTTACAATCAAACAATTGTAATTAACGGTCTTTCAAAGGCTTACGCTATGACAGGTTGGCGTCTTGGCTATATGGCTGGTCCTGTTGAGGTGGCTAAAGCTTGCAAAAAACTTCAAGGTCAAACCACTTCGGGTACATGCTCTATTACTCAACGTGCTGCTATTGAGGCTCTTAATGGCAACCAATCTATTATCGCTAAAAACAACGAGGTGCTTGTAAAACGCCGCGACCTTATGGTAAAATATCTCCACGAAATTCCGGGTGTAAAACTCAATGTACCTCCTGCCACATTCTACACCTTCCCCGATTTTTCGGCTTACTATGGCAAATCTTACGAAGGCAAGGTTATCAAAGGATCTGACGAACTTTGCGACTTCCTTCTCAATGTGGCTCACGTGGCTACAGTTGCCGGTAGCGCATTTGGCGTAGATGCTTGTATACGTATGAGTTACGTTGTTGACTTCCCCCGTATCGACGAAGCTTTCAAACGTATCAACAAGGCTTTGGCATTGCTGAAATAAAATTTTATCTATTCTTTTGTAGAGACGTGCCATGGTGCGTCTCTACATTTTTTTATAACATCTTAAATAAACCACCTATGAAAAGATTTTTATTTATTCCTACATTTGTTTTGCTGTTGAATATCAACGCATCAGCTCAATTTGCACCTCAAATTCAAATTCCCGATGGTGCTAAACCTTTGGCTACCAATATCAGCCCAAACTCATATCCTTTTATATTAAAGGACAAAAAAGTTGCATTCTCGCTCAATGCTCCCTCTGCCAATAATGTTCAGGTGGATATCTGCGGCAAAAAGTATGATATGACCAAAAACGACAAAGGCGTATGGTATGTTGAAATTCCAGAGCAAGTGCCTGGTTTTCATTATTATGCCTTGGTAGTAGACGGCGTTTCGGTAAACGACCCCGCCTCCGAAACATTCTATGGCTGCGGCAAAATGATGAGCGCTGTGGATATTCCCGAAGACAATACTGAAGATTTTGAAATTCAGAATGTTGCTCACGGTCAAGTATCTATCCACAACTATTATTCTAAGGTAGATAACGAATGGCGTCCGCTGTGGGTCTACACTCCTGCAGGATATTCCGACGACCTTAAAAAGAGTTATCCTGTAGTTTATATTCAGCACGGTGGCGGCGAAGATCATCGAGGATGGGTTCAGCAAGGACGTTTGGCTAATATTATGGACAACCTTATTGCCTCGGGGCGCGCTGTGCCTATGATTGTGGTTTGTGCCAACGGAAATGTTAAAAAACGCGTTCCGGGTTACCCCGCTTACTCTGCACAGGGAATGCAAACCTTTAAGCAAGAGATGGTTGAAAACATCGTCCCTTTTGTAGACAAAAACTTCCGTACCAAAGCCGATGCTCATAATCGTGCTATGTGTGGATTGTCGATGGGAGGGGGGCAGTCGTTTTACGTTGGATTGCTTACTCCCGAAGTTTTTGCAAATGTGGGTATTTTCTCAACAGGAATGTTTGGCGGCATACAGGGTTCGTCTAATTTCAACCTTGAAAAAGAGTGTCCCGGAATACTTACCGATACCAAAAAATTCAACAGCCAACGCAAGGTGGTATACATCAGTTGTGGCGAGCAAGACCCCCGCATCACATACAACAAAGCTGTTGTTAAAACAATGCAAGATGCAGGTGTAAACGTAGTTTTTAACTCTTTCCCTGGCGATCACGAATGGCAGCCGTGGCGAAAATCTATCCGCGATTTTGCGCAGAAACTTTTTAAATAAGGTGTATTTGTTTTAAAAAATTCAAAAAATATTATTCGCCAATACGCAAATATATTGTATCTTTATAGGCAGATATTTTTTGTAAAGTCATGGACAAAAGCCCAAAGAAAGAGACCATTACTGGTAATATGATGAAGGTTCTTGTACCCCTGGTATTCTTTTTGGTATTGGGGGTAAACCTTACTTTGTTTTTGATAATTCGCCATAACAACAAAGAGTCCCTGAGTCAGGCAATGTACGAAATGGTTATTAATAATGCCGATTATATATCTAAACATTTCGAAAACGTTGTATCTCAGTTAGAAATGCTTTCGGTGTTTCGCACTGCTCAGCGTATTAACGATACTGTTAGCCTTGGTATGATGCAATTGCTTGTAGACAAAAGCGAAGGTTGGTTTCGTTACGGCGGCTTTTCTAATTACGAAGGTTCTACCATTACCACTCTTACCGACACCAATCATACATTTAAAATTACCCCAAAGAATATAAAAATTTTTACCAGAAATCGTTTTTTTGTATCCAATCGTCGTCCTGCACGCGATGGCAAGGGAGATGTTTTTGTTATTTATGCACCGTTTATGCAAAAAGATACCATGACCGGACTTGTTTCGGTAGCTTTGGACGCTCAGCGGGTTAGCGATTTGGTTTGCAACAAACAAGTACTTGGCGATGGTGTTGGAATGATAGTTACAAGCGATTCGGCACTTGTGCAAGCTTCTAATATGCATCCTGAGTGGATTAATAAATTTAAACTTACCGATTCTTCTATCTACAAAGGTCTGGATATTATTGGCAAAGAGATAATGGCAGGTCACGATTTAAAATATCCGCTTGTTATTAAACATCCTTCTGGCGCAAGGTTTGCTTTGCTTTGGCGAAAAATCGATTTCACCGATTGGCACTATGTGTTTGTGATGCCTGTGGAAACGTTGAAAAATCGCAACATAGTATTAATCAGGTTGTTTTATATTTTTGTTCCAGTGGCGATAATTTTGTTTTCGGTGGTGCTTTATTGGCTTATTACTAAGTATGTTAATCGACCAGTGCAATATCTCTTGAAAGCAACAGAGTGTTTTTCGGCGGGCAAATTATATAAGGTGGCTGAAATACATTCTATGCGCAACGATGAGATTGGTAAAATGCTTGACGGTATTGCTGAAATGTCGCGCAAATTGCAGTCGATAACCACAGATATACGCACCAAGGCAGCTTTGATTGTGAGTGATAGCCGCGAACTCAACACCTCGGCAGAGCATATTTCCGAAAGCGTTGCTAATCAGTCGATGGCAGCCGACGAGATTAATGCAGTGATGAGATTAATGCAAGAATCTATTTCGCGTAGTTCGTTGTATGCAGCTGATACACAGCGTACAAGTGAACAAATTGTTGGTAGTATGAATTCGGTTTCGCAGGTTATTGCCAAATCACTTGAAAGTACAAAACAGATTACCGAAAAAATCCACGTTATCAACGAGATAGCCTCCAAAACCGAACTTCTTGCTATCAATGCTGCAGTAGAAGCTGCCAAGGCGGGCGATGAGGGTAGAGGCTTTGCTGTGGTGGCAGGTGAAATTAAAAAACTTGCAGAACGCTGTCGTGCTGCCGCCGTAGAAATCGACGAAGCCGGTGCCGATAATATCCAAATTTCTGAACGTGCTTTTAAGCAGTTTGGACTGTTGCTTCCTGCGGTTAATACGGCAGGCGAAAAAATTTCGTCTATTGCTGCTGCTATTAAAGAAGAGGAAGAAAGTTCGCAACAGATATTGTTGTCTATTCAGCAACTTGCCGAAATTGCCGCCAATAACGCTAATGCTGCAGAAGCTATGCTCAAAAAGGCTGAAATATTTTCTAAGTATGCCGACGGTCTTGTTGAGGTTGTCAACTTTTTCAAGAGCGAAGAATCCGATCGTACATTAGCTATTCAGCGGAAACTCGAAACTCATATTGCAGAGCTTGAACGGCTTCAAGAAGAATTAGATGCAAGAAATTTTATTGATAATACCAATACTGAAAATAATTTAAAAGACAATAATACAACCACTTAATATAGTTATTATGGCAAAATCCAATATATTTCACCACCGCGGACGCAGTCTTTGGGTAAAGCTAACGATGATTTTAATTCCCATAGTGGCGTTGATTATAATTTTCTCTGATTATTATATTTTTAAATCGTTGTATGATAAAAATAGAGAAACTATTCATAGTATGGGTTTGCAAATGCTTGAAATTCAAAGTAATAACATTTCTAACTATATTTATGGTTATGTTGATGAATTGAAACTAATTGCAACTCAAACATCCAAAAGGTTTAATCCTGAGCGAGTTATGCAGGTTTCGCAGTTTTTGGTGGATGATAATTATGAAAAATATCGTTCCATTAGGCTTTCACTGCCCGACGGACGGCAATATTTAACAGGGATTCCTCTTGATTCTGTTCCCGAGTCTGATCCCGATTGTGTCTACTATCTTTCTAAGATGCGGAGCGATCAAAACCTGAATGTGATGCTAACTATGCCCAAACAATATATTGGCGATAGTGCTGTATTCAACGTGTCGGTGGCAATTCGCGATCGCAACAATAAGTGTGTTGGTGTGTTAACCGCTGTTATCGACAACGACCGTATTAATTCGTATGTTGCTGATATGGAGATTTCTCAACACGGAATGGGTGCCATGGTTGACGAAAATACCACTCTTATTGCCTATCCAAAACAGCAATATATCAACACTTTAAGTTTAAATACAGCAAAATCGGTAGACTTTAAGGGTCTCGACGATTTTTTTACACAACTTACTAAAAATAAGAGTGTTTCGGGTATAGAGCATTGTGTCAACAACTACAATCAAGATGTTGAAATTTTTTATCATCATGTAGATAAAACCCCTTGGACTCTCGGTATTATTGTTGAATCTGCACAACTGTACAAAGGCGACAAAGAGATGTTTCTTGTGTTTATTGGCATAGCTGTGGTTACAATTTTGTTGTTATCGTTGCTGTTGTGGTTGGTAATCAGATTTAGTGTGGTTATTCCCATCAAGGCTGTCAACAATCTGACACAAGATTTTGCGCAAGGTCGCTTTTATTCTACCGCTGCCGATCATATTAAGAGCGATGACGAAATTGGTGAACTTGTCCGCAATGTTAAAAACATGAAAGAACGCCTTCGCTCAGCTATTGAATCTATTCGCAAATACTCTTTAGATACAGCTCATAGTGGTAAAAGGCTTGCCGATGTGGTAACAAAACTTTCTGACGATACACAAAAACAGGCTGCCGCTGTGGAAGAAATGTCGGCTGCGTTAGAGAATATGGCAATGTCGATAGAACAAAACACTGCCAAAGCAAAAGCAACTTGCGAATCTTCTGAAAGCATTGCCGAAGATGTGCTTACTATTACAAAATCGTCGGCAAGTACTCTTGCTTGTATTCAAAGCGTTATTACTAAGGCTCAAATTATCAATGAGATTGCTTCGCGTACCGACCTCCTTGCTATCAATGCTGCTGTGGAGGCTGCCCGCGCTGGCGAACATGGTAAAGGTTTTGCTGTGGTGGCTGCCGAAATCCGAAAACTTGCCGAGCACTGTCAAGAGGCTTCTATTCAAATCAACGAATCAAGTGCTCGAAGCCTTAAAATTACTGAGCGTTCGTCTGATCTTATTGACAAAATTACTCCGCGAATCCGAAAACAGGCCTCTATGGTATCTGATATTGCCAACTCGTGCAACGAACAGTTAGACCGTACGGTTTCTATCAATCACGCTATTCAGCAACTTGTAAATATTACTCAATCTAATGCTCGTTCGTCGGAATCGATGTTACATTCGTCGGAATCTATGATTTCGCTTTGGCGTAATCTCAACGAATCGGTTGATTTCTTTAAACTTACCCGAGAAGATATGGCTTCAAAGCAGCAATTGCAGAAACTTATCGAAGAACATTCTACCGAAATTCTCCGCCTTAAAACTCAACTCAATGCCGAACTCGAACGCGAAAATCTAAATAGCTCTGCCAACATTTCTGCATTCAAAGAGTTAGACACAAAGGCTGATAATAAAGCCGCAGACAACAAGTCAGAAGAAACAGCAGACGAAAATCAAAATCATAATCCTGGATTTGATATTAAACTCGAAGACGAATACTCTCAACTTGATGAGAGTTATGAAGAGTATAAATAATTGTAGTGGTTTCTTGATTTGATAATTTATTCATCCTCAGGTTTGTCGGCTAATCTGCCTTGTGTATTTTCGTTGAATACGTAGCGGATGATGTCGGTTTCGTTGATGAGGATGTTGAAATACTCAAATCGGCTGATTAACAATACTGTGCTGTCTTTTTTAGCTGTGAGTACATTGGCACCTTGGTCAAGGTTGAGACCTTTGATAATGATATCGTTTTTAAAGAAATAGGTGTCGTCGCCAAATGTTTCGTTAACGCACAGAGTTCCTTTTAGCACAATCACAATATCTTCGGCGGCTCCGGGAACTGTTGGCATTATTTCATCGCCTTTTTGCAACTGTTTGATGCGGATATGTTCTGCCATCTTAACAAGCAGGTTTTCAGGCACATTGAAGTACATCGGGTGCTTTTTGAGCATCTTAACCTTGTCTAACAAGATGGGCTGGTTGTTGGTAAGGTCAGAAAGCAACTGCTGCTTTTTGGGCGACATATTGGTAAGGTAGTCGGAGCATTTAATCGGGTTCTCTTCGTAAATAATTTTTGCTGCCGAAGAGTATACCATTTCGTCGGTGTGGTAGAGACAGAGGAAAATCTCGTCGGGCATTTCGCTCTTGCGTATCTTGGTGAGCAGTTCGTCTAAGTTAGAGCGTACCCAAAGGCTGAGGTCTTTATAGTCCATCACGCCTGAGTTTGAACTTGCGGAAGATTTTGATTTGTGCAAACGTCCAAGCAATTCAACTGCCTTGCTTACTGTCCAATTGTCTATTTTGTTGAAGTCGCGCTTGATAATCTCTTTCAATCGGTCGCTAAACGAATATTTGTTTTGCGGGAAGAAATGACTTAACTTCTTGATTTTCTGCACTGCCGACATATCGTCGAACAATGGCGAAACTATCTGCTTAACATCTTGCGAAAAGAAGTTGTCGATAATTTCTAATGCAAATATTGTGTTTTTTCCAATGATATTCTTCTGTATCAATGCGATAATACGAGGTTCGTAGATAAAACTGAGCAACAAGAACAATTGTTCAAGATTGTTTTGTTTCTCAATATCAAGGGCTTGAAACAGTTTGAGGGTGTTTTTCTCGTCCTCAATATCTTCAAGAGCCGACATTATCCAAACAATGTTTTCAACAGTTTCGCTTACTTTTTGTTTAATAGTGTCAACATCTTCGGGCTCAGCCTGATACTTGCAAAAATACATAGCGTAGATAATAGCCTGCTGCACCTCGCGGTTTGGATAGTTGATATTATGCACAAGGTAGGCGCGGGCCGGGGCCGAACCAAATTTTCCGTACAGCTCAATAATGCGCAGAAGGATAACAGGTTGAACACATTTTTCAAAGTATTCGTTGAGCGCGGGCAACACCTTGTCGCCTATGTCTAACAGCACTGCGCCGGCTGTGTTGTAATATTCTACCGATTCGAGCAGCGAAATCAGTTTGGCAATCATCTTTTGTGTGCGGAGTTTGCCTGCAAGAGTGATGGCGGCTGATTTAACGTTTTTGTCGGTACTGTCCAAAAGTCCGAGAATAATACCTTCGTTTAACAAGTTGTCGTCTTGAAACATATATTTCACCAACTTGATTTTGTCTGAAACGTATTCCGAAGCGGCGAGAGCGTTAAGTTCGTCAGGCTGAGGAGTCTTGATTTCCGAAAAATCAAGATAGTTTTTGGCTCGTTCGGCAAGCAGTCGTATTTCGGGACTATTGGATGTTTCGTAAATTTTTTGGCACGGCGAAGCAATACGGCGTCGCCAGGTGGGGTCGATATTGCGGAGCACAGCCTTGTTTACCACTTCGTCGTCGCTTTCCAAAAGTGTTCCTGCGTAAGCCTCAAGCGAACGTGGATTGGTTTCGGATAGAATTGTTACGGCAAGGTTGGTGAATTTTTGGCTCGACTTTTTGATATATTTTCTGAGAACTTCCGCACCGTACTGATATTTTGATGTGTCGCGGCGTTTTTCTTTGCTGATGTCGGCAAGTATCTGACGGATATTATCTTTGTAACTTAGGTAAAGGTTGCGCGAAGATATTACCCAAGCCACCAAAACCGGCACAAAGAACCACATAAACCATTTGAAATCGTATTCGCCGCCGATGGTTATAATCTTGTTGACACCAAGAATAAACAATCCTGCAATGGCCGTACTAAATTGCTGAACCACACCTACTTTGGTTTGAACGGCAAATTTTTCGTTGTCGGGAAGGGGTTGGTAGAGAATGTTGAAAGCTGGGTCGTCGAGACCTCGGCGCAAAATTCTTTCTTGCGATTTATTTATTGTAATAAGTATCAAAAACATAAGACATTCCACACCCGGGGCGATACCAATTATGGCGGCAAGAGTTACCACCACCCCCATGGCAATTGGCAAAATCATTAATCCTAATTTTACTCCATAACGGCTAAGCAGACGACTTGAAAAATAGGAAATTACAAATTCGCCAATTTTTAATCCCGCATATACAAGTGCTAAATATTGCGAAATGTTTTCGGGTGCGATGTGTATTTTTACTGTTGAAAGAAACGAGAAGTCGGTTACATATATAATGGTCATCGAGAGGGTGGCACATATAAATATGTATTTAAAGTAGTCTTTTTTAATAAGTTGGAGAAATCCCGTGCCGTCGTTTGTCTCTTTTTTGATGAGTTGAAATTTTTTACCCTTTTCGTCGACAAGTTTTTCGGGATACTTGTTGTAAAGCATTATCAGGAACACAATACCAAGAATAAATCCTAATGTGCTGATATATAATAAGTCGTAAGGGTGAGATATTACTTTGTTTAACAGCGGGATCGCCAAATAACCAATAATCGCCGCCAACACGCCACCCATACTAAACAGTGCAAAAATACGCTTAACTTGCACTAAGTTGAGGAATTTGAGCGACAAAGCGCCGCACTCGATGCCTATCATCGACAAAAATGGCCATGCCCAAATAAACACAAACACACTCAGCCATTTGTCTGGTATGGTGTGCAAGAATATTCGGCAGCAAAGTGTTAATATAGTCATAGTTAGCAGCGTGCCCATAAATAGCGAGCGGCTGCCAATACGTTTTTGAAACCACGAATAAATCGAAGTGAAAATGTATCCGCCAATGCCAGCTGCAATGTACGCGTAGGGCAATTGTTCGCTGCCGAAGAACTTGATAAACTCCGAGTTGGCAGGTGTAAAATAGAACGCACCCGCAAGCCCGAGAAAAAACGAATGTAGGAACAACATCAAGAAAATATTGATTTCTTGAGGTTTCAACTCGAAATTCTTTATTAAAAAGTGGCTAAGTTTCTTCATTTAATTAGCGTGCTGTTTTTGTTTTCTTTGTATCAAAATGCAATATGTATACCGATTTTTTGAGCGTATCAAACAGTGCGAACATTACTTGTATAGTTTGCGTTCCAAAATTACAAATTATTTTGGCAATTTGGTACTTTAACTATTGTTAAATTTCTGTTTTTTTTTTCTATTTTTTATAATTTTGCCACGTTTTGTAATATTTGTAACTATGAAAATATTTTGTATCGCTGGCAATTATCGTAAGCACAATGCCGAAATTGAGATGGAAACTCCATCAAAGCCGGTTTTCTTTATCAAGCCCGAAACCGCATTGCTGCGCAACAATTCTGATTTTTATTATCCAGAGTTTTCTTCTCAGATCGAGTACGAAACCGAGATAGTGCTAAAAATTTGTAAGGTTGGCAAGTGTGTAAGTCCTAAATTTGCCCACAGATATTACGACGAAATTGGTATCGGACTTGATATCACAGCCCGAGATATTCAAAATGAATGCCGTCAAAAGGGTTTGCCGTGGTTTTTGAGTAAGGGTTTTGATGGTGCTGCACCTATTTCGCCAGTGTTTTTGCCCAAAACTCAGTTTGCAGATATGCGCAATATAGATTTTTCGCTCAAAATCAATGATAAAACCGTTCAGCAAGGCAATACCGCTGATATGATGTTTTCGTTTGACGAAATTGTGTCGTATATTTCGCAGTTTGTGATGTTCAAAACTGGCGATTTGATATATACAGGCACACCGGCTGGCGTTGGACCGCTCAAAATCGGCGACTTTTGCGAGGCTTTTATTGGACAGGAGAAACTTCTGGAGATGCGGGTGAAGTAGGTTCTGCAGGTGCGGGTGAAGTAGTGGCAGGCGTTACCAATTCTTTAAACCCTTGCGGCATATACTTATAGAAAAAATATCCGCCAATAGCGAACACCAATATATATATAAGTAATTTGGAGATGAGTTTCATTCTTTTCTGTTTCATGGCTAAAAGGTTTTAGTGGTTATAAATATTTGTGAAGTCGCGAGGAGCACCGGCAGGAATTTTTCCGCCTTGGTTTCTGATAGCAGCGTCTATTTCTGCGGCGGTCATGTGGGTAACGTCGCCTTGCGGAAGTCCTTTGTCGGCAGATTCTAAGTAAGATAAGCCTTCTTTCTCCATTTTTTCGAGTTTGGCTATAAGGTCGTTGCCTTGCTGTTCAAATGCGGCATTTTGAAGATTAACATTGTCGATAAAGTCGCCTGAAAGTTCAATAAAGGTATCCATTTCGCCGATTTTAGCATAAATGTCGTCGGCAAGAGCTTCGTTTGCCATATCAAACATCATCTTGCGGTCGGGGTCGCCGTTGATAATGTTCATGGCGTGTTTCATAGCGGAATAACCTGTCATAATGGCAGTTGCCTCTTGCTTTCTGAGCCTAACTTCGTTTTCGGTATCTTGAATAAGGTATGCGGTGCTGTTGTAGATTTTGGTCAACACATTGTAAAGTACGTTCATCTTGTTGATCATAGTTTCGTACCTTGTGTTGAGTTCTTTTAAACGACCATATTGACGGGTGTTGATAGCCACGAGTTCGTTGCGGTTTTGCAACTTGGCTTGACGTGCTATGCGTATTTTCTGATCCATTTCGTTGTTGTTTTGAGTAACAATGCTGCGAAGTTTGGATAGTTGTCCGCGCAGTTTGGTGATATTGGAGTTCATCTCTTCGCGGTTTTTTTTGAGGTACTCGATGTGCGATTCCAATATTTTGATCGGGTCTAACTGTACAAACCATCCTGTTATTTTGCGCATTATTCCTTTAAATGCAAAACTTACAAGTTTCCTTGCACGCGAATCGGTAAATATCAGAGCCACAGTGCCTAATATGGCAAACAATCCCATTGTGCTGAATGGCGTTTCAAACATCGAGCGCAACAAATCTAATGCAGGATTGTGGAATATGCCTAATGCTGCAGACCCTGTAATAAGCACTGCTGCACCCAGTTTGCCTTCGGGACGGCTCCAAAACGATTTGGGTTTGTATTCTTTTACTTCGTTGCTCATTTTTAGTTGTGGATAAATTTCAGTTTACAAAATTAAAAAATATTTTTGCCAAACGGTGATATTTTAAAAAATATCCGTATATTTATAAAAAATTTTAACAGAGTGATTTTGTACTTAATAGTTGAATAGGATATAAAAATATGAAAAGATTCGATGACAATTTCCGCACTAAACTTTACGATGGTGTGGCAGAGATTGAAAACAACTCGCAAGCCGAGGCTGTGGTGATAATAAAAAAGTCGTCTGGACGGTATACTCCATATTCTTTTGCCGCCGCTGCAATATTGTGCTTTGTGGTGTTTACTTTTTTTATGTTTGCTCCGATAGATTTTGATATCTATTTTATGTATGGTATTTCGGTGATTGTGTTTGGAGCGGCATTGGCGTTGTTTACATTTGTGCCTGCGCTTCAGCGGTTGATTATACCCAAAAAAGTTCGTCGCAAAAATGCCGAAATCTATGCCCGTGCTATTTTTCAAAAGGGGATGATTTACAATACTATGGAGCACACAGGTTTTCTGATTTACTGCTCTGTTACCGAACAAGAGGCTATCTTTATGCCCGACCACGGGATCACTCTCCTCTTTGATGATGTGGATATGCAGAAACTCAACTCAATGGTCAACAACATTTTTGCTGCAAATGATGTTCCCGCCGAAATTCTAAGAGTGATGCACGAATCAGTTCCTATTTTTGCAAAATACTTGCCTCATCGCGAGGACGACATCAACGAACTTCCCGACGACCTTGACGTGGATTTGTAGTTACTATTATATAAGGTGTAATGATAAACTATTGCAATGATGAAAAAATTTTTGAATAATCGATATAATTGGCTGATACTTGTATCTTTAGTAATTATAGCCATCTTTGTAATCTTTTTACCCGAAATTGCCGAAGCTCGACCCGGTGGCGGACATGGCTATCACGGCGGAGGCGGTGGCAACGGCGGTAGTGGCAGCGGCGGCGACGGTCTTGCAAGTTTGATTGTTTACTGCTTTTTAAATTATCCTATACCTACGCTTATAGTGCTGGCTATTCTGTTTATTATTTACAAGATTGCCGAAAAGAGTTCAAAAAATTCAACTATATCTTCGGCACCTACGCAGCGTAATATCATGAGTAGCACAGCACAACGCGACACTATGCTGGCTCGTTTAAAAAGTTCCGATCCCAACTTTTCTACTCCTGTGTTCTTAGATTATGCTTCGCTGCTCTTTACCAAGATGCACCTTTATATCAGTGGCGACAGACTTAAGGAGATTCAGCCGTTTTTTAGCACTAATCTCGAAAAATGGAGCAACTATGATATTTCAGAAGTTGTGATTGGCAAGGCTTCTATTGTGTCGATTTCAAACGATGTTTATCACGAAACTCACCAGAAAATCACCAAGATAACCGTTGAGTTTAATGCCAACTATACCGCCAAGGCAAAGGCCAATGGCGCAGTTTTCCGTTGTTTTACTGTAGAGAACTGGCAGTTTGTGCGCAACGCGGGTGTTGTGTCGCCTGTTCCCGACGGTATGGGCGTGCTTAAATGTCCTTGCTGTGGAGCTTCTGCCGAGTTTACCGATGCAGGTACGTGTGCTCACTGTGGCAATATGATTTCGCAAACCGACAATGCGTGGATTGTAAATGCTGTAACAGTGGTATCTACCGAGAGGGTAAAAACTTCAGACGTGATTACTTACTCTGCTGAAATGGGTACTGACAATGCCACCATCTACGACAGTCATCTGCAAGAGCGTGCTGGTGCATTTGCCGCCACTCACAACAATATGGGTTACAGAGAATTTGAACAGAATATTGCAACTCCTTATTTCTTGGATATTTACAAATTGTATTCATCTCTGCAGTGGGCTCAAGCTCGACACCTGCTCAGCGACCGTCTATGGCAAAGTATGAACTATTGGATTACTTTCTGCAAAGAATACGGTTGTCGTAATGCTCTCGACAATGTTACTATTCAAAAGGTTAACACTGTAAAATACGAAACCGACAAATACTACGATTCGGTAACGGTGAGAATTTTTGCCTATTGTTACGACTATTATGTTGACAACAATGGTAATGTAATAGCTGGCAACAATCACCGCGAACGTGTATTTAGCGAGTATTGGACTTTTGTTAGCCGCAAGGGTGTAAGCATCGAAAGCAAAGCTACATCACGTTGCCCCAACTGTGGAGCACCTGCCGACAATATGGGACAGGCTGGTGTGTGTGGCTACTGTGGTTCTAAGATCACCGACGGTAATTTCTCATGGGTGCTGTTCTCAATTACTCAAGACGAGGAGTACGATGGTTAATCATCTCCTTAACTTCTAAACAATCTCAACGCCTAAAACGGTGATGTCGTCGCGCTGGTCGCAGTCGCCTTTAAAATTGTTGAGGTCGTTGAGTATGTGATTTTTCTGTTGGTCGATGTCCATTTTTACAGAATCCTTGATAGCATCGAGCAAACGTTTGATAGTGTAGCGTTTGCGCTCGTAGTTGTTTTGGTCGCCAATGCCGTCGGAGGTCATATAAAGACGGTCGCCGATGTTGAGGTCTATGGTTTTGTCTGTAAAAGTTACAGCCGATTCTCTATTGCGGAATTTGCCACCGATACCCTTTCGCGATGTTTTGTAGGTTTCAATTTCGCCAGATTGCGAGTTGTAGCGGTGAACAGGGAATTTAGCACCCTCGTAGGTGAGGCGGCGACGTCCGTCTGACCATTTTTCTACTTTGCAGAATATTGCCTCCATACCGTCGTCGTTGTCGGTTTCTTCTTGACGGAGCATCTTGCGCACGTTGCGGTTGAGTTCGTCGAGAATTTCGGCAGGCGAGTGGATAAACTGCTGTTTGATAATCTGGTCTAAAAGGTTGATACCTATAAGGCTCATAAACGCGCCCGGCACGCCGTGACCTGTGCAGTCGATAACGCTTACAAAATCTACCTCACGCTCATCGTATTTGATATAATGGAAATAGTAGAAGTCGCCACTTACAATGTCTTTGGGCAGATATATTACAAACGATTTAAACACCTTGTCTAAATCGGATGTGGTGGGCAACATTGCTGTTTGAATGGTTTGTGCGTAGCGGATACTGCCGAGAGTGTTCTCCTTGCTGCGGCGTAATGCCTCGTTGATTTGGCTGAGGTATACCGACTGACTTTCAAGTTCCTCTTTTTGTGCGAGAATTTCGGCGGTTTGTTCGCAGAGTATAGTATTCTGCTTTTTGTTGTTGGCGTAGAGCCTGAATATTACCGAAATCAAGATAAACGCACCGGCAAGCATTATGATAATAAGGAGTATGATATTGTTCTGCGTAGAAATTCGCGACACCATACTTTTAACGTTGGCATCTTGTTTCAAGAGTTTTTCGTCGAGTTCTTTTGAACTGTTGAGCTGTTTGTAGAGTCCGAATGCATTATTGGTGTCGATAGGTAATGTTGCAAGTTGGATATTGCGTTCGTAAGGTTGACCTTTCAAAATTTTCATAGCGGTTTCGATAGCCTCATCGCTGCCGTTGGGGTAGAGGATAGTGGCGTCCATTTCGCGATTGTATACGGCAAGGATTCCGCCTTCTTCGGATGGCACGGCGTCGATACCAATGATGAAAATCTTATGTTTGATGCCTTTTTCGCGGATGGCACGGCTGGCTCCAATAGCCATATCGTCGTTGTGAGAGTATACAAGATTGAAATTGGTGTCGGTTTCCAACAGATTTTTCATTTTGACGTAACCTTCTGTAGCGCTGAAATTGCAATAAAGTTCATGCACTTTATTGAATTTTTTGTTGGTAAATTGGCGGTATTGTATTGCCTCGTTGAATCCTCTGCTACGCTCAATGGTAGCAGAAGCTGTTTTTTGTCCGTAAAGTTCCACAAAATCAACTACTTTGGGACACATATTGTCGGCTAATTTGGCTGCCTCAATACCTATGTGGATGTTGTTGGCACCAATAAAACACGAAAACGAAGTAGAGTCGGAAGTTTGACGGTCGATCTCGATTACGGGAATGCCCTTGTTGTGTATTCGGCGGATAGCGTCGGTGATGGAATCTACGTCGTTTGGCGAAACAAGCAGAAGGTCGATACCAATCGACGAAAGTGAATCAATATCTCTCACTTGTTTTGAACTACTATTGTCGGCGTTGGTAACAATGAGTTCGATGTTGCCTTCTTGCACGGCGTTGGCTCTTAGTCGGCGGGTCATTTGCTTGCGCCATTGTGTGTCGTCGGCGCATTGCGAAAGTCCAATTCGGTACACTTTTTCATCATTACCCGAATTGCACATCACAGCTGTAAACGCCACCATAAGCAGCAAAATAGTAGTTGTAAGTATTATAACGCTTTGTTTATTCATCTTTTAGGTATTGTTAAAAACTCTTCTATCCCTCGTACTGATATACGCACAAAGGGTCATTTTTCCAAGTGCTAAATATATGGAAACATTTTGGAATATGCAAATTTTTTTTGAGAAAATTTTTTAATCTTCCGACAACTGTTTGCTCATTCGCCTATACGTTGAGAATACTTTGGCGCGGGATACAAAGCCGATATACTTGTTGTTTTCGTCGAGTACGGCAATGTTGAACTTGTCGGAGGTGGTGAATTTGGTGGCTACCGAATCCATACTCTCGTCGATGCGCACGGTGTATTCGGGTCGGAAACAGAGGTCTTTTACAAATATTTGGTCATATTTTTCGGGGTGAAACATCAGTTTGCGGATGTCGTCCATCTTGATTATTCCAATAAAGGTGTTGTCGGTGCGGCTGACAACGGCAAAAATGTTTCGGGTGGTGTCTTCAACTGCCTTCACAAGCACGCGCAAAGTGTCTTCGGGGAAAACAACGGCAAAATTGGTCTCAATAAGTTTGTCTAACTTCATAAGGTTGAGCACATTCTTGTCGGTGTGATGAGTGAGAAGTTCGTTGCGGCGGGCAAGTTGATAAGTGTATATCGAATTGGTAATGAATTTCTTAGTAAAAATATACGACAGCACGCTCACCATCATCAGCGGCACAAAAAGTTTGTAACCTCCTGTGAGTTCGGCAATTAGAAAAACCGCTGTGAGAGGTGCGTGAAGCACTCCGGCAATTGTTCCTGCCATTCCTACAAGGGCAAAGTTGGCTGCGTGAATATCCTGAAATCCCAGACGTGTGAGCACGGTAGAGAGTAGCAGTCCCGTGGTTGCGCCCACAAACAACGAGGGTGCAAATATACCTCCCACGCCTCCGGCTGCAAATGTGGCTGATGTGGCAATGGGTTTTGCAAGCGTGAGGGCGGTGAGCAAGAGAACTGTTCCCCAGCCGCTGTGCCACGATGAAAAAATGCTGTTGCGGTAGATGGGTTTGATGTTGCCGTTGAGACTATTGGAGATTATGTCGTAACCTTCGCCAAAGAGCGACGGAAATAGATAAATCATTCCTGTGAGCAGAAGCGCACCCCAAACAAGTTTCCAAACGGTGGAGTTGATTTTGCGGAATTGTTGCGATAGCCAAATGTAACTTCTTGTAAAATAGATAGATGTAAAGGCGCAAACCAATCCAAGGAGTATAAAGTATGGCACATCGTTGCTTGTGAAAGCGTCGGTCATGCGGAAAAAATAGACAGGACTGCTGCCCGATAACATATACGAAATCAAAACACCTGTTACTGAGGATATTAGCAAAGGTACGAGCGAACTCATTGTAAGGTCGAGCATAAACACCTCCATCACAAAAACCACTCCCGTAATCGGGGCTTTGAATATGGCAGCCAACGCCGCAGCAGTGGCACATCCCAGCATCAAAAGACGCTGTTTGAAATTGAGGTGCAGAAACTTACCAATGTTTGAGCCAATTGCCGCGCCTGTTACCACTGTAGGTCCCTCCAATCCCGCGCTTCCTCCGAAACCTACTGTTATTGCGGAAGTTATCACCGACGAATACATATTGTGAGGCTTTATCACCGCCTCCTCTTTTGATATGGAGTAAAGCACTCGGGGAATTCCGCCGCTGATGTTTTGTCTTAATATAAACTTAATAAAACCAACGGTAATGGCGATACCCACAAATGGAAAAATAAGATTTCCGTCGAAACCGAGCAATGGATTGATAGTGCCCGACAAGAATCCGCTGATATGGTGGGTGATGGTTTTGAGCACCGCTGCCGTAATGCCAGCAATAGCGCCCACTATTATGCTAAGTATAGTAAGGTACTGTGTAGTGCCTATATGACGGATACGCCATTCGTAAAAACGTCCGAACGCCCGTCTCATCTTCCAACGTCGCTTTGTACACTTGTCTATGCCCATTATTACCTTAATGTTTGTGGGTTGCAAATTAAAACTTATTGCGCCAACATTATATTAACAAAAAATTATTTTTACAAAAATTGATTATACAAACCTAAATGTTTAAATTTGCCGCATTGTTTAAAACATTCATATCAATATTATGGCACAAGACAACGCAGTATTCGACATTATCGAGAAAGAATACGGCCGTCAGAAAAACGGCATCGAGCTTATTGCTTCCGAAAACTTTGTAAGCGCCAACGTAATGCGTGCAATGGGTTCGGTACTAACCAACAAATACGCCGAGGGATATCCTGGACACCGCTATTACGGCGGCTGTCACTTCGTTGACGAAATGGAGACTCTCGCTATCGAACGTCTTAAAAAACTTTACGACGCCGAATGGGTAAACGTTCAACCCCACTCAGGTGCGCAGGCTAATATGGCTGTGCTCTTGACCGTTTTGAAACCCGGCGACACATTTATGGGCTTAGACCTCGATCACGGCGGTCACCTCAGCCACGGTTCGCCCGTTAACTCTTCTGGTTTGCTCTACAACCACGTTTCGTACAATATCAACAAAGAAACCGGTCTTATCGACTACGACCAAATGGAGAAAGTTGCCCTCGAAACCAAACCGAAACTTATCATCGGTGGTGCTTCGGCTTACTCTCGCGATTGGGACTACGAACGTATGCGTGCTATTGCCGACAAGGTGGGAGCATTGATGATGATCGATATGGCTCACCCCGCAGGTCTTATCGCTGCCGGCATCCTCAAAAACCCGTTGAAATACGCTCACATCGTAACATCTACCACACATAAAACCCTCCGCGGACCTCGTGGCGGCATCATCCTCCTCGGCAAAGATTTCGACAATCCGTGGGGCAAAACCACTACCAAAGGCGTTATCCGCAAAATATCGTCGCTGTTGGATTCTGCAGTATTCCCCGGCGTTCAGGGCGGACCTTTAGAGCACGTTATCGCTGCCAAGGCTGTTGCATTCGGCGAGGCTCTCACACCCGAATTCAAAGAGTACGCTAAACAGGTTCAGACCAATGCTCGCGTAATGGCAAACGAACTTATGAACCGTGGTTACAAGATTCTTTCCGACGGTACCGACAACCACTCTATGCTTGTTGACCTCCGCAAAAACTTCCCCGACATCACTGGTAAGGAAGTTCAGTTGGCACTCGAAAAAGCCGACATCACAGCCAACAAGAATATGGTTCCGTGGGATACACGTTCGGCATTCCAGACCTCAGGTGTACGTCTTGGCACAGCAGCCATCACCACACGCGGACTCAAAGAGACTGAAATTATGCAAGTTGTAGACTTTATCGACACCGTTATCAAAAACATCACCAACGATGACGTTATCGCCAAAGTAAAAGCCCAAGTAAACGAACTAATGGCTGGCTTCCCCTTGGATAAGTAATTTTGAAAACTATATGGATTAAAGTGGCGGCAATCTTAATTGGTTGCCGCTATTTTTTTTGAGAGGGTTAAAATAGACATTACCTTGGAGCGAACCTAAAAGAGAACCGTGGCAGAATGTATCAAGCACGTAAATATAGACTATGGGCTACGTTGGAACTTCTTATTGATAATAAGTGTTGTCCGCTTACGTTTCGGGCTGTCCTGTGTCGGGAAGATTAAAAAAACTTCTCGGTGATAATTGGCAATCTTGGAAATATGAAACAACATTCCAGAAAAAAATGGTGAAACAAAATTATCACCGCCGCAGAAAAACTCTATCAAGAGTTTTTTGCCTCATCAGACCGCAACTATTACACACTGCCCAAACTTGCCGAAGCGTTGGCTGACTGCATCCGCAAGGAATACGATTATATCGACCCAAAACAGTTGAAAAAAATCTATCATCCATCTATGATTGAAGTTTATGCTCCGGCAAAAGAACAAACAATCGAAGATGGCAGAGTAATGAAACATTTGGGAAGTCCTGTGATTGGCGCACTCAAAAATCCGATGGCAATGCGTGTTCTTCATTCGTTGCGCCGAATGATAAACAAGTTGCTGACCACAAACGACGAAAATGGCTATGCTATAATCGACGAAAACACACGTGTGGTGGTGGAAACATTCAAGAAAAACGACCAAGACAGTGGCTTTAAGAATTGGGACGAATTGGAAAAAGTAATTGTGGGCAAAGCACTTTTGTTAAACATCAAATCACAATTTACCGACGGTACATCATTCAAAGACGCATACGAAGCCGGAATCAAAGACCCGCAAGGAAACAAAATCAGGCATATTCTCTGTTTTGCGCCGTTAGTCAAGAATCCGTTAGCGATAAAAAAACAGACATACCTCTCTAAATATCCGTATAAGCAAAACTATTATGCAGCAATGGGAGATTTGTATGTAATGTGCAAATATGAAAATGTCAGCAAGACAAAAACCGAATACAAAATTGGGAGCTTGTTAGATATCAGTCAAAACCGGAAAGTAAAAACTCCCGATATTGAAGGCGAGTGAAGTCGTTTCTTCCCGAAGAAGGCAAAGTGGGTGTAATGTGTGTTACCGACAAACAATTTGGTGCGATAGAGATTTTTTACGGTCGCAATCCCACCTCTCCCGACAAATACCCCGAAATCAAATTCGGCATTAAACTCTGCAACAAGAACATCGGCTTCAACGGCAAATTCTACACATTTCCGTACTTTCTGACATTTTTGATGCGGAGGTTTTTGGAGGTTGTCTAAATCTGCATTTTTTTTGCAGATTTAGACAACTTATTTTTGTATATTGTTGAAAATCAAATGAATCTTTGTGTGTATCTTGCCTAAAAATTATGCCAATCGGTGATGCTAAGTTCTTCATCTATAACGCCGTATTCGCCGCACAAGATTTCGTTGTCAAAATTGTCGGAGCATTGGAACGATATTCCACCGTTTAGTTCAAAATAATTACTGATACCACACCTCTGAGATATTACATCTATTTGTATAACCCGATTTTATTTTGTGTATAATCACTGTTTCAGAGTCTTCGATAAAAATTGCCTCGTCGTATTGCTGGACTATGGCATATTCAATATCATCCTGTTTGTCTTCTGAAATGATATCTGCTATTTTTTTATGTGCTAAATAGTTGCCTTGTAGTTTATTTGCTATATCAAAGTGCTCAGGCTTGTAATAAATCAAAGTTTTCCACATATAAAATTCTCCGTTACGACAAATGCAGACTTAATTATCCATTACCTTCCACAAATTTAAAACTTTATAATTATTGGCATCCCAACATATATTTTTGTATTGCGTGGGATTAACTATCAGTTGCTGCCAATTTTCCTTTTTTAGTTCGGGGTTGAATGGACATTTGCGGCGGGCATCTTTGTACGCCTTTACCACCATTTCTTTGTTTTCTAAAACCCAGCAAAAATAGTCGCTGCCAACATATTTCTGATGCGTGTGTCCGTGTATGTTAATGAATTGATTATCTGATAAAAATACGGGTTCGTGACTTAGAATGTATCTTTGGTTTATCAGCACAGGATAATCGTAGATATAATCAAAACCGAGATTCATAATTGTTTGGATAAATGGTCGGTCGTGATTGCCCAAAACAAGATTTAGCCTGCGGTGTTTGCCTTTCATTATTTTTACAAAATCGTGCAAAAGTGATAAATCTTTGGTCGAGAGCGTTGGACCAAAATATATGTCACCTAAATTCCACAGTATCACATCGTTGTCGTCGGGAATCTGTTGGTTTATTGAGTTGACAATATCCCAACTCATTTGTATAGCCTTTGTGCGGCTAAACGGCATATATTCTGTACGTTCGGCATTTTTTATAATCCGTTCGTGCAGCAAATGCAGGTCGCTTGTGATGTATGCTTTTTTCATAGGAGTTGATGTTGATGGATTGATTGTTGGGTAGATTACTAATACTTTACTGGGCAATATTATTTGCGGTACGCCGTGTATAAGTTCGTCTATTACACTGTTTTGGCCTTCATGGTTGATTTCTGCATAACGCGACCCGAGGCGGGATTGTCAACAAAATGGCTACTGATGAGCGATTTGCAATCTTCGACGGCGCGGATATGTTTAATCATAAGTTCAAGTGCCTCGGTGCAAATGCCTTGGTTCCAATACGGTTTGCCAACCCAATAACCCACGAGAGGTTCGTTTGGGCGTGAAGGAAGTTTTGATGTGTAATTTTTCATATATCCGATGGAGCCGATTGGTTCGCCTGTTTCGCGGAGAATGATAGCCCAAGTGGTGGAGCAACTCTTTTGCGTATCCATTGCGCTGATATTCAGGTAAAACCATCAACCGTCCGATAAAGAGCGACCCGTCTTCCACCTTGCCCCTCACCGAGCCGACAATCTTTCCATCGTCTGCCACCATTTTGAGCACGGTAAATTTTGGGAAATCCTCAATAGCCGTTTCGATAGTTTCGGTGATATTAGGTGCGTCAAGCCAATTAAGCACCTCACCCACAGGCAAAAACGCTTTATGTTGCAGTTCCAAGATTTCGGGAACATCGTTGATTGTTGCGGTTTTGATTTGCATAATGTATTAAGTTGAAATTTATACTACTACCTCCACAATCTCCCTGCCGTCTTGTGAAATTGTTCTTGCTTCTGGTTTGCTATTCTTGTTGAAACAGAAACTCAGCAAGTAGCCCTTGTCGGCGTGGTAGAAGTCGAGATAATCAAAAAGTTGGTTTTCGCCGCGCTCGTTGTAACTTTCTCCGCGCCAAATCTTCATCTCAATGATGTATTGAGTGCCGAGGTAGTCAATAATCATATCCGTGCGAGAGCGGTCGCGAGTCTGCGCCTCAATGTAATAATTGCCTGTGCCATTGATAATTGGACGGATATAGAGCATAAAAAATCTGCGACCTTCTTCCTCCTTGAATGTCAAATCCTTGCTGCCGTAAATATCGCGGAAATGTTGTGCAAATTTTTCAAGGATTTTGTCCATTTTGAGCGTTTTGTCGTCGATGAACTGGCTGCGGTCTATGCTGCCCTTGTCGTAAAGGCGGCTGTCAATTTCCTCCTCGGTAGCAAAAAGATTGTAGAGCCAAGTCTCTATAATTCTGTTGGAAATCTTGACCTTACCATTGATGTCCGATATGTAATTGAACATGGCAGCGATGGAAATATGCTTGTAATAAATGTTGAAACTCGGTTCGTATCCACTGAATAGTATTTCTTTCAACATTTTCTTCATTTCAGGGAAATCTTCCAACTTTTTGGTCAAATCGTCGAAGAATGTATTTTTTTCTTTGAGCAAAATTTTCACCGCGTCTTGCAGTCCCTCCTTGTCCCAACTAAATTTTTGTTGGTCAATCAGTTGGCACACCCTTGACACAAAGAACGGGTAGCCCGAAGTGTAGTCTGTAATCATCTGCGCCATTTGAGCCGTATCCATTCCTGAATGATGGTCGGATTCGTATTCTTGGAGCATCTGCCGGATGCCGTCGGTGGGCAGCGACATATCCGTAGTGTATGCCACGGCAATGTTCCACGGCGAATTATACTGGTGGTCGCTGTCGGGGCGCACTTTTAGTTTCAGGTTCTTGATGTCATAGACGCCGGCGAGGATTACCGATTGGAAAGTGGGAATTTGTTCGCGTATCAGGTATTTTTCACGCAACAAGCGGAGGAGTTTTATAAACGATTCGTAATTGCTTGCACTATCTACTTCGTCGATTATCACCACAATAGGCTTGTCGGAATTGTCGCAGAGGTCTGTGAAAAAATCGTCCAAGAATGAAAACCTTATAAGACTTTTTTCGGAATTGTCCTCGACGACCTTTTTAATGGAGTTTCTCACGTAGTCGTTGGCGTTTTTGGCAACGCGCAGCATTTTGCGCATTTTGTCCAAAAAATTGTAGGCAAGCGCGTCGTCTGTTCCAAACTCAGTCTCGCCCATCCGCTCAAAACTTAGCGAAAATACAACATAATTCTCCTGCAATTTTTCGGCAAGATGATACAGCGTTGTGGTCTTTCCATACTGACGTCCACGGTTGATGGTGATGTACTCGCCCTTTGCGACAGCCTTTTCGATTTCATCGATTCGGCTGTCGATGTTTACCATATAATGTTTGTATGGGTAACAAATGCCTGTGGTGTTGAACTCTCTCATAATTGCGCCTTGTGTTTTATTTTCCGCAAAGATAGCAAAAATATTTTGAAAAAATGATGGCGGTGTGGAAAAAGTTTGGTATATTTGCCATCGTTAACGTAAAAATGAAAATACGAAACAGAAATAACGTAAATTATTAACATACAAAGCATTGACTATTATTCACATTCAAAACAAAAGCGTCGCAAACTCTTGATTTTGAATCGGAAGTAATAAAATCCACTCGCAGAGTGTCTAGTACGCTCTCGCTGTACCGTGTTTGTTGATGCTCGCACCGCCTAAGGTGTGGGCAGTTCTAACGGTACAGCGGGGTTCTTGCGACGCTCCTCGTGAATGTGATAGAAAGGCTCACGCCTTATTTTATGCCGATAAGTGATTGATAGCGAATGCGATAAACTATCAATCAAAATGGCAGAGAAGAAAAGTTTTCGCGATGCAAAAGTTGCCAAAAAGGATGAGTTTTATACTCAACTTTCTGACATTGAGAACGAGTTGAAGCATTATAAAGAGCATTTTAAAGGTAAAACTGTTCTTTGTAATTGTGATGACCCGCGTATAAGCAATTTCTTTCATTATTTTAGTTATGGCTTTGAGCATTTGGGCTTGAAAAAACTCATAACTACTTGTTACAAAAGCCAGAACAGAGATTTGTTTTCTAAAAACGATTCTGAACGAGCCATTTGGCTCGAATACAATGGCGACAAGAATGGCAACCGTATTCCCGACCCCGAGGAAATTGGCATAAATTATCTTAAAGGTGATGGCGATTTCCGTAGCCAAGAGTGTATCGAACTATTGAAACAAGCTGACATTGTGGTAACGAATCCGCCGTTCTCGCTTTTCCGTGAATATGTTGCGCAATTGATTGAATATGATAAAAAATTCATAATAATAGGTCATCAAAACGCCATCAAATACAAAGAAATATTCCCTTTGATAAAGGATAATAAAATGTGGCTCGGCTATGGCTTCAAAGGTGGTGCAGGACATTTTATTTCTTCTTATGAAGATGTAGCAACAGCTGGCGACCATAGGGAAGGAATGATTAGAGTTTCGGGCGTTAATTGGTTTACTAATCTCGAAATCCAAAAACGCCACGAGGATTTGATTCTTTACAAGTCGTATAACCCTGAGGAATATCCGACATACGACACGTTTGAAGCAATTAATGTTGATAAAACATCTGATATCCCGATGGATTACGATGGAATTATGGGAGTGCCAATAACTTTTTTGGACAAGTACAATCCAGAGCAATTTGAAATTGTTGGCGAATTTAATAATGGCAGTGATTCTAATCTGGATTTGGCAAAACCAATAATTGATGGTGTGCAAAAATATTCAAGAATTGCAATTCGCCGCCGCAAACAGCAATCCAACCTTGCCCTTGCCGCTGAACCAAAAACTCCGTTTAACTCTTAAATAATAACGTCTTATGGAAATTGAATTGCACAAAATCACAATTCGTCAACTTACCGACGGTTATCAGGACAACGCCGAAAGTGGTGTAAAGGCTTTTGGCGGCAAACTCGATGTGCGTCCGCCGTATCAGCGCGAATTTGTCTACAACGACAAACAGCGCGATGCCGTAATCGACACTGTTACAAATGGTTTCCCGCTCAATGTGATGTATTGGGCTACCCGCGACGATGGCACTTACGAAATCATTGACGGTCAGCAACGTACAATTTCAATTTGTCAGTATGTAAACGGTGATTTTGCGTATTTCTTCAAATATTTTTACAATCTGACCCAAGACGAGGCGAACAAAATTCTTGATTACGAACTACAAATCTACATTTGCAGCGGCTCCGACAGCGAAAAACTCAAATGGTTTCGCACAATCAATATCGCCGGTGAAAAACTCACTGAACAGGAACTCCGAAACGCCGTATATTCAGGCAGTTGGGTGAGCGATGCCAAGCGTTATTTCTCTAAAAACAACTGTGCGGCATACGGATTGGCGAGCAAATATCTCAATGGTTCGCCCATCCGTCAAGACTATCTCGAAACTGCGCTCAGTTGGATTGCCCGCACCTCAGGCATTGAGATTTATATGGGCAAGCATCAGCACGACAACAACGCCATTGAACTTTGGAACTATTTTCAAAGTGTAATCTCTTGGGTGAAAGCCATTTTCCCTAAATATCGCAAAGAGATGAAAGGTGTGGATTGGGGATTACTTTACGATAAATTTCACACTGAAAACCTTAACGTTCAACGACTTGAATCACAAGTTTCTGACTTAATGAAAGACTCCGATGTTCAGAAAAAATCGGGTATTTATCCTTACGTCCTTGACGGTGACGAAAAGCATCTCAGCATCCGTGCCTTCGATGATAATACCAAGCGCGAAGTGTATGAAAATCAGAATGGTATCTGTAAAATTTGCGGAGAGCATTTTGAAATAGAACAGATGGAAGCCGACCACATTACGCCGTGGTGTCAAGGTGGTCACACCGTAAAAGAAAATTGCCAAATGCTTTGCAAAAAATGCAATCGCGAGAAGTCGGGAAAGTGATGTTACTTATTTCTCCCACTCCGTAATCTCGCACTCGTGCTTTTTTGTGTCCTTGTCGTAGTTGATGGCGACGAAAAGGAGGTTGCCTTTGTAGTTGTCGAGGGCGTCGAAATATTGGCGGTTTTGAATCTGTTGCAGTGCCTTTCCGGTTGATTCATTGATTTTCAACTCGATAATAATTGCCGGATGCTCAGGAGATTTCACCACCGGAACATACACCAAGTCGGCAAAGCCCTTTCCCGTAGAGAGTTCCTTGAAACAGTTGTAGTAGTTGAGCGCGTGAACAAAAGCGATATAAACAGCGGCGGCGAGAGCGTTCTCGTTGTTGTAGTTGCGGCTTGAAGTAACGTGTAAGTGAGTATTGTCTAAGGCTTTGGCAACGGCATCGGAGTTTTTGAGGAGGGTCTGTTCCAAAAGTTCTTCCGAAGCCTTGATGATTTCGTCGGTTTTGGAATATTCGGGCAAGGTAGAAACCGCCCTATGCCACTCTTTGCGGACTTCAAGATTAGGAATCCTGCACGTAAAACTTTTGTTGTTGTAAGCCAAATAGCCGAGATGAATCAAATATGTAAAAACATCGTCCTTGCTGACAAAATCGGTCATCGTGTTGAGATACATTTCAACATCTACCTTCACTTCTTCGCCAGAAAGCATTTTTATTACATCTTCTTTCGCTCCTTTGTAGTTGTGTTTCAGGCGGTCGGTGATTACCATATACGTTGAAGTCTTGCCCCAAAAGTTGCCAAACTTTTGGGTTTCCATACACATAACTACGGATTCGGGATTGTAAATTTCAAATCCGTTTTGGGCATAACCGTTGTATTCTTTTTTACATTGCGCAAAGTCCACCTTGTATTTTGTGCATAATGGCTTTACCTCTTGTTCTGTAAACCCCACAAATTCGGCAAGATTGAAAGCGTCTAAATTTGTATATTCCCTAAAATTGTTGAGTTTGCTCTGCACACGGTCTCTCACAATTGGCAAAATTCCCGTGAGATAGGCGAGCGCAATAGCAGGTTTAAGAGTGTTACTTTTAAAAAGTCCGTTCAGAAACTCCAAATAATCGGCAAACAGATGTGTGCCAAAAGTGTCGCGCACAAGGCAGTCGTACTCGTCGAGAATGATTACAAAGGTTTCATTGTTTTCTTTATATACCTTCATCATACAGTTGGCGATAGTCTCGTTCTTCACAAACCTTATCTTGGGATATTGTTCCTGAAATTCGTCACGTACCTTTTTTTGAAGGTCTTTGAGCATTTCATTTTTATCATTTGCGTTTTGATACTCGCTCGCAACGTCTATCGCAATGAAATTCAGTTTGTTGAGATACTGTTCGTAGTTCTTTGCCTTGGAGATTTTCAACTTGGAAAATATCTCTCGCGAATCGCAACCCTTTGAATAGTATGCGCACATAATGTTGGTGGCGAATGTTTTGCCAAAACGCCTCGGACGAGAAACGCAGATATATTTGTTACCCTTCTCAATAAATTTGTTCAATTCGCTGATTAACATTGTTTTATCAACGAAAATATCACCGGCTAAAATCTCCTTTAAACCGACGTTGCTTGGATTGAGGTATATGCCCATAGTGCCTTACGTTTATTTTCCGCAAAGTTAGCAAAAATTATTTTAAATCTCTAATCGCTGCCTGCAATTCTTCCAACAAATGTGCTGCGTGGCCGCCGTCCATCTGAACGTGGTGAAATTGAAACGAGATTGGCAATGTTACTTTAAACCAATGTTTTCGGTAACGTCCCCACGAAAGGAACGGATTGTTGTAAATGCCTGAATATTGGTTTACTATGCAGTCGAGTTCGGTGCCTGTAACCGCCGACGTGCCAACAATTGCCGCGCCTTCGTCCAAAATGTTTTTACAAGATTCTATCGCTGATTTTGATATTGAGTTGTAATCGTTGTTAAAACGCTGCAAATCATCGGAGTAAGGAATATCGCAGAAACATAGTGCACCGTTTTTGGCGTTGAAAATGGTGTTGATAGCGAGATGGTCGTAGCGGAAAAGTTTGTCGCCTTCGGGCAGGGTCAGAAACTCGTCAACCTTGCTTGCCGCCTTGCCAATGCACCACGATAGCAACATATTGAATTTCACACCTTTGCGCTTGCTTACACGGCAAAGGTTGGTAACGTCAAAAGTTTTCACAACCGTTACCATTGGCATCGGCGACTTCATCCAATATTCAAACGCCTTTGCACGCGATGTTTCCGAAGGGTTGATTTCTGTTTTCATAGATGTTTGGATTATGCGATTATTTTTCTCATTCTTACCACGCCGTTTTCTTCGCCGAGGTTTTCAAATCCTGAGCGGGTGTAAAGTTGAAATGCAACGGGCATTACTGCGGGACGTGTGGTGAGGGTTGCCGTTGTGAAACCAAGTTGTTGGGCGCGTTGTAAGGCGGCTTTGAGCATCTGCCGAGAATATCCTTTGCCACGGTGTTCGGGCTTGATGTAGAGGCGTTTAATCTCGCAGGTGGAATCATCAATTTTTTTGATGGCAATGTAAGCCACTGGGTTTTCGTCTTTATAACCCAAAAACAATGCTCCGCCATTGTAAAACGATTGTAAATCAGCCAATTCTTTTTCAAACGACACGAAGCACCCTTCCGCGCCCTTGATTTGCGAATAATCTACAAACAGCAATTTTATAGTTGCATAATCGTTGCTTTCTGTTACTGAGAATGTACTCATTGATGTGATTTGTTTAATTTCAGAGGGCAAAGATAAGATAAAAAAGTATGCAAATTATAAAATTTTATGTATATTTGTAGTCGTAATCAATTAGAATCAATATGGACATCGTTAAAATATATAAAACAAAATTGTAAAACGTTGTGAGTCAACGCGAATAACCATTTTCGTGAGGTCACGAAAATGGTCGGTTTAGGCAGTAGTTCTCATCGTGCAGTTCAAGATTTTATGCTCACTCGTTATGCTTGTTAATTGATAGCACAAAACGGCGACCCAAAGAAAGAGGAGGTTGCATTTGCGCAGAGTTATTTTGCGGTTCAAACAAGAAAGGCAGAACTTATTGAGGAACGTCTCAATGAGATTGCACGACTTGACACCCGCGAAAGGTTGCGTTCGTCAGAAAAGCAACTTAGCAAAAATATCTATCAAGTGGAGTTGACGACAAAGGTTTCGGTCGTATCCGTTCCAAAGGTGATTGTGCACTGTTAGGCGGACTTACAACCGAACAGATGAAGAAACGTTTGGGCATAAAAAACGGTGCATTAGCCGATTATTTGCCAACGTTGACTATTGCCGCCAAGAATCTTGCAACAGAGATTACCAACTATAATGTTGAGCAAAAGGATTTGCGTGGCGAACAGAGTATCACGGCAGAACACGTTCAAAACAATCGTAGTGTTCGTGGAATGTTAGGTGAGCGAGGTATCAAACTTACTCTCTCATATTTAAAGCCAAAGTTCTTCGCTTAATTTCCGCCTTTTGATTGATTATATCGGCAACCTCTGCGCTGATTTTGTTTTTTAAATCAGCATCAATGTGGAATGGTAAAACCAAGTCCATAATTCTATTTCCCAAAGTTGATAGAGTAGCCTGCGTGAAAGTCATCATTTCAACCTGCATCTGTACAAATTTTGTATTCAAAAGATAGAACAGATAAAACGGTGATATTTCTTGTTTGTCTAAAACTTTTATTTGACGTAAATGACTTTGAATTACTATTTTAATATCATTATGAGTTACCATACTGCTGCGTCCAATCAAGAATGTTCCATCATTAACAAACAGAATGTCGTGTTCTTGAACGTTTTGCAATTTGCTGTATTTTTGATAAACATTCTCGGAAACGGCTTTTACAGTATCCATTTTTATCTCCCAATTAACTATATCAGTGGTTCTAACAAATGGAATTTCTCCACTGCCATAAAATTGAGATCCTATTTCATTGCCTCTTTTTACTTGAACTAAACCTTGTTGCACCAAATCTCCGAATTTTATAAGATTATATTTTCCGCTGTTCGTAATCTCAGAAAGTTTTTCTTTCAGTTCAATTTTGTAACTTTCAGGTATGTATACATTGTCTTTGATGTCATCTTGATTAACAACAAAACCTAAGTGATTTTCATTGTTTAACTGATTATCTAAAAACAAATTAAAACGTTTTGCGATTTCGGGTGTATCATCGTTTATAATCTTTTTGCCGTTAATATCAACAATTTCATTTCCAGCAATATCCATCTTATAAACCTCTTTGCCATTTTTGTTGTGACCGATATTTTTAGCCATTGCAAAAAATATTTTTTCGCGACTATTGTTTTTTTTCTCCAAAAAAACGACACTCGTTTTTGTATGAGTACTCGGCTGAAAAGTTTCTTGCGAAAGGCTTACAACGCCGATTATCGAAGCATATTTTCTGATATATTCCCAAATGTATCGGTCTGAGGGATTACCAAATACACCTTCGGGCAGGACAATACCCGCACGACCTCCGTCCTTCAATAATTGAATTATTCTTTCGATAAAAAGAATTTGTGGTGGTTGTTTATCTCGTAGTTGTTCTCCTAAAAGCCATTGATTTTTACTGTGTTTCCACACATGACCAAGTTCATATTGGCGTAAAAGGCTTTCGCCAACGACAGGAATTTTGGCTCCGAATGGAGGGTTTGTGAGTATCAAATCAAAAGTACCAAGTTCGATGTAGTTTTTAGCATTAGACCAAGTTGCGGGAACTTCTAAACTATTCTCGCAGAAAATATTATATTCATTTTCGCCCAAAAGGGAAAGGTAAATTTTTGCTAATTTAGACAAAAATAAATCTTTATCTATGCCGTAAATATAATTGTGATAGTTGTTTTTTAACGAGTATCTCAAAATGTGAGCAAGAAAACCTCCACTTCCACAAGCAGGATCAATTATTCTTTCATTTTCAGACGGTTTCATAACATCAATCATCATTTGCACAATGTTTCTTGGTGTAAAAAACTGACCTTCACCACCACGAAATGCTGTTCCAATTAACTCCTCAAAAGCATCCGCTATTATATCACGATTAGCATCAATTAGATAAAAACTTTCTATCTTTTTGACGATAAATGACAAGTCAAGTGGTTGTATTTCAATTTCTTCATCAATATTAAAAATATCTGAATATTTGCTCTTTACATTTGAAAAAATATTGGTTATGCGGCCTGAAAATTCGCTGAGAGTTTCATTAGGACGGTTTGCAAAATCAACCAATTCTTCCGCACTTTTAGATTTTTCGTCAAATATTTTGCAGAACAAAAGGCGCATAATATTTTGCGCGATTTTTTCATCACGGGTAATACCAGTAACATTACCCGCAAAATAATCACGGATTTCTCTAAAAATAATTTTCAAATTATCAATAGGTTGTAAGTCTTTTTTGTATATCAACCTTGATTCTTTTGCCAATTCGGCTGATGCGAACAAGTCCATTTTTTATCTTCTGTGAGCAATTTTAACAATATATTCCATAAAGTCGACAGTTTCTTCAATTGAGTGGTCTGTCATAGCCACATTGCACCAACGATGACCATACCTAACATTATTGCCACAATGTAACAATTCCTTTTCGATTAATGGATTAACGTGCATTATTTGCATACTACCATCTTCCCCTTCGCTACGTTTACTGCCATTGAACGAAAATTTGTATCTATCTTCACGATTTTTCTCTGGCAAATTGGCGGGCTTATCAGCAACAGGAACTTTACAAAGCGGACAGCAAATAATATCCGCTTTGTTTTTTGGAAAGTACTTTGATGGTAATTCTATTGATTTGTCAATCGTTTGATTTTTAAGTATTTCTGTAATTGAATTATATATTTTACTAAAACTCAGTCCAAAAAAATTGACAGCAACGGAAATAGCTAAAACTGCATAGGCCTCAACGGCATTTTGCCAATCACAAGCCTCGTATGCAGGAATTATACACGAATTTCCCGTCCATAAAACATCATTCCAGTGCCTTATGATTTCTATGTGTTCATTCCAATGTGATGGCAATGTAATGAATCTTTCGGGTAATTCGTGAACCACCTTTTCAGACGGGTAGCGTTTTTCTTTCCCGTTGATATTTACTACGAAAACAGAGTTTGGGCATCATCTTCTCCCTCTATTTCAATGCGTTCTATCGGTTTTGCATATTTATGTTTTGTAGTAGCAATTACAAGTGGATGCCAACGCAAATTACGGTTCGAATACGGTGCTTTCCCCTGCATACCACGAGTGCAGAGTGCATCACGTTGCAGTTTGCCAGCACCGCGTCCGGCACCACCATCTCTAGTGAAACTTATTTTGCCGTATTCGTTTCTAAAAACTTGCTTCAAATCATCGTCTTTAATCTCATTCTCTATGTATAACGATATTTTTTCACAAAGTTTTATTATTTTTTCGTCCTCTTTTGTCAAGGAGTTTGCGCTTATTGTTCTACCTGTTGCCATTTATCATTTATTTCGTTTGACAAAGTTAGACAATATCAACGAGAGCGTAAAATCTTTCTCAAACTTTTTTTGAATATTATTATAACAATCTGATTGCCAATGATTAAATTTATTTTTTGATCATTCTAAAAACGCAATCCTTACCCTTTCTTCACCGGATGCCTAATCACCGTCTTCAATTGTTCCGCTGCGGTTTTTCTTGGGTCGGATAGGTAGATTTCGTGGTGGAGACGGGTGGCGGAAAGGTCGTTGGTGTAGCCGGCGGTGGCAATGAAATCGTCCATAAGTTTCACGGATTTAGGCTCTTGGTCGTAGGTGCCGATGTGCATTATTTGTACGCAGAGACCTTCGTTGATGGTGAGAAATTCGGCTCGCGAACAGTCAATCTTTTTCTTTTTGGTGGCTGTTGACACCGCCCAATCACAATCTTTGCGGGTGATGAAATCGGGCAGACGCAGCACCGAAATCCAATTGAAGGTGGATTTGTTGGAATAATCAACACCTACAACGCCGTCTTGCCACCAAAAACCTTCGAGCGGCGGCACAACATATTCATAAAAACCATTGATTTTGTAATCGGTTTTATAACTCATTTTCAGCGCGTAAGCCACGGCGTAGAGAATGTTGATGGCGTGCTTGTATTCGCCGTCCTCGTCGTTGGGATTGCCGCTGCCACGCACTGCGATGAAGTTGGCAGGGGGATTGTTTACAATCTCCGGCTTGCATGGCGGAAGATAATATTCTTTGAACTCTTTCTTGAACTCAAATGCCATAATGTTTTGTGTTTTAAGGGACTGCCTCTAAGACAGTCCCGAATGATTGAATGTGTTGGTTATTCTATCGGAATCTGAATGATTGAAACCCATTTTTCGGGGTCGTCCTGATTCCACGCACCGTCAACGTAGCACGTGCGGTGTTTGCCGACAATCTTGTAGCCGTGCTCTTCGATGTACTTGAACAATTCGGTGAACGATTCGTATAACCTTTCGTAAGGTCCGATGTGTTTCATACACAGAGCCTTGGGAACGGCGGGCAGACGCTTGAACTTGATTATTGCGCTGTCGGTGCCCATCTCCTCCACCTGTTCGCAGTACTCGATGTCGATGTTGGTGGGCGTGTACTCGCTGCCGTGCTCCACAGTGAAACAGTAGCCGTGCTGAGGACATTTGCAGCCGAGACGTTGCATTTCGGGGCCGATTTTCTCGTAGCATAGGGGACCGAGTGCCTCAAAATTGGGTATCACTTCGCGATGGCTTGCCACAATGATTTCGGGCAGCGGTTGAATGTAGAATTTTTCCATTTTTGTAATGTGTTTGCGAGAGTTCCTCAGTTGCAACAGACGGTTGCGACGGCGGGTGAGAAGTTGTATCTGCCGTTCCGTTTCCTTGATTTTTTCGGCTATTTGGGCTGCGTCGGGTACGTGCAAACTATTGTCGTACAGGTCTCTGATTTTGTCCAACGAAAAGCCGAGTTGTTGCAGGTCGCGTATCGACTTCAACTTCTGCATCTGACCAATGCTGTAATAGCGGTAGCCCGTCCACTCGTCCACCTCGTCAGGCAGAATAAGTCCTTTGTGCTCGTAAAAGCGCAGGGTCTTGACCGTTATCTGCATCATCTGAGAAAACTCTCCGATTTTCAACTTTGTTTTGTTACTCATAATCGTACGATTTAGTTTTTGCTAAGCGACAGCAAAGTTACACACTGCCCTAAGGGACGAGTCAAGAGGTTGGGGTGATATTTAATAATAAATTAACATACATCATTGCCACGTCCGCCTCATTCTACAATCACCCCAAAAATATGTTATAAATTTGTTTTTCCAAAATAAAAAATGCATCTTTGCATTGCGAAACAAAACATTACGGCTATGAAAAAGATTCCTATTGGCATACAGGCGTTTGCATCGTTGATTAAGGAAGGTTTTGTCTATCTCGACAAGACTGATATGATTTATAATCTTGCCCATACCAAGGCGTGCTATTTTCTATCTCGACCGAGGCGATTTGGCAAGAGTCTGACTCTTAGTACTCTGCACGAGTATTTCGACGGACAGAAGGAACTTTTTGCCGGAACTAAGATTGAAAAGTTGGAGACTGAGTGGGAGGAATATCCCGTGCTGCATTTTGATTTCAACAGTGCCAATTACGATTCGGTGGAGGCCGTAAAATCGCACATAAGTTACTATCTGTCAACGATGGAATCGGAATATGGTTATAATCCAAACGCAAAATCCAATTCGGAACGTTTCATCGAACTTGTTAATAATGCCAATGCCAAAACAGGCAAAGGGGTTGTAATTCTTGTGGACGAATACGACAAACCGCTGTTAACCAATCTTTTTGATGAAAATCTCAAAGACGAAATCCGTAAGGAGTTGAAGGCTTTTTATGGAGTTTTGAAAACCTGCGACAAGCAAATCAAGATGGCTTTTATTACCGGAGTAACCAAATTTAGCAAGGTGAGTCTTTTTAGCGATGTCAACAATCTTAAAGATATTTCAAATACCATAGAGTATTCTACACTATGCGGTGCTACCGAACAGGAAATCCACAATAATTTAGACTGTTATGTTCAAATTATGGCGGAGTATAACAATATTTCAAAAGATGAGTGTTACAAAGAATTAAAACGTTGGTACGAAGGCTATCATTTTCATCAAAACTCGATGGATGTATACAATCCTTTTGGTTTGATGAAAGCCTTGGACAGCAAGGAATTCAAAGAATATTGGTTTGAAAGCGGCACGCCGACTTTTCTTGCCAAAACGATAAAGGAGCAAGGAATGAATCTCAGCGAACTCGATAGCACAGAATGTGATTCAAGCGAACTTTCCAAAATCGACAATTTTGAAAACAATCCTATTCCTTTGCTCTATCAAAGTGGTTATTTAACTATCAAGGGCTATGATAGCGAGATGGACACCTATTTTCTCGGCTTGCCAAACCGCGAGGTTGCCAAGGGGTTGGTGAAATTCATCTTCAATTTCAACTTTCCCAAAACAGAAACAAGCGCTTTTTCAATCATCAGTTTTGCTCGTGAAGTACGTTCAGGCAACATCAATGGCTTTATGAAACGTCTTTCTGCACTCTTTGCAGATAGTAGTTATCAAATTGTTGGCGAGGCGGAACTCTATTTTCAAAATGTTACTTATTTGATTTTCAAACTTTTAGGTTTTTATGCAGAGGCAGAACGCACCACATCCGACGGTAGGATAGACGCTGTGGTGAAAACTCCGCAATATATCTATGTCTTTGAGTTTAAGCTCGATAAACCCGCACAAGAAGCCATCGCCCAAATCAACAGCAAGGATTATTCACTGCCATTCAGCGTTGACGGCAGAAAACTTTTCAAAGTCGGCGTAAGTTTTTCGAGCGAAACGCGCACGGTGGCGGAATGGGTGTCAGAGTAATCTTTTAATCGTGATATTCGCAGTCCTATTAAAAAAGGGCTGACCAAATTCTTCGTCAGCCCCAAATAATCAAACAGAACACCAATTTATTATTAGTAACTTATCACGAGCGTATTGATTTTTTGACATTGCTCAGGGTTGTGAATGCAGATTTCGGACGAAGGCTCGTAGTCGTAATTTTGGGACGAAAATTTCAATATTTGTGAATATGCCACAAGATAATCGTTGTCAACCAAAATTTTAATCATTATTTTGGCTACTGAATCACACGGAATGTCCAAAAGGTTGCTAAATTCGCCTGCATTGTACTGACGGATAACCTCTTCGCTGCGTTCGGCATTAAACAAAAAAGTTCGCAATTTCATTGGTCTTGTACCGTAATAGTAGCCTGTTTTTTTTATGAAAAACGATATTGCACCGTAAATCACCAATGCAATGCCCGATACAAGAAGTATCATTGTAAGCGTGCTGTTATCTTTGCCAAACGATTGTGTTACAAGCAAAATGATGCCGATAACAAACCATAAGAGTCCCAAATAGTTGAATGATTTTTTGATTGTAACCTTGCCGCCGGTGAAATCTGAAATACCGTTCTCGATGGTTACGAAATTATTAGAATTTGCCATTTTGATTTTTACTTTAATTAAATTAGACAATAGTGTTACCATAGAGCAAGTTGATGATGCTTGCAATTACATAAAAATTGTAAATAATGGCAAATCAAATTGAAAGTTTGCAAAGAAAATGCAATAGCGACCGACCCGATTTTTCGTAGTGACAATAGGTCTGCCGATTGATACAGAATAATTTGAAAGTTTTGTTGACAATGGAAACCCTTGCGCGTGCGTCGGAAGTTAATTTGCGCTTTTCAAAATTGCGTTGCGACGTGCGTTGACTCTCAGAGGCGCGCAGTGTGGGGGCTTCGTTTTCGCCAATAATCCCAAACCAACAATAATCACGGATAATATCGTGATCGTCGGTTTCGTTGTCTACTATCGCCTCTTGACAATTGACATCAAAATCCCTGACCTCAACGTCCCGCTGCACCTCGCAACCGGATGTGGAAATCAACAACAATACCAATGTCAAAAGCCTGTAAATCATATTTATTCTTCTTTATAAACATCACCCATCATCCATTTGTGCCCAAAATGTTCGGTGAAGCGTTTTAAATCATCAAATTTTATGCTGATAGATGCTGTATTGCGCAGAGGGTGGATGATAACGTTGTGTCCCTCAAATGATTGGTCGTAGAACACTTTGACGGCGCTGTTGGTATCAAACATCAAACATAGCGGACTCACCGAACCCGGCGTAATGTTGAGATACTGCATTAGTTCGTCGGGATTGCAAAAACTCAGACGTCCAAATCCAAATTGGGCGGCGATTTTTTTGAGGTCGGCGCGACGGTGAAGGTCCATACTCACAAGTCCGTAGTTGTGATTCTTGTCCTTTACAAAAAGGTTTTTTACGTCGATGCCTTCGAGAGTGATAACAACGTCCTTGGCGTCCTCTTCCGAAAAAATCGCCTTATGCTCCTGAAATTTGTACGGAATATTCAGTGAGTCAAGAGTTTGCAATATGGGTTCGTTTCTCATAATGATGCACTAACTTATACGCCGCAAAATTATAAATTAATCTAACAGAAAACTAACAGGTTTGGCTTTAAAACTAAAATTTGATAAACAAAAAATAATATTCTCGTAGATACCACGTTAAGGGTATTAGATATTTTTGCAGCGTAACAACTCAGTATGTTCTCAGCAATCAGTTTTGAAAACAATCTCGGAGTTGACGTTTCACGGCGACATTATGTGGGATGTGATTAGCACATTCAGCAGCGACAAAGGACGCATTTACAGTATTGTTCCTTACGTTGGGGCAGGCGTAGAAGTGCTCAAAGCCAAAACTCAAGATATTAAGACTTCGATTTGTGGCTGCCGATATTGGGACTTCCTGCCATTTTGTAAAGATAGTTGACAACATATCCGCGTGTGAGACAGTCGTTTATCGATACACCGGGGGTCTAAATCAGAATATTTCTCGGTTGCAGCCTGATTTGCGTGAGATACATCGCTTAAAGTTACATCTTGGTTTACCCAAAGGTATAGTTTGTTGTCGTCGCCGGTAGACACGTCGCCGCCCAAGTCGATATACCATTCGTGGTCAATTTTGGCTTTCGTAAGTGCCTTTGTCATGAACTTTGATAAGATATGGTGTGTAGCCAATGTCTAACGTGTTAAACTGATTGTGTGCAGCCCACAAAAAGCGCAATTGAGGTGTGTAAGAAAGGTCGAGTTTTGTGAGCGCGTTGTCTTTTACATTGAGATATGTAAGATTGGGGTTGTCGTGGCAATATACCCAAACGAGGTCGTCAAGTCCTGTAAATAGATACCACGCAATTCCAACAGATATTCAATACCTTGGAGCGATTTTACACCACGAGTTTCGCAATGGATGTTGCGTATGTGGATGATTTCGTCAACGTCTAAAGTGCCGTCACCGTTTTTGTCTTTGTTGCAAGACAAGGCTAATGAGCCTGCGAGCATTAATGCAATACTCGGGAGTAGATAGTTGAGGTCGTTGAATGTGCTGACACCTTTGGCTTCCAAGAGGTTTGAAAGTATGGTTCGGATATATAAACTGTTTTTGCCTTGGTCGTTACTTATACCTCCAAAAAATTCTTCTAATTCTGTTGGTGTGTATCCTGCTTTGTGATGGCGAAGATAGAGTTTTTTTACAAATAAAAGCGGTTTTTATTGCTAAAAATTGCCTTTTGGGTTAAAAAATTACTTTGTTTCTATAATCGAAGTGGCTATATATTCCCCCACTTCGGTGGTGGAATAGGCTTTGCCTTCGGCAATGTCTTCGGTTACTATTCTGTTTTTAATGGCTTGATTAACAGAAAATTTAATGGTTTCGGCTTCGGACTTTAATTCAAACGCCATTTCTAAAAGCATTGCCGCCGAAAGTATCGCTGCCATTGGGTTGGCGATATTTTTGCCCGCTGCCTGTGGGTACGACCCGTGAATGGGTTCAAACAGTGATGTAAACGTGCCAACCGACGCACTCGGCATCATTCCCATTGAGCCTGTTATTACGCTTGCTTCGTCGGTGAGAATATCTCCAAATGTGTTTTCGGTAACTATTACGTCAAAGTCGCGGGGTGTGGTGATGATGCGCATTGAGGCGTTGTCTACAAACATATAGTCGGTGGCTACTTCGGGATAATCTTGGCTAATGCGCATTGCGGTTTCGCGCCAAAGGCGTGATGTGGCAAGGATGTTGGCTTTGTCTACCACGGTGACTTTTTTGCGGCGTGAGGTGGCAAGGTCAAAGGCTGTTTTAAGAATGCGTTCTATTTCGTATGTAGAGTAAGTGTTTGTGTCAAAGGCTGTTTTGCCATCCTCGGTGCGACCTTTCATTCCAAAATACATTCCTCCTGTAAGTTCGCGCACCACCACAAAATCGGCTTTTTCTACTATCTCTTTTTTGATTGGCGATTTGTGAATCAATGATTCAAAGGTAAAAATGGGGCGGATGTTGGCGTATAGTCCGAGTTGCTTGCGTATTTTGAGAAGACCTTGTTCGGGACGCACTTTTGCATTGGGGTCGTTGTCGTATTTTGGGTCGCCGAATGCGCCAAAGAGCACGGCGTCGCACTCTTTGCAGGTGGCAATGGTGGTGTCGGGCATAGGGTCGCCACATTGGTCGATGGCAGCCGCTCCGCCAAGAGCGTTGGTATATTTAAAGGTGTGCCCATATTTTTGAGCCACGGCGTTTAATGCTTTTACGGCTTGTGCTGTTACTTCGGGGCCAATGCCGTCGCCGCCGATTACTGCAATGTGTTTATTCATAATTGTATGATGGTTTTGTGTTTTCAAAAGCAATTATCTCATCCTTCATATTCAACAACCATTGGGTTGTGTCTGAGCCATTTATAAGACATTCGCGGCGAAATGGGTCGATACTGAATCTATATTTTTCGCCACCTTTGATGCCTACGGTCTGCGCCTCTATGCTTACTTCAAAAATGGTGTCGTGTTTGGTTATTGCCTTTTGTGCCAATGCGTTGCATTGCTCTTCGGGAAGAGTGAGCGGAAGAAGTCCGTTGTTGAAGGCGTTGTTCTTAAAAATGTCGGCAAAGCCTGTGGCAATTATTACACGGAAACCATAGTCGTAGAGAGCCCACACGGCGTGTTCGCGGCTCGAACCGCAACCAAAATTGTTGCCGGTGATGAGGATTTTTCGGTTGCCCAGATATTGGTTTAGGCAAAAATTAGGGTTCGTCCGCAAGTCGCAGAATAGTTTTTCGCCAAAGTTGCCTCGGCTAACGGCTTTGAGAAACCGAGCGGGGATTATTTTGTCGGTGTCGATGTTGTCGCTTTTGAAGACAACTGCGGTGGATATGGTGATGTTGTTCTTTTCCATACTAAATAAATGCTATTGGGTTGACAATCAAGCCTGTAACGGCTGAGGCTGCTGCTGTAATCGGACTTGCAAGTATAGTTCTTGCTCCTGCGCCTTGGCGACCTTCAAAATTTCTGTTTGAGGTTGATACACAATAGTTTCCACTTGGTACTTTGTCGGCGTTCATTCCTAAGCATGCCGAACAGCCGGGCAACCTGAGTTCTGCTCCTGCGGTTGTAAAAATCTTGTCTAAACCTTCTTCTTTGATTTGTTTCAGCACTTGCGCAGAGCCCGGTACTATCCACACTTTTACTCCGTCGGCAATTTTTCTATTATTAATGATGTGTGCCGCCAAACGGAAATCTTCAATGCGTCCGTTGGTGCAACTGCCTATAAATATGTTTTGTATGGGTTTGCCAATGAGTTTTTCGCCTGCGTGGAAATCCATATAGCGCAGAGCGCGGACAAACTTTTTGTCGTCGGTGTGGTCGGGAATCTCACCATCGATGGGCATTGCCATTCCGGGATTTGTGCCGTAGGTAATCATTGCCGAAACGTTTGAGGCGTTGATCTCTATTGTTTTGTCAAACTCTGCATCGGGGTCGGAAAACAATGTCTGCCAATATTTTATGGCTTTGTCGAAATCTTTTGGGGCGTAGGGAGTATGCCGTATGTATTCTATTGTCTTGCTGTCGGGGGCTATCAACGCACCACGCGCACCCATCTCTATGCTCATATTGCAGAGTGTCATTCGCGATTCTACCGACATACTGCTGATTGTGCTGCCCGAAAACTCTATAAAATAGCCTGTACCTAAGTCGGTGCCGTATTGCAAAAGTATGTATAGCGCAAGGTCTTTGGATGTAACGCCTTTGCTCAGCGAACCTTCTATTCTGATATTCATCTGTTTGGGCTTGTATTGCAGCAGACATTGCGCAGCGGTAACTGTTTCCACCTCCGACGTGCCAATTCCAAAGGCAATGCAGCCGAGAGCGCCGTGTGTGGAGGTGTGACTATCGCCGCAAACTATGGTCATTCCGGGCTGTGTTAATCCAAGTTCGGGACCCACCACGTGCAGAATGCCATTGTAAGGGTGGTCGAGACCAAAAAAAGGAATGTTGAAATCTTTGGTGTTGCGTTCCAATGCCGAAATTTGCGCCTCCGACAGCGGGTCTTGCACGGGTCGCAAGTGGTTGTGTGTGGGTATGTTGTGGTCGCAAATGGCAGTAATGCGCTCAGGCATAAGAGGTTTTATGCCTCTGCGCCTGATATTCTCGAATGCTGCTGGCGATGTTACCTCGTGCATATACTGACGGTCGATGAACAGCACATCAGGACCGCCATCGATGGTCTTAACTATGTGATTGTTCCATATTTTGTCGAAAAGGGTGCTTGTTTCCATATTTATAGTTTTTGTACTCCAAATATACGAAAAAACTCATTCTTTTGACCCTTATTTTGCAAAAAAAAGTGCCGCATTTTTATAAAACGCAGCACAATATAATGAAAGTTAGAATACTATTTTATTCTTCTTCTTTGTCAGAATCTTCTTCTACATCGCCTTCGTAATCTGCTTCGTCTTCAGGAGCATCACCGGCGAGCATAGCCTCGTATTGGGGAATCCAATCGTTTTTAAGAACAGATACAATGTCGTCGAAAGAGAGTCCGTTCATCAAAGGTTTAATTTCGTCGCTGCATTTGTTGTAGTAAACGAGGTCTTTGGCTTTGCTTTGCTCAAAACCTGCTACTATTTGTTTAGTAACAACGAGAGCATCTGCCACATCAATTGTTTGACCGTTTTGTACCATACCCGCAATTGCAAAATATCCTCCTGCTGCACCAATAAGAAGGTCGTCGGCAGTGGCTTTGTCTTGACAAACTTGGAGTTTCGGCGCATACCGACAATGTGGACTCCGACTCTTACAACCTTCAGATATCAAAACGCCGCGCCAACACTGTGGTAAATTACCTTGTAAGCCACGGCGTAGAGCGCAAACGCCTTGTTCCCGTTGGCTATGGCGAAAGCCGACCCCTCAACCACAATGCCACACCACGTCAGCGTGAGGTTAACCGTAGAGTTGAGTTTATGATATTGGAATTGTCAGAATGATAATGTTTTTATAATATTGGGACGTGGCTCGCCGCGTCCCTTTTTTTATTATCTTTGCGCACCAAAATAAATGACGTAATGGAATATTCTACTGATACTGTTATTATTGGTGCGGGTATAACGGGCTTAACTACAGCGTTTTATCTTAACCAAAAAAATCAAAATTTTTTAGTTGTCGACAACCGCGACTATCCGGGCGGCGTGATGCACACCCAAAAATGCGGTGATTTTGTATACGAAACAGGTCCCAACACCGGCGTGCTTGGTTCGCTCGAGGCTGTAAAACTTTTTGAGCAGCTCCACGGCGAAAAATCGCTCACTGCCAACTACGCTCTCGAAAAGGCTTCAACCGCCGCTAAAAAACGCTTTATCATCAAGGGCGGAAAACCAAACATTATGCCTATGGGTGTGGGCAAGGGTATCACCACCAAGTTGTTTACTTTTAAAGACAAACTCCGATTGCTTGGCGAGCCTTTTAGAAAACGCGGCACCAACCCAAACGAAACCCTTGCCCAATTTGTGGTAAGGCGTATGGGTCAGAGTTTTCTCGATTATGCTATAAATCCTTTTATATCAGGAGTATATGCAGGCGACCCGGGTATGCTTGTTACCAAATATGCTTTCCCAAAACTCTACAACCTTGAGCAAAATTACGGCAGCCTTATAGGTGGCTCGATGAAGATTGGCAAGGTAAGAAAAAAAGAGAAAGAACAAAATCCTGATTTAAAGAAAGTTACCCGCGAAACATTCTCCGCCGACGATGGACTTTCAAATCTTGCATACGGCATTTACAATAGGGTGGGAGAGTCGAAGTTTATCCTTTCGGCGCAAAAGGCTGTGGTGGCTAAAACCGACAGTGGATTTGAAATCTCTTTTGTAAAAAACGGCGAACGCAGCACTATCAAATGCAGTCGTGTGGTTAATACTGCCGGAGCATACGCCTTTTCTGATTTGTTTCCCTTTGTAGACGATGAGGATAAAAAGGTGATTGCAGCGTTGAAATATTCGTCGGTGGTGGAGTGCGCTTTGGGTTTTGAAAAATGGCAGGGCTCACCTCTCGATGGTTTCGGCTGCCTTGTGCCGCAAAAAGAAAACCGCAAGATTCTCGGCGTACTATATATGTCTACCCTATTTAAAAACCGCGCATCCAAAGATGGCGCACTTTTGGCTGTGTTTATGGGCGGAATGAGGCATTTGGATTATCTCGACCTTTCTGATACCGAAATCAAAAAGATTGTGGCTGAGGAACTTTCGCAAATTTATAAAATCAAAGAGTTTGAACCCGAAATGTTTAAGATAATGCGTCACCGCAATGCTATTCCTCAGTATCAGGCTGATACCGAGCAGCGTATCGCGGCTATCGAAAAAATCGAAAAACAGTTTCCGGGATTAATCATCGGAGGCAATATGATAGGCGGCATAGGTATGAGCGACCGTATCAAACAGGGTGTCGCCCTTGCCGAAAAAGCTAAAATATAGATAGTTATGAACATACCTACCGACCACAGCAAACGACATTCCGACACCGCCCTACTGATTGCCAACTATGGTTCGCCCAAGAGCGCAAAGGTGAGCGATGTGAGGCGTTATCTACGTCAGTTGCTCGACAACCGTCACGTGATGACAATGAATCTTATTGGTCGCAAGATATTGGTAAACTGCATTATAGCACCGTTCCGCGCTCCCAAGTCGGCGGCTCTTTATGCTCAATTGCCCTTAGACAATGGTGAAATGCCTCTTATAGCTATCACTCGCCGTTTTGCCCAAAAGGTGCAGCTATCTATCGGCTCTCTCGCCGATGTATTTATAGGAATGACCGCCGGCGCACCTCTTATAAAAGATACTCTTGCCGAGGTGCTTGCCCTTGGCTACACGCAGCTTGTGGTGGTGCCGATGTTTCCGCATTATGCCGAAAGCACCACGGAGAATGTCAGCGATGAGGTCTATTCTTTTTTCAGGGGTATGGCATCATTTCCGTGCATTTCGATGTTGCCACCGTTTTACGCCTCACCTTTATATATAGATACAATGAAAGCGTTGATGTTGCGACATCTCGACAATGTTGATTATGAGCGTATTATATTTACATACCACGGTGTACCCGATACGCAGAGCCTTTATGTAACGCAATGTCACGAAACCACGCGCCTATTGTGTCATCAGCTTGGTATTGAGCGCGATAAGGCTATTACGTGTTTCCAAAGTCGTATGCACAACAATTGGTCGAGCCCGTTTACCGACGAGGTGGTGCAAAATCTTGCTGCCGAAGGTGTAAAGAAAATAGCTGTGGTAGCGCCCTCGTTTACAGTAGATTGCCTTGAAACAACAGTAGAGATAAACAAAACCCTCCGCCAATTGTTTTTGGGCAATGGGGGAGGGGAATTTTATTATGTTCCCTGCCTCAACGATGACGATGAATGGGTGGCAGGTTTTTGCAAAATGCTAAATCAAGGCGTGTTTTAAACGCTTATTTGAGTTTAGCCTTCATTTCGTTGGCTTTGGCGGTTTGTCCCAAGTTGCCGTAGAGAGCAGCCAAAAGTTGAATAGCCGTTTTGTTTTCGGGGTTGATTTTGTAAGCTTGCTCTACAATTGGCAGAGTTTCTTTAAACACGTTTTTAGCCTTTGCAATTTCAGCGTTGTATTTTGCTACATCAGATTTAATTGCTTCGGCATCTTTGATAATTTTGTTAGCCTCGTCCATTTTGGGTTTTGCCTGTCCCACATACGATGTGCTAAGCATCTGTTTAAAAGTGGTATTAGAGGGAAACTCTTCGGTGGCTTTGGTCATTGATTGTTGCAAAGCAGTGTAATCTTCGAGGTTTTGAAGGCAAGCACCGCCAAATTTGTAACATTTTTCTTTTTGATAGCCGAGTTCGATACATTTTTCGAAATACTTGGCACCTGTTTGATAATCTTTGCCTTTGTAAGCGCTAACGGCAGTGTTGAAGTATAACGATGTGTCGGTAACGCCGACAGCCTCTTGAAGTGAAATGGCTTTGGTAAAATTGGTTACCGCAGCGGCATATTCGCCAGTTTTGGTTTGTTCTGTAGCTGTTTTGCGAAGTGTAGCAACGTCTTCTTGTGCAAACAATGTAGCTGATACTCCTAATGCTAATGCTAATGTAAATATACGTTTCATAATAGTTCTTTTAAAATTAGTGTTAAAAAGTATGCAATATTAAATAATCTTTTTGTGATAGCAAAATTAATAATGTTAAATTAACAAAAAACGCACTTTATTTTATGACAATATTAATAAGTGTAGCGTTTACACATTTTAACATTCGGGAGCTTAAACCAATTATTATAATTTTCGTCAATTAAGGCGGAAAATACATAATAACATTATATTATACTCTATCATGAAAAAATCCTTATTATTGCTTTTATCAATTATTGTATTTGCTTTAGTTCCAGAGGTTTCGTTGGCAAAAACTATTATTACAGGCAAACTTGTGGATGCCGATAATGGTTCGCCAGTAGAATACGCTTCGGTAGCAATTTACAATCAAAACGATGCAACGCTCGTAACGGGCGGACTCTCAAAGGCTGATGGTTCTTTTGAAATTGAAGTTGCCAAGGCCGGAACCTATTATCTTCAAGCCAATTTTATTGGTTACGAAACTATTACTGTAAGGGATATCGCTGTAACAGGTGATGGACGCAAAAATCTTGGAGTACTGAAAATTGCTGTTAGCCGCACCGAATTAGACGAGGTTGTGGTTTCGGCTAAGAAAAATCACATTGACTATAAGATTGATCGTAAGGTAATTAACATCTCTACCGACATTGCTGCCGACGGTGGTAGTGCTGCCGACGCTCTCGAAAATGTGCCTTCGGTGGAGGTAGATATTGATGGAAATGTGTCGCTCCGTGGTAATAGCAATTTTCAGGTGCTTATCGACGGCAAACCTTCTGCTTTGGATGCAACCGAGATTCTTAAACAAACTCCCGCTGCTATGATCGAAAATATTGAGATAATCACCAATCCTTCTGCCAAATACGACCCCGAAGGCGAAACTGGTATTATCAATCTTGTTACCAAAAAGAATGTGGTTCAGGGTATCAACGGCGTGGTAAACCTCAATGCAGGTAGCGAGCACCGCTATGGTGGCGATTTTCTGCTCAATCTTCGTCGCAAAAAGTTCAACTATTTTGTGGGAGGTCATTACAACAGTCGTGGAGGTTCGTTTTCGGGTATCAACAACCGTATCACTCACAGCCTTGACGCCACCTCCAACGATAGTATCGATATTAATAATTTCCGCACCAATAGCCACGAAAACCATTTTCAGCACGCAGGTTTAAAAACAGGCTTTGATTTTTATGCCACCGACAATGATATTATTTCGTTTAGCGTTGAGGGCGGCCTCTCTCACTCTAATTCCGATGGTGCAAACGATTATGAAAACTGGACTATTAACAAATTGAATAGCAACCGTTTCAACGAAGAAAAGGTACATTCTATCACCGATAATTCAGGCGATTCGTATTATTACAATTCCACTTTGTCGTATCAGCACAATTTTGCTGGACAAGGTCATAAACTCAATTTCAACGGCTTTGTATCGCGAAATCACAACGACAACGATAATGATTTCGATCAATATATCACCAAGTTGGATGTCGACTCCGAACACAAAGGCCACCATACCGACAACATCCGCGACAACACTCGTGGTAGAATGAATCTCGACTACACTCTTCCGTTGCCCAACGAAAACCGTTTTGAGGCTGGTGCACAGTTCGATTTTACAAGTTCAAACACCGACTATCAATGGCGCGACCTTGATAATAACGGCGATTACCTACTCAACGACGAATTTACTAATAAGGTAGATTTTGAACGCTTTATTACTTCTGTATATACCACATACTCAACTCATTGGCTTGGTTTTGGTATTCAAGCTGGATTGCGTTACGAGCAAACTCACCGCTTAATGAAAACTCCCGATAAGGATTACTCTATTGATCGTCCCGACTTTTTCCCAACATTGCATATTTCGCGCCCAATTGGTGAAAAAAATTCGGTGCAAGTGGGCTATTCGCGCCGCATACGCCGTCCGTGGGTGGGTATGCTGAATCCTTATCCATCGTACAGCGATGAATATTCGCGTTCGATGGGTAATCCCGAAATCGAACCCGTTTACAGCGATGCTTTTGAGGTTAATTATCAGATTACTTATCCCAAATGGTTTTTTGCATTGGAAACTTTCTACCGTCACACAGATGGACAGATGCAGAATGTTAGCCGTTTGGGCGAAAACAACATATTGATTTCTCGTCCCGAAAACCTCTGCACCAACAACGATTTTGGCGCAGGTCTCACACTTAATATCGACCCCTGCAAATGGTTTACATCTAATACAGATGTGGAGATGCGTCAATATTTTACCCGAGGCAACTACGAAGGCAAAGACCTCAGTCGCGATGGCAAATCATGGCGTTTGCGTCAGCAGTTTACATTTGCACCTGCCAAAAACACCAAAATTCAGGTGAATATGCGTTACCGTGGTGCCAACAAGTCGTTGATTTCGTCTAACAAAGGCACATTTATCACAGGATTGTCGGTACGTCAATCGTTTATGAACAAGAGAATTTCGGTATCGCTCAATGTACGCGATATTTTCAGAACTCAGAATATGAAGTCTACCACCGACACCGAAACATTCTGGGAATATTCTGAGCGTCATCGCAAAGCTCCCTCGTGGAATATTGGTGTAAACTACAAGATCAACAATTTTAAAGAACAAGTCCCCGAAGACGGCGAAGGCGGCAATGGCGGCGGCGACGATTTTGACGGAGCAGATTTTTAATCAAAGTCAACAGTTTATATATACTCTAATCAGGGCGGACATTTTAAAAAAATGTCCGTTTTTTTTGAGTTTTATAAAATATACATTACATTTGCAGCGTATAAACAAATATTATAATGAGCATCGTATTTATCATAGCCCTTGCTTCGGTGGTAGTGTGGACGTTGTCGTTCGCTGTTAGGCAAAAAAATTATGGCTTGGGCAAAAATCTATCTTACATTGCATTAGCTTTGCTTGTGATAGCGATAATAATACATTTTGTCAAGTAAAATTGTTAATAAACAATCGTGCGTGGCACATTTGTTGCAAATAGAAAAAACGAACAATAATATATTTAAACAAAAATGAAAGAGCGCGTTAAAATATTTGAAGAAAGTCCTATGCTTGGCGGCTATGCGCTTGCCGTGCGCGACGATTGGAGTTACAAAATCAAACGCGTAAATATCACCGAAGCCGAAAAAGAGGCGTTTGAAAAAGAGTTTGGCGAAACCCTTATTACTTACGACACTTTTTTTAATTGGTGGGTAAAGTTTAATAAATTAGGTAATTATAATAAATAGAGGGATATTTAAAAAATGTAACTGCGCTATGGTTGTAAAAATCATAGCGCAGTTTTTTATTGTGAGTATCTCAAGTCTATTCTGCTTATTGTGCAGCCTTTTCTACCCAAGCCTTAACATCGTCTTGTGTGGGAACGGTGAGGTTGAGTTTGCCTTTTTTGTTGAGTCCGCAGAGGTCGTTGAAAAGTTTTCCGGGTTTGGCTTCTGCAAGGTTTGCCACTTTTAAGAAACCAAGTTTTTGAACTAACGAAACCCACTCTTCGGGGATTCCTATTGCGGTGTAAGCCTCAACAGGGTCGTACTCGAATTTCTTCTCGGGTTTCATCTGCGGGAAGAAAAGCACGTCTTGGATAGATTCTGAGTTGGTCATAATCATAGTAAGACGGTCGATACCGATACCGATTCCAGCTGTGGGAGGCATACCGTGGTCGATGGCTGTGAGGAAGTCCTCGTCGAGCACCATAGCTTCTTCGTCGCCACGTTTTGCAAGCAGAAGTTGGTCTTCAAAGCGTTGACGTTGGTCTACAGGGTCGTTGAGCTCAGAATATGCGTTGCAGAGTTCCTTGCCGTTGCAGATAGCCTCAAAGCGTTCTACCAAGCCCTCTTTTGAGCGGTGTTTTTTTGTAAGGGGCGACATTTCAACAGGATAGTCGGTGATGAATGTGGGTTGGATAATCTTTGATTCGCAAGTTTCACCAAAAATCTCGTCCACAAGCTTGCCCTTGCCCATTGTAGAGTCTACTTCCACACCAAATTTCTTGGCTGTTTCGGCAAGTTGCTCCTCGTTCATATTCGAAATGTCTACGCCAGTGAAATGCTCGATAGCTTCAAACATTGTGAAGCGTTTCCACGGACGTTTGAAGTCGATGATATTGTCGCCAACTTTTACTTTGGTGTCGCCGTTGAGAGCGATAGCTACTTTTTCTACCATCTCCTCTACGGTGTCCATCATCCAGAAATAATCTTTGTAAGCAACGTAAAGTTCTATTTGTGTAAACTCGGGATTGTGGAAACGGTCCATACCCTCGTTGCGGAAGTCCTTAGAAAATTCGTAAACACCGTCGAAACCGCCTACAATCAGGCGTTTGAGGTAAAGCTCGTCGGCAATACGGAGATAAAGCGTTTGGTCGAGAGCGTTGTGGTGAGTTTTAAACGGACGCGCCGACGCACCGCCGTAGATGGGTTGAAGAATGGGAGTTTCCACTTCAAGACATCCGAGGTTGTCGAGATACTGACGCATAGTGTTCATAAGTTTTGTACGCTTGATAAACACGTCTTTAACTTGCGGATTAACAATAAGATCCACGTAACGTTTGCGGTAGCGCTGCTCTGGGTCGGTGAATGCGTCGAAAAGTTTTCCGTCTTTTTCTTTTACAATTGGAAGGGGTTTCAACGATTTGCATAATACGGTGAGTTCCTGTACTTTGAGCGAAAGTTCGCCCATTTTGGTACGGAATGCGATACCTTTAACGCCGACAATGTCGCCAATGTCTAAGAGTTTCTTAAACACGTCGTTGTACATAGTTTTATCATCGCCGGGACAGATAACGTCGCGGTTGAGGTAAAGTTGCAAACGTCCTTTTGAATCTTGCAATTCGGCAAACGATGCGCTACCCATAATACGGCGGCTCATCAAACGACCTGCAAGGCATAGAGTTTCGCCCTCGGCATACTCCTCAATTTGTAGACCAGCGAATTTTGCTTTAAACTCGTCGGTGTGTATATTTACCTCATATTTTGCGGCCGGATAAGGCTCTATGCCCAAGTCGCGGAGTTTTTGCAGCGACTGGCGGCGTATTTGTTCCTGTTCGGAGAGTTCGATATTACTCATAATCAAATATATATGTATAAAAATTATTCTGTTAATTATTTTTGCTAAATTAGAAAAAAAAATAAAATTCCTAAAAAAATTCTCTATATTGCACAACTTTTGCATATTTGCATCAAAAATAAACGGCATTATGAGCAAAATAATAATAATATCAGCCCCCTCAGGTACGGGCAAAACCACTTTGATAAACCGAATTATGCAAGACGACAGTCTTAAACTTGAGTTTTCTATTTCGGCTACAACCCGCAGTCCGCGTCAGGGCGAAACCGACGGGGTGAATTATTACTTCCTTACCGAAGAAGTTTTTAAACGCAGAATATCCCAAAACGAGTTTATCGAATGGCAAGAGGTTTACGCTGGACGCTATTACGGCACACTCAACAGCGAAATAGACAGAATTTTTGGCAAAGGCAACAACATTATTTTTGATGTTGACGTAGAGGGAGGTATAAACTTGAAGAAAATTTTTGGTAGCAAGGCTCTTTCTATTTTTATTCAGCCGCCGTCGGTAGACGAATTGCGCCGTCGACTCGAAAGCCGCGCCACCGACCCTCAAGACGAAATAGACCGCCGTGTAAGCAAAGCTGAACAGGAGATAAAACGTGCCCCGATGTTCGACACTGTGGTTACCAACGATATTCTCGACCGTGCCGAACAGGAACTTAGAGAAAAAATCACACACTTTTTTAATAATTGAAAACAATCTACAACTATGACAGACACCCTAATAATATCAGACGACTCCGAAAAGGCCTCCATCCTTGGCAAGATGATGGAAGGCATTACCTCGGTATCTTATTGTGGAGTAGACGAATCGGCTTCTAAAATTACCGAAGGCAGTTACGTTATTGTGGTTATTTATCTACCCCTTACCGAAAATATCGATAGGGTGATGCAACTTATAGCTTTTGCCAAAACTCAATCGTCGGTAATAATTACAGGCACTTTAGACGAAACCGATCTTGTGTATCGCTGTTTTGACAATGGAGCTACCGAAGTTTTGATTACTCCTTTGAACGAAGGATTGGTAAAACTGAGAGTTACGGGTGTTATCAAAAAACGCATTGCCTCACTGCAAACAACTGCCAACAAACTTAAAGCAGAGCTTAGCAAATATCGTATGTTGTTTGAAAATATAAACTCTGGATTTATTTTGTTCAAAGTTAAAGACAATAAAATTTTTCTCGAAAATGCCAACAGCAAGGTTCTTGAATTGTTTCCAAAAGCTCGTGGAGTAACGTTTGGAAGTGATTTGGGCGTTACTCTGCCTAAATTTTATCAGACGTTCGCCCAAGATGTATTTAAGGTAAATAATACGGGCGAATCGCTTAGATACGAAAAGAATTTTGATTTGATTAATCGTTACATGAATTTCAACTTCTATCGTCCCGAACCCGGATATGTGGCAATGCTGGCTCAAGACCTTACCGAAAAACGCCTTGCCGAAAAACGCACCGTGGAACTTTCGTATCAAATCAAAAAGCAGTTAAAAGACCTCGACTACAAAGCCTACGAGTTAGACAAAGCCAAAAAACAGCTTGAACTTTTTCTCGAAGGCAGCAACGACGGCACTTGGGATTTTGATGTGGCAAACAATCGATTGTCTGTTAACCTACAATATCGCCGTCAACTTGGCTACGAAGACGATGAAACCGCATTTACCTCTCCCGACGATTTTGAGAATATTATCTGCGACCAAGAAAACAAGGAAAAATTCCAAATGTTTTACGACAGCGTGCGCGAAGGCAAAATTGATATGATCAACGAGGAGCTCAAGGTTTGTTGCAAGGATGGTTCAGTTAAGTGGTTGATGGTAAAATGCGTTGTTAAGCGCGACGAAAACGGACGTGCGTTCCGTGTGGCAGGTGTCAACACCGACATCAGCGAGCGTAAGGCTTACGAAGAAACCCTCAACCGCAAAAGCGAGGAGCTCCAGAAGGCGAACGATACCAAAAATATGTTTATATCCATTATAGCTCACGACCTTAGAAACCCGTTTAACGCTATAATTGGTCTCACCGATATACTTCGCAAGCGCGAGGCTGTAATCAACGACCCTAAGGCCAACGAACTTTCGGGTGTGATTCTCCAATCGGCAAAAACCACTTACGATATGCTCAACAATCTGCTTCTGTGGTGCCGTTCGCAACAAAACACTATTGCCTTCGAACCCGAAGAACTTAATCTGCATTACACCGTAGATGAGGCACTTAGCGAGGTAAAAGGTCAGGCGCAGAAAAAATATATTATGCTTATCAACCGCACATCTCCATCCGATACCATTTGGGCTGATGCGCAGATGTTGCAAACTGTAATTCGCAATATTACAGTTAATTCGGTTAAGTATACCAACGAGGGCGGACTTATTTCTGTGGCTGCTGAATGGACTCCCGAAGGTATCGATGTGATAATCGAAGACAACGGCATAGGAATGAACCAAGATGCTGTTGACAAACTGCTTGAGGTGAGTCGAAACCGAACTACAGTAGGCACAGCGGGCGAACAAGGCTCTGGAATGGGTCTTTTGATTTGCAAAGAATTTATCAGTAGGCACAACGGCAAAATCAAGATAGAATCTGAAGTAGGAAAGGGAACCAAGTTTATTATCACGTTTCCTCACAATGGATAACCAATTTGAATAATGAAACACATCTTTTTAAAAAAAACACTTAATCTCTTAGTAATCACATTAATATCAGCGGCGGCAACGGCGCAAAACTTTTTTCCGATAAGGTGGAAGATTATCTCTTCTGAAAAACCGATAGAGGCTGACAGTATCGACTTTAACCGCTCGTGGCAAAGTCAAGGACTGTGCAATCTTAGCGGCGGCGCGGTGTTTGCTGCCAATTTCAATGTCAACAAAAAACAGTTGAAAACCCTTGCAGGTAAAGACCTTACGCTTACACTCAATATGCAGTGTCAGATAGATTCGCTTGTAATCAACCACAGCAAGGTGGTAGAAAACATTGCAGGTCAGGCTGGTCGCAAACTTATCAATGTGCCTTTGTCGGTGTTTGTGGCGGGCGAAAACCATACTTTGATTTATGCACGTCAGTTTACACGCACAGCAGGCGAGGGTAGCAATATATGTCAGTTAGAGGGCAATGTATCTACATCTGAAACCGAAATTGAGATAGCTCCCAAAAATCATCTTTTTGTGGATGCCGTGCCTGAGTTTACTGTAAAATGCAACTCCCCAGTAAAACAAAATCTCGAAATTGCTGTGTTTAACGAGTTTAACCAAAAGGTTTATTTTCATCAACAAAAAATCAAAAAGCCAGCTGAGGGCGTTGTCCCTGTAAAATTAGACGGACTTGCGCCTGGATTTTACCAATGCTGCGCATATCTTACCGGTGGCGACGAGGCTGGTGCTACTCAGTGGATTGCCTACAATCCCGAGCATATAACCTGCACCAGCCAACCTGTAGAGGGTTACGATGATTATTGGCAAAAGGCTATTGAAGAGCTCGACCTTATCGATCCATATTATTCGATGCACAAAATTGATAGCCTGAGCAGTGGAGAAAAAGATGGTTTTGTGGTTGAATTTCAGTCGATTGGTGAGGTTACAATTAGGGCGTATCTTTTTCTACCGCGAAACCGCAAAGAAAATCCTGTAATACTTCACTTGCCAAATGTAAATGAAGATTTTAGCAATGTGATGAAATATGCTCACCGCTATCCTGATATAGCCGAAATGTTTCTCTGCGTTAGAGGGCATGGCATAAGTTGCGGTGAGTTTGACCCTCGCAAAAATGGCGGTCTTGATATTTGGGGCTACGAATGTTTTGATATGCAAAAAAACGCCTACCGTGGCATTTATATGGATTGTTTGCGTGCGGTAGATTTTATAACTCAAGACTATCATTTTGACAATAAGCGCATTGCAGTTTCTGGCAGCGGACAAGGTGGAAGTCTTGCCCTTGCCACAGCAGCATTGTGCAAGGGTAGGATAGCGGCTATTGCATATTTCAACCCGTTTTTGTGCGATATTGAGCATTTTTTGAAAACTCGTCCGATTTACCGCATCAAAATCGACAGTTTTCTAGAATACTACAATAATACTCACACATTCGACGAAGTGATTAAAGTACAGCATTTTACCGATGTGCTACAAATGGCAGGCAAAATCGGTTGCCGCACATTTTTTGTAAGCACATTGTTTGACGACGACTGTCCCCCGCATGCAGGATTTGCTGCCTTTTCGCTAATCAACGCTCCAAAAGAGTATGTAATTCACCTCAATCGCAGTAGCCTCAACGCCACTTATAGCGAAGAGATGATAAAATATTTGGTAAACGAACTGCAAAAGTAATTTACCGCTTTTTCTTTTTATCGGTTTGTTTTTCTTCTACAAAAGGTTGAAAATTGTCGATTTTTAATGCCACTTCGATGTTGTATTTCAAAATAGTGGTTTCGATGGTAACGTCGTTGGATGTTTCGGTGATAACCTTTGGTAGATTATAAACGCCATTTTTTTCGTAAGTGTAAGATATATCGGTAATTACTGAACCGTTAGAAGCCAATACTTCTGATTTGGTTTTTAATCCGTCTTTTATAGAAAAATAATCGCGATAGTAGTGTCCCTGAGGGTCGGTGATTTCAAGACGGTAGATGCCTGCGCTGTCTAAATCGTAATCACAGGCAAAACGCACACCGGCATTAAGTTCGGTGTAATACATCTCTGCCGGGAACGAAGCTTTTTGGCGTAACTCTTTGTTGCGTAGTTCATTGGCTTGTTTCAATCCAAATAGTTTTGTGCTGTCGCTGCCAATAGTGCCGTTGAACATTTCGATGTAATGGACAATAAGAGTGTCGGGAGCGTGTTCTACATAATTTTCCATTTTGTACATCAAAGGATGTTTTCGGTAAATTTTGCCAATACATTTGTAAGTGCCTGCTGTGGGGAATGTGTAGATAGATTCAAAATCTTCTATGAGGTTTTTGGGCGGATCGATAAGTCCTGTGGCTGTTAAATAATGCTCCAAAATGGTGGCTTCGCCAAAACCTTTGGGTATAACGCGCTCTTTTTCAAGCTTGTTGGTCATAAAAACTACCTCACGGTTTCGTGCAGCGTTAAATAGTTGGCAGTGTATATTTTTGCGCGTACCAGCCACCACCATTACGCCACGTCCGTTTTTGGCAATAGCGTTAAAAAAATCCGAAAATTCGTTGGTGGCAATATTGTTTACGGCTTGTTTGTATTGCGTAAAATAGTTTTTGGGCAATTTGTAAATAAGTATGTGCGAGGCAATTTCGGCTGCATATTCGGGACGAAGCAACATTTTTTCGTATTCTTCTATCACCTTTGCCTTTGCCTTTGCACCTGCAGCGCCAAAATCAAAATTGGGATTTAACGGTGCATAAAGTTCTGCTTGAAACGAATCAAATCCTTGAATCGGCAATCTTGTGTCAATGCTGAAACTCTCTGATTTTAACGATGAACGACGATATCCATAGTCGAGACTGTCGGTGAACATTATTTTGTAAGCCACATTGCCAAGCGCATAGTTTTTCGAGGTTTTTGCAAACGGAAAATTGCAGCGGTAAGCTACTGTGGTTTCGGGTTTTAATTCGTCTAACGCATAAATATAGTCGCCACTTTCGAGGCGCTTGGTATTGGGTTGATTTTTGGGAGGAGTTTTTGTAGCTTTGTTAAAATATTTCTTTGCCGATTCTTGCACGGTGGCAAGGTCTACATCGGCTACCACAGTAAGGATGCATTTTTCAGGTGTAAAGCATTGTTTTATAAATGTTTCCACATCTTTGTCGCTGATAGAGCGGAGACTTTCGGCAGTTAAAATATGTTCTCCCGCTGCTTCGGCTGCTATATTTTGATATTTGAGGTTGGGATTGCTTTCTAATATATTAATTTTGTTTTGTTTATATTCTTGATAATTAGTGTATTTCGACCCATATATCACTTCTGACATAAATTCAAAAACCGAGTCGAGAGCATTGTCGTGGCTCACCATTTTTTTTACAATCAGGTCTTCAGGCAAAAATTCGCATCCGGTAAGGTCTGCCACCACGTGTTTGATGCCATTTAAACTGCCTTCGCCCACAGCACTTACATCGGCTGTTAATCGGTAGGTAAAGTATTGGTATTCTGACGTTTTTACCACCTGAATCTTCATGCCGTTTGATAGTGATGCCACCGAATAGGCTTCGATGCCGGCAAGTATGGTGTTGCGGTTTTGTGCTGATAATGCTGTGGTTAGCAGCAGAAGTATTATGGTGAAGATATGTCGCATTTTAGTAATAATTATTTGTGCGTAAAAGTAAGCATTTTGCGCGTTACACCGAAATTAAAAACAAAAAAAGGTGTCGGATTTTTAGACACCTTATATATATTATAGTTGTTTCTTATTTTTAAAACCAGCCAAAGCGGAAACCGAGCGAGTAAATCATTCCGTTGAGGTCTTGTCTGCCTAAGATTTTGCCTTTGTTGCCTCGGTAGTCGAGACTGAGCGAACCAAACATGCGGTACGATACTCCGAGGGTAATTTGAAAATGCTTTAACATATTGAAATCAACGTTGATGCCGGGTTCAAACACAAATACAGCACATTCGTCTTCTTCATCGTTGTAGTAGTTGTGGTAGTGATAGCAGTCGTCGTCCCAAAAATATTCAGCTGAATAGTAGCCGACTCCGCCACCGCCAATGCGGACAGGAATTGAAAAATGCACTGGAGATGTGGGCATTATAATCGGTTTGATAAACACGCCGCCGTATCCACCACCGATAAAGTATTTTTCGCCGGGTGTGATTTTATAGTCGGTATGTGTTTCAGAACCAAATCCTTCGAGAAAAAGGCCAAACTCCATAGAGTGGTTGCGGATGGCACCAAACTCAAATCCGCCGCCTCCATAAAAACGGTCGTTGAACGAGGCTCCTGTGCCAAAAAATGTAAATTCGCCTCCCCATCGAGCGTCGCCTTTGTTGAATAATGTGCGAAATTCAGATCCGTCTTGCGCAAAAAGCGAAACTGATACCGCTGTAAGCACAGCGGTGAATAACAATTTGATTTTCATGATTTAATTAATTAGCGTCAAACTTTGTTTTAGTTACTATAATTTATAATGCAAAATTACAAAATACATTCCCTTTATTATTAAAATAAACGAAAAAAATACTATCTTTTTTATTTTAGAGGGAATAATTTTGGAAAAATCTTGCCTTTGCACTACTTTTACACCGAAAATAATTGCGAAAAAAAATGAAATATTTCCTTATAGCGGGCGAGGCTTCGGGCGATTTGCATGCCTCGAACCTTATGGCTCAGATAAAAAAAGAAGATCCGAATGCAGAATTCCGCTTTTTCGGCGGAGATTTGATGGCTGCCGTGGGTGGCACTATGTTGCTCCATTACAGAGAGATGGCGTTTATGGGCATTTTTGAAGTGGTGGCTAATCTTGGCAAGGTGAAACGAAATATGGCTCTATGTAAAGAGGCTCTCAAAGAGTATATGCCCGACCTTCTGATTCTTGTAGACTATCCCGGATTCAATCTCCGTATGGCGAAGTTTGCCAAAACTCTTGGCTTGAAGGTGTATTACTATATTTCGCCAAAAATCTGGGCATGGAAAAAGAAACGTGCTTACACCGTTAAAAAATTGATTGATAAGATGTTTGTAATATTCCCCTTTGAGGTGGATTTTTACAAACAGTTTGATTATAAGGTAGAATACGTTGGCAATCCGCTTGTTGACGCTATGAAGGCTCGTGAAAAGAGCATTATTCATGCCGACGAATTTCGTCAGCGTTTTAACCTTGGCGATAAACCCTACATTGCCCTTGTGGCAGGCAGTAGACGAAACGAAATAAAGAAACTTTTGCCCGAAATGCTCAAAGCGTCGGAGAATTTTCCTGATTATCAGTTTATTATTGCTGGTGCGCCCGGTATCGGCCACGATTTTTACAATGAGTTTATCAGCGGATACAAAAACGTGCAAGTGGTTTTTGACCAAACCTACAGCGTGGTGAAAAACGCTGTGGCTGCAATGGTTACAAGTGGAACAGCCACTCTCGAAGCTGCTTTTCTTCGCACTCCTCAGGTGGTGGTGTACAAACTGCAATATGCATCGTACCTTGTGGGCAGGGTGTTGGTAAAAATCAACTTTATTTCGTTGGTAAATATTATTCTCAACCGCGAATGTGTAAAGGAGTTGATTCAAACCGACCTTGCCAACCGCATCACCGCCGAAGTGTCGCACATACTCAACGACACCCACTACCGCAACCGTATGCTTAAAAACTACGAAGAAATCAACACCATACTCGGCGACGGAAGCGCGTCGGCACAAACGGCTAAGATTATTGTGGATGATATACGCAAATAGTGCGGAAGTGTCTGTGCAGCCTTGCTCGGACACTTTTTTTTTTGCGGAACTACCCGTGCAGCCTTGCACGGACACTTCTGCAGCTTCGGAACACCTCGTGCAGCCTTGCACGGACACTTTTTTTTTTGCGGAACTACCCGTCCAGCCTTGCACGGACACTTTTTTTTTTGCGGAACACCTCGTCCAGCCTTGCACGGACACTTTTTTTTTGCGGAACACCTCGTCCAGCCTTGCACGGACACTTTTTTTTTTGCGGAACACCTCGTGCAGCCTTGCACGGACACTTCTGCAACTGCGGAACACCTCGTGCAGCCTAATTTAGGTATTTTTTTATTTGCAAATCCGAAACAAGATGATTATCTTTGCAGTAACAAAGAGCATCATTATGGTAAACTATCCATTGAGCATACAGAGTTTTGAAGATTTGCGTCTAAGCAAATGTGTATACGTAGACAAAACCGACTATGTGTACAACCTTTCCTATCATGGCAAAACATATTTTCTCGCCCGTCCGCGCAGGTTTGGCAAAAGCCTGTTGTGTAATACATTACTTGCTTTTTTTGAAGGTAAGAAAGAGTTGTTTGAAGGCCTCAAAATTTATGAGTTGGAAAAAGATTGGATCAAGTATCCAATTATATACCTTGATTTTGTTAGTGGCGATTATACCTCCGGGTCTATGACTTTAATTGATAAAATCAAAATCGCTTTGCAAGATTATGAAAATCAATATGGTGTGAATTTTGATGATAGTTTTTTTCAAATTCAAGATGGGGAATCGTTGATAAAAAGCGAAAGCCGTAAACTATCGTTCCGTTTGGAGCACGATTTACAAGCCGTATACGAAAAAACAGGCTTAAAAACCGTAATGATTGTTGACGAATACGATAACCCACTGATTAAGAGCGTAAATCTTGAAACAGACAAGGATATTTACCGTGGATTTTTCTCTGTGTTGAAATATTCCGACAAATATTTGCGCTTTGTTTTTCTCACCGGCGTTACCAAATTTGCCAAAACGTCAATTTTCAGCGGAACAAACCAACCAGATGATATTTCGTTGGATCCAAATTATTCAGGCATTTGTGGCATCACACACGAAGAACTCTTGACAAATTTTAAAGACGAAATACAGGCCTTTGCTGATCAGGAAGTTGTTTCATTCGATGAGATAGTTGGCAAACTAAAAAAATGGTACGACAGTTATCTGTTTCACGAACGTGGTGAAAAGGTAATCAATCCTGTAAGTTTGTTTAACGCACTAAAAAAGAAAGATTTCCAAAATTATTGGTATACTACTGGCACTCCTACTATATTGATGCAACGGATTAAAAACTCAACATTTGACATCAAGACCCTAAAAAAGGATGTGATGTATCCAAAAGATGCTCTAAAAGATTATAAAGACGATGAAATTAAAACTGCAATTGTTCCATTGCTCTATTATACTGGGTATCTTACAATTAAGTCGTATGATAAAGAAGACCGATCATATCTGTTAGGTTTTCCTAATTACGAGGTGGAGTCGAGTTTTTTTAATTCGCTTGCCGAGGAGTTTTATAGTACGGTTGAAAATCCGAACGGTTTAGATTACCTCAAATTTAAAGAAGATTTCCGCAATGGCGACATTGAAAGCGTAATTGAGCGGCTCAAAGCACTGTTGTGCACACTGCCATACGCCAACGACAAGAGTGCTAAACTTATAGAGCGCGATTTTCAGAATGTAATCTACTTGGTTTTCACTATTTTGGGCGAATACATTGTTAGCGAGGCTCATTTCTCAAAAGGTCGTGCCGATAGCATACTTATTAATAAGGAGTATGTTTACATTTTTGAGTTCAAAATCGACCAAGATGCCCAAACCGCCCTCAATCAAATCAACGTGAAAAACTACGCCGGAAGTTTTAAAATGGACAACCGCAAGATATATAAAATAGGTGTAAGTTTTTCGAGCGAAGAAAAAAATATTGTGGAATGGGTGTCGGAGGAAGAATAATTACACCTTTTGCACCCAGTACACTATAAATTTGCTTTTGCGGTCGAATGCTTGACGGTGCGGAGCGGCAAAAGATATGTATGCTGTAATATCTTTGTGCGTTGTGGCACTGCCTGCAACTATCTTCCCTTGTGCGTCTTCTACATAATCGGTACAAGAGAATGAGATTTTTGTGGTTATGCTCTCAAAAAAGTTGTCGGCTATGTAGTCGGTTACCTCAATGTCGTATATATCCAAATCCTTGATTTTAGGAGAAAGGAGTATGTTGCTGAGGCGGTCGTGATGGTATTGTAGCATATTAGCAACGTTGGCAGAGAGCACGCATTTAAACGGCTTTTGCCATCCGCATTTGTCGAAATTGCGCCAAAGCGACAGAAAGCATGGCGCGGCAGTTTTTTTACAAAAGTCAGAAAATCCAGAATATTCGCCCCTGTGATAGTTGCAGAACAATGTCAGCAGGTTTTTTACCTTGGCAGGATCGTGGCCGGAGGCTGGTACGGGAGGCAGAGTGTCGAAAAACGGCTTAGGCTTATCGTCGAGTCGTACTGATGATACAAGATTTATCGAAGTTACCTTCCAATCGTTGCAGAATCCGCTCAGCGAGCCAAGCGGTTCGGGCTGTTGTGGCGATGTGTATTTCCTATTGCGGCTAAAGAGCCATCGTTCAAGGCATTTTTCGCGGTGCGATGTGATGTCGGTGGCGGGACGAACCTTCGGCAGATAGTTGGCTGCAAATTCCAACACTATATATATAGTGTCTTTTTCGGTGCGGATGTCGTAGAGCGAAACCGATTCTATCACCACGTGGCTGCACACAAAGCTGCTGTTGTTGCTGAGTTCGTAGTTGAAAAACGGCTGGACAGCCTTAACAGTTTTTAATCCAAGCGATTCGTGATACTGCACAAACAGCAGCGATGCAAAATCCTCAAATCCCACGAGAGAAAAATTGTGGTCTTCGTCCTTGATGTTGCTGATGCCAGTGATTATAGCGATGCGTTTAAGCACTGAGTTCTGTTGTGTGGGCGACGACACAATCACAAGTCCCGCCTCCTCGTCGCTGCCAGTGCGCCATTTGATAAGCACGGCTGCAAGAATCACCACCGCCACCACCGCATATAGCACAGCGGAAGAGTGTCGGGCAGCAAAACCCTCCTCTTCCTGCACCATTACAGCGCACATATCCGATAAAAATGCGGCATTCATAACTCATTTTCTTTTGCACAAATATATCAATTTATTTGTTATAACACAACTTTTTGACAAAAACGATTATATGTATTTATAAAAAAACTCTGCCTTGTGTGCAAAAATTCACGGCAAATTTGTAATTTTGGGCACTTTCTTTAACGAAAGTTTTTTTTAATAACATAAACATTTCTACAATGAAGACAGTAGGCGAAAAAATCAAAGGGCTGCGCGAACTTAAAAAAATCAGCCTTGAAGAAGTTTCCGCACGTAGCGGACTCGAAGTCAATCAGATACAGCAAATAGAAGACGGTAGGTCTATACCGTCGCTAAGCCCGATGATCAAAATAGCCCGTGCTTTGGGCGCGAGAATCGGTACTTTTGTTGACGACAGCAAAGAACTCGGTCCTGTGGTTCACCGACTTGCCGACCAAGCCGACAAGGGTGCAAGTTTTTCAAGCCAGAACAGCGGATCGCACGAGTATCTCAACTTCTACTCTCTTGCTTCTAACAAAATGGGCCGCCACATGGAACCGTATATTATTGATATTGATTCTGCTCCCACTCCCGACTTTAAACTTTCGCAGCACGAAGGCGAAGAGTTTATCTACTGCATGGAGGGCGTTGTAGAGGTAACATACGGCAAAAACAACTATATCCTCAACCCCGGCGACAGCATTTACTACGACTGCATTGTGGCACACAGTGTTCACGGATACAACAATCAGCAGGCTAAGATTTTAGCCGTTGTTTATACACCTATTTAGCCATGAGAAAGCCAGAAAAAACAACATTATTTGAACTTACACTCGGCGATTGGATTGAAAAATGGGCCAAAGAAACTCCAGATCAGGAGTTTATAGTTTACGCCGACCGTGACCTTCGTTTTACATACAAACAGTTCAACGACCGTGTCAACGACCTTGCCAAGGGTCTTCTCTATCTTGGCCTCAAGCACGGCGACCACCTCGGTATTTGGGCATCTAACGTTCCCGATTGGCTTACATTCCAGTTTGCAGCCGCCAAAATAGGTGTGGTAACAGTTACCGTAAACACAGGCTACAAGAGCCACGAACTTGAATACCTGATGAAAGATGCCGACCTCAACGCCCTCTGCCTTATCGACACTTGGCGCGACAGCAACTATATCGACATCGTTTATGGGCTTGCTCCCGAACTTCGCGACCAGGCACGCGGATACCTTCACACCGAAAAATTCCCCTACCTGAAACACATTATATATATAGGTCCCGAAAAACATCGCGGAATGTACAACACGCAGGAACTTCTTCTGCTTGGTCAGCAAATCGACGACGACGTTCTCGAAACTGCCAAAAAGAAAGTGTCGCCCTACGATGTTGTAAATATGCAGTATACCAGCGGAACGACAGGTTTTCCAAAGGGTGTGATGCTTACCCACGTAAATATCACCAACAACGGATTCAGCATCGGTGAGCGTCAGCTGTTTACCAACAAAGAACGATTGGTATTGCCCTCGCCGCTTTTCCACTGCTTTGGCATTGTGCTTGGCGTTATGGCTATTATCACTCACGGCGCAACTCTCATTATGATAGAGAATTTCGACCCGCTGTTGGTACTCGCCTCGGTTCAGAAAGAGAAAGCAACCGCGCTTTACGGCGTTCCCACAATGTTTATTAGTATGTTGACCCATCCGATGTTCTCGATGTTTGACCTCAAAACCCTCCGCACCGGCATTATGGCAGGTTCGCTCTGCCCGATTGAAACCATGCGCGAGGTGATGGAAAAAATGTATATGAGGGACATCACCATTGTGTACGGCTTAACCGAGACCTCTCCTGGTATGACGCAATCGTTCTACGACGACTCCATCGAAGTAAAAGCCACCACAGTAGGTCGCGACTTCCCGATGGTAGAGGTAAAAGTGCTCGACCCCGCCACCAACGAGGAAGTTCCCGTGGGCGTTCAAGGCGAGATGTGCTGCCGTGGCTACAACATTATGAAGGGTTACTACAAGAACCCCAAAGCCACTGCCGAGATTATCGACAAGAACGGATTCCTCCACTCTGGCGACCTTGGCGTGAAAGACCCCGACGGCAACTACCGCATCACCGGACGTATCAAAGATATGATTATCCGTGGCGGCGAGAATATCTATCCTCGTGAGATTGAGGAGTTTCTCTATCAGATGCCGCAAATCAAAGACGTTCAAGTGGTAGGCGTTCCCTCTCCCAAATACGGCGAGCAAGTGGGAGCGTTCATCATCCTCCACGAAAAAGGCTCAATCCAGCCCGAAGACGTCCGCAATTTCTGCCAGGGTAAGATTTCGCGCTACAAGATACCCAAGTATGTATTCTTTGTAGACGAATTTCCCCTCAACGCCGCCGGCAAGATTATGAAGTACAAACTCAAAGAGAAGAGTACCGATCTTTGCAAGAAGTACGGGTATGAGATATTCTAAACAATTACATTTGATTAACATAAAAGGAGTCCAACATATAGGATTCCTTTTTTTATTTCTGTTTGGGTTTCAGTATTTTAGCTATTTTTGTAACCCAAGTATCGCCATGCAGAGGCTTTTGAAGAATGCTGAAAATGAAGAACGCCAATCCGTATGCGCAAATAATAGAAGTGTATGCCCAAATGGAAGCTCCGAATCCCCACATTACATAACTATACACCGCCACCAGAAAGGCTTGACATAAAAATATCATTTTTCTTTTCTTAATAAATACAATCGCCTTTGCCGATGCAAAACCTAATAGAAGTAGAAACACCAAAGCTCCAACAATACCGAAGTCATCAATCAGCATACGAAAGATTGAGTAGACGTTGGAACGCATAGTTTTGTCTAAACGACCAAAATAAACATTATCGCGGTAAATACCTTTTTGCCGTTTAGCTAGTCCCAATCCATTAAATATTCCGCAAAAAGTCATCACTCCATATTTAAGTTGGTCGTCGTGCCAGAATATGTTGTTACCTCTGTTTATCCATGGTTGTGCCACAGAGCCTGTATCTATACGCAATTTTGTGATTTCTACATATTTAACGCTATCGTAGGATAGAATGATATCGGGAGTTCTAACGTTTAGTCTATTGCTATCCAAGTTAAACGATAATTGATAATGCCATGTGTGCAATCCTGTTTGCTTACAACTATCTATCATTAATGGTAAATGACCTTTTGGTATGGTGGTAGTGCTAAAAATCGAGTATTTTACAGAGTCTGGTTGAACATCGCTTGTTACGTCAAAAGATACAGTATAGTCTTTGCCTGCTTGATATTGACATTCGTCTAAATGATTGCCATAGATTTCCATCGAAGGTGCTTTAATATGCTCAGAAAATTGAACACCTACACCATTCTCTATGTTGCTTAGATATCCTAATCTGTGTAATTTAGCATTTTGTAATATGACTGTTGAATAGTCGGTGTTTTGTATTTGGTCGTTGAACCAATAATCGAAACATAGTAATGAACCGTAAGCGTAATTAAAAAAGGTGATTTTGGTGCGTTCAATTTTGTTATCGTCGTAATTGTTTCCCCATCTGGTTAGCATTGAATAAAAAAGTATTGCAAAAAACAATGATAAAATACTAACTCCAATAATTATTGATTTGATTGAGATTTTTAATTTGATATTGTAGCTAAGTGCGCTAACTAAAAAGCCGCTCAGCCAAAAAAATAGTGCATTAATCATTGCCATTTTTGTACTCTGTGATGCAGTTATCATTATGCATGGAAGTACAGATAGTATGGAAGTGATTTTTGAATGAATTTTATTGGAAATCAGCCAACAGAATCCTCCAATTATAGGTGCTGTATAGGTAAAAATAAGAAGTAATTGGGATGCTTTTGAGTAGCCAATGGTTTCTTCGGCAGTATATCGTTCGGTTGAGAATTCCTTAGTCATTTCGCTTAATTCGTCTAAATCAAATAAGTTGGAAATAGAAAAACCGTGGGCTATAATATAGTAGATAGGCCATATAAAGCCTAATAATGTGAGTGTACACAAAATAGGAGCTATCATCTTTTCGTTGACTTGCAGTTGGTTGGTTTCTAAATTTTGTTTGTTGGTTTTCTTCCCTAAAATTGCACCTCCGAAAAAGATTCCCACTCCTGCTAAAATGTAGAAGAGTCCCGAATATTTGAGTTCAACCATATCACGGAAGAAAATCAGCAATGTGGCATTAAGTGCCGTCCACAAAAACACCATTACTCCTGCAGGAGTGTAAACTTGTTTAAATTTGATAGTTACAAAAACCAAAGCTGCATAGAGCAGCAAAATTACAAAAGCCATAAATCTCAGTTTAAATTTTCGGCAAAGGTAGCAAAAAAATCTTTTTAATAAAAATGGTGCTTGAATACAAATTTTCCCCTTATCTTTGCGCTATCAAAAAAAAGTACATTATTGTGGATAAGAACTCTATTCTTTGGTATCCAATGCGCGTTACTTACAACCGCGAAATCAAGGTAAAAGAAAGCCTCGATAATCTTGGTATCGAAAATTTTATGCCTGTAAAACAACAATTTACCATACATAATGGACGTAAAAAACTCGAAACCATTCCAGCAATTCACAATCTTTTGTTTGTTCATTCTTCGCGCAATATACTTACCGGACTGAAAATGACCGAGGAAGAGTTTTCTCCGCTTCGCTATATGATGAGCCGACCATTAGAAAAAAAGGCAACTCCCGAAATTATCACTATTCCCGACCGCGCAATGGAAAACTTTATCCGTGTGGCATCTCTTGCCGATGAGCACGTTATCTATCTTGATTACAACCGTGTAGCAGATAAAATAGGCAAACGCGTTGTAATTACAGATGGACCCTTTGCCGGAATAGAGGGCATTGTAATGCGTATCGACAACAATAAGCGCGTGGTAATAAAGCTCGAAAACGTTGCCGCTGTGGCATTAGCTTTTGTTCCTCCGGCGTTTTTAAAATTTATTTAGCAAAAAGCGACAAAATAATTTGTGTTTTATCAATAAATAGGTTTATCTTTGCAACGGCTTTAACGTAAAATTGCAAAGCGTTACACTATTATATTATAGTCATTTGAGTTTTGTTGGATATCAATAAAATGGTGATTATTAGTAATTTACTTTTGATTTGTGGTACTCTGTTCAAAAATGGGGTGTCCCTCTCTATTGCGCACAGTTGAATATGAGCGGAGCAGAGACAGTATATATGTTGATATTGATGCGATTGAAGACAGAACTCAATCCATACGATGACATCCGCCTTCACAAGTCTGCTCTATTGCTCAATATATTCAGCAAGAAAAAATGCTTTAAAATAAATAACTGTTTGGAAATTAGCTATTTTCCTGAAATAGAAGTGTTGACCAAACAGTTAGAACAGCTTGCCGATGAATTAAAACGCGAATCAGAAGATTCATTACCAGTTTTTTACAATCAACAGGACAAGCGTATTCAAGAATCCTATCAACGGAGCATCCCTTATATATTACACACTGCAACTTTTGTAAATTCCATCACCAACAATCGTACTTTGCTCCTCGTAACGGCTTTGATAGCTTTATTAGATAAGTATCCACTATCAACCGTTAACGATATATTGAAATTGCTGGACGACAACGGCTATTTGCAAGAGGTGTTTACCAGTAAGATAGTGCTCACCACCATCGTCAATCTCGAACGGTCGGGCGTGCTTAACCAAGCTGAAGGTAAATATTGTTTAAAATACGACTACAGGAGTGTAACAGAATATAAAAGCTTGTTTTTGTAATATTCTTTTTGGAGTCGATGATAAAACAGGAGATATTGTCGGTTTAGACTATGCCAAGTTGCAGTCAACAGGTAACGCCCTTGCAACAATAGCAAAAGAATTAGTTAAACCTCAGATATTTATAACCACTGAAGTTGTATCGTGAGAAAACAAGAATGTTCTAGTCGTATCCGTAGAAGAAGGTATTTCTAAACCTTACAAAGATAAAAACGGAACCATCTGGGTTAAGCAAGGCGGCGACAAGCTTATTATCAATGCAATTATCGCGCGGTTTCTTATCTAAAAAGAATTTTTTATGAATAAGATATATATTCTTTTGTAAAGAAGCATCAGCGGTTGAAAAATGTACTGAGGAATATTTCTCAGTCGTTTTTTGATTTATTGCCTCGTAAATCAGAGTTTTTTGCTGACGTTTACGATTATAAAGAAAATTATTTCTTTGGTTTTCACGATGTTTCCCCTTTTTCTTCTGATAATTCAAAAGTTTTAGCTAATCATTTACTATTTGATTAGCGTATGCCAAAGCAAAACGATTCCATTGAGGTTGGAATTTTCTCTTTTGATGGTTCGTCGTTGGGCGATTATCATATAATATCTGAATCGTATGCTTGGAATTATCATAAAGGATGTAGATTGCAATGGCTCAATGATAAACAAGTAATCTTTAATACATTCGATAACGGTCTTTGTAGCAAAATAATTGACATTGATAGTTTAGAGGAAAATGAAATTCGGTATCCCATAGATTCTGTTTCGCATAATGCAAACTATGCTACAAGTTTTAGTTACGAAAGATTGCAGAAATTTATGCCAGGCTATGGTTACGATTATGATGATTGTGGGTTTTGTAATGAAAATGCTCCTAAAGATACAGGATTGTTTTTGATAGATTTAAAAACGAATGAACGACAGATGTTGCCGTCTTTGAATCAGTTGTCTGTAGATATTGATCCTCAGTTTGAAAAACAACATTACGTAACACATTCAGAATTTTCGCGCGACGGACGTTTTGTCAGTTGCTTGCACAGATATATTACTGATGATATCGAAAATAGATGGACCCGTTTAGTTGTTTTCAATTTGGAAACAAGGAAATACTTTTTCCTTCCCTCTCAAGTAATGGTGTCTCATTATGTTTGGAACTCTATAAACCAAATTATTGCTTATTGCAGGATTGATGGTATCGATCGACATGTGGTGTTTAATATACCTGATGTTGATGATTATAAAATAGTGGCACAAAATGCTATTAATTCTGATGGTCATCAGTCGGTAATTGATGATAATATGTTTGTTACAGATACTTATCCAGACAAATATCGTATGAATAGTATTGTTAAGGTTGATATTTTAAATGATACAGTTAAGCAAATTTGCACCGTCTATTCTCCAAAGACATTTCAGACCAAAAACTCATACAAACATATAGCGTGTGATTTGCATCCTCGATGTTCTTCTGATGGTCGTTACGTTTGTTTCGATTCTCCGCGAACAGGCAAGAGGGCTGTTTACGTTATGAAGATGCCTGATAATTGTTGATAAAATTTTAATTTGAAAATTCTAATGATATCTGTAATCTGTCCTATATACAACGAGGAAAAGTATATCGCAAAATGTATTGATTCGGTTTTGATGCAAGATTATCCGAAGACGGATATGGAAATTTATTTTGTTGACGGAATGAGTGGCGATAAAACTGTTCAAATTGTCAATGAATATTCCCAAAAGTATCCTTTTATAAAACTTTTGGAAAATCCTCACCGTACTGTGCCGTATGCAATGAATATCGGCATTATGGCTTCAAGAGGTGAAACTATTATCCGTTTGGATGGTCATTGCGAATATCCGAAAAATTATTTTTCATGTCTGGTTGACAACTTAAAAAAATATGATGCTGATAATGTTGGTGGAGTTTTTATAACTTTGCCTTGTAACAAAACAAATATTTCGTATGCAATAGCCGAGTGTTTGAAAAATCCTTTTGGTATGGGAAATTCGCTTCATCGTATAGGGGCAAAAGAAAATGTAAAAACGGATAGCGTTCCTTTTGGATGTTTCAAACGAGATGTTTTCGATAAAGTTGGTCTTTATGATGAGGAATTAACACGTAATCAGGATGACGAACTTAACGCTCGAATTATCAAGAACGGTGGTTCTATTTATTTGATTCCCACTTTGGGTGTTAAATATTATGCCCGCGACAAAGTTTCTAAGGTGCGAAAAATGTTTTATCAGTACGGACTTTTTAAACCGCTTGTGAATAAGAAATTAGGGCAAGCAGCCACTATACGACAGTTTGTGCCGCCGTTGTTTGTGGCAGCCCTTTTTTGTGGTTCGATACTGAGCTTTGTGTCTAATGTTTTTTTATGGCTGTTTGTTGGCTTTGTTGCATTGTATTTTGCAATAGGTCTTTATATGGGTGTTAAGAGTGCTATAGTCACTCTCCGTCCGTTAATGGTTTTACTTATGCCATGGACTTTTTTGAATGTTCACTTAAGTTATGGAATAGGTTATTGGGTGGGTATGTTTAAGATTTTATTCAATAGGCCATTTATTGTTCAATCAAATAGATAAAAAGCAGATTATAAAAAATATTAATATGAAAATTCCTTTTTCTCCTCCATATATCAACGATGATGTCATTCGTGAAGTAACTGATGCTCTTCGCTCTGGTTGGATTACCACTGGACCTAAAGTGAAAGCATTGGAAGAGGAAGTTAAAAACCTTTCTGGCGCTAAGGAAGTATTGTGTGTTAATTCGTGGACATCAGGTGCTATTCTAATGCTTCGTTGGCTCGGTATCAAAGAGGGTGACGAGGTTATTGTTCCTGCTTATACTTATTGCGCCACAGCTATGGCTGTGCTTTGGGCTGGGGGTAAACCTATTATGGTAGATTCCAACGACGATTTTAACATATCAGTTGCTGCTATCAGAAATGCAATTACAGAAAAAACTAAAGCTATAATTCCCGTTGATATCGCTGGTTATCCTTGTGATTATGATGCTATTATGAAACTTGTCAACGAACCGGAGATAAAACATAAATTCACGGCAGATTCTTCTGTACAAGAAAAGTTGGGGCGTATTTTGGTTTTGAACGATGCCGCACATTCTCTTGGTGCACATTATAAAAAAGGCGTTAACACCGGTAGCGAAACCGACGTTGCAATTTTCTCGCTTCATGCTGTAAAAAATGTTACAACAGCAGAAGGCGGTGCTATTTGTTTGTATTTGCCTCAACCTTTTGATAATAAGCAACTTTATGCAGAACTCAGAATGCGTGCGTTGAATTGTCAGACCAAAGACGCATTTTCTAAGAGCAAAGCCGGCGGTTGGCGTTATGATATTGTCGGTCAGGGCATGAAAATAAATATGGCAGACGTTAATGCTGCCATTGGTTTGGCTCAAATCCGTCAATACGCAGAATTGTTGAAAGAAAGAAAACGCGTTTTCGATACCTATGCCCAGGCTTTTTCAAAACTTGACTGGGCTATTTTACCTCCGTCAATTTCTGGAGAAAAAGAGACTTCTTATCATATTTTTGCTTTGAGAATCAAAAATCTTACAGAGGAAAAGCGTGATAAGATGATTGATGAAATTGCGAAAAGCGAAGTCGCTGTTAATGTACATTTTATTCCGATGCCGATGCTTTCGTTCTTCAAAGGTTTGGGTTACGATATAAAAAATTATCCTCAGGCTTACATAAATTATTCGTCTGAAATTTCGCTGCCCATTTATCCACAACTTGACGATGAAAAAGTTCAATTTGTAATCAAAACTGTTGTTGATGCTTATAATACTGTAGCTGGAAAATGACACGTTTTTTTGATTTTTTGTTTTCATTGTTTGGATTGGCGATTCTTTCGCCTTTGTTTGTAATTATATGGTTAATAATAATTTTAACGAGCAAAGGCGGCGGATTTTACAAACAAATCCGAGTCGGAAAAGACGGCGTTGATTTCCATTTGTACAAATTTCGTTCAATGCGTAAAGATGCTGACAAGGGCAGTCTAATAACGGTAGGCGGCAGAGATCCGAGAATTACAAAAATCGGTTTTTTTATCCGTAAATTCAAAATTGACGAATTGCCGCAACTTTTTAATGTGTTGAAAGGTGATATGAGTTTGGTTGGTCCGCGTCCCGAGGTTAGAAAATACGTTGACCTTTATACTGATGAGCAGAATAAAGTTTTATCTGTAAGACCCGGCATAACTGATTATGCTTCAATAGAATATGTTGATGAGAACGAAATTCTCGGCAAAGCGGGGAATCCAGATGAGGTTTATATCAACCAAATCATGCCTGACAAAATAAAACTTAATATGAAATATATTGAAAACCAGTCGGTAAAAGAATATTTCAAGATTATTTTTCTTACAGTGTTTAAGATTTTTAGATAGTCCTTCACTCATGACCAACCAAGAAATCGGTATCCTCGGCGAAAACTCAGCCGCTGACCTTTTGATAAAAGAAGGTTACGCTATCTTAGAGCGCAATTATCGAGTTGGTCATCTCGAAGTTGATATTATTGCTCTAAAAAATGGTGCGATTGTATTTGTGGAAGTTAAAACTCGTGCTGCCGACTATTTGGTTGCTCCGCAAGAAGCCGTTAACACACAAAAGCAGAAGTTTATTATCAATGCTGCAAATGAATACATACGTCGCCATAATCGAACAGAGGAGGCTCGGCTTGATGTGATCACCGTTCTTCATAAGTCAGGCAAAATCGTGAGTGTTAATCATATTGAGAATGCATATTATCCTACTGTGCGTTCTTTTTAATTCATTATCTATTGTTTTTTTGGATATAATTATGCCACAGAATATTTTCGATTTCGTTTTTGTGGTGTTGGTTTACCGCAATACTCAGGATTTAAAAGACTTTTTCTCAAGTCTTAATATCCCTAATTCTAAGGTTGTGGTTGTCAATAGTTTTTATAATGATGAAACTAAATCAGAGTTTGAACAAATTGCAATTGATAATGGTGCTGATTTTTTGAATGTTGAAAACAAAGGTTACGGATATGGCAACAATCGTGGATGTGAACATGCTTTAAACAATTATCAGTTTCGTTATCTGATAATTTCTAACGCTGATATCGAGATTCAAAAACTTTCGGTTTTTCAACTATCTGATAATCATATCACTGCTCCTGATATCATAACTCTAAAAAATAAAAAGCAAAACCCTTATCTTCCTTTTCTGTCTGAGTGTTACGAAAGGATTAAGTATTTCCTAATAAAGCGTCGTAGCCGTCTGACAATATTTTGTTGGATTTTTAGCCGACTTATCCGCGAAATTTATCTTCTTTTTCATAAACGAGGCTATGTGTTTGCTGTTCATGGAGCTTTTTTTATTTTGCCTTATCATATTTTAAAAACGTTGTACCCGCTCTACAACGAAAAAATGTTTCTTTTTGTGGAAGAAGAACATGTTGCTATGTTGGCGCGAGAAAAAGGTATAAAGATTTATTATGATTCGTCTATAGTTGTTAAGCACAAGGAGGATGGAAGTGTCTCGTTTTTGAATAACGAAAATGAGATTCAGCTTCAATCTTATACAGAGTTTTATAATACTTGGTTTAAAAAATAAGTTTTATTTCGTTATAAATAAAATCCCCGGTTGCTTTTGTGCTTCCGGGGATTTTTATGTTAATAGTTTTGGGTTGTTATTGTTCTTCAAAAAAGCTGATTATAAAAAGACTTCTAAATAAAAAAGTTTGATTTGATTGTTATAAAATATATAAATATTTAGGTGTTGTTTATGGTTCTTATCAATTAAGATGCATAAGTAAAGAATTTTTAGATTACTTTTGTTTATTCATTTTGTTCATTTTGATAAACAGGGCTCTGCGTAGAGGTCAAATTCCTCTGCGTCAATGATTTTTACATCATAATATTTCCCTATTTTAAGCTGAGGCGCATTTGATTGTTTTATCAACACTTCGTTGTCCACCTCGGGAGAATCTTGCATCGTGCGTCCTACAAAGTATTCGCCTTCGGTGCGGTCTATTACAATATTGTAGATGCGTCCAATTTTTGCAACGTTCTGTTGTAGAGATATTTTCTGTTGTATTTCCATAATTTTGGCGGCACGTTCGTCTTTCTTTTTTTGCGAAATACGGTCGGCGTAATGTTCTGCGCTGTATGTGCCTTCTTCGGCTGAGTAGGTAAACACTCCAAGTCGGTCGAACTTAATTTCTTTTACAAAATCAACAAGCTCTTGAAATGCAAGGTCAGTTTCGCCCGGAAATCCTACCATAAGGCTTGTGCGTAGGGCTATGTCGGGTATCTCCTCACGAAAACGCCTTAACAGATCTATGGTCTCTTGCTTGGTATGTCCGCGTTTCATCTTTGATAACACACGGTCGTTGATGTGCTGCAGCGGAATGTCTAAGTAGTGACAGATTTTTTTGCTGCGTTTCATCAGTGCGAGGGTTTCCAAGGGGAATTTATTGGGATAGGTGTAGTGTAGACGTATCCAACGCACTTTGTCTATCTTATCTAATTGTTCCACAAGGCGTGGCAATGCATATTCGTTGTAAATGTCTTTGCCGTAGTAACTTAAATCTTGCGCTATGAGGTTAAACTCCGTAGTGCCGTTTTCAGCCAAAAGTTTTACTTCGTTAACAATTTCCTCGATGGGTCGCGAAATGTAGCGACCTCTTATATAGGGGATTGCACAAAATGCACACATACGGTTGCAACCTTCCGACACCTTTATATATGCATAATGTTTTGGTGTGGATAGCTTTCGGGCAACGCCGCTTTCTGTAAAGGTTTGGCAGTCAAGTTTATTGAGAATATCTTGCAGACTGTCCACACCGAAAAACTCGTCAACTTCGGGAATCTCTTTTTCTAACTCTTTTTTGTAACGTTGCGAAAGACAGCCGAATACAAATAGGTTTTCGATTTCGCCTTCTTGTTTCATCCGCGCGTATTGCAGAATGGTGTCGATTGATTCCTGTTTGGCGTCGAGAATAAAGCCACAGGTGTTGATTACCACAATGTCGGCATTGCCGTGTTCGCCGTACACCACGTTGTAGCGGTTGTGCAAACGGGTTGCAAGGTTTTCGCTGTCTACTGTGTTTTTGCTGCAGCCAAGGGTTATTATTGATAATGTTTTTTTATTCATATTGTTGTGTGTGCATTCGACCGCAAAAATATATATTTTTTTGCTCGTTTAGTGTTATCTTTTAAAAAATAATGTTTAGATTTGCATTAGGCAAATGTGCCTGATTTTTACTGAAACACATAATTATTTTTAAATATGGCATTTACTATCAGCGGAATACAGCAATTGGGCGTAGGCGTTGAAAACGTCTACAAGGCTTGGGATTGGTACCGAGACAACTTCGGATTCGACATCCTACTTAGCGATGCTCCGGGCGAAGCTGCTCTTATGCAGCCTTACACCGACCACCGTCCACAGACGCGCCACACAATTTTGGCGTACAATATGCAAGGTGGCGGAGGTTTGGAGATTTGGCAATACACATCGCGCAAGCCTCGTAAGGCGGGTTTTGATGTTATGCTTGGCGACCTTGGCACTTTTATTGGCAAAATTAAAAGTTCTACAGTGGCTGCTGCTTACCTCAAATTCAAAACTTCGGGCGGGAAACTCCGTTCTAAATTCTCAAAAAGCATCAACGGCAAAGATCATTTCTTTGTTGAAGACCCTTTTGGAAACCTTTTTGAAGTGGTAGAGGAGGATACTACGTTTCAAGAAACCGAAGCCAAAACTGGCGGCATTTTCGGTGCTATCGTAGGTGTGTCAGATATGGAACGCTCGATGAAATTTTACAACGAAATTCTCGGCTACGACACTGTTGTATACGACGAAACAGGCGTTTTTGACGATTTTGCCAAACTACCCGGAGGCGATGAACGTTACCGTCGTGTGCTGCTCGCTCATTCGCAAGAGCGCAAAGGTCCGTTCTCAAACTTCCTCAATGTTTCGCAGATAGAACTTGTGCAACTTGTTGATAGCGAGCGTAAACCTCGCAAAATTTACGATTTTACCACTCACCTTTGGGGCGACCCCGGTTTTATTCAGATATGTTTCGATATCAAAAATATGAAAGACCTCAAAGAATTTTGCGAAAGCAAGGGCGTAAATTTCCAAACCGACAGCAACCCAGAGGCTTACGAATCTGAGGCAGAAATTTTTGATATGGGCGGCGCTTCGGGACATTTTACTTATATCGAAGACCCCGACGGCAACCTTATTGAGTTTGTGGAAACTTACTACATCCCCGTGCTTCAAAAATTCAATATCGGTATCAACCTCAAAAAACGCCACCCCGAAAAGGCTTTGCCCGATTTTATGATGGGCGGTCTCCGTTTCTTGCGCAAGGGTGCTAATTACACTTCGTCGCGCACTGCTAAGGAAAAATCGAAAATCGCCGAAGAGTGTGCCGAAAACTTAAAGAACAAACTTGAACAAGAGTCTGAAAATCACAAATAAACACATTGTCTATGAGTCAAAAATATTTTTTTGTATGCCGCAATTGCGGACACCGTATCGAATCGTTCGTTGAGTGGTTTCGCCTTGGTCAAAAATGTCCTGAGTGTGGCAAAAACTTTATCGACACCAAGTATACCACTGATTTAGATAAACTTAAAAAACTTTTTCAAACCAAAGAGGATGTCAAGAGTCTTTGGCACTATTTTGATTTCTTGCCCTTAAACCACAAAGAAAACATTGTTTCGGCAGGGGAGGGGGTTCCGCAAATCGACCGTTGGCAGTTTCTCGAAGAGGTTGCCAATAAGGAGTTTAACACCAAATGCAAGGTGTATGTTATGCGTCACAATACCGGCAACGCCACCCGTACTTTCAAGGATATTGCAGGTACTCTCGCGGCTTCGGTTCTCAAAGAGTGCGGCATCAACGAATATGCTGTGGCAAGCACAGGAAATACTGCAAATGCTTTTTCGCATTATCTTGCTATGGCTGGCATCTCGCTCTACGTGTTTATGCCCCAAGATGCTGTAAAAGAGAATATTGCTTCGATTAGCAGTTACGGTCAAAAGGCTGTTATCTGCAAGGGCGACTATGCTTTTGCTAAGAAAATTGCTGGCGAGTTTACCGCCAAAAATAATATTCTGATGACTATCGGCAACACCGACCCTCTGCGTGTGGAGGCTAAGAAAACTTGGGTTTACGAATGGCTTCGTCAGGTTGGCGAAACTCCCACTGTATATTTCCAAGCACTCAGCGGCGGCACTGGTCCTATTGCTGTAGAAAAGGCTTACGACGAGATCGAACCTCTCAATATTGTTTCTAAGCGTCCTCGCTATATTTCGGTTCAGCCCAGTCTCTGCGACCCGATGACTCAGGCGTGGGAAAAGGCTAAGGCAAACAATTTTCCCGAAGGCTGGCAGAATGATTTCCCAAAAATCCAAAATCCCAAGACCAAGGTGCAGACTCTTGCTACAGGTGTGCCAGGTACGTATCCCATCATTGCCGACATTACCAAAAAATCAAATGGCGAGATTATTTCGTTCGACGAAAGCCGTCTTGTAGATATGGCCCGTCTTGTAACTTTCAAGACTGGCGAAAAAATCGGTCCGGCTTCGGCTGTGGCTATCGGAGGATTTTTCGATGCTCTCAAAAAACACCTTGTTAAAGATGGCGAAATTGTGATGATTAATATGGGCGAAGGTGTCGATCGTGCTTCGTTCTTCTTGCAGGAATATGTCTACAACGAAGACCGAGTGTCGTCAGCCGACGAAATCAAACCATTCTGCCGCAAGGAATTAGAGTTCCGTTTGTGGCGGAATATTCTTAAATAGTTTTAACTGAAATACTTTTGCATAGTGGTCGTCGGACGTAATGTTCGGCGGCTTTTTTTTTATTTGCCGCTACCTATCAGGGTAATAAGTTCAAGCCAAGTTTCGCGAGTGAGTATGGCAAACACTACTATTGCTGACCAACATATCACGCCCGGATATTTATCTTTTTGGTTGAAACCAAGGTCGAGCGCAGTGCCAAACGATTTTTTGAGTCCGCGACTGCTAAATATGTCTTTGATTTTTAGTTTGTTGCCTTTGCCCAATCCTTCCGAAACGGCTTTTATCGACCAAATTTCGTCTAACAGCAAATGGCAGAAATATCCGCAACTTACTGCAAACGATATTACAAACTGTTCTCTAATATTTAGTTTTGTGGTGGAGGCAATAAACAGTGCTATAAGAAAACTGAGTATGTATGCCGGTAGAGAATGAAATATCCCTCGGTGGTCGGTGTGCTTTTTGAAAAAATCTTGCAGCATAAATTTCACAAAGAAGAAACAAGCCGCTGGCACAAACACCTTTAAAGCCAATGTTGCTCCTGCTATATGCATCCAATACAGGCTCATCGCCGCCATAAAGTACGCATAAAACGAGAATATTATCTTTATCGGCACGCCCGGACCAGAGTCCATATCGGGCAAAAACGAACCTATTACTGTTGCAAAAAACACTATTACAGCCATATACGCATTTGGTATAAGGTTCCAATTGTATGTAATCACCGCCACGGCAAATCCTGTTACCGCACCGGCTTCTACGTGTGTTTTAAAGTCTGCCATTGTTTCCCTGAGGGTGTTTGAGTGAGTATTTGTATAAAAATTTTTGGTAAAAATGGTATACTGCCAATGCTATCAGTGTGCCTTCGATTGCGCCCACTAATACGTCGCCCATATAATGCCGTCCAAGATATATGCGCGAGTATGATACCAATAGGGCAGCGACAAACACTCCTATGGTGTAGTATTTGTTTTTGAAATACTTAGCTGTCATCACCGCTATGCAGAAAAATGTGGCGGCGTGTGCCGAAAAAAATCCGTATTTTCCTCCTCTGTCGCCGTTTACTATGTGCACAATGTCTTTGATGTTTTCATCGTGACAAGGGCGGTAGCGTTGAACCGTGTATTTAAATATGTTGCATATCTGATCGGCGGCAAGAATCGCTAATGCTAAAAATAACAAGAATATAACAGCCTTCCGATAGTTTGGTTTTGAATATCTGAACAGGTAAATCAACAGCAATGCCCCGATTGCAAACCAAACGTATTTTGACGACACGTAATAAAAAAACGGGTCGAAGCCTTCAGAGTTCATTCCATTGATGGCAAGGGTAATGTCTTGGTCTAATTGCAGTATTGGGTTCATTTTCAGAATATTGCTATTTTTCTTTTTCGGGCATATCGGCAATGATGTCTAATCCGCCTTTTACTTTGTCGCCAATTTTTACACGTATTTTGGTGCCAAGGGGCAAGAATATGTCGGCACGTGAGCCAAATTTTATAAATCCGAACTGCTCACCTTGCTTAGCTGTGTCGCCTTCGTTGAGCGGGGCTACAATGCGGCGTGCCATAAATCCTGCAATCTGACGGAACATTATGTCGATGCTGTCTTTGGTGCGTACGGCTATGGTTGTGCGTTCGTTGTCGGTAGATGATTTTGGGTGAGCCGCCAATAGGTATTTACCTTCGTGATGGCGGAAATATACCACCTCGCCCGATACAGGCCAACGGTTCGAGTGTACGTTCCATACCGACATAAACACTGATACCTGAATGCGTTTGTCTTTGAAATATTCGGGTTCTTCTACTTCCTCTATCGCCACCACTTCGCCATCTGCGGGCGAAAGTATTACGTAGGGATTTTCTACCACGTTGCGTTTGGGGTCGCGGAAAAATTGCAGCACAAGCACCAACAAAAATAGCGAACCGAGTTGTAGCAAGTATCCTGGTATTTTATGTTGTCCAAAAAAATGGAAGTATAGCCAGTTGACTAATATTATAAACAGTACTACGATTAATATGGTTATGTATCCTTCTTTGTGTATCATTGTTTTAAAAGTTTGTTACATAAATAAAGTGCAAGCATAAACGGGTGGAGCGGCAAGCAGAGCCGAGTCAAAACGGTCTAAAATGCCTCCGTGTCCGGGTAGCAATCTACCTGAGTCTTTGATGCCAGTGTCGCGTTTTATCATCGATTCGGCAAGGTCGCCCATAACGGCAAAACCAACGCATACAGCTGCTGTTATTATCCATTGTGGCAATGTGTATGTGCCTGCTACGTAATAGATTGGTATTGCTGCTGTTATGGTGAGTATTATGCCTCCTATAAGTCCTTCGATGGTCTTTTTGGGCGAAATTCTTGGAAACATTTTGTGTTTGCCAAAGAGCCTTCCAGCACAATATGCGCCTGTGTCGGCTACCCAGATGAATATGAAGAAACATATAAGCAAACGTCCGCAATATTCGCCTGTGCCGGGAAGATAGATCATTCTGCTCATAAGTCCCATCGGCAGAGCTGTATAGAGAGCTCCAAATATTGTGTGCGCCCAGTTGTCCATGGGCGTGTGCTTTTTTCGGTAGAGTTCTATGATAGGTACAATGCAGAGCGCAACGGCATAAAGGGCAATGTATTTAGCCTCAATGTCGCCCCAAATTATGAAAAACAGCAGGCAAAACAGTGATGCTGCTAATATCACGCCTGTGGCTCGTTGAGGCGAACGTCCTTTGACGTTGCACATTTTGTAATATTCGAGCACGCCAGCCACTGTGAAAAATCCAAACACACCGAGAAATACCCAGCGGCTTGTTATCGCCGACAGTATCACAATGCCTATAAACAGTGCGCCGGTTATTATCCTTGAAACGAGGTTATTCGTTTTCACTTTCGTAAACGTTGTTTAATATTTCTACTGCTGCATCGTAGTTGATGTCGTCTACATAGAGGTCAACATCGAATATAAAGTTGAAACTGCGGTCAAGTCGCGTTACGGTAACGGCTTCTATTGCGGCTTTTTCTAATATTGCCACTGCATAGTCGGCTTCTATTTGCGACGAGTATGTGACAGCTTTTTTCCACTCTTTCTTTTCGTTGATGATTGCTATGGCGCGTTCTTCGTTGCTACATTCTACGTAGAGGTCGTAATTGTCGCCGTTTTTGGTGATGATTGAACGTATCGAATGTTTGCCTAAGAGGTTTTCGCGAATTTCGGCGCGGTGGAGCATCGGGTACGAACTAATTTTGATCCATCCGATGAGGTCGTTGAGTGTTTGACGGGCATTTTCAAGGTCGGCAGTTTTTACATAAATGTCGATTTGAGCTTTCATATATTGCTCGTCGCGTTTTTTGATAACGATTGTGGAGATGCGTTTTTCTGCCAAAAGTTCCACGCGGAAACGTGTCTGACGTGTGCGCAAGCAAGTTTCCAACAAGCTCCATCCTTCGAGTTTTTCGCCGTTGAGATATGGCATTGTGCGCTCAATATCGTCGGTGGGTACAAAAAGTTCGTAGTTGTTGAGCACGTAGCGGGGATTGCTGCATTTTTTGATTGCTGCGCTTATGCCGTCTTTGATGAGTATGTCGCGAAGGTTTTCCAATGGTTCGGGTAAAATGAACGAATCCACTTTGGTAAGTCCTTGAAACTCTTCAATTATTGCGTGTGCCATTTTTTCGTCTTCTTTGCGCACGTATAGCTCGTATTCGCCTAAGAGAAAAAGACTATCTTTGGCATTGACAACCACAGCGTTGATATTGTTTTGCTCTAATATAGTTTTGCGAATCTCCGCCTGATGCGGGCGGTCAAACGATTCAAGTTTAATCCAATCTTCCATAATATTACAAATTTGTAGTTACAAATATTTGTACGTAAAAATGCTTTATAAGGTTTGAGATGGGGGAGGGGTGTCGTCATCGTCGGGGTCTTGCACGGTGTCGGTTCTTTGTGCGTCTTGTGTGCTGTCGATTATGCCGTAGAGTGCCTCCTCCTGACGTTTGTTGGCAAATCTGCGTTTTCCGAATATGCGCTCAACATCTTCGGTAAATATCACCTCGTGTTCAAGCAACTGTTCTGCAAGTTGTGCAAGTTGGTCTTTGTGTTCCGAGATTATCTTTTTGGCTCGGTTGTAAACTGTGTCCACAAGTTCTTTTGCCTCTTCGTCGATAACTTCGGCAGTGCGTTCGCTGTAAGGCTTCTGGAATGAGTAGTCGCCGTTGTTGGCATTGTAGAAACTTATGTTGCCCACTTTGCTGCTCATACCGTAAACCGAAACCATTGCGTAGGCGTATTTGGTAACGCGTTCAAGGTCGTTGAGTGCGCCAGTGGATATTTTTCCAAAGTTGATTTCTTCTGATGCACGTCCTGCCACAAGTGCGCACATTTCGTCGAGCATCTGCTCTTTGGTGGTGATTTGACGTTCTTCGGGTAGATACCAAGCTGCGCCGAGTGCTTTGCCACGAGGAACGATTGTAACTTTGATAAGTGGTTGAGCGTTTTCCAATAGCCACGATACTGTGGCGTGTCCGGCTTCGTGGAATGCTATGGTGCGTTTTTCTTGTTCGGTGATTATCTTGTTTTTCTTTTCAAGACCTCCGATAATGCGGTCAACAGCGTCTAAGAAATCTTGTCGGCCAACTGTGTCGCGATTGTTTCGTGCGGCGATAAGTGCTGCCTCGTTGCAAACGTTGGCAATGTCGGCTCCCGAGAATCCCGGTGTCTGTTTTGCCAGAAGATTAATATCGAGTTCGGGATCGGTTTTTAACGGTTTTAGGTGAACGCCAAATATTTCTCCACGCTCGTTGAGGTCGGGAAGGTCGATGATTATCTGACGGTCGAAACGTCCTGCACGCATAAGTGCTGGGTCTAACACCTCGGCACGGTTGGTGGCGGCTATCATAATGATTCCGTTGTTGGTTTCAAAACCGTCCATTTCGGTAAGCAACTGGTTGAGAGTGTTTTCTCGTTCGTCGTTGCTGTGGAAACTCAAACTGTTGCCACGTGCGCGACCAATTGCGTCTATCTCATCGATAAAGATTATACATGGTGCTTTGGCTTTTGCCTGTGCAAAAAGGTCTCTTACTCGCGATGCGCCTACGCCCACAAACATCTCTACAAAGTCGCTACCCGACATTGAGAAGAATGGAACGTCGGCTTCACCTGCAACGGCTTTTGCCAACAATGTTTTACCTGTACCGGGAGGGCCTACGAGCAATGCTCCCTTGGGAATTTTTCCGCCTAAGCGTGTATATTTTTGAGGATTTTTCAAAAAGTCTACAATCTCGGTTACTTCGGTTTTGGCTTCTTTAAGTCCGGCAACGTCGGCAAATGTTATTTTCGACATTGTTTCGCCTTTGTCGAACATCTTTGCGCGGCTCTTGCCCATGCTGAATATGCCTCCTCCTGCGCCTCCGCCTATTTTGCGGAACATAAATATCCAGATGCCCACAATTATCAGTAGCGGCAATACCCATCCTATAATGTCGCCAATATAGTCGGGACGGCTTTCGCTTTCAAATAATATACGCTCATCTTCGGGAAGGTCTTTTTGGGCTTTTTCTAATCGGCTCATAAACTCTTCGGGCGAAGATATTTGATAATAGAAGTGCGGTCCGTTGAGGGGTATCTTCTTTTCGCGTAAATATTTGTATTTGTCGGTGTTGTAGCGGTCTTCTTTTAATATAAGGTGTGCTTTTTCTTTGTTGACTACCACAATGCGCTTGATATCCTGATTCTTAAGCATAGTTTCCATATCTTCCCAATAAATATTCTGCGGCGAACCTGCAGGATTATAGAATTGGAACATTATTATACATAATGTGGCTATGGCAAATATCCAAAATATTGTATTGTTCTTTCCGTTGAAATTGTTTCTGTTGTTCTGCTTAAACGGCGGCGGAACGGGTGTCTTTTTTTCGTCCATTAATCTATTTATGAATTATGAATTATGAATTTCAAATTATAAATTGTTAATTATGCATTATGCATTGTGAATTGAATTATGCATTGTCATAATCAGTTCTCGGACAATCTGCCCACAAACTTTCGAGACGGTAAAATTCGCGTGCCTCACTCAAAAATACGTGTACTACCACGTTGATATAGTCGATGAGAATCCATTGCGCATTTTCGCGACCTTGAATGTGCACAGGCTTTTCGCCGGCATTTTCGCGAACGTAATCGTCCACTTCGTCGGCAATGGCAAGCACCTGACGTGGGTTATCTGCCTCGCATACAATAAAGTAGTCGCAGATACTTCCAGCGGTGTTTCGCATATCTAATTTAACGATTTTTTCTCCTTTTTTCTCCTTGATAGCAGCCACCGCTATTTCGGCGAGTACGCTGCTTGTTATCTCTGTATTCTTTTTTGCCATTTTGTAATTATATATTTGTGGGCTGTGTTTAGTGCCCTTATTTTCAATTTGCAAATATACGTTTATTAATTAAATTATAAAAGCAAAGAATGAAAATATTTACGATATTGAGTTTGTTAATTCTACAAAATCATCTACCGACAATTGTTCGGGACGAAGGGTAAGAAAACGCTCTTGCGCGGCACTGCCGTTGAGATGTTGCGACAATGAGTTGCGTATCATCTTGCGACGCATTCCAAACGATTCTTTTACTATTCGGCGGAATAGCGCTTCGTCGCAGGGTAAACTTTGACGACCATTGCGTTTAAGACGTATCACTGCGCTTTGAACCTTGGGCGGAGGATTGAATTTGCTACGGTCTACTCCAAATAGGTATTCTATGTTGTAATATGCTTGCAAAAATACACTGAGAATGCCGTACTCCTTTGTGCCGGGGTTGTTGGCTATGCGTTCGGCTACTTCGCGCTGCAGCATGCACACCACTTGCCTTACTTCGTCTTTGTGGTTGAGTATCTTAAAGAAGATTTGGCTCGATATATTGTAGGGAAAGTTTCCGCAGATTATTGGAAATCCTTTGGGCAACAGTTCGTTGAGGTTTGCTTTCAAAAAATCGCCTCCAATAATTTTCTCTTGCTGATATAGTTGAGGAAAATGTGTTACAAGGTATTCTACACTTTCGCGGTCTATCTCTATTACACTCAGGTCGATATCGTTGCGGTTTAGCAAAAATTGTGTCAGCACGCCCATGCCGGGACCTATCTCTAAACATACCGGCTTAGATTCTTCTTGGTGTGTGTAGTCGATACTGTCGGCTATGCGTTTGGCTATATTCAAATCGGTCAAAAAATGCTGACCGAGGTTTTTCTTGGGTTTTACGTCCATATATAATCTTTAATTTATTGCAAAATTACTAATATTATAACTATATCCAAACTTTTTTACTACTCTCTCCCCATCGTATGGAAGACGGCATTTCTAAAACCCCCTACACGTATGTGTGCGAGGCTGATGGTGCTCTTGCGCCATCAGAACGGATATCCAATACCGAGGCAGAATGCCCAGTTGCGTTTGCGGAACATAAAGCTGCGGTCGTCTTTCATTATCCATCGGCTGCCATCGGGTAGGGCGGGGTCGTGGAGCTTGAGTCCAAAGTCGGTACGGAAGATAAAGAAATCAAAATCAAGGCGAATGCCAAGTCCAGTGCCAACGGCTATCTCTTTGTAAAAACGTTTGAAATCAAAGTCGCCTCCTGTACGGCGGTCGTCGGCATTGATGCTCCAGATGTTGCCTGCGTCTACAAACCATGCGCCTTCTATCACCCAAAACATTTTGAATCGGTATTCTAAGTTGCCTTCAAGTTTCATGTCGGAGGTCATATTCGGAAACTGTGTTTGCATTTCGGTTTCGGCATCTTGTTTTACCGAGTAGCTTCCAGGTCCCACGCTTCGTATCTGCCATGCCCTTATACTGTTAGCTCCTCCCGAAAAATATTGTTCGGTAAATGGCATCGAATTGCTGTTGCCGTAGGGGAAACCAACGCCGACAAATCCTCGCAGTGCCATTGTGGTGGTTTCGGAGGTTTTGATAAAGTGTCGAAAATCAAGGTCGGTTTTAATAAACTGTGCATACATGGTGTTGAATACTGGCACGGTGTATGCCCCGAGGTCGTTTTGGGTGCTGTGGCAACTGTTGTTGATAAGTTGCAGAATGTTGCCCGCCCACGAAACGTTGAGTTTTATGTAGTTGTAGTTTCTTTTTCCGCTCGCCTGATTGTTGAACGTGATGCTGTATGTGCTACCGAGTATAAAGTGGTCTTGATACGAATCTTTGATATACAGTTTTTCGAGCCAACGCATAAATGTGCTGTCGGCTTTAGAGATGTGTATCGAACTCAATCGCAATGGCGTAAACGTGTGCGAATAGTATTTGCCCACCTGCCATTGATAATAGAGGTTGGCTGTAATCATTGAGCGGGTATAGTCGGGACGCGAACGGTAATTTAATCCTACCGAAAAATATGTGCGCGGTGTGTTGTCGCGTAAAAAGTCGCGCAAGAAACCAAAATACAACAGACGCGGAAAGTATAGCCTTGCTTCTAATCCGTATTCTTGTGTATTGAGGTGAAGTTTAAGCTGTTCGGCTCCAAGGTTGTTTTGACTTTCGAGTGCAACCGAAAGTTTCATATCAAAGGTTTCTGCTCCGTGACAAATGTTTTTGTGCTGATACGTAAGACTTGATGCCGCACCTATGTTTCCCGACGAGTTGGTGCCGCCTATCTCAAAAATGTAGGCTTGCAGCATATTGTGTGTAAGATAGATGTTGCAGTTGATAGAATCGCGACTGGGAGCGGGAGTAAACTCTATGTTTACAAGCTTGTACATGTTGAATGCCGATAGGTGTCGGTAGGTGTTGGTAACGTCGTTTTGACGGAAAAGGCTTGTAGGGCGCACAAACACTTCGTTTGCCACCACGTCGGGACGCACATCTTTGCCGCCATGACTTACAAATATTATTGGATTGCCGTCAAAATGGTACACTGTAGTGTCGGTATCGTTGTAATAATCATCGCCTTCGGCGAGGGCTTGTTTGCCGTTGTGGTTTGGAAACACTGCCACTTGCGATATGTATTGACGGCGGTGGTCGATGGTGCGTCCGTTGTCGAGTATTATGGGGTCGATACTGATGGTGAGGCCGGCTTGATGACCACGACCTAAAGTATCGATCTGGTATGATATGTAGTTTTTGGCAAACTGATAGTAGCCATTGTTTTTGAGGTGTGCGGTAATGCGCTCTTGCTCGCTTCGTAAAACGTCGGCATCAAGGTTGTCGCCTATTGCAAACTTTCGATTCAATGTGTCGGAGAGTACATAATGGCGAAGTGTGTCTTCGTTGATGTCGTAAGTGATGTTGCTGATGGTGATGGGTGTGCCGGCGTTTATTTTGTACACCACACTGGTGTTGCGCCGCTTGGTGGTTTTATCGAATGTTACTTTGGCATCGTAAAAACCTTTGTTGCACATGTACAGCCGTATCTGTTCTGCCGATTTTTGTGTTAGCAGATGATTGTATTTTACGGGCTCTTCACCAATGTTTTGTATAAAAATGGGCAGGTTGAATTTCTTGGTTTTTTCTGAAAAGCCTTTGTTGCGCAGCTCTTTTGATTTGTCGAGATACTTAACATTTTTTTCTTCGTACTTGCGGGCTTTAGACGAATCGCCTTCGCGGTAATATCTTGCAGCCTTGATACTGCATCCGCGGGCACGAGTTTTTAACGCAGAAATTTTATCTTCGTGCTTAATTCTTCGATTATTGTTTGTTTCATCAAGTTCTTTTTGTATCTTTGCCTTGCGGATTTCGTTGTTTTGCGGGTCCACAAGATTGTAAATGCGTGCATAGAGGGCAAATCCAAGCAAACTGCGGGCAGGTTTCTGACGGATGTATTCTGCGGTTCCGTCTACATCTATTTGTTTGGAATCACATTCTACCGAGGTTTGCACCAAAAGGGTTTCGCCTTCGGCAAAATATTTCTTGGGACTACAACCAACGATAGTTAGCGCGGCTACAATTGATATGTTGGCAATATATTTGATAGTATTCATTTAGGCAATTTAATGCTTGTTAAACGACAGTGCAAATTTATTAAATATGCTAAGTAAAAATAGAATAAAGCAGATTAATTCTCTGCAAATTAAAAAATACCGTCAAGAGAGCGGCACTTTTGTGGCGGAAGGCACCAAGGTGGTCCTCGAACTTCTGCGCTCGGATATGCGCATTAAGGAGGTTTTTGCTGTGCCGGAATGGATTTCGTCTAATGCCGATAAATTTAGCAATACTATTATCACGGCTGTCAACGCTGTGGAAATCCGTAAACTTTCTGCCATGACTACTGCTTGCAGTGTGGTGGCTGAGGTTTATATGCCCAAACATCCCATCAAGCCCGAATTTAAAAAAGGTGTTACATATCTTGCTTTAGACGGTGTGCGCGACCCGGGCAACCTTGGCACTATTCTCCGTATTGCCAACTGGTATGGTATCAACACCGTGCTGGCTTCAAACGACAGCGCCGATATGTTTAACCCTAAGGTGATTCAAGCTGCTATGGGTTCGGCTTTTAGAATCCGTGTTGACTATTGCAATTTGCCCGAAACTCTTTTAGAGGCTCGCAACAATGGTATCGACGTGTTTGGCACTTTTATGGATGGCGAAAATATTTACAATGCCGAAATTTCTCACGGCGGTATTATTGTAATGGGCAACGAGGGACACGGCATTTCTGACGAGGTTGCTTCTGCAATTTCTCGACGAATAGCTATACCTTGCGGCTGCGATCCTGCCACTGCGCCCGAAAGTCTTAACGTTTCTTCGGCAACAGCCATCATTTGTAACGAATTTTACCGTGCAAAAAAGTAATTTTTTTTGCCTTTGTAATATATTGTTTATCAATCAAAAGTAATTTTTTTTAAAAAAACCTGCAAAAAAATTGCAACATATTCAAAAATACACCGTACATTTGCACAGAGATTGTTTAGAGGTAGTAGATTAGTTAATAGTTAGTTTTTTTTGAAGCGGGACTGAATGTCCCGCTTTTTCTATGCCCATAAATCAATGCCCTTACGGACATGGTTTATGGGCATAGTTATATAAAACACCGTCTTACTGACGGTGGGGTGGAGGCGGAGGGGGAGAAGATACAAATTAGAATAGTGGACCTTTGCCGTTGAAGTTTTTCAAGGATAAGGAATCGATGTCGATGTTGCAGCCAAGGGTGTTACATTCGCTGAGGGTTTCGGCGATGGTGCTGAGGATCGGAACATCTAACGGCATAAGCATGTGAAGGAGAAGTCCTTTTGATGTAAATTTTACTGTAGTTTCGGTGCGGTGACGCGAATCTTGAAACGCAAATTCTTTGGCTATTATCTTTTGTTGCAATGGTGTAAACTCGCTCCTTGTATTGTTGCGCACCAATGCTTTCAACTTTATTTTGCCGTCTGCACTGCCAAATGGCGATAGTATATAAATCTTGATTTCGCCTGTAAGGTCGTATTCCACAGTGCCTTTACATTCGTTGCGGGCTATCGATGGCCAATAATCGTACAGTCCTTTGTTTTGTTCGGCGTAGGTGGTGAGATATTTGAGAGCCTCAACGCTGCCAATGGCTGCCATGTCTGACAGGGCGGTTTTTACTTTGTCGTCGTTGGTGGTTTGCTCAAGTATATCCACATTGGTTTTGTACGATGTGCAGTTGTGCCCCGTTTGACGCCGGCGTTCCGAAAATTCTGTATAATCAATCTGCTCCTCTAAGGGTATGCACTCCGTCACAAATTCTACGGGACGTTCGTATTCTATCCCATATTCTTTGTGCAAATAGTCGCGAAACGAATCTGTTTTGTTTAGGAGCATATTAATTATTAATTATTAATTATGAATTAATTCTCAACCGGCTGCGTGTTGTACCCTATGGCAAAGTGAAACAGCGAACCTTTTTGTGGCTCTGATTCGATGCTGATACTGCCTCCGAGCATTTTTATATAGCAATTGCAAATCGAAAGTCCCACACCTATGCCGCCATGTTGACGTTTAAGAGTTTTTTCATCTTGCATAAAGGTAGAAAATATCTTGCTTTGCATCTCTTTGCGTATGCCAATGCCGGTGTCTTTTACAAAAAACTCTATCTTGTTGTCTTGCCCAATGTATTTGTATCCAAACGACACTTCGCCTTTTTCGGTGAATTTCAAGCCGTTGTCTACAAGGGTAGACATTATGCGATGTATTTTTGTACGGTCGGTGTAGATGTACGACGCATATTTGTCGAGTCCTTTTTTGGGTCTTAGAGCAAGTCCTTTCAGGTCGGCTTTGTTTTTGTAAAGGTCTAAAAGGTCGTCGATGAGGTCGTTGAGGCAGAATGATGTGTTGGAAATCTTCACCTGGTGTGTCTCTATTTTCGACAGCTCTACTATTGATGTAACAATGCTTTCAAGGGTTTTGGCAGCTTTAAATACAGTGTCGGCGTATTTAAAATGTTTTGGAGATAGTTCGCCCGAACGCAGTAGCAGGTCGCTAAATCCTATCACACTATTGAGTGGTGTGCGTATTTCGTGGCTTATATTACCGAGAAAAGCCGATTTGAGTTTTTCGTTTTGTTCGGCAGTCTCTTTGGCTTTGATAAGTTCTTTTTTGTAATGATAATCTTTGATTTCGCGTTGCATAAGCGGAGCGGCATAGTCGGCAATGCCTAATACAAGCTGACGTTTTTGAGCAGTGAAATCGCCTTCGGTATCGGCAAGACCAATCAACCCAACAAGTTCTCCATCGTTGAGTATCGGGGTCAACAGTATGTTTTTGTATCCGTTGATGTTTTCGCGGTATTGTTGTTTTTTGGTTTTAACAGCCTCTAATCCCTCGGGGAAATTATTGAGGTCGGCTTCAAAATCACCGTCGATGGTTCGTAGCGGAAAACTTAGATTATCGTCGTTTTTTGCCAAAATCCTCATTGTTATGTTGCTGTCGTCGGTGGGATAGCCTATAAAACCGCATTTGCTTTTGGTATTGTGTTGCAATAGCTCTACTATTGCTTTGTACACGTCGATTTCGCCACCAAGGGCAAATGCTTTTGAAATTTCGTTCTGTATTAATAAGGTGTTGCGGGCTTCGTCTGTGGCTTTGATGTCGTTGAATACTGCCGCAGTGTATCCCAGTCGAGGCGAAAATATGTTTACCTCTAAGTGGCGATGGGTTTTGACGTTTTTAAACACCTCTTTGATGGCGCGTCCGTGAATGGCAATGCGCTCAAACTTAGTTGCAAACTGGTTGCTAATATATGGCATTACCTTTGATATGGGTTTGCCAATAACATTATCGCGTTCGAGATTAAAAAATATTTCAAATGTAGAGTTGATGTCAATAACCTCAAAATCAGATGTTCCGTCGTAGTTTGCTATTTTTTTGAGGAACAAGAATCCCGAGGTCATGTTTTCAAACAACATCTTGAAATTGTTGTTGTCTAAGTCGCTGTCGGGCGAAAGTGGGTTGGATATTTCGGTCATTTGCAATATCAATCCCGAAAACATCCTTGCCGCTTTTATTCTGTACGTTACGCCATTGATGCCGCAGAGAAACTCTGTTACAATGTTTTCTTTTACTGCTTTTTCGAGTTTTGGCTTGACGGTGTCGGCAGATAACTCAGGAAATACTTCAAACAATGGCACTATATCGTGATTGCTACCATGGCTGCTCGAAATTATCAATGCGCTATGGTTGCGGTTGATAATTTCGTAATCGGCACTGCATAGCAATACGGCGTCGGCATGGCTTCCAAGCATATTGGATAGGATTTCCATGCCGGCGTCGGTCGAAAGCCTCTTGAGACAATCGCAATCTGTTTGATTATTAATGTTTATCTCTCTATTATCCATAGCGTATTCTCCCTAATTTTTCCGAAACCAAATATAATAAAATAACTAATATCTGTATCACTTATTTTTCATAAAAATGTAGAATTTTACAATTATTTTACATATCACTTTGCGCAACGTTTGGAACGTTTATTGTAAGTCTGTAACCGTACATCTAAAATATAGGTATAACTGAAAAAAAAAAGATATATACACTCAAAGATCATGAAAAGGCTGATTCTTAGTATATTTGCTCTGATGGTAATATTGGTCTCGTGCAACAATGGCGGAGGCGGATCTTCGTTGCCGGGTGCAAATATTTACCGCGATGCCACTCTTCAGCGTATTTACAATTGCCGTTTTACCGGTTCTTCGTCTGATTTGGTAAAATATATTAGCTCCCAACTCCCCGAATACCGTAAGGCGGCTGCTTACACTATAGGTGCTATGCGCGACAGCCTCAACATGATGAGCGTGATGTCGTTGCTTGGCGATGATGATTCTGGTGTGCGCCTTGCTGCTGTCAACGCCCTTGGTCAGATTCAGCACCGTGCCGCTTGCGAAAAACTCCGCGCCCTTAGTGCTATCGACAAAAACGAGGAGGTGCGCAGGGCTGCTCTTGTGGCTCTCGGTTTGTGCGGAGGCGGTGATGAGCTCAATTTTGTTTGTTCGCAACACTATCTGCCTGCTCAGCCGCAAATGGCTCTGGCTCAGATGGAGGCTCTCTGTATGTTTTTAAACAATGGATTGCAAAAACCTCAGGCTCTTGCCAAGGCTGCCGAAATTATTGCCGACCGTAAGGCAGACGATCATATCAAAAATGTGGCTGCTCAGTTTTTCGCCGCCTGCAACGTCGACCTTACGCCATATACCGATATTTTGGCGCAGGCTTACAAAAACTCAAGTATCGTGTCGCTGCAAACCAACATTGCCCGTGCTATGCGCAACTGCCATACCGAACGGTCGCAATATCTTCTCCAGCGCATTATTACTCAAGATACTATCGACTACCGTATCAAGATTGCTGCTATCGAATCGTGTTCAAGTTTTAAATACAAGGATTTTAAACAAGAGATGGTAGACCTTGCCTACAATGCCGACGACCGTATTGCTTCTAAGGCTGCCGAGTTTATTCTCAACAAGGGTGTAAAGGCTGATACGGTGCTCTACCGTCAAATGTCCGACAATATCACTTGCTGGAAATCGCGTGCCATCATGCGTGGCGCAGTGCTTAAATATTCCAACGATATCAAAGCCCTCACAGATGCTATTGTGGAGGGTATTGGCGTAACAAGCAATATCTGCGAACGCGAGGCTCTTACGCTTGCCCTCGGTTCAAGTATCCAGGGTTTTAGGTTTGTGGAATGGCAAATTCTCTATTCCGAAAACCGTGTTACCCGTATGTCGGCGCTTAAAGCTCTGATTTATATGTTTGAACAGCCCGGATTTGATGCCGCAAGTCGCCGCAGTGTTAAGGAGGGCAATACGTCGCTCTACAAAGAGTTTTATGAGATTTTCCGTAAAACTGTGGTGCGTGGCACTCCCGAACTTGCCGCTCTTGCCGCCGCCACCATTGCCGATCATTTCGATAAGCTTCAACTTTTTGTGGGCAATACTTATTATCTAAATCAGGCTCTCAACAAATGCAGCCTGCCCCAAGACGAAAAATATTACCGCATGATTCTTGCCGCTATCAAAACTATCAACGGTCAAGATATTGAATACAAGAGAGAAAGCTCTTTTGTAATGCCCGATTGGAATTACATTGTGAATATTGAGCCCGACCAAAAGGTGAAACTTAAAACCTCTCGTGGTGATGTGGTTTTGCAATTAAAGGTAAATCAAGCTCCTGTGGCTGTGCAATATTTCCTTAAACTTGTGGAGGCTGGATATTTCAACAATACCACGCTCTTTTTCCGTTCGCCTGATATCATCGCCAACGATGGAAGCATTTCTGAATTTGACCAGACCCGTGATGTGGTGATTCCGTGCGAACCATATTTCGGTACTGTGTCGGAGGGTTGTGTGTCGCTTGCGCCCAATACCGAGATGAATGTGTGCAGCAACAAATGGTTTGCGACACTGAGTCTCGATGTGGTGGGCAGCTTCCGCAGCAGTGTTTTTGCCTCAGTTGTTGACGGTATCGACAACCTTCACGCCATACAAGACGGCGACATGGTATTAACGGCTGAAAAATTATAGAAATACATAATTCTCAATTATAATTATGCATTATGCATTATTCAAAGTATCTACCCCAAGCATAGAGGTTGTCGTCGCGGTGCCACATCTTGCATTCCCAGCGCGATATGCCTTCTGCTACTTTTGATTTTACTTTTTGTTTAGTTCCGGGTTCGGTATACCAGCACCAGCGCATAAACTCGCGGTCGATGTCGCCATTGAGAGCAATTTCTTTGCGGAGTGCGCTTTTGCTGAAAGCTCCACAACCTTTGCTAAATATAAAGTGTGCTACTGCAAGTTTGCGGCTTCCTTTGAGGTTGGTGAGGCGTTCGGCTGTGCGTATTGCCTGACGGAAGTCGGAGCGTAGAAGGCTGTCGGCCTGCTCTTTGGTAATTTGGGTGGGGAAATGTTCTCCTTTGCGGATAATGTGGCCGTAGCCGATTGTGAGGCTGCCGGCAACGCAGCGATAAGCGCGTCCGTTGGCAAAGCCTTCGTGTTGTTTGATAAAGGCTATAACTTCTTCGTAGTTTTGTTCCCAGCTTTGGTCGAGCGCATGGTCAAGGTCAAATTCGTTTCCTCCGGCAGTGGCCGATTCAAACTTGGGGTTCTGTTCCGACATTAACGGGCTGCCCGTACTGCCGGCCAAAGTAAGTGCGATTACCATCGCGCTGGTTTTAATAAGGTTATTCATTGTTCTGGTGGTTTTGTTAAGTCGCCGCAAAAGTACGGTCTTTACTCCGCACCAAAAAATTTCTGGCAATATATTGTAGTTAAACCTTTGCTAACTAATTATTAAGCACAAAATTAAAGCCGTATTGAGAAAATGTAAAGAAAAATATTATTGATGAAAAATGCATAATTCATAATGGTGAATTGCCAATTATGAATTATGCATTATGAATTATGCATTATGAATTATGAATTACGCATTACTGCTGCTGCATATCAGAGTTGTCTTTGATGATAGCTGATTTCTCAAAGCTGACGTTAACGTTTTCGGAGATAGCCACAATGATTGTTGATTCGTTGATCGACTGTACTATGCCGTGGATGCCGCCGATGGTAACGATTTTGTCGCCAGCTTTAAGTTCGTCGCGAAACTTCTGAAGCTCTTTTTGACGTTTTTGCTGAGGGCGTATCATAAAGAAATAGAATACAGCTATCATGGCTACTACCATAAAGATAAACGACCCGCTGAATCCTTGCTGTTGCTGAGACGGGTCGGCAGCGGCTGTAAGGAGTGTAAATAATGTGTCCATGTATTAATATTTATATGTTTATAATTCGTGTTTTACTTCGCCAGTGATTACAAGTTCAAAAATATCCTCTTCACTGTTTGAGAATATTCTGATGGTTTTGTATTGAGTACCGCTTTTGCCGTTGCTGTCGAAACGCACGCGTATCGAACCTCTGTTGCCGGGTTTTACGGGGTCTTTGTCGTATTCGGGCACTGTGCAGCCGCACGATGTCTCTATTTTAGCGATAATGATGTCGGCTTTGCCAGTGTTGAGATACGAAAACTCGGTGCTCACCTGCTCGCCTTCGAGTATGGTGCCAAAGTTAAACACTGTGGTGTCGAACTTAAAGCTGCCTTTTATTACAATAGAGTCGGTGGATTGCTGTTGCTCTGCGGTTTGGCTGCCCTTGGGAGCACTTGTGCAAGCTGCCACCATCAGCATCATCGCTACTATATATATAAGGTGTTTCATATCTATTATCAATGATCAATTATGAATTATTCTCAGCCACTTTCATAATGCGTTTCTCCTCACGGAGAATCTGCACAATCTTGTCGAGCACACCATTGATAAAGTTGCTGCTTCGGCTTGTGGAGTAGTGCTTAGCAAGTTCGATATATTCGTTGAAAGTAACCTTGAGCGGAATTTCGGGGAAAGTTTCGATTTCGGCGATAGCTGTCTGCATAATGAGTATGTCGAGAAAAGCGATACGCTCCACATCCCAGTTGGTGGTGTTGTCTGAAATCAACTTGCGGTAGCTTTCGCTCGAAGCCACAGCCTTGTCGAAAAGCTTGCGGGCAAAAGTGCCGTCGTCTTCGTTTTTGTACATCGGCATCAGCTTGTATTCGCTGTCGTAGCCAATGCGGTAACGCTCTATTGTGCGCAAAACCATTCCGATGATAAACTCGGCGGTGTCGGTCCAGTATATGCTCATCTCTTCGAGAGTCTGGTAAAAGAGGTCGCACTCGCACACCACGTTTTCAAAAAGGAATTCGATGATTTTTTTGTCGTCTTCGTAAGACGAACGCTCGGCATTCATATATTCGGCGTATTGGTCGGAAGCCACCAAATCGTTGTAAATACGTTTGATAAGCTCTGGTGTCTTCCGCCACGAAAGTTTGCTCGACGACAGACGCTTTTGGAGAGCGGAGTTTTCGCTGAGCTGTGCAATAAGTTTGTTGTTGGCAAACCTCATGTTAGGATTGAGGTCGTCGGCGGTGGCCAAGAGCTTTTGTTTGTTGCTTTCGATGCGGTCGTTGGCGTATTGGCATATATCCACACCGAGCCGGAGGAGCATAAAGTAAAGGTCGTAAGATCTGCCTATGCTGTAATCTAACTCTTTTTCGTATCGGGCAATGTCGCCGTCACCATTTTGATAGTAGGAATAGATGGTTTGCAAAACCTTTATCCTGAGAATTCGCCTTGAAATCATTTCTGTAAAAGAACTATGTTTTTTATCGTTTTGTTTTCAGGCTGCAAAGATATAAAAAGGAATATTAACGCAATATTAAAATTTATTAATTCAAAGGGCATAATAAAAAATGGAGCGGACAAACACTGCCCGCCCCGTTCAAGGAATAAATGGATGTATGATAGTTATTCTTTCTTGTTTTTGGCGCGCATGGTGGCCATGATTTTTAGCGTGGTGGCTATTTCGGCAAATATAGTGTTGTACGATTGTACCAATTCGCTTTCGCTGCCGTTGAGGCAGTCTTGAGCGTATTTGATGGCGGTGAGCAGGCTTTGAATAGTTTTGATAATGTTGTCGCGGCCTGTTATCACTGCTTTGCTTTTCTCTACCTTTATGTCCACACGCGAAATCACCGCTGTGCGGTATTCCTCGATAGTATCTTCAAGAGCGGCGATGTAGTCAGAAGCGCCGATAGTTTCAAAATCCTGGTCTTTAATAGTGCGAAGGTTGGCAATAGCCTTTTCGATACGGCCGATAGCCTCGCTCTTGAGCCCAAACACCGATGTAACATTGGCGTATTTGGGGATAATGTTGGCAGCTGCCGCCTCTTTTTCCATCACTCCGCTGTTTTTGGCGGCTTTGAGGCATCCGCCGAGAGCGTTGTAGCGCTTTTTGAGAATCTCAAGATACTGCTGCGTAATCTGAGTGCTTTGGTTGGTTTTCTCTTTGGTTTTGGCAGTGTTAAACTCGTTGGCCACCTCTTTTAGCTTAGCCACCATTGCTTTTGTTGTTGTTTCTTTGGCAGCCGAACCAGCCTTTACGAGTTTTGCTGCAAGCTCTGAGAGCATTTCTAATCTCAATTTGTGTAATGATACACTTGACATATATAGTTGTGTCTGTGCCATTTTGTTTTTACTTTGTTTGTTTAATAATTAAATATCGCGCCAAAAGTATAATATAAATATCATATTTGCAAATATTTTGTACCAAAAATATTAAATATATTAAAATATTCTTATTTCCTCGCTGTTGATGCCGTCTACAATCGCTTTAAAGCGGTGTTGGCTAACCCACGGTGCAAGGTTAGACCGCTTGTTTGTGGCATACGCTATCTAACGGCTTAAGGGTGAGGCGTTTTTTTTAACCTTTCCTCTGTGTTGATGTAATCCCTCGGCGGTGAATGATGCTCTTGGCACAGAAATGTTGTATACTATTAGCATTGTTTTCTAATGTCGGCATAATTCAATAATAATGATTTATATCTTGAATATCAATTTGCTAACAAGAAAAACGATTGTATGATATATCATATTAGATTTTTCCTAATGCTAACATATATATTTATAAGTGAGAGTTGATGTTTCCGCAGAGCCGTTGCCCCCAAACACCTCTCTGCCCTTTCCTTTCCGCTTTGCTATCGATTATATTTTGATTAGGGGTTGATGTTTCCGCAGAGCCGTTGCCCCCAAACACCGCTCTGTCCTTACCTTTCCGCACAGCCCGCGATGTAAAATGCACGTTTACCGTCGTATAGTATGTGCAACAATTCAAAAAAAATAACATTATCATAATCAAAATTAATTTATGTATTGAAACAAATTGCACTATTTTTGAGTCTAATATATGAGGCAATAAGCCACAATATTCTAACCTTGTTTTTAAAGATTACAACCATGAAAACAACCATACATACAACCATGAAAACTATCATGAAACTTGCCGCAGTGATTCTGGCCGTGTGCATCAGCAGCGGAGTATATGCGCAGGTGTCAGAATCTAAAACATTCTATGTCCGTCCTGGCGGAGGCGATTGGAACGATCTTGCCACTTGGTCGTATAGCGACGAATCGCCATCTGATGTGGATGCCCTCCCCACCGAACGCGATGTGGTGTATATCAAAAGTAATGTTACTATACAGGGTCCTACCGTTGCCAAGGCTGCATTAGTACATCTTGAAACACAGTCGTCGATTACAATTACCAACGACGCAGCTTTACCTCAGTTTGGCGCATTTGAGGGCGGTGGACTGCTTACCCTACACGGCGACAAATATCCGCAGGTGGCAGACGGTGGCGATACCTACACTGGCAACGTTACCTTTAAGGGTAATAATATCAATTTGGAACGCAATATTCAAAACTACAAAAATTTAAAAATCATCATAGGCATAGGAAGTGTTAATGCCAAAAATGATAATCTTACATTTGGCGAGTTGCGTGTGCCGTATGGCACTTTTACCGCCGAAAAAAATATTGCGGTGCTTGGCGAATTTGTAATAAGCGAAAACGCCAAATTTGTAGGCAAAGAAAACGTAGTGATTTCTACCTACGGCAATATTATCAACTCTGGCGAGTTTGATATCAAAGGTCAATTGGCACTGCTTTCTGACAATAGCAATCAGATTTTTAACATCAAATCTGCCACAGCTGCCTATATCAACAATATTGTAGTAAACAAAGGCACAGCCAACTATTCAGCCACCATCTTGGCAGAATCTACCAACAAACTCAAACTATCGCAAAACAATCCTATCAACTTGCAATCGGGATCGTTGATAATAGGTTCAAATATAGCAATATCTCCGCTTTCAAACGGTGAATATACTATTCCGCAGAATGCCAAACTGCAAATTGCCGGCGGTTCGGTAACCAACAACGGTGAAATTATAGTAAATGGTGAACTTGCTCTTGGCAACGAAAATGGTTCGTCGGGTATACTCAACGGCAAGACCATCTCTTTAAATAATGGTGGCAAGGTGTCGTTATATCAAGGCGAAGCCACTATCGAAAACCTTTCGGCCGGAGCCGATGTAAAAGGCTGTACATTCTATCAAGAAGGCGGCACGCTTACCGCTCCCAATATCAATATAAATTCGCCAAACGCCACTTACACTGTTAAGGGCGGCACTATGTATGTGCAGAATTTAACAGTTAACACCACTCTCGGTGCTATATCTGGCGGACACACTATTATTAATAAAGACGGTGCTAATATTAGTACCAAAAAAGATTTCTGGGATCTTACAATTAATCAAAATATCAATTTTAACCAAGACCTTAAAGTGCTCCGTCACCTTACCGTTGCCAGCAATGTTTCAGTAGGGCTCAACGGCTCTGCAAAAAACCTTACTGTTGGCGGCAACTTCACTGTTGGCACAGGTGCAAGTTTTAATTTCCAAGACAGATCGCTTATAACTCTTAACGGTGATATAGATGCTACCGTTTCTTTGCCGGCTTCTTTTAAACCCACTGCCTTGAAAATCGACAAGAGCGTAGGTAAATCGGTAATACTCAACAATGATGTAACTCTTGCTGATAATAAAGACTTGGAGATTGCTTCGGGCATACTCAACACTGGAGCAAACAGCATAACCGTTTCGGGCAACGTGATAAACAATGGCGAAATGATTGGTACGCTCAATTTCAACGGTGACAACAAGATAATCTCTGGCACTGGCGAATACGGCACTATAGTACAAAACGTAACCACCGTAAACCTCGGCAGCAACATTACAGCTAACACATACACCTTTAATAAAGGTAAATGCTACCTTAATGCGCATGTAATAAAATTGCACGAGGTTACAAATGGAGGTCCCGACCATTATTTTGTAAACAACGGCGATAAGGCTTCGGCTGGATTGTGTTTGTATGTACCAGAAAAAGTAAATGTTGCAAAGGATGCTACTGTAGCCACTTGGCATATTGGTACAAGCTCTTATTACGCTCCGGCTTATATCACCGCAAAAAATGGAGATGTTACATTTAATGCAGAATATATAACAATAGGTGCAGTAGGCAAACAACATCCGTGTTTGAAAACGGATAAGGGAGATAATTTACCTTGTTATTGGAAAGTGAAAACAGAGGAGAATAATAGTTGCATATTTGCATTACAATTTGGTTATACTAATGGTGCTGTAAATAATAAGTACTCAACTTTAGCTCTTTTTGATAATTGGACAACCTCTAACGATAATAGTCGTGTTACAGAGACTTTGGAGTATGATGAAACTACTCATGGAGGAAATGTAACTACTTATCAATCGTATTTTTGCTCAAGTGCTTCATATAGAATTTCTTTTTTGGGAACTAATTATTATGATTATACCTGGTCTTCTGACGAAGTATATTCTTATGAATATAATGATGGCCACTCTGAAACCATTTATACCAAACAAGGTGACAATTACGGAACTGAATCAGAAAGCAGTAGAGTTAAAGGTAAAGAACCAAAACTAATATATCCTAATCCTATTACAAAAACGGTTCATCGTATTAAAAATTCTACATTAATTACTTATAACAATTGTACCGACAGCCCATCGTTAAAATCTGGAGACTATACTGCTGGTTTAAAGGCCAATTCAGAAGGAATGCGAATATTGATTGTTACGCAGCCAGAAGGTAGTTCGAAACAAAAGGAAATTAATTTTTATTCCAATAGTTGGAATATTTTTGGAACAATCACCCCCGCAACACCTCAAGCAGGTGATATTTGCATTATCGAAGGATACACCTTTGTTAAGGTATATTCCGCTATTGATAATATTGGAAAGATAATTTTTAAAAATTTTGAAACTCAACCAGAATTAGGTCGTTTGCGTATTTATGTAACAGGAAGTAAGGTAGGAGCTATTTCTGGTATAGGTGAAATCCAGTTTATGAAAGATGGTGTGTTTGACTTGGAAGCCGACTGTTCGGAGTTTGATGCCAATGATGATAGTTTCTATCATTTCTCTCCGAGTTCTACTAACTATACTTTTCATCTCGAACACGATGGCGATTTCCCAAATGTAACTTTCGAGCATAATAATGATCAGGATGCCACATTTACGTACGATAGGGAACTCCATGTTAGAAACATACTTAACCTTATGGGTTCTTCATCGTTAAAACTTAATGGATATGATGTAACTTGCGGTTCTTTGTCGCTCGGTGGATATGGCGGTGGTAATATTATTTTTACTGCTGGTAAAACCGACACTCTTATTACCAATGATGTGGACTTTGACTTTAAACATGATGTTTCCGTTTCAGGAAATAATAGATTTGGTGATAAACTTGTAACAATTGACGGAACAAGTCAAGATAATAAAGGTGGCAACCGTTTAGTTATTACCGGTAATATTGTTAATAAAGAGCAAGAGGATGCTTCTTTGAAGGTAGGCTTTGATTTGTATAATGATGATAACTATGTTACACTTGAGTTTGCTGGCGACCAAAATGATTCGGTAGAAGTTACCACAACTAACTTCCTCTTTAATGTTAAGCAAATGGTTATCAACAAAGAGCCCGGTAGTTCTATCAAACTATCTGATGTTAAAGTTAATTTCAACGATGCTCTTGCAGGTGATAGTACCGACAAAAAAACTCTTGTAATGAAGAGCGGTGAGGTAATTTTTGATGTTAATGGTCAAAAAGTTCCTCTCAGCACCGGCGGACAGGATTTTGTTATCCCCGAAGGTGCTACACTTACTGCCAATAAAGGTGTTACTCTGAATGTTACAGATGAATGTACAGGTATCACTCTTGGTGGAGTGCTCAACCTCAACGATGGTGCTGTGCTCGATGACAAGGGTCACTTCTATTACTTAGAAACAGATCAAACTGAGTTGAATATCGCTCATGCAACATTTAATGTAGGCACCGATTTGTGTCCAAAACCCTCTACATCAGGTGTCTTGCACTGGAACATAACATCGTCTGATGCTTCGATTGTAGTGGGCGGAGGTTCGTGCAATAATGCTGTATCAAATTCTCAGGTGGATATTACATCAAGGAGCACACTTAATTTTGTTAACGGTACTAAGGTGTATTTTAAATCTGGCACTTCTACCGAATTTGTGATGAATGCTTATAAAACAGATGCCAAGATAGCAGGTTCTACTTTCTATTTCGACAATGGTCAATTCAATATCACTGCTAACACTCCTATGCCTAATATGATACTTGGCAATAGTTCGGCTACCGCCATGGGTATCAAGGATGTGGAATTAACAGTGCTTGGCAGCCTTACAGTTAAGGATAAATCCATTTTCAACTCTAACAACTGGAAGATGAACCTCAATGGTGATTTTACAGTAGACGGCACATTCGAAGCAGGAAATAATGAAGTGGTATTTTGTGGCGAAGCTCAGCAGAACGTTACCACCAAAGATAATCAGAATTTTTACAATGTGTCGATAACCAACACAAGTGCCAACGGTGTGGTTTTCAACAATAATTCTATTATAAAAAATGTACTCTCGATCGGCGAGTCTGCCACACTCACCGGCAACGGAGCTATTACCGTGCAAACTACATACACCAATGCCAATGGTGCTTACAAAGGCAACGGTGGTATCACTCTTAATAGCGGAAACACCAAGGAGATATCAGTTATGGCTACCGGCACCACATCAAAACTAAATATCGACAATGGGTTGTATGGCGTAAAGGTAACCAATTTTAACGGTCAAAATCTCACCGTTACTGATAATCTGATTATTACATCGGGTATACTCAATATGGCCACCACCACCCTTACTCTCGATAAAAATGTGGCTACTGTGGAAGGCTCTGATTTTAATAAGGACAAGATGATTACATTTACATCTACTGAATGTGGTATTCAAAAAATATTCAGTGGCAACGAAAGCTATGTGCTCTTGCCTATCGGAGTTCCGGGCAAATATACACCAGCCAAGATTTCTCAAATCACTATCAACGAGGGTGCATCGTTTACCATCATACCCGTCAACGACTACCACCCCACCATTGCCAACTACACAGCTTGCCCGTCGTGGCTTACCGCAGGGCCTAAGCAAAACGCATTGCAATATTATTGGAGAATATTGTCGAATGGTACTACAAATTTTGCAGGTCAAATCGAGTTCAATAATCATCATATTGATGACAATAACACTGATTATCATGCAGCCAATAAGGTTCCTGGTGAAAATCACTATGTATCTGCTCGATTGCTGCTTGGCAAAACCAAATGGGATCGTACTCAGATGATGGAAGATACTTACGACAGAGGTTCTATCATTTTTAGAACTAACGATTTGCTTTTTCCGATGAACAACGACGACAATATCACAGGCGATTATACCGCAGGCCTTGTTGACGAAGATGGCAAAGGTGCTCTGCCGGGTAAGATATTGGTTTACGTATCTGTGAAAAACGGTGATTGGAACGATCCTTCTACATGGGAGTATGCCCAACTTGACGGCGATGGTGAATTGGTTCGTGATAATTTTGGTGATATTGTTACCACACAGAAAACCACCGACGAAAATGGGAATGAGGTTTCTGTACCCGGAAACGGCCCTGATCCTACTGCTATTGTGTATGTGTTGCATAATGTTGACATATCGGAGAATGTTAAGTACTGCTATTTTGTACATCTCGACCAGCATACCAAACTACCTGATCCTGGTTTATTGAACCTCGGTGACACTAAGGGTCATATCTTTTGTATGATAGCCGGTAAAGGCAGGTTGGTAACCACCTCTGGTTCATTACCCAAGAGCAACTATACCAAGTTTGTGAAAGCAGAAACTGGTGGTACTATTGAGTTTGCTGGCGATGGAGACTATCAATATCCCATCAACCGCAATACTTTCAACAATGTAGAGTTTACTGGTACTGGCAAGCGCGAACTTAATTCCGATGTGCTTATTGCCAACGGTAATTTCACAGCCCACGGTGACGATAATTTGACTATCGAAAACCAATACGGTGCCACTTGGAATATTTATGGCGACTTTATCTACAACAAAGGTAAATTCGTGTTACCTACCGAAGGTATTGTAAGTATTATCAAGATGTGCGGCAGCAAACATCAGCGATTCCGTCACGATGACGGTTTTGATCCTGGTACATTGAATGTGAATATTTTGGAAATTGAAAACTCTTCGCTTAAGGGAGTAACTGTTGAATTTCCCATCAATATTGTTCAGCACTTGAAGTTTTACAAAGGTGTGCTCAATACCAACTACGAACATCCTTTAACTATTGATAATGCTTTCGAAGACCACGAATCTACCGTTCAGGGCTACAACAAAGACCGTTTTGTAAATGGTCCGCTTACCAAAAAGATTCTTACATCTGGTTCGTGGACATTCCCCGTTGGTAGCCACCTCAACAATGCTTCTGAACAGGACAACCGTCTTGGACACTTTACTGTATACAACTACAATCCTGGCGATAATTCAGGTAAAGGATATGTTACAGTACGATACTTGTACATGCCCCACGAATATTGCGGTAATCCCGAAAAATATGATGAGGGTATTCTAAGCGTCGACCGTTCGGAATATTGGGAAGTTACACCCAAAACCACAACTCAAAACGCTAATGCTACTTTTGGTCTTACTCTCCGTTGGGATGAGATTAACTTGATTTCTGATGATGCAACTTCGCTGCAAAACGTATGTATTACCAACTATATCAACGACAAGTGGCGCAAGATTGATGCTAACCCTACTCCTATTACCGCTCTTACTGGTAATGTTAAGTCGGTGCCTGCTTCAATGTCGCATACACCCGGCACACAATACATTTACACTCTTGCCCACACCGGTACTATCTCATTCGACTGGACTGGTAAAGAAGACAACGATTGGTTTAATGTAGAAAACTGGAGCGGTCATAAAGTGCCCAAAAAATCTGACGTTGTGATGATTGGTTTGGTGTCTACTTCTAACTATCCTATTATCAAAGAAGGAGAGTCTGCCGAGGCTAAGTTTATCAAACTTACCAACAATGCTTCTCTTACAATTCAATCGCGTGGTGCGCTTACAGTCTTTGCCGATGTGTTAGTGTCAAATGGTAGCACCCTCACTCTCAAAGCTCCTTCGGTCTCTATCGACAACAAGCACTCTATACCTCCGTCGGGTTCGCTTATCTATTATGGTAGCTATTCTGGCAAGGTTACTTTTGAGCGTTATGTACGTAACCTAATATTTGAACGTATGGCTATTCCCGTAACTGGATTTAATAAAAACATCATTGTGCATCCCGCTTACGATATCTTTTATTATAACGAGGCAATAAACCTTGATGGTGACAAAAAATATTATCATTATTCTGGTAATCAATCTTCAGATGTCAATCCCTCAATCCTTAAACATGCATGGGAATTGTTTAAAAATCCCGATGTAAACAACATCGACAGCGCATACTTGCTCTGCAGCTACGAAGGACGCGACCGTGCATTCTCGTTTACTGGTAATCCTATGCCTAAAATAGGTTCAGGATACAGCAGAACGGTTGACTTTACTGCCAACGACTTGATTGAAAACGGTGAAAATGAAGCAGTTATTAACGGTCTCGACGGTTGGAACTTTATTCCCAACCCATTCCTTTCGGCTGTGGATATCAACCTAATGGAATTTATAAATGTAGACCAAACAGTATACGTTCACGATAATGTTTCTAATAAGTCGTTCTGTTATCAGAAGCACGCATCCGAAGCATCTGGAGTTGTAGATCCTAATTATGATCCATCCATCATTGCAGCAGGTCAAAGTTTCTTTGTACACGCAACTCCTAATGCAGCTGGAAGAAAAGGCGTAGTATCATTCCCACAAAATTGTCTCATCCATGGCAATGAAAGAACTCTGCTCAAGAGCGGTACTTCGGGCAACAATAGCGTAGACAAGATTGTATTCAACACTTCGGGCAACGGTGGAATATTCCAAAGCGTGGTATATTTCCGCGATGATGCTACAAGTGGTTTTGATTCTGATTATGATGCTTATTTGCAAGAATCAAAAGATGCTGGTATACTCAACTTCTACTCGGTAGGTCCTAACTTCTTTGAACGTTTGATGGTTAATGGTATGCCCACTTCGGTAAAAGATGGCGGCGAAATTCCGCTCGGATATACTACCTCTACTGCAGGTACTTATACCTTGTATGTAAAGAAGTTTACCGTCAACAATGCCAAAGTCTACTTGTTTGATGCTGAAAATAACACTACCACCGAACTTGCCGAAGGTTTTGCTACCAAGATAGATGTGGCTAAGGGTACTAACAATTCGCGTTTCAAACTCGTCTTCGAGCTTCTTCCAGATCCCGATCCCGAACCCGAGCCTGAGCCCGAACCCGAGCCAGAGCCCGAACCTGAGCCCGAGGTAGTAGATTCTGTGGTTATTGGTAATATTGAGGTGATTGTGCCGGAGGTTAATCAAAATGATAATGGTGAGTTGATAATTGGTGGCGATGAGGTTAATGAGCCTGTTGCTCCTGAGCCTGTTGCTCCCGAGCCTGATGATAACGACAATTATGGTTTTGAGCCGATTGTGCCCACAATTGTTGAGAGCGTTGATGTTAAGGTTTATCCTGTTCCATCAAACGGTCTTGTTAATGTGGAGCTTGGCTCTCTGTTGGATGAAACCGGCTCGGTACAGATGATTCTTGTAAACTCTTCGGGACGTGTAATAATCACCAAAACCGTTTACGATGATACTATCCACTTAGATTTCTCGCATCGCGCAGGTGTTTACATCTTACGTCTCTCAACCCCGAGCAAGACCGTGGTAAAACGAATAATTATCCAGTAATGGATACAGATTTTAATAATAAATTTTAAAGGTTAAACATTAATTTATCAGAATAAGACTGCTTCGGTGGTCTTATTCTTTTTTTTGTTTATACCAATTGTATTATTACTGCGAATAACAGTATAAAGATAATTGATAACCGCAGTATAGAGCCTAAGTAATTAAACAATATTACCAAAAATTTTAAACAACATTGTAAGATTTTTTTGATTAAGGTACAAAAAATAACAATAAAATGAATAATTTTGCAGCATAATTTTTATGTAAAAAAAACGATTTTTAAAATGATGACTTCACAGGAAATACGCAAAGCCTATTTAGATTTTTTTGCGTCAAAGCAACATAAGATAGTGCCGTCGGCTCCGATGGTGGTTAAAAACGACCCTACATTGATGTTTACCAACGCAGGTATGAACCAATTTAAGGATATTTTCCTTGGCAACGAACCCGCGGCAAGCAAACGTGTGGCAGATAGTCAAAAATGTCTCCGCGTGTCGGGTAAGCACAACGACCTCGAAGAAGTGGGTCACGACACTTATCACCACACAATGTTCGAGATGCTTGGAAACTGGAGCTTCGGCGACTATTTTAAGAAAGAAATTATCGACTGGGCTTGGGAATTTCTTGTTGATGTGCTTCATCTCGATACCAGCCGCCTCTATGCAACCGTCTTTGAAGGTGCTAAAGATGAAAACCTCGAACCCGACGACGAGGCTAAAGGTTATTGGCTCAAACATTTGCCCGCCGACCGCGTAATTATGGGCAACAAGCACGACAACTTCTGGGAAATGGGTGCAACTGGTCCGTGTGGTCCTTGTAGCGAAATCCATATCGACCTTCGCAGCGACGAGGAACGTGCAAAACTTCCCGGTGTGAAACTCGTTAACCAGAGCCATCCCCAAGTAATTGAAATTTGGAACCTTGTGTTTATGCAGTTCAACCGTTGCGCTGATGGTCACCTTGAGCCTCTACCTGCAAAACATGTGGATACAGGTATGGGATTTGAACGTCTCTGTATGGCTCTCCAAGGCAAACAGAGCAACTATGATACTGATATTTTCCAACCCGTTATACAAGAAATCAGCCGTCTCACCGGCATTAAGTACGGTGCCAAACAAGAAACCGACGTGGCTATGCGCGTTATTGCCGACCATATCCGTGCAATTTCGTTTGCCATTGCCGACGGACAGTTGCCCGCTAATGCAAAGGCTGGCTACGTTATCCGCCGTATTCTCCGCCGTGCTGTACGATACGCTTACACATTCCTCGGACAGGCTGAACCTTTTATGTACAAACTTCTTCCTGTGTTCCGTTCGGTTATGGGCGAGGCTTATCCCGAACTCAATGCTCAGAAAGACATCGTCGAAAAGGTGATGGTAGAGGAGGAGACTTCATTCCTTCGTACTTTGGAAACTGGTATCCGCCTTTTAGACAAGGTTGTGGAGCAGGCCATGAAAGAGGGCAAGAAAGAAATAGACGGCAAAACAGTGTTTGTGCTTTACGATACTTATGGTTTCCCCCTCGACCTTACAGAACTTATTCTCAAAGAGAAAGGACTCACACATAATCAAGCCGAGTTTGAACAGGAACTCAACGCTCAGAAAGAGCGAAGCCGCAACGATGCTAAAATCGAAAGTAGCGACTGGCAAGAGGTTAACAACTTCTCTACTGAGGAGTTCACCGGCTACGACGAAACAGCATCAGAAGTTAAAATCTGTCGTTACCGCAAGGTAGAAGCCAAAGGCAAAAACTTCTATCAAATAGTATTCAACAAGACTCCATTCTACGGCGAAATGGGCGGTCAGGTAGGCGACTGCGGCTATATCGAGGCCAATGGCAAAAAAACCTACATCACCGACACTCAGAAGGAGAACGGTCTTTCGGTTCATATTGTTAAGGAACTTCCCGAAGACCTTAAAGCAACATTCCACGCTGTTGTGGATGCCGAAAAACGTGCTGCTATAGAACGTAATCACAGCGCAACTCACCTTTTGGACGAGGCTCTCCGTTCAATTCTTGGTACACACGTTGAACAGAAAGGTTCAATGGTTTGCAGCTATTATCTCCGTTTCGACTTCAGCCATTTCAGCAAAATGACCGACGAGGAGATTGCCCGCACCGAGCAGTTCGTCAACGAAAAAATCCGCGAAGGCATCGCCCTTGAAGAACATCGCGATATGCCTATCAAAGATGCTCAGGCTCTTGGAGCTATTGCACTTTTCGGCGAGAAATACGGCGACAAGGTGCGTGTGGTAAAATTTGGCGACAGCATCGAACTTTGCGGCGGTACTCACATCAGCAACACTGGACGCATCGGATTCTTCAAGATTATCACCGAAACCGCAGTGGCAGCAGGTATTCGCCGTATTGAGGCTCTCACAGGCAAGGCTGCCGAAGAATACGCTGCTAAACAGTGCGCTATTACATCGGCTCTCAAACTTATGTTTAAGGCTAAGGCCGAAGATGATATCATCAAGTCGGTGGAGGCTCTCGTTGCCGACAACGCTGCACTCAAAAAACAGATCGACGTGCTCGAACACGAGAAACTTGCAGGCGTTAAGGATGCTCTCATTGCCAAAGTACAGAACATCAACGGTGTAAACGTAATTGCAGAACGAGTAAGCGTTGGCAGCAAAGATTTGTTGAAAGACCTCTCGTTTCAGATTCGTCAGCAATTAGACAACTCTTTCATCGTTCTCGGTGCATTGTTTGACGGCAAACCGCTTCTCTCTGTTATTATGAGCGAGAATCTTGTGAAAGAGCGCAATCTCAACGCTGGCGCCATTGTAAAAGAGGCAGGCAAAGCCATCAACGGTGGTGGCGGCGGACAGCCTTTCTACGCTACAGCAGGCGGCAAAAATCCCGACGGATTGGATAAGGCTATTGCTGATGCGAAGTCTGTAATTAAGTAATCAATAACATTTTATATACAAATAAAAAAGGGAGCGGAAACGCCCCCTTTTTTATTTGCCTTTTATTGTGGGTTATTCATCTTCTTTCTTTTTAGGCTTTTTGGTGTCGTCTAATGCCAAAATCACAAATTCTACACGTCGGTTGATTTCGCGCATTTCGTCGGTAGAGTTGTCGTTGAGCGGACGGCTTTCGCCATAACCTACAGCCACAACGCGTTCGGGTTCAACACCTTGTTTTATAAGGTAATTAACCACAGTGCGGGCACGGCGTTTAGAAAGGTCGAGGTTGTAAGCATCAGAACCAATATTGTCGGTGTGCGCCGAAACCTCCATTTTTACAACGTCGGGATTCTTTTTTAAGAAAACAATAATTGGCGGCAAAACACGCTCGATAACACCTACGCCAATTCCCCGGTTAGGGGCGAAAAAATATCGGTAACCCAAACGTGCTGATAATCCATATCCGGGTGCTTTACTGCCGTATGAATCAACTTTAAACGCTACATTGTTCATACCTCCGCCGATGTCGAAGAATATAAAATTGCCTTTGCGGGCGGCGTTGATGGCAAGGGTGTCGGGCATAGGGGGAAGCTAATAATGCTACGGCTGCTGACAGAAGTTTCTTCATAATAGTTTGATGTTCTTTAAAATGGTTTATTATTAGTCGCGGTAATTGTAACGTGTAACTTCTACGGTTTGACCCTTGTTGATAGAGCCACGATAATCTTTACGTCCGTATTTGTCTACTATAGAAACGTTGAAATTCAAACTGTGTGCAGTTTTTTCGCGGAATTTGAAACATACCACTTTAACGGTGTAATTTCCTGCCTTGGGTTTCAACCAATAGATATTTTCTTGCGGACGGTTGGTAGTACCGATAATAGCGTTGGCATCGAGGTCGAGGTTGCCTGTACCGCTGCCGCAACTTGCTTTGCGACGGCTGAAGAATATCTCATTGCCGCAGGGGTCGATAACGTGAAGGTCAAGGTCGGTTTTTGAATACCATTGAAGGTTGATACGGAGGTCGCCACTCTGTCCTTTTAGGTCGTTTTGAGGTGGAACATTGGGTGTGGGAGTGGGCGATGGGGTAGGAGCGGGGGGAGGTGTAGGCTTAACATTCAACGGTATAGTACGGCTCTCTTTGGTGTTGAGCTGCGATAATAAAGCGTTTTTAACCTTGGTGCTGTTGGTGATATAGCCTGTTTTAGAAGCAGTGATAGAAATCTTGTCGTTTTCGCCAATGCCCAGAACGGTAAACTCGCCATGTGCGTTGCTGTATTCGGTAGCTTTGAAACTGCCGTTGATGCGGATTTCGTTTTTAACACCCGACAATGGTTTGCTGCCATCGGTATTGTAGAATACAAGCGAGGTGGTAAGCGGACGGAGATACATTGTGCGCTCCTCCTCAGGAAGTTCTATAAATTTCTGCACTGTGCCGCCGTCTAAAGTGGTGTCGGCGTATCCAGCTTTTGATGCTTTGAAAGTAAGCGTGTTAGAAATACGGAGCGAATCAAACAATCCCACGCCCACGCCGTTGGTATTGGTTTGCAACGACGATGATGCACCGTTGATAGTAAGCGTAACAGTAGCGTCGGGCAAAAGACTTTTGGTTTTGAGATTTTTTACAATCACCTTTACGCTACCTTTGATGGGCGATAGTTTGAGACTTTTTTCAAAGTCAGACATATTGGCAAGGTCAAAGAGCGAAGCTTCGAGAGTGTCGTTTAGGTATCCCTCTTTAGAAGCCACGCATTTAACGCTTCCGCATTTGGGCATATTGAGATTGAATCCGCCAGAAGGGTCGGTGGTGGCAGAAGAACCGTCTTGCGAATTGTTGACAATGGAAATAATCTCTACACCTGCGCCGGGGAGGGGTTCGTTGTTGTCCACGTCGATAACTTTCATATCAACGCTTGTACACAACGGTGGAATTTGCACCTCTTTGAAATCAGATTTTGGAAAAGAGCTGTAAAGGTCGCCAATGCCATCGGCGTTGTAACATTCGTTTCCAGCGGTTACGTATGCCGAATCGTTAAACATACCACCAAAAAGCACGTACCAAAGAGGTTCTTTAATGCCGTCGAACTCCACTTTGCCATCGTTGTCGGTGGTGCCTGTTTTGGTTTCGGGAGTGTGCCCTCCAAATAGTCCAATGGCAGGATACGAAAACTTGGTTTCGGCTGCGGCTATTGAAAGTCCGGTTTGCTTTTCGCTGAGGTGAATCCTTACAGTGCGTCCTATTGGAATTATAAAAACAAAAAGGAGCAAGAGTAGGAAAATCCACCACGGAAATTTCTTTTTCTTTAATACGAGTGTTATTTCGGAATCTTCTTCGCCCGAAACAACGGTTGCTTTGTTAGTACTACCCATTATTTATTATTATTAAGTTGGTTATTCTACTGTGTATGTTGTAACTGTAACGGTTTGGCGGTGCTTAACCTTGCCCGAGAAGTCATGTCGATGACCTTTGCGATCAATAATTGTAACGTTAAACTCCTCTTCGGCGAGAGTGTTGCCGCGTTTTTCAAAGCACATTACCTTAACCTTGTATGCGCCTTTTGACGGAGCCACAAAGAAAATGTTTTCTTGAGGTTCGGTGGTAAATGTGTAAGGACGGTTGTCGTATTTTGCATTGGCATCCACGTCGAGAGTGCCTTCTCCGTCGCCACATGTAAATTGACGGCGTTCGTAGAAAATCTCGTGTCCACATGGGTCGACTACGTGGAGGTCGAGGTCGGTTTTTGAGTGCCATTGCAAGTTGAAACGCAAGTCGCCGCCTTCGCCTTGGAATATTGGTTTTAGACGCAACACGCGCGACGTGTCGTTTAGCAGCGCAATAGCGTTGGCACCTCCTTCGAGAGTGTCGTTTTCGTAACCCTCTTTGTAACCTATAAGTTTGATTTGAGCACAAAGCGATGAGTTGAGCATTATGATGCCGGTGCTATCGGTAAATAGCGAATCAACGGTGGTGTTGCCTTCGATGGTTTTGATAATCTCTACCTTGGCGTTGTCGATAGGTTCTTTGGTGTCGGCATCAATTACTGTAACAGGCACGGAAATCTCCGGTTCGGGAATCTCTATCTGTTTGAAAGTGAAGCGTGGAAACTCGTGATACGGATATTCCATACCGTCGCCCGAAAGACAGCCTCCGTGAACTGTAACTTTGGCAGTGTGTCTGATAAACTTATCGAACAGAAAATACCACAAAGGTTCGGAAATACCTTCGTAAATTACCTTGCCTTCGCTGTCGGTGTCTTTTTTTTGTGTAACGTACACTTTGGTACCAAACGAGCTAATTTCGGGATAGTAGAATTCTGTGGTAGTGTTGGTTGCTGGTGTAAGAGTGTTTTGCTGAACAATCTGTAAACGCACAGTGCGGCTTATGGGAATAAGTAGCAAAAGTGGCAACAGTAGCAATAAAATCCACCACGGAAATTTCTTCTTTTTTAGCACGAGGACGGTTTCTTCGCCCTCTTGTCCCGATACTACGGTTACTTTGTCTGCTTTCATGTGGGTTAGGTTTTTTATGTGTTACAATATTAAGGTGTTAATGCACGAGAGCGGCTGCACCCAGCACAGCAATGTTGGTGCCGAGCAATGCCGACGGAAGTATCTTGATTTTGCCACGGTATACAGGCAGAAGATTCTGTTCCATATACTTTTGAGTGGGTTCTATAATAAGGTCTTTGGCAAGTGCGAGTCCTCCAAAAAGGAACACTGCCTCGGGACAAAGAATTGTAGCAAGGTCGGCGAGTTTTTTGCCGAGGATTTCTGCCGTAATGTCAAAAGCCTTTAAAGCAATTTTGTCACCTTGTTTAGCAAAATCGTAAATATCTTTACTTGTGAGAGTTTCAAAAGGTATCGAACGCATTTTTGATTCGTCGCGCTCAGAAGCAAGCAATTCGTAAACTGTGCGTTTGATGCCTGTAGCTGAGCAGTAGGTTTCTAAGCATCCGCGACGACCACAACCACATTGACGGCCGTTTTCGATGGCAATGCTGTGTCCGTATTCGCCAGCAAAACCGTCAGCACCATATATTAATTGTCCGTTGGCAACAATACCGCTACCAAGACCCGTGCCGAGGGTGATCATCACAAAGTTTTTCATTCCTTTGGCTCCACCGTAAACCATCTCGCCGATAGTTGCTGCTTTGGCATCGTTGGTAACCACCACCTTGCACGAAAAATATTTTTGAATTTCGCGAGCTAAATATACAGTGTCTTTCCAAGGAAGATTGGGAGCTTTTTCGATAGTGCCCTCGTAATAGTTGGCGTTGGGAGCGCCTACGCCAATACCACGAAGTTCTAATCCGCTACCAGCCTTAGACAAAAGGTCTTTTATAGTGTTGCTGATATTTGAAACGTATTCTTCAAATACTGGATAGCCAGAAGTGGGGAACGAAATTTCAGCTAAGATGTTAGCGTTGTCGTCTACAATTCCTATAGCGGTGTTGGTGCCGCCGATGTCGATTCCTGCCGATACTTGTTGCATTTAGTTTTTGATGTTGAATTAATAAATATTGCCGTAAAGGTATTAAAAAAAATAATTATACGCTGCAAAAATAGTGTTTTTGTTACCCTTGGGGCTATGTTTAATAAAAAAAATGTGGCAGGGTCTTTGATGTTAAAAAAAGTAGTATCTTTGCAGGCGGAAAAAATGGTGAATGAAAAAATTTGTAAAAATTGAAACATAAACGCCTCGCTTACGTAAAACAAGATAGAAATACAGATAAAACAATGTTGAACTAAAATTTATGGAGGACTTGCCTATCGAAACATCGCTACTCAAACTATAAACTATACAACGATGAACTACAGAGAATTATCAGAACAAGAACTCATTGACCTCTTTATTGCAGGTGATGAGGCATGCATCAAAGAATTATTCCGCCGCCATAAGAGCCGCGTCTACACATACATAATGTTGATTGTAAAAGACCGCGAGCTGGCAGAGGATATTTTTCAAGAAACCTTTATTAAGGTAATCAAATCGCTCCGAAAGGGTCGTTACATGGACAAAGGCATTTTCCTCTCGTGGGTAATGCGTATAGCTCACAACCTTATTATCGACCATTTTAGAAAAATTAAGCACCTCAAAGTTACATCAGCAGATCAAAGCGATGCCGACTTGTTTAACAGTCGCAAATTTGCTGAAGGCAACGTAGAAGACAAAATGGTGCAAAGCCGTATCGAGCAAGAGGTTAGACAGTTGATCAACCTTCTTCCCGATGATCAAAAAGAAGTAATTCTTCTCCGTCACTACGGTGATATGAGTTTTAAAGAAATTGCAGACCTTACAAATGTAAGCATCAACACTGCATTAGGTCGTATGCGTTACGCTCTTATTAATCTTCGCAAGATTATTGAAGAAAAGAACCTTTCGCTAACGGCATTTTAATGACAAAACGAAGTGAATTATTAGTTAAGGAGATTTATTTTTGTTAATTTTTTGAGGGTTTGAAGCCTCGCAGCGATGCGGGGCTTTTTTTGTTAAGCAAGCTTTTCTGGGAAAAATATCACCATAGAGATTACCGACAAGCCAAACATCATTACGCAAATACCTGTAATCTTATTGATCCACATTATGTGGCGGGGACCAATTTTGTTGCGGAAGATGTTTACCACAAGAGCTAAAAACGCCCACCATATTACCGCACCAATGATTACACCGAGTAGCAAAATGCAAGTCTCGAGGGGTGGGGTTTCGCTACTGATGGCGCTTGTGGCTGTGAATAATACACCAAACGAAAGAATGGTGAGGGGATTAGATATTGTGAGTCCAAAACTTGCAGCAAAATCGCCGAGTACTCTGGCTTTGGATGTGGTGTTGTTAAGCTTTTTATTTTCTTTCCATTGTTTGACGGGGTTTTTGCGAAAAATGGTGAATCCTAAGTAAAGCATTAGCAATCCGCCAATGATGCCGATGATGGTGCGGTGGTTAGCAAAAAAGTCGGAAATGAACGAGAGACTGAATCCCGTAACCACTGCGTAGAAAAAATCACCGAAGGCAGAACCTACACCCATGAGAAATCCTTGCCAAAAACCTTTTTGTATGGTTTTTTGTACGCATAAAATAGCCACCGCTCCAATAGGACAGGCAGCTAAAAGACCAATGATAATACCCCGTGTAAATAGTGTAGGATCCAATTCTTATACTTTTTGTTTTGGGCGTCAAATATAATCAACTATTAAATGTAGTAAAAATTTATCGTGTTATTTTTTTCTAAAATATATAAAGAAAACGGGCAGGAATCACCTGCCCGCTTTGTCAAACTGTCTAAATGTGTCTATGAATGTTGTGATGAATTTCTATTTTTTGTCAACACCGCCCGGGCTGCCAACGCGGATCATAGCGCAACGGAAACCGAGGTCGTCGGATGATTTGTCTTCTTGCAAGAAACGGCGAGTGCCGGGCACCATCCAGTATACGCGGTCTCTCCATCCACCACCTTTGTAAACTCTAACATGGTCGTTTACAAGAGATGTAATTTGGTTTTGAGCACCTGTGGTGTCAATTTTGTTTTTGTACATACGTTCAGAACCAACATCGGTAGAGCTTGATTGACCAGCCCAGTCGAGACGGTTGATACTAGAACGGAGGTCACCGTCTTTGTAGTTGATGTTGTCGGCAGTCTGGTAGTTGATACGGTCAAAACTCTCTTCAGTTGTCATGTTGCGGTAAAGGATACGACCTGTAACTTCGTCGAGCTGGTATTCGTTGTCATCGTTTTTAACAGGAACTTGGAACACGTTACCACGGAAGGGGTTGAACTCTTCGAGGTCGAGGTTGGTGCTTGCTCGGTAAACATCACTTACCCATTCGTTTACGTTACCAGCCATACAGTATAGACCGTAATCATTAGGCCAGTAGCTGTCAACAGGAGCGGTAGGAGCGGCGTTGTCGTTGAGGTATCCGGCTACACCCATAAGGTCGCCACGACCACGCTGCATATTTGCACGGAAAAGACCGCGGTTGACTTTCTCGTCGTTACGAACATAGTGTCCGTTCCAAGGATAGAGACGCTGGTTTACGATACGTTCGGGCGAAGTAGCTGAGTTTCCGATAAGAGCGAGAGCTGCATATTCCCATTCAGCTTCGGTGGGCAGACGGTAGGAGGGAAGCAAAATACCATCTTCCATTGTTGCGTGACGTTCGCCGTCGGGAGAGTTGGGACTCTTGATGTTGTTTTTTACAGTACCTACATATAAACCTGCAACGTAAGCTTCGGAGTTGAAGTTGTTGACACCTTGCTGTTCGGGGTCGTATTCAAGAATACCGTAATCGATGAGTGCTTTTTCGTTTACACGGTCGGTACGCCAGATACAGTATTCTGTGGCTTGCAACCAACTAACACCTACTACAGGGTAATCGTTGTAGGCAGGGTGACGGAAATAGAACTGTACGTAAGGTTCGTTGTAAGCGAGCCTTCTGCGCCAACAAAGAGTGTCGGGTACAGCTTTGGTGTAGAGTTCTGGGGTTTCGTTGTAGAACACGCGGTAAACCCAATATAGGTATTCGCGGTAGTCAAGGTTGCTAACCTCGGTTTCGTCCATATAGTATGACGAAACTGTTACGCGCCTTCTCATACTGTTCCAGTCGCTCATGATGTCTTGCTCGGTACTGCCCATGGTAAACGTACCACCTTCGATGAGTACGAGTCCTGGACCTGCTTCCTGCTCCACATACTCTGCAACTTCGAAACCGCCCATTTTGGGGTCGTTGTAGCCCCATCCGGTTTTGCCGGACTGGCCGCTGCGCAATGCCACTCTGGATCCGCACGATGATAATATCGTTGCTCCCGCGAGTATGCCTGCCAGCATTATTATTTTCAATTGCACTTTCATATTACAAGATTTTTTTTTACTAAATTTCTATAACTATAAACTAAAACGCAGGGCATTTTATTGTTTCGTACCCTTTATTTTTTTTGCCATCGGAAAGTTTGAATGTTACTGCTATTTCGTGAGCTCCGTAACTGTTTTTGGTTATGGAAGATAGGTCAAAATCGTGACCGTATCCTACTTTTACTTTTCCAATGGTGGTGCCAATGGTGGCTACAAGTGTGTGAAATGTGTATTCACCAGTTTGTATTCTATATGCTATTCCTCCAATTACGGGAGTGTTGTCGATATTTACGCCCACTTGTATGGAATTGATGTCGCTTTGTCGACGGTATATTATACTTGGAATTAAGCAAGATGTTTCAATATGTGAGTTTTTTAACGATTTTGTTAGTGCAATTTTGTGTTGGGCAAATACTGAAATGTTTTTTTGTATGCCGTCTTCTCCTGCAATTTTGTATTGAGCTACATTATACATGGCTATGCCAGCAGTGGTGGTGCCCGTAGTTAATAATATGCCCACCGACATTGCCAAAGTGCGCGGAGATGTGTATTCTATGCTTGGTTGGTTGGCGTTGATATTTCCGTCTAAGGGGTCTATCATGCTGTAATACACGAGTTTGCTTTGTTTTAAATTTTTGGTGCAAAATGCTGCTTCTACTGCGGCACTGCATTTGATTTTTCGCGAAATGGTTACCGTGTTGGCGTATGTGGCTGAAAATTTGTTTTGAAAAAAAGCTCCCGCCGAAGTGCCGTATGCGCGAATGCCTATTCCGCAGCGTCCTAAGTTTTGCATGTATGATGCGGCGTAGGTTTTAAATCCGCCATCGGCTGCTGGAAATTGTTGTCGAAGTATGGCACTTACGCAACTGTTGCCCTGAGTGGCGGCAAATGCCGGATTGATAGATAGTTTGTCGGCATAATGTTGCGAAAAATATATTTCTTGTGCCTTGGTTGATATGGCAACTATTATTAATGCTATGGTGGCAATTAATTTTTTCATTGGTGTATTTTGAATTCTTTTTTTACCGCCGTTAAAATTTCCCCGAAAAATAGAGTAAAATCGTTTTCTATTGTTTCGTAGTTTTGTTTTAGCGTAGAAATAATTTCGTCTGTTTTTGAAGGAAACGAAGTTTTGCTCTCCATTATTTTAAAAGCGGCAGCCACACCTTTTATATTATAGTAACTTTTTAGTCGGTTGCTAACAATCAAATGCGGAATTAATGGTTGAAGGTTTTTAGGAAGAATGTCGTAATATTTGATGCAGCTATCGTAAAAATTGTGAGCAAAAGTATCAAGTGGTATTGAGGAGTATTTTTCCCAATTTTTTGCTAAAAAATGGTCGTAGATAACGTCAGAAGCCACACCTGCATATTTGCCCAACACAGGACGCAGTAGTGCTATACTTTGAGCCGAAATAGGATTAGTATCGGTAAAGCTGTCGATAAAACGGTGCATTCTAATGCCCAAAGCCATTTCGGGCGGATATTTTGCGTTTACCGAAATCATGCTTCCCTTTACCCAATCGCCTACAAAGTTGCCTACTTGTGTCAGTTCGTTGTTGCCTGACAAAAATATGTGGGCAAGATAGTTCATTTTGGTATATTTGGTTTTATATGCAGATATGCAAAATTTATTCCCTTCTTAAAGCTTCGAGCGGATCTATTCTTGCAGCTTTGATAGCCGGATAAATAGCTGCAGCTATAGTTGCTGCTGTAGCAATGGCTACTGCCGCTCCTGCCAATTGCCACGAAAAGACAAAAAAGTCTGATTGAGTGTTGATTATGTGGGCAAGTTGGTTGCGAACTGTTATTGATGCCGATTTAGCAACCCAATATCCAGCCAAAGCTCCAATAATGCCACCTATTGCGCCGGTAATGCCCGATTCAATGTAAAAAATCAATTTTATTTGCCAATGTGTTGCTCCAATAGCTTTCATAATGCCAATTTCTTTGCGACGTTCGTATATAGCCATGGTCATGGTGTTGATAATGCCAAACACCGATACCGCTATAGCTATAATGCCAATAGCAGCCAAAAGCATATCGATGAGAATAAATATTTTTTCGATGTCTTCAAGTTTGTCGCCTACTGCAAACACTACAAAACCCATATCTTCTATTTTGTTTTTAACGGTTTTGAGTTCTTTGAAATTGTAAACTTTTACGTACACCGAATTATATTGAAATAAATCTGAATCTATGCCGCGCGATATGTCGTAGATAAGTTTTACATCTACCGAGGGTAATCTTTCGCAAGTCAACGAGGGGAGAAATACTCCTCCTGAAAGCATACCAGCCGTTAGGGGATTGTTGTCGGTGATGCCAACTATGGTGAAAGTTGATGTGTCGTTTCTTACTGGAATGTCGGGTGTGTTCATATCCATTTTTGATGGGTCAAACACTTTGGTAACAATTTTAATATCGTGATTGATAATAGAATCTGCGGGCAAGGTTATGCCGTTGGTTGTTTTTCCAAAATCACCATCGCCTTCGATTTTTATGCCGAGTCTAAAAAGTGCAGATTTGCTTAAAACTATGCTGTTTTCGTTGTCTTTTGTATAAAACTTGCCGTAGGGCATATTGTTGAAGGGTTTGAATGAACCCATCAATGCCGGAACCGATTTTATGTTTGATTTCATTTTGCGATTGCCAAACACAATTTCGGCATATTTGATTGTTTCGGGGAAAACTACAGTTACTTGTGGAATTTTTTCCATCTCCATTACAGCCGAATCGTTGAGAGGCACAATTTTTTCGTCGTAAATCGAGTTGCCAAGTTCTCCGTAGTTAGAATAATCGGCATCGCGACGGCTGACGGTCATTCCAGTAAATACATCGTTGCTAACTAATGTGTTAGATATATTTGTGCTAATGCCTTGACCTATCGACACCATTGAACTAAGCGATCCGATTCCGATAGCCACACCTATTATGGTAACGGCTGTGCGAAACTTGTTTTGGGTCATATTGCTGACTGCGAGCGATAATATGTCGGCTATTTTCATTGTGGTTGCTGTTCTGAAATTTTAATTACTTCGCCGTCGGATAAAAGAATTGTTTTGTGCGATACCCTGTAGGCGGTTTCTCTGTCGTGCGTTACCATCACAATTGTAATGTTGTGCTTAGAGTTAAACATTTGCAATAACGACATTATCTCTGCAGATGTTGCCGTGTCAAGATTACCAGTGGGTTCGTCGGCAAGAATTATTTGAGGTTTGTTGGCAAGAGCCCTCGCAATTGCCACGCGTTGAGCTTCTCCGCCCGAAAGTTCTGAGGGATAATGAAGAGCGCGATTGTAAAGTCCCATGTTGTAGAGCAATTCGCAAGCACGTGTTTCGCGCAAACGGTTGGGATATCCGCTAAACATAAGGGGCATTTTAACATTGTCGATTGCTGTGCGCCACGGTATAAGGTTGAAACTCTGAAATATCATTCCTACGGTAAAGGTGCGATATTTTGCAAGTTGTTTTTCGCTCATTTTCAATATGTTTTGCCCGTTGTACAGCACTTCGCCATCTGCACAAGTATCCATTCCGCCCAATATATTGAGTAGCGATGATTTGCCAGATCCCGATTTGCCTACAATTGATACAAACTCGCCTTGTTCGATATCGAAATTTATATCACGAAGGGCAAAAATTTTATTTTCTCCTTTCTTGTAAGTTTTAGAAAGTTTTTCTAATTTTATTAGTGCCAATTTTTCGTTTTTTTTCGTTTTTTTTCGTTTGTAAAATTACGAAAAATTTGTAACTTAGTATGCTAAAAAATATTAATTAATATGCAGTTTAAAGATTATTACAAAATTTTGGAGGTGGACAAAAATGCCACCGCAGAGCAAATCAAAAAGGCATATCGCCGTCTTGCAATGACATATCACCCCGATCGCAACCCGGGAGATGCCTCTGCCGAAGAAAAATTTAAGGAGATAAACGAGGCTTACGACGTTCTTTCTGATGCCGAAAAACGCAAAAAATTTGACCTTATGGCGGATGGCAAAGAAAATACTGAAGATTTTTACACCCGTTCGTCGCAAAAGACAACTTCGAATACCGAAGATAGTTGGTTTTCGCGAGCTTCAAAAGGCGGTTATTCAGAATTTTTCAACAATTTCTTTCGCAACAGCTCCTTTTTAAAGGGCGACAACTTTACGGGTAAAATCACTATATCGCTCGAAGAGGCTTATAAGGGCTCTACACGTATTATCAAGGTGCTCGGCAAAGAGTTGCGTATAAAAATTAAACCAGGTATTCAAGATGATACTCTATTAAAAATTCCCGAACAAGGCTATCCGGGTGTGGCAGGAGGACGCAATGGCGACCTTTATGTGCGTGTGGGCGTTGATAATAAGAGTCCGCTCTTTATTCGTCGCGGAGATGAATTATTTTCGGAGGTTTTTGTTGATATTTACACAGTTATGCTCGGAGGATATATTATGATTTCTACATTTACCGGCAATATCAAAATTGCTATTCCTCAGGGTGTGGAATATGGTAAACAATTGCGTATCAAGGGGAAAGGTATGCCTGTTTATAATACTCCGGGTCAATTTGGCGACCTTTTTGTAAAAATCAAATACTCTCTACCCAAGAATATTACCGACAAAGAACGTTCGCTGATAGAACAATTGCGCGAAATGAGGACTAATTATGTTAAAAGCAATTGATTATTGCCGCAAATGTGTATATTTGCGGCAAAATTTTTACAAACTATGAAAAATATTAAAATTATTCTTGTGCTCACGCTCTTTTTGTGCGCTGGCACTGCATCAGCTCAGTTTGAGGATTTTGAAGATGAGGAAAAATCTACTGTTAAAGTAACTCCTAATGGTACTAAAAGCGATAGCGATTTTTTAGAAAAGTTTGCATTTGGAGGAAGTTTCGGCTTGGGTTTTACTTCTGATTTTGGTTATATCGAAACCATTCCTTTTTTTGGATATCGTTTTAATGAGCATTTTACAGCTGGTGTTACAGCCACTTATATGTATTCATATTACAGCGATCCTTATTATCGTATCGAAGATTTTGATAGTCACATTTTTGGCGGAGGACTTTTTGCAGATGTTTATCCGTTTAAATTTTTGGTAATCCACGCCGAAGCGCAAGCGTTGAGTTTTGAAAACTATTCCGACGGCTATACTATTAACCTTGATGCCAAACGTGTTTGGGATGTGCCCATGATACTTGGAATTGGATATCATCAAAGTATTACCGACCTAATAGGCATAAATTATATGCTTATGTGGAACTTTAATGATTCTAACGCTCTGCGCTACAATGTTTACAACAATCCTCTTGTAAGGATTTCGTTTGTATTTTAGAAAAACTCGACATCGTTGTCGTCTTCGTTGATTTCGGGCGTAATTTCTTCGTTGAGGGCGGTGGTTTCGTCGTTGAGAGCCTGACGGTGAACAATACGCTCGGTTTCCATAGTGTAGCGGTCTTCGAGGCTTTTGAGATTTTCGGTCTTGTTGATACGCAGCACGTTGAGGGTGTTGTTGTCGAGTTTTGCGTAAATATTGTTGAGCTGTGTTACAATTTCGAGCATTATCTTTTCAAAGAAATCGTAGTATTTAACCTGCTCTACCGATGATTTGATTTCGCCCGAAAGATTGAGACTGAGTTTTGAGTTTTCGATCAAAACTGTTTCTATTTTTTCGTTGTGAATAGCAATAGAGTCGAGGATTCCGGCAATTTTAGCCGACAGCTCTTTAAGATTGTCGTTGATTTGGTTGCCGTCTTCTTCGTGGTTGATTTCTAAGAGTTTTTTGCTGATATTTTGTGCTTGACGGAAAAACAGCATTACATCGTTGAGGTTTTCTGAAATTGTATCGGTTAGGGTTCTAATTTCTTCGGTGATGCGGTTGATGCCACGTTCGTCGTTTCTACCGTCAAAATTGCTAAGTACCTCAGAGATTTTATCTTCAAGTTTGCTGTGAACTTCTTGAATTTCGTTTATCTTATCGTTTTTCTCTTCGATGGTTTGACTGATTGTGTTGATTTCGTTGCCAAAATCTTCGTTGGCAGCAATAAGGCGTTTAAGTAAAGTTGTAGTGCCTTTAAGATGGTCTTCCACGTCTTTGAAGTAGCAGTCGGTTAGGTCGTTGTTGCCCACAAACTCGTTGCTGAGCTGCGAAATCACGCTCATATCTTCGCTGATGTCCCAAAATTTGCGCATAATTACGGCAAATGCTTTTTGGTATTCTTTGTTGGTGTTGATAAGTTGAGCCACCTGAATACCAGCTATATCGCGTATTTGTAGAAACTGTTGTGCCGATTCTGAAAGGTCCATTTTGCCGTCGCTACCGGTTTTGATGTCCATAGCGGCAAGTTCCTTGATAATATTTTTGTGAGTAGCCTGCACGTGTTCCATTTTTTGGCGGATAATGTCGTGGTATTGCAGGTTGGTGATTATCTTGTTAACGCTGTCGAAATAGTTTTGAGTGCGTTTGGTAAGTTCGGGAAGTTTTTGAGCAGCAACAGCTTGCTTATTTTTAAGCATAATGATGCTGTCGTTGATTTGTCCGGTAACACGGTCGATGTCGAGGATGTTTTTCTTGCGTATTTCGATAAGTTTTCCCGACGAAAGGCGTGTGACGTTTTTAACCATTAGCATCGATTCAGAAATTTTGGGCAGGATGATTTTCAGCTTGTTGATTTCGTCGGTGATGCTGTCGATAAGGTCGCTCACTTTTTGTATATTATCGCTGTCGGAGTAAGCTACGTTGAGTTTAAGGTTGACGAGCAAGAAGTTGAGCGTTAGTATGTTGAGGTTGAAGTTTTTGAGCGGTACAAACACAAGATTTAGCGCGGTGTGCATTTTTTCCAATCCGCGTATGCTCTTTAAAATCTTGTTTTTGAGCATATTGATTTTGTTGTTGAGCGAATCTTGCAATCCGAGTAGCTCGTCGAAAAATTTCTCGTGAGCATCGCCGGCTATAATATCGTATATCTGTTCGGTTTGATCCGAAATTACTTTAGCATCTTTGTAAAATTTTTTGAGATAGTTGTTGAGAGATAAGAAATCTTCGGCTGAACATTCGTTTAACGCTGTGATTTTTACGTCGATATCCGAAAATACCAATATTATCTCCTTTATTGATTTTTGCGATTTTTCGTCGGTTATATTTTCCATTTGAATCGGTTTTTTAAATTCATTGTCTACAAATATACGGAAAAACTATACAAAGTGTATGTATTTTTCCGATATTTTTTAATGCAAAAAAAATACCAATCCTATTCTTGTCCCGAGGTGCTTTCGATGAGGTAACTGTTTCGGTCAGACGAAGATCGCGCCACAAGCTCGGCAGTGAATCCAGTGAGAAACAGCTGTGTGCCGAATATTATAGTCAGCAGTCCGAAGTAGAACAGCGGACGATCCGTCATTTGATATTGATTCCATGCAAATTTTGCTATACTCAAATAGGTGAGAATGCCAAAGCCGATAAGAAAACTTAACGAACCCAACAATCCAAAGAAGTGCATAGGACTTTTGCCAAATTTGCTTACTATGCTTACTGTCAGCAGGTCGAGGTATCCGTTGACGAATCTTTCCAAACCAAATTTGGTGACTCCGTATTTGCGTTTTCGGTGCTGAACCACTTTTTCTCCAATGCGGCGGAATCCAGCCTGTTTGGCGAGTACGGGTATGTAGCGGTGCATTTCGCCGTAAACTTCGATGCTCTTTACCACGGTGTTGCGGTATGCCTTGAGTCCGCAGTTGAAGTCGTGGAGCTGGATGCCGGTGACCAGACGAGCGGTAAAGTTGAAAAATTTGCTCGGAACTGTCTTGCTTATAGGGTCGTAGCGTTTTTTCTTCCAGCCAGATACCACGTCGAATTTTTCTTCTTTTACCATGCGGTAGAGTTCGGGAATTTCGTCGGGACTATCTTGCATATCGGCATCCATAGTGATTACAACATCGCCCTGAGCTTTTTTGAAACCTGTGTTGAGTGCGGCAGATTTGCCATAGTTGCGGCGAAATTTTACACCTTTTATATGATTGTCGGTGGCAGACATTTGCTCTATGATTTCCCACGAGGTGTCGGTGCTGCCGTCGTCTACCATTATTACTTCGTAGCTAAAATTATTATCGTTCATTACGCGAGTTATCCATTCGCGGAGTTCGGGCAATGATTCGTCTTCGTTGTATACGGGAACTATTACTGAAATGTCCATTGGTTTATTTTTTTTGCATTAGCGATAATCCTGCACTAATTGCGGAGAATAGTGCGGATATAAACATATTGTAAAATAAGTACGATATAATTGTCATAGGAATTTTCAGGGTTTCAATCATAGAAGTGGCGTTTTGAATATCTTGTTCCGAAAACATTTGCATTTGCTGTATCATTTGAATGCTTTGTTCGGTGATGGCATCTAACGCTGTGGTATGAAAGAATTTAAAGTCGATTACCATGTAAAGTGCGTTGATCAGCGAAGCTCCCATACCGCATACAAAGCCATGGAGGGCAGATTGGATAAAAGGTGTTTCGTCGGGTAAGCGCGTCATCGACCATGCTTTTTGCCCTATCAAAATACCAATCGACAACACTATATATATTATTATACCTCCAAATGCTACCTTGTCTGTTGCCATTTCGGTAAGAAAAGTGGCTAATGCCATGGCAGCGCCGGTATATGCGCCGTAGGTGAGTGCGTGACGGATAAAATCTATTTTTGCTGGTTGTTGCATATTGTTTTTTAAGTTTCGGTGTGCAAAGGTATAAATTAAACCAAAAAAATCACTAACTTTACAACCGAAATAATCAACAATGAAAAATTATGGCAAAAGTTTTTAAACATCTGCCGCCTATGGTGTTAATGGCTTTGATAATTGCGGCGGCTTTTTGCACTGGTTGCAAATTTGATGATGCGGAAAATCAACAAAAGATTGATTCGCTTCGCAATGATAGTATTCAAAAGACGCAACTACTTAAAATAGATACTTGTACGGCATATTTCCGCCGTCACACATGGGCAGATAAAAAGCACAATATCACTTTCGACCGAATAGAAATTCTTTCGGATAGTGCTGCTATTGAATATGCCGCCACTCGACATGGTTTTGAAGGTAGGAAAAATATTGTTATCAACCTTGAGCCCACCACTGCCACTATGGCAATTACTGATAGTACTGAAATTTTGGTAGTTAATCCGGCTTTTAAATCAGGAAAATCTAAAACCCATTATCTCGAAGGCAATGTAACCAACTTTACTGATTTTGAGTACAATACGATTATTAAAATTGCCACTCAAAACAAGAATATCCTATACCTTCAACAACTTGACATCGAATTATGATACCGCTCCTACGCTGTAAATACCTTCGATAAGTGCGGCGTATTTTTCGGTAACTGCTTTGCGTTTAAGTTTCTGTGTTTGTGAAAGTTCGCCAGTTTCTGCACTCCAAACGTCAGGAACAAGACGGTAACGCTTAACTTCCTCATGCTTGCCGTTGAGTTTGTTGATACGTTTTACCTCGCTGTCGATAAGGGCAACAACTGTGTGGTTGGCTATTATCTCCTCGTTTGAATTGAATTTTACTCCCGATTGTGCCATATATGCCGCAATTTCCTCAAAATTAGGCGAAATCACTGCGCTTGCAAATTTTTGGTTTTCGCCCACAATCATTATTTGAGAAATGTATTTCGACTCTTTGAACTTGCCTTCAAGCATCTGCGGAGCTATATATTTACCTCCAGAGGTCTTGAAAACGTCTTTTTTGCGGTCGGTGATGTGCAAACAGTTGCCTGCCGAAATGTAGCCGATGTCGCCAGTGCGGAAATATCCATCTTCGGTGAAAACCTGAGCGGTGAGTTCGGGATTTTTGTAGTAGCCTTTCATCACGTTGGGACCCTTTACAAGTATCTCGCCGTCTTCGTCGGTCTTAACATCTTCGTTGCTTACAATGGGGCCAACCGAGGTAAATTTGTGTCCGCCTTTGCCGGGAATTGAGTGCGCAATAATGGGTGATGTTTCGGTAAGTCCGTATCCCTCTTGCACTTTGATGCCAGCTGCCCAAAGCAGACGGCTGAGCGAAATGGGCAATGCTGCACCGCCACAACCAAAAAATTTCATTTCGCCACCAAAATAGTATTTGCGCCAACGACGGTAAACAAACGCATCGTAAACGCGGTTCATTATGTTGTAAATTAAACCGTTAGCGTTGTAATGCTCAAAACGGTAACCGGCTTCTACTGCGCGGTCGAACATTTTTTTGCGCCAACCTGTAAGTTTCGCACCCTCTTTCAGAATGTTCTCGATAATTTTTTCGGCAATACGGGGAACGGTGTTGCAGCCGTTGGCGTGAATGTCGCAAATATCGCGGACAATAGTTCCTAGGTTTTGCGCATAGTATATTCCTATGCCGTTGTATTGGTACATATAGCAGAAACAGCGTTCGTAAACGTGGCAGAGGGGCAGTATCGAGATAATTTTGTCTTTGCCCTGCTCCAAAGCACCAATTACGTTGCTGGCTGCGGTAAAGTTGCTTACAAAATTTTTGTGGGTGAGCATTACACCCTTCGACAAACCTGTTGTGCCTGAGGTGTAGATGATTGACGCCACATCGTCTTCGTTGACCGATGCTTTGATGTTTTCAAGTTCTTTTTGGTAATAAACTTTGCTTTTTTCGCCAAGAGTTAAAACTGTTTCCATATTCTCAACACCTTCGATATCGGTAAATGAAAACAACTTTTCTATTGTTTTGATTTTTGGAACAACCGACGACATACGACGATATGCCGAAGCGTCAGACACAAACACTATTTTGCACTCGCAATGGTTGAAGATATATTCGTAATCATCGGCACCAATGGTGGGATATACAGGCACGTGGATAGCCCCAGTTTGCGCAATTGCCATATCCACAAAATTCCACTCGGGACGGTTGTTGGATACTGTTACCACAGTGTCGCCTTTTTTTAGTCCGAGAGCCAACAGACCGAAACTCAATAGGTTAACCTTTGAGCGATAATCGTTGTAACTATATGTGCGCCATCCGTTGCCCGAAACTTTGCAGGCAAGAGCGTCGTTGCGATTGTATTTTTCGCAGCAATAGTCCAAAAGGTCGAATATTCTTTTTACGTCTGTCATGGCTTAATACTTTTATTATTTTTTGTTTCTAAAAAACACTCGGTCGATTTTTTTTATTACGCTGCAAAAGTATTATAATTTTTCGAATTTGAAAAAATATTATTTCAAAATTTTTTCTTTAATTTATGTTAAATGTTTTACTATTATTTGTTTATAACGGTGTAAAATCTTTTTAAATTTTAGAATATTAATTTTTTACAAACAAAAGTCGAAATTTTTTAACGTTCGATTTTTAACTTTAAAACTCTTTCGGTCGAAAAAAATGAAGTGTAAAATCCTAAGCAAAATGTTTTTTTATACAAAAAAATACGATATTTTTGCAGTCCAAAGTGCATAAATATACACCTTATGAACAGTAAGCAAAACCGCATATCTATTATTAGTCAGATAATTGAGAGCGAAACAGTGCGCTCGCAAAACGACATAATCGACCGCCTTAGCGAACGTGGCATCACACTTACACAAGCAAGTCTCAGCCGCTATCTCAAAGAGATTCAGGCTTCGCGCATACCCGACGGCAACAACGGATACATTTATAAAATTCCGCCCGAAGCCGCCAAATCTACCGCCGTGCTCAGCAACGAGGTTGTTTCGGTAGAGTTTTCGGGCAACAATATGGTAGTATTGAAAACTATTTCGGGCTATGCCAACGCTGTTTCGGCACAAATAGATGCCAAAATGATGCCCCCCATTGCCGGCACCATCTCTGGCGACGACACAATCCTTATCATCATCCGCGACGGCTTTGCAAAACGTCAGGTTAAGGAATATCTCGTTAGAGAATTTCAATATATTAAGAATAAGTTTTTGAATGAATAAATAATATACAATGAAACTTTGGGACAAAGGTTTTGATACCGCCGAATTTGTAAACACTTTTACTGTCGGCAAAGATCGCGAGATGGATCTCTATCTCGCCGAATATGATACTCTCGGCTGTATGGCTCACGCGCAGATGCTTTCTGAGTGCGGTCTTTTGAGCAAGGACGACAATGCCAAACTGCAAGCCGAACTCAAAAATATTTACAAAACAGCCTGCGATGGCAAATTCACCATTGCCGACGATGTGGAGGATGTTCACTCTCAAATTGAGTTTATCCTTACCGAAAAACTCGGCGACCCGGGCAAGCGTATCCACACCGCCCGCAGCCGCAACGACCAAGTGGTAACCGCCGTGCGACTCTTTACCCGTGCCAAACTGCAAAAAATTATCGAAACCGTAAAAGGCGTTTTCGACACCTTTATATTATTAAGCGAAAAATACAAAAATGTGCTCCTGCCCGGATACACGCATTTGCAAATTGCTATGCCGAGCAGTTTTGGACTTTGGTTTGGATGCTATGCCGAAAGTCTTGCCGACGATATTTGGACACTTCTTTCGGCTTGGAAAATCAACAACCGCAATCCTCTCGGCAGCGCAGCAGGCTATGGCTCGTCGTTCCCGATTGATCGTCAGCGCACTTCCGACCTTCTCGGTTTTGATTCGCCTGATTACAATTCTGTGTATGCACAGATGACCCGTGGCAAGGTGGAGACCGTTGTGGCAACGGCTTTGGCTCAGGTGTCGCAGACTTTGGCGAAATTTGCCGCCGACTGCTGCTTGTTTATGAGTCAGAACTTTAAGTTTATCTCTCTGCCCAAGGAGTACACCACCGGCTCGTCGATTATGCCCCACAAAGCCAACCCCGACGTGTTTGAACTTATGCGTGGCTACTGCAACAAAATTAGCGTGTTACCATTTGAACTCAACCGCATCACCGGCAACCTTACCTGCGGATATTTCCGCGACCTTCAACTCTTGAAAGAGAGTTATCTGCCTGTGTTTGAGCGTATGCAGATGTGTTTAGATTTTATGGAGTTCATTCTTCCAAAAATTCAGCCTCGCGAAGATATTCTCAAAAACGAGATGTATCAGCCCATTTTCACCGTTGAGGCATTAAACGAAATGGTGGTGCAGGGCGTGCCCTTCCGCGATGCTTACAAAGAGATAGGTCATAAGGTGTTTGAAGATAAATTCCATTGGGATAAACCATTGAACCATACACATATAGGTAGTATCGGCAATCTCTGCAACGATAAAATTCAGGCTCAGTTTGATAGTGTTTTCAAGCAATTTGAATTTGAAAAAGTAGCGCAAGCTATTGCAAGCCTTACAAAATAATTTTTTTGCGGTAATATACTTATTGTCATAAGTTTATATTGCCGCTTTTTTTTTTATTCAAAAAAACTCCAAAAAAGTTTTTAGAATGCAAAAACATTTATACTTTTGCACTCGGAGTAAGTCTTATTCGACCAGCTCCTGCAAACTCCCCCAGGATCGGAAGGTAGCAAGGGTAAGCGGTTGTAGCGGTGCGTTTTAAGGAGCTTGCTCCTTTTTTTGTATCTATTTAATATTTAATCCTATGCCGCAGTCTTCACCATCAAATTCAAACAAAGATACCTATATGGTATACCGTGTGGGTGGACATCTATATGCCGCACCGATTAGTAGTGTAATCGAGGTTATTCTTACCGAATCTCTTATTTCTTTGCCTGATGCTTCAACGTATGTGGCTGGTATAGTTCATTTTAGGGGTAAGGTAATTCCTGTTATAGACACAGTTAAGCGTCTTGCATTGCCTTTCAACGGTGATAATTCCTATTCGTATATTGTGGTGTTTGCGGTAGAAGAGGATGGCATTAACCGTACATTCGGAGCTCTTGTAAGCAAAGTGCTTTCGGTGGGAGATTATTCGCGTGCTGATATCCGCGATGTGGATGTTATGCCTTCGGATATTGGCTCTCCATCATATATTAAAGGTGTTATCGAGCACGACAACGAATACATAATTGTGGTTTTGCCTGCAAAGTTTATTTCAAACGAAGATTATTCCAATATTAACAACAATGTTTCAGAAAATTAAGATGTTATGTGTGTTTGCCGTTTTGTGCGCCACAGGTTGCACTAATAATCCTAATTCTGGCAAATACATTATGGTTCAAGGTTTTGCGCAAGGAACCACTTGGCATATTACTTACAAAAGTTTTAATGGTGAAGACCTCAAACCGCAGATTGATTCTATTCTTACTGCTTTCGACAATTCAATGTCGGCTTACAACAAAGAATCGCAGCTTACCAAAATCAACAACAACGATACTACTATAGTTGTTGACCGTTTTTTCAAAGAGATTTTTGAAAATTCGCTACACCTTTATAATATAAGTGGAAAAGCTTTCGACCCAACAGTTTCGCCGTTGGTTTCGCTTTGGGGATTTGGCAAACAAAAAGATATGCGCCGTCCTACTCAAAACGAAATCGACAGTGTTCTTGAATTTGTGGGTCTCGACAAGGTTAAAATACAAGATGGTCGCGTTGTTAAAAGTGACCCGCGTATCACATTGATTTTTAATGCAAATGCTCAGGGATATAGCGTTGATGTGTTGGCACGTTGGTTTGATTCTCTTGGCTATTCCGATTATATTGTAGAGATAGGAGGGGAGGTTTTTGCAAAGGGAGTTAACTCTGCTGGTCAACTATGGCGTGTGGGCATTGATAGTCCTGTCGACGGCTCTACCGAAGCTGACCGCGTTATTCAAGCGGTGGTTTCGCTTTCGGGTAAGTCGCTTTGTACGTCGGGTAATTATCGCAACTTTTTTGTAGAAAATGGTGAAAAATATTCGCACGAACTCGACCCTGTAACAGGTTATCCAAAACGCGACAGTCTTTTGAGTGTGGCTGTGATAGCTCCCGATGCGGTAAATGCCGACGGACTTGCTACCACAGTGATGGTGCTTGGATTAGAAAAAGGTTTTCGTTTGTTGGATTCGTTGCCCGATACCGAGGGGTATTTTATATATGCAGCTCGCAATGGCAGTTTTGCCACAGTTAAAACTTCAGGCTTTGTTGCCGAAGAATTATAGGACAAAAAAAACGTGGCCGGAGGGGAAATTCCGACCACGAAAAAACAAAAAAAATTAATTATGAATTCTAACCTTTTTACAAATAAGTCTTTAAGATATTGCTGCGAGATGTACTTCTAAGTTTGCGGATTGCTTTTTCGCGTATTTGACGAACACGCTCTCTGGTCAATCCAAATTTGTCGCCAATTTCTTCGAGACTCATTTCTGGAACGCGGATACCGAACGAAAGTTTGAGAATAGTTCTCTCTCTTTCAGTGAGGGTAGACAGTGCGCGTTCGATTTCCTTGTTGAGCGATTCGCTCATAAGACCACTATCGGCCTTAACCGCGTCGGCATCGGCAAGCACGTCGATAAGGCTACCTTCTTCGCCTTGAACAAACGGAGCATCGATACTCGAATGTTTACCCGAAAGCCTCATAGCATCTGCCACCTTCTCGGTGGGGAGGTCGAGCATTTGGCTAAGTTCTTCTACAGATGGTCTGCGCTGGTATTTCTGTTCAAATTCCGAAACGGCCTTGTTGTACTTACTTAACGAACTTACCTGATTTAACGGCAGGCGCACGATACGTGACTGTTCGTTGATGGCTTGCATTATCGATTGACGGATCCACCATACAGCATAAGAGATGAACTTAAAACCACGCGTTTCGTCAAACTTCTCTGCAGCTTTAATTAATCCGAGGTTACCTTCATTAATAAGGTCGGGCAAGTTAAGTCCTTGATTTTGATACTGTTTTGCCACCGACACCACAAACCTCAAATTGGCTTTGGTAAGTTTCTCTATGGCTGATTGATCGCCACGCTTAATGCGCTGTGCAAGTTCAACTTCTTCTTCCACAGAGATTAACTCGTATTTGCCAATTTCTTGCAGATACTTGTCTAACGATGCGCTTTCGCGGTTGGTAATTGATTTGGTAATCTTTAACTGTCTCATACTCTTTTTTACTATATATCGAATTATTAAACGAAATAATGTTTCTTTTGTTACTGTTCAAATATATTTTTTTACTAAAAATATCAATACTTAACATTTTGGAAATCTTTGTGTTTCATTATGTTTTATACTTGTTTATTTGTAATGTTTAATTAGTAAAAATCCATTCTAATTTTAAGTTTTGATTATTTTTTATTTTTAAAAAAAATTTTTTATCTGTGCCAATTTTTTTTTACATTTGCCACCAACATTTTATGCGGCTGTTGATGCCGTCTTTTTTGCAACAAAACAATTCAAAAATGTCAGACGAAATCAAGGACGAAAACAACAATAATTTGCCGGCAAGTGCCGATAAAGACGAACGTATAAGCGGAGGCGTTCAAAACCATTTGCAACTGAAATCTGTTTCAGGTATGTTTAAAAACTGGTTTATTGATTACGCCTCGTATGTAATTTTGGAACGTGCAGTGCCTGAAATCGACGATGGATTGAAACCCGTTCAACGTCGTATCCTCCACGCTATGAAACGCTTAGACGATGGTCGTTTTAACAAAGTGGCTAATATCGTGGGTTTTACTATGCAGTATCACCCTCACGGCGATGCTTCTATTGGTGACGCACTAGTGCAACTTGGTCAAAAGGATTTGATGATTGAAACTCAAGGAAACTGGGGTAATATTCTCACCGGCGATAGCGCTGCTGCTCCCCGTTACATTGAGGCTCGTCTGTCAAAACTTGCATTAGATGTTGTGTTCAATCCTAAGACTACACAGTGGAAACTCTCTTACGACGGCCGCAACAAAGAGCCTATAACACTGCCTGTTAAGTTCCCGCTTTTGTTGGCTCATGGCGTTGAGGGTATTGCTGTGGGACTTTCGTCTAAGATTCTTCCTCACAATTTCAACGAATTAATGGATGCGTCGATAGCATATCTTAAAGATGAAAATTTTGAACTTTATCCTGATTTTCCAACTGGAGGTTCTATCGATGTTTCAAAATACAACGATGGTTCTCGTGGTGGCAAACTTCGTGTTCGCGCCAAAATCGAAAAAATTGATAAACGCACTTTAGCTATTACCGAAATTCCATATAGCACTACTACTGAGAGTCTTATGGAATCAATTGTTTCGGCAAACGAGAAGGGAAAAATCAAGATTAAAAAAATTGAGGACAAAACTGCCGAGAAAGTGGAGATTGTTCTCAACCTCAATCCAGATGTTTCGCCCGATGTTACAATTGATGCCCTTTACGCATTCACCGATTGCGAAATTTCACTTTCGCCAAACTCGTGCGTAATTGTTGACCGCAAGCCTAAGTTTATGAATACGACGGAAATTCTCCGTCATTCGGTTGACAAAACTGTAGAATTGCTTTCGCTCGAACTTCGTATTCTTCTTGGCGAACTTGCTGATAGTTGGCACGATGCTTCGCTCGAAAAAATATTCATCGAAAACCATATTTACAACCTTATCGAAGATTGCGAAACTTGGGAGGCTATTGTTCAAACCATCGACACCGCTCTCGAACCGTTTAAGCATCTGCTCAAAAAGCCGGTTACTATCGATGATATTACCCGCCTTACCGAATTGAAAATCAAACGTATTTCTAAATACGACGCTTTCAAGGCTGATAACTATATCAAGAGTCTCGAGAAACAAATGGAGGAGGCCCAATACAAACTTGAACATATAATTGATTATGCCATAGAGTATTATACCAATATTAAAAATAAATATGGCAAAAACCGCATCCGCCGCACCGAAATCAAAAATTTCGACAACATTGTGGCAAAAGAAGTGGTTGTTGCCAACGAAAAACTCTATGTCAACTGGGCAGACGGTTTCGCAGGTATGGGTCTCAAAAAAGATGAATTTATTTGCAACTGCTCTAACTTGGACGATGTTATTGTTTTCCATCGCAACGGAAAATACACAATATCAAAGATTTCGGATAAGTTCTTTATTGGCACCGACGCTATTTACGTCAATGTTTTCCGCAACAACGATGAGCGCACCATTTACAACGTTATCTATCGCGATGGTAAAACAGGAATTTCGTATGCTAAACGCTTTAATGTTAAGGGTATAACCCGCGACAAGGAGTACGATGTTACACAGGGTACTCAAATGAGCGAAGTACTCTATTTTTCAGCAAATGCCAATGGCGAGGCCGAGACAGTTAAGATACTTCTCAAAGCACGTGCAAAACTCAAAAAACGCGCTTGGGAATACGATTTCGGTACTCTCAGCGTTAAAAACCGCGCCTCTATGGGCAACATTATTACCAAATATCCTATCCACAAAATCACAAAAGTGGGTTCGGGTGTTAGCACATTGGGCGGCTTGAAAATTTGGTTTGACACAGCGGTAATGCGTCTCAACACCGATGAGCGAGGTGATTATCTTGGCGAATTTGCTGGCGACGACCGTATTGTGGCTGTTACCAAAAACGGCTTCTACCGTGTTACAGGGTTCGACCTCAGCACGCATTTCGACGATGACACTGTGTTTATCCGCAAGTTTAATCCTGAATCTACCATTTCGCTTGCATATTTTGATGCCGACCTTGGTTTCGGATATCTCAAACGCTTTAATTTTGAACTTTCGGAAAAAGAACAGTTCCTACTTGGCGATAATACAGATAGCAAGCTCTATGATATTACCGATGATTATGGTCCAAATTTGGTAGTTACTTTTGGTGGTAAAAACGAGGGACGTCCTGCCGAAACTATTGATGCTGTTGAATTTATCGGCGTTAAGAGTTTCCGCGCACGAGGCAAACGTGTAAGCATCTACGAGGTGGCTGATATGAAATTTGAACATAATCCCGATGCCGAACCACCCGAAGAATCTGACACAAATCCCGACAACAATCCTGATGGTTCTACTGTAGAACTTATTAAGGGTAATGGCGATGACCCTGATTTTGAGATTATTCGTCCCGGCGAAGAAGCACAGATTTCATTTGATTTTGAATCATAATTTTTTATCCAATAAAACAGACAACCCCGAAAAAGGGTTGTCTGTTGTTGGAGAAAAATAACAAAACAAAAAAATATGATTCTCTGTTTTTTGAAGTATCGGAACTGATTATTTCTGTTTTGTGATATATTTCTTGCTTGCCCATCCGGGAACAACAGCCTTGATTTTAAACATATTCTCTTGCTGTTCAAGGATGTTGAATTTAACGCCCTTGTTGAGACTGCTTACAAGACGTCTGGTTTTCTTTTCGTCGCTGTAAAGCATAGCGTTGTCGGATAGAAGTTCGCCGTCGTAATCGCTGTCAGAATTGTCTTGCTCTACAAATTCCTTGTCGATCCAACCTGAAATTTCGCGGAGGATATTGTACCATTCGCCTTGTTCGCCAACGATGTAAACAAAAGTTCCTGCGGGAATCGGACTTGATTTTAAAGCTGCATTGCTGCTGGGTTCGGTGCGGAAATTGAGTTTTACTGTTACTTTGCCGAGTACAAGTGCCGATGCTGCCGACTCTTCCATTGCGTGAGCAAAAAGGTCGTTGATGCTGATATTCTTTTTAGCAAGCACTTCGGTACGGAGGTCGTCGAGGGGGAATGCAGGACCTGGGTCGCATTTACGTCCGGGAGCTATTTCTTCGTGTCCGAGAATTTCTTTGATTGGGTAGGCGTTGCAGAGAACTATGCAAATTTCCTTAACTGCTTGAATTTGAGCGTCGGTGTATTTGTACCAATAGTTCATTTTGGTAACGCTGTTGCGGTGTTTGCCTACAAACACTTTGCTTTCGGGGGTAGCGGTTTTTTTCTCTTTTTTGGCTTCCCACCAAGTGTAATATTTGCCGTCGATTTTTTGCAAATAACCCGGGTTTGAAATTTCGATACCAATAGAAAAATTGTTGTACGACGAACGTCCACCGTAACTGCTGGTGCCAGCGTGTACTGCCTTGCGGTTGAAGTCTACCATTTGGGTTACAGAGCCGTCTTCGCTAACTACCATGTGAGCAGAAGTAGTAGCCGATGCTGCTGAAAACAATTTAACTGTGGCAGCGCCACTTGCGCCTGCTGTGTAGTGTATAATAATGGCGTCGGGTTTCATATCTACCGTCTTGTTCCATTTTGTGGCTTGAACAAAACTTACTTTGTCGCCTACGAGTCTGTGGTTTTTTACTTCCATAATATTACTTTTAGCATTTTTAATTACAACGCAATTTACAAAAAAAACTTTATATGTATGCGTTTTTTCGATTTATTTCAAGAAAAATTCTTTGAATATGTTTTTCATATTGAAATGGTCGTATACGCCGCATAATTCGCGTGCCGAATGCATTGCAAGCATAGGCGTGCCAACGTCCACACTCTTGATATCTACTTGTGTAGATGATATGCTGCCGAGGGTGGATCCTCCGGCAAGGTCGGAACGGTTGGTATAGCGCTGAATGGGCGACCCTGCTGCCTGTGCCAATGCCACAAATACTGCTGCTGATTCGGCATCGGTGGTGTATTTTTGGTCGGCGTTGTATTTTATTACAGGTCCGTGATTTATTATCGGACGATTTGTGGGACACGACATTTCGGCATAATTTGGATGAATGGCGTGTGCCGGGTCTGCTGAAATCAAAAACGAGTTGTAAATTGCTCGCATATATTCCTCTTTGTCGCCGTTGAGTTTGTATATAATGCGCTCTAAAACGTTTTTCAAAAATGGAGAGCCAGCGCCTTGACGTGTGCGGCTGCCAACTTCTTCGTTGTCGAAACATGCCACTATTTGGGTCGAGTTTATTACTGGACTTGTAAATAAACTCTCCATTGCGGCGTGTATCATCGAAAGGTTGTCGAGCTTGGGCGAGAGGATAAATTCGTTGTTTGCGCCCACGAGTGTTCCTTTTTCGGTGTCGTAGAGCGTGAGGTCAAAATCTAATATGTTGTCGGGTGATGTGTTGAGCTCCGATGCAATTAGGTCTACAAGGTAGTTGCTGTTTTCTAACGGTGATTTTACACACGTTAAAAGTGGCTGCACATGTGCCTGTGGATTAATTTCTACTCCGTGGTTTACATTTCGGTTGAAATGTATTGCCAAGTTTGGAATCACGAGCAACGGACGTTTGGCGTTGAACTGGCGTATTTCGGGTTTAAACGGATTTTTGCTTTTTATTGCCACTCGTCCTGCAATGGAAAGAGGACGATCGAACCATGTGGAGAGTATTGCTCCGCCGTAAATTTCGGTGTTGAGTTTGAGATAACCGTTTTGCGAAATTTCGGGCGATGGTTTAATTTTTATGCACGGCGAATCGGTGTGGGCAGCTATGATGCGGAATCCATCGGTTTCGGGAGCTCCCATGCCCACCACAAAAGCTATTAGCGAAGTGTCGTTTTGCGATACAAAGTAGCGACCTTCTTTTTCAATGTTCCATTCCTCGGTGAGGTTTAGTTCTTTAAACCCTTTGCGCAATAGTGCGGCTTTGATATTTCGTGTGGCGTGAAATGTGCTTGGACTATAAGATATAAAGTCTATCAAATCGTTGGCAAATTCCTGCTGTTCGTCTAATCCTTTTTTCATTATAATATAAATGTGTGTTGGTTTTACAGTTTAAATCCAATAACGAGAATATCGTCGGTTTGCTCAGTTCCTCCATCTGCCATCCATTTTTCGATGGTGGAGTTGAGGCGTTCTTTCTGTTCTTGAGGTGGCAATGTGTGAATCTCTAACAATAATTCGCGCATGTGCTTAATCATAAATTTGCGGTGCTGCGGACCTCCAAATTGGTCTTGATAACCATCAGAAAACATATAGTACCAAGTACCGGGTTCTACTGGAATCTCGTTTTTGGTGTAATGAAAATCTTCTTCGATTTGGTCGCCACCGATGCCTTGCTTGTCGGGTTTAATGGTAACAAGGTCGCCATTGCTTTTGATGTAAATCAATGGGTTTTTAGCACCAGTAAATTCTACTACATTGCGTTTTTTGTCGATAGAGCACAGAGCCATATCCATACCGTCGTGGTTTTCGGTTTGGTCTTGGTTCAGGGCTTTGCGAATGTAACGGTTTTGGTGTGTAAGTATGTTGTCGCTTTCTACAATGCCTTTGCTAACGAGCGTTGTAAGAATTTCGACTCCCACCATACTCATAAACGCACCGGGTACACCGTGACCTGTACAGTCGGCAGCGGTAATGATAATGCGGTCGGGAGTTTCGGCAAACCAATAGAAGTCGCCACTAACAATATCGCGCGGACGGAACAAGATAAAATGCTCAGGTATAGCCTCTTGTATACGACTTTCGAGCGGAAGCATTGCTTTTTGAATGCGGCTTGCATAGTTGATACTGTCGGTGATAGACTTGTTTTTTTCGGTAATTTCTTTGTTTTTCTCAACAATTTCGGCGGTGCGCTCACTTACAATTTTTTCAAGTCGTTGTTTGTCTTTCAACAATTTGCGGAAATATATTTTGATAATTACCCAAATTACTGCGGCAAATGCAAGCACGTAAAGAATGTATGTCCAAATTGTCATATACCATGGGGGCAACACTGTAAAAGTGATATGTGCCACTTCGCTTTCGTGTCCAAAAATATTGCGTGCCTTTACCATAAAGGTGTAGGTGCCTGGCGAAAGGTTGTTAAACTCTTTGAAGTTTTCACTTTTCCAATCGCTCCATCCGGCGTCGTTGTGTTCAAGGAAATATTTAAATTTAGTTTCTTCGGGATATTCGTACGAATTGGCTCCAAACTCAAATTTTACTCCGTTGAAATCGTATGGAAGTGTAATTTTTAATGATTCGGTTTGCAAAGAATCCACATCTCCTTCGTCTGTGACGTATGCTCCGCCAAACAATAGAGAATCGTTTGTAATGGTTTCCATTCGGCGGATAAAGGCTTTAAATGGAATATCAAAATATTTTTGAAGCTTAGAATCATAGTGCAAAAGTTCGTCGTCGCAACCGATGAGGTAGCAACTGTCGGCTATGTCTTTAACTGTTTTGAATTTGCTTGCAAACGGCACAAATAGTCTTGTGTTTTGTTTGGTGGTGTCAAATCCATTGAAATATCCAAAACAGAGTTCGCTTTTTGCATTTTTGCGTGTTTGCAGATAGTTGATCCATATTTTGCCGTATTGGTCTTGGTATATGGTGTATGCTTCTATCTCGCTATCAAATAGTGCGTTATATTTTTCAGATTTAACAAATGTATCGTTTAATTTGTCGTAAGCGTAAAAGCCTTGCTGTGTGGCAACAATAATATCTTTGCCCACTTTGTAAACATAATTGCCCATCGATGATGGCAATCCGTCGTGCTGGTCGTATTGTTTTACGGTGATTACTTTTGAATACGATGAGTCGAGAATAAGTTTGTACAAGCCTGTCTCTTTTTTCGATACCCAAAAGAATCCTTCGGGGTCTTCTACTATGTGGCGGGTTTCAACGTCAAACCCTGTAACGCTTTGCTGGCGTTTGCTCCAATTGCCGTCGGGATTTTTTTCATATACCGAAATACCACCTATGCAACCGCCGATTAGTAAATCAGGACGTTTTTCTGATTGTATCACAAGACGAACTACTTGTGTGGTTTTTTCTGCAGCATAACTTTCGCCGTTTGGGGTAATGCCGATAACACCTTTGGCTGTGCCGCATATTATCTGATTGTCAACTGTATTGATGGAGTTTATGGTGTTTTGGGTTTTGTCGGCAGGAAAGGCAACTGATTGAAATGCATCTCCGCCAAGCGCAAGGTCTTTGTTGTGAATTCTTAACAAACTGCTTGCTCCAATATAAATGTCATCGTTGACGCAGCCTATTGCCGATACTTTTTTGATGCCTACGTGTATTGTAGAAATTGGCGAATAAATGTCGATGTAGGCTATTCCGTTGTTGGTGAGTGCCCACAATCCACCTTCGGGTGATTGGTAAAGATTGATTATCTGATTGCTGCACAATCCAAATGATTGATTAAAGCGGTTGATTTCGTTGAAATTGCTGTCGGTAATGATAATACCTTTTTTGAGTGTGCCAAATGCGTAATATCCACCTTTTAGTTGAGTGGCGCAATAGAGGTCTGATTGAACGAGTTTGGCGTTAATAGGTATATTAAGCGGTATCAAACGGTTGTTTTTGTAAATCGAAATGCCGAGTTTTTTGGTTGCGAGCACCATTCCTCCGTTTTTGTCGCCAAGAATTGATACTACTTGGTTGTCGGGTATTGTATCTGTGCCTTCTAATGCAATAATAGGTTCTTCTTTGCGATTGATAAATTCGCAATATCCTTTGTCTGACTGATTTACGTATACACGACCGTTGTGTTTGGTGATATACGAAAATACGTTGGTGCTGCCATCTGCAAGTGGGATCACTTTGATGGTGTCGTTGGCGTAGAGCATCAATTGCGACGATGCACAAAATAGCACTTCGTCGTTTTCGGTAACAGTGATTCCATATACTTTGATATTGCGATAGCGTTCGGGCAAAAGTTCAAAAAGTGATACGTATTGCATTGTGCCGCTGCTGTCGGGACTTAAATATCCAATGTCGGTGTTGCCACCCACGTATACGCGACGTTTGTCGTTGCTCAGCGCAAGTGCAAGTGCCGATGAGTTTTTTGATGTGCTTATCGACCGCCAATTAACGCCGTCGTATTCAAGCACTCCCTGTGTGTTGGCCACGTAAAGTATGCCGCGAAAGTCTTGTACCGCGCACCAATTTTGCTTGCTCGAATTGTAATCTTCGGGAAAAAAGTTTTTGATATATGTCGTACCTATATGCTTTATTGTTTGCGCCGAGATAGAGCATATACTTAGTATTAATGCAACTATAAGTGTTACAGTTTGTTTCATCGTTGTAAAAGTTTTATTGCGCCCCCAAAACACGAACGCTTAGATACTCCAAAGATACAAAAATTTTGCAAAACTTTACAAAAAAAAGATTTTTTGCATTGCAAAAAATCTTTTTTTAATGTTGGTATGTTAGCAAGCGGTTATTGTTCGCTGCTGTAAACAAAATTTCCGTTGATGTCGGCTATGTTGTAGATTATTTTGTCGGTGGTTGCAAGTGTTGTTTTGGCACTGCCTTTTACTGTGGGAATGCAAATTGTTTGAGCGTTTACTTTGGCAGGATATACCGAATATACAGGCCCTTGCCTACGCAAAGACGATGCGATGATTTTGTCGTCAACAGTAACAATGGCAACGTCTCCGCTGGATTTAAGGTCTATATTGTCGGTTTCTGACGAGAGTGCCTTATAATTGCAAACAGCAACAATTTTACCCGAAGCGATGGTTATTCCCGAAATATTGCCATCAAGTTTGAACGAACCTTTTTTGGTGGCAGATTTTGCAGCAAAGTCGGCTGTGGCAATTTCTACATCTTCTTCACTAACGGCAGTGTTGAGTTTGGAACCTTTAAAGATGGTTGTAACTTGTTCATTAACATCGTCGTATGCTGAAGCTATCGGAATTAAAGGCGAAGAAATGTCGGTTTTGGCAGATAGCTTGCCAGTTTCGTCGTATTTGGCTACTTGGGTTTTATTGCCTGAATTGTCGGATGTTACAGTGGTGGTAACGTAGATGCCGCCGTCGCCAGGAATAACGCTTACTACAAAGTTTTGTCCTGAGGGCGAGTTGGTGATATGTCTGAGCCAAAGTACTTTGCCTTCTAAATCAATTTTAGCCACAAATCCCTGTGCGGCAGTGGATGTGGTTTTGCGGAATCCACACGCATAGCGGTTGCCAAATGCATCGCGGGTGTTGTACAATGTGTAGTAGTTGCCGGCTTGTGCCTCGTCGAATGTGCCTGTGTATATTGCTAACGATATGTTTGCCTTTTGCCACTGTACTTGAATAGCTGGATTAAACTCGTTGGCAGCAAAGGTGGTAAGGTTGCCAAGATAGCCGTTTTCGATGTTTTTGAGTTCGGTGCGTTGGCTTTGCTCAAAATTATTGTAAAAATCGTCGGTAGATGTGTAGAGGCTATCGATAAACACTTTGTGCTTGTTGACCGAGCGTTTGTCGGTACGGGTTTTAATAAGGTCGAGAATGTTGTCGCACTTATCTTTGTGTTGATAAAGGTCGTAGTAGTAAAGCACTTTGCTGCTGTAAGGTTCGGCAGAAGAAGCTAATTCTGCGGGTTGGTTGTTAGTTTTTTGAGCAACGAGTTTGAAGTTTGCCAATGCGGTTTCGTAGTTGATACATGCCGCCATAAGCGATTTGTAGTCGTATTTTTCGGTGAGGTTTACGAGTTTGTAGTTGGGCTTAAACTCTGCAATGGCGTCGGTTGGCTGTTTTGATTTTTCGTAACCTGCTATTACACTGCGGATATTGGCAACGTATGCAATTGATTGACTTTTAACATCGGCAATATTGCCGTCCATTACGCCGGTAACTTCTTTAACCCATGTGCGATAGTCCCAAATTGGAACTTTTTGTTGCAGAAAATCCGAAGATGTAAGTCCGTCTAAGCGGTAGGTAGAAATCGGAATTACCTCTAATTGCTGATTATACTGTTTGATAGGATAATTGGCAAGAGCGGTTTTATACTCGTTGAAATAATAATTTACCGAGTCGAAATTGTCTGATAATTCTTTCAACTGCTTTTTGATATTTTTGTCGGCAGTCATTACAAGGTTTTTGTAATTGCTTTGAGTGGCAACAATGTTTTTAAAAATCTCTACGCAGTTGTTGTTTTTTTCTACTGTCTTGGTGTAGAATCCAATGATACGGTTAACGTTGGTTTCGTATTCTTTTACCTTATCGATGGTTTTGTTAATATAGTTTACAACGTCTTGAAAATCAAGTTGTTCCATGTCAGAGATGATGGGGTAATTAGAATAATAAACCTTGTTTTTCTTCACTTCTTTGTCGTCGCGTTTGAGGTATCCTGCGCAAACACCGAGGTAAAGTTTTGTGTCGTAGATTAATTGATTAACTCTCTGAGTATTAATAAACGGGTCTTCGTCTTGCAGCCATGCCCAATCTAACAAACCCATTTGAAAATATGTGTTAGTAAATTCGGGGTCTTGCTGACGGAGTTCGTCGTAGCGCATGTATGATATTTCGGGTTTTACGTTTGGCATATCGTCGAATACGTCTTTGTATTTAAGGCGGCGTTGTGCCGAAACTGATTGTGCTGCCATACATGCAAGCAACACTATAATTATGCTTTTTATTTTCATGATTATTCGGATTATAAGTCGGTACCAATTATTTTGAATTCTACACGGCGGTTTTTAGCGCGGTTTTCGTCGCTTGTGTTAGGAACGAGGGGTTTGCTTTTGCCGTAACCTTTTGCTACAAGTCGGTTGGATGGTATACCTTTGAGTCGTAGGTAGTTAACAACCGAATTTGCACGACGGTCGGATAGTTTCATATTGTAGGCATCGGCGCCTTTGTCGTCGGTGTGTGCCGATATTTCTACCTTGAATTGGTTGTTGAGTTTCAAAAGGTCTACAAGACGGTTCAACTCTTCGTAAGATGATGAGGCTATATCGGCACTGTTGGTGGCAAAGGTTATGTTTTCGAGCTCCATTTTTGAATCGGCTTGCAGTTTTTCGAGTTTAGCAAGCACTATACGTTTGTTCTCTTTGCTCAAATCGAGTGTTTCATTATAAAATGTGTAACCCTTTGGCATAATGTTGATTTCGTATTTGTCGCCTTTGCGCACAGGTATCACTGCCTTACCGTTTTTGTCGGTGGTAACGGTGGTAACGTGGTGGTCTTTGGTAGAAAGGTTGGTGATTTCAATTTCGATAGGCTCGCTAACGCCTTCAATATTGAATGTGAGGTTTTCTTTCATAGATACCAATTCGGCATCGCGCTCAAATTCTTGAAACTGTACTTTGCGGGTAAGGTCAAAATCCATTACATAATCTTCGTAGAGGTCTTGTGTAAGATAGATTTTGTAGTTTTTGCCAATTGGAAGTGTCATTTTATAACGTCCGATATCCATTTTTTCGGGTTTGATGTTTTCGGTTTGTCCGTCAACTTTTACAGTAATGTCGGTCTCCAAGGGGTCGAACATTGCTTGGTCGTAGATGTTGAGGGTAAGTTGAACGTTTTTAAACAAACTTGCATCAATTTTCTCTTCTTTTTGGGTAACATTTTTGTCGAGAATAGTGTGCGAATAGTTTTTTACGCTGTAATCAAGAAATACGTTTCGTTTGTCTTTTGGCAGAACAAAATCGTAGATGCCGGTTTCGTTATCGTTTGTAAATGTTGCAATTACGCCCGACGAAAACGCGTCACTCACTTCGATGTTGGCTGCCATCGGTTTTTGGGTTTCTTGATCGATGATTTTGCCATAGTAGCGGCAGTTTTCTGATGGAAGAAGTTTTCCCGATATGGTAACATCGGCAAATGTTACAACTTTTTTGTTTGTGGGGTCGCGGAATAGATATGCCAATTTGTTGCTTTCGGCGTTGTAAACGGGGAAAAGTTCATCGTTAGAGGTGTTGATGGTGTCTATCGCAACGGGCAAAATCCAATAAAGCGGCGAAACCTTGTTGGCGTAGTAGATGTCGAATCCGCCTTTGCCGCCTTCGCGCATCGACGACATGTATAATGTATTGTTGTCAGGAGCTATGTACGGAGCGGTTTCGCAGCCGAGGTTGAGTGGTTCTACAAGTGCTGTAGCCTCGCTCCATTCGCCGTACGGTGTGCGGGTAGATGTGTAGATTGTTCCGCAACGGTCGTCTTTTGCGCCATTTTGAGGACGAATAAAGTAGATGCTAAGTCCGTCGCTGCTTACTGATGGATAGGTTTCGTTGGCAGATGAGTTGATGGTTTCGCCCATGTTTACAGGCTCCGACCATTTGCCTTTGTCTTTGTCGGAATAAAAAATGTCGTTGTCGCCTTTTTCGTTTTTGGCAGAAAAGTAGATTCGTGTGCCGTCGTGGCTGAGCGATGGAGTAGTGGGGTTTTGCTTGTCGGCGATTAGTTGATCGAGAAAAGGAACAGCCTCGCCGTTAGAAAATTTGCTGCCTTGTTTTTCGTAGAGGAGAAATTTTACAGATTCGTCTTTTTTGAAACCTGCGATTGCTTTTTTACCGTTTCCTGATATGTAAAACGATGTGGTTTGGTAGCCTTCGGGAATTGTTATTCCTATCGGCGTTGTCGGTACTTGCGCATTTACCGCTGAAAATATGGCGGTTGCTGCTGCTAATAGAATAACTTTTTTCATGGTATAGTTTTTAGTTTTTTCAGTTAATTATTTGGCAAAATTACAAATTATTGGCAATTATTAATATTTTTTAACAAAAAAAAGTTGGCTCAAAATAGTAAAAGTGTAGAACTGATACTATTAAGAGCCAACCGTTATGGTTTTGGGGCTATGAATTAAAGCGCCGATTGGTCTGCCTGCTGCTTAGCTTCGGCTACGTCGGCTTGCTGAGCTGCCTGAGGTTCTGCCATCTTTTGTTTAAGTTGGTCTAATTCAGAAACAGAAGCATCTGCAATTGCTTTTGAAGATTCTACAGATGATTCAATAGCGTTTTGTGCGCTCATACGTGCTTTGAGAGCGGCAAGTGCGCTTGATGCTTCGAGGCTGCCTCCTGTGCTTTCGAGTGCTGAGTCGATTTCGTTGTCGACACCCACTTCGGCGTTGGCAATATCTAAGTACGAATCGGCAAGTGCTTCTTGCTGATCTACTTTTTCTTTCATGCGTTCGAGCATTGCAATTGTGTCGCTACTATCGATGCCGGCTAATTGCTTGTTAACGTTGGCAGTAGCCTCGCTAACTTTGGCGCGTGCTTTAAGCATCTTGGCTTCGTTTTTCCATTTTGAAATGTTGTCGCGAAGTTTTTTTACCGAATCTTCGAGTTTGGCAACGGCTGCGCAATATTTGTCGTAATTGGCTTGCAGAGTGGGAATGCTCTGTACGGTTTCGCTTTTTTTCTGAAGTGCCATTGTTGCAAGACGGTCGGCTTCATCGCCCGACATTGCTCCTTGTTCGGCACGTTTCAAAAGCATCATAGCTTTGTTTTCGTAGTCGTTGGCCGATTGTTTTGCTTTGTCGAGTTCGTTTTTGGAGCGAACGCAGGTGGCTTTTACTTCGGCGAGTGCCTTAATGCTCTTGTCAAGGTCTTGTTCCATATCACGGATTCCCTGCTCTGTCATTTTGATAGGATCCTCCAAGCTATCGAGTTTGCTGTTTACTTCGGCTTGGCCTATTCTGAATATTCTTTTTAAAAATCCCATTGTCTTTTGTGTTTTTAAAAGGTTTTAGTTCTAATTTATTTTTATTACCACAAATATATTAAAAAAAATAAATTGTCAAGGTTTTTTTTGTGTTTTTTTTCAAAATATTTTAAAAATCGCATTTTTTTTGAGTGTTGAAGCGATGCTATTGAGCTGTGTACATCAAACTGCAACCTCTGATATCCGACGCGTCAAAACGTCCAAGAATTTCAAACGTGCCGTTGCTGTGCTTTATACCGATATCTTGGGTTTCGATAAAGGCGCACGAATAGCGGTTGGCAAGGTCGATGACGTTGACACCTCCGGCTGTTTCGATGGGGGCGTGGCGCAAGGGGTCGGTGCTGTCGCGGATTATTATCTTCATGGTGGATGTTTCGCGATAAATGCCGCCGCCGTTGGAATATGCCTGTGATAGCAATTCTGTCATTCCATATTCCGAGTGTATGCTTTTTACGCCTAACTGTGTGGTGAGTATGCGGTGCACTTCGTCGCGGACAATCTCTTTTTTGCGACCTTTCATACCTCCGGTTTCCATAATTATTACTTTATCGCCGTAATGCTGAGGATATTGTTCTGCATAATCGAGAAGTGCAAATGTTACACCTATCAATAATACTTTTTTGCCTGAGGCAATTTCTTGATTTATACGTTGTTGTAATGCAACAAAATCATAAAGAAAAAATCCTTCGTCTTTTTGTCCCGAAAGTTGCATAAGCCGCTGAGCCATAACTATTAGCGACGAACCTTTGCGCTCTAAATAGGAGGGAAGGAGTGCCAATATGGTGTAATTATCGGGACTTCCATAAAATTCTTCAAAGCCTTTTTCAAGACTATCGTAATAAATATTGATGTCTTTTACATAGTGGCGGCTGGTGTTTTGTCCTGTGGTGCCGCTCGATGTAAACACTGCATCGCACTCGTCGGGTTTTGCATCGCCGCTTATTACCTCGTGACTTTTGAAAAACTGTATGGGCAAAAAAGGTATGCCCGAAAGGGTAGTTACACTTTCGGGCTTTATTCCTAAATGATTGATATATTGTGCATAAACTTTGTTTTTGCCACTTTGGTAGCGAAAAAGTTCAAGCGCATTTGATTCAAATGATGTATCCATCTTACATTCTTTCAATCATCTTCTTGATGATTGTGGTCATACGAGGTTCTGCTGCGTTGGCGGCTTTCTGAACTTCTTCGTGGGTGGGTTTCTCTACCTCGCCAGAGATGGTGATGCCCATATCGGTGATGATGGAGAGCGCAAAACAGGGCAATCCCATGTGACGTGCTACAATCACTTCGGGCACTGTGCTCATACCTACCGCGTCGGCACCTATCTTGCCAAAGAATTTGTATTCCGACGGAGTCTCAAATGTGGGACCTGTAACGCCGATGTAAACACCTTGCTGGAGGTGAATGTTGTTTTCTTCGGCAACTTCAAAAGCGAGTTTAACATACTTTTTGTCGTAAGCGCAACTCATTTCGGGGAAACGAGGACCAAGTTCGTCGATGTTTTGTCCAATGAGCGGGTTAGTGCCAAAGAGGTTGATGTGGTCTACAATCACCATAATGTCGCCTACACGGAATGATGTGTTCATACCGCCTGAAGCGTTGCTGAGTATCAACAGTTTGATGCCGAGCATTTTCAGTACCCTGATGGGGAATGTTACCTGCTGCATAGTGTAGCCTTCGTAGTAGTGGAAACGTCCCTGCATCGCCACAACTTTTTTGCCGCCAAGGTAGCCGAATACCAATTGTCCCTTGTGTCCCTGTACCGTGGATACGGGGAAGTTGGGAATTTCGGCGTAGGGGATAGCCTTTTCTATTTTTATTTCGTCGGCAAGCGCGCCGAGACCTGTGCCGAGCACAATACCTATTTCTGGGTCAAAATTGATGGACTGACGTATGTAGTCGATAGTCTGTTTTATTTTCGTCAACATATTTTAAAATTTGATTGTTAAGATCTTCTGAGTCGTCGTATATAAAGTTTATCTCAACCGGAATGTAGCAGAGGACTTTTTTTATCTCGTCGTTGAGGGCGAGTTCGCTGAGCCTGACTGCATCTTTTTCGGTGGTGATGATGATTTTGTTGCTTGGTAAAGATACAAATTTTTCTGTTATCTTGGCAATATCTTTTTTCTTAAAATTGTGGTGGTCGGGAAAATTTATGTGGGTTATCTTTTGAGAGATGTTATTTTTGATGTGGTTGATGAGGTTTTCGGGATTTGCAATGCCTGTAATTAACAGAATATTAGTATTTTGATTTGCTGATGGTATTTCGCCGTTGGCAAACACAGGTTTTATGCCGAGATATTTGTAATTGGTAAAAAATATCGACTGAAACGGCAGCAGGTTGAGATGTTTTGCTATCACTCTGCGGTCGATTGGCTTGAGGTCTTCGGGACACTTGGTAACGATGATGATATTTGCACGGTTTGAACGCGATGCCGATTCTCTCAGCCGTCCGTATGGTAAAAGGTGGTCTTCAAAAATAGGTCTGCTGTAGTCGGTTAGCAAAATATTTACACGTGGCGTAACGCTGCGGTGTTGATATGCATCGTCTAATACAATTACTTGATTTTCATTATCTTCGGCTATAATATTGTCGATACCTTTGCAACGATCTTCGCAAACGTAAACTTGTGCTTTGCCGCTGAATTTGAGCGACATTTGCTTTGGTTCGTCACCGATTTGTTTTACGGTGCTGTTTGGAGTGGCTTTGAGGTATCCTTTGGTTTTGCGACGGTAACCTCGACTAAGTATGGCTACATTGTAATTTTTACAAAGGAGGTTTACAATATACTCGGTATGCGGAGTTTTCCCTGTGCCGCCTACGGTTATGTTTCCGACCGAAATTACAGGAGTAGAAAATTCTCTTGTCTTAAAAATTTGGTGGTCGTAAAGCAAGTTTCGTAGCGAGGTTATAGCGCGATATATCCACGATAGCGGTATAAGCAAAAATTTTAACATTATGAGTCTTTCATTTTGTTCAACAATTTAAGTGATTCTTTTGAGTTGTTCGGTGCACATTTTCAAAGCCTCTTTTTCGTCCACGAGCGTGGTGGTGCCGTCTTTTACTATTATTCTTCCGTCAGAAATCACCATATTTATATCGCGGCTGTTGAAATTATAAGCTAAGTGCTTTATCAAGTTCGATTTGTCAAGTGTCATTGGTGTTGGATTGCCGAAAACTATTAGATTGTTGTCGCCATCGCCTGCAAAATTATTGATTTTGATGTAGTTGTGTACGGTGTTCATACTATTGAACGCCTGCTGCGACGTCTTGTAGTTTTCGGTGCCGAGCGATTGGTAATATGCTGTGCGCATACATTGAGGAATGCTTGCCCCAGAAAAATCGGTGCCGAGCATAAAGTTGTATTCTGTCCATTTGGAGTTGAACGGCAAAATGCCGCGTTGAAAATTTCCGTATGGATTTTGAGCCACCCAAGCGGGTTTGTCGTTTATAAGGTCGAGTTCGCGCTCATCGAGATAGTTGGCGTTGGTAAGTATCGACGATGAAAAATCCATTAATCCCGATTTGTAAAGTCTTGTTACCACACTGTGTTTGTAGTCGCGCATGGTGTTGGCTTGGTCGAGATTATCTTCGGCAACATTGATTAGCACGCCTCTATTATTTTTGCGACACAAACGAGCAACTTCTTCCACTATTTCGTTGGTGGCAAGATAGGATGCGGCAATACCCATAAGGGCTTGATTGTCCGCCATATAATTCATATTTGCCTCAATAATTTTTGAAGCAGCGCCAAATCCATTCGACTGACTTGCTGCAAAACTTAAGAGTGTGGAAACGCCAACTTCGTCGAATGCCTTTTTGATGGTGTTGAGTGCACCGTCGATGTATTTTGTTGTTTCATTGCGGCATACGGCAAATGTGGTTCCGTTTTTGGCAGAGGTGATGGCGGCATATAAAGCCGAGGCATACAGAAGGTCTTCGTCCATCAAGTCGTCCACTTTCCAAAGGATTTGCGTAAGATAACGAAAATATGTAAGTTGGTGCTGATCAAATTCCTTATGTGCAAATGCCATAGATAAACACGGACGCTGATAACCGTCGGCAAATGAGTGCATTATGTATTTGCCTTTGCAATCTTCGGTTATCGCTCCGCTGATTTCGTCGTCGGAAAATGGCTTTTCGGCCGACAACCTCAACTGCCCCGGCGTTTCGCCTACGAGTATGTCGGTAGGGGTAAACGTCAGGGTGTCGATATTGATGTATGTTCCGTTTTTTAATAAAAGCGACATTTTTTATCTATATATATAAGGTGTGGTTTTAGTTTTGGTGCTGATCTCTCAAAAGGTCAACAACCGTTTTTACAGGACAGAATGTTTCGATTGGCACTTCTACGAAGACAGTGTTCCAATCTGCCATTGCTCCATTCCACAATCCGGGACGCTCTATTGATTTGAGAGTCTTGCCGTTTTTCGACTTTGTGGAGATAAATCCTGTGTTCGGGTCGGTGTATTTTCTAAGATCGTATTTTTTGCCGTTGCAGTCGGTGAGGTCGCAAACAAGGTCTACGGGGTTGAAGTGCGTAGATTTGTTCATAATCTCCATACTCTTTGGGTCGTTTTTGTCGATTTGCGACGATTCCACAATTTGCAGCGACGCAGTTCCGTCAGAATTTTTGGTCCAGAATGGTCCTCCGCCGGGCTCGCCTTCGTTTTTCACCATTCCGCAAACTCGCAACGGACGGTTGAGTTTGGCTAACAATATTTTAGTCTTTTCTTTATCGGGCAAGTTGAGAAAATCGGGACCAAATTCGGTGCATAGTTTTTTGGATATAAAAACGTATGCCTCGTCGAGAATCTTGCTTGTGGGGTTGTCTTCCAAAAGTTTTATATAGTTGGCAATGTTCTCTTTGGTTTTTAGCAGGTATCCGGCGAGAGCTTGTTTGTATTTAACAGTAGGCTCTTTGCGCGAATCGGGCACCACATTATCGATGGTTTTGATAAACACAATGCGCGACTTGATGTCGTTGAGGTTTTCGATAAGCGAGCCGTGTCCTGCGGGACGAAGCAGCGGAGTGCCGTCTTCGTTGCGGAATATTTCGTTGTTTTCGTCAACAGCAACAGTGTCGGTAAATTTCTTTTGTGTGGAGAATGTGATGTCTAACTTGATGTTGTTTTTCTCCTCAAATGCGGGGCGGAGTTTCTCCACAAAGTCGGTGAAGAGTGCAACGTGCTCGGGCGATACTGTGAAATGGATTTTTACTGTATCGTTTGACGCTGCATACATAATACCCTCGGCAATGTGCTCCTCAATGGGTGTGCGTGATGTGTTTTTGTAACGGTGAAATTCCACAAGACCTTTTGGAAGGTTTCCATAGTTAAGCCCCTCAGGATCTATCACCATCTCCACAAGTTCTTTTGCTTTGTGGTTTTGGAGCATCTCTTTAACCGATAGACCGTACTTGTTGTAGACTATTTTTTGAAGGTTGTCGTAAAATGCGAAACGGTCGATGTTGTCTACAAAGCGGCGTGCCGGCGATTCGCTAAACTTCTGTTTTTGTTCGGGTGTGTTGTTGTATTCCGAAACAAATACAAAAAGGTCTTTAAACATACGGCTTGCCGCTCCCGATGCGGGAACAAATTTTAAAACGTCGAGGTTAGAGCATTCTCCGACGTATTTTTGTACGTACTTGGTAACTTCGGCTTCGGTGAGTTTGCGAATGCCGTCGTTGATTGTGGCAGGACGTACCAACTGCATAAATGGGAATCCTGTTTTGTAACAATCTATCTGCCTGTCGATTTCAGCAGTTTCGATACCCATTTTCTTAAAAAATTCGATGTCGCTTATAATATGCATAATATATTAGGTTTTGAAATTTGGCATAAAATTAAAAAAGTCCGGCGAATTTCCGGACTTTTTTCAAAAAAAAATAACACTTAAAATCAAACAAGATATGAAAACAATTTTATTATTATTACAATATCAACTCAGGGAGGAGAATTTTACCCTCACGGGCTTTTTACGATATCGAATGCAAAATTATATTAAGTTTTAATTTGTTGCAAGTTTTGTGAGTTATTTTTAGGTTTATTAAATGTTAAATAATGTTAATTATTTTTTGTATTCGTATTTGATGGAGGTAAAACTACTGTCGGAGATGTGCATTTGTGTGTCGAAAAGCGGCACTGAATTGTTGAGAAGGTGTTTTGTGTCTGCTTTTTCGGTTTTAGTTGCAAATATGAATGCGCAAACAAATCCGGCAATTCCACCTGCAAGATGCGATTCCCAAGATACGTGAGGGTCGGCAGGCAGCACTCCCCAAACCATTCCGCCATAAATCATCACCACAAGCAACGACACTGCTGCCGAACCTTTTTGGTTGGATACAATGCCGGCAAAAAAAATGTACGATGCCAAGGCGTAGATTATTCCGCTTGCTCCTATGTGGTAACTTGACCGCGCTGCAATCCAAACCGCAAATCCTGTGAGGATATACAACAAACTGAATATCTTGAAATAACGCTTTGGGTTGAACATCGTGAGCAGACACAGCAATGCAGGCAGTGCGGCGATGTTTGATAGCAGATGTTTTACGTCGCCGTGTATGAATGGCGAAAAAAGAATGCCTTTGAGTCCATCGAATGTACGCGGATATATGCCGAGTGTGGTTGCACTTGTGTTCCATGCCTCCGAAACTGCAAACACCAACGCCACCGCCGCCGAAAACAACAGCGGGAAAACTATGAATGTGGGCAGCGATTTGGCTTTCACGGCTTTTACCTGCGTTCAAAAATGTACACCATACTTGAATATTCACCACTTTTGCGGGCGGCGCGGTTTGATTTAAAGCCTTGTATTAGTCCGCGAACAAACGACAGCGATGCTCCCCGGTATTTTTCGCTGAGCATCGAGATGTAGTAAGCATCCCATTTAAGAGGCTTGGTGTCAACGAGTTTTAGTTTTGTTTCGCCAAAGAGGTTTTGCAGCGATTTCCTGTCAAAATGGTTGAGGTGACGGGGGACATCGTAAGCCGCCCACTTGTCTTGATAGTGCTGAGCATCGTACGATAGGTAGTCGGGCAGAGCGATTACGAGCCGTCCCTCGGGCGACAAAAGCCTGTCTAAGTGAAACACCTGCGATTTTAAGTCGGCTATATGCTCCAACACGTGCCACATGGTGATTATGTCGAAACTATCGTCGGGCATAGCAAACACCTTTTCGGGCGAGGGGAGGGGCGTACCTAATTTTTGGGCTGCAGCGTTGCGGGCGTCTTCGCTTACGTCGGTGGCCTCAACGTCGTAGCCGTGCTGTTTGGCAAAATTAATAAAGTCGCCCACACCGCAGCCAAAGTCGAGCATACGCTTTCCTTTGGTGCCTGCGGTGGCCATTGCGAACTTATTTTCGATGTTTACACGCTTAACGCGGTTGTAGATAAAGGGAACAAGCCCTTTTTTATGTTCGTTGTGGCTGAGGTATTCGTCTGATTTGTAATATTTCCCAATAACGTTGTCGTCGGGTCTCGGCCAAGTAAAGAGTAATCCGCAATGTTGGCAACGATAAATCTCAAAGTTTTCTTGGGTTAGAAAATAGTCTTTGAGTTTGAGGTGTAAGTCGGTGGTTTCGGACTGACAGTAGGGGCAGCGTGGGGTCATTTTTTCTTTGCAGTAACGCTTGTTTTGGTTAACGTTGCGGTAATTTTATCGGTAACTCCGTAGAAATTGGTAATTGTGTAAGAAATATTTATTACAGTCCAATTACTAAGGATGGTGCCATGACCTTCAGTAATTTCAAGAGTACCATTTGCAAGAGTGCCTGAAAAGTCGAAAGCATCTCCTTTAACATCAGCAGTTATGGTTTCGTTTGAACCTTGGTTTTGAAAGTTTTGAATCACTATCTGATTGTTGATAGTTGAAATATTGACAGTGCAGTATACTTCATCATTATTTTCTTCTTTGGGTTTTGAATCTGTAGATAATTTAGAAGACCACGACCAAGTTCCGCTAAGTTCGCTAACGGAATGAATAGTTTCTGGAGAGTCTTCTTCGCATGCGGAGAAAGTGGCGGCAAATGTGATGAGCATTAATGCTGCCAGAATGTTTTTTATTGTTTTCATAGTTTTTTGGTATTAATGGTTTGTTATAATGACTTTTAGTTTTCAAATATTTTAGAGATGGATTTGAGGTCGTGGTTTACGAGGTCAATTCCTGATTCGTTGTAGTCGAAGAGTAGTTCGTTGTCGAGGGCGCGTCGGCTGAGCACTTCAAATTTCAGTTCAGCCTTTGGCACAATCTGTTCAAGGTCGAAATTGGTGATTTCGCCCGATTCAAACAGTTCGTCGTCTAAGTTGATAGTTTCGGTCATAGTAAAAAGGTTGTATTAAAAATGTAGGGATGTGGAGTGCCGCATCCCTACAATGGTAAAAATTATTTTATCGATTCAGCAATTTGCTGAGCCATTTCGTCGTCGATTAGGATGCGTCCGCAGTATTCGCAAACAATGATTTTTTTGTGCGAAGCCACGTCTAACTGACGTTGCGGGGGAATCTTGTTGAAGCAGCCACCACAAGCGTCGCGGCGAACGGGAACAACAGCGAGTCCGTTTTTAGCACCGTTTCTAATGCGGTTGTATGCGTTGAGGAGACGGTCTTCAATTTTGTCTTCGTATTGTTTGCGACGGGCAGCAAGTGCCTCTTGGTCTTTTTGTGTGTCGGCGATTATCGAGTTGAGTTCCTCTTTTTTGCGTTCGAGGTCTTTCTCGCGATCCTGATGGCGAACGGCTGATTCGCTGAGGATGTTCTTTTTTGTGGTCAACTGATTTTCAAACTCTTTGATTTTCTTTTCGGAGAGGCTGATGTCCAAATTTTGGAACTCTACCTCTTTGGCGATAGAATCGTATTCGCGATTGTTGCGTACTTGCATCTGCTGAGCCTCATATTTTTTTATGAGTTGCTGAGCGTTGATGATGTCGTTCTTTTTGCGTGCAATGTCGCTTTCGAGTTTCGAGATTTCTTCTTTTATTTTTGCTGATCTTGTTTCAAGACCAACAAGTTCGTCTTCAAGGTCTTGAACTTCAAGTGGCAATTCGCCGCAAAGACGTTTGATAGAGTCGGTTTTTGAGTCTATCGTCTGCAACGAGTAGAGTGCTGTAAGTTTCTCTTCTACGGTAACGTCTGCAAGTCCTGCATTGTTTTTTGTTTTTTCTGTTGCCATATTTTTTTATAAATATTTTATAGGATTCGTGTTTGTGTCCGATATTTTAACGGCAAAGTTAGAAAAATTTTTTGTAAGTATATCATTAAAAATTTGTTTTATTCCATTTTCACTCTCATAATGTCCGATGTCAACGAGCAAAATTTTGCCGTCGGCATCAAAAAATTTGTGATATGTGAAGTCGCCTGAGATAAAAACATCGGCATTTTGTGCTATTGCCTCGCTGAGCAAAAAACTTCCGCTACCCGGACAAAGGGCAATTTTGCGCACCATCGGTTTTGTTATTTGCGTGTAACGTATTGCTCCACAGTTAAATGCGTTTTTTACTTTGAGCAAAAAATCTTGTGCGGGTATCTCTTGCGGCAACATTCCTATTGCCCCTCCGCCGTGGTTGCCATCGCTGTGTGGTGCTGGTTGAAGTATTTGATAATCGGTGATTTGCAATTTGTTGCACATTACGGCAATAGTGCCTGTGAGCACAGCATCGCAGTTGGTATGTGCCGAATATACTGAAATTCCATTTTTAATGCACAGAGCCACAATGCGTTGCACATAGTTTTCGGCAGCCACACGCATTAATCCTTTGCCAAATATCAGTGGATGATGGCTGAGAATTAGTCCACAATGATTTCTAATAGCCTCGTTTACAACGTCTTCGGTAACGTCGAGGGTTACAAGGCAACTATTAATGTCGCCGCTGTGGGCAAGTATTTGTATTCCGGCATTGTCGTAACCTTCTTGATACTGAGGAGGAAACACGTTTTCGAGCACGGTTATTATTTCTTCTATTTTCATTGTTGCAGACTTTGGTTTAATATGTCGGTGAGTTCCGAAATTTTAAATTGCTTGGCAATGATAATGCCATCACCGTTGATAAGAAAGTTGGCAGGAATGGCAGTAACGTTGCAAAGCCTTGCCGCATCGCTATTTACGCCGGTGAGTTCGCTAACTTGATACCATCGCGCCACATTGTCTTCGGCTATGGCTTTGCGCCAATTAGCAGAATTGTCGTCGAGCGAAATGCTGTATATTTCTAATCCGTTGCCTCCGTCAAAGTTGCGGTCTTTGTATTTAGGGTAAATGTTTACGAGTGTAGAGTTGTCGACACGGCTCGGCTTGCACCACGAAGCCCAAAACTGCACAAGCACAAATTTGCCAGCGAACGAACTGATTGAAATGTCGTTTTGGTTGATGTCTTTCACGGTTATGTCGGGATAAGCCTGACCCACCGCGATTTTTTCGGAACGCGAAACCGTCAACCCCCTTGTCCCTTGCGCGTAGGTGCATAACGTGCTCATCAGTGCTATGATTATTATGTATAATTTTGATCCCAAATTTCTATAGTATATAAAGGTGAATATAGTAAAACGCTGGAATGATTCGGATTATTATTTTTTACACCGTAATTTTCCCATTTTGATTGAGCAATTCCTCTATTCGTGATGCTTGGTTGAGGGGGACGGCGATTGTGATGCGGCAGGAGGTTTCGCCCGACATATCTGCCACGGTTAGGTTGTTTTCTTTGATTATGCGCATCACAAAGTTGACCATAGAGTAGGGAACTTCTACTGTAATATTTTGTGTAATAGTTTTTTCGATGGTTTCGGCATTGTCTAAGGCAAGGGCAGCGGCTTGCGAATATGCGTCGATTAACCCGGGGATACCAAGTTTTGTGCCGCCAAAGTATCTCACCACCAATACTATAACGTCGGTAATGTTTTTTGAACGGATGGTGTTGTATACAGGCATTCCTGACGAGCCCGAGGGTTCGCCATCGTCGGCGGCACGGAATTTTTCGCCCTCAGCACCCAAGCGAAAGGCGTACACCACGTGGGTGGCATCGTAATATTTTTTTTTGAATTGTTTGCGTATAGTGTCCGCCTCGTCTTCGGTTTCGATATGAAACGCAAACGAGATAAATTTGGAGCCTTTGTCTTTGTAAAGTCCTTCGCCGCTTTTGGCAATGGTGGTGTAACTGTCGGGTTTTGCCATAGTTACCAATTTATGGGAGTTTTGCCGTGCTCTTTAAGATATTGATTGGCGCGGCTAAAATGTTTGCAACCAAAAAATCCTCGGTAAACGCTCAGTGGCGATGGGTGTACGGTGTTGAGTATCAGGTGTTTTTTAGTGTCAATTACTTTGCCTTTAACTTTGGCGTAATTGCCCCAAAGCATAAACACCACGTTTTCGGTTTTGTCAGAAATTTGTTTGATAACCTCGTCGGTGAAGGTTTCCCAGCCTTTGTTGGCGTGCGATGCGGCTTGGTGAGCCCTTACGGTGAGGATAGAGTTTAAAAGAAACACTCCCTGACGTGCCCAACGTTCGAGGTTTCCGCTCTGTGGTATGGGTGTGCCAAGGTCGGATTCTATCTCTTTGAAAATGTTTTGTAGCGAAGGGGGAAACTCCACGCCGTCTTGCACCGAAAAACATAGTCCGTGTGCCTGACGCGGTTCGTGGTAGGGGTCTTGACCGATTATTACCACCTTGACATTTGGCAGCGGGCATAGGTTGAAGGCGTTAAAAATGTTTTTGCCTTCGGGGTATACCGTTGTGGTGGCGTATTCTGATTTTACAAACGCTGTAAGTTGCTCAAAATAAGGTTTGTTAAACTCATCTGCCAATGCTTTTTTCCAACTTTCTTCTATCTTTACTTCCATTTTTTTTAATTCAAAATTCAAAATTCATAATTGTCAATTGTCAATTGTCATTCAGGTTCTTAAAACCTTCACCGAGCACTTCGGATGCGTCGAGCACAGCCATAAAAGCCCTTGGGTCGGTTTCGCGGATATAATCTTTGAGTATTTCGGCCTCGCGACGCGAAAGAACGGTGAAAATTATCTGTTTTTCAGCGTTTTGAAACATTCCTTTGCCATTGAAATATGTGCCGCCGCGATCCATTTTTTTGATAATTTCTTGACGGATTATGTCGTGCTTGTCGGATATTACAATGAGTGCCTTTTCTACTGTAAGTCCTTGAAGGATTATGTCTACCACTTTGCCGGTGATAAAAATCACAATCCACGAATATAGAGGAATATCCCATTGGTGGAATGCCAAGAGGCTGAACAGCACGATGGTAGAATCAACGTAAATTTGCAACATTCCAAGCGGTGCGCGGGTGTATTTGGCAAGAATCATTGCAATAATGTCGCTTCCGCCTGTGGTGGCTTTGGCTTTAAAACACAATCCGCAACCCACGCCAACAAGTACGCCGCCAAATATCGACGAGAGCAAAGGTTCGCCTGGAACTAACGCCTCGTAACCCCAAGTGTATTCTAAAAGCGATGTAAAAAGTGCCATTGCTGTAAAGCCCACAACGGTTTTGATGCCGAATTTTGGTCCTAAGATTTTTGTGCCAATAAGCGTGAGCGGAATATCAAGGCAAAATGCAAGCGTACCGATGGGCAAACCGTCGGGAAACATATCAAACTTGCCTTGCGTAACGTGGTGAATCATAATGGATATACCGTAAACTCCACCCGGCGTTATCTTAAATGGCGAAATAAAAAATATGTATCCTGCGGCTATGGCAAACGTACCCGCAAGTATCATCAGATACGACAGGCATTCTTTTTTGGTTTTTGTACTTAACATATTAAACGATAGTAACTTCGGGTTCGAGTTTTACTCCGTATTTTTCTTTTACAGTCTTGGCAATTTTGTTGGCAAAAGTGTGAATTTCTTTGCCAGTGGCTTTGTCGAGGTTTACAATGATGAGTGCTTGGTTTTCGGCTGTGCCAACTTTACCTTCGTTTGCACCTTTAAAACCGCATAAATCAATAAGTTGACCTGCTGCAAGTTTTACCTTTCCTTTGTCGGCAGGATAGGTTTTGAGTTCGGGACTCTCTGCCAATATTTTTTTAGCGGCGGCTTCGGTGATAACAGGGTTTTTGAAAAAACTGCCCGCATTGCCGTATTCTTTTGTGTCGGGAATTATTGATGCACGATAAGTGGTTATTACTCTGCGCATTATCATAGGTGTGATAATGGGAGTGTCTTTTAATAGTTCTTGCAGTTTGCCGTATTCGGTGCAAGGTGTAAAATTCTTTGATAAACAGAATGTTACCGCTGTAATAAATACTTTGCCTGCGAGGTCGGTTTTAAAAATGCTGCCACGGTATTCAAATTTGCAATCTTTGGCGGCGATGGTTTCTATTTTAGCCGTTTCAAAATTGTAGTATTCCACCTCTTGAATGGTCTGTGAGGCTTCTTGACCGTATGCACCGATGTTTTGCACGGCAGCCGCTCCCACAGTTCCGGGAATTGCCGAAAGGTTTTCGATTCCGCAGAAACGTTTTTTGGCGCAAAACTGCACAAAAGTGTCGAAATCTTCGCCCGAGGCGGCTTTAACCACGGCTTTTTCGTTGTCTTCGCTTACCACTTCTATTCCCTTGATGCTGTTTTTTAGCACAGCCCCTTGGAAATTTTTGGTAAATAATATATTACTGCCGTTGCCAAGAATCAGGCGGGGCAGGTCGGAATATTTTTTTCTGCGCTGATAGCCTTCGAGGTCGGCTGCCGAGGTTATTTCAATAAAGATGTCGGCCTTAGCCTTTACGTTAAATGTGTTGAGGGTTTCGAGCGAATAATCGGTATAGAACAGCATTTCTTCTTATTTTTAATTAATGCGCAAATGTAACGTTTTGGTTTTTATTCTCCAAATTTATTTTTTTTGTCTTTTTAACACCGAATTAAACGAATATTTTTTTAACCACAGAAAGCACGAAGGGCACGGAAAAAGCATTGTGCAACGGTATTGCATAATAATGCTTTGCGGATAGCACGGATACGAGGGGGGATGAGGTTTTTATTGATATCCAATAAAAGGGTTGAAAACATTTTGTTATATTGTTATGTGTATTGAGGTAGTTTGAGAGGGTGTTATTCGTTTTTTGGATTAATTTTCCTTAAATTGTGATGCTTATTAAATTATATCACTGTGCGTAAAACGAACAAGTCGATGAAATATATAATGCTCTAAATCAATCTGATTTACTTTGTGATAACCACCAATTTCGCCCACAAACACATCATCATTAAACAGATAATAAATTGGCAAGTTAATTATCTTGTAAATAGTATTGTATGTTTGTGGTTGATGTGTTAAACAATGTTCTTGATATATCTCTTTAAATTCTGGATAACAAATAGAACAACTATCTACTGATTCAAGAAAGCATACAGTATCTAATGTAAAAAAAGATAAGAACTGATTTTTTGTAATGGATTTGCTTAGCTGAGTAGTCAATGTATCTATCAAACCTTTGTATAATTCTAACTCAAAATTGACTCCTGCAATTTCGTTTGTAACAAACAACTCAACTCTTAAATCATCGTTCTTTTCAGTGAGTTCATCCACTACTTTCTGATACCAACATATAATATATGCCATAAATCCCCAAAGGATTATTAGTAGCGAAATTATAACTATTGTTTTACATTTCATACATCAAAAATTTAAACCTAAAAGATAACTTACGAATTCCAAATTCCAATCAACCTTTTTGACATCCAAGGTATTATATGCCTCAGACTTTTTACTCTTGTCAATAGCAACATTTTTTAACTTGTCAAGTATATACTGTTTATTTTGTGCTACAAAAAACAGTTTTTCTTGTTTTGTTAATTGAGAAGGTGCATTTTATAATATATCAAAAAAACTTGTAATTATTTCATCCTCATTTCCATTTTGGTCTAACCAAAAATGATAATAATCGAAAAACTTACTATATGTATTAGAATATTTTCTTTTTGCTTTCTCATTAAGTATAAGCAATAAGCCTTAATAAATTCAACCTCAGTTTCCGTTTGAGATAAGAATATAGAATTATCTAGTTTGTTTGCTTTCTTTAAAAAAAAGAAATGTGCTGCGTGAAACATTTCCTCTAATAAGGGTGCTCCATCTGTAAAAGCGGTTTGAGAAAGAGGCTTTTTAGAAGAATTAAAAAGAAAAAGTTTATAAGGACGATTTTCTTCTCCTGCATAAACAGTGTAGAAAAGAACTGTTTGATCTGTTTGATTTCGATCAAAATACCCTAAAAAATATTTATAATGTTCTGATTCTTCCTTAGACAATTTGTCCTTGTCTTTTTCAACAATTTGGACATAATACTCCGATTTATCAAGATAATTATAAATACTTTTAAATATTGGGGATTGGAGCATTTCATTCAAATAGCGATAATATTTTTCTTAAAACACTTTTGAAAAAACTACCTGTAATAATACTCTCCCCCTCATTCTCCGCCTTGTTCCACTTCATCCAAACTCTGCTTGGGTCTTGGATTTGATCCCATTGAAAATGCCAAAGTTCGTCACCCTCGGCATAGTCCATAAGGTTGG
>JAEDDH010000051.1 GCA_016293845.1 Bacteroidales bacterium | reverse complement strand
TGTCCGACGGACGCATGACGCAAAAAGAAGCCGATTATCAAATCGAACTTATGGAGTATGTCGTAAACACGCTTCAGGCCGTTCTTGACTTTCAACGCGGCTTCATAGCAAAGAACGAAAAACTTTTTAAATAGGTGGCGAAAATGGAAAATATGAAACAAAAAAATTTTGAAGCAATAAAAATTTACAGACTTAAAGAAAAAATATTCAACTTAAAAGGATTACTTGCCGAGTGTCTTTTTATTGTTAATGACGCTTGCGAAGCGGCAACAGAAGAAGACGAAGTTTTGTTTTACGAAGATTTAGCAAATAAAATTTCAAAAGAATTGAATATTAAAAAACGTAAAGGCCGCAAAAAATGAAAATGAACGTTAAAGGAAATGACAACTTCCGCACGCCGGATCACGTCTTCAAACAGCTAAACGATATTTTCAACTTCACGCTTGACGCAGCCTGCACAACGGAAGATTGCAAGTGCGAACGTGGTTTTTTCTACGACAACGGTATTGACGCGCTTAAAATATCGTGGGGGGGGGATCGCGTGTTTTGCAATCCGCCGTTTAGCCAAAAGGCCGCATTTATCAAAAAGGCTTATGATGAAGTTATCAACGGCGATTGTCCGGTTGTTGTTATGGTGCTGCCGTCAAACTGCCAAGACAGCAAGGCATTTCAGCAATACATCAAAAAGAATTTCTTTTACGAAACTTTATCCGGCCGCGTTGCTTTTATAGATCCGGAAACAAAACAGCCGATGAAAGGCAATAACTCCGGAACAACTATTGTATATTTTAAGAAGGACATAACAAGATGAAGCTAAAAGTTAAATATTTATTTCCTAATATTCCAGAACTTATCAGCCAAGAGGGCGACAGCGGCTTTGATGTTCGCGCCGCCGTAGAAGAACCGATAAAGATTGAGCCTTTTGGCCGCGTTACTGTTCCGACCGGTGTCGCTGTTGAGTTTATCAATCAATCTTATGCGCCGTCTTGCTCGGCAGAATTACAAGTTCGGCCACGTTCCGGCCTAACTGCGCGCGGAATTGTTGCGCAATTCGGCACGATTGATCTTTCATATCGCGGCGAAATATCAATTACAATCTTTAATTTCAACAATACCGAAGCAACGATTGAACCGCTTGACCGGATCGCGCAGCTTGTTGTCTGCCCGATATTTAAGCCGGTTATTGAAGCGGCCAAACAGCTAACGCCGACCAAACGCGGCAACAAGGGCTTCGGATCAACCGGCACAAAATAAACTTTAAACTTGAAAATTTACGAAAATCGTTATAAAAGACAATGAAAGCACTTGAAGAAGACATACAAAATTTAATCGGAAAGCCTGTCGCGTTGGACGAACTGGCCGAAATGTCTCGTATGTTTACGGGTGCAATGAAGTGTTTAATGGTTTGTATAACGGAAGCGAAGAATGAAGGCGGTAATATTAACAAGAGTATCGACGAGGGAGCAGGAAGAAGGACACAGCCTGCCCGCTCAAAATACACGCCTTTTAGACTATGCGAAACGCAAACAGTTAGAAGTTATCAAGACTTTTCAAATTATAGAGAGTTCAACGCGCGGCAAGCGTAAAGAATTTATGCAGATGATTGATTTCTGCAAGGAGCAGACAGAAACAATCGCAATCATTGCCGACGCCGTCGATCGGGTGCAGCGTTCTTTCAAAGAAAGTGTTATGCTTGACGACCTGATCCGGCAAGAAAAAATCGAACTTCATTTTTTCCGCGAAGGAATGGTTATCGGTAAAAAAGCTACATCAACCGATATTATGCGTTGGGATTTTTCGGTTATGGGGGCAAAGGCTTATGTCTTGCAGCTTTCCGAAAACGTCCGTCGTTCGCTTGATTATAAACTGAAAAACGGGGAACGCGCCGGAGTCGCGCCTTGCGGTTACGAAAATTTTGTTGACGCAGACGGCAAGCACAGCATACGGCCGAAAGAACCTGACGCAACGAAAGTCCGCCGCTTGTTTGAAATGTATTCTATCGGCGGCACATCGGCGCACCAGTTGGCAAGAGTGGCCGACACTTGGGGCTTGCGCTCATATAGCGGAAAAAAATTAACAACAACATCTATTTTTCATATTTTAGGCAATCCTTTTTATTACGGCGAAATGCTTGTCAAAGGCAAGTTACATCGGCATATTTACACGCCGCTTATTTCAAAAGCATTGTGGGACAAAGTGCAGGAACAGAAGGCCGCGCAAGGCTCAAAGCCTTTCAAATACGGCGAACTGCCGTTTTTATACCGAGGTATTTTTACGGATTATTATAGGCAAATTATTTGCCCTTGCGAATTAAAGAAGCAAAAGTTCTTTTATGTTGTGTGCTATAAGGAAAACGGCACGCGTCTATATATTCCGGAAAGGGAAATTGACAATCAAATAATATCAATCTTAAACCGGATCGCGATTCCCGAAGAAATGTTGCAGCATTTCCGACAGCATATCAAAGACGCCAAACAATCCGAGGTTGATTTTAGAAACGAAGAATTGTCGCGCCTAAAAGCCGAAATAACCAAAATAGAAGCACGGCTTGAAAAACTGTTTAATATGCGTCTGGACGACGAAATCGACAAGCAGACATACGAAGACAAGCGCGACGATATGTTGCTTAAAAAAGGCCGCTTAATAAGCGAAATAAAGGCACATGGCGAAGCCGACGACGGTTTCAATGAAGTTGTCCTTGATCTGTTTGAACTTGTCAGCCATATCGGCACAGCATACGCCCAAGGAAAATCAATCGAAAACAAACAGCTTCTTTTACATTTTATTTTCAAAAAGCTTGTTTTGAAAGAAGGAAACATCGGTTACGAATTAAACGCGCCGTTCTGTTACATGGAAAGTTCGGTGTCCAGCGACCATTCAGCCGGCGGCGAAAATGGCGGATCTTGCGAACCCGAGGGAACACAAGGTTTTGCGGGCAATTTTGGCGCAAATTTTGACACTTCAAAAAACACCCTCTGCGAACCGCAAATTATTATTAAAAAACAAGAGGTTAGACCTCAAAATCTAACCTCTGTTCAGTCTGGCTGCCCTCGCTGCACAATCTTCGAACTGCAAACGCTGCGCAATTTGCGCGAACATCGCGCCGAAGTTTTGGCCATTAAAGAGGTTCTTGCTTATGTTCGGGAAAAACTGGCTGCATAGCTTTTTCTTCCGAAAAGCATTTTCGTTCTTTGAACTCCGACTTCTTCCCTTTGTTGAACTCCGAAACAGGGCGACAATATCCCATAACACGCGTCCATATTTCGCACTTCTGCCGTTCGCCTTCCTTTAACTCAACTTCATTGTCCGGCATTTTGCGCCTGCCTTTCGTCAAGTTTTATCATACATTCCACGGCGTCGCCGTAGGTTACAACATGACGGCGGCAGTTTTCGCGTGGTAATACCGGACTATTTGCCGCGCACCCTGTCAATAATATTATGTTCAATAGAAGAATTATAACAATCACAAGGACTTTTAACAGTTTTGACAATAGTTCTAATTTCCCCGATCGCGCAGTTAGCCCGTTCGCTGGCTTTGATATAGCTTTCCATTTCATTTTTACAACCTTTCAAATTTTGTTGAAGTTCGTTTTTTTCGGCCTGCAAACGGTCAATCTTTGCGCCCCTATATTCGGCCAAAAAATAAAAAAAGCCGCACAGAGCGGCCATAATAACAAAGATAATCAACTTTATTTTTCCAAACATCAGTCAATCCCCTTAAAAAACAAGTGATGTCCAACTTTGGCGCAAGGTTCTTTGTCTTTTGCCCAAGCCGGTTTTTTGCAAACATTCGGGTTGTAGTAGTGCGTCGCGCCGTTTGTTATATCCTTTGTCTTGGCCTTCTCAATAATATGAAAATATTTTGAATAGGTCGGATAAGTCAAAGACGCCAACACTTGCGCGTTAGGATCGTTTTTGTTCCAACAAGAAAACTGCCAAGGTTTCAAACAGGTTTCTGCTATGTTCCGGCCGGCAAACCATTTATTCGACTTTTGCCGGTTAAGAATACAGCAGGCGACGGCAATCTGTCCTTGTTCGCCTTCGCCGCGCGCTTCTCCGAAAATTGTTTTTGCCAATATTTCAAGATCATATTCCGTCATAATCAGCCCCCAATATGGACGATGTTTGCCAATTCTGAAATAGAACCGCCGCCGACAATGATCGTAAAGATAATAAACCAAAACCAAAACCATTTATTTTTTATGAGATCCGAAAACAAAATCGCCGTGTTGCGCTGTTGTTTTACGTAGTCTTCAACAAGTTTTGACAGCTGTTCGACACTGATTTGCAAGGTATCGACTTTCTTTTCTACCCCGTCAACCTTCTTGTCCAAATTTGTTATTCTGTCTTCCATTTTTCCAATATCCTCAACAATGGTTGAAAGCACTAACTTTTCTGACTTGGAAATATCTTTCCCGTCAACCGTTGTTACTGCTTTCCAAACTCCTTTTGCTTTCATTTATTTAGCCCTTCCACAATCTCGTTATATTCTTCGATTGTAATTGTTCCCTTTTCGACACGGTCGGCAAGCTGTTCTTGCGTCAATCGCCCCTGTTCATACAAGCGTTTTAAGCTTTCAACGATCTTTCTCATATTAAAGCACCCCCTCATCAATAAGTTGCAGCGTGTATTCGTCAACGATGTCGCTTTCGCGTTTCAGCTCGGCAGCCTCAACCGCGGCGTATGCGGCATATTCGGCAACATCAGCCACCGCCTCATCATAAATAAATACTTCCACTTTCTCGCCGTTTATGCCGGTGCGGCTTTCCTTTGTGATATTCCGGCGCACAAGATACCGGCCGCCGTTGATTTTTTCAACCGCTTGCGGCGCTTGTCTGCTCTCACTCTTAACAAAACGCATTTTTATATACTCCTTTCTTTTTGAAACAGTTTGACACTCTTTTGCGCAATTCGCGCGCGTTGACACAGCTTGACACATATTTAACAAATGCCGGATAAGTGTCGGCATTCTTAAATCGGCCGAGATAACTCAACGCTCTCAGGCAATCGTGAACAGTTATCTTTCCTTTTGCCTTTATTCTTCTGACAAGCCGAACGGCTTTCAGAAAAATTCTGTCACGCAGCTTGGTGCAATATCGTTTGAAATGATACCCCAAAAACAAAACGCTGCTCAACTTGTGAATCTGCCACACCGGTTTTAAGACCATACCCAGCCGTTTAACCTCGGCCGATACTTTCAGGCAGGCAGCTTTGAGCCTGCGCCGGTTTGGCGAAAACAAAATCATATCGTCCATATAACGAACATAAACCTCCATGCCGCAGGCCTCTTTAACAAAATGGTCAATATGGTCTAAAATAATGTTGGCAAATATAGGGCTTGTATAAAAGCCGATAGGAATACCGCGCTTAACCACAACACCGTTGACAATCTGCTTATTGGCGCGCAGTATTAAAACAAACAACCGGATAACGCGCTTATCTTTAATCGTTTTGCGAATTTCGTGCAAAATAAAACTCGGTCGCACATTATGAAAAAATTTTCTGATGTCGAGCTTGGCAACATACTTTGTCGCTTTCGGCCGCCCTTGGATCATCTTTTCAAGATAGGATTTTGCCTGTTCCGCGCCGCGGTTCTTAACGCTGCCGCAGGAATAATGATAAAATTTCTTCCGAAATAACGGTTCGCAGATGTTCATAATCGCGTGGTGCACGCACTGCTCTTGCAGAAAAGACGGACAAACAATATATCGTTTCTTGAGTTCCACACCATCGTTTATTTCTTTCGTCTGGTGGATTTCAACCGGCTGCCAAGTGCCGCTGACAAGCTGGTTGTGCAGATATTCAACCGCCTCGTCAATATGTTTGAGCGTCTTTCTGACAGTTGCCTTGCGGCGTTTACCGCGCGCGGCCTTTAAGATAGCCTTTCGGATATTGTCTTTATCGACAACCTTTTCAAATAAGTGGTTGTATGTTTTCATAAATAAACTTTCTAAAAAAATAAATTGTTGATAGTTCTTATAACCTCACGGGCGTTCGCCATTTTGTTACTAGTCCGTGCCTTTTGCGGTCTATTTTCGCCATACCGAGCGAGGAGAAGTTCGGGCATTATAGAAAATATAATCTTGTTATAAGATCGGACGCGCCGTTGTTCCAATTCGAGTTCGAGGGCAGGTTATTCACATTAAAGCAGAACACGCCACAGATAGCACTGTTGTTCACATTGCCGCCGAGGATAAGCCCGACCGGAACGCCGTCCCGAAAGATCGCCCTTGCAACCCCTGATTTTTAACAAAAACCTAAAATCCGTCATCAAGGTCAACAAATGGTTGATACAAAAGCATAATAATTAAAGGAATGAGGGGGAGTAAATCCCCCTCAAACACCCCCTAAAAGGGTGTATAAGAAACGGACGCGCCGCCGGTCCAAGACGAGTGCGAGGGCAGGTCATTCACATTAAAGCAGAACACGCCACAGAGAGCACTGTCGGCCACAGCGCCGCCGAGGATAAGCTGGTCAAGCTGTCCGTTATTCGTCCACATACCATCGCAGAAGTGCGTTGTCGAGCTGCCGCTTGTCTTTTGCGGTACAAACCCCAGCTTTCCAATCGCCTGATAGCGGTCAATATAACTAGAGCTTGCCTCTGGCGGTGTGATTCCGGACTTAATATAACCGTTTCCGGTGCGGTTAAATCCGGTTACTGTTGAGCCGTCAACGGTTGAGGGTGTCATTTTGAACGCATAGTTGCCGTTCATATTCATCAGGCCGTTAGGTCTGCGCCAACGATGACCCCAATAGTTGTGCATACCGAGGTAAGTCATACCGGCCGCCGCTGCGCCGCTTGTGCCATACATCAGGCCTCTTGTAACCGCCGCATTGTTGTTGACGGTCAGGCCGCTTGTCGAGCCGCTGCCGCCGTAACCGAGCGTGCCTTGGCTGTCGGTTGATTTGAAAAGCAACGGATAAAGCAAAATCATTAAGAGTTCTTGCGCCCAAGTCGTTGTTTCCCAGTTCGTGCCGTTGGCGTGTGCAAGCGTTGCCTCGGTTTCTGCGTTGGTCGAGGCTGTCGGCTTTCCGGTTGTTGCTACCGAGCGCAATTTGCTGTCAATGTTAGTTCCCTCAAACATAGGCATATAAAAACGACCGGTATAAGTGCCGTCAGCTTTCTTTGTTGCCCAACATTCAAAACCGTCATCGAGTTTGATGTTTGAGAACAGACAATAAAAATAATTGTCTTCGTCCCAAAACTTAACAAAGATGTCGGGAAATTCCACCATAAAGTTGCCGCCAAACGCAGAGTTTGAAACATCGCTGGCCGTGCCGTCAGCTTTTTTGGTAAAGTCGTCAGGATCAAGGTAATAGCTAACCGCTCCGGCATAAGTCAATGCGCAGGGTTTCGGAATCATAAACGCTTTGCGCCAACTGCCCCAGCCGAATTTATCGACTGTAAAATCCATTCGGCACGGATCATAAAAGTAATTATCGCAATATTGCAAATATTCGACCTTGGCCGACGGCACAGGCTCGTTTTTATTGATACGATACCCAAACAGCACCGCACCAAA
>JAEDDH010000014.1 GCA_016293845.1 Bacteroidales bacterium | reverse complement strand
TTCTTTCTTGCAGTTCATCATTGTTTATAGTGTCGAGCATAGCGGCATCGTACTCGTCGATGATGACAACCACATTTTTTCCTGTTTTTTGGGCGATATTTTTGATAAGTTCTTCGAACCTTACGCCACAATCATCGTCAGCCTTGTCAAGATCGAACTTTTTTTCGTATGTCAAAAGCATTTTGTCAATAATTGAATTGATGCTTTTTTCAGTAACGTCCTTCGCACTCGCAAACGAAAGGTTTATCACAGGATATTTTGTCCACTCCTTTTCCAAAGAGTCAATCTTCAACCCCTTAAACAAATCCTTGTTGCCATTGAAATACTCATCCAACGTGCTGCATAGTAACGATTTACCAAAACGCCGAGGTCTTGACAAGAATACATATTCATAGTCGTGGGTCATTTTATAGACTAAATCCGTCTTATCTACATAGACACAATTGCCTTCGATAATTTTGCTAAATATTTGAGTATCAACAGGGTATCTGCGGGTCTCCATAGTTTTACGATATTAAGTTACAAATACAAAGGTATATAATATTGTTGAAAGGTTAACAAAAATTTTCATCTTTATTTTTTTAATATATCTCTATTATTCAAAAAAAACTCTATATTTGGCGTTAAAAGCATAAATTCTAATATTTTTTAATTAAGATAATGCAATACGGTTATTACGATGACAAAAACAGGGAGTTTGTAATTAGCAATCCCGCAACACCTTGGCCGTGGATCAATTATCTCGGCAACGAAGACTTTTTTTCTTTAATCTCCAATACAGCAGGAGGTTACAGTTTTTATAAAGATGCAAAATTCCGCCGCATCACTCGCTATCGCTACAATGGTATTCCTATGGACAATGGCGGAAGATATTTCTATATCAACGACAACGGCACAGTGTGGAATCCCGGATGGAAGCCGTGCAAAACCCCGCTCGATTTTTACGAGTGCCGCCACGGTATGAATTACACTATTATAAAAGGTGTGAAAAACGGCATCGAAGCTTCGGTTCTCTTCTTTGTTCCCCTAAAAACTTGGGCAGAGGTGCAGAAACTCACTCTCAAAAACACCACTTCGGAAAAGAAAACTATCAAACTTTTCTCTTTTCAGGAATGGTGCTTGTGGAACGCCGCCACCGATATGGAGAATTTCCAGCGCAACTTCTCTACTGGCGAGGTTGAAATCGACGGCTCAGTTATTTACCACAAAACAGAATACAAAGAACGCCGCAACCATTACGCATATTACTCTGTAAATGTGCCTGTTAACGGTTACGACACCGACCGAGAGTCGTTTATCGGACTTTACAACGAACTTTCTGCTCCTCAGTGCGTTACCGCTGGCAAACCTTCCAATAGCCTTGCTCACGGATGGAGCCCCATCGCATCGCATTATATCGAGGTAACTCTCAACCCCGGCGAGGAGAAAAACTTTATTTTCCTTCTCGGATATGTGGAGAACGAGCAAAACGAGAAATTCGACGACGCAGAGATTGCCCGCAAGCAGAGCGGTGAACTTATCACTTCACAGGCATCTGACCGCACTTTATTAAATAAAAAGAAGGCAAAAGCCACTATCGAAAAATTCTCTACCGTGGAGGCTGTTGATGCTGCTTTTGCCGAACTACGCAAGATGTGGGACGAACTTTTAGACATATTCGTGCTTGAATCGTCGGACGAGCGTCTCAACCGTATGGTCAACATTTGGAATCAATATCAATGTATGATTACATTCAATTTCTCACGTTCGGCATCGTTTTTCGAGAGCGGCATAGGTCGTGGAATGGGTTTCAGAGATTCAAACCAAGACCTCGTGGGATTTGTACACCAAGTGCCTTCGCGCGCACGCCAGAGAATTATCGACATTGCGTCCACACAGTTTCCCGACGGTGGATGCTACCATCAATACCAGCCCCTTACCAAACGCGGCAACAACGATATCGGCGGTGGATTCAACGACGATCCTATGTGGTTGATTTTCGGTACAGTAGCATATATCAAAGAGACCGGCGATTTTTCTATTCTCAACGAGCAAGTTCCGTGGGACAATAAACCCGGTTCAGAAGTTTCGCTCTTTGAACACCTTAAAATATCGTTCAATCACGTGGTTGAGAACCTTGGTCCGCACAAACTTCCGCTCATTGGTCGCGCCGACTGGAACGACTGTCTCAACCTCAACTGTTTTTCGTGGGACCCCAACGAAAGTTTCCAAACCACCGAAAACAAAACCGAAGGTTCTAAGGCTGAATCGCTTATGATTGCAGGTTTGTTTGTAGTATGCGGTAAGGATTATGTAAACCTCTGCCGTCAGCTGAGCCGCACCGACGAGGCCTCTCGCGCTCAAAAATATGTAGACGAGATGATTGAGGCAGTTAAGCAGCACGGCTGGGATGGCGACTGGTATCTCCGCGCATACGATTTCTATGGAAACAAGATTGGTTCAAAAGAAAACGAGGAGGGCAAAATCTTTATCGAAAGCCAAGGCTGGTGCACAATGGCTGGCATAGGCTTGGAAGACGGAATGGTAGACAAGTCGCTCGATTCGTGCAAAAAATACTTGGACAGCGAACACGGTATGGTGCTCAACAATCCCGCCTATACCACATATCATGTAGAAATGGGAGAAATTAGCTCTTACCCTGCAGGTTACAAAGAAAACGCAGGTATTTTCTGTCACAACAATCCGTGGGTGATAATTGGCGAAACCGTTGCAGGACGTGGCAACGACGCTTGGGAGCATTACACCAAAATTTGTCCTGCCTATATCAAAGACCAAACACTCCACAAAGTAGAGCCTTACGTTTACTCGCAAATGGTGGCAGGCAAAGACGCCGCTCGTCCGGGCGAAGGCAAGAACTCGTGGCTAACAGGAACTGCCGCTTGGAACTGGTACACAATTACTCAGTTTATCCTCGGAATAAAACCCGATTACAACGGCATTTTGGTTGATCCTTGCGTGCCCAATACGGCAAAATCATTCAAAATTACACGAAAATTCCGTGGCGCAACCTACGAAATCACCGTTTCTAACCCCTCAGGCGTTCAAAAAGGCGTAAAAGAGATTTATGTAGATGATAAAAAAATATCAGGAAATATAATTCCACTTGCCAAAAACGGTGAAAAAAATATCGTAAAAGTGGTAATGGGCTAAAAAATTAAAAAAAAGTTGATTTTTGTTATGCACATTTCAATATTTACGTATATTTGTAGGCGTGAAAGGTGACTAAAAAACTCATCAATCATATAATAACGACAAACTTTAAAACATCAAAAAAAATGGAAGAAGTAGTTAAAAAAATCGCTGAACTCAGCGAAGCATTCTTGAAAGACGCTAACGCACAAGTAGCAAACGGAAACAAAGCAGCTGGCCAACGCGCTCGCAAAACTTCTTTGGAAATCGAAAAACTTACCAAAGAATTCCGCAAAGTTTCTATCGAAGCTGCTAAGCAATAATTTGTTAGCACTTTAAAAAATTTTTAGCAAGCCATGAATTTTAGAATTCGTGGTTTGTTTTTTTTCTAACTACTTATCAACCAATTATGTTTAAAATTTTCCATACCGCAGATTGGCATTTGGGGCGACGACTTGCAGGATACGACCGAACCGCCGATTTTGAGGCGTTTTTCGTCTATATCGAAAAACTGATAGACGAGCGAAACCCCAATGCTCTGATAATTTCGGGCGATATTTTCGATACGGGAAATCCCGCCAACGAGGTGGTTAGACGGTATTGTGCGCTTTTGATTAATTTACATAGCAAATTCCCTGATTTACAAATGGTTATAATTGGTGGCAATCATGATTCGCCTTCATTTTTGAATATTCATGCCGACATTCTCAGTTATTTTTCGGCAATTGTAGTTGGCGGTGTGGAATATAATAATGGAGAAATTGATTATCAGAAACTTATACGCCCGATAATTATTGAAGATGAAACTGTTGCCATAATCTGTCCAGTGCCGTATCTCCGCAGTGGTGACATTAGGCGAATAGGAGAAAACGCTTCAATAAAAGACTTTTACTCAGAGGTTTACGCCCGTGCCGAAGCATTACGCGGCAACAATAACATTCCAGTCATTGCCACAGGTCATTTTACCGCTGCCGGCTCGTCGTATCCCGACACTCCAATTGTGGGCGGAATGGCTGGCGAGGATGCCGACACTTTCGCGCCCTTTGATTATATCGCCCTCGGACACATTCACCGTTCGCAGCAATGTGGCACACGCAATAATATAAGGTATTCGGGTTCGCCGCTAACATATTCGTTTTCAGAGGTAAGATATTCAAAATCAATAACCGAGGTAACGTTTTCGGGTGCAGAAATTTCAAGCATAGAAAAAATAGAAATTCCACAAACATCTGAATTATTGATAATTCCGCAAAACGAAGGTGATATTTTTGAAGTTCAAGAAGCCTGCCGAAATCTCAACCCCGACCAAGAGTTGTATTTGGCAATCAATATCAAGCAAGAATTTCGCACGCCCGAAACTAAAAGTCGCATTATCAACGAGTTTCTTGTTGGCAAAAAAGCAAAATTTTGCAGTTGGCACATTTCGCGACCTATAATTGAGGCTCAAACCTCAGAAACTCAAACCGTTACCGCTTGCGAGTTTAAAAATGCCGACCCGATTGACATCATTTCGGAACTCTACCGCATAAAAACCGCCCGAAACCTCGATTCTAAATATATCCAAATGCTCAAAGAGATCATCGACCAACCCGAATAACTATGAAAATCAACAAAATAACTATCCACAACCTTGCCTCAATAGCCGATGCGGAGATAGATTTTTCGTTGCCGCCGCTCCGCAATACTCCTTTATTTATCATTTGTGGCGAAACCGGCGCAGGCAAAACCACTGTTATTGATGCCGTTTGTCTATCGCTCTATGGTCAAACGCCGCGTTTTGAATCGGCTGTGGTAGACCGTACAAACAAAATCGAAAATCCTGAAAATCAATCTGATAATATGGCAGCCGACGACCGTCGCAATATCTTGCGCAAAGGCACAGCCGAGGCGTGGGCAGAAACCGTTTTTGAGGGAGACGATGGTAAAATTTATATGGCTCAATGGAAGGCTGTTCGTGCCCGCAAAAAAGCCGACGGCAAGTTTCAACCTGCCAAAAACACTCTTTTTGAGCAAGTTAACGCCGAGTTTATTCCTTTAACCGAAAAACAAGCTGAGTTTAAAGATAAAATCACAATTCTCACTGGCTACGATTACAACCGATTTGTACGCTGCGTGCTATTAGCTCAAAATCAGTTTTCAAAATTTCTTCTTGCCAAAACCGACGATAAGGCGGATATTCTGCAAATGCTCACCGACACATCCATCTACGAAACCATCTCGCAAAGAATTTTTGAGCGACGGAGCGTTGAAAATGAGAAACTTAACCGTCTTCGCGAAAAGTTTTCTGCACTCGCGCTACTCACCGAAGAGGATATTGCAGCACGTAATCAAATAATTGCCGATTGCAACAAAAAGGAAACTGAATTTCAAAAGCAACTTACGGATATTCAGCAAAATATCGATTGGTTTACTCAACAATCAAAACTTCAACAAAGTGTAATTGATTCCGAAAACCAACATAACGCCGCCCTTGAAGCTAACCGCAACGCCGAACAGTTGCGCATTGAAGTTGAGGCAATTAAAACCGCTTTTGAAAAATTCAAAACTCCGATGGAAAATCTTTACCGCTGTCAAAATCAATATAAGGCAGGATGTGAAGATTTTTGTAATAATTTTGGTGATTCGGCTCTGCGAAATACTCCTTTTAACCAATTTGATAATTACTTTGCCAAAGTTAAAAACATTCTTGTTGATAGCGATACGAAATTGCTTTTATATAAAAATAGCGAAAATAAATACGAAAATATACAGCATATAACAGCTCAATTGGATAGTGTTATAAAAATTAATAGCGACATTGCCCAAACTCAAACCCAAGTACAAGACTTACAAAACAAATTAACCGCACAAACAGCTGCTCTTACCGCAGCCAAAACCCAATGCGAAAAATGCAATGCAGAGTTAGATGTTTTTATAAACAATTATAACGCCGAAGCAGACAAACTTAAAGGTTACGATTTGGCAAAATTGCAGGAAAATCTATCATCTATCAACGAACAGATTCGCATTGCCGACGGTGGCGCTGTGGTGTTTAAAAATATCGACGTTTTTAAAACAGACCTTGACGCCCTCAACGAGCGATTCAGCGAAAAAAATCTCCGACGAGGACAGCTACAACAATCTATTGCGCAAAACGCCGATAATCTGAAACTTGCTCAATCTGCACTCGATACCGCCAAAGAAAATCTCAACAATCTTTTAAAAATATCGTCTGCCGACCTCAAAAAGGCGCGTGCCTCGCTCCGCGATGGCCAAGAGTGTCCTCTATGTGGTAGCAAAAGTCATCCGTTTTGCACCGATGGAGAGCAAGTTATCGACAATATGTTGCTATCTGCCAAAAACTTAGCCACCGAAAAAGAATCAGCCAAAAATGTCATTGCCAATGCTTTGGTAGCCGATCAAAAACTTTTGGACGAAATCAATCCCGAAATTGAGCGTCTCCAAAATAAAGATATTCCCGAAAAACAATCTCAATTAGAAAAAGAGATTGCAAGAATTGAAAAAATTAGAATTTTTTTCAAACTACCCGAAAACAGCGATGTGCGTGCCGAGGTAGACCGCATATCTATCAACCTTGTCAACGCAAAAGCAACTGCTGAAAAATCTATCAAGTTTTATACCGCTCAAAATCAAAAAGTTGACTCTATAAAGAAACAAATCGACTCTCAAAAAGACGCACTCCAAAAACTTACCAATCAAGCCGCCGATGCAGAAAAAAACATTGCCACCATCCATGCTGTAACCATAGAAAAAATCAATTATATCGAAAAAAGTTCGTTAGAAAAATCGATGGTTATCAGCAATTTGCAGCAATTTTTCACCGATAATGAAAATCTTGAAACACAAGCCGCCGACATCAAAGCAAAATTAATATCAGAGACTCGTCAATACACCGAACTTAAAGAAAAAATATCCACACTCCAAAACCAAATTTCGCAATTAGATATTATTAAGAAACAAGTTGATGAAATTGATATTAACACTCAACAAATCGACACTTTAATAGATCAAGAAAATCAGCGCGACCCACGTTTCAATTTTTCTACCTCCCTTGTGTCGTCGTATCTCGCTCTTTCGCAAGAAAAACGCGATGCTAAAATTCAGAATCTCCGTCAGTTAGACAATAAAGTGATAGAAACTGAAACTATTCTCAAAACTGCCCGCGAAACTTTGAAGGCGCACAATAGTCAACAGGGTCGCCCTGCCGAAGGTGTTACTATTGAGGCACTTCAAGCACAAAAAGCCGAAACATTTAAGCTACAGAGTATTAATACTGCCGCCAAAACTTCTGCCGAAAACGAACTTGCCGATAATAATCGAAAAAAGTCTGATTATCAAAAACTTGAACAAGAAATCAACGCTCAACAATTAGTGCTCAACGATTGGGATTTTCTCAATACCAATTTCGGCTCAAAATCTGGCGACCGTCTTAAACGTGCCGCGCAGACTTTTACGCTAAAAATTCTTTTAGAAAACGCTAATCGCCGGTTAGTCAAGATTTTACCGCGCTACACATTTGAATCGCCCGACGGTACATTAGATATTCTTGTGCGCGACCGCGACGAAAACGCCGTTCGTCCTGTTTCGACAGTTTCGGGAGGTGAAGGTTTTATGCTTTCGCTTTCGCTCGCCCTTGGACTCAGCGATATGATGCAAACCGGCAAAGGCAGCGAAACGCTATTTGTAGACGAAGGTTTTGGTACATTAGATTCTGCCAACCTTCAAAAAGTAATCTCTATGCTCGAACAGCTTCATCTCCAAGGTCGCAAAGTGGGTATCATAAGTCATGTTCCCGAACTCAAAGAACGCATCTCCGTAAAAATCAGCGTTGAAAAATGCGCCGGAGATAACACGAGGAGCGAAGTGAAGGTGGTGGGGTAAATTATCCATCACACACTTTATTTTTATTATCGGCGTTAATGTAAAAAAACGACTATTTATGGAATTAAGATTATTAGTAATTTTGGTTTTGGTGGCAGTGTCGGGTGTGAAGGCACAAGCCCCGTTTCAATCGCGACCCACAGCGTATACCGTTGACAACAAGACATTTGAATTTGCACTCTTTGCACCGTCGAGATATGGTTTTTGCAAAAATACCGAGGTGTTTTCGAGCGTGTTGGCAGATTGGAAACTGCCAAACACCGGTATAAAACGCCTATGGTTTACCAAAGAGGCCAAACGTGACGACGGATTTTTCCGTAGCCGAAGAATCTATTTCGGAACGCTCCACAATTTCGACTATCCTAAAATGTTTTTTGAGTCGGTGCAAGACAAAAAGCCGAAACTCATTGCCGATACTTGCGTAGTACCCAACGTGTTGACAATGAAGAACGAAGCCCGTGCCACTATACTTCTCAAAAACAAAACCTCGTGCGATGCTGGAAACTTTTTGCTCACCGTTCGGGCTGGTGTAAAAAACTCGTTTAAACTGAGCAAAGATGCTACAATGCCACCTATCAACAAGGCACTTTGGTACAGAGAATCAGTGGTTTGCCTTGATACAATAGTGTGGTTTGTGGGTGCCGATTTGGATATCCATTTCAACGACCGCTTAAATATATTGGTAGATGCCGACTTTTATTCTGTGGATTGGGGCGTAAAGGCTTGGAGCGGCGAAAATAAGGTTTTTCTTTACGGTTACTGCGGACAAAACCGAAGGATATTGGCTCAGGCAGGTTTCAAAGTGGCTTACGGCACAGTTTTCGGCGATTTTAAGACAATTCTTTTGCCGATGATCGACATTTCGTACTGTTTTGAACCAAAAAAATCACGCGATAAAGGATTGTTTGGCAAGAAGATGTATTAGCTCTGATCATTTGTTTGATACTTAGATGCGTTTTTTATGTAACATTACATAATTATGTTATCGTGTGTAAATTTTAAGTTTTTTTGGCTTTTAATTTGTTAGGTGCATAAACAACAAAATATATAAATCAAATTATGATGAAAAAAAGTATTTTAGTGGCAAGTATCATTGCCTTAGCCGGAAACGCTTTTGCCGGCGGTTATCTAACCAACACTAACCAAAGTATTTATTTTTTGCGAAACCCAGCACGTGATGCCTCTATTGGTATCGATGGCGTATATTACAATCCAGCAGGCGCAGCCTTCTACAACGATGGTTTCCATATTCAGTTCAACTGGCAAAATGCTCATCAAAAACGTGATGCGTATGCCTCTTACGGACAATTGTTTGCCTTAAATAAAGAAAATCCACCGTCGATGACCGATTTTGGCCGCGAATTTACTGGTCGTGTAGATGTTCCAATCCAACCCTCACTTTTTGCACTTTATAATACAGGCGATTGGAGTTTCCAATTTGGATTTGGCGTAATCGGTGGCGGTGGAAACTGCGAGTTTGAGCACGGCGTAGGTATGTTTGAAGCTCTTGTAGGTAGTGGCGGACAAACTTTGGCTCAGGGATTTGGCGCACCAACCGCCCAATATTCGTTCGACGGCTATGTAAACGGCAAATCGTATTATTTTGGTCTTACACTTACCGCAGCACGTAAACTTTCTGAAAATCTGAGTGTTTCTCTCGGCTTGCGTGGCATTTACTATACTGGTAATTATTTAGGTCATATCAGAGATATCAATTATTATGTTGGTGGACAACAATATAACTACGCTATCGCTTCTCAGATGCCTGAACCGTATAAAACTATGCTTGCCCCACGTCTTGCCGACCTTGAACTCGACTGCGACCAGAAAGGTTTTGGCATTGCTCCTATCATAGGAATCGACTGGAAGGCTGCCGATTGGGTAAATATCGCTGCAAAAGTTGAGTTTAAGACAAAACTCCGTGCCGAAAGCGAGGCTCACAACAATGCCGCTTTTGATGCATTGGCAGGCTCTAATCCCGCGTTTGCTTCATACACCGACGGAGCAAAAACTCCTTGCGATATGCCTGCTATCGCTACCATCGGCGCACAATTTACTCCTATGGAAAAACTTCGCTTAAATGTTGGTTATCACCATTATTTTGATATGGACACCAAACAGTGGACAAAAGATATGGTTGGAAACACCAACGAGATTGTTTTTGGCGCGGAATACGATATCAGCGAAATGTTTGAAATTTCTGCCGGATTGCAACGTACTCTCTACGATCAAACCGACCTCAATATTTCGGATATGTCGTTTAATATGACAAGTTTCTGCTATGGATTCGGCATCGGGGTAAGAGTTTCGCCCTCGATTAAACTCAATGCCGCTTATTTCCAAACATTCTACGACGATTACACCAAAACTGTTCCTAATCAGTCGGTTACAACTTACAGCCGTACCAACCGCGTAATTGGCTTGGGTATCGACATCAGTTTCTAAGTAGATTATGATGTTTTAATATAAAAGAAAACCCTAAGGTAGATGCCTTAGGGTTCTTTATTTATTTTCGAAGAGTTATTATCATCTACCTCTAATTATTTCTTTGTGAGTGTACCAGCCACCTTGATATAATATTTTTAGGAAATAAATACCTGTTGAAAAGCCTGTTACGTCCACATTAATAGATTCATTCTTGTTTTGGGCGCCAAATTTTCTAATCATTTTTCCTGTAACGTCAACAAGAAACATATCGCTTATATTTTTTTGGGTTGAAATAGAAAACTGTGTATTGCATGGATTTGGGGCAACCTTAATGATGTCTTCTACTTTAATCTTGGGGTTAGAATTCGGTTTTAATTGATTATCATTTTCTGAGTTTGGAATATCTCCAAATTCGTAAGGATTGGGGACAAACTGTTCAATATCTTCGGGTTTAATATTGTCTTTATCCCAATTAGAATTATCACATTCAGGAATTTTAGTAAATTCAAGCACCGTTCTGATAAGCATGTCGTTTAGCATTTCCACCTTTATTGTGTCGGTGCTTGGTTTGTGATGTTTGTTGCCAATTCCGCTGTCGTCGGTAAGGAAAAACGATGTACCATTTGTTGCCAATGCCATTGCTCTCATTAGGTATTCACCAGATTCTTCAATGTCGCTACAAACAATAGGCACTATTCTTATCCCATTTTTTGAGGCGATGTTGATTTGTTTGTGTAAGTTATTTAACGTTGCATGGTCGGAATGACAGGGTGCATCAAGAACAAGGAATGCAATTTTTGCCAAAGCTGTATCACGCCAATTGCCATTGGTGAAAGCCTCTTCTAATGCTTCGGGTATTGCTTCGGGGTAATCACCTCCTCCGCCTGCATCTTGATTGTTAATAAATTCGGATATTGATTTATAGTCACTGGTCAATGGCGATATTTTTGTTAAATAAGCATCACCTTTATCCCTATAAAATACGCTTCCTGTATTGATATTTAGATTTTTATTTTTGGTTTGAATTTGGTTTATAACGTCAACAAATTCATCTTTGAGGTATTCGATTTCGTCACCCATTGATCCTGTGGCATCTATTATAAACATTATGTCAACATTTTTGAATTCAAAACATTGTTTGTTGAACGACATAAAATTGATTCCTTGGTTAAATGGAGTTGCCGGTGTTTGTTGGATTTCGCCGTGGTATTCACATTGTATTGTGTAATTAGTATTGACTTGTTTTTCCTCATAAAAATTAGCCCAGAGCTCAGCTTTGCCGGTATTGTCGGTTGTAGACGACCAAACCACATTGTTTTTGGCGTCAAGAAGTTGAACTTTTGCGTTTGGTAGCGGAAAATTAAAAAGGTTGGTTAATTGCAACACATAGCGTTTCTTTGGATACAATTCAAATATTTTGGGACATGAAGCCAGTTTTTGGGTAACAATAGAATCCCAAATGCTCCATTTGGCAAAATCATTGATTTCGGCAGCGGTTAAAATTCCTCCTTGACCTCCGTTGTTTGTGCCTTTCGATTTTGAATGTTCTTTTTTTGTGCCCCTTCCACCCAAAATACCAGTCTTTTTCATTGTTCCATAACCTATTACGACAACCTCTTCTAAAGTTTTGTCGTCGGTGTTAAGACCAACTGAAAGGTTAGTTTTTCCATCTACCAACACTGTCTTCGGAATGTAACCGATGTATGAAAATGTTAATGATGCATCAGCGGGGCAGCTGATAGAAAATTTACCGTCAATATCGGTGATAGTTCCGTTCTTTGTTCCCGTCTGAACAACGGTAACGCCTAATAAGGGCTCGTTAGTATTGGCATCGAACACCGTGCCGGAAACAATGATGTTCTGAGCGCTCATAGCGAATGGAAACAATAATGCCAATATTTCCAAAAACAAGAATTTTCTCATAGTTTGCTATTTAAAGTTATATTTTTTTGAAAAAGAAAACCCTAAGACATTAGCCTTAGGGTTCTTTTTTTATTGATAGTAATTACATCATCATTTTGATAAGCCGTGCAAGAGTGCTGCGGAGTTCTTTGCGCTGCACGATGTAATCTAAGAAACCGTGCTCCAAAAGGAATTCGCTGCTCTGGAATCCTTCGGGAAGGTCTTTGCCAGTGAACTCGCGGATAACTCGCGGACCTGCGAAACCAATCAACGCGCCCGGCTCTGCCATATTAATGTCGCCAAGCATTGCAAACGATGCCGAAACGCCGCCGGTAGTGGGGTTGAGCATCACCGAAATGTAGGGAAGTTTTGCCTCGCTCAATTGAGTAAGTTTGGCAGAGGTTTTAGCCATCTGCATCAGCGAAAACGCACCTTCCATCATACGTGCGCCACCGCTACGGCTCATTATCACAAGCGGAAAACCGTTTTGGATACAGTAGTCAACACTGCGGGCAATTTTTTCGCCAACAACCGAACCCATTGAACCGCCAATAAACTCAAAGTTCATACAGTCAATTACCACTCCGCGACCTTCGATAGTGCCTGTGGCGGCGGTGATAGCGTCGTGCAAGTTGGTAGACTTGATAGCCTGTTCTATGCGGTCGGTGTATTTTTTGCGGTCGGTAAAGTGGAGCGGGTCGCCGCTCTTGATGCTGCCGAAGAGTTCGGTGTATTTAGAATCGTCGAAAAGCAAGTTGAAATACTCTTCGGTGGTTATTCTTTCGTGATAACCGCACTCGCACACGCCGAGATTCTCTTTTTGTTCTTCGGTGGTGACTATTTTTTTGCACTGAGGGCACTTGTACCAGAGTCCCTCTTTGATCTCTTTTTTGTCTTTGGTTTCAGTATTGATACCTTGTTGTAAACGATTAAACCATCCCATTTTCGATAAGTTTAAGACACCCTACTGCCGAATTCCGTTCCGCATTTCAGGTGTCGGAGTTTGCCGCAAAGATAGGGTTTTATTTTTGAATAAAAAAATTTATTTCACGTCGGTCTTTGGCTGAGTTTTGCGTGTAAAATATCCAGGATTGGATTCACCACCATCGATTCGTGCGTATTATGTATTTTTATACCCGATGGGGTATTATTTCTTTCTTGCCGCCTCGTTTTTTTCTCTTACATCTTTGATTACCTTGTCGATGAAGTGAATTTTGTCGGCATTGGGGAGGTCAACGAGCGATGCGCCGTTGCTAAACTGCATTGTGGTGGGTTTGCTCTCGTCGAATGCGGGCCAATAAGGAAGTCCTTTGCCGTTGGGGTTGCCGGTTTTGGCAAAGTTGATCCAATATTGCTGAATTATCTCCGAAAGGGCTGCTTCGGTGGGATATTTATCGGGCTGGGAGAGAAATTCGCCATTGATATAGAGAATATCGTCAACGTGCGACACTCCACGTCGGCGCGGATCACCCGAAAAACTGCGTGTGGAAGGTTGTGAGAGATATGCCAAGTATGCAGGACTTTTGCTGTTCTTGTTTTGCAATTTAGCCCAAGCATACGACGGCCAAGCAAATGCTAAATCTCTGAACAAGTCGCAATGGGCATGGAAAGCCTCGTCGTCAGTGTTGGCGGGGTAAACTTTGAGAGCCTCGTCTGCCATGTTGCCAAACATCATTTTTACCTGCTGCTTAACAACGTCGGATTTTACCTCGCCGTAGACAAAAAGCACGCCCTCGTCGCTGTTACTCATTGCTATAACAGGCACGTCGTTGTATTCGCCACGCTCGTAAAGGCGGTATTGGTCGTCGGTGATGACGTAGCCATCCACGCACGGCCAACAGTTTATCTGATTGTTGCTTACAAGGTCGTAAGCATCAACCTGGCGCAATTGATTGATAGATTTCTTTTTGAATATTTTCATAGCCTCAATGCCCTGCTGCTCGGCAATACGCTGAGTGGAGCCGGTAAGGTTGCTTCGTGGAGCGTCGGCGTATGGTGAAAACGAACCGCCGCTCTGACTAATAACTCTGTGAAATAATCCCTTAGCCAATGGCGAGGCACACAATATGCTGCAACTGATAGCACCAGCGCTTTCGCCAAAGATGGTAACATTAGAGGGGTTGCCGCCAAAGTTTTTTATGTTTTGCTGAACCCATTTGAGGGCGAAAATCTGGTCGAGAAGTCCGTAGTTGCCAGAATGACCGTTGGTTGATTCTTTTGAAAGTTCGGGATGAGCCATAAAGCCCAATGCTCCTGTACGGTATTCAATGCTTACTACCACAACTCCGCGTTTGGCAAGATACTGCCAGAGGTCGCCGCCGTAATATTCTGTTTTAAAACCACCTCCGTGAATCCACACCATTACGGGAAGATTGTCGTTGACCGAAGTGGCAGGAGTGGCAATGCCGAGATAGAGGCAGTCTTCGTTCATCATATCTTTGGTGAGTCCCGGACGAGTGGGTTGTGGAGGCCAAGGACCAAATTTGTCGGCTTTGTAAACGCCTGTCCACGGTTTTGCGGGTTGAGGGTCGCGCCAACGGAGGTTGCCCACGGGAGGTGCGGCGTATGGAATGGCCTTAAAGACTCCAAGACCGTTTTCAAGAACGCCCTCGATGTCGCCGGTTTCTACATGGGTTTTTACAATCGGCTGTGCCAATAGGTTAGATGCGATCATTATTCCGCAAAACATCATTAATAATGCTAAAACAAATTTTTTCATACAGGTATTGTTTTATATAATTTTGTCAAAGTTAGAAAAAAACTCAAAACATAATATCATCCCCCGCAATTTTTACAGATTTTTAACCTCGGCAACCAAAAAGGAATATCTTTATAAAAATGCTTTGCTTTTTGGGAGTTGATTATGTCAGATAAAGATTCTTGGCGCAAATTTCCAAGAATAAAAGTTGTCTCTTTGTCGTAACAGCAAGGCAAAACGTTTAATTCTGAGGTAATTACTACCGATTGAAATATCCGTCGGCAAAATTTTACGGGGTGCTTTAATTGATGCTCTTTTGTATAACGCGAAAAATGCTGATTATCAGGAATAAAAGTTTCAAAACCCTGTTTGGTTTCTATCTGCATTGTCTTAATGCAAAATTTGTCGGCACCACAATCTAAGGCTATACGCTTGATTTCCTTTAAATGTTTTTCGGTATTTTTAGACGCAAGGCACTGCACCTCGATAATAGGATTTCGCTTTTTTAGACGTTGTTTTGCATTGCTGATCAACTTGATAGCATTAATGGCAGAGTCATAACATCCGCCATTGCGATACGCAGAATAAGATTCTTGATTATAGCCGTCTAAGGGGATAATTATCTTATCTAAACCTGCAAGCACAGTTTTTTCGGCATTATCATAATTAATAAGGTGTCCATTGGAGGATGTAACGGTAAAAATCTTATTATTATGAGCAATCTCTATCAAGTTTGTAAACAGCGGGTTAAGATACGGTTCGCCCTGAAAATAAAGAAAAAGGTTCAACGCCGTAGCCTTTATTTGGTCTATTGCCAAGGTAAAATCTTCCTCAGAGATAAAATGCGGTTTGCGTTTCGATAAACCCATGCCAGTAAAGCACTCTCGGCAATGTAGGTTGCACACATTTGACGGTTCAATAGAAAACGACCAAGGGTTGCCACACATTGTCAACCGCTTAGTAATAAACGACCAACCTATTGATAATTGGCGCATTACCAAGTTGAGGATTTTTCTTATAGTGAGCGTTTTCACAAATAAAAAGAAAATATTTAGCATAAGATTTTGATTCTGTAAAACAAAGATAAAAAAAATGAATAAATTTGCCAACAACATCGACAACCATTAAGGCAAAAAATACGTATTTCGTAATTAGAAATCGCTTAACACAACGATAATGACACTACGCGACGACAGATATATAATCATAGAGATGGATATGGAACGCTCTCTATTTATAACAAGATGGAAACAAGAGAGTGTAGACATCAGCGACGAAAACATAGTAAAAGAAATCATTAGTGATATAGCTAACAATATAGAACTATATCATCCAACGTATTACATTGCCAACCAAACCAACAAAGAGGTGGTATATACTGTGGATATTCAAAAATGGATAGCTGAACGGCTTTATGCGGCATGTTGCAAAGCCTGCACCAAGTATGTGGCAACTGTAGAATCGAGCAACATTTCGGTGTCGATGAGCAACGACCAAATGATAGAAGAGGTGGAGGTTGAGGGAATAAAGGTGAAAACACTGCCTACCGAAGCCGAAGCCCTAAAATGGATGGAACTGTGATTTTTTTTAGCAAAACTATTGCAACATAATTATATTATTAGTAATTTTGCTAACTCAAAAAGAAATAGAGAACTAACTAAACAAACAACAATGCAGGTACTTAGAGACGACGATTTTATAAAGATAACCTTTGATGAGGAGACAAAGGTGTTGGCTACAAAGTGGAAACTGCAAAGTTTCGACGATGTTGAGGAAGATTATGTGAGGTCGGTAATAACTGAAATTGCAGACGGATTAGCCTCAACTCAGGCCGACTATTACCTTGCCGACCAAACCAACCGTGGCGTTGTTTACGACGAGAATATGCAGAAATGGGTGTTTAGTATGCTATTAAGCGGCGGACAAAGAGCCAATTTGAAAAAATGCGCTGTGGTTCAGTCGGTTGATTTCTTTGTGGGTATGAGCAACGAGCAACTTCTCAAAGGTGCTGTTACCGACATTGCTTACAAGTGCTTTAATACTCGTCGCGAGGCTATCGAATGGCTCGGAGTTAAAGATTACGAATAAAAAATAATTTTATAAACATACACATCAATGGTTTCATACAAAGAATTAGGATTGGTAAACACCAAAGAAATGTTTGCCAAAGCAGTAAAAGGCGGATACGCAATTCCCGCTTTCAACTTCAACACAATGGAACAAATGCAGGCTATTGTTCAAGCCGCAGTTGAAACAAAATCTCCTGTTATTATGCAGGTTTCTAAAGGCGCTCGCAACTATGCCAACGCTACTATTCTCCGTTACATGGCTCAAGGCGCTGTTGAATACGCAAAAGAACTTGGTTGCCCCAACCCTCAAATCGTTCTTCACTTAGACCACGGTGATACTTTCGAGCTCTGCAAAGATTGTATCGATATGGGCTTCTCTTCTGTAATGATCGATGGAAGCTCGCTTCCTTACGATGAGAACATTGCTCTTGCTAAGAAAGTGGTTGACTACGCTCACAAATACGACGTTAGCGTTGAGGCAGAACTTGGCGTTCTCGCTGGCGTTGAAGACGAAGTTTCTTCAGCTGTTTCGCACTACACCAAACCCGAGGAAGTGATCGACTTCTCGCAGCGTACAGGTTGCGACTCGCTCGCTATCTCAATAGGAACATCGCACGGTGCTTACAAATTTACTCCTGAACAGTGCACACGCGACCCCAAAACCGGCAAGCTCGTTCCTCCTCCATTGGCTTTCGACATTCTCCACGAAATCGAAAAGAAACTTCCTGGTTTCCCGATCGTTCTCCACGGCTCATCTTCAGTTCCCCAAGACGAAGTTGACACAATCAACGAATTCGGCGGCAAACTTCCCGATGCAGTAGGTATTCCTGAGGATCAGCTTCGTGAGGCTTCTAAGAGCGCTGTGTGCAAAATCAACATCGACTCTGACTCTCGTCTCGCTATGACAGCAGCTATCCGCAAATACTTGGCTGAGAATCCTTCGCACTTCGATCCTCGTCAGTATCTCAAACCCGCTCGCGAGAACATGAAGAAGATGTACATCCACAAAATCGTGAACGTACTCGGCTCTAACGACAAATTGTAGTCTTTTTAACTACACTAATTGAATAAAGGCAAGTACCCCGAACGGGTGCTTGCTTTTTTTATATAACAAAAAATAAAGTGAACAGAAACGTATTAAAACGAATTTTTGTAAATTAGCACCGTTATTAACGCAAATAATTTAGGTATGAAAAGACTCACCATTGCCGCTTCTATTGTGGCTCTTATGTGGATAATATTCGGTATCAGCAGTATTGCTCCCGAATCTATCAACTCTTACGGCATTCTTCCCCGCACTCAGGAAGGTCTTTGGGGCATTGTATGCGCGCCGTTTCTCCATCGCGACTATGAGCATATTACAGCCAACACTATTCCTGTGTTTGTGCTAACGCTCGTGCTGCTGTTTTTTTATGAGAATTTGGCATTCAGAGTATGGACGCTTTCTACATTGATGGGCGGATTTTTGATATGGCTCTTTGCCCGAGGCGAAAGTTACCATATAGGTGCAAGTGGCGTGATATTCAGCCTTTTAGGATTTATTTTAGCAAGTGGCGTGGTACGAAAGAGTTTTAAATCGCTTTTGGTGGCGATACCTATATTTCTGATATATGGAGGCGTAATGTGGGGAATATTCCCTAACAGTCCCGACGTATCGTGGGAGGCGCATCTCTTTGGACTCATCTCAGGCGTAGCCCTTGCATACTTTTTCCGCAATGTTCCCTCGGATGGTTTTTACAGAAGAACCAATAGAGACGATGCAGAGTATTATTGATTCCTCTTCTTTCCACTTACAAATAGCCCCACAATTGTGAGTGCAGCACCCACTGCGCCCATTATCGACAGAGTTTCGCCAAGGAAAATGTGGGCAAAGAAGATTGTTACCACGGGGATGAGGTAGATGCCCGACGATACTCGCACTGTACCAAGGCGGTCGCAGGCTTTGTTCCATCCCAAAAAGCACAATCCTGAGGCTACCACACCAAGAAACAGCATGTTGATAATGTTGGTGACGTTGGTAAATCGCTCAGCATTAACATCGGCAGAGAATGTAAAATACCACGGGCTATCGCTATCTGCAAAAGTGCCGCCAATGGTGAGTGGTATCATCAACACCATGGCATAAAAGAAAATGCGCCGCGTGGAGCATACCGAATCGTATTTTTTGCGGTTTATTATTGAAACGCAAAGCGAGTAAAATCCCCAACAAACGGCAGCAAACATTGCCAAAAGGTCGCCTTGGGGGTTAAAATCCAATGTGCCAATGCCGTTGAGACTCACCATTGCCACACCCGTTATAGCAAGTACAAAGCCTATTATAAAAAAGGTGTCGATATGCCGTTCTTTCAAAAAAATCCGTGCTATCACAGCCGTGAGCATAGGACTTAGAGCCACTATGATACTCACATTGCTGCAAGAGGTGTAACTAAGTGCGGCGTTTTCGGCAAACTGATACACTACCACGCCCGAAAGACCCGCAAGGGCAAACATCAGGTTTTCTTTCAGGGATATTTTTTCAACCTTGGGACGGATAATCCACAGCGCAAAATATGCTGCTACAAAGCGATATAGAAGAATCTCTAATGCCGAAAAGTCGTCAAGCAATGCCTTGGTAGATACAAATGTTACAGCCCATACAAGTATCGAGAATGCCGCCAACAGATAGCCTGTTAAAGCCGTATGTTTCATAGTGATATTTTCAATTTTTTATTTTCAATTCTCCCTTCAAATATTTGGCTGTAAATCCAACACCTTTTTTTACAATCTCTTCGGGAGTGCCTTGCGCTATTATTTCGCCGCCACGCCGTCCGCCCTCAGGTCCGAGGTCGATGATATAGTCGGCAGTTTTGATAACGTCTAAGTTGTGTTCGATGATTACCACGGTGTTGCCTTTGTCTACGAGTTTGTTGAGCACGTTCATAAGTATGCGGATATCCTCTAAGTGCAAACCTGTGGTGGGTTCGTCTAATATATAAAGTGTTTTGCCAGTGTCGTTTTTGGATAATTCGGCAGCGAGTTTTATGCGCTGGGCCTCGCCGCCAGATAGGGTAGTGGCAGCCTGACCGAGAGTAACGTAGCCCATTCCCACATCTTGCAGTGCACGGAGTTTTTTCAATATCTTGGGAACATTCTCAAAAAACTCGCAAGCACGGTTGATGGTCATATCCAACACGTCGGAGATTGATTTGCCCTTAAACTTAACTTCAAGAGTTTCACGATTGTAGCGGCGACCATTGCAAGCGTCGCATTTAACGTAAACATCGGGCAAGAAATTCATCTCCACAGTTTTTACACCTGCGCCTTGGCAATCCTCGCATCGTCCGCCCTTAACGTTAAACGAAAACCTTCCAGGCTTGTAACCCATGATTTTAGATTGCGGAAGTTCGGAATATAATTGACGGATGTCGCTAAAAATATTGGTGTAAGTGCATGGATTTGAGCGTGGTGTGCGTCCAATGGGTTCTTGGTTTACCTCTATCACCTTGTCGATATGTTCCAATCCCGAAATGCTCTTATATGGCAATGGCTCTTGCAGTGAGCGGTAAAAATGCTTAGAGAGTATTGGACGGAGGGTTTCGTTGATGAGCGTACTTTTTCCGCTGCCCGAAACTCCTGTTACTAACACAAGTTTGCCGAGCGGAATTTTAAGGTCAACGTTTTTGAGGTTGTTGCCCGTTGCGCCTTTGAGTTCGATAAACTTGCCGTTGCCTTCGCGGTGTTTTTCGGGGAAGGTAATATCGAATTCGCCTGAAATGTATTTGGCAGTGAGAGTATCTTTGCCTTTGAGCATAGCGGGTTCGCATTCGGCAGTAACAAAACCACCGAGACGACCTGCGCCCGGACCAATGTCGATAACAAAGTCGGCATTTTTAATCATATCCTTGTCGTGCTCAACCACTATTATGGAGTTGCCCTCGTCGCGGAGTTTTTTTAGCGAGGAGATTAACTTGTCGTTGTCGCGCTGATGAAGTCCGATGCTTGGCTCGTCGAGAATATAAAGCACATTTACGAGTTTCGAACCTATCTGCGTTGCGAGCCTAATGCGCTGAGCCTCACCGCCCGAAAGAGTTTGCGCTGGACGGAAAAGACTAAGATAGTCTAATCCCACATCAAGCATAAAGCCCACACGGTTTTTAATCTCTTTGAGTATTTCGGTAGAAATTTCTTTCTGTTTGGGAGATAGTTTTGAATCAACGTTTTGCAAAAACTGCGAGAGTTCGGCAATATCCATTGTAGATAATTCTGCAATGTTTTTGTCGGCAATGCGATAACTGAGCGCCTCACGGTTGAGACGCATTCCGCCACATTCAGGACAAACTGCCTGTGTGGAGTATTTTTGAGCAATATCTTCGTTGGTGTCGTCGTCAACAGCGTTTTCAAGGTATTTAATAATGCCGTCGTAGGTAGAAGAACCTGAGCCATACATTCTTAGCCACTCCATCTTTACAGGCTCTGCCGAACCGTATAGCACTGTGTCTAACGCTTCGGGCGGAAGGTCGTGCACGGGGGTGTCGAGCGAAAAACCGTCGCGCTCAGCAATTGCCTCCAACTGACGGAACACAAAGTTGTCGCGATATTTGCCCAATGGCACAATTGCGCCTTTCTTGATGCTGAGAGTGCGGTCGGGAACCACCTTTTGCACGTCGATAATATCTACAAAACCCAAACCCTTGCACCGAGGACAGCATCCTGTGGGCGAATTAAATGAAAAATTGTTTGGAGCGGGCTCAGCATACGACAATCCTGTTTCGGGACACATCAAAAGCCTGCTGTAATATCTTGTTTCGCCAGAGTCGGCATCCATTAGCATAATTATGCCCTTGCCAAACTGCATAGCGGTGTTAACCGACGATTTTACACGCTCCATTCCTCCGCCCGCTGCGCCGTCTTGGGGCACAACCAACTTGTCGATTACTATCTCAATGTTGTGAGTTTTGTAGCGGTCGGTTTTCATATTAACGATAATATCTTTTACCACACCGTCTACACGTACTTGTACGTAACCTTTTCGGCGAATTTGCTCAAACAGTTCGCGATAATGACCCTTGCGACCCTGCACCACTGGGGCGAGAATAATTACTCGTTTGCCTCCATATCTTTCGGTAATGAGCGCAAGTATCTGATCAGAAGTGTATTTTACCATTTTTTTGCCGCTGAGGTAACTATAAGCCTCGCCAGCACGCGCATACCACAGACGCAAAAAGTCGTAAATCTCTGTGATAGTGCCCACTGTGGAACGCGGATTCTTGTTGGTGGATTTCTGTTCGATGCTGATAACGGGGCTTAGACCAGTGATTTTGTCCACATCGGGACGCTCCAACCCACCGAGAAACTGACGTGCGTAGGCGTCAAAAGTTTCGATGTAACGCCTTTGTCCCTCGGCAAAAATGGTATCGAAAGCCAGCGACGATTTGCCGCTGCCGCTAAGTCCTGTTACCACAGTAAGTTTGTTGCGCGGAATGGTAACGTCGATATTTTTAAGATTGTGTACCCTTGCGCCATACACTTGTATATTTTCCAACTTGAAAGATAGGTATTGATAAAACTTTGCAAAATTAGATTTTTTTTTGTTTTTTACACGTTAAGAGGTTGTTTATTTTTAATTAAAGTGTTACATTTGAACAACAGTAAGAGTGGATTATGAAAGGATCAGAGTGTTACGTATTCGAAATGGGTGGAAAAAATATTGTATTTGTTATTAACTTTTTTTAATAAATAATAGCGCAGCAATATACAAGATTAATCTATTTTTGCACAAAAACTACTAACTATGAAATATAGTGCTACACTAATACTCATAGTGTTGTTTTTGTGCAAAAAATCTTATGCCCAAAAAGTTGCATTCGATTATAACGACAATGGGGCAAGGGTATTACGTTTTGTTGACCTGCCCAAGCTAGAACTTCAAACTTCTATTTTAGACATTCAAGAATCTGTAATTCAGGATGATTTCAACGGCGACGGCTTGACAGATTTTGTCTGCACCGAAACCGATGACAAAAACTGGTATTTTTTACTGAATACCGGCTTAGGCGGTTTTGAAAAAACTATCGCCATTACTACAGACTTTTACGACCGAAGTTTTACCGAACACGACAACGGCAGGTTTAACTTGCAGATTTTGGATTTCGACTTGGACGGGAAATCCGACATTGTATCCACCCGTGGACAGTATCACAAAGATGACGATATGTGGTCAAGTCCGTGGGGTGTATATGACTATACACAGACCTTGTGGCTGAAATCAGATGGCAAAAAACTGACTGAATGGAAGAAAAACACATCTCACAACGAAAGCGATGCCTATGCTTCGAATTTTGCAGTCGGCGATTTCAATGGTGATGGTATCTGCGAACTGATAAACTATGGTAACAACTGCCTATATCATTGGGATAATGAGGATAATCCAAAATGGCATATTTGTTACAATTCTAACTATAAGGCATTTTGTAACAAACTAACCTCAGTATCAGATATTTATTCTACCACAAAGTTCAACTACTCTTTCCTCACCGACAAGAATTTCTACCAAAAAGGAACAACCCAAACCTACCCAGTAATTGATGTTGCTGCGCCGTTGGCTGTGGTAAGTTCCACCGAAGAAACCAACGGAATAACCGATAATATTATAAAAAATTACAAATATTATAACCTAACGGCTAACGTGCAGGGCAAAGGACTTCTCGGCTTCAACAAAATAGTTTGTGAAAACCAATATACCGGCGAAACCACTACAACCGAGATAAACTTTTGGAATACAGATTATTATACCCCTGAAATAATTACACAGACCATCAAACACGATACGCTTGTTACCACAACCGAAACCGAATATAGCATTACCGATTTGGGTGGTAAAAACTTTTGTACATATCCTTCAAACATCAAAAATACAGACATTTACGGTGATGTAGTAGTTTCTCAAAACACATACAACACCGAACACGGATATTTAGAAAATACAGAAACCTATTATCCCGACGGTTATTGCAAACTGCTATACTATGGCGACTACGTGGAGGCTGGCAGAATGTGGCAGCCGCAACTTTCTACATATATCCAAAAAACGCCCGACGACCCGGAAGGCTTTATAACCAAAAAACACTTTGAATACGATGCCAACACCGGCACATTGACCAAACAGACTGACAATTACGGCACATCTAAGCAGGTTGCCACCGAATATAAATACGATGAATTTGGAAACGTCATACACACAGATATTTACGGCGACGGAACAGAAAAAATTACAACCGATTACACCTACGAAAACCAAAGGCTCGTCTTGTGGAATATTGGACAAATACGACCATCGTTGGCAGATAGAACTATTATACAAGCAGTTGAAACAGAAGTTAGAAATATGCTGATGTATTACATTGATATGTACAAACTGATTTACAATCCCGAAAAAGAATGGAATAATGTTAACCGTAAACTTTTCGACTCGCAACTCAAAATAATCTTTCCAAAATAACCTTTGGTTCGTCGTATAAAAAATAGCCCCTACAATACTTTGTAAGGGCTATATGGAAGTCGTGTGTCTTTTTTATCGGACAGCAATAATTCGTTTAAGATTATTAGTGCTTATTTTGGCAATATTGCCATTCGCATATTGCAAAGACGGATTGAATTCTATATGTGGAGGAGATTATGTTGTTATGCTCTCTAACAACTCAACAAACCCTCTTTGTGTATTTGCTTATTTCAAAAAGGATACTATTCCTATTATTGACGAAAAGCAAAGCGCATTGCCAATTAAAAATGGCGAAAGGGAAATTGTTTTTGAATCAACAGACAAATGCGAAAACTATAAAGACACAGTTCATTATTTCATCATGTATAATGACACATTAAAAAGATATGGATTGAAACAAACTCTGGACACCTATAATGTTATACTCCGTTATAGTTTGACTGGTGATGATTTTCATAAGTTGGATTGCACCATTCCCTACCCCCCTTCTCCGGCAATGAAGGATATGAAAATGTATCCGCCGTATAATGGGGGAAAATAATCTCCATCATTTATTACCGTCATTTTATTTTTTGTTATCTTTGCACATCAAACGTAACGAACAAGATTATTAGGTAAGGAAAAACAAAAAATGAAAATAAGATTTGTGGTAGTAGGCCGCACGGTAGAAAAATACCTTGTGGATGCCTGCGCCGAATACGAAAAAAGGATAAAAAAGTATATCCCTTTTGAGTTTATAGTGTTGAAGGATTTGAAAAACACTGCCAATATGCCCTTCGACACCATCAAACAGAAAGAGAGTGAGTTGCTTATGCCGTATCTCGACACGACGTCGGTGCGCATACTCTTAGACGAACACGGCAAGGAGTTCACCTCGATGGAGTTTTCGCAGTACATTTCCAAAAAAATCTCGCTCCAAAACAAGGACATCACCTTTATTATAGGCGGTCCGTATGGTTTTGACAATCAGGTATATCAAAAATCCGACGAGAAAATCTCGCTCTCTAAGATGACCTTTTCGCATCAGATGGTGCGCCTGATTTTTATGGAGCAGCTTTACCGCGCATTCACCATCATCAACAACGAACCCTACCATCACGAATAATTTTTGATAACTGTGAATTGTTGGCAAGGCATTTGCAAATACAAACTTTGAAACACAGAAACAACAGAGAGAAAGTGAAAGAGAAGTTTTTTAAAATACAGTTTTTAGTATACTCAATAGTACTGTTTGCGGTGGCATCGGTGTTGGAGTCGTATCTAAGTGGTCTAAAAACCTACGATATCGACGTTAACCGAGTTACCAATGTGCTTCATGCCAAGGAGAGCCGCACAGATAGTATTATGGCAAAGGTACGTTCGATAGTGGAGTCGGGCAACAACATTGTGCGCGAAAACTCTGTTTACGTATTACCCGAAGACCTTAAAAACCTTGAAAATGAAGGTATTTCGATATTTGTTTTTGAAGATGACACTTTGCGTTTTTGGAGCGACAACAAAACTCCTATTAAAAAATTATATTCGCAATCGGGTATCAACAACAGGATTGCGCACCTGAGCAACGGTTGGTACGAAATACGCACTGTGATAAAAAACAAGACTATCTATGCTGGATTAATATTGCTCAAAACCGAATATAGTATCGAAAATAAGTATTTGAGCAAGAGTTATATACCTGAATTTCATATAAGTCCCACGTTTAAGCTTTCGCCCATCACTCTGTCGTATGGCATCGACATTCAAGACAAAGAGGGCAAATATATTTTTACACTTGTGCCTCTCAACGAGGTTGACAACGACACTGTGCATTACAATGTGGTGGGAGTGCTCTTTTTGTTGAGCCTTGTGCTGCTTGTGATATTTTTGCTCGGCTATATCGACCAACTGTCGCTTAACAAAGGCAACTCTCTGAAAATTATAGCAATAATATTTTCCACTATAGTTGTGCGCATTATTACAATGGTAACCAAACTGCCACCTAATGTTTATGCGCTCGACTTTTTCGACCCTGTGTATTTTCAAGGCGGGTTCTTTTATCCCACTTTTGGTGATTTCTTGATTAATGCAGTTTTGATGCTGTTTGTAACCATGGCAGTGTTTAAACTTGCTGATTATGTAGATCTTGGCAAACGCATGAAATCGTGGACTGAGTTTACTCGTGGTTGCTTTTTCTTTGCTGTGGCAGTGGTTGGCATTTATGTAGTGATAGAGGTTCATACCGCTTTAGAATCTCTTATTGCTGATTCTGAAATTCCATTCCAACTAAATAATGTGTTTGCGCTCGACGTGTTTTCGCTTGCGGGCGTTGTAATTTTTGCATTTTCGTTTGCCTCACTGATTTATGCTATAGTAAAACTTACCTCATACGTATTGCTCAATGATGGGCGCAAACTTCGTAAGGCTTTTATTATCATAACGTCGATGGGATTGGTGGTTGTTTTGCTATCGGTATTGTTGCATCATACATTTTTGAGCGCAACAATGGGTTACGTGGCGATAATAGTATCTTGGTCGTGCCTGATGCATTATCGCAAAGCCACCGAAAGCGTTTACCGATATATGTTTATGGTGTTTTTGAGTGCGGTGCTGTCGTCGGTGGTGATTACCAAAACGGCAGAACAAAAACAGCAACACCTTAGCGAAGAGCAGTTGATGCTTGCAGTTGACGAACACGACAAAATTGCAGAATCGCTTTTGCAAGATTTTACCACAGAGATTTCGGGCGATGCTTTGATTTCCGACTATCTTGCCGCCGATGTTAAAAACGGACGACGTGTGTACGAATATCTTCAACGTTGGCATTTCAACGGATATTGGAACAAATATAATCTTTCGGTAAAAGTGTTTGAAGCCGTTCAGGGTGTGCCTTTTATAGAAATGCAAAACGAAACCGCCGAAACTATTGCTAAGTATGGCAGCGAAATTCCAGCTTCGGATTTTTATTTTGTGGATAATCCCGACGGCGGAATAAGTTATATCGGACAATTGCGAGCATTAGTTGGCGACACACCTTATTATATAATTATCACACTCGACAACAAACCTGTGCCTCAGGATTTTGGCTATCCTGAACTGCTTGTTAACGGCAACATGACTCCATCGCTGCTCGAAGACTGCAATTATGCCAAATATCGCAACGGACGCAAAACCAAACAACACGGTTCGTTTGCCTACGACCTTGGCGATGAGGTGTTTGCTCAGCAGCTCAGCAATTCGGGCGATTCAATAGCCGTGTTTGCTCTCGATAATTATGTGCATACTGTATACAAAGACAAGTCTGATATTGTAGTTATCAGCCGACCCGAAAAAAATTTTTGGGATTATGTGGTGTCGTTTGCATACATTTTTGTGGCGTATACATTGCTGATGCTTACATATTTAATAGCTAAAATCATAGGCGAACACCGACTCGACGAATACCGTTCGCAACTAAAAATCAAACTTATTTCATCAGTTTGCTCTATTCTTGTGTTGGCATTCGTAATTATTTGTGGAACAATGGCTTACTTTAATTGGGTAAAGTTTTGTAACGATACCAATACCGAAATCAACGACAAAATGAAGAGCGTGTATATGCATATAGAGCAGGCATACGGCGATTCTACGTCGTTTGTGTCGGCACATTTGCCAGAGTTTAACACAGCTCTTGATGAATATCTTGCCAAAACAGCGCATGTTTTTTATTGCGATGTTAATATCTATGGAGCTGATGGCGCACTTGTGGGTAGCTCTCGTCCCGAAATTTTCAAAAAAGGTTTGCTTAGTCCTCAGATAAATGGTAATGCACTTAAATCGCTCGTATTCGATACCAAAGCCAATTATATACAAGATGAAGTTATTGGCAAGTTGAGCTACAAGTCGGCTTACATTCCATTCTACAATTCGCGCGACCAACTTACAGGTTATATCAACCTGCCGTATTTTTCAAAGTCGGACGTAATGGAGCGAGAATTATCCACAATGTTAGTTTCGGTTGTAAACCTATTTGTGGTGCTGATGCTTGTTAGTATACTTATTGCTGTGCTACTGTCAGAACGTATGGTGCATCCTATCCGCATGATTCAAAACATGATAGAAAAAGTGGAACTCGGCAAAAAGCACGAAAAGCTCGAATACAAACGCAAGGACGAAATCGGCCAGCTTGTTTCGGAATACAACAACATGGTGGAAAAACTTGAAGAGAGTGCCGCCCTACTTGCCAAGAGCGAACGCGAGAGCGCATGGCGCGAGATGGCTAAGCAGATTGCCCATGAAATCAAGAATCCGCTCACGCCTATGAAACTGAGCATTCAGTTTCTTATACGTAGCCACCAGAATCACGATGCCGACTTCGACGACAAACTCGAAAAAGTATCAAATACGCTTATACAACAGATAGATACGCTTTCGTCGATTGCCACAGGATTCTCTAATTTTGCCAAAATGCCCAAACCCGATGAAAGTCCGTTTAATGTGGTAGAGACACTCGGCAATGTGGTGCAACTCTTTAAAAACACTGAAAATGTGGAAATTACATCCGATTTTGGTGAACACAAGGATGTTACTATCATTGCCGACAAAGAGCAGATTTCGCGTGTGTTTGTCAACCTTATCAAAAACGCTACCCAGGCCATTCCTGATGGTATCAAAGGCAAAATCCACGTATCGCTCGGCGTGGCTAACGGCAAGGTAACTGTAAAAATCAAAGACAACGGTTGCGGCATTCCCGACGAAATTAAGGGAAAACTCTTTACCCCGAGTTTCACCACCAAGAGCAGCGGTAGCGGACTTGGTCTTGCTATGTGCAAAAACATCATTATCAACGCCAAAGGCGACATCTCATTTGAATCAGAAGTGGGCAAAGGAACAACATTTATTGTAACCTTGCCGGTGAAAAAATAGTGCCTTATTAATTCTTTAACTCGGAATTATTATTTACTTTTGCGCCAATATCATAATCTACGCAAATGGAAAACCTTTCAGATAACCTTGAAAATAAGGAAATTATTATGGCGGCGATTACCGGCGAAGACAAACCGGGGCTTACATCGCGCCTTGCAGGAATTATAGCACAATACGGTGCCACAATCCTTGATATTGGTCAGGCAGATATTCACAACTCGCTGTCGCTTGGCATAATGTTTATCAGCGACCAAAGCCAGTCGGGAAACATATTAAAAGAGATGCTCTTTTCGTCGAGCGAAATGGGCGTGCAAGTAAGATTTTCGCCAGTGTCGATTGCCGAATACGAAAAATGGGTGTCGATGCAGGGCAAAAACCGCTATATTGTAACCCTCCTCGGACGCAAAATTTCTGCCGCACTTATTGCCGACGTATCGAAAGTGCTTGCCGAACAAAGCCTCAATATCGATGCCATTACACGTCTTACAGGACGTATCCCATTAACCGACAATGGCGAACAGCATCTTACCCGCGCCTGTGTGGAGATGTCGGTGCGTGGTACGCCAAAGGATAAACCTATGTTGCAGAGCGAGTTTATGCGTCTTTCAAGAGAACGGGGCTACGATATTTCGTTTCAAGAGGACAACCTCTACCGCCGCAACCGCCGTTTGGTATGTTTCGATATGGATTCCACACTTATTCAAACCGAAGTTATCGATGAACTTGCAATGCGTGCGGGCGTAGGCGATCAGGTAAAAGCCATCACCGAATCGGCTATGAGGGGCGAAATTGATTTTTGCGAAAGTTTCAAACGTCGCGTGTCGCTGCTCAAAGGCTTGGACGAAAGCGTAATGAAAGAGATTGCCGAAAACCTGCCTATTACCGAAGGCGCAGAACGCACACTCAAAATTCTTAAACAATACGGCTACAAAATCGCCATCCTCTCCGGCGGTTTCAACTATTTTGGCAACTATCTAAAACAGAAGTTCAACCTCGATTTTGTGTACGCCAACGAACTTGAAATCGTTGACGGCAAACTCACTGGCAACTATGTGGGCGAAATTGTAGACGGTAAACGCAAAGCCGAACTTCTAAAACTTATTGCCCAAATCGAAAACCTTAACCTTCAACAAGTTATTGCCGTAGGTGACGGTGCCAACGACCTTCCGATGCTCAACTGCGCTGGTCTCGGTATTGCATTCCACGCCAAACCCAAGGTAAAGGAAAACGCCAAACAGTCGATTTCGTCTATCGGTATGGACGGCGTGCTGTATATGCTCGGATTCAAGGATTCGTATATTGAGGAGAACAAATAATTTGAAAATTAGTTAGTTATGACAGAGCAAGATATTTTATCAGCATTAAAAAACATCATCAACCCGCAGAACCACAAGGATATAGTGGAGTCGGGTATTGTAGACCGTGTGGCTATTACACAAAACGGTGTAGAGGTTTATCTTAAAATTAACCACGCCGTTAAGCCGCTTCAAAACTCTTTTCGCAAGGCTATTCGTCAGGTGATTCAAAACCAACTCAACCCCGAAATCAATGTGGAAACCTACGTTGAGGAAGATACTCCTCAGCCTGCCGAAAAAACCGTCCCGCTCAAAGACGTTGAAAACATCATAGCCGTATCGTCGGGCAAGGGTGGGGTAGGCAAAAGTACCGTTACCGCAAACCTCGCTGCCGCGCTTGCCAAACAAGGCTACAAAGTGGGATTGATAGATGCCGACGTGTTTGGACCCTCTATTCCAAAAATGTTTGGCGTAGAAGACGAGCATCCGGGCGTGCGTCAAGAGGGCGATAAAAGTTGGATTGTTCCCGTTGAAAAATACGGCGTTAAGATACTCTCGATGGGATTTTTTGTTGACCCCGAAAGTCCTGTTATCTGGCGCGGACCTATGGCGTCGAATATGCTCAACCAGATTATCAACGATGGCGACTGGGGCGCGTTAGATTACCTTCTGTTCGACCTTCCTCCCGGAACAAGCGATATTCATCTTACTGTGGTGCAAAATATTACGCTCAAAGGCGCAATCATTGTTTCCACACCTCAGCAGGTGGCAATTGCCGACGTGGTCAAGGGCATAAATATGTTCCGCAACGACAAAATCAACATTCCGATTCTTGGCATTGTAGAAAATATGGCTTGGTTTACGCCCGCCGAACTGCCTAATAATAAGTACTATATATTTGGCAAAGAGGGCAACAAGGCTATTTCTGAAAAATACGGTATCGACATTATAGCCCAAGTGCCTCTTGTACAGAGCATTTGCGAAAGCGGCGACAACGGACGTCCTGCCGTGCTCGACAACAACAGCATTCAGGCTCAGTATTTTGAATCATTGGCACAAAACGTTATCAAAAAATGCAAGTAGAAAACCACCAATACCGACTTCCCGCCGAATGGGAACAGCAGCGTTCGGTTCTTATCCTGTTTCCTTACAACAGCAAGGACTTCCCCGGAAAACTCAACACCGTAAAATGGGCGTTTGTGGAGTTTGTTAAGAAACTTTCGTTTAATGTGCCTGTTACTCTGTTGGTTGCAGATGCCGAACATCGTGAAATTGTAACTCAGATGCTCGAAGATTCCGCCGCCAATATGCCCGAAATCAATATGGTGGAATATTCCGCACCCCGTGTGTGGATGCGCGACAGCGGTCCTATCACCGTGTTGGACGAGAACCAAAAGCCTGTGATTCTTGACTTTAAGTTTAATAATTGGGCTCGCTACACTTACTGCCGTGCCGACGATTTTGTGCCGCAGTTTATTTCCAAGGTTCTTGAAGAGCCATTTTTGCAACCTGTCTACAACCGCCGCCGTGTGGTTTTGGAGGGAGGAGCAATTGATGTAAACGGCTGTGGTTCACTACTCTGCACCGAAGAATGCCTTATGAGCGATACCGAGCAAGTGCGCAATCCCGGCTTTACCAAAAAGGATTACGAGGAGATATTTAGAAAATATTTTGGCGTTACCAATGTTATTTGGCTTGGACGCGGCATCAACGGCGACGACACTCACGGACACATCGACGATTTCTGCCGTTTTGTAAATCAGTCCACAGTGCTTCTCTGCCGCACTCACGACCCCGGCGATGTTAACTATGCCGCACTTGAAGACAACTACAAGCGGTTGAAAAAAGCACGCCTCGAAAATGGCAAGCCCATCAAAATTGTGGAACTTCCAATGCCCGGCACGGTATGTTTCCGCAATTTGCGATTGCCGGCAAGTTACGCCAACTTCTTGATTACCAACAATGCAGTGCTTGTGCCTACATTCAACGACCCCAACGACCGAATAGCCCTCGACATCATTGCAAGTCAGTTTCCCGACCGCAAGGTGATAGGCATACATTGTGTCGACATTATTTGGGGATTAGGCTCGCTCCACTGCCTCAGTCACGAACTTAGATAGCGTTTTCAATAGGATATTTTAGCAGTTTAACGTTTTCGGCGTAATCTTTTGCGCCGAAAATATAACTGCCTGCCACCATCACGTCTACTCCGGCATTAATCAGTTTGGCTGCGTTGTGGCTCTCCACTCCGCCGTCTACCTCAATCAGGGCATTGCTGTTTCGTTTGAGTATTAGCTCTTTGCAGCGCATAATCTTAGAATACGAGTTTTCGATAAACTTTTGACCTCCAAAACCCGGATTAACTGTCATAATCAACACCATATCAACGTCTTGGATAATTTCTTCGAGCATCGAAACGGGCGTTGACGGATTGAGTGCCACACCAGCCTTTGCTCCGGCGTTTTTGATTTGCCAGATAGCACGGTGAAGGTGCGTAACTGCCTCGTAATGAATGGTAAGTATGTCGGCACCTGCATTAATAAACTCCTGAATGTAGTTTTGCGAATTAACAATCATAAGATGTACATCCAAAGGTAGTTGCGAATGTTTTTTTGTGGCCTTCACAATCGGGAATCCAAACGACATATTTGGCACAAAAACACCGTCCATAATGTCTACGTGCACCCAGTCGGCACCACTGCGGTTAACGCGTTCAATTTCTTGCTGAATATTTGCGTGGTCGGCCGCCAAAATCGACGGTGAGACCAATATTTTGTTTGTGTTCATCTCGAAAAAAATTTTTTGCAAATTTATAAACAAATCTTTTCAAGAAAAATCCGTTTTATAAAATCTATTTATTAATTTTACCAAATATTACAACTGATACTCAACCTATATTCTAACACATTATAAAAGACTGATAACTATGCACATAGCAATTGCAGGCAATATTGGTTCGGGCAAAACCACACTTGCCAACCTTCTTGCCCAGCACTACAATTGGGAGGCGCATTTTGAGGATGCGGAGGTAAATCCATATCTCAACAACTTTTACGAAGATATGGATCGTTGGGCGTTTAACTTGCAGATTTACTTTATGCAGAGCCGTTTGGGCGAGATTATCGACATCCGCAAGTCGGGACGAAACGTGATTCAAGACCGCACCATCTACGAAGACGCATACGTTTTTGCCGAAAACCTTCACGATATGCGCCTATTGGATACACGCGATTTTGAAAACTATCTCGGAATGTTTGAGAAAATGAGTTCGCTCATTTCGCCGCCCGATTTGTTGATTTATTTAAAAGCCAATGTGTCAACACTTTTAGAACAAATTCGCAAACGTGGCAGAGCTTACGAGCAAGGCATTAGTCCCGAATACCTCACCCGCCTCAACGCAAAATACGAAAAGTGGACGTCGAACTATAAACTTGGCAAAATACTTACTGTTGACATCGACAATCTAAATTTCCCCAACCGCCCAGAGGATTTTGATAAACTTATAACATTGATTGATAATACTTTAAAATGAATAAATACAAAATAGCATTAGTGCAACTCAACCTCGACGGCAACCGTGAAACCAACTCCGCCAAGTGCGTTGAGTACATTACCGAGGCAGCACGTAAGGGTGCAAATGTAATCTGTTTGCCCGAACTTTACTCCTCGTTTTACTTCTGTCAGAGCGAAAATATTGACTATTTCGACTTTGCCGAGGAGGTGGAAAACGGTCCATCGTATCAGACATTTTCAAAACTTGCTGCCAAACTCGGTTGCGCCATAGTGGTTCCCTTTTTTGAAAAACGCAGCACTGCCGTATATCACAATAGCGCAATGATTTTAGATGCCGACGGCTCAATGGCAGGCTTTTACCGCAAAATGCACATTCCCGACGACCCCTGTTTTTACGAAAAATTTTATTTCACCCCGGGCGACCTCGGCTACAAGGCTCACAACACTAAGTTTGGACGTGTGGGCGTGCTTATCTGTTGGGATCAATGGTTTCCCGAGGCGGCGCGATTAACCGCAATGCAAGGTCCCGACGTGCTGTTTTATCCCACCGCAGTGGGCTGGCTTCCGAGCGAGGAGGGCGAAGACGGCAACCGTCAGCGCGAATCGTGGATAGCAGTGCAGCGCGGACACGCCGTTGCCAACGGTATTTTTGTGGCGGCTGTAAACCGTGTGGGCTTTGAAAAACACGAAGAACACAGCGAAGGCATCTGTTTTTGGGGCAGTTCGTTTGTGGCTGGTCCTCAGGGCGAAATCATAGCCCAAGCCTCGTTAAACAAAGAAGAAATAGTATACGCCGACATCGACCTCAAACAGATGGAAACCGTTAGGCGCATTTGGCCCTATTTCCGCGACAGAAGAGTGGATTCGTATGGCGGAATCACCCAAAGATGGGGTAATTAATTTTGAGATAAATATTTGCACCAGTTGACGAGGTGAATACAGTTTTGGGGATAGTTTAAATTATAAAAAATCCCCAAAACATTTCTCCATCTCCCAATTTTCCCCTATATTTGACACATCAATCAATGTAACACTTTGTTTGAAACATTGGTATTTTTGCTCGTAATTAATCTTATAGAAATATATAGCCATCATTGACGAAGGCAAAACAACTATACAAGAATCAGCAAAGAAAAGTGGAAACGGAGAATTTATTTGCCAAAACAATACTGCAATCTATTGCAGAAAACATTCAGGCGATGAAAATAGAGACACTACCTACAAGTGGGGTAGACTTGTTGCAGAAGATGAAGTATAGTGGAGACGAGAATGGAAAAACAAAGGTGAAGTTTGCAGCATTGAAACTTCCACAACGAGGAATGATTTTACCAATATGCTTTATTTAGTAGATGGTGTATGTCATCAAGCAGCTAACCGTTTCATATTCCCTGTAAGCGGAGATTTTATAATAAAAGGCTATCATCCAAAAGGATATTGTCTGTCATGTTTCTTGTACACCAAATTAGGACTAAACTACTGTGATTGGTATAAAAATACATTGCAACCTGTAATGGAGAAATATAATAATTATATTGAGGACGACTCTGCTAAAGAAATTGAACGTCTGCAAAACTCAGCGTCAGAAATATTTGACCATTATAGTATAAGTTTTGACCAGTCAAAAATTAGAACTGTTTTGCAATTTTGGCTTAGCAACATTAGCAACATTCCTTCTAAATATGGCTTTTCATCCATAAGACGGCAATACAACCTTTCAGAAGAAACCGTCCGTAATTTTGCAGCCGAAATTATTGACTTACAGCGTAAAACTTTCTCAATGTTGAGAGAAGCTATTGGTGAAGACAGTTTCAGACTGATAAACGATGGAGACACCGAAATTAAGGATATTGCTGATATTGATTCTGCAATACGTTTCTATTGTAAAAAGTAAAAATTAAAATGTTTATATAAAGCCATTTGCAGATATGTTAATACCATCTGCAAATGGTTTTTAAAAAGATTGCAATTATGATACGAAAGATATTTATATCATTGCGGATAAGATTGTTGGTATTTGTTTTTGTTCGATTTGATCTCACAGTATCCGCCCAAGATCTCACAATATCATCTGCCGCTGATTGGGATGCCTTTGCCTTGTCAGTGTCAAATGGCGAAACCTATGCAGGTAAAACAGTGAAACTTGCTGCCAACATCAGAGTTTCAACAATGGTAGGTACTGAAGCAAAAACATCCCGGAAAAATAGCCGTCTGGAAGACGGTATCTCTGTATCCCCAGACACCAAGCCGCCTTGTGCGGTGCTGGTGTCTGGGGATTTTCGTGCGTCACTTCTGTACGTAGTTATTTTTTTATGGAATAAATAAATTTTATTATCTTTGCCCCATAAATAAACAATAAACATATAGTTATGACATTTACCGAAAATTCTTGGAAAATATTCGAGCAATCTATTGCCGATTATCATAAACACGACGATGTGGATACTCCTATCGCTAATCCGTTTCAAATCAAAACAATAGAGTATTACCTCTATCTCAAAAACTGGATCGACACTGTTCAGTGGCATTTGGAAGATATTATCCGCAACCCTGAAATCGACCCCGTGGAGGCGCTCAAAATCAAACGCCGTATCGACAAGAGCAACCAAGACCGCACCGACCTCGTGGAACTTATCGACAGTTATTTTCTTGATAAATATAAAGGTGTAAAAATTGCCGACAATGCTGTAATCAACACAGAATCACCGGCTTGGGCTGTCGACCGTTTTAGCATTCTTGCTCTCAAAATTTATCACATGCAAGAGCAGGTAAGCCGCAACGATGTATCAGCCGACCATAAGGCTCAGTGTCAGAATAAGTTGAACGTCCTTTTGGAACAGAAAAAAGACCTCGGCACTGCCATTGACCAACTTTTAGATGATATTGCAGCGGGACGTAAGTATATGAAAGTTTACAAACAAATGAAAATGTACAACGACCCCAACCTCAACCCCGTACTCTACGGCGCAAAATAATGGAAATCAAAAGGCTGCTGATAACGCGCTTTTCGGCTATGGGCGACGTGGCTATGTGCGTGCCCGTGGTGAATTCGTTGGCAAAAAAATATAGCGGTTTGGAAATTGTGTTTCTAAGCCGCAAAAATTTTGCGCCTATATTTTCGCGTATGCCTCAGAATGTTAAGTTTGTGGGCATCGACCTTAAAAACGATTACAAAGGAATGTCGGGTTTAAACCGGCTTTTCCGCGAAATTAAGGAGATGAAAATTGACGCTTACGCCGATTTTCACGATGTGCTTCGTACTCATTATCTGCGTATACGCACATTTTTGGCGGGTATCAAAACCGAAAAAATCAACAAAGGTCGCGCCGACAAACGCCGCCTTACCAAAAAAGGTGCTCTAAATTGCAAGCCTCTCAAAACCACCTTTGAGCGTTACCACGATGTGCTAAAACGTCTTGGATTTGATTTTGAGTTGGATTATCCCACAAAATCGCATTCCGAAAAAACTGGCAAAATTGGCATCGCCCCCTTTGCCGCTCACAAGGGCAAGATTCTGCCTTTGGAAACGATGGAAAAGGTGGTTGAAATGCTATCCTCCAAGGGTGTGAAAATCTATCTCTTTGGTTTTGGCGACAAAGAAAAGGCAATTTTAGACGCTTGGCAAGATAAATATCCCAATGTAGAGAGTCTTGTAGGGCGTTCGGGCGGACTTGCCAACGAACTCAACCTCATTGCCGACCTCGATTGTATGCTCTCGATGGACAGTGCCAATATGCACCTTGCCTCGCTTGTTGGCACACGTGCAGTATCGGTTTGGGGCGCCACACATCCCGCCGCCGGATTCCTCGGCTTCAACCAAAACCCCGACGACGCAGTGCACGTAGACCTTCCCTGCCGCCCCTGTTCGGTTTACGGCAACAAAGAATGTCGCCTCAGCACCCCTTACAAATGCCTCACCGCCATCACCCCCGAAAGCATTGTAAACCGCATACTCGGTGAATAGTTACAGCCACGTATTTTAAAAATAGTTGGCTGTAACTATGAAGTTTTTTATAGTTACAGCCAACTATCCGATTTAATAACTGTGCCAATGGGGTAAAAATATAGAGTTTTGTTGTTATGTGAAAGTGAGGTGTTAGACTACATCATCGAACTCAAAATCTAAAAAAATAGTACTTTGCGGAATAAATTACAACAAATCAACATCAAAGCACGAAGTAGAGATGGAGGTGGTTGAGGGGGAATAGGGGTGTACCGTGCACTCTCAGTACCGACCCACTATTGGTGAAAAACCCCGGACATTGTCGCCGAGGTGCGGCTCAATGTCCGGGGTTATAGAGATACCGTCTTCCAGACGGGTTATAGGGCAATTTTAAACGATTGATGGCCAATAAGTAAAATCAATACACCCGATTTATTGATATTGATTTCTTCTTTTGTAGATTTTGTTGTTGAAGTTGTTATTATTCTACCGTTGAGGTCGATGATAGTGTATTTGGTGTCGGCAGGAGCGTTTTCTATGTAGATGGTGTGATTGAATGACCAGACTTTGATATTATTTTCTGATATAGAAGAAACTGGTGTAGTGGTATCTTTCTTATTTACAATTACTTTAAGTGAAGTTTCTAAGCCGAGATAGGATACTCTTATTATTTGTTCGCCAACTTTTGTATTGTCGAAATCTAATATTTCCGCTTTTTCAAGCGCAATCGTGTCTATTTTGTTGTTGTTGTAAATAACTATTAGATAGCCATTTTCAGTTGAGAAATTATCACCCTCGGTGTATGATAATTGAGGATAATAAGCTATGGCGATGGCAATGGGTTTGGCGGCAACTACATATCACTCATATTTGTAACATTCTGAGTGTCAAATCCACTAACGTCAAGAGTTGTAAGACCGCTACAACCACAAAACATCAAACTCATACTTGTAACATTTTGAGTGTTAAGATTCTCTTTCATTCCTACAATCTCAGTGAGATTAGTACAATCATAGAACCAATATGCGCAACTTGTTGCTGGATAATCTTTAAACGAATCGGCGAATACTACTTTGGTGATCCTTGTTTCAATAGAAGACCAACCATTATAATAATAACTCCTTATATCATACGCATCATTCGGTCTTTGATCATCGTATTTGAGTGTTAGAGTTCCATCTGCAAATACTGAGTATGCTTCTTGTCCAAATGTTTTGTTGATTGGTAAAAGCGTTACCAACAATACTGCCCATAGCAGCATTAATAAGTTTGATTTTCTCATAATGTATTGTATTTTAGATGCCTAATTGGAATATACAAAAATGGCGTGTAACCGCATCATTTGTGCGTAATCGCAATGTTGGTATCTAGAAAAACCAAAGGTATGATTAGCACGATACGGTTCACGCCAAAAAGCGTGAACCTCTCGCACCATCATCACATACCTTAAAAATTTTCCAGATTTTACATTACGTGAATCAGGCGTTAAGATTAATATTTTATGTTAACTATATGTCTTTAAATACTTTACTGTGTTGCTTTATATGTTTTATAATTTGTTTCGTTAATATACGGAATAGGGGTGATAGGTTTGCAAAAATAATCTATTTTTGAGAGTTATTCATTAACCCAAAAATCTTTTTTATTTAACATTCATATTTTCAAAAAGATAAAATAATATCTAATTTTGCACCCGCAATTTAAGGAATATTTCGAGCGTTTTCCCGTGTCGAAAATTTTTTGGGTGAGAGGGCTGTTGCCTTTTTATTACAGGGGAAAGGCTCTTCATCTAAAATATTAATACAAAATGACATTCGAAGAAACCGGCTTGAAAAAGCAAATTATCGATGCGGTTACTGAAATGGGTTTTGAAAACCTTACCCCCATTCAGGAGAAGACCGTCCCTTTTATCACAACACAAAACCGCGACCTTATCGCTCTCGCTCAAACAGGTACTGGCAAAACCGCTGCTTTTGGTTTGCCCGTGCTTAATATGCTTGATGTTGATGTTGCAGATACTCAGTTGCTTGTGCTGTGCCCAACTCGCGAACTCTGTTTGCAGATTACTGGCGATTTGAAAAACTATTCAAAATATCTCAAAGGTCTTGAAATTGTGCCTGTTTACGGTGGTGCAAGCATCGAAACTCAGATAAAATCGCTTAAAAAACGTGCTCAAATTGTGGTTGCCACTCCGGGTCGTGCTATCGACTTGATGAAACGTAAAGCATTAAAAATCAACACTATTCAGTGGCTCGTATTAGACGAGGCCGACGAGATGTTGAGTATGGGTTTCAAAGAGGATCTCGACACTATCCTTGCCGAAACTCCGCAAGAAAAGCGCACATTCCTCTTTTCTGCCACTATGCCCGCCGACATTGAGCGTATGGCGCATAGTTATATGAAAGACCCTGAGGAAATTGCCGTTGCCAAAAAAAATATTGGTGCCGAAAATGTTGAGCATCATTACTTTATGGTACGCAGCAAAGACCGTTACGAGGCTCTCAAACGTATTGCCGACGTCAACCCCGATATTTACGCCATAGTTTTTTGCCGCACCCGTATGGAGTGCAAAGAGGTGGCCGACAAGTTGATGGCAGATGGTTACAATGCCGATGCCCTTCACGGCGACCTTTCGCAGGCTCAGCGCGACAACGTTATGCAGCGTTTCCGCAGCAAGCACCTGCAAATTCTTGTGGCTACCGACGTGGCTGCCCGTGGTTTGGACGTTAACGAGTTGACACACGTTATTAATTATAATCTTCCCGACGACCCTGAGGTTTATATCCACCGCAGCGGACGTACTGGTCGCGCAGGTCGTTCTGGTATTTCAATTTCGATTATCCACCTTAAAGAAAAAGGCAAACTCAAAGATATTGAACGCATTTGCAAAAAGAAATTTGAGCAAAAGCCCGTACCTAACGGCAAGGAAATCTGCGAGATACAGTTGATGGACCTTATCGACAAAATGCGCAACGTAGAAATCGACGAAAAACAAATTTCGGTTTTTGAGGAACACATTGCCGAAAAACTCGCCGATATGAGCCGCGAGGATATTATCAAGAAATTTGTTTCGATGGAGTTCAACCGTTTTCTTGATTATTACCGCAACGCATCCGACATCAACGTTGACGCATCTGCCGAAAGCGAAAGTCGCCGCGAAAAAGGTAAACGCGACAGGGGAGGCAAAGAGAAAGGCAGTTTCCGCCGCGAAAAGGTTAAATATTCACGCCTTTTTGTAAGTCTCGGCACCAAAGACGACCTTACACCCGCCAAGATGATGGGCTTTACCAACCGCATTGTCAACAACCGCGATGTTATTATAGGTCAGATAGATATAATGCGCAATTTTTCATTCTTTGAGGTTGACACCGACCACGAAAAAGAGGTTGTAGACGCAATGAATGGCGCAAATTTCGACGGTCGTGAAATTTCTGTTGAGGTGGCATCATCTACCGGCGCACACGAAGGACGTGAAAAAGATAGCGTTCGCGATCGCAACAAAGATTTCGACGGCAAAAAACGCAAAGACCGCAAGGAACACAAAGAGCGTCGTCGCGACAATGAGAGCCGTAGCCGTCGTCGTCACAAAGCCGAAGCCGATGATTTTTTTCACGGTGGCAAAAAACGTAGAAAATAGATAAATAGTGATAATAGTTTGATAGTTAAGATTATGCAGTTTCGCTTTTAAGTAACGGAACTGCATTTTTTTTTAAGCAATTTATTGAAAAAAACAAAAAAAACACTTTTCTTTGCATTACAAACACATTATTAACACCAGATGAACACAATAGGTAATATATATAAGGTGTCGATATTTGGCGAATCGCACGGAGTGGCACTTGGATGCTGCGTAGATGGCTGTCCGGCTGGTATTCCGCTCACCGAAGACGATTTTGCCCAAGACCTTGCCCGTAGAAAATCAGGTGCAAAAGGCACCACACCACGCAAAGAAGACGACCTTCCGCAGATAGTTAGCGGCGTTTTCAACGGATTCACCACAGGTGCGCCCATCACCATTCTTTTTCACAACAACAACACCAAGAGCAAAGATTATTCGCAGTTGTTCGACCATCCGCGCCCGGGTCACGCCGATTATGTGGCACGTGTAAAATATGGCGGTTTCAACGATTATACTGGCGGAGGACATTTTTCGGGTCGCATAACTCTCGGTCTTGTGGCGGCAGGTGTAATTGCCAAAAAAATCATAGCGCCTATTAATGTCAACGCGCATATTTTGGAAGTGGGCGGCAACAAAGATATCGAATCTGCTGTGGCAAAGGCAATTGAAAATCACGACTCTATCGGCGGCATTGTAGAATGTACCATTAACAACGTGCCTGTGGGCTTGGGCGAACCATTTTTCTCGTCGGTAGAATCCGAAATTAGTAGAATGGCTTTCTCCATTCCTGCAATCAAGGGCATAGAGTTTGGCGCAGGTTTTAATGTGGCAAAAATGACTGGCAGTCAAAACAACGATAACATTATCAACGCCAACGGACGCACCGAAACCAACAACTCAGGCGGTATCAACGGCGGCATTTCCAACGGCAATCCTATTGTTTTTCGAGTGGCAGTTAAGCCAACGCCAAGCATTTCTTTGTCGCAAGATACCTTTAATATAAAAGACGGAAAAGTGGAGCCGCTTGTAATTCAAGGTCGTCACGACCTCTGCATAGTGCTTCGTGTGCCGCCCGTTTTAGAGGCAGCGGCTGCCATAGCCCTTGCCGACCTCAGTCTTGTGGCGCAAACGGCAAAGAGGGTTTTTACAAAATAGTAAATTATTGAATGTGAAAGATAAAGCCTATTTTGCATCGGATTTTCATCTTGGAGCGCCCAATAGGGAAATTTCGCTCGAAAGAGAACGCCGCATTATCGCTTGGCTCGATTTTATTAAGCCAAACGCGCAGCAATTGTTTCTCTTGGGTGATATCTTTGATTTTTGGTACGAATGGAAACGCGCTGTGCCAAAAGGCTTTGTAAAATTTCTTGCCAAACTTGCCGAATTGGTAGAGGACGGCACAAAACTCTATTTTTTTACTGGCAACCACGACATTTGGGCATATCATTATTTAGCCGACGAAATAGGAGCGGAGATAATTCGTAAACCGCAACTGTTTGAAATTCAGGGTAAAAAACTTTATCTTGGTCATGGCGACGGTCTTGGACATCACGACCGCAAATACAAGATAATGAAAGCGATTTTTACCAACCGACTGTTGCAGTGGATGTTTTCAAATCTGCTTCATCCAAATTTTGCACTTTGGTTGGGCAGCAAATGGTCGCTAAGCCGCAATGCCTACGAGCGCAGTCCTGAATTTCACGGCGAAAAAGAGTGGCTTGTGGAGCATATCCGCGAAATTATGCCCAAAATTAATGCCGATTATTATATCTTTGGACATCGTCATTGTGCAGTTGAATATCCTCTTGATAATGATGTAACATACATAAACACAGGCGTTTGGTTTAAATCATCGCCCTACGCCGAACTAAGCGAAGGAACACTATTACTCAAAAATTTTGACCTATGAAAAAACTAACAGCCATAATCAGCGGAAAAAATCCCAACGCAGAGCAAATGAGGGAAGAAATAGTGCGGAACTTTGGTTCTGCATTCGACCTCACATGCCATATTACTCAAAAAGGCACTACTACCGCACTTGCATCGCAGATAGCCGATAGTGGGGTGGATGCTATACTTGCTGTTGGCGGTGATGGCACTGTAAATGAAATAGTTAATGGCATTGTTCGCGAGTTTACCGATATTTCTGTCCTTCCATCATTAGCAGTTATTCCCTTTGGCACATGCAACGACCTTACACGCACCATCAATACCGGTAACAATTATTCTAAGATTATCGAAAAAATCAACAACGACGATTATATCATTTCTGACGTAGCATCAGCGGCTTACAAAACTCACAGCGGCGTTGACGATTCACGTTGCTTTGTCAACATTTGCGACATTGGGCTTGGTCCGTCGGTAATATCCAAAGCCGAACGACTTGCCAAGAAACTCCCTAGCTCTCTGGCATATACATTGGGTGCGGTGGCAACTATGATTTTACCGCCAAAAATTAATATCCGACTTACCACCGATGATTTTACAGTAGAAGGACCAATGTCAGAAATGTGCGTTGCCAATGGAAAATATTTTGGCGGGGGATATGGCATTTCGCCCTATTCTGAAGTTAACGACGGCTTGCTGGATATTGTCTATATTAAAAAACTATCTTTTTGGAAATTTTTGGCTCAATTACATAAAGTTAGATTGTGCAAATTTGTGTATGCCGACAAAATATTTTACCGCAAAACCACCATCTGCCGCATTGAATCTATTGATAAAAAACAAATTGATATCGAAATAGACGGCGAACTTGTGGGCACTACTCCATTGGAAATAAAAATTTTATCATCTTCGCTAAAAATATTTGTTGATACAAAATAAAAGTGTAATTTTGCACCCGAAAAATTTTATTAAAACAATTACATAAAAACAAAACATCATGCCTGTTAAAATTAGATTAGCAAGACACGGTAAGAAGGGCTACGCATACTATTCGATAGTAGTTGCCGACTCAAGAGCGCCACGAGATGGCCGATTCATTGAAAAAATTGGAACCTACAATCCCAACACCAACCCCGCACAGGTTGACGTTAAATTCGACAGGGCTTTGTATTGGATTCAGACAGGCGCTCAACCTACCGACACTTGCAGAACACTCCTTTCTTCCAAGGGTGTACTCTTGAAAGATCACTTGTTGCGTGGCGTTAAAAAGAACGCTCTCACCGAAGCTCAAGCTGAGGCTAAATTCAACGAGTGGCTCAAAAACAAAGAAAACAAAATCAACGCCGCTAAAGAAAGCAACGAAAGCAAGAAAAAAGCTGACGCTGCTAAACGTTTAGAGGCTGAAAGCAAAGTTAAGGAAGCAAAACTTGCTGAACTTAGCAAGAAGAAAGCAGAGGCTGAAGCTGCTGCTAAAGCTGAAGCTGAGGCTGCAAGTGAGGCTACAGAAGCACAAGCAACAGAAGCTCCCGCTGATGAACCTAAAGCCGAATAAATATTTGGATCGTGGCAATCTTACTAAAATAGCCACAGTCTACAACTATTTAGGAAGCAACGGCGGTGTGGTTCTTAATATTGAACCGCCTTACCTTGAAATTATTACAGAGGAACCTGTACTCGTTGACATCGATGGGTACTTGGTTCCTTTCTTTATTGATGAGGATTCGGTTTTTTACAATAAAAAGAGTGTGTCGCTGCGGTTTACCACCATCAAAACTCAAAAAAGTGCATCATCGCTCATTGGTCGCGATGTTTACGCCCTTACTGAGAGTCTCGATACCGATGATGAGGATGAAGAAAGTTTTGAGTATGAAGGATATACCGCCTACGATCATCACAACAATCTTCTCGGTGTAATAACAGGAATTGATGTCATTCCGGGCAATCCGCAATTGGTTATCGACAACAATGGCAAGGAACTTTTAGTGCCGGCTTTGGCTGTAGAGGTGATTGATGTTGACGACAAAGCTAAACAGATTACAATTTCAATTCCTGAAGGTCTTACCGATATCTAAATCCATAATAATATGTTGCTCAAAAACGATATTGTATCACTACGTCCGCTCGAACTCGTTGATGTTGATAATCTTTACAAGTGGGAAAACGACCCTGCTATTTGGGAAGTTAGTTACACCACTTTGCCGTATTCAAAATATGCGCTCACCAATTATATCAGCGATTCGGCACAGCGAGATATTTACGAAATGCGCCAATTTCGTTTTGTGATAGAGCAAAACGCCACACATACAGCAGTAGGATTGATAGATATATTTGATTTTGAGCCATTTGATATGCGTGCAGCGGTAGGCATTTCGGTAAACGAACCTTCGGCGAGGGGCAAAAAAATTGCCACCAACGCTATGAAACTTTTAATTGATTATTGCTTTGATTATCTGCACTTTCACCAATTGTATTCACGAGTATTTTCCGACAATGCGGCGAGCATAGCACTCTTTAAATCACTTGGTTTTGTAGAGTGCGGATTGTTTAAGCAGTGGCATCTTTCTGCCGAAGGTTGGAAAGACGAAGCCGTTTTCCAACTCATCAGCAAAAATATTTAACCTTTATTTCTTTTCTAAAGCCTCAACACGTTTTAAGAGAGCTTCAACAGTTTCGTTGAGTTTCTTATTTTCATCTTTAAGTTGCTCAATTTCTTTCTGTTGCTCTTGCATAGCCTGAGTGAGCACGGGAATAACGCCAATGTAGTTTACAGTTTTGTATCCGTCGCTATCCTCAGAAACAAGTTCGGGTATAACCTTTTCGATTTCTTGAGCAATAAAGCCGTATTGGAGGGCGGTTGATGCGTTTTTGTTTTTGGCGATAGTTTTATCCCAATTGAAAGTTACACCATTTAGTTTCATCACCTTATCGATAGATTTTTCGAGCGGGGTGATGTTGGTTTTGAGGCGGCGGTCAGAGGATGAGGTAATATTGGAAGAAGTGATTTCACCAGAGGCTTCTAAAGTACCGATAATCTTAACCTTTCCTTCTCCATTTTCTTTTCTTACAGAGAAAATAGAAACTCTATGATCTTCATCATTGCCTCCACCTATCTCAAATAATCCTTTAACCGACTTGTCATTCCAAGCTCCAACTATCAATGAATTTGGCGCTGTATTAGTTAAATGAGAACCTAACGTCATAGAATTATCTCCTGTAGTTTCCACATAATCTCCAATTGCAATAGAACCAACTCCTTTCGCTGTACTATTTTGGCGAATGGCTACTGAACCTAATCCCTCAGCTTTACCACCTAATGAAAGGTGTCCATGCGACATATCTATTCCATCACCATCAAAAGATGTAGTAGCATTTGCTCCATTTGGTTTCCCTTGGATTACAAGTAGTTTATCTGCAGCAGCACTTCTTCCGATTCCGACTTTTTTGGTGGTATATATTCCATTAGCATCTGCTGTCCATTCTGCGGATTCTCGGTTGACCCAATTTGTACCATCAAATGTAAGTACTTGATTTGCAGTAGGAGATGAAATATTAACTCCAGATATGTTGCTCAATGCTATTGCTTGGTTTTTCCAAGCACCTGAATTATATGTAAGCACTTGTCCATTTCCGGGCGTGGTGGTGGTAACGTCGGTTAAATCGGCGAGGCTTTGTTTTAAATCCAAGGCTTTGCTTTCCCATTTGCCTGCGGTGCTATTGTACATAAGCACATCTTTGTTGGCAGGTGTGCCAAAATCGGTATCGGTAAGTTCTTTAAGCGTAGACACTCCTTGTGCGGCAGGTACTTTGTTTGTCCATTTTTTGCCATCCCAGGCAAGAACTTCGCCAGCACTTACTGTGCTTACGTCTACATCTGAAAGTTGAGCTAATTTGTTGGATATCTTGCCGTTAGCGTCTGGTGTAATAGTATTAGCAGAAGTTGCGGAGGTGGCAAAATCGGCTTTTTGAGCTACAAGAGAGTATGGCACTGCTGAAAATTTTGTTGTGCCTAAGTCGCTGAGACTGTTGAGGTTTTCTGATTCGCCAAAATCTGCGCGTACTTTTAAATAGTAATAACCTTGCGACACATCGAGCCAATTAATTGCAGAATAATTAGCTTGCGAACCTGCGTAAGTGTTTGTGGCTGATGGAGCGCCAATTTCTATCGAAAAAAGTCCAAAATCGCTTGTGGTAGGGTAGTGGAGTTCTTGCCAAAGCACAGGACATCCAGGATTATTTTCACAGTCGTTGCCTTGAAGTATAGATACTTCTACTGTAATTTTTTTAGCGGCAACAGGCGAACCGTCGTCGGCATTAACCACGGCTTGATAGTTGAATGTGCTTGGCAATTGTTGAGCAGTAGCACCTGTGGCAATTGCTGCTATTATTGCCGTTGAAACAATGCTTTTGGTTATGATATTCTTGTTCATGGTAGTTCGGTTTTATAATTTTATTGCTTTTACGGCGGCTATTTTGTCGCCTGATATTATCTTTATAATGTAACGTCCTTGTTTTAAATTGGTTGTGATTATCTCTACCGCCATATAATAATCAGTTTGTTCGGTAATGGTAAAGCTTGGGTAAAAAGTTCGTCCCGTTGCATCGGTTATAGTAATTATTGGCTTTTGAGCATCGGGTTTAATTCCAAATTTTACTGTGGCATAATCGGTAAATGGGTTAGGGTAGAGGGTGGTTTCTATAATATCTTCGTTAATGTTAATAAATTGTTTTTCAGATTGTTGTTCAGTGTTTGGGTTGTAGGTTTTTATTGTGGCAATAGTAGTAAGTCCGCCACCAGCCACCACATACGAGCAAGTATGTTTAGCAGTTTTTACCGTATTGGCTGCAGCCACAGTACGGTTTCCGCTCAAGCTTTGTGCATTGGCGTTTGATATGGTAAAAATGTATATCAAAATGGCTAATATGTTGATAATCTTGCTGTTCATAATATTAATCTGTTTCATTCCAGCAATATTCTACACGGTTAAGGTCGATTCTTTGCTCAGGAGTAATTGTATTGCCTGATATTCTGCGACCTTTGCCTTCTATTTCAATTCGGCTATCGGCTATACCCTTGTTCACAAAGTATTTTTTGATGGTTTCGGCACGTTGGTTAGATAAAATTCTGCAGTATTCTAACGAGCCTAACTCATCAGTGTATGTAATAATCTTAACTCTAAGTTCTTCCTTTTTTTTCATCGTGCTGATGCAGTGGTCTAACTCGGTATTCGACGAAGGAAAAAGTTTTGAGTTGCCATATCCAAACACCACATTGTAGAAAGGTACAGGCGGTTTCCATTTGCTATTGCGTGGTGTGTTGACCTCGGTATCGTCAGGCGTATCGATTTCAGGCGTGTTGACACTTGGTGAGGGGTTGTTAGGAGTATCCACATGTCCGGTTTGTCCGCTTGGTTCTCCGCTGTGGTAACTTTTAATAATGTCTTCTACGCGCTTAATTTCGTCTTCGCGAGTTTTGATTTCGTTTTGGAGTTTGCGTTCAAGGTCAGAATTGTTGTTATTGTTTTGAATAACGGGAGCGCTACCACCACAGTCGTCATCGGCAAAAGCTGTGGGCTCTTTGCGTTTTTGGTTTTTAGAGATGCAGAAACCAACATAAATTTCGTGAGTGCCCGAACAGTTGCTTGCAACGGTAGAGTTGCCTGTTTCGTAGAGGTAACCTATTGCAACTCGGCTTCCTGTGGCAAGTCCTGCGCCAATACCAACCCAATATTGCGACGAATAAGATACTGTAAGCCAAGCTCTTTGGTTGTATTTAGCGGCAATCGACGCTTTGTAATCCAATCCGCCTTTTACTGCGTACGAAATGTCGGCAATGGGTTCGATAATAAATTTACCTGTTGGCAGAGCGTACGACAGTTCGCCGTTGATAACGCGGTCGTTGTTGTAGATTCCGTTAGAATATTTCATATCTCCGCAGATAGTGCGCGGCATATTTACACTAAAATAAAGTCCTGTATAATTGAACATTAACGAAACTCCAGCATCAAAAGCGGTGGCTGATAATCCAGCTTCGTTTTGAAAAACAGGGTCGGTTTGTGCGCCAAAAGTTGTAGCTTTTGCCAAGTTGAACGACGATCTCAGCACTGTGGGCGATACTGCCAAACTCAAACTTGCTTCGTCGCTAAATTTAATATGGTAAGCGTAAGAAATCGAGGCGGAAAGATTTGTAAAATTACCTGATTTTTCGCTTGTTATGTCAATTCCGTAGCCTGCGTTTTGGTTCATGATATCGCCGTTGACATCTACTTTCATATTTTTTGGCGCACCTTCAAAACCGAGCATATTGCGGCGGTACGATACAAAAGCCTCGTCGTTGCCGTTGAATCCAGCAAAAGCCGGAGCCACCGAAAATCTGTCGGCGTAATTCAGACCTCTGAAATATGTCTCTTGCGCCGTAGCCGAAAGGCTCGCCATTAAAGCCGTTGCGATAATAATTTTCTTAGTCATCTTGCTGATAGTTATCTGATTATATCCACAAAGCCGGTAACGCCTTTACGTCCCTCGCTTTTAATAACATAGTAGTAAGTACCGGCAAAAAGTTCGTTGCCAGCGTCGTCGATACCTTGAAATCCGTTAGTGTTGGAGTATTCAAAGTTGGTGTATACAAGTTTGCCGCGTTTGTCGTAAATCATTACAACGCAGGGGTGTTCGTAATCTGAAACGTCTTTGATAAATAGCGCATCATTTATTCCGTCTTTAACACCGGGGGTTATTACGTTGTTTACCACGTCGATAATGGTGTTGTTTGCCGATTCGATATCTTGAGCCGTTACCCTTATTTCTGCCGAAGCTTCGCAACCGCTTGCGTTTCTGATAATTACCGAATAATTACCGCTTTCGTAATAAAACAATGGGTTTTCGGTGTTGTCTAATTTCTTTTTGCCGAGATACCATTCGTACGATACGCTTTGGTTGCTGGTAACAGTTATTTGCGACATTGTTTTTGAGTCTTCTATTTCTATAGAAGGTGTGTCGTCGATTTTGATAGTTTTGGTAACAGACGCAGATTTTGTTCCATCGTTGTTGAGCAGCCACATAGTAATAGTGTAGTCTCCTGCTGCGGTGTATATGTGTTGAAGGTTGTCGCCGTAAGTATCGGTATTATCGCCAAAATCAAAATGTGCAAATTTAAAGCTGCCCTGCGATGTGTTGGTAAATACCACCGGCGATCCTGTGCAAGCAGTTTGAGGCTCAACAGTAAAGTCGGCTTGAGCATAACATTGGTGGCTAAATGCTGCTGCCAATAGTATTGCGGATAATATTGTCGTTCTTTTTTTCATATAGGAATGTTATATATAGTTGTCCAAAAAAATTGGTTTCATAAAATTAAAAGCAATAAAAATGCCAATTTTTTTTTACATATAAAATCTTTCTCTTAAAACGTTTTTTTTTGCCTATAGGATTGTGTTGTTGTCTTATTTAGAAGAAATTTGAACGGCGGGGCTTTTTAAAATATACCGTTCCCGTCTTTTCAAATCCTTCGTTAAAGGTGCTATATATACTCTCTTGCCTACCTATTATCAACATTCCGTTGTCGGTTAAACTGTTGTAAAAATAATCGATAATCTTGGTTTGAAGGTCGTGGTTGAAGTAAATCAGCACGTTGCGGCACATAATAATGTCGAACTTACGGTCTAAAAAAGGTTTGCAACTCACAAGGTCGTGTTTGGCAAACACGGGTTTATCCACAAGCCACGAAGCCACTTGCAAATAATCGCGCTGCGAGTTTAACGTAATATATTTCGACAATGGAATGAAGTCTTCAGTTTTACGGTTGTGGTTTACAACTGCATCAAAATTAGGTTTGTATTCGTTGATATCGGCAAACCTGTACCTACCGTGTTGAGCAGCGTCGAGTACATCTTCGTTAATATCTGTTCCAAAAATAGAGACGTGGTCAAACAATCCTAACTCGTTTAGTATTATCAACATAGAATACACCTCTTGTCCCGAGCTGCACCCCGGATGCCATATATTAATATGTTGGGCTTTGGAGTAACGCGAAGAGATGAAATCGCTCACCTGACACCATACTCCGGGGTCTCTAAACAACTCGGTGGTGTTTACAGTTATCTGGTTTACAATCTTTTCTAAGTAATTGTAATCTTTGCTGATGTTGTCGATTAAGGTTTGGATAGAGATATTATTGTCGGTGAGAATTTTTTCAACCCTTCGGTAAAGCGATTTGTATGAATAGTCGGAAAAGTCGTATACAGAAACTGTATTAAAAGTTTTGCATAACTTATATATGTCTTGTTGCGAAATTTCCATTAATCTACAAAATTGATTACATCATAAATAGCGGTGCGAATTTACTAATAATTGTAAAATAAATTTGCTTAACGAGCTCAAAAAATTTATTTTTTGTACAAAAGGCATGTTTTTTGAAAATGGAATAAAAGTGAGATGTAAATATTTTTACATCGTAAATAGTTAACAATTAGTAAGATATATTTTTTTTTAGAAAAAAAGTTATAAAAACAGAAAAATTTGCGGCACGGAAATAATTTTTTTTTATAAATTTGAACTTTGAGAAAATACTATACTAACATAAAAAATTATAACTGGCGCAATTAGGAAAATAATACGAGCCGGACGATGGGAAAGATACATCAAATACTTGATAGATTGGATATTAGAAATAAACTGATACTACTGTTTTCGGTGGTGGCGGCTTATATTCTTTTTTTCTGTATTTATGCGCTTGTTTCGTTTGGACACGTCAAAGAGCACGTTGAATCTTTTTCTGATACCCAAAGAGCAGGTATTTATCCACTTTTTGCCTTGTCGGAAGAAGTTTACGGACTTGTAATTCAAAATCACGCTTTAATCGAAACTGGCAGCGATGTTGTTACTATTCAGCGCCATCACAACAAGTTTAAACAGTTTTACGAGGTGCGTATCAAAGAGTACGAAAATGCCCTTACCGCCAACAGCCTTACAACATCTGAAGAGGTAAAACTGCTCGATCGCTTTAAAAACGAATTTATTATCTATCAAAATGTTAATAAAGACATTATTCGCCTAATTATCAACAATAGGCTTGATGCTGCCCGCGAACTTCTCAGCGTAAAAGAAGTTAGTGCTTTTGACGATATTCGCAAAACCATCGACCGTATGTATGTGGCTCACGAACGCGAACTTTCAATAAGCGATTCGGCGATTCGAAGCGAAATCACAAAATTGCGTATTTCTCTTGCTGTGCTATCTGTTCCAATGCTTGCTATGATCATATTTATAGCTTTTTATGTGTTTAGATATCTCAAAATCAGTTTTGCGTCTATGCAAGATTTTGTTAAGATTCTCAACACAGGAGCAGTGCCCAACATCCGCCTCAAAGAAGACCAGACCGAAATTGGAAAACTCAACGGACTTATCAATTGTACCGCAGATAACTTTAAGAAACTCACCGAGTTTTCTAATGAGATTTATAAAGGTAATTACGAAACAGGCGCTGGCCTTTCGGCACCCGACGGATCTATGGCGAAATCGCTGATCGACCTTAGCGAGCGCCTTTCTGCCACAGAAAAAGAGCAGAACCTTCGCCGTTTGGAAGACGAACAGCGAAATTGGACAACTCAGGGTCTTGCTAAGTTTGGTGACATTATGCGTCACAACAACGAAAACATCACAATCCTTTCCGACGAAGTGATCAAAAACCTTGTTCACTATATCAACGCTGGTCAGGGTGGTTTGTTTATCCTCGATGATACCGACCCCAATAATGTTTTCCTTGATATGCTTTCGGCGTTTGCTTACGACCGCAAAAAATATCTCACACGCCGCATAACCCTCGGTGACGGTCTTATTGGTGTGTGCGCACTTGAAAAGAACACCTTATATATTACAGACGTTCCCGATGATTATATGGAAATTGAATCGGGATTGGGCGATGCTAAACCAAAATGTTTGCTGATTGTGCCTCTTAAATCTGAAGAAAAAATACTTGGCGTAATAGAGCTTGCATCTTTTAACCTGCTCAAACAATACGAGATACAGTTTGTAGAGCAGCTTGGCGATAGTATCGCATCTACATTGTCGTCGCTCCGTATCAATGCCCGTACAGCCGATCTTCTTCAAGAATCGCAGAAAAAATCTGATGAACTTGTGCTTCGAGAGGCTGAGCTTCGCAAAACTATGGACGATATGAAAACCGCCCGCGACGAAGCACAAAAACGTGAGGCAGAGATGTCGGGTATTCTCTCGGCAGTAGACGAAACCATGTTGAAGGCAGAGATTGACCCCGAAGGTCGCCTTATGTCGGCAAACCAAAAATTCCTATCGGCACTCGGCTATCGCAAAGACGAGCTTATTGGTCGCAACATCAAGAATATCATTACCGAAGAAAACCTCGAAAACTTCGACATAGTATGGCAGAATATCTGTTCGGGACAGTCGTATCAGACAACTCTCAAACAGAAAAACAAATTTAACGAAACCATTTGGCTTTTAACACAGTACACCCCGATTTTTGATGCCGAAAACCACGTTGTGCGTATTCTTTACATCGCCAACGACATTACCGAGCAGAAAACCATTGAGGAAAAAAACAAGCGACTACTTTCGGAATCGCTCGAAAAAACCGAGGTGCTCATGGCAACCCAAGAAAAAATGGCAAAGAGCCGTATCGAAATGGCTGGTATTATGACCGCAATCGACGAAACCATGATGAAAGCAGAATACACCGTAGAAGGCAACCTGCTTACGGCCAACACCAAGCACATTATTACAATGGGCTACGATTACGAAAAAACCAAAGGAAAAAATATTCTTACCTTCATTCCCGAAGAAGAAATTGACGAATTTAAGACTTTGTGGCAAAATGTTTGCGAAGGAAATCTATACCAAATGACCGTTAAACGTAAAAGTAAGCTTACAGGAAAGGACATTTGGCTTATAAACCAATACACGCCCGTAAAGGACGCCAAAGGTACCGTTCTTAAAATTCTTTACACCGCTATCGACATCACCAAGCACAAGGAGATAGAGGAACAGGCAATGAGTCAGGTAACGCAATTAAAAACTCAGAACGAAAGATTGTCGTCGCAGTTGGCAGAGGCAGGATTGCAAACCACCGACCTCAGAGCAAGGCTCGAACAAGCCACCAACAAAACCGAAGCACTTGAAAAGCAACTCGGCGAATCGCAAGAGAGCGAATTAGAGCTTACCGCACGCCTACACAAAGCCGAAACCTCTGAAACTGATCTCGAAATTAACTACAACGAGACCAAAAACCGACTCACCGAGATGGAGATTTTAGTTAACCGCCTGAAAGACAGAGAAAAACTCATGGTTGAGCAGATGGCTCAAAGTAAACAAGAAGTAGAAACTATTAAAAACCAATATAACGAAATAGAAAAAATAAGAAACCAATCCGATACCGAAAAAGACACCTCTGTAGACCTTAAATACAGGGACTGGTTAAAAAGTTTTGGCAACGGAGCAAAAAAATGAAACAAAATTGTTAATGTTAAGTATAAATTCCGTAATTTAGCACCGCTATTTTAACACAGAATATGGCAGAAAACGCAACCTACATAGAAGAAAACGACGACGAACCCAAAAAGGCAACGGCAGCCAACAATATGGTGCTGTACAGTACCATATTGGGCTTTGTTATAGGTATGTTGTTTCCTGTCGGAGCCACTTTCCTGTTTTTGAGAGGACAAGAAATCTCGCTATCCAGCATTATCGCTGCACATACCGGCGGTTCTGAAATGTTGGGGATTATCGATTTGGCTCCGTTTGTGATTGCATGTATTTTCAACTTTTTTGCTCGTCGCAATCGTAAACAAAACGAGGATCTTGAACGAATGCTCGCCGAAAAGAACGAGATTTTCACCCGCAACTCAATGATTGCTAAGCGAATTGGTGAAGGCGACCTCTATTTCGATACAAGCGAAATTGACCAAGACGATCTTCTCGGACGTTCGCTCCTTATAATGAAAAACAACCTTGTGGCAACGTCGCAACGCGAAAACGAGCAGAACTGGATTACCAAAGGAAAGGAAATTGTTGGTGATATTCTCCGTCAGCGAAACAATATCAGCGAACTTGCCTACGAAACCATTATTAATCTTATTGAATATATCAACGCCGTTCAAGGTGCTTTCTACCTCTACGACGACGACAACGAAACACTCGTTAACATAGCCACATACGCCTACAACCGTAAAAAATACATTACCCAAGAATTTAAAATTGGTATCGGTCTTGTAGGTCAGGCTGCTTTTGAACGCGATATTATCTACCGTCGCGAAATTCCCGAAGAGTACGTTACCATTAGTTCTGGTATACTTGGCGACAAGAAACCCAAAACCCTTTTGCTTTCTCCGCTAATCAGCGACGAAAAACTGCAAGGTGTTATTGAGTTTGCTTCGCTCAACGACGATATGCCAGATAAGACTCTCCGTCTTATTCAAGAGGTAAGTCAAATTATAGCGCAGACCATATTCAACCTTAAGGTTAACACTCAGACAGAGAAACTCCTCCGCGAAGCTCAGGAAATGACCAAGCTTTTGCAAAAGAACGAGGAAGAACTTCGCAAAAATGCCGACGAGATGCGCAAAACGCAACTCGAACTCCAAGAAACAAACAAACAGTTGGAGGCACAGATCCGCGAGGTGGAACGTGGTCAGAAACGTCAGTATGCCTTGCTCGAAAATGCATCCGAGGTTATCTCTATTTACGACGAAACAGGAATCGTTACATACGAAAGCCCGTCGGCAAAAAACATTCTTGGTTACGACCCCGATTACATTGTAGGCAAAAGCGCTTACGAAAAATTCGACGATGTGTCTAAACATTCTTTCAAAGAAGTGTTCAATCGTCTTCTCCAAGATCCCGATAATCCTGTTACATTTGAATATCAGTATCAGAAAAGCGACGACGAGCAATTGTGGCTCGAAGCTACAGGTCGAAACCTTTTGAACAACGCTGCTATTCAAGGCATTATCTTCAACACCCGCGACATCACCGTACGCAAGATTGCCGAAAAGGCGCAGCGTATGAGCGGCGAAATGCAGGCGTTGTCAGAGAACTCTTTGGATATGATCGCACGTTTGAGTCCCGATGGCAAATTCTTCTACGTCAACCCCGTGGCAGAACAGTTCACCGGTCTCAAAAAACAAGATATGCTCCAAAAGCAAATCGACGAAGTTGCCCTCAATGAAAAGATTGCATCATTCTTCAAAGAAGCACTTGCTCAAGTAATGCAAACCCAGCAGATGTACGAAAACGAAACCAATTTCCCATCTGCCGAAGGCGAGGAGCGTATCATCCAGTTCAACGCCATCCCCGAGTACAACAAAGAAAAAGAGCTCGAAACCATCTTGTTTGTGGCACGCGACATCACCGAGCGCAAACTTATCGAGATGGAAATCGAAGAGAAGAACAAGAGCATTACCGAGAGTATCAACTATGCTCAGCGAATCCAATCGGCAATTATTCCGAGTCTCGACGATATTTTGCAGAAACTGCCCAAGTTCTTTATGTTCTACCGTCCTCGCGACGTGGTCAGCGGCGACTTCCCATGGTTCTTTGAAAAGAACGGCGATATCTACATTGCAGCAGTAGACTGTACGGGACACGGTGTGCCAGGCGCATTGCTCTCATTTATTGGATATTTCAACCTCAACATTATAGCTGACCACGCCGAAGGCCTTCACGCAGGGCAGGTTCTCGACCAACTTCACCTTGGAGTTCGTAAAACATTAAAACAAGATAGTGAAGAACAAGAGGCACGAGATGGCATGGATATTGCTTTATGTAAAATTAACTTTGAGACTGGTTTACTCCATTTCTCAGGTGCACATAGGCCTTTGTACTATCTCAATTCGCAACGAGAGCTTATACAATATAAAGGCACAATGCAAGCCATTGGCGGTAAACCGCCGCGCAAAGGCAGAGACGAAAAACTATTTGACAACTATGAAATAAAGTTTGCTCCAGGTGAGAAATGTTTCTTTTTCTCAGACGGACTTCCCGACCAGATAGGCGGTGAAGAAGGGCGAAAATATCGTCCAGGACGAATCAAGGAATTGATAGAGACCAATCCAGAGCTTACGATGCCGCAATATCGAGAACTTTTTGAAAAAGATTTCTTTGATTGGAAAGGAGCAAACAAACAGGTTGACGATATATTATTAATAGGTATAGAATTTTAACGTAATATTCAAAATAAAATATTATGGCAGGTATTAACAAAAAAGAGTCATTGGATTTCGTGTACGACTTCTACGTAAAGATGAAGCGTAACAAAATCAACTTGGCTTACGAAGGCGAGATAACGCACCAGATTACCAAGGCGTTTACGTCGCTCACCGAAACCAACATGGTGCGGGAGGAAGACGCAAGCTCCGTGCAGAAAAAGGTGTTCCACGTTATGGTGGAATGTCTTCAAAATATCAGCAAGCACGCCGAGGTTACACCTGGATCTACCGACAAAAAGGTGGGTCGCGGTATCTTTATGGTAAGCAAAGGTGATACAGAGTACAATGTTACTACGGGCAATGTTGTACTCAACGAAAAGGTGGAAAGACTTACCGAAATGTTAGAGAATATCAACAGCCAAGACAAAGACGGGCTAAACAAGCTTTACAAAAAGCAGATGCGCGAAGGGCACATCTCTGAGAAAGGCGGCGCTGGTCTCGGCTTTATTGATATCGCCCGTAAAACCGGAGAGAAACTCATATACAGTTTCCTCAAAATCGACGATCTTACATCATTTTTCGTTTTAACATCAACTATTTCCAGAATCAAAGAATAAAACATTAATATTATGCGAGTTATTAAAATACAAGGATCTGACGACACTCCAAAAGTAATTCTTGACGCAGACAACAATACGTTTGAAATCTCGGGACGTTCGCTTCCCGAAGATGTGGTAGCATTCTACGACCCTATTCTCGAATGGCTCGACGAATACGCACAGAACCCTTTGGAAAAAACCGTTTTCAATTTTAAATTGGAATATTTCAACACGGCTTCTTCAAAACTCTTGCTCGACGTGTTGCTCAAATTAGAGGATATGTACGATGCTGGTCACGATGTGCTTGTTAAATGGCACTACCCCGACGACGACGAGGATATGGAGGAAGCTGGCGAAGAATATGCCGACATTGTTGAAATACCTTTTGAACAAGTTAGTTACTCTATCGACTAAGAAGGATTGACTTTTAAGTTGAATTTAGAACCGTAGAAGATGAGTGAGGAAATTCTTAAAGCGTTAATTCAAATGTGGTCGATTATCGCCAACCAAGACGGCGGTATTGACGACAAGGAGTTGCAGTATGTAGAGGGATTTCTTACACAGCAACTTGGTGCCGAAGGTGCACGCGAGCACATCATCGGTTTTAAAAAGGACGTTGGGTTAATTGAAGACGACGACGAGGCTGCTGCCAAGAAACGCAAAAAAATCGACTTCTCGGGTCTGACACCCGTACAGATGTCGGTTAAAATTCTTGGTATTTCGCGTCGTATCACCAAGACTATCAACTTAAAACAGCGTATAATCGTATACATCCGTCTCTTTGAGTTGGTTAACACCTCTAAGCGTTTTACCGAACAGCGTATGGCTATTATCGACGCTGTAGGTGAGGTGTTTAACATTAGCAAGGAGGAACTTAAAGACTCTAAGTCGTTTGTAGTTAACGAGAATACCGAGGGACTTGATATTCCCTCTATCTTGTTTATTTCGGGTAAGGAAGAAAAACCGGTTAATGCCAAGTGTATTCCAAGCGAAGGTCTCGCTTCGGATATTTACATTTTGCGCGTTGCCAGCGAAGAACTTTATTTCTTGCGCTATACCGGCACCGATGATGTTTACCTTAACGGTCAGGCAATCAACTCTGGTCGTATTTATTTGTTTGCACCGGGTTCTACTCTCAAAATGAGTAAAGGTAAGCCGGTGTATTACAGCGATGTTGTAGCCACCTTCCAAGCCGACAAAACATTTGCTAACTTATCGTTCAATGTAGAGAACTTAGAGTTTAAGTTTCCTAACGGAGCTATCGGACTTAGAAATATCAATTTCTCTGAGTGTCAAGGTAGATTGGTTGGCATTATGGGTGCTTCGGGTGCGGGCAAAACCACTTTGCTTAACGTACTTTCGGGCATTACCACTCCAAGTCAAGGTTCTGTTAAAATTAACGGTATCAACCTTCACACCGAAAAAGATAAACTTGAAGGCGTTATCGGTCTTATCCCTCAAGACGACCTGCTTATTGAGGAGCTTACTGTATACGAAAACCTCTATTTCAGTGCAAAATTCTGTTTCAAGACCGAAACCGACGAACAAATACGGGCACGCGTTGACAACGTGCTAAAATCTCTCGGACTTTATGAGCGAAAAGACCTCAAAGTGGGTAATTCGCTCAACAAACTTATATCTGGCGGTCAGCGCAAGAGGTTGAATATTGCTCTTGAGCTGATCCGCGAACCGTCCATTCTTTTTGTGGACGAGCCTACATCGGGTCTGTCTTCGCGCGACTCGGTAAACGTTATGGACCTCTTGAGCGAGTTAACGCTTAAGGGTAAATTGATTTTTGTGGTTATCCACCAGCCGTCGAGCGAAATCTACAAGATGTTCGACAAGATGATTATTCTCGATACTGGCGGTTACCTTGTTTACTACGGACACCCCGTAGATGCAATTTCTTATTTTAAAGGTCACGACGGTCAGATCAATGCCGACGAGGGCGAATGTCCCAAGTGTGGTAACGTTAACCCCGAAATTATCTTCGATGTGATTGAGGCGAGGGTTGTCGACGAGTATGGTAAATTCCAAGACAACAGAAAGGTAAATCCCGAAGAGTGGGAAGACCGTTTTCATAAAGGGGTTAAACCCGAAATTATTCCCGATGTGGATACCGAACCTCCACGGAATCTCAACGTTCCGGGTTGGTTGTCGCAGTTGCGCATCTACTTGCACCGCGACTTTAAATCTAAGGTTTCTAACTTTCAATACGTGTTTCTCAACCTTACCGAAGCACCGTTGTTGGGCTTGATTCTTAGTTTCTTGATTAGATACACCTCGCCCAATAGGGCATCATATATATTCTTTGAAAACGAAAACATAGTACCTTATATATTTATGAGTATTATTGTCGCCTTGTTCCTTGGTCTTACTGTGTCGGCTGAGGAAATATTCCGCGACCGTAAAATACTCAAACGAGAGGAATTCCTCAACTTGAGCCGGTCAAGTTATCTTGTGGCGAAGGTGATAATCCTCACTTGTATATCGGCTATTCAGGCATTCTTGTACGTTGTTGTAGGCAACTCTATATTGCAAATCGAAGGCATGAATCTAAGCTATTGGCTTGTGCTGTTTGCAATGTTTGTGTTTGCCAACATGATGGGCTTGAATATTTCGTCAGCGTTCAACTCTGCGGTAACAATCTACATATTAATACCGCTGTTGATGATTCCGCAGATGGCATTAGGCGGATCTATGTTTAGTTTTGACAAATTGAATCAAATCATTGGTAGCGTAGGTCGTGTGCCTATCGTGGCTGAAATAATGGCATCTCGTTGGTCGTACGAGGCTTTAATGGTTAAACAGTTTAAAGACAATGGTTTTGAAATCGATTATTACGAAAAAGAGAAGCAAAAAAGTTATGCAAGTTTTAAGCAAGTAAGTTATGTAAGCGCATTGAGTGATGCATTAACCTACGCCGTCGACTGTCGCGATAGTATCGAAGAAGAAGATCCCGAATACGATATCGAACGCCTTAAACAAGAAATTGATTATGGCTTGGCACTGCTCCGCGAGGAGGTGCCTAACGAAATGCGCCGTGTTCCAGAAATTACTCTCGACTGCTTAGACAAACTATATGTAGAAAGCTTTACCGAAGATGTTTCCGACGAGGTCGAAGAGTATCTTTCTGAGCTTGACCGCTATTATGGCAAATTGTTTAACCTTGCCGAAAATGAAATTGAATCACGTAAGCGTTACTACGAAGAGCAAAAACCGGGATATTACCTTACTCGTAGAAATAAGTATTTCAACGAAAAGTTGCAAGATATTGTGAAGAACGTATTTGAAAAAAATAAGATTATACGTTACGAAAACCGTCTTATACAGCAGCAAGATCCTATATTCCTTGACGCCGACAACTCTACGTGGTTTGGTTTCCGCTCGCATTTTTATGCACCCAACAAGTGGTTTATGGGCAGATACTACGACACCTTTTATTTTAATATAGTAGTTATCTGGCTGATGAGCTTGCTCTGCTATATAACTCTCTATTTTGATGTACTTAAACGTGTAATAGAGTGGGCAGGCAAGATCAATTTTTCAAAACTTCCATTATTAAAGAAAATAATTGAGCGTCAGAAAAATAAAGAGATTCAAAAATTGCTTGCAGCCGAAAAAGCATCCAAAGCAGTTGATTCTAAATCTGATAAAGCAGACAAGGCAGAACGTCCCGAACGACCCGAACGAGCAGAGCGTTCCGAACGTCATGAACGCCTCGAACGTCCTGAACGTCCCGGCCGTGGCGAACGTCGCGCACGTTTGCCCAAAATAGAACGCCCCGACCGTGAGAAAAAGAAAGAAAAACCTGAAACTCCGCAGCCGCCGTTAGAAAAAAAAGATAACCCGCAAAATACTGATTCAGAGAATAGTACAGAAAAAAATGATAAAAAAGAATAAAATACATCTATTTTGTTGAAAAAAATGTGTACTATTGCAAAAATTTTTATTAAATTTGAAAAAGAAAAGAATTAAACCTACGAGCAATTATGCATAAGAAATGGTACATATCGTTAATGTTAGCGGCAACAGCCTTGATGCAGTTTAACTGCGCAGGATGCGGTGGCGACGATGGTCATATCGAATACCATGAAGAAGACAACTTGGTATCCGATGTCAATTTTGATTCGCAGGCCATGAACGAGATTATATCAAGTTTTTCTTCGCCTGTAGAAATGGCCGCAATGATTCAGAGCTCCGAAGTGCCCTTTTCGCCGAAGTATTTAGTTAATCCAGATGTTGTAAAGGACTATACCTCAAGTTTTAAAAAAGCCCTTGGCTTGGGTTTCCTCAGTGCTGATTTAGGCTATCTTAATGTATATTCCAAAACATCTCTGGTAATTGATTACCTTGTGCAGATACGCAGTCTTTCGGAAGATTTGAAAGTGGGACAGTTTTTTGATTTTCAACTTCTAAAACGTCTTGCTACATCCGATGATAATATCGACTCGCTACTTATTATGAGTGTGCAGAGTTACCAAAAAATGGACGAACATTTGCGCAACAATCAACGCAGCAACCTTAGTGCATTGCTTGTTACTGGTGTTTGGCTCGAAAGTCTTTATCTGATTACTCAGGTTGCAAAAGACCAATATAGCGACGATTTTAAAGATCGTATCGGCGAACAAAAAACTATACTTAACCAACTTCTTCCGATATTAAAGCTATTTCATGGCAAGGATTTTGAATCTTTAGTACAGTCGCTTGAAGAGTTAAAAGATGTTTTCGATTTTGTTAAAATATCTTACGAAGTTGGCGAGCCCGAAACAAAAATAATAGATGGCTCGTTAGTTGTAGTACAAAATGACAGAAGTATTATTACTATGTCGAAAGACGAATTACAGGAAATAATTTCAACAACAGAAAAAATACGTAATAAATTAATTACTTTATAATATGAGAAGACTGTTTATTATATTAGTATTTGCAATTTTGTGTTTCGGACAAGCTACCACAGCTGATGCACAATGCAAACAACAGCTTGTTTATCAGTGCGCGACACAGACTGAAAAGGCCATATTCCTTCGTGATTTTAATACCAAGCTCAAAAGGGAGAGTGCTACCGATGAGACAGGAATGAAATTTACGGTGGTTCTTAACAAAGGCACACGGTATAGATTCAGTCTTTGTGCTCCTGACGGTTATCAAGATCAGGTTGTTCTTACTCTTTACGACAGCGGACACCCTGAAAACTCTAATCCGTTAGGTACTACTTTCGACAAGGCGGCCAAAACTGATGCTAAGTCGTTTGACTTTCTCTGCAACAAGACTGCCATGTACTACGTCTCTGTCCGTTTCAAACCTGGAATGGGCGACAAAAAAGGTTGTGCTGTAGGCATCCTCTCGTTTGTAGGTAAGAGTAAATAAGCATTGTTGTTGAAGATATTGCCAATCCATGCGCTTTACAAGGTATTGCGTATGGATTTTTTTTGTGTATTTTGATTCTATATCCTGCTCTACTTATTCCTTTCTGCCTTAGTATAGGTTACAAAAAAATCCGGCAGGAATCCTGAAATCCCTACCGGAATGACTATGGAGCATAATAAATAATCTAATTGAAGCTTATGCTACAACTTTGCTAACGAGTTGTGCAGCTTCTTCAAAAGTGATAGCCGACATTACTTTCAAGCCCGATTCATCGATAATCTTTTTAGCCTCAATAGCATTGGTGCCCTGAAGACGTACAATGATGGGGATTTGAATGTTTCCGATTTTTTTGTAAGCCTCAACCACTCCGTTTGCAACGCGGTCGCAACGAACTATGCCACCGAAAATGTTAACGAGTATAGCTTTTACGTTGGGGTCTTTCATAATGATGCGGAATGCAGCTTCTACGGTTTCGGCACTTGCAGTACCTCCTACATCGAGGAAGTTGGCAGGGTCGCCTCCCGAAAGTTTAATAATATCCATTGTTGCCATGGCAAGACCTGCGCCATTTACCATACAACCGATATTGCCATCAAGTTTTACAAGGTTGAGTCCGTATTGTCCGGCTTCTACCTCAGCGGGAGCCTCTTCGGTGAGGTCGCGCATTTCGGCAAATTCTTTTTGACGGAAAAGAGCGTTGTCATCAATTTTAACTTTGCAGTCGGCAGCAAGAATAAGATCATCTGAAGTTTTGAACACAGGATTGATCTCCATCATCGAAGAATCGCTCTTGATGTATGCATTGTAAAGACCTGTGGCAAATTTTTTCATATTTTTGAAAGCATTGCCGCTGAGACCGAGGTTGAATGCAATGCGAGCTGCCTGAAACGGAAGAATGCCAGTGGCAGGATTGATTTCTTCTTTAAAAATCAGTTCGGGAGTTTGCTCTGCTACTTCCTCGATGTTCATACCGCCTTTGGGCGAATACATGATGATATTGCGTCCTGTAGCGCGGTTGAGAAGAATGCTCATGTAATATTCTGCAACGTCAACCTTGCCTTCGGCGTTGGGATAGTATATACTCTGTTCTACAAGCACTTTGCGCACGAGTTTGCCAGCTGCGCCGGTTTGCTTGGTAACGAGTGTCATACCAATTATCTGTTTTGCGTATTCAGCTACTTCGTTGATGTTTTTTGCAATTTTAACGCCGCCCGCCTTGCCGCGTCCGCCGGCGTGTACCTGCGCTTTAATAGCCCACGACTGTGTGCCGGTGGTTTCTTGCAGTTTTTTGGCGGCCTCAACTGCCTGTTCGGGCGTTTCTGCCACAATACCTTCGGGTACTGCCACTCCAAATTTGCGGAGTATTATCTTGCCCTGATATTCGTGTAAGTCCATATTGCTGTTGTTGTTTTTGTTTATGTATTTACCTTTTTTCTGTGGGCAAAGGTAATAATATTTTGCATATTATCTGCATTTTCCAATTTTTTTTGCAATGGCTTCTAATAATTAAGGCTTTTTTTTTATATTTGTACTCGAATAAATGCATTAATTGGTGATACGTATTTTTATATTATTATTATCATTATTTTCGGCGCAAGTTGTTATGTCTCAAACCTTTTCGGGCGCATCCAATGCGGATATAGAAGACTGCCGTGCCGAATATGCCCGTGCTATGGATAGTGGTAATCAGCACGAAATAGTGGAAACACGTATCAATCTGGCTCTTGTTTATTGGTATTCTAAACTTTACACTGAGGCTATAACGCATCTCAAAGGTGCAGCAGTAACGGCTCGCTCTATTGGCGAAACCAAAAGCGAAATTAGTATCAACGATTATCTCAGCATTATTAATTGCGAACTTTTAAAATACGATGAGGCTTTGAGTTTTGCTCGCGAGGCTGTGCGCATTGCCCGCCAAAACGGATTTCAAAAAGAAACTGTTAACTCGCTGATTAATACTGCGGCGGTGTATATGTCGCAACGTGATAATGTTAAAGCTCTTGATTATATAGAGGAGGCTCTTGGCATTGCTAATGCTCTCGGCAACAATTTGTTGATATGCCGTTGTTGTCAAATTGCATCGCAAATTTATTCCGATATGGGCGACTCTGAAAAAAGCAAGCAATATGAACGTATGTATCACGATACCGAAAACAGCCTCAATGAACAAGAATTGTTGAAATCAAAACAAGATACTCAAAGCGAATTGTTTGCTACTGAAAATGAAGTTGTTACCAAAGAAAAACAGCTTCATGTGCTTGAAAAACAAAATCAGCAGACTCTCGATTCGCTTTATCGGGTAGAAATGCTCAACAATCAAATGCGTTTAGAAATGCAACTCATTAGTCGTGAGCGCGAAATTGCCGAACTCCGTATTCGAGAAAAAGAAAACGAAATTGTTGCTGCAGAGCGGTTTAAGAAAATTGCTATTGTGGTTATTTCGGTAATTACTCTGTTGCTGGTGTTGCTGATTAAGTTTCTTACCGACCGCAACCGCGCAAATCGCCGATTGAAAACTGCAAATGCCGAACTTAGCGAAACTTACCAAACTGTAAAACTGCAAAACAGCCTTCTCAATTCTAAAACGAAACAGATTGAGGCGCAACGCAACGAACTAGAACGCAAAAACAATCAGATTATCGACAGTATCAGTTCGGCAAGCCGTATTCAAAAAGCTATGATGCCTAACCGCCGCATGATAACCAACTATTTTGAAGAGAGTTTTGTGTTTTTTGAGCCTCGCGATGTGGTTAGTGGCGATTTTTATTGGTTTTCGGATGCTGGACGTTACCGTTATCTCGCCGTAATCGATTGTGTGGGGCATAGCGTTCAGGGCGCATTTATGAGTGTGGTGGCAAATTCGCTGCTCAACGATTTGGTTAATAAGAAATTAATAGAAAGTCCCGCCGAAATTCTCCGCATGATGAATGTAGAGATTATTAAAGCGTGGTCGCACGATAAAGAGCACGACACGTCTGATCAAGGTATGGATGTGTCGCTGTGTCGTTTTGACAAAGAATCTAACGAAATCACCATAGCTGCTGCAAATCACACAGTTTGGACAGTATCTGATGGCGAATGTTCCGAAATTCAGGGTGATATTTATTCCATAGGTGCCTCTTTTGCCGATAGTATTGATTCTGTTTTTACCAATCATACAATCAACAACAAAAAAGGAATGGCGCTTTATATGTTTTCGGACGGTTTTCAAGACCAGCTTGGAGGAGAACAAGGACGAAAATTTATGCAAGAAAATCTTAAAAAACTAATTATCAGCATACAAGATCAACCTCTGTCGCGTCAATATGACCTATTGGGCGAGGCATTAGAATCGTGGAAAAACGGTCGTCCTCAAACCGATGATATTTTGGTTATTGGCGTTAAAAACAGATTTTTGGATATTTAACTAACTACTACGATGGAAAAGTCGAAAACCATATTTTTAATTTTGGCGTTAATAGCGGCGATATGCACCTTTATATATATATATATTGAGTATATTGTTCCTCGTGAAATTGCTCAACCATTTGTATCGCAAACATTTACCAATTATCGCGACACTATCCCTAAAACCGACACCACTACGCAAAACATTCTTTTAATTGGCGACAGTATGGCATATTCGCTGATGTTTCGTGTGCAAAATTATTGCAACTACAACCATCACAACCTCAACGTGGTAACATGGGTAAGTGCCACCACAAAAACATACGCCGAATGTGATACGCTTGAATATTTTGTCAATCTCTACAAGCCTACATATATTCTTTTTGTAATTGGAGCCAACGAAATGTTTGTACGAGATGCCAATGAGCGAATCGACTATGTAAACCGCATAATACCTCAAACCCATGGCATACCCACTATATGGATTGGTCCGCCCAACTGGAAAGAGGATTCGGGAATTAATAATATGTTGATGAGCAAGTTTGGTCCACGTCAGTTCTTTTTATCCAAAAAACTTACCTTTACACGTATCAAAGGCGATATTGCTCATCCCGACCGTCCTGCAGGCACTATGTGGATGGACAGCATAGCATCGTGGATTAAAACAAAAAGTTTTTTCCCAATTCGATTAGAAAAACCGATAGAAGACAACCCCATTCATGTAGATTTCGTAAAATTAGTTGTAAAAGAGAATTAGCGTAAACAATAAATTAGGGCAAAAAAAGTTTTATAACAAAGCCAGAAGCGCATTATTATTAACCAACTAATAGGATTTGACTATGGGTAAAGTTTTAAGTTTTTTTAAATACTGTGGCTGCAAAGTTTCATCTATATTTGCACCCGAAAACAGTCAGATAATGAAACGTGTTGTTTCCATATTGATTATTTTGGTAATATCGGTTAGCGCATTCGCTCAACAACACCGCAAATACCAATTCGACGAGATAGGTCTCGCCGTGGGCACTTGCTATTACAATGGTGAGATAAATCCTGTCAAACCATTTTACAACCCTCAAATAGCCTTTGGTGCCAATATTCGTCATGGATTCAACCAACGCATAGCACTATCGTTTGAAGCATTGCGACTCAAATTTGTAGGTGCTGATGCCGATTTTGACAATCCTTATCAAAACGCTCGCAACGCAAAATTTGAAAACGAAGTAATAGAACTTTCGTTGCAGATGGAATTTAACTTTTTGCCATTGGTAAAAGGTTCTAAGTCCAACTTTGTATCGCCTTATATTGCAGCTGGTCCCGGACTGGCAGTAGGATCGTTCCCGCACGAAGGTTTACAATTTATAATTCCATTTGGATTAGGCGTAAAGATCAGTCCCACACGAATTTTCACCCTTTCGTTTGAATGGAAATACCGCAAAATGTTTACCGACATGCTCGACCATATCGACGATGATTTGTACGACCCAAAATATGGTGTAGAATATACCAAGCAGCGCTCGTTTCTTGGCAACAAAGATATGTACTCGTTTTTGGGCGCGGTACTGTCGTTTCAAGTGGGAGGCTCATCGCAGCAAAAATGCGGTGCATATTTGTAAAATATAAAAACTCAAATGTCAATAAAAGAAAAACTCGACCCAAACAGAATACCGCAACATGTGGCGGTAATAATGGACGGCAATGGCCGATGGGCTAAACAACGCGGCAACGACCGATTAGAAGGACATCATCAGGGAGCCAAAGCTGCCCGTACCACCGTAGAAGCAGCTGCTGAAATTGGCGTTAAATACATTACCCTTTACGCATTTTCGATGGAAAACTGGAGCCGCCCAAAAGACGAAGTGGCGGGTCTTATGTCGCTGTTGCTTAGTTCGATAGCTTCGCAGTTGGGCGATCTTATTAAAAACAATATCCGATTAAAAATTATTGGCGACACTTCGTTATTGCCGCCCGATGTGTTTGCGCAGGTAAATCAAGCTGTGCAACAATCGCAAAACAACACAGGTTTAACTGCCATTATTGCATTAAGCTACGGCAGCCGCAACGAAATTGTTAATGCTGTAAAAAAAATTGTTGCCGACTACAAGTCGCACCCTCAGGATATAGAAAAATTTACCGAAGAAGATTTTGCTAATTATCTGTACACCAAAGATATTCCCGACCCAGAACTTCTTGTAAGAACAAGCGGAGAATTAAGGATTTCTAACTTTTTGCTTTGGCAGTTATCGTATTCCGAACTTTACTTTACCAGCGTGCTTTGGCCCGATTTTTCTAAGGAAGATTTTTTTGAAGCGGTGTATAATTATCAACAACGCGAAAGAAGATTTGGCAAAACTTCACAACAAATTGCTAATTTAAAATAAATTGTTTTAAATTTGCATGCCCGTTTTTTGTGCGGGTTGTTTACAAGTTAACATTACTTACTACATATTTATACTAATTCAGATGAAAAGCCGACTGCTTATTATTATATTTTTACTGACTGCTTTTTTTACTGCAAACGCGCAGACTGGTGTTGATTACAACAATCCAAGTGAGTATATTATTGGCGGAATTACCGTTTCGGGTGTAAAATTTCTCAACAAGCAAGCCATAGTGCAGATTTCGGGACTCAAAGTGGGTCAGTCGATTAAAATTCCTGGCGAACAAATTTCGCGCAGTATCGAAAAACTATGGAAGCAAGGCCTTTTTTCGGATGTCAGCATTGGCATTACATCTATTGAAGGCGACAATATTTTTTTGGATATCAAACTCGAAGAACGTCCTAAGCTATCTAAAGTAGAATACCGAGGGGTGCGCAACGGCGAAAAAACTGACATTAGCGAAAAAGTAAAACTAACGCCAGGCACCAAAGTAACCGAACATGTCATCACCAACACCAAAAACATCATTGAAGGTCATTTTTACGAAAAAGGATACTACAATGTGGATGTACACATCACCCAAGTAGAAGACTCAATGATGCAGAATGTGGTTAAATTGATTGTCAACGTTGATAAGGGACACAAAGTAAAAATCCGTGAAATAATCCCCGTAGGCAACGTGCAGTTTGCCGACAAAAAAGTCCGCAAGGCTCTTAAAAATACCAAACAAAAGCGTTGGTACGGTATGTTTAAGCCTTCTAAATTTATCCGTTCTAAATTTGAAGAAGACAAGGTTACTCTTATCAAAAAATTCAACAAATATGGTTATCGCGATGCCGCAGTGCTTGGCGATTCGGTTTATCACATCAACGATAAACTTGTTGGTGTAAAACTCAACCTCGAAGAAGGTCATCAATATTACTATCGCTCAATAAGTTGGGTAGGTAACACCAAATATGCAAGCGACCTATTGCAACGCAAACTTGATATCAAAAAAGGCGACCTCTACGATCAAAATCGCTTAGACGACCGTCTCAACAACGACATGGACGCCGTGGGCAACATTTACTTAGACGATGGATACCTTCTCTTCCGTGCTATGCCTCGCGAAACCGCCGTTGTCAACGACTCTATCGACGTGGAAATCATGATTGTGGAAGGTCCTCAGGCTTATATCAACCGAATTAACATTACAGGAAACACTCGCACCAACGACCATGTGGTACGTCGTGAACTTTATACGATTCCGGGCGAACTATTCAGCCGTACAGATATTATCAACTCTGTTCGCGAACTTGCAAACCTCGGCAACTTTGACCCCGAAAAACTTGCTCCTTCACCAGCTCCCGATTTAAACAACAGCACCGTTGATATTAATTACGCACTCACCGAAAAGGGCAACGACCAGTTTGAACTTTCGGCAGGTTGGGGCGGTGGTTCGTTTGTAGGTCGTCTTGGCGTAAGTTTCAACAATTTTTCTACCAAAAACTTTTTCGACAAGAGTTCGTGGCGTCCGCTCCCTGGTGGCGACGGTCAAAAGCTCAGTCTCTCGTTCCAGAGCAATGGTAAGTATTATCAAACATATAGCCTGTCGTTTATGGAACCTTGGCTCGGCGGTCGTAGAAGAAACTCGCTTTCTGTAAGTTTCTATTACACAGATGTCAACTATCTGCATTATTCAAGTTACTTAAATTATCGTATGCAAGTGATAGGTGGAGCTGTAGGTTTTGGACGCCGTTTAAAATGGCCCGACAACAATTTCCAACTTTACGAAGAATTGCAATATAAACGTTACAAACTTCAAAATTATCCATATTTCGACGGACTTGATGCCGACGGCGTGGCAAATGAAGTGGCACTCCGCACAGTATTCTCGCGCAATAGCATAGATGCTCCCATCTATTCTCGCCGTGGATCTTCGTTCTCGCTATCGTTAGATATTACTCCTCCGTATTCTAAATTCAATGGCAAAGACTACGACCACATAGCCGACTCGGTGAAGTGGAAATGGGTGGAGTATCACAAATGGGGATTTGAAGCCAAAACCTTTACCCCGCTTGTGGGCGACCTTGTATTGCACACCAAATTGGCTTTGGGTATCAGCGGATTCTTTACACGCAAACTCGGATATTCTCCTTTCCAAGGATTTACAATGGGTGGCGACGGTATGAACTACTACACATACGGCAAAGATGTGGTGGGTATGCGTGGATATGATGCCGAAACTATTTCGGAGGGAGGCAACTCGTATGTAAAATATACAATGGAAATACGTTATCCTGTAACACTCAGCGAATCTGCCACAATATTCGGTCTTGCCTTTATGGAAGGCGGCAACTGCTGGAAAGAGATCAACCAACTGCAGCCGTTTAATGTTTACCGTTCGGCGGGTGTAGGTGTCAGGGTGTTTATGTCGATGCTCGGTATGCTCGGTTTAGACTGGGGCTGGGGATTCGACAAAGTGGTGAAAGACGGAAAATATCAAGTGAGCGGAAGCACTTTCCAGTTTACAATGGGACAGAATTTCTAAGGTTTTTTAACTTACTATCATAGTTTTTAACGGCTAAACCATTACTAAAAACGTAAAAGAAAACAACAATAGAATAAAACGAATTTTAATAACCTCAAAAATTTGAAGAATATGAAAAGATTATTTTTACTATTAGCAGCTGCTTTGATTTGCGGCACCACTTTCGCTCAGAAAATCGCTCATGTTGACACCGAATATATCTTAGGCAAGATACCGGCTTACCAACAGGCACAAACCAAACTCGATAACCTTTCGAAAGATTGGCAGACCCAAGTTGAGATAAAATTCAACGAACTTGACGAAATGTACAAAAAGTATCAAGCAGAAGTAGACATCCTTCCCCAAGCCACCAAGCAAAAACGCGAAGATGAAATCATTGCCAAAGAAAAAGAGGCCAAAGAACTGCAAAAGAAATATTTCGGCAACAACGGCGAACTTGCTAAAAAACGTCAGGAACTTATCAAACCTATCCAAGACAACGTTTACAACGCTCTCAAAAGCGTAGCCGCCGATGCTGGATACGATTACATTTTCGACAAGGTAACAGGCGACATCATCTACGCCAACGAAAAATACGACGAATCTGACGAAGTTTTAAACAAAATCATTAAATAACATATATTTATAATTTCGAATATGAAAAAGATAATAGCATTAGCAATCTCGTTAATTACATTGTGCGGCGTGCAGAGCGCATCGGCACAGAAGTTCGGACATATCGATAGTGAGGCAATTATACAAGCCCTTCCCGACACCAAAGCCGCCCAAACTGCGTTGGAAAACGAATCTAAAAAATTTGACACTCAGTATCAAGCTATGGGTCAGGAATATCAGGCCAAAGTTCAGGCTTTTCAAGAAAACGAAAACCTTGCTCCTCAGGCTGTAGAAAAATGGAGCGAGGCTATCAAAGCCGACAAATATCAGGAAATAATGCAGTTGCAGGAACGTATTCAAAAATTTGAGCAAAATGCTCAGGTTTCGCTCCAAAACAAGCAGAAAGAACTCTACGCTCCGATTATGGAAAAAATCGACAACGCTGTTAAGAAAGTTGCCACCTCAGAAGGTTACATCTACGTTTTCGACAAAAACGGAGTGCTCTTTATCAATACCGAACTCAGCACCGACCTCACAAGCGCTGTGAAAAAAGAACTCGGTATCTAATTATTGACATTATGACATTATCGGGGAATAAGGCGGCAATAGTCTTGTTCCCCTTATTATATTGTAGATGAGCAAATTTGCACCGATAGGAGTTTTTGATTCGGGTTTCGGCGGCCTCACTATCCTCAAAAAGATTGTGGAGCTTATGCCCTGCTACGACTATGTTTTCCTTGGCGACAATGCCCGTGCTCCATACGGATCTCGCTCTTTTGCCACTGTTTATAATTACACTTTGCAGGCTGTAAAAAAACTCTTTGAACTCGGCTGTCCGCTTGTGGTGCTTGCCTGCAACACCGCCTCTGCCAAGGCTCTCCGCACTATTCAGCAAGATTATATTGCCAACGAATGCCCTCAAAACCGCGTTCTCGGCATAATACGCCCCACTGCCGAAATGCTCGGTAACATTACCAAAACCAACAAGGTGGGCGTGCTTGGCACTGCCGGCACAGTAAACTCGCAGTCGTATATTTTAGAAACTGCAAAACTGTTCCCTAATATAAATGTGTATCAGCAGGCGTGCCCTTTGCTTGTGCCAATAGTAGAAAACAATGAGATCGACACTCCTGGTGCCGATTATTTTGTTCAGAAATACACCGACGCACTTTTTGCCCAAGATTCTGATATCGACACCATTGTGCTTGGCTGCACTCATTATCCGCTGCTAATCAATAGTTTCAAAAAAAAATTGCCTGCCAGTGTTTCAATTGTTAAGCAAAACGAAATAGTGGCGCAGAGCCTACGCGATTATCTCTGCCGTCATCCCGAAATGGATGCCCGATTATCCAAAAATTCATCCATCAGATATTTCACCACCGACGACAGCACACTATTCAACCGCTCCGCTTCGGTGTTTATGGAACGCGAGGTAAGAAGCGAATCTATTGTGCTGAAATAGTTAGAGGATTTGGCTTCTGCTTGATAGTTTTTTTTTACTTTTTCCTCCACCTCTGCAACCAATTCATTAATTTTGTGGTCTTAAACTAAGACAACGTTATGGTTGATGAACTACTTATACGAAGATGCATACAAGGCGAGCCCGCAGCGCAGAAAGAACTTTACAAAAAGTACGCCGCGGTTTTAATGGGTATTTGTCTGCGTTATGCCCCTGACCGTCCCGCTGCTCAGGATATTCTGCAAGAAGCGTTTGTGAAAATTTTTCTCAACGTTAAAGATTATTCCGCACAAGGCTCTTTTGAAGGTTGGATAAAACGTATTGTTATCAACACAGCCATAACCAATTATCACAAAAATCTCCGTCACCGTCACAACTACGACGTGGACGAAATGTACGACATACCCGCCGAAGACGAAAGTTTCGACCGTGCGGATTTTACCCGCGAAGAACTTCTCGGTGTTATCAACCGCCTACCGCAGGGATACAAGATGGTGTTTAACCTCTTTGCTGTTGAAGGTCTAAAACACAGAGAGATAGCCGAAATGCTTGGTATTGATATCAATACAAGCAAAACGCAGTTTTTGAGAGCGCGGAAATTTATAATTAAAGAACTAAACAAACTACAAAAAATGGGAGGCAGAGATGAATAGTCCCGAAGATTTATTTAAAAACGCATTTGAAAACTTTGAATCAGCCCCGCCCGAAGATGCGTGGAGCAATATCAGTCGCGAGGTGGCGTTCAAAAGTTTTTTTAAGTTCTATCCAAAAAGATTGAACATATATTATACCGCAGCCGCAATTGCTGTGCTGTCAACGGCGTTGTATTTTGGCACTGCCGACCGCAACACTGAGCCTATCACTATCAGCAGCATCGAAGAGAGTGCAAACACCATTTCGGCATCGCAACGAAAGGTGATTATCAAGGATATACCCATTCAACGTGGCAATGGATCGTCGTCGACTTCCGAAAATAATAGAATTCAGGTAATTGACAATAATAATTTTGCTCAACCGTCTACTGAAACTTGCTACGATACCGAAGTTAATGTTCAATATATCGACGAATCTCAGTTGGTGGAAGATACTTCCGAACCCAAGGTTGATATGGATTTTTCTGCCGATTTTGTAGCCGAAATTCCTGACGCTTGTTCACCAAGCACTGTAAGGTTTGTAAATCGTTCTAAAAACGTTGACTATTGTGTTTGGAACTTTGGCAACGGCTCTACATCTTATGATTACAATGCCACTGCCTCATACCGTACAGCTGGTACTTATTACGTTACTCTTAAAACTGTAAAAGACACAAAATCAAAGGTTTCGGCTCAAACTGTAACCATCAATCCTATGCCCAAGGCTGATATTGCCCACACTAAGGCGCGTGTAAATTCACCTATGATTGTGGAGGCTCGCAATGTACAAGACGCTTCGCACATAAAATGGCTTTTCGGCGATGATGCTTCAAGCGTATCTACCAAGGCTGCACATACTTACAAAAGTGCAGGTAACTTTACTCTAAGCTTAATTGTTAGCAATCAGTTTTGTGCCGACACTATCAACGAAACTATAGAAGTTACTGTGCCTGAGTACTCTATATCGTTCCCCAACGCATTATACGCCTCAGTATCTGGTGCTACCGACGGCTTTGGCGGAGGGCAACCAAAATTTGCTCCATTTTTGCCCAAAGGCGACATTAATATGATTGACCGTTACAGCCTTAGGATATACAGCAAGGCTGGCAAGGAGGTATTCTCGAGCAATAATCCTTCGTTTGGATGGAACGGCTATTACAACGGAGGCAAACTCTCAGCCGGAGTATACGTCTACAAAGCCGCCTACACATTCGTGAACGGAGAATATTACACTTGCGAAGGAAATATTACATTGATTTATGGAGAGTAGGGGAGAAGTATTATTCCTTAACCCATTCTGCAATCTTTCTTTTTTCCGATGAGAAAGATACTCCTACTTTATAAACCTTGCGGTTGTCAACGCTGTACGGCAGTGCGTAATCTTTACTATTTATTTGATTTAATGCTTCTTGTGCAGGTTTGTCTATTTTAAACTCAAAGATATAGATATACTGAGGAGTTTTAACCACAGCATCCATCCTTCCGTCGGAAGTTGCTCGTTCCACTTCTCCATAAAATCCTAACAACTTAAAAATCAAATAAAAGACATTCTGAAAATATACCTCAGTCTCACCAACAATCTGATAACTATTATCAGCAAGAAATGCACAAAGACGTTTCATAAAACCATAGCAGTCGCCATTGTAAACATCCTCAATAAAATTTGTGATGTCAAACTCTCCATTCCTATTTTTAGGCAAATTGAAATTAAGAATAAACTTAGGTAAGGCTTCGCTCACTTCCTTATTTGGCATACTGAGAGTATAACGTTTAAGAAAATTGTCGTATCCCTTAATAGTAAGATAGCCACTTTGAAACAACAGTGGAACTATATCATTGTTAAAATTGTCGATTTTAGATAATTGGTCGGCGGTTCTCTTCGCATTGTCAAGGCTACTCAAAACCATATTGTGCTTTTTCATCAATTCTACAAGGAAGGTTGGGGTGCCGGATTCAAACCAATAATCACTGAACTTTCTGAGATCTAAGGCTTTCATGAGTCCGAATGGATTATAGATGTCAACTGTATCTTCCGCAAAATGATACCCTTCATACCACAATTTGAGTTCCTTATAGCATTCCTCTTTGGTGATATTGTTACAATCTGCCATTCGTTGAACATAACAATCTAATTGCTCATGAATTTCTTGTTCAGTAGCACCGCACAAAGTAGAGAAATCAATATCGGTGGATATATCCTTTAAATTGTTAACATCGCTAAATAAACTTACCTTGCTAAACTTGGTAACGCCCGTAATAAACGCCATCTTGGTTTGATCATCGCAGGTTTTAAGCACACCGTAAAATGCTTTCAATTCAGCGCGGATTAAATCTTGAAGTTCGGGTTTTAATATGTTGTTTAACAATGGTTTATCATATTCGTCCACAAGTATTACAACACTTTTGCCAGTCTGTTCGTGTACGGCGTGAACAAGCGATTCAAACCTTTCAGAAAGTGTTTTAGCGTATGGTACAGAGCCAAAGGTCTGTTCATATTTTGAAATCGTATATGAGATTCGTGACTTTACATCATCAACAGAATTGTAGTTTTCGCTGTTGAAGTCAAAATACAAAATCGGAAATTTCTCCCACTTCTGTTCCAAAGTCGCCATTTTGGTTTCGACAAAAAGTTCCTTCTGACCGTTGAAATACGCCTTTAATGTGCTGAGTGTAAGACTTTTGCCAAAACGTCTCGGACGCGATAAAAAATAACAAGCCTTTTTGTTGGCAATTTTGTAAATCATATCCGTCTTGTCGAGATAAACAAAATTTCCCTCTATCAACGCCGAGAACGACTGTATACCGATTGGAATATTTTTCATAACCATACTTTGAGCATTTTTGGCAAAAATAATTGATCTTTTTGTAAAATCAAAACATAAAAATCGCCAAAACATCAACCGCTTAATCCCAAATTTCAAATATTTGCAAAACGGATACCCACGGCACATGTACATAGCCGTTGGGGATTCCGACATAGGACGTTTATTGACGCGACTTCTACAGATTTCAAACTTCGCAACTTTGTAACAAGGTAGAGGCTAACGGCAACCAACGTCCACGTGTATGTATATATCGGTGTGTATGTATAAATGCTACACCTTTATATATAGTAATGACGTGGACTTTTGCGTTGCTTATTCCATCTTGATATGCAATGCGAAGGTCCGTGAACATTGGAATAAGTGGATGTAAAAACTCCCACGTCTTTTTTGTATAATTCCGAGTTTGGGGAGCGGTCGGCGGAGGAAAGAATTTGAAGATGAAAAAATTCTGAGCCTTGCGATAGTATTCGCACTTGGCTGTAAAAACGATGACCCAGAACCTGAGACTAAAAGGGCAAAGTATTACGATAGTATTTATCACCATTTTTACGACACCACCAAAGTGATTGATAGATATACCGATAGCATCTTTCATCATTTTTATGATACACTTTCTGTCTACGATACTGTCCGTGTGCCCATACTCTGCGACCATTCGTATGTTGTTTATGTCCTCAATAATGGAACAGACGAAAAAGATTCACTGTACATCAAGAATGGTGCAACCATTACCCTAAAATCTGATGTCATACGTTCTGGGTATGATTTAGTTAAATGGAGTACATCTCCCAATGGTGGAGGAAACGATTATCAAGTCGGCGATGACTATTATGTTAACGATGACATTACTCTCTATGCCATGTGGCAAAGTCGCGATGGATTGCGGTCTAACGAAGTGTACGACTTTTTGGCTAAACAAGAAGCAGGTAGTACGGTGGATATTAAGATTATAGACATATATCCTGATTTTAATGCGATTGAAACTGCATTAAAGAAGTTTTGGAAGGTGAATGTCAATGTGGATTTGGGTGATGCTACAGAGGTAACATATTTACAACGAAATTTTAGTTATTGCACTAATTTGAAAACCATTATACTTCCACCGAATGTTGGACACATAAATGATGCTTTTGAAGGATGCTCCGAGTTGACAAAATTAGACCTTCCATTAAGTGTACGAGAATTGAATTTATCTAATCTCCAAAATTTGAATACATTGATAATCCAGGATGGTGTTACAACATTGCATTATATACGCAATTGTCCAAAACTAACATCTATAAATGTACCTCATAGTGTTACTACAATGGGTGATTATGGCGATGCTTTTATCGGTAATTCTTCTCTAACAGAAATCACAATACCAGCAGGTGTCGAATGTGCTAATTTGGATTTCAAGAATTGCACTAATTTGAAAACCGTAAAGCATAGTTTGAAAGAATGTTCGTATGTTGATTTTAGCTATTGTAAAAGCCTGACATCAATTACCATTCCCGAAGGGGTTACGAGTATCGGGGGCAGTGCTTTCTCTTATTGCACGAGCCTAACATCAATAACCATTCCAGAAACTGTTACGCAGATTTACGGTAATGCTTCTCTCAATGTTCAAGCCTAAAATCGCTTACTATTAAAGCAAATACACCACCTACACTTATTGATGAATCTTGGATTGGCTACTCCGGCACAATTTACGTTCCCTCCTCAGCTGTCAATGCCTACAAAACTGCCGACATTTGGAAAGAACACGCCGATCAAATAGTTGGATATTAACATCAAATAACGAATAGTTGCTGAGAATATAATCTCGGCAACTATTCTTAAATATTATCCATCACCAAATCCTCTCCAAAGAAACTTAAAAAAGGATTCTCTCTTACCTCTATGCTTATTTTGGTAATAGGACCATGTCCAGGGAAAATAGTATAATCGCCACCAAGGGGGATTATTTTGTTTTTGATGCTGTCCATTAGGTCGTCGAGATTTCCATCGGCAAGGTCGGTGCGTCCAATTGTGCCCTTGAAAATGGTGTCGCCAACGATCACAAATTTATCTTTTTCGGAATAAATAGCTTGCTGACCGCGTGAGTGTCCCGGAGTGTGCATCACTTTGAGTTCGGCGTTACCCAATTTAAAAGTGTCACCATCGTTAGAAGGTTTGTCGATTGAAGGAGCTACCACGTCGTACCATCCCCAATTCTTTCCCGTTTCAGCGGCATGGTCGAGCCAATATTGATCGGCAGGATTTGCAATAAACGGAATGTTGTAATGCTCCTTAACAAACTGTACACCAACAATATGGTCGCAGTGGCAGTGTGTGTTGATAATAAACTGCGGCTGGTAACCTTTTGAGTCGATATGATTGCTGAGAGTCTGCTGCTCTTTTTCGGTATGGCAACCAGGGTCAATAATGGCGCATTTGCCGCTGTCAGACAGTATGTATGTGTTAACTGCAATGTCGTTGAATCTGAAAACCTCTATCTGCATTGTTGTTTTGATTATGACAAAAGTTCGTCTATTTTATCTTTTAGTGTGGGAATCAGCGAATGTGAAATGTAAAACCAAACGCGGCAATCGGCATTTTTGCAATCGGGGATAACCTTTTCGGAGTATGATTTTATTTCAGACCAATTGGTTAATGCCTGTTTTACATCATCGTCGGTTTTAGCGTAGTTTTCGCTGATAATCACAAGATTCAAGTAGATATTGTCTATAATAGTATCTTGATTTTTAAATTCCGTTGCGTCGGTAATGGGCGCAGACACTGCAATAATGTTTTTGCAGGCCTGTGCCATTGGCGCAAGAAGGTTTCTCATTTTTGGTGATATTGCTGCCATTATTTTTCAGGGGTTATAGCAAGTGAAAGTTCGTTTAACTGCTCTTGGGAAATCAGCGAAGGAGCACCCATCATAATGTCGCGTGCAGCATTATTCTTGGGGAATGCAATAACGTCTTTAATAGAATCGCAGCCGTACATGATTGCTACCCAACGGTCTAATCCGAATGCAAGACCACCGTGAGGAGGTGCGCCGAACTTAAACGCATTAATCAAGCAGCCAAAGTTGCTTTGTGCGCGTTCTTCGGTAAATCCGAGAAGGTTGAACATTTTAACTTGCAACTGCGAATCGTGAATACGGATAGAGCCGCCGCCAACCTCTGTGCCGTTGATAACGAGGTCGTAAGCATTGGCGCGAACCTTGCCCGGATCGGTATCCAAAAGTGGAATGTCTTCTTTTTTGGGCGAGGTGAAGGGGTGGTGCATTGCATAAAAACGCTGTGTTTCGTCATCCCACTCAAATAGCGGGAAGTCGATAACCCAAAGCGGAGCAAATGTGTTTTTGTCTCTGAGCCCGAGACGGTTGCCCATCTCGATACGGAGAGTACCCATTGCGTTGAGGATAGGCATTTTTTTGCCGCAGAGTATAAGTACGAGGTCGCCTGTGCCAGCTCCGGCTTTTTTGGCAATCTCGGTGAGTTGCTCGGGAGTGTAAAATTTGTCAACAGATGATTTTACTGTGCCGTCTTCGTTGTATTTGATGAAAACAAGACCTTTGGCACCAATCTGAGGACGTTTTACCCATTCGGTGAGTTCGTCGGTTTGTTTGCGCGAATAGTTTGCACAGCCTACAACTGCGATAGCGCATACATATTCGGCATCGTCAAACACCTTGAAACCGTGACCTTTAACCTCGGCGGTAACGTCGTGAATTTTCATTCCAAAACGGATGTCGGGCTTGTCGCTACCGTACTGTTCCATAGCGTCTTGCCAAACAATGCGAGGGAATTGGTAATTCATCTCTATGCCTTTCACCGCTTTGAAAAGGTGTTTTGCCATGCCTTCAAATATCTGCAAGATGTCTTCTTGCTCCACAAAACTCATCTCGCAGTCGATTTGTGTAAATTCGGGCTGACGGTCGGCGCGTAGGTCTTCGTCGCGGAAACATTTTGCAAGTTGGTAATATTTGTCAACGCCTGCCACCATCAGCAACTGCTTGTATTGCTGAGGGCTTTGGGGCAATGCGTAAAATTCGCCATGATGAAGTCGTGACGGCACAACATAATCTCTTGCACCTTCGGGACTTGAATTGATGAGCATAGGAGTTTCTACTTCCATAAATCCTTGAGCGTCAAGATATTTGCGTACTTCCAGACTCATTTTGTGACGCATCAGCAATCCTTGAATAATAGGTTTGCGACGGATGTCCAAATAGCGGTATTTCATCAAAAGGTCTTCGCCGCCGTCGGTATTGTCTTCGATGGTAAATGGCGGAACATCCGATTTGTTGAGTATATTTAATTGGCTTACAGTAATTTCAATATCGCCAGTAGGAAGGTCTTTATTTTTGCTTGTGCGTTCGGTAACTGTTCCAATGGCTTGAATAACAAATTCGCGGCCGAGTTTTCTTGCGCGTTCGCAAAGTTCGGCGTTGGTTTCCATGTTAAAAACTAATTGGGTGATACCGTATCTGTCGCGGAGGTCAACAAAAGTCATACCTCCGAGATTTCTAACCCTCTGCACCCATCCGCTGAGGGTAACATTTTTATTAACGTCTGAGATGCGTAATTGTCCGCAATCGTGTGATCTGTACATTATATTATGTGTTTAAAATCGTTTTTGTAAAAGGCAAAATTATAATTTTTTTTGGAGAATAACTATAAGGAAGGGGAAAAAAGTTTTTAGAAACTTAACGCCCATTTCCAATATGGCACTATGTCTATTTTTATGCCTTCTATAACAACATGATCTTCGTTAGAATAAGTGATTATCAAATATTTACGCACGTCAAGAAATTTAGATAGATTAACAAAAGCCTTGGTTTCGCGGTCGAATGTTTCGGTCAACTTACTAATATCGTAACTTACTTGAATAGCAAGACCTTCTTCTGGAACAAAAAAGTCTATTTCGATGTTATGATTGTAAAAAAAGACATTTTGGTCGATACCGTAACGCCGCAAAAGTGTAACTGCAACAAGATTTTCTAACAGCAAAGTGTCGTTATTATAAGTAAGGAGATTTAAGATTCCGTTATCAACAAAATAATATTTTGGATTGGTTTCGCGCCCCACCAGGTTGTCGGCAATATTTTTGATTGGGAACAGCAAAAATGCATCAACAGAATAATCAATATAATTGATAACCGTATTAACCGAAATCTTGCATCCCGATGCTTTCAAAATGTTGGTTAATCGATTGAAAGACATTGGTTGACAGATGCTTTCTGCAATTTTTTTGAACATAAGGCGTAACACAAAACGGTTTTCAATATTGTTGCGAGCCGCAATGTCGCCAAGATATATTTTTTGATATACCGAAGTCAGATAATCGCGTTTTGCTTCGTAGGCCACTGATTCGGGAAATCCTCCCATCCGATAATAGCCATTGAACAGTTGTATAACTTTTGCCCTCTGACGAGTAGAAAACAGATCTAACTGATTTTTTAACAGACCGTTTGCTGTGATATATTCAGCAAAAGAATAAGGGAAAATATCCTTTACTATCAAGCGCCCCCCAAGAGTAGTGGCAATTTCTGACGAAAGCATTTTGGCATTACTACCAGTAACAAACAACCGATATTTTTCATCGGCAAGTCGGCGTACAAACTTTTCCCAATGCGGCACTATCTGTATCTCATCGAGAAAAAGAATCGGTTTCTTATCTGACATTGAGTAATGCACCTCGATTATAGAATTGAGGTCGGATGTTTCCATTCCTACAAGTCTTTCATCCTCAAAATTAATGTACAGCATTTCATCCCAATCAACGCCATTTGCAAGTAGTTGTTGGATATTGTGATAAAGAATGTAAGATTTGCCACTTCGTCGTGCCCCAACAAGTACATAACTTGCTTTTGGGTCAAATGTATAATCTCGTGGCGACACCTGAATAGAGTTTATTTCCTCTTGGTTGCCTGTTAAAACCTCTCTTATAGTGTTATGCGGTATCATTATGCTGATTTTTTTTTGCAAATATAATAATTTTATTCTCTCAATAGAACAAAATCACCACATTTTTATTCTCTCGACAGAATAAAAATAGCACATTTTTATTCTCTCGACAGAATAAAAGTACACATTTGACTAAATTGGTTGTGGCAAAAGGGTAATGAAACCCTTAACACTTCTTTTCGTAATGCGACGGTTTGTCTTTGACGTTTTTGTCGTAATAATGCTTCATCTTGCAAATATCTGATGTTTCGTCTGTTACATCTTTGCGGCTGTTTGTGTAATACCATAGTAAACGCTTTTCTAAACTATCTGTAAACGTTTCGTTATCAGTAACAAAATCGTTTGAGCCGATTTTTTTCTTCAAATCTTCCCAAAGGTCGGGCGGCAATTCTTTTTTGCATTGATGGAAACAGTTGCGCCACGAAGATGTGGAATAATCGCAAACCTCGTCGCTACCAATTATTTGTTTCGCAACTTCGTGTGCCTCGTCTGTGCCGAGCCATTTGAACAAAAAGCGGTATATTATCATAGATTCAGGCATATACAACAATTCTTCAAATTCTTGTTCGTTGCTGCCAAACGCCTCGTTGAAAAAAGATGTTCCTCTACCGATTTTACCTTTTGTGCTATTCAATACCGCTTGAACTGCGCGGATAAACTTTCGATTCCAATTTACACCTATATAATCTCGGTTGTGCGAATAATCTTGATCCATATCATTGGTCTTTCGGAGCGGATGATATTTCATCGGAAACGAATATATACTCACCTTCTGACCTGTTTCTTCTGATAGAGTGTCGCATAGGTCAACATTTATCCTCATACGTTTGTAAAGGTCAACAGGCTTGTCTTTAAAATTGTATAACAGATAGTTAGAAAAATCTTTAATTCCAACTTTTGCGCACATCCGTATTGCGTCTTCGTATTTTTTTGTGTATTTAATGTCATCAAAAGCAATACGCACGGGGCGAATGGCTATTTTAGACAATAGCTCCGCTTTTTCGGGAGTAAAAAGTCTTGCATCCATTCCTTGATTAAAATCTACAAAACGCAAAACTCCCTTGCTTTTAATACGATGTTTTTCGTAAATGTCTTTTACTTCATTGTAGGCATTTATGATGTTTGATTTTGATGGTGGATAATCCTCAAACATCTGATATTTTTCAAATATTTCGTAAATATCGCCACTGTTTTTGAGTTTGTTATAAAAATCTCTCATCCAACTCCACGCTTTTTTGGAATACGCACGGTCATTGACATTATTATTTAGATTTTTGATTGCAATTGCAAGATAATCGGGTGCAAAAAACTTTGCCCCCTTTTGGAATCCGCAATCAATGATTTCTTGTATTATTTGCGGATATTCTTTTGAAGCCAAAACATTGTTGTCCATCAAAAGCATATCTTTTTGTTCTCCATATAGTTTGTTAATACGTTCTATTCGTGCTTTCAAAGGAATATATTCTTGATTTTGAGTTGCGAGTCGAAAAGTTTACGGTTAACATTATTCCATTCTTTTTCGGGCTTGTAAATCAGTTTGTACATATCAATGTAATACATCAGCCTATTTCTAACTTCTGTTTCAACTGCTTGTATAATAGTTCTATCTGCCAACGATGGTCGTATTTGTCCAATATTCCACAAGACGAGCCTTGTGTTCCACTATTACATCGCCTTTATTGTCGTGTTTGCGGAGCATAATGGTTTGGACTAATGCTTCTACTCATCTGCAAGAGTACTTCGGGCAGGAACAGTAATGTCCATTTGTTTGAGCCGCGATTCGTCGGCTTTCGCCCCTATAACCAACTCTCGAAGTCCATAATAGCCTTTGAAGGCTCCATAGAGCATTATCATTAAATGGTTGTATGTGTCGAATTTTTTTGTATAATAATCAGAGTTGAATTTTGAAGCAATTCCGTTCACATCTGATTTTTTTATAAAATTGATGGCCTGTGCAAACACCGGCTGTTCGAAATATTTTGTATCTTTGCCCATGATAATTTTAATTTTTAAGCACAACTAAGTTATCAAAAAAAATGAGGAAGTCAAACGGCTTCCTCTATTTTTTTCGAAAATAAAAAAACGTGGAACTTGTTACTCGTCCACGTTTCAAAGGCCTTCGCATTGCCCAAATTGTCTGAACGAGCAACGCGAAGCCCCACGTATTCTATTATATACCAACACCATAACCGCAAAGCGGAAAACCGTTTTGCGGTTATGGAAAGTACACAACTACTCCGAAGGGGCATTCGCTGTTGCTTTGTATTTGACAATTTGATCAGAAGTTGCGAAGTTCTCGAAACGTCATCACAAAGCGTTAGCAAACGCCTTATTATTTATTTGTGCTTTTCAGTTTCCACCTTTCGGTTTCAACAGAAAAGTGATGCAAATATAGGAATATTATTTGGTTTATTGATGTGTATTTGTCTATTATTTTTTTGTAAATGCGAAAAAGATGATTTACACCACCTGATTTTCCCACAACTTATAAAACTCGCCTTTATTATTAATTAGTGTCTGAAAATCACCTTGTTCTACAATCTGACCTTTCGACATTACTATAATGGTGTCGGAATTTTTGATGGTGCTGAGGCGGTGGGCTATGGTGATGAGTGTTTTGCCTTTGGCACGGAGGGTCTGCACGGCATTGAGAACGTATTTTTCGGCAATAGAGTCGAGTGCCGACGAGGCTTCGTCGAAAATGTATATTTCAGGGTCTTTGTAGATGGCTCGGGCTATGGCAAGACGCTGTTTTTCGCCGCCTGATAGTTTTGAGCCGTTTTCGCCAACGATGGTTTCTAATCCGTCGGGCAGAGATTCTATAAAGTCGTTGAGTCCAAGAAGATTGATAATCTCCTGAATTTTAGGAATATCGGGTGAGTATTCGCCAATGGCGATGTTCGATAGTATTGTTCCCGAGAATAATGTAATCTGCTGAGGCACTGTGGAGATAAGACTGCGTATGCTGGCGTTGGATAGGTGGCTGAGTTTGAGGTCGCCGATAAAGATAGCACCTTCGTTGAGGGGATAGAGGTTTTGGATAAGGTTGGCAATGGTGGTTTTGCCGCATCCGCTTTCGCCCACAATGGCTGTGATTGAGCCTTTGTTGATGCGGAGATTGAGTTTTTCAAAAATCTTTTTGCGTGTTCCGTAGCTGAATGTTACATCAGAGAAAACTATGTCGCCAATGTTTTCGCGAGTGAGCGGAATTTTGTCGGTAAGTTCCTCACGTTCAAGGTCAATGATATCAAACAGACGGTCGGCGGCAATTTCAGCCTCGCGAAACGATTTGTTTGAACTAATCAATTCTGACACTGGACCTGTAAAATATCCCGCAAGGGCATAAAACGACATTAGTTCGCCCGCTGTGATGTTGCCGCCAATTACAAAATAACTACCTGTCCACAAGAGTATTATGGTAAAAAGTCGAGAAACAAATTCCGAAGCATTTGCCGAGAAAATCACATTTTTTGACGAGTTGTAGGTGGTGTAAGTTAATTTTACAAAGCGGTTTTCGGTTTTGTTGTTGGTGTAATCCTCTATACCATATTGTTTTATTGTTCTAATGGCGTTGAGCGATTCTACTAATTGATCTTCAAGCGATGCGGCGTCTTCCATCACCTTGCGTTCCACTCGTTTATTTACCTTGTCGGTAATTATGTAAATTATTAGGTATAAGGGAATTACCGCAAGCATAATAAACGCAAGCTGCCAATGGTAAAAAAACATCATACTAAACGACAGCACCACTATTAACCCGTTGACTATTATTCTGATAGCCGTTGAGTTGATAAAATATCTGATATTGAGCGCATCGTTGACCCTTGAAATAATTTCGCCCACTTTCATAGTGTCAAAAAACTGTTGTGGCAACTGCAAAAGGTGTTTGTAATAGCCCATAATCAGTTGAGCGTCCATCATTTGACCTGTGCGCAGGGCCATCATATTTTGAAAAATTCCAATGGCAAACTGCAAAACCAGCAATACTAACATAATGAGCCCCAATAGGTTGAGTAAGTTGGTGTTGCCGCCTACAAGCACATAGTCGGTGATTTTTTCGATATAAATCGACATCGAAAGTCCCAAGGCGGTAAAGCAAACAGCTCCTATAATGGCTTGAATCAATACTTTACGGTGCGGAATAATTAAATCTTTGAAATGGCTAAGCATCGAAACACTTTTTTTGCCAGCCACAAAATTCTGCGATGGACTTATCAGTATCAGCACACCCGTCCATTTTTTAAGAAAATCCTCCACCGCAACCTTTTTGGTGCGTCCTATGGAAGGGTCCATTATTTTTACAAAGCCTTTTTTGCAGCCGTAAAGTACCACAAAGTGATAGTGCATTGATTGCTCATCTATTGGTCTAATAACGTGAGCTATAGTGGGATACGGAATAGATTCTAATGCTGCGGCTGTGCCTTTTACACCCTTTGCGGTGAACCCCATTCGGTTGGCTGCCTTAATTATTCCCAAAACATTGTTGCCGCGCATATCGGTGCAGGCATACTGACGGATACGCGCAATCGAAAGGTCGAGTTTGTAATGCGCCGCTACCGATTTAAGGCAAGCTGCCCCACAGTCGTAAATATCGTGTTGAAGTACGTTTGTGTTCATTTTTGTTGCGGTATTTGTTTGGGATTGAACCATTTATCGGCTTTGTCGAATAGCAATTGCCACAATGTGCGTCGGGTAATGAGGAAACGCGCCGTAAGGGTCATGCCCTTTTTGATTTCCACAGTGTAACCGTTTTTGAGACTGAGGGTGTTGCCAATGAGGCGGCAGCGCACTACGAAATACGACGATGTGCTTTCGATGCTGATGTTTTTGTCAACGTCTTCTACTGCTGCAAGACCAAGCCCCCATTGGTTGTAGTCAAACGCATCGTACGATAGTTTAACTTCTTGATCCTTAGCGATAAAACCAATATCTGAAGGCGAAACGTAACATTCGGCAATAATACTTTCGTCGGGCGAAATTGATGCAACGTTTTGGCCGGCAGCAATATACGAGTTTGGTTGAATTTGCGTTTGGGTAATAATTGTGCCCGAAGCTGGTGCGGTAACAATGTAGTTTCGCAGTTCGGATTCTAAACGTTCAATTTCACCATTGCATGTAATAAGCTGTTGTTCAAGTTGTTTTTTGGTGTTTTGCCATGCAGCCAATTGCTGTTGCGATGCCGTTTCAAGAGTGTTTTTGACGTTACGCAAACGGTCTTCGGCTTGTTCATAATCGGTTTTGGAGGCAAGTCCGCTGTTATAAGATTCTTTTAAACGCTGATAATCGCGTTCGGCTTGTTGCGCTTTGATTCTTACACCTTCGGTACGTTCTTGATAATCAGCTTGTTCTTGAATATACAATGCAGTGCGGAGGATAGGATTTTTAGCGCCCGAAGTCAACGCCTTTAAATCGGCAATACGATCCGAAAGATCTGATTTTACGTTGGTTTGCGCCAAAAGTTGCACCCTCATATTGTCTGATTCTATTATTAATAAGGTGTCGCCGGCGTTGACGGGATGATTGTTGGCAATGTTAACAAACTTGACCCTGCCGCTAACGATTGGCACAATATTGAGGTTGTCGTTTTTAGAACGGATAATGCCGCGGCTTTGGCTCGTTACATCTACTTTTATGATGGGCAAAAGTATCACCGTGATAATCACCGCCGACACCAAAAGAATGTATATCCAATTGGTACGCTGACGATAACGCGAGTTTAGCACGTCGATTGTGTTTTCGATGTCGGATGGCAATTGCATTATAGTTCGGTAAATAGTTTTAACACTGCAAGGCGGAATAGAAATTCGTATTCGGCATTCACGGCTTGCAACTGCGAAGATACGAATTTGTTTTTATAAACGTATAACTCATAGCTTGCAATATTGCCGAGATTGAAATCTTTTTGTGCAAATTCGTATTGTTGACGTGCGAGTTCGGCTGTTTGAGCTGCCAAATCGGCTGTAGAGCGACTTTGTTCTACTCCGAGCCAAACATTGCGAAGTTCGCCGCTGAGGTCGAGAAGTATTTGATCAAGCTCGTTGCGGCGACGACGGATTTCTATTTCGCTTTTGGCAATGTTGTCTTTATTGTTTAACTGACTGAAAATTGGCACTTTGAGCGAAAGATATATAGTTTGGTACGAATTATCTTTCCATTGTTTGCCGAAATCCTTATTTTGTTCGTGAAAGAATTTCTGCCCCTGCGTACCAGCCTCATAATTAAGCGTTAGCGACGGATATTGCAGACGTTTGTAATATTCCTTCGCTAATTCGGCAGCCTCAATTTGAGTATTGTATGCAGCAATTTCGGGATTAATCTCCAAAGCCTTGTTGTAAAAATCCTCAAACGGTGGTATAATTCGTTCGTTTTCAATATCTTGTATGTCTATGCTAATAGAATCGGCATGATTGATAGCAATACGTAGTTGCAACTCGCTGATTACCACATTGTCTTGCTCTTTTTTGCGCTCCATAACGTCTTGTGCAAGGTTGGTTTTGGCATCCATTACATCGCGTTGTGAGCGGTGACCAAGGTTATAGAGTTTTTGTGCCGTTATTACATTTGAATCTTGCATTGCGCAGTTTTCCACGGCAATTTCAAGACGTTTTTGCGCCATAGCGAGGGCAAAGAATTTTTCTATCACATTGGTTTTTACCTCAATTTCGCGATATTGATGTTGCTTTTCGGCGGCGGATTTTAGCAATTGGCGGTGTTTGATAAGCGTCCGCCTTGCTCCTGCGTTCCAAAGAGTTTCGCTCACGTCCAAGGTAGCACTATTGGTGTAACTCTTTACGCTGCTGTATTCGCCCGACATAGTTTCGTTAAAAGTCTGCTGAAAACCACTTGATAATCCGTTGTTTATGGTAGCCACAGCGGTAGGAAGAAAAGTGTGACGTTCGGTTTTGAGATTCACCTCTGCCGTTTCGATATTTAATTCCTCAGCGGTGAGAGCAGGGCTGTGGGCTATTGCGCTATCGAGGCACTGCGATAATGTAAGTGTTTGAGCCTTAGAGGTTATAGCTATTGTTATAATCAATAATATGGTCAGTATTGCCTTAGTCATTTGTTGCTGTTTGTTGCAATACAAAGGTATCAAAAATCCGAAAAATCATCATCAGAGATGAGTTTTTTGTTTTAAAAAAGAAGTTGGTGCAAATAACAACAGCCCGAAACATTCTTGCGATTAGTTTCGGGCTGTTGAGTTATGGGATAACACCTTTAATGATTTGCTGCAAAATTCAGCGCATTAAAGTCTTGGTATTCCACCACCGGGGATTTTGCCAGGACCACCACCTATGCCTTTTGCAACGATACTCGATGAAAAAGAGCCGAGGTTAAATCCTTTAAATCCGCCTTCGATTTCTACCAATTCTTCTTCTGTCAACTCAGTAAGTTGTTCTTTTACTTTTAGTTCCATGGCGTGTGTAATTTAAAATGTTTGTAACTCAGTTTTATTATTAAGAATAGGGTTTAATTCCACTTCTTTAACTTACCCTTTCATACGTTTGTCTATTTTTTTTGTAAGCAAAATTGTGTTAAAAAATATTAAATTATTTTTTTTATTAAACTATCAGAAATGTTTTCTTAATTGTAAGATTTATGCTTATCTTTACACTTTAATATAATAGTGTATCATTTGAATGTAAAGCGATGTATTCCGACACATTTATAATATTAGGAAAAATATTTGCAGCGGCGGCGGATGGTGATTTCAACGCTTGCAAGGGGTTTGAACAGCAGGCAGAAGCATTGACTCAATGTGCTGATACTGTGCATAGTTCTAACGGATGGTTTACGCCTGAGTTTGTGAAAATGCAGTTTCGCTCGCTTGCCGAAATGCTCTCTGAAGATTCTGTGAACCGTTTTGCTGAAAAATATGACCTCAATAATGGCAAACTTTGCAACAAAAAGGTGAAGATTATTGCGGCGGGCAATATTCCGCTTGTGTGTTTTCATGATATTTTGTGCGTGCTGATGTCGGGATGCCGTTTGGTGGTGAAACCCTCGTCAAAAGACCGCCTGCTTGCTCACGCAGTTTTGGAGATTATCAAGCAGATTACTCCCGAATTAAAGGATAGGGTAGAGGAGGAGGACGGCGAACGTATACTTTTCGATGCCATTATAGCCACTGGTAGCAACAATTCGGCGCGGTATTTCGATTACTACTTTTCTAAGTATCCTAATATAATAAGGAGTAATCGCAGTTCGGTGGCAGTGATTTCGGGCAACGAATCTGATGAGGATTACCGCCTTCTTGCCGATGATATTTTTGCATATTATGGTCTCGGATGCCGCAGTGTGTCAAAGATTTATGTACCCAAAGGCTTCAATTACGATACGTTTTTCAAGGGAATATTTCACAAGAGCGACGTTATGGCAAATGCCAAATATGCCGACAACTATACCTACAACAAGGCAATTTATCTTATGAGCGGCGCGGATATTTTAGACAATGGTTTTGTGCTGTTGAAAAAAGATACTGGCTTGTCGTCGCCTGTGGGAGTGGTTTTTGCCGAAGAATATCACGAAGTTGAAATCCTTGCCAAATCGCTTGTTCAAAACGCCGATAATCTTCAGTGTGTGGTGTCGAATACTAATTTGCAGGGAGTTAATACTGTATCGTTTGGTCATTCGCAGCATCCTGCCATCGTTGATTTCGCTGACGGGGTAGACACAATAGAGTTTTTAAAATCGTTGAGAAATTGATTATGGAGGAAAGCAAGATAACATTTTCGTCGGCGGTGTCGAAGATCTTGAAAATCGCAGTGGCAGGCGCGGTGCTGTTTTTGATTTACTATCTGCGCAACGTGCTTTTGCCGTTTGCTGTGGCTTTTTTGTTTGCCTATCTGCTCAATCCTGTAGTACAGTTTTTCCAAAAATTACTTAAAAACAGAGCCATTTCGGTGGCGGTAACGCTGATTTCGGTAACAGGAATTTTTACGCTTTTGGTGATGGTTTTTGCACCTATTATCTACGACGAAAGTGTTCATCTATACCAACTTATCAAGGATACCGCTATACAAAACAATTGGCAAAACGAACTTACTGTGCTGCCTGATTTTGTTACCGAACTCCTCGACCGCTTTACCGATAATGTTGAGTTGGAGGATATTTTCTCGTCAGACAATGTTTTGTCGGCGGTGGAGAAAATTGCATCACTGATAGTGCCTGAAATTCAGGCGTTTTTTTCCAAAACTTTCAATATCATAGCAAGTTCGCTCGGTTTTGCCATCGTTATCCTATACCTTATATTTATAATGATCGATTACGACAACCTCAAGCAAGGATGGCACCGACTGATACCTCACCGTTACCGCGGGCCTGTGTTTAAGTTTGCGGCAAGGTTTGAGATTGAGATGCACCGCTATTTTCGCGGACAGTTGTGTGTAGTGGGCGTTGTTACAGTGCTTTACTGCACAGGATTTTCGGTGATTGGCTTGCCTATGGGATTGATGCTTGGGCTGTTGATTGGTTTTCTCAATCTGATACCATATATGCAGATACTTGGTTTTTTGCCTGCGCTGTGCCTCGCTATCATTAGGTCGTTAGAAACAGGACAGTCGTTGTGGGGCGTCATTGCAATGGCTGCCTCGGTGTTTGTGGTGGTGCAAATTCTTCAAGATCTGATAATTACGCCAAGGATTATGGGCAAAAATACAGGACTTAATCCCGCTATGATATTACTTTCGCTCTCGGTTTGGGGCAAATTGCTTGGATTTCTCGGACTGCTTGCCGCGTTGCCCTTTACCTGTATGGTAAAAACCTATTACTCTGAGTTTGTGGCAAAACAACACACTCTTGCTCAACGTCTTAGCGAACATAACGATGTGCAACTGCCACTGCCCGACCCGAGACAGGGAAAACCAAAAAATCTTTTAAAAATCCGTCGCAAACGAAAAGAATGAAACACCTCATTATTATAACGGGTCCAACGGCGAGCGGCAAAACAGATTTGGCGGTAACACTTGCCGAACATTTTGACACAGAGATAATTTCTGCCGACAGCCGTCAGATTTTCAAGGAGATGCGCATTGGCACAGCCGTTCCCTACGATGAAGTTTTGCACCGTGTAAAGCATCATTTTATCCAAACCCGCTCGGTAAAAGAGTATTACAATGCCTTTATGTATGAGACCGAGGTAATAGATCTTCTTGAACAACAAATCTTTGTTAATCATGATGTTGCGATAATGTGCGGAGGTTCTATGATGTATGTAGATGCGGTTTGCAACGGTATTGACCTTATTCCCGACCCCGATATGGAGGTGCGTAATAGATTGTGGCAACAGTTTGAAAATGAAGGTATTGAACCACTGCGTCAACAATTGCTGCAATTAGACCCAGATTATTACAAAATTTGCGACCTCAACAATCACAAGCGCATTATTAAAGCCTTGGAAGTGAGCATACAAACTGGCAAACCATACTCTTCGTTCCGCACTGGCAACAAAAAACAGCGGAGTTTCTCTATTATTAAAATAGGTGTGAATTATCCACGTGAAATTCTGCATCAGCGTATCAATCAAAGAGTTGATAAGATGATAGGAGAGGGACTTTTGGATGAAGCCCAAAGCCTATACCCATTGAAACATTTAAATTCGCTCAATACCGTGGGTTACAGAGAGTTGTTTGATTATTTTGACAATAAGACATCGCTCGAAACTGCAGTGGAACTCATCAAGCGAAACACCCGCCGTTATGCTCGAAAACAGATTTCGTGGTTTAATGGCGACAACGATTTGGCGTGGTTTCAGCCCGACAAGGTAGATGATATAATCAATTATTGCAACAGTAAAATTATAGGATAATGGAAAATGTAAAATTCAGCATAGTAATTCCCCTTTACAACCGTCCCGACGAGATAGATGAATTATTAGAAAGTCTTACAAAACAGACTGTTAATAATTTTGAAGTGGTGGTGGTAGAAGACGGCAGTTCTGTGCCCGCCGCAGATATTGTGGACAAATATAAAGATTGCTTGAATTTAAAATATTTTGTTAAACAAAATTCGGGACCTGGACAAACGCGCAATTATGGTGCTGAGCGTTGCAGTGGCGATTATATCATCTATTTCGACAGTGACTGCATTATTCCTCCCGATTATATGAAGATTGTAACAGAAAGTCTTGACACAGAATATGTTGACGCATACGGCGGTCCCGACGCAGCATTGCCCACATTCACCCCTGTGCAAAAAGCCATCAGTTACGCTATGACCTCGATACTATCTACCGGCGGCATTCGCGGTGCAAGCGAAAAAGCAGGCAAGTTTCATCCTCGCAGTTTTAATATGGGATATTCTCGCAAAGTGTTTGAAACCACAGGCGGATTCTCTGATATGCGCTTTGGCGAAGATATTGATATGACACTCAGAATATTAGGGCAAGGATTTACTACAAAACTTATCAAAGAAGCCTTTGTTTATCACAAACGCCGGACAGATTTTCGCAAGTTTTTCCGTCAGATATTTAATTCTGGTTGTGCGCGTATCAATTTGAAACTCAGACATAAAGGTTCGCTAAAATTGATTCATACATTTCCGTCGCTGTTTTTTCTTGGTAATGTATTCTGTATTTTGGCAGCTGTGGCTTCTGCATTGATTTTTAAGAATATATATGCACCGCTGATATGTATTTCGCCATTGGTGGTCTTTGCATTGATGGTGTTTGTAGATTCACTCCGCAAAAATGGGTTGAAAGTGGCTTTGCTTTCGATAGTGGCTGTATATGTGCAACTTACTGCATACGGAATGGGTTTTATCAAGGCAGTTTGGCATGGATTGATACGCAAGAAAGGCGACACATTCGGCTTTGTGAAGAATTTTTATAAGTAGTATTAGGTTGCGAAAAAATCGCTATCTTTACGGCATAAACATTAACATAAAACATCATAAAAATGAAAAAACTATTTGTAATAATAGCATTAACAATTGTTTCGGTTGTGTCGGCGTTGGCACAAAGTCCTACTGCTACCACGAGCGCAGCGCAAGCAATTAAAGCAGGAGAATCGTTTACTGTTACTGTAAATATCTCAAAATTAGATCTTTCGTGCTTTGCTCAGTATCAGGTAAAATTGCCCGACGGATTTACCGCTAAGGAAATTTCAGGCGCATCCGACAATGCAAACTTCTATTTTGAAAACGGCAAAGTGCTTTATCAGTGGTACAAACTGCCCATCAACCGCAGCGATATCGAACTTCGTTTTACTGTTACCGCTGGCGAAAAGGTAGCAGCAGGCAAATATCAGTTGCCCGGCTATTTTAGTTATCAATACAACAACCGTCTCGGACAGGCTGATACAGGTCTTACCGTGGAGGTGAAATAGCGCACCGATGGAAGAGCAAAACTACGACGAGCGTTTTATGCGTGCTGCCTTAGAGCAGGCTGAAATTGCCTTTGGGCAAGACGAAATCCCTGTGGGAGCCGTTGTGGTGTCGGGCGGACGCATTGTGGCGCGGGCATACAACTATACTGAGCATCTCAATGATGTAACCGCCCACGCCGAAATGCAAGCCATTACCTCGGCTACTTCGGCAAGTGGCGGCAAATACCTTACCGATGCTACGCTCTACGTTACATTAGAACCTTGCCTAATGTGCGCTGGAGCGTTGGCATGGAGTCAGATTAAGCGTATAGTTTACGGTGCATCCGATCCCAAAAAGGGCTATCTCCTATACCAAAATTCATTGGAAAACAAGATGAAAATACTTCATCCAAAGACCGAGGTTTTGGGTGGAGTTTTGCAAGACGAATGTTCTAATCTGTTGAAGAGATTCTTTTCCAAAAAACGCCTTGTATAATTATGAATTTTAATAAATGTTACTATTTTTATAACCTATAAAAAATTAATACAGAAACAATGAAATTTAACGTAAAATATTTTTCACTATCGGCAATTGCCCTGTGCGGTGCGACAATGATTCAGTCGTGCAGCGAACAAAAGCAAGTAAAGCCGTTGCCTTTGCCTCAGACATTTGAGAGTATCGGCAATCCTTTTATGCCTCTTTGGGAACATATTCCCGATGGAGAACCGTATGTATTTGAAGACCCCGACAATCCGGGAAAATATCGTGTCTATCTCTATGGTTCTCACGATATTGAGAAAACCAACTATTGCGGACGCGATCAAGTGGTATGGTCGGCATCTGTTGATAATTTAAAGGATTGGCGGTTGGATGGCGTTATATTTAAAGTGGACAAAAACGGAGCTGGTGAGGCTCAGAAAGAAGCCGATATTCTGTTTGCACCCGATGTGGCTGTAACCACCGAAAAAGACGGTTCTAAAACCTATTATCTTTATCCTAACAACCAAGTAGGCGGTCGCAACGGTATGGTAGCCAAGAGCAAACGTCCCGACGGCCCGTTTGAGGTGTGCAACTGGGATTCAAAAGATCCCAATAAAGCCGATGGCGTTTTGGCATTCGACCCTGCTGTTTTTGTCGACGACGACGGACGTGTGTATGGCTATTGGGGCTTTGAACGCTCGTATGCTGCCGAACTCGACCCCGCTACTATGGCTACCGTTAAAAAAGGTACAAAAATAGTTGAGGATATGGTTTCGGGCAGAAATCAAGAAGGCGTATTCAGTTTTTTTGAAGCCTCGTCGATGCGCAAAATCAAAGACAAATACGTTTTTATTTACAGCCGTTTTACCAAAGACGGTGAGTTTGGCTTGCCTGTTTCAAACTACACACTTGCATACGCTTACGGCGACAGTCCGCTTGGTCCTTGGACTTACGGTGGCACAATTATCGACGGTCGCGGACGAGAGAAAACTCCCGACGGCGCTGTATTTGCCTCTGCCACTGTTGACGGCAACACCCACGGTAGCATCTGCGAAATCAACGGCAAATGGTGGGTATTCTACCACCGTCAAACTGGCTTGAACGAGTTTTCGCGACAGGCGATGGTTGCGCCCATAACTGTAAATGTGGAGGAAGGCAAAGGCGGAAAAGTGGAAATCTCCGAAGGTGAATACACATCAGAAGGCTTTGAAACCGAGGGACTTGATCCGTTAAAATGGCATCCCGCCGCTATTGCTTGTTGGTACACCGGACCAAAAACTTGCATTCACGAATGGCCAAACAACAAGTTTTTTGGCTCGTATATTGCGGCTGCGTATGGCACAGAAACCAATGAGTCAGAACCTTACGCATATAAAAACAACATCAACCCTGTGGTAAACAATACCGATAGTTCAATTGTGGGTTACAAATATTTTAATTTTGACCAAACACAAGGTAAAAAAGATATTCGCTTGTATATCAATCTTATACCAGAAGGTATCAACGGTAATATCGACATTATGATCGACCGTCCTTGGACTTACGACGGCGGCAGAGTGCTTGGTAGCATAGAACTCACAGCCGATATGCCGAAGGAATCCACCCAAATGTCGGTTTCTTTGTCCGAATTGGCAAATTTTTCGGGTAAACACGCTATTTTCTTTGTTTTTTCTTCTCCCGAAAAGGAAAAATCTATATGCACACTCGAAAGTTTTGTGTTTGATACGCAAAAGTAATAATATTATTATTGCTGTCCGATAAAAAAGACACACGACTTCCATATAGCCTTTACAAAGTATTGTAGGGGCTATTTTTTATACGACGAACCAAAGGTTATTTTGGAAAGATTATTTTGAGTTGCGAGTCGAAAAGTTTACGGTTAACATTATTCCATTCTTTTTCGGGATTGTAAATCAGTTCGTACATATCAATGTAATACATCAGCCTATTTCTAACTTCTGTTTCAACTGCTTGTATAATAGTGCTATCTGCCAACGATGGTCGTATTTGTCCAATATTCCACAATACGAGCCTTGTGTTCCACTATTACATCGCCTTTATTGTCGTGTTTGCGGAGCATA
>JAEDDH010000050.1 GCA_016293845.1 Bacteroidales bacterium | reverse complement strand
GGCTGGACGGTGGAAGTAATCGCCCATTTATTGCGGGGGTTGAAATGACAGAAGCAGCTTTAGTTCTTTCTATTGGAATGGGGATAAAAAGAGTGATGAACCAAAAACATATAACACGGCGTGAATTGAGCAATAGAACCGGAATTACACCGGAACAAATAAGCAAATATTGCAGCGGCTTAATTTATCCAACCGCCAGGAATCTAGTTAAGATATTGAACGGATTGAAAACTACCCTGCATGAAATAACGAGGCCGGCAGAATGACAGAAACGGAAAAAGAGCAACGCCGCTACGCGCTGGCGATAAGCGGCGGCGTTTGCGAGGTATGCGGGCGGCCTTTGCGCGACGGGCAGCCGCAGGGGGCGCACCGAATAGGGAATACAAAAGCGAACCGCGCGAAATATGGCGACATGGTAATAGACCACCCGTTTAATGTAGGGTATACATGCAGCCTTAAATGTAACGCGGCGCTGGATATAAGCCGCAACCCCGCGGAATGTATAAAGCTATGTAAAAAAATATACACCCGCGAGGCGCTGAAATATGAGGTGAAAAAATGAAAAAGGCGTATTTTCAATATTACGAAACATTTGAAATCATAATTGAAAAAATAAAAGACATTGAAGAACGCGAGTGGTTGCGCAAAGTAATCATACAGTATGGACTGCACGGAACCGCACCGGACACGTTCAACAGCGAGGCGTTAGAGATTGCGTGGACAATCTGCAAAGACCTGATAGACCAGCAGACACACCGCCGCGAAGTAAACGCAGCGAACCGCGCAGGAAAAAAGGCAGAGCCGGCAACAACCGAGGAAAACTCGGCAGTTGAACCGCAACCGGAAGAAAAACCGGCGCAGGAAAAGCCCAAACGAAAAAACTTTGTAAAGCCGACGGTCGAAGAAATCGAGGCATTTTGCAAAGAAAAAAAATACACCGTAAACGCGCAGCAGTTCTTTAATTATTACGAAAGCAACGGCTGGAAAATTGGGCGTAATGCTATGAAGTCATGGCAGGCCGCGGTTCAGAATTGGAATACACGCGAAAAAGCAAACAATAAGGCAGCCGGCACAATATGGGAAAACAACTCCACAGACGCCGACACCGCAGGTTATGAGGATTTGTTTTAAACAAAAACAAGAGGAGTAAATAAAATGGAGCGAATTGCTTTATACAATGATAATTTTCAGAATTGGAAAAGCCACGAAATCTTAAAAGCTCAGTTAATACTAACAGACATTCCCTATCAAATCGGCACTAATATGTACGGCAGTAATCCCGTTTGGTATAACGGAGGCGACAATAAAAACGGAGAAAGCAAACTTGCGGGAAAACAGGCATTTGACACCGACAACAAAGCTGGGTTCAGAATTGCCGAATTCTTCCACTTTTGCAGCAACCTCTTGAAAAAAGAGCCGAAAGAAAAAAATGACGCAGGCTGCATGATCTTGTTTTGTGCCTACGAGCAACAAGAAGAACTTATACACTTTGCCGAACAATACGGCTTCAAGAACCACCAAATTTTAATTTTTTACAAAAATTATTCACCTCAGGTGTTAAAGGCAAATATGCGGGCGGTCGGTAATTTTGAAATTGCAATTTTATTCTACAGGGACAAGTTGCCGAAATTTCGCAACAACGGTCGCATGATTTTCCAGTGCCGTGAATGGATAGAGGACAGAACCACCCCGAAAGTTCACCCGACACAAAAGCCAGTACCACTATTGGAAAGCCTAATAGAATTATACACCGACATTGACGATGTAGTAATTGACTGTTGTGCTGGAAGCGGGACAACGCTATTAGCCGCAAAAAACAAGGGACGCAGAGCATACGGCTTCGAGCTGAAAAAGGAATACGTCCGGGCGTTCTACGAAAAAATTCTGCCGTGTTATCAACCCGATTTATTCATCGAAGAAGAATTAAAAGAGAAAAAAGCGAGGGCAGCATTATGGACGGAATAATAAATTTCCTGAATGGCGATTTATTAGTCTTGCGCAACAAGACACAGGAAGAAATTGCCGAACACGACGCGGAAATAGAACGGCGCGAACGCCAGCAGGCAGCACAAGAAAAAATAGAACGCTACCAAAAAACCGGAGTGCCGGAGCGTTATTTTAATGAATCGTTAGACACATACAAAATAACAAACGAAATGCAGGCCACAGTAGCCAAAGCAGTTACAAACTTTATACACGCTGTAAAATGCGGCGAGTTTAAAAGTTTGGTAATGATTGGCAACGTCGGAACCGGTAAAACACATCTAGCCTGCGCGATTATACGCGAGGTCGGCGGGAAATACCGCACAGCCCCGGAAATTGTCGAGGAAATGCGCCGCGCAAAATCATTTACGGCGAACGACACCGAGGCGGATATTATCCAATACTACGGCCATGTTCCTTTATTGGTAATTGACGAAATCGGGCGCGGCATTGCAGCAGCCGACGAAAAGTACATGTTGTATCAAATCCTTAATGCGAGATATAACACGCGCAAGCCTACGGTTTTAATAAGCAACAAAAAAAAGGCGGATTTTCTAAAGTATATCGGCGTAGCAGCGGCCGACAGATTGGTTGAAAGCGCCGAGGTTCGGGAATTAAACGGCGAAAGCTACCGCATAGAACTGAGGGCGCAAAATGGCTGAGAGCGACAACCAGCAGCTTTTTATTTTGCAAAGCAGATTAAAAAACGGCGACGCGCAGGCAATGGCGGAAATGTATGAAAAGCTGGTAACGATAGCTTATAAGACTATCAACAGCCGCAGCCGTAGCAATGCAAAAATAAAAGCATTGAGCGCAGACGAGCGAAAGCAGAAAGCGCACGATGCCGCAACGTACATTATAGAGCAATACCTTAAACGGCCGGCCTTTGAAATTACGAACAGTATAACGGGGTATTTGTATACGCGCATTAAGTGGGAATTGTTCGGGAAAGACCACCAAAACAAACGCGACCAAATGGTGGTATATACGGACAAATTGCCGGAACGTAACGGCGCGCGTATCAAATATAAATACCTAGTAAAAGACGTAATCACGGGAATATATACAACCTATGAAAGCACAGCGGAATTGTATTTAAACCCAGCATTTAAGGGATTGAGGAAAAAGCGGCTAGTTGAATCCATAAGAACCGGCCGCAAATGGAAAAACTATATTTTTGATTTATTGGAGGTAATTGAATGAAACTTAACGAGGCGGCAGAAAAAGCATATTATACCGCATTAAAAAGACAGCAAAACGGCGCAAATATAGACATTAAAAAAATATTGAAACATTGTGCAGGTGAAGTTATAGAGGCGGTAGAAAAAAGCGTAGAAATAAAAACCGACGCTGGCAAGGTTGACGAATACGCGGAGGAATTGGCAGACATAGTTATTTGTGTATTCATTGCAGCATATAAGGACGGAATAAATATAGAATCTGCAATAATTGCAAAACAACACAAAAACGAAATGCGCGCAAAAAATAAAGGTGATAAGAAATGAAAAAAATATACATCAGTGGAAAAATAACAAACAATGCAAATTATAAAGCCGACTTTGAGGCGGCAGAATCGGCGCTTAAAATTGCAGGCTTTCAGCCGGTAAACCCAGCGGAGGAACAGCTGCCGGACGGCGCCACATGGGCGGACTATATGCGCCACGATATTAAATTATTATGCGATTGCGACGCCATTTATATGCTAAACGGCTGGCGAGAATCAGCAGGCGCAAAGATTGAGCATAAGCTGGCGCGGGATCTAGGAATAGAAATTATCTACGCGATTAAAAAGCCGGCATATAACGCAGAATACAGACGCGCGCAATATATGAAGAAACGCGAGGAAACGCTTAAAAAGCAAAAGGAATACGACGACCAGCACCGCGAGGAAATAAACAGAAAAGCCCGCGCACGTTATCGAGCAAAATGCGGGTTAAAGCCAATTAGAGAGGTGTAAAAATGAAAGATATTAAAATAAAAGACGCGGCATATTTTCCACGTCCGCAGGCAATTTATAAAGCGTTACCAATAGCGCTTACAATGGGCGAAGCCGCCGCCGAATATATGGCAGGCTGGGAGTTCAACGGGCTTATTATTTTGGCCAGCGCCGGCGAATACGACGACGGTAAAGAATGGTTGCATGTATCAGTAAGCAGAAAAAGCAGGCTGCCGATGTATGAGGAACTAACACGCATTAAACGGGATTTTATAGGCGACGATAAAAAAGCGGTATTTATACTGCCGGAAAAAGAAAAGCATGTAAACATACATGATTATTGTTTACATTTATTCTACAGCGCAGAAAACCCGCTTCCGGATTTTACCGGCGGAAGTGGCAGCATTTAGGAGGTGTAAAAAAGCCGCACAGCAGCAGAAAAAAAACTGCTGCTTTTTTTATATTTTTTTTGTATTTTGTATTGACACAAAACAAAAAAGAGTGTATATTATAATCATAAGGCAGGAACGAGAGCCTGCAAGGAAAAGAAAATGAAAAAATTATTTATAACTTTAGGTAGAGAAAGGGATTTAATCAGATATTCAGAAAAATCAGATTTGAAAGATGCAAAAGAGATTTCTGAAGAAGATGCAGTTTCTTTATTTCAGAAAAACTTTTATTCTGAAGAAAAAGCTAGAGAATTCATTGAAAGTGTGAAAGATAACCCTTTCAACGATTGGTGTCAGTGGAGATAAATAATGGCAGAAGAAAAAAAATACACAGGCTACGGCTACCACGGAGGCGGCCGTAAAGCTACCGGAATAAAGCGCGTTTCTATCTGCATAAGCGGACAGCCGGAGAAGATAGAAAAATTAAAGCAACAGGCAGCGGCGGAAAATATGACCGTATCTGCCTATATATTCCAGCTGGCAAATATAAATAAAAACGAAAAAATAGAAAATGACATAGAAGATTATCAAGAATATATGAGATACGAAGAAGAAGTTCTTGCAGAAGAAATGGAAAGGCAGAGGATTGCTAACTATGATTTTGAACGTGGCGATGTAAAATATTAAGGAGTAACTATGTTTGAAAAAGAAGCAGAAGATAATAAACCGCCTTATGCGTTTTGTAGTTACAATACAAAATGTGAACTTTGGAAGTCCGGTTTCCAGCAAGGTGCAGAGTTCGGCTATAACAAAGCTAATGAATGGCATAATGTGAAAGACGGAAATCCAAACAATGAAAATGACATTCTATGCCAAATATCAAAAGATGAAGCTGTAGTTGGATATTATCATACTGTAGCAAAGCGATATATTACGATAGACGGGCAGGATTTATATAATGTTATTGCTTGGAAAGAAATTGTACTTCCAAAGGAGAATGAATAAAAATGGCAACAAAAAAAAACTGCAATTATAATTTTTATTTTATGCAGGACGGAAAGCCCGTGGAAATAAAAAGAAGCACGGAATTAAAAATAAAACTTTCCAAAAAGCAAAAAGAGGAACTGCGACAAATGCGAAAGTATAGAAGAGGTTCAATTTCATTAGAGATTGAAGACCCACTCAAGGAATTTAAAGCCAAGATAAAAGAGCAAATCAGACTAAATAACAGATAAAAAAACGGCTATTTATTGTCATTATTTGGCGCAATAGAAATGCAGGAAAAAGAACCGGCTATATATTCCAGCTGGCGAAAATTACGAAAAACGATAATAAATAAACATGAGGTGCGAAAATGGAAGATAGAGAATTAACGGACGAAGAAAAAGCAATGTTATATACTACACATAACAGTCGTGTTGAGCTTAATGAGATTTTATCACGGCCGGAAGTGATAGACGAAATTAGAAAAGCATATATAGCAGGCTGCGAAGAAACAAGAAAAACAATGTCAGAAAAATAAAAACTATATTGATAAAAAAACGGCTATTTATTGTCATTACGGGGCGCGATTTTGTAAATAAAACGCAAAAAAGCGCCTATTTTTATTAAAAAAAATGACTATAAAGGTATGAAAATAGAAATAAATTGCACCGGCAGCGATACAATTCAGCTGAACGAATTAACAGAGTTTCAAGGCGAATTAAAGGAACGCAGCGCCGGCGACGTTGAAAAGATTATTAAAAGCATTAAAAAGCACGGCTTTAGTTTTCCTTTTTTCGTATGGAAGAACGACGGCAAAAATAATGTAATTGATGGGCATGGAAGATTTAAAGCATTGCAGCAAATGGCAGCAGCAGGCGAAGAAATCCCCGCCCTGCCTTGCGTATACATCAGCGCCAAAAACGAGGCGGAGGCAAAAGAAAAGCTGCTTAAATTAAACAGCCAATACGGCCACATGACAGCCGACAGCGTTGCCGCATTTTTGGGCGACTTGAAGCTTGATTTTGAGGAAATCGCACTGCCCTCGGGAGTAATTGATTTTATTACAGAATCGACAGCCGAGGACTTTGAATTTCCCGAATTGAAAAGCGGCGACCGTGACACAATGTGTACCATGAATTTTACATTGACCGCAGCGCAGGTTGAAATCATAAAGGCAGCATTGAGCAAATGCGATCATAAAAAGAGCGCAGAAAATCCGAACAGCAACGGAAACGCTATAACGTATATTTGCGAAAGGTATTTGAATGGAAATTAACGTAAAAGATATTTTAATTAAACCGCTGCCGGCAAAAATTGCAAACGAATTTGTTAGGTCACACCATTACAGCGGAAAGGTTGTCAATAACTCACAGTTACACCTCGGTGCATTTTATAACGGCGTCCTGCATGGTGTTATGTCCTTTGGCTGCCCTATGGATAGATCCAAAGTAATAGGCCTTGTTTCCGGCACAAAATGGAACGACTTCTTGGAATTAAACCGAATGGCCTTTGACGATTATCTGCCGCGGAACAGTGAAAGTCGCTGTATTTCCGTAGCAATGAAAATAATAAAAAAACACTACCCAAATATTGAATGGATTTTATCGTTTGCGGACGGCACGCAATGCGGCGACGGGACTATTTATAGGGCGTCGGGTTTTGTATTGACGCAGATTAACAGCAACAAAACAATTTTAGAGTTCCCGAATGGCGAAAGGATCGCAAATCTTACATTAACTGCGGATTGGGATTGCAAAGAAGTAAAGGAATTGTGCGCAAGGCTGGGAATTGAGCATAAATACAGAACTATGTCGGAATGGGAAAAATACGGCGTAAAGGCTGCATGCGGTTTCATGCTGCGGTATATCTATTTTATAAATAAGGCTGCGCGGGAAAGATTGACCGTCCCGATTATTCCGTTCAGCGAGATTGATAAAATGAACGCTGGAATGTATAAGGGCGAGCAGATAAAACAAATAGATAGACATAAATAAAATTGACAGAATAACGGTTTATTGTGTATAATATATGTAATTCTTGCCGGACTAGTGTAAATGGTGGCACGTTTTGCGATCCAGCAAAAAAGAGGCGGTTCAAATCCGACCGTCCGGCTTTTTATATAAACCGTTTAATCTCAAATGATTAAGCGGTTTTTTTACTTTTACGGCGTAGATGCAGGAAGTGGCGCGTTACGATAAAAAACGAACTAAAACGAAAATAACGAACGCGAACGAAACAAAACGAAAATAACGAAAAGGAACGAAAAAAGCGCAATAAAAGCGAAACAGTAAGGGGTAAAAATGGGACGAAAAAAAAGCATAAAAGAAAAAGACCTGCTCGCCGCCATTGAGGATAGCAACGGCTTTGTTACAACCATAGCAGCCCGTCTACATTGCAGCTGGCACGCAGCCGACAACGCAATTAAAGCAAGCGCGGCAGCAATGCAGGCAATAAAGGACGAGGAAG
>JAEDDH010000049.1 GCA_016293845.1 Bacteroidales bacterium | reverse complement strand
AAAAGTTACAAAAATCTTTACAGTTGCAATATTCGCCGCACTTCCTGCTGATTGCGGGGCGGTGTTCTACGTAGTGGCTGTTTCCAAGTTCGCCGGCCATTGCGTCCGCGTCCTGCTGGTTGTCGAAAACCTTTACCGCGGTTTTTCTGCCGTTTTTCATTACTGCCCATTTTTCACCGTCCGCCCAGCGTTCCTCTGCGCTACATGGTTCTATTGCGTCGTCGTCCAATTCGTAGGCGCTTTCGATTTCCTGCACCTTTGCCAAAATGCGGGCGGCGGTTTCTTCCATGTCTGCGGCTGTCACGTCAAACTCGTATATGAATACGGGGCTTTGCGGGTAACTGCTGTCGGTTTTGGCTTTTGTCTTGCTGTGGTCTTTAAGCAATGCCACGAAACGGCATTTTTTTACATCAAGGCCGCTCTGCTGCAATAGCCACGCGTATGTCAAACCCTGCCGGCGCCAATCGCTAAAATCATTAAATTGAACTTTCCATACGCTCGCGGTTTTCCAATCGTTTATTACGCCGTTTTCCAGGTCGTAGCTGTCTACCTGCCCCGTAACGTAGGAATTGGAAACCGGAACTTTGAAGTATTCCTCATGGAAATTATTGTCCGGCTGGCTTTCTAATAATGCGTGTACTGCTGTACCCCATACCGCCCAAACGCTGTCTGCTGCGTCTACGGTGATTTCGTCAAAGTGGCGGTCGGTCAAAATAATTTCTTTTGCGCCTTTATTTAGGGTAGTAGCGCTAAAGCAGCCGGCCTCGTTATGGCGTGTTGTGCTTACGGCTTTGACGAACGCTTCCGGCATGTGTAGCCTGTTAGTTACTTTCATTTGCTGCCCCCTGTTCCTCTGCTGGGTCTACTACTTTACATGTAACTGTAAAAGTGCCGTTTTCGTTCTGTTTGGCTTCCGTAACTTCAAAATACGGATCTGTGTCTGAATATCCGCGCAATTTTTCGCAGATTTTTAAAATTGCATTTTTCATTTTTCGCACCTCGTAATTTTTTGGGTTCCTTGCTGGCCAGCTTTTCGCCCTTTGCGAACACGCGGGAATTGAACCCGCTATATATTGCGTTCCTTGTCATTCGCAATATATAAGCCCCTATGCCGCTGGTAAAGGCCGTTCGGCTATGCCCCAATTAAGCAGCCTCGCTGCTTTAATTTCTCCAAAGCCTCCGCTCCGCTATGCGCTACGAACGCCACGCCACCCTTGCGGTTGATGTCCGCTATACGCTCTTTTTGTGCTGGGCTTAATCGCCCGCCGATTGGTCGCTTGCATTCAATCGCTACAAAACGCCCGATGTTGTCGTAACCCTCAAAGTCGCATGTTCCCGCGTCTGCCGTCTTAATAAAACGCCGGTTTCTTCCCGTGCCAATTACAAAACAGCCCGTATTTATGCGCTGGATTTTCAAGCCCGTTACTTTGATTACCTGTTTCACTTGCTGGATTACCGCGCTTTCGGGTATGTCCTTCAGTTCCATTTCGCGCCCCCGTAGTTTCTCGCATTGAGGGAAAAATCAACCTTGCGGCGGAATTCAAAAACAGAATTTGCTTCATGCTGTAAAAAATGTGTTGGACTGTTCGGCTCACAATTGTCGCCCGTGATAAAACTTAATTTTCCGTCGCGGATTGTTGCCGTTATTCCCCTGTACTCAACATGAACACCCAGCTTGTCCGCCGTGCCTTTGCAGTCGTAGTTAATACCCTGCGCTTTCTGCCAATCGCTGAATTGTTTAATGAATTGCTGGCGGCTGATTTTTCCCGCCCTGTAGCTGGTGATTAGTTCGATAGGGTAGTTGCTGGTGTTTCTTTTTGTCATTTTCAGACCTCTTAATAAAAAAATAAAACCCGCTTCGGATTGGTCTGTTATCCGTTGCGGGTTAGATTTACGAGTTACCGTAATAGTCGCTCGTACCGAAACAAGCGGCTAATTAACAGACCAAAAATTAGCAGCTCGTTTTTAATAAATGCAGCCGTTGATTATCGGCTGATGATTAAAATATAAAGCCAACACGCAGAATTGTCAAGCGTAAAAATAAAAAAAATTAAAGTTTTTTTCGCTGCTCCGATAATGCCGGATTCTGAAAAATCCCGTTTCCCAAAATGTCATACTGGGGAGCGGGCGCATTTTATGCGCTATATATTCTTTTCAATTCAATTCATTTCATTTCATTTCATTTCATTTCATTTCTATTCTATTCAGCGTGACGAAAATTACGAATGATTACGAATGATTACGAATAAAAACGAATTGTTACGAAAATAACGAAAATTACGAATAAAAAGGAATGAAAACGAAATAAAACGAAAATTACGAAATGTAACGAAAAAAAGGAAAATGCTATTAAATAATCACGTTATCGTGATATTTTATATTAAAACTGTATACTTTTTCATACATATTAAGAATAAAACTATTGCATTTTTCCTTTTTTTTCTTCTGTTTCGTTCTTTTCGTTTTTATTCGTTATTTGTGAATTACGATTTTTTTAATAAATAAAATTGTGTTTGTTCGTAAGCGTTTCTTTTCATTAGTACAAATAATTAAACAAATAAAAAAAATAACCGCGCGTGCTGGAATTGTCCCGCCTTGCAAAGTCGCAGGATTAGTGGAAATACTCGGGAAAATTGTATTAAAAGATAATATCTACGCTAGCTGTTGGATAGTTCCCGTATGTGAATGATTCATTGATTATGTTAAGCGTACTGTTGTTATAACCGTATGCAGTTATACTAGATGCCGACGAGGAGTTTATTATAGCTAGATAGTGAACATTCTTATTGTTGATTACTCCATCGCATAATATATAACCGTCTGTAGATTTTCTACCAGTTTCAAGTCCTAATCTAGCAAATATAGAGCCCCAATCTCTGTACCTCGACATTGAAAATGTATGTCTGATAAATTCTTTAGATGCAATACCTCTTGGAGGGAAGATTACCGGGGTATCTTTAAAAGTAGATTTTATTTGGTATGTTTCTAACATCGGAACGATTCCCCTTGCAAATTCTCCGTCATGATAAAATTTATACCCGTCTGTTTTGCTATTTGGATCAAAATTTTCTGATTCTATACTACCCATAATCTGAGCATTTAATGCTCGCATATTTACAAAGTCGCTTTTTCCTGCGTGGTCTACTGCCCAGCCTTGATTTCCATATTTTGTTATGTTGCCGTCTTCATCGATTGTGCCGTCATAATTCGATGAACGTAAAACGCCCTTGTCCTTTAATGTGAGGTTCTTAGTCAAAATATTTTGTACATCAATTAAAGCGGTTCTTAAATATCCACCGTCAATAATCGTCTGCCCCTGTGTGCTGCCTTGCCCTGTAATAACAACATGCTCTGCCGCTACATTTATTTGTGTAGCTGATAAGTCTATCTGACTTGCTATAAGCGCGCCTGCCACCGCGTCGTCCCATAGTGCTTTTACTGCGGCGTTGCTGGCGGTGTCTTTTATTGCGTATCTTATACCCGCGCCGCTTGTACCCTCTAGCTGTGCATATACGGCGGCGACTTTTTCTTCGGTGCTGGCTGCAACTAATTGCGCGCGGGTTTCGGCTGTTATCATAATAGGCAGGTTTAGGCTTAAACTCATTTGTCCCGCTGCGCCGCCGCCCTCTACTAATGCGCTTACGGCTCCGGCTTGTACATTGATTAAGCCCGTCAATTCCTGCGCCATGTCGTCAACCTGTGCCAATATCTGCGATTTTGTTAGGCTGATAAATGCGCGCTGCTGTTCGTCCAAGTCCTCAACCTTTAATAATATTTCGTCCTCGCTTATACTTATAGACGCGCTTGCGTTTCTCGCGTCCGCGTCCATTTTTGCGACGATTTCCTCCAGGCTCATTTCTACGGGCTTAACCTTGTATACGTTCGTAAATCTTACGCCCTTAATTGTCGTATCAACCGCAGCCTGTACAGCTCCGCTGGCTAGTGCTTCGGCTTCTCCCTGCTGTATATAGTCGCGCTGATCTTCAACGGTCTTTTTTGAACCGTCCGGCGTCTTTGTGAGATTGCTTTTGTATTCCGGCAAAGTGCCGTATGTGTACAGTGCCGGGTTGTAGTCGACCAGCGTCAATGTGTAGCCGTCGTCTGTTTCCTCGGCGTTTGTTATTTTCATGGTGTTTGTAACGGTTGTAAAATTGCCGTCGTTGTCCAGCTTTCCAAAACTAAAATAATTGCCCGCGCGTGGTATTATGTCCGCGCTCTGTCGTATCGTTGTAGTAACGTTCAGCGTTGACGTTGTGCCCGTGCCTGTTACCTTAAGCGCGCATAGTCCGCGCCCGCTGTCTGATACGCAGTTTATGATTACGCCGCAGGCTACATTTGCTGGGAACGTCACCGTGCCCTCTATGTAGATTTCTTTTAAAAGTCCGCTCTGCCATTTCAAGCCTGTTATTTTACCGTGTGAAAGTCCAATTTTAAGGCTTTTATGCTGGAGCTCTACGCGCGAAAAAATCGGGTAATAAGCCGCCTCGCGTCCAACCTTGACCGTTGCCACTCGCGGCTGTGCCATTTCCTCGGCCATTTGTCGCCATGCGTATTTAAACGCGTGCTGGTATGTCGTGATATACTCCAGCGCCGTCTGTGTTAAGGTGTCGGTCTGCGGGTCGTAGTTCCCGCCGTCGCGCATAAAAATAACGCTGTCGGCGTCGTAGTCCCCGTCTTTGTTTACGTATGTAACTTTTTTTCCTGTTGTCTTGCGCTTAAACTCTTTCGTGGTGCTTATTGTCTGAATTGTGTCGCTATTTAAAAACGCTATTGAATAGTCGCGCCCGTTATCTATTGCGACCTCAATTTTTCCCGTCATTGGATTGAATACCAGCGCCGCGTTTCCGTTTCTGCATAGCGTTTCAATGATTGACTTTTTCTTTGTCGGTCTGCATATAACGCCGTCGGCTCTGAACCCCTGCGTCTGACAATATGTGTACCATTCGCCAAAGGTTGCAAGATCCAGCTCGCTGTCTTCGTACTTGCTCGGCGCGTGCTTGCTGCTTGTCATAATTTCCAAAACCCACGCGGCTAGGTTGCTTGTCGGGGTTCTTGCGCTCGTCCATGCGCTGCCGTTCCATGTTCTCGCGCAGGCGCGTGTAATAATGCTGAACGCGTCAAGGTTTCCGCTGGTGTTTGCATTTGCTGCCACCCGGATTCCTAAGCGTGTGCATTTGTCGCGCTCTGTGTCTTCCAAAACTTTAGCGGCCACGAGGCTTGATGATGTACTTTTTTTCGCGTCGTAGCAGGTAGTCTGTACTGCCAATAAATAAACGGTGTCCTTTGCGTTGCTCTCTGCCTTTGGTGTGGTTCTGCGAACTCTTACGCTTATTTTCTTGCCGTACGCCTGGGCCGCCGTGAATGTCTGCACCGCGCTGTATCTCATTTGCTGCTTGGTGTTGTATTCAAACGTATTTGACGCCGTGCCATTCTGAATAAAGCCCGTGTCAAAGTCGTGCCAAGTCGGGCTTGCTGCGTCCGGGTTGTTCGTCCACTGTGGCTGTAGTGTGATTGTTTGACTTTTCCAGCCGTCGTCGTATATCTGCAAACCGTCAAATAGCGCTATCAATTCTACTTTCATTGGTCTGCTTGGCAATTCCTGCACAACACCTGTCTGCCACTTTTCTTCAATTTGTGCGTTTTCATCTGGGTCGCTTGACTCGTGGTCGTGCGGGATTTCCTCGTTTAATTCTGTCAACACAATTTTTTCGTTAAAATCCGCGTTGATGAAGTCGCCCGTCTGTCTGATTTCTATTTTGTTGCGCTCGTCGTAATATGTGCCCTTGTCCCAGCTATATTCTCCGTTTTGTGGAGTGTCTCCGCTGAACGTTTTTATTACGGTTTCGCCCATTTTGATTTTGTCGATTACAAGGTTGTTGTATCCGCATTCAAGTACTACGTTATAATATTGTTCCTCACCTTTAGCGCCTGCTATTGTGTAATGCGCCGGACAAAGCCTGTACGGTGTAAATAATGTTTCGCCGATTATATAAGGGAAAGTCTGACCTGTGGCCGCTTGGTTTCTCGCGCCCTTTACAAACGGCAGCTTGCCGGTCTGCTCTGCGCCCGCTTTTGCCGCTTTCTGCGCCGCTTCCATTTCCTTTTCTGCCTGCTTCTGTTTGTAGATGGAAACGCCCGCTACTACGCCCGCCGTAATTGCTACGGCTGCAATAGCTACGATTGCCACCGTTGTGGCTGCTGCTGGTGTTTTTCTTACATAAATAATATCGTCGGGCTGGACTTCATAGTCTGCGTCTACTCTGTAGCCCCCACGTAAAATAATACTATTTTCCCAATTTACGCCCTTTATGTGGTCGCGCAGGCGTCCGTTGAATGTGTATGATGTGTTATGATTAAGTCCGTCAAATACGTGTATCAATGCCATAATAGCCCCTTACTTTAATAGCTCCTATTTGGTTTATTCTGCAGCCGTTTCGCGTCATGTGGATAAACTCTCGCGCGTTTAAGCATATTCCTATATGCAGCTCGTTGCCCGTTTCCATTTCGATAATTGCTCCCTCGCGTGGTGCGTCTATCGGTGTTATATTTAACGTGGGCACGTTCTTGGCGCTCAACTCTATGTCGTGATTTTCATATATTACGTCGTTTAGCTTATAGCCAAACCGCCGCGCCACCTCAATCGCTAAACCGTAGCAGTCATATCCTGCCGCGTCGCGTCCGTGGTCTTTGTATGGTGTGCCGATTAAATCATTTATTTCTATCATGCGTTGCCCCGGTTGTTTTCTGCGTCGAAAACATACGGCGGGAATACCATTCCCAGCCGGTCATCATTCGTGAATGTAATAGTTATTTTCATTTGTTCATCTGTCGTTGCGCTGCCGTATTGGTGCTTAAATGCCTTAATCGGCGTAACGTTCCCGTCGTTGATTACGCCCACCGCCATTACTTCAAACAGTTCGTCGCTGCTGTCTATAATGTCTATAGCCTCGTTATCTATGGCCGTTATTTCAAGGCTGCCGTTTTGTAAAACCCCGCCTATGGTTTTAGGCTTGGTATATTTAAAGCTGCTCGCGTGGTATGTGTTACCATTATAGACTATATCCTCGTTATTATTTGCAAAATAAAGCGCTCCATAATTCGGGTGATACATACGGATTAAGTACGGCAATGAAAAAGCGCCGCCGTGGAATAAATTGTTATAAATTTCATTACTTGTCATACTTCTACCCACACCATGTTTATTTCTTTGATATTCATACCCGAACTTGTCGGCGTGCCCTCTATTCTGTATTCCTGCTGGGTGCCCGTGCCCCGTAAGCTCGTACAGGTGAACGTCCCCGCGTTTCCGCCCAGCGTATTCTCATACCAATTAAAAAACGCCGTTTCCTGCGTCTTTGTTGCCGCGTATGATACGTTATAACGGCGCTTGTTCCTGGAGTTCTTCTGTACCATTACCACGCGCCCACTGTCGTATTCCGTCTTGATTGCGTTATCTACGTAACCCGTCTGTACGCCGTACAATTTCTTAAGCGGTAAGTTTGTTGTGTCCCACTCTACGCTCATAATATCCGTACCCCCTCTTGTCGTGACAGCATACTTGCATAGCCGCCGTCGTATGTGCCGTCAATAAATCCTTTATTTACCCGTTTGTCGACAATATCCAAAATAACCGCGCCGTCTTCTTCTCTGAATTGTGTATCAACTTTATTTGATTGCGTATTGTTTACAGTCAAATTAAGACCGGCCTGCTGCCTGCTGTCTTGTCCGTTTATCATGTCCCAAAGGCTGCGCTGCTGGTGTGCATTTAATACCATTTCGCCCGCTCTTGCGTGTATGTACGTGTTATCGCTTCCCATTGTTGCGCCGTTCATGCCGCCAATAACGCCACCCTTGTAAAAGTTTGGCGGGGTAGGTTTAGACGCAATTATTGACGCCAGCTGTACGCCTCCGGCTGCCGCTACAAGCGCGCCCGTTACGATTC
>JAEDDH010000048.1 GCA_016293845.1 Bacteroidales bacterium | reverse complement strand
ATGACCCTCTGCTTGTAAGGCAGATGCTCTGAACCAGCTGAGCTATACTCCCGTTCAATGTGCGTCTTTCGCTTTTTGCGTTGCAAAGGTAGAGGTTATTTTTGTATCTGCAAACTTTCTGCGCTATTTTTTTACATCTTTTTTGTATTTTTTTTTAAGTGGTTGATATTGCGCTTCTAACAGACTTCATGTTTATGTTATCACTTTTTATAACAATTAAAACAATCAAGAAAACCAAAACAATGAAGGTGCTCGAGTAATCGACGACACTCCAACAGCCAAATTTGCCGATGATTACCGCGGTCTGATGCGCTATTTCGTTACTATCAGCAAGGTTTGCGCCACCAATTTTGACCTCTTGATCACCGATTTGTTTTTCTACGAGGAGGCTCTGTTTACCGCTGACGATGTTACCCTATATTTTTTTCTTGATATATTGCCCTGTGTACGATTTTTTGCATTTGGCAATCTCTTCGGGGGTGCCGGTGGCTATTATGTTGCCGCCGTTTTTGCCGCCGTCGGGACCAAGGTCGATGATATAATCCGCGCACTTGATTATTTCGGGGTCGTGCTCTATGATCACAACGCTGTTGCCTCGATTTATGAGTGCATTGATGGCGTTCAATAGGTTTTGAATGTCGTAAAAATGCAATCCTGTAGAGGGCTCGTCAAAAATAAAGAGCGTGTGCAGATTTTTTTTCTCCGAAAGAAGAAACTGCGCAAGTTTCAACCTTTGGTTTTCGCCGCCCGAAAGTGTGTTGGATGTCTGTCCGAGTTTGATATAGCCAAGTCCCACTTGTGCAAGTGTCGATAGTTTTGACGTAATTTTTTTGGCTGAGTTGCTCTCTTTGTCGGATCCAAAAAAATCTACCGCCTCTTGTACCGACATCTCCAAAACATCGTAAATGCTTTTATCTTTGTATTTTACATCAAGTACTTCGTCTTTGAATCGCTTGCCACCGCAACTTTCGCACACAAGGTAAACATCTGCCATAAACTGCATCTCTACCTTTATTACGCCATCACCTTGACACTCTTCGCAACGTCCGCCAGCCGAGTTGAACGAAAAATGCCCTGGTGTGTAGCCCATTTGCTTTGATAACTGCTGCTCTGAGAACAACTTACGTATATCATCGTATGCGCCGATAAAGGTTACGGGGTTCGACCGCGACGATTTGCCTATCGGGTTTTGGTCTATGATTTCAACATTGTCGAGCATTTTTAAATCGCCTTCGATGCTGTCGTGGTCGCCGGGTTTTATGCCGGTATCGTTGATTCGTTGCGCAAGTGCAGGATAAAGAATACCCTTGATCAACGACGATTTGCCACTGCCGCTAACGCCTGTTATCACAGTCATCATATAGAGCGGAATCTCAACATCAATATTTTTGAGGTTGTTCATGCGTGCGCCTTTGATGATAATCCTTGGCGACGATTTTGGATTCCAATTGCGGCGTTCGGGAACAGGGATTTTCTCTTTTCCTGTAAGATAACGCGCTGTAAGACCGTTTTTTGCCTTGTTTAATTCTTTTATTGAGCCTTGAAACATTATTTCGCCGCCAAAAACGCCTGCCTTGGGTCCTATGTCGATTATTTGGTCGGCAGAGCGGATTATGTCTTCATCGTGCTCTACCACAATCACGGTGTTGCCAAGGTCGCGGAGTTTTTTTAATACGCGGATAAGTTTTTCAGTATCACGACTATGGAGACCAATGCTCGGTTCGTCTAAGATATAAAGTGAACCTGTGAGGCTCGACCCAAGCGATGTGGCAAGGTTTATTCGTTGAGATTCGCCGCCCGAAAGTGTTGATGATAATCGGTTGAGCGTTAGGTAATTAAGTCCCACATCGCAAAGAAATTCCAATCGCGAAATTATCTCTTTGAATATTCTGTTGGCTATCTTTTCTTCTGATTCAGTGAGCGTTATGCCGCGGAAAAACTCTAAAAGTTCGTCAATGGGCATGTTTACAAGTTCGCCAATGCTGTGGTTGCACACCTTTATATATTGCGCCTCTTTTTTTAGTCGCGTCCCGTGACATTCAGGACAAATTGTCTGTCCACGATAGCGCGACAGCATTACACGGTATTGTATTTTGTAACTTTCGCTTTCTACGTATTTAAAAAATTCGTTGATTCCGTATTTGCCATTCCAAAGAATATCTTTCTCCTTATCTGTCAGGTCGATATACGGTTTATGAATAGGAAATTTTTTGTAATTAACACGGATAAATTCGTCTTTGAATCGGCTCATCTGCGGACCGTTCCAACATTTTACGGCATTGTCAAAAACTGAAAGATTTTTCGACGTCACCACCAAATCTTCGTCGATGCCCACCACGCGACCTATGCCTTGACACACGGGGCATGCTCCAATAGGATTGTTGAATGTAAAAGTATAGATAGTTGGCTCTTCAAACTTAATACCGTCAGCCTCAAACCTTGTGCAAAAACTCTCTCGCACGGTTTTGTCGCCCTGAATCTCTATCATGCAGTCGCCGTTGCTTTCGTAAAATGCAGTTTGAACGCTGTCGCCCATTCGGCTCATGGCGTCGGGACGGGTGCTGCTTTTAAACCTATCTATCAGCAGGTAAATTTCTTGATACTGTTTTTCGATTGATTCGCCCGAAGGAATATCTGCTATGTTGACAACGTTTTTTTCTCCTTTTTTGTCGATAGCCATCAATCGGGTAATGCCTTGAGCAAGAAGCGTTTGCAATTGTTGGTCTAACGTTTTGTTTTCGGGAACAACCACAGGGGCAAGCAGTGTTACCTTTGTGCCTTCGGGAAGTGATACAATGCGGTTAACCACATCGTCAACTGTATGACGCTTAACCACTTGTCCGCTTATTGGCGATATGGTTTTGCCAATGCGGGCATACAATAGTTTCAGATAGTCGTATATTTCGGTAGATGTGCCTACTGTGCTTCGGGTGTTTTTGCTTGTAACCTTCTGTTCGATGGCAATGGCAGGCGGAATACCTTTGATATAATCCACTTCGGGCTTGGTGATTCTGCCCAAAAACTGACGTGCGTATGCCGAAAGACTTTCTACATAACGGCGCTGACCCTCTGCATAAAGGGTGTCGAATGCGAGTGTAGATTTACCCGAACCGCTAAGTCCTGTTATCACAATTAGTTGGTTTCTTGGTATGCTTAGCGATATATTTTTGAGATTGTGCAGTCGTGCACCTTTGATTATTATAGATTCTGATTCGGACTCAACGCCCTGTTTTTTGTTGTCCATACTTTGGGTTTATACAATTTTTGCAAAATTACATCTTTTCTTGTTTTTTTTGTTTAATTTTGCCCAATCTTAATAAAAAAGTAAAATTTAAAGTAATGATACAACGTATTCAAACAGTTTTTTGGTTTTTGGCAGCGCTTATGGCTTGTATGATGCTGCCTTTTGAATGGATGCAACTTATTGTGGCAGATGGCGACTACACTTTTACCGCCTCGGGCATAAGCCGTATTACAAGCGGAGCAGTCGACACTGTGGTCAACGGCATTCCCTTGATAGCATACATTATTGCCTACGCGGTGTTAAATCTTGTAATCATTTTTCTCTACAAAAACCGCATATTGCAAGCACGATTAACCACTATCGCAATAATCTTAGCCATAGGACTTTATGCCGTAATCGCATTTTACCGCTATATGTCTTTTAACTTTGACGTGGTTTCCACCAACTTCAACTATCCCTTGCTCTTCCCCTTGGTATGCCTCTTTTTCGACTACTTGGCACAGCGCGGGGTAATCGAGGATGAAATCAAAGTGAGGAGTTTGGATAGGATTAGATAAAACTATTTTTCCTCTTGTTTCTTAGAGGCGAATTATTTCAGCGGAGTTTTTTGCGAGCAGGATCCATAATTGCCGGAAGCGAAACGCTCCGCATTTTCTTAAATGTCCTTTTTTAGTGATTTAGGATTGCGTTTTGTGTTCCAGAGGTTTTCGATGATGATTTTGTTTTCGGCGATGGTGTAGATTATCTTGAACATTTTGTCGAAATTAATGGAGCGATATTCCTTCTCCATATCTTGAAGCAATGGTTTAATGCGGTAACTTTCTGGAAATTGCAACAAGCCGTTGAGGATGTTGTCTAACATAGATAGTTTCTTTGATGCAGAAGCCTTGCCGTAATTAACGAGGCAATAATCAAAGTAATCTCTGATTTTTTCTTTAAACCTATCCGACCAAACGAGTTTCATATTCTTTAATCATTTTATCAATCATCGCCATTCCTTCCTCGTGGGTTGCAAACTTACCATGTCTGATTTCTTCCTCGATTTCTTCAATCTCTTTCCTTGCCTCCTCTGGTGTCTGCGGCGTGGGAAAATCAAGGTCAATTACAACGTCGTCTTCATCATCATCCAAGAAATTATTGGTGTCAATTAAATACAGCAATTTGGTCAGCGACCTTGCGTCAAGGGTCTGTACGCGGTCTATTACCTGCTTTCTTAGTTTCGGTGTATCTAATTCTGCGGTGGGCATAATGGAATGTTTTTCTTGGTTTTATGATGCGAATATAATAATAATTGATTAAAAATGCAAATAAAGCGAAAAAATCTACCGCATCAACCCTTCGTCTCTCACTGCCATCAGCACTGCGCTTGCCGACACTATATAATATTGTTCGTTGTTGAATTTTATTTCAATAGCGCCGGTGCGTTGATATATGGCAAGGTCGCCACGTTGCATTTGTAGGGGAATAAATTTCAGTTTTTTCTCCTTGTTTTTCCATGGTTCGTCGTAATCATCGGAGGCGGGTATGGGGTATCCGGGTCCCGTTTTGATCACGTATCCGAGACTGATTTTGTCGTTGTCGATAACGCTGGGCGGCAGGTAAAGTCCGCTTTCGGTTTTCTCCTGAGGGTATTTGGGCTTTATCAGCACCTTGTCGCTCATTATTACGAGTTGCTCTAAATCTTTTTCTTTTAAGTTTATTGTCATTTTTGTAGAAATTTTGCAGCAAATGTATAAATTTGTAGCGAATTTATGATAATAATTTTTGTAATAAAATGAGACAGAGAACTGGTAAGATATATACCGACGTAGAAATTACCAATGTAGCCGCCGAAGGTAAGGCTATGGCAAAGATTGAAAATATTGTGGTTTTTGTTAAGGGCGTGGTGCCGGGCGATGTGGTTGATATTCAAATCACTCACCGCAGCCGCAATTTCCGCGAGGCTAAGCCCATTGCATTTAAAAAATATTCCGATCAGCGTGCCGAGCCTAAGTGCAAGCATTTTGGTATCTGTGGAGGATGCGTTTGGCAGAATCTTCCTTACAATCTGCAACTTAAATACAAGAAACAGCAGGTAGAAGATGCTTTTAAGCACATTGCCAAAATTCCTATTCCTGAGGTTTCGCCCATTTTGCCGTCGGAGCATCAATATTATTATCGCAACAAGTTAGAGTTTACCTTTGCTTCGTGCCGTTGGCTCACCGAAGACGAAATGCAAGTGCCTGATTCCGAAAAACAGTTGCAAGGGCTCGGCTTCCATATTCCCGGACGTTTTGATAAAGTGTTGGATATCAAGGAGTGCCTTTTGCAAAACGACCCTTCAAACGCTATCCGCCTTGCCGCTAAGCAATACGCCATCGATAATGGTCTCGAATTTTTCAATCTTAAATCGCAGGTTGGTTTTCTGCGCAACATTCTCATACGCACATCGTCGAGCGGTGAGGTTATGGTTATTATGGTGTTCAACGAGGGTTCTGCCGAAAAACGCGAAAAAATGATGGATTTTCTTTGCGAACAGTTTCCGCAGATTACTTCAATGAATTATTTTATCAATCCCAAGCGCAATAGCGACTATTCCGACCTTGAATCGCATTGCTACCGAGGCAAAGACCATATCATCGAACTCCTTGGAGATCTGAAATTTAAGGTTCAGCCCAAGTCGTTTTATCAAACCAATTCAAAGCAAGCATATAATTTATATAGTGTGGCAAAAGATTTTGCAGCACTCACTGGCTCAGAAACTGTTTACGACCTCTACACAGGCACCGGTACAATTGCCAACTTTGTAGCTCGCAATGCTAAGAAAGTGGTTGGTATTGAATACATTGCCGAGGCTATCGAGGATGCCAAGGTTAATAGCAAAATCAATAATATCAACAACACCGCTTTTTATGCCGGAGATATGAAAGATGTTCTTACTCAGGAATTTATAAATCAAAATGGCAGTCCTGATGTAATGATTATCGACCCACCCCGTGCCGGAATGCACCCCGATGTGGTAAGAACCATTCTCAATGCCGCACCCGAAAAAATAGTTTATGTAAGTTGCAATCCCGCCACACAGGCTCGCGATGCGGCTCTCCTTCGCGAACTCTACGATGTGATAAAGATTCAGCCTGTGGATATGTTTCCGCAGACTCATCACGTTGAAAATGTTATACTTATGAAAAAACGAAGCCTATGAAACAACTCTTGTTGTTGATATCGTTTTTTGTGTTTTGGATAGCCACGGCTTCGGCTCAACAGGTTGTGATTTCGGGCTCTCAGCAGCGTTTTCCGGGTCGCAATGCCGAACTATCTTCACAGAAGGCCAAGATTTCTAAGACTATGACGATTGTGTCGGTAACGGGCAGCAACAATGGTTTTTGGATAATGAAAAACGGCAAGTCTGAAAAGGCCTTTTGGACCGAAAAGCAGACGAATGATGCTGTTGGATATAAACTTACCAAGGGCGAATATCAGGTATTCCCTAATATTAAGTCCGATGAAAAAACTGCTACTGTAACTATTAAATTGCAATAGTTCAATGCGTTATATCTTGCATATTGACCTCGACACCTTTTTCGTTTCGGTGGAACGTCTGCTCAATCCCGAACTCGTTGGCAAACCTGTGCTTTGTGGTGGCACTTCGGAGCGGTCGGTGGTGAGTACTGCAAGTTACGAGGCTCGCAAATTTGGCGCACATTCGGGAATGCCTATGGTTACGGCTCGCAAATTATGTCCTCAGGCAGTGGTGGTTTACAGCGGACACAAGATATATTCGCATTATTCTCAATTGGTTACCGACATTGTGGAATCCGATGCCCCGCTTTACGAAAAAGCCTCTGTCGACGAGTTTTACATCGACCTTTCGGGTATGGACAAGTATTTCAATGTGTTGGAATGGAGTCACAATCTGCGTATGCGAATCATCAACGAAACCAAACTACCAATATCATTTGGACTTGCTCCAAACAAGACCGTAGCCAAGATAGCCTCTGCCAAAGCCAAACCTATGGGTGAAATTTTTGTAGATTATAATAATTTGCAAGATTTTCTCGACCCGCTGCCTGTTCAGAAGATTCCAGGGGTAGGGGAGTCCTCCCTGCCAAAAATCAATGGTCTTGGCATTTACACCATCAAAGACCTCCGTTTGTATCCCAAATCGCTGTTTGTACGCACTTTTGGCAAATATGGCGAAATTATGTGGCAAAAGGCCAACGGCATCGACAACACACCTCTCTGCACATATCGCGACCCAAAGTCAATCAGCAACGAAACCACCTTTGAAACCGATGTCCGCGATAGTCAAATTCTCATCGACACTATTATATATATGTGTGATGCTCTTGCTCACCGTTTGCGCAAACTTGGCAAAAACTGTGTTGGCGTATCCATCAAACTACGTTTCCCATCTTTCAAAACAGTAGAAAAAAGCCGCCGTATATCATCCACCAACTTTACCGACACTATTATTTCCACTGCGCAATTGCTTTTCAATCAATTATATAAAGGTGAAGCAATACGTTTAATCGGTGTAAAATTAGATATTTCCGACCAGACAGTTCAAAACAGCATTTTTGATTATTCGCCCAAAAAACAACAATTATACCGCACCATCGACTCGCTTCAAGACCGTTTTGGCAGCGGAATTATCCATCGGGGCAGCACTCTTCCCACAGATTCTGCAAATCAAAGCCCAGAATAATACACATTTTCACTTTTGTAACTACCTAATCACCAACGCTTCGCAAAAACCTCAAAAAAACCTTCGAAAAAACAGCAAAAAAGTTGCTAAAAAATTTGGAGGAA
>JAEDDH010000013.1 GCA_016293845.1 Bacteroidales bacterium | reverse complement strand
GTTGCTCAGGAACTTATAAATAAAGTTAAATTATAGTGTTGCGGAATTAAGGTTTTACTCAAAAAAAATGGATACATTACAAGCATTATTATTAGGTTTAATTCAAGGACTTACAGAATTTTTGCCTGTTAGTAGCAGTGGACATTTAGAGATAGGTCAGCACATTTTGGGCGTTAGCGAAGATGGAGGATTAACATTTGATATTGTGGTTCATGTGGCAACTGTGCTAGCTACTATTACAATCTTCCGCAAAGAGATTCTTGCGTTGATAATTGGTTTCTTTAAAAAACTTAATCCCGATACCAATCTTTCGCTCTGGCGTAGATTAAACGATGCTCAACGCTATGTAATACTGATTGTTATATCTATGATTCCAATTGGAATTGTTGGACTATGTTTTAAAGATCAAGTGGAGGCTATTTTTGCTTCGAGCATAACGGTTGTTGGTGTATGCTTGATAGTTACATCAATTTTGCTTGCGCTCACATTCTTTTTTAAAACTAATCCCGAAAATGGAAAACGCGAAATATCGCCTCTACACGCATTTATAATTGGTATAGCACAGTCGATAGCCGTTTTGCCGGGACTTTCACGTTCGGGTAGCACCATTGCCACGGGGCTTTTGCTTGGTAATAAACGCGAAAATGTTGCTCAGTTTTCGTTCTTGATGGTGATTCCGCCTATTTTGGGAGAAGCCTTGTTAGATTTTAAACACATTGTAGCTCCTTCGGCAGAGTATTTGGCTGAGCATGGAGCAGCAGCACCGATACCTACATTAGCATTGTTAGTGGGTTTTGTGGCAGCCTTTATTAGTGGTTGCGTAGCCTGCAAATGGATGGTAAGCCTGATAAAGAAATGCAAACTTATCTACTTTGCAATTTATTGTTTTATAGTAGGTTTGCTGTGTATTATTATTTTGTAGATTTCTCTTTGTAGACGGGTTTTACCACAGTTTTGTCTTTGTATTTAAACACATCTATGTGGTCGGAGGCAATATGTTTGGTAGAATCCTCTTCGTATGCGTTGATAATTACACCGTTGTAGGTTAATTTGTGTACATAAATCATTATGTCATTGACGTTTATGGTGTCGTAGAAATACTCAATATCGATAGTATCGTCGAGCAAAGGTGTGCTTACAAAATATCTAAAATGAGTACTATCGTAGCAACCTTTGTTGTAACTATACCAACAAGTTTTGCCAGCGGTATCAATTGCTATGCCGTCCCAATTAGAAAAAAGCTGTTGGTTGTAGGTTGCATATTGAAGTGAAATATCCGTTAATTTAGTTATATACGAAATTGGGTAGGTGGTTTTGTCTCCGAATTTTATCATTTCTGCTCCTGTGCTATCGTAAAAATAGTATGGAGTGGTGTTTTTGTAAATGAAAAATCGGTTATCGTCTGATGTATTATTGTCAAACTTGTCGCTGCACGCACAAATACATAGAAATAGGGCGACTAATAATAATGGTACTCTTTTCATGCAAAATCTTTATATTTTTTTGCAAAGGTAAAAAACAATTTTTGAAACTATCTATTATTTTTTCAAAAGATTATTGGTTTAATGCTGAAAAAATTGTTTTACTTTGCGTAAGTTTTTCATTGTCAGAGTAAAAAATCCGCCTACTTTATTTTTGCGAGCGGAGTATAAATCTTCGCGCATTTTTTTTATAATATTGCTTAAAGAACGGTTGCTAATGCCGCCAACTCGCATTTTTATGGCCACTATCGGACAATATGCTACTGAAATTTTTGCTTGATGTAAAAACCTGAGCATAAGGTCGTAATCAGCGGCTATTTTAAGCGTTGTGTTAAATGAACCAAATTTTTCGTAAATGCTCTTTTTTACAAAAAAAGTTGGGTGTGGCGGCATCCATCCGTATTTTAATTTGTTGATCGAAAATGTATCAGAATGCCAATATCTTATCACTTTGTTGGGGTTGGATCTGTCTACATATTCAAGGTCGGCATAAACCGAATCGGTATTGTTAGATTCCATTGTAGAAATCATTTGCGACAAAACTGTTGGCGAACCAAATACATCGTCGGCATGAAGAAAAACTATAACATCACCTTGAGCAAGTCTAATTCCTTTGTTTGCAGCGTAATACATCCCTTCGTCTGACTCAGAAACCACGATGTCGGGACAATATTGCTTTACTATATTTAAAGTATTGTCGGTGCTTGCGCCGTCTACCAAAATGTGCTCCTTGTTGGGGTAATCTTGTTCTTTGTAAGATTGCAGCGCGGAGGAAATTGTGGTAGCGTTGTTTTTGCAAAGTGTTATTACAGAAACTTTAATCATTTATTTCGCGGTTTCTGATTTTTACGGCGGGTACACCTTTATATATAGAGTGAGGCAATAATTCGGTAGAAGCAAGCGACGCTGAGGCTAATACTGAATGGCTACGGCATATTGTTCCTCCTGTTACTACTGAACGAGCGCATAGCCATACTCCATCTTCTAAGGTAACAGGAGCGGTAATAAGACAAAAGTCTGAACGTTTGTAGTTGTGGCTTCCTGTTTCGATTAGTGCATCCTGCGATAGACAGCAGTTATCGCCGATTGTAACGTCAACAAGGTTATCGATATGTACACCTTCGCCAATCCATGTGTTGTTGCCAATGGTTAAGTGCCATGGATATTTGATGCTTACACAGGGTTTTATTACTACGCCTTTGCCAATTTTTGCTCCAAATATTCTCAATAGCAAACGTTTGAGAGCGTTAAACGGTACAAAAGGCGAAACAAACACGGTATAATCTATTACATACCACAAAGCGCGGACTATAAATCCGCGCCCTGTAGTGTAATGCGCTTTACTATATTGTGTAAGGTCGGTAGTATTCAATTACTTAACTAACTTGTTAGTGACTGTGTCGGGAAAAACTACTGAAGGTTTAAACCTTTTGGCCTCTTCAAAATCCATAGATGCATACGATATTATAATCACAATATCGCCTGGTAGGGCTTTGCGTGCCGCAGGACCATTGAGACAAATGCAACCGCTACCATATTCGCCTTTTATCACGTATGTTTCGATGCGTTCGCCATTGTTTAGGTTTACCACCTGAACTTTTTCATTTTCAATGATATTGGCGGCTTCCATTAGAGCGGCGTCGATGGTTATGCTGCCTATGTATTCGAGATTGGCCTGAGTTACAGTTACTCTGTGTATTTTAGATTTTAATACTTCGATGTTCATTATAATGATTTACAAGAGTATGTTGTCGATAAGTCGAGTTTTGCCATCGTAAACAGTGATGCAGATAACAGCATTTTTGGGAAAATCGCCTGCTATTGGTTGAAGCGTATCTTTGTCGGCTATTTCAACGTATTCGAGGCAGAGATTGGCATCGGTGGCTATATTCTGCTTGATAAAGTCGCGGATTTGTTTTTGTGTGGCTCCGCTATCGGCTTTCTCTTTGGCGGCAAATAGTGTTTTGGATATTAATAAAGCACTTTTGCGCTGTTCGGGATTGAGGTGAACATTGCGGCTGCTGAGTGCAAGGCCGTCTGATTCGCGCTTGATTGGGCACGAAACTATTTCGCCTTCAAAATTGGGCATGTATTTGCGAACCATGGCTTTTACTACGGCAATCTGCTGATAATCTTTTTGTCCAAAGTATGCATGGTCGGGTTCTACAATGCTGAGTAGTTTGCTTACTACTTGACATACACCGTTGAAATGTCCTGGACGATATTTGCCTTCCATAACTTCGGCAACCGAACCTAACGAAAAAACACGAGTGTCGGGCTCGGGATACATCTCTTCTACACTGGGAGCAAAAACTATATCGCACGAATTTTTCTCCAAAAGAGCAAAATCGGCATCTGGGTCGCGGGGATATTTGTCGAGGTCTTCTTTGTTGTTAAATTGAGTTGGATTTACAAAAATGCTAACTACAGTAATGTCGTTTTCTTTGTTGGCACGCTCTACAAGCGAAATATGACCGGCGTGTAAAGCACCCATAGTGGGCACAAAGCCGATAGTTTTGTCTTGAGAACGGAGTTTGGAAAGCCGCTGACGTAGCGGCGCAATCTCTTTGAATATTTCCATATTATTAAAATTTAAAAATTATTTGAGAAGGATGGTAAATTCCTTTGTGCCGGCGAATTCTATTGGTGAGTCGTTGGTTTTGCATTTGATTTGGACTTCCCACCATCCTTTGCGTACATTTTTCTTTTCAGATTTTACACGGATGAGCTTGTCTGCTACAGAATCCATGTCGGCAGCTACGGTGTAAGTGGCCATAAGGGTCTTTTTGGTGCTCATGTAGTAGAACCAGCGAAACTCAAAGTGGATGTTCTGCGTGTTGAGTTTGGCAAGTTCCGATTGAGCAAATACTACTTCAATTTCTAAGTTAGGAATAAGAGTAGTGCCATCGGTTTTGGCCTCTTTGAGTGTAACCATGTTGCCGTCGCAGTTGAATATTACTTGCGCAGGGGTTAACTCGGTTTGCGCTTGCACGTATAGCGTGGCAAAAAACGCAATCAACAAGATGGTAATTCTTTTCATAGTCAGAATAGTTTTAGTTTTCAGTTTGTTCTATTGTTGCAAAATTTACGCCGAAATGATCTTACCGAGTGTTAATCTTTTTTAAGATACTTTTTGATAAGTTGGCGAAATTCCGACTCGTCTCTTGAACCTGTAATCTGGTTGCAGTTGCCCTCTATGTCAACAAATACAAGTGTAGGTATTGCGTCAAAATCAAAATATTGGGCGGCATCTTGGCATTTGTCGATGTCTACCGAAAAAACTTGTATTTTGTTGCCGTATTCTTTTTGAAGTTTTGCCAATATGGGGGCAATTTGACGACAAGGTCCGCACCAAGTGGCATTGTAGTCGATAATCATAGGTACGGGACACATTATTTCGTTGGTTTGGGTATCAATACAGAGGGTATTGAAGGTTTTGTCGGTCAGTTCGATAACCTTTCCGTTGTTTTCGTATTGTACGGGTAATGTTTCGGCTTCTGCTTGATTAGCAGTGGGTTGCTCTGTAGAAACTTCGGTTTCGCGAGCTGCTATGCCAGCACCTCCATGTTCTTCGGTTTTGTTGTTGTAGGCTACAACAAGTTCGTCGGCAGTGGGAGTGGTGGTTTCGTCTTCTGACAACATCTCTGAAGTTGAGCTATTCTTTATATTACAAGCTGCAAATGTCAGAGCTATAAGCGATAAGAGTACATTTTTTTTCATACTGTGATATGGTTTTTAACGTTTTACTTTTGTGCCGTAAAGATAGAAACTATTTTGCAGAAAAAAGTGAAAAAAATCATTTTTACTATTAGGGTGTTTAGCTTTTCGTGTGTCTTAAATATGGAAAGCAACTAAAAAGCTTCCGATGCAATCAACAAGAAAATCAACTTTTTTAAAAAAACTGCTATGAATAACATATACTACACTCCGGCAAATATTGATGCTGATTTAATGGAAAGCGCCGAAACTTCATCATTAGTAGAAATGATAGCAACACTCGCAATGGATGATGCCGACTTTTACAGCGAGATTTAATGATATTTTGACCTAACAGAACTTTTTCTTTTACTTAAGACAGACACAAAAAACGGATTGCCTATGTGGTAATCCGTTTTTTTATTGCTGTGTATTAATGTTTTACAAGATTAACATTGCGTCGCCGTAAGGTCCAAAGCGGTAGCCTTCTTTAAGTGCAATTTGGTACGAACTCATCAAAAAGTCGAACCCTGCAAAGGCTGCTGTGGTCATAAGCATTGTGCTATATGGGTGGTGAAAGTTTGTGATGAGGCTTGATGGAACGCTAAAATCGTAGGGCGGGAAAATAAATTTGTTGGTCCAGCCTTCAAATGGTTTTAGATATCCATTGGTAGAAACCGAACTTTCTAATGAGCGCAGTGTGGTGATGCCTACAGCGCAAACGTTTTTGTGTTCGTCTTTTGCCTTGTTTACAGTGTCAACACATTCTTGTTCTATAAAAATCTGTTCACTGTCCATCTTGTGCTTTGTAAGATCTTCAACATCAACGTTGCGGAAATTTCCTAAACCAACGTGAGCTGTGATTTCGGCAAAGTTGACACCAACAATCTCTAACCTTTTCAATAGATTTTTGCTAAAATGCAAGCCAGCCGCAGGAGCCGCTACTGCACCTTCGTATTTAGCAAATATGGTTTGATAGGTTTCTTTGTCTTCGGGTGTTACAGGACGGTTGATATATTTGGTTGGCAAGGGAGTTTCGCCCATGCTGTAGAGTGTCTTTTTAAAATCTTCGTACGGACCATCGAATAAGAATCTGAGTGTACGTCCGCGCGATGTGGTGTTGTCGATAACTTCTGCCACAAGGCTGTCGTCTTCGCCGAAATAGAGTTTATTGCCTATGCGAATTTTGCGAGCAGGGTCTACAAGTACGTCCCACAAACGTTGTTCGTGATTGAGTTCGCGAAGAAGAAAAACTTCGATTTTTGCACCGGTTTTTTCTTTGTTGCCATATAAACGGGCTGGAAATACTTTGGTGTTGTTGAGCACCATTACATCTCCATCGTTGAAATATTCTACTATATCTTTAAAAATCTTGTGTTCTACCGACTTAGTTTTTCTGTTGATAATCATAAGCCGCGCTTCGTCTCGGTTCTCGGTGGGAAACATTGCCACCTGCTTGTCGGGAAGTTCGTACTTAAACTTTGATAATTTCATTTGGCCGTAAACTTTTAGTTGAGTTTAATTATAATAAGTTGCAACGGCGCAAAGATAATAATTATTATTGATAATTTGATAATTTTTTTTCAAAATCTTCTATCAAAATTGCTGATTGTAAAGAAATATCGCCGATTTTGGTTCTTCTAAGTCCGGCAAGATAGGCTCCTGTGCCAAGTTTTTGCCCAATGTCGTGAGCAAGTGAACGTATGTAAGTGCCTTTGCTGCAAGCTACTATGGCTTTAAATTGTTTGGTGTTGCCGTCCCATTCGGTGATGTTGATGTTGTATATTTCGATGGGGTGCGGACGCATTTTTACTTCGTCGCCTTTGCCTTTGTGTGCAGAAATATAGGCGGGTTTGCCGTCGATTTTTTTTGCACTATAAACAGGTGGATACTGTATTTGGTTGCCAATGAAAGTTTTAAGACATTTTTCTACAGTTTCGCGAGTTATGTTTGATACGTCTTTAATGTTTTCGGGCTGGGTTTCAAGGTCGAAACTCGGAGTGGTTGCTCCTAATTGAACTGTGGCAATATACTCTTTGTCGTGGTCTTGAAACGAGGTTATCTCTTTGGTTTTTTTGCCGGTGCAAACAATAAGCACACCTGTGGCAAGAGGATCAAGAGTGCCGGCGTGTCCTACCTTTATTTTTTTTATTCCAAGATGGTTTTTGAGCATATATCGCACTTTGTTAACAAGGTCGAATGATGTCCATTTCAATGGTTTGTCAAATACAAGAACTTTCCCTAATGAAAAAGGGTCTGTGGGTTGTTGTGTCTGAATGTCAGGCATATAAATTGTCTTATTTAATGTTTATATTTTAGTTTTGCGCGGCGTAGTTGACGGCGTATTTTGTAAAAATTTGGCGGCGGCACGGGGTCGTATCCGTGAGTGCCCCAAGGGTTGCATCTTAGTATTCGCCATGTGGCAAGGATTGTGCCTCGTATTATGCCATGATATTCAACAGCTTGAATGCAATAAACCGAGCATGTGGGGGTATGTCGGCACGAATCGGGCAGCCATGGCGAAATGCACAATCGGTAAAACTGCACGGGCAGAAGATAAAGTTTTCTAATTGCAGCCGCAAGTGTCATTTACTAATTCTTTTACCTGCGAAAGTTTGGCGTAACATTCGCGGCAGAGCGGTTCGTATGTGTTTTTTTCTCCGAGACTTACCAATTTGTCGTCGGCAGACAGACGGTGCGAGAATTGAGCCACCGATCCACAGCGCGAACAAATAGCGTGTACTTTGGTTACATCGTCGGCAATGCACATCATTGCACCCATAGGGCCAAACGGGCGACCAAGATAGTCCATATCTAATCCGGCGGCTATAACTCTTGCTCCACGAAATGCTAACGTTCGGCAAACGGCGGTAAGTTCGTTGTCAAAAAACTGAGCCTCGTCGATGCCAATTACCTGAGAATCTTCGGCAAGTGCAAGTATGTCAGCACTCTTTGATACAACAATAGATTGCACAGTGTGTTTGTCGTGCGATACTACGGCTGTTTGGCTGTATCGTGTATCTGTCGACGGTTTGAATATTGCAGTTTTAAGTCCGGCTATTTGAGCACGGCGCAAACGGCGTATGAGTTCTTCTGTTTTGCCCGAAAACATTGAGCCTGATATTACTTCTATGCTTCCGGCGTGGCATTTGGGTTCAAGAAACATGACTTTTTTGCTTAAGTTTTTGGGCAAAATTAATTATTCTTGAGCGATTTTGCAACTAAGAATTCTGCAAAATTTATGTCATCGAATGTGGTAATTTTGATATTGTTTTTTTCGCCTTCTATGAGGTTGATTTTTTCGCCAAATTGCTCTACTACTGATGCATCGTCGGTAAATAATTTTGTATAAGGTAGTTGGTACGCTTTTTTAAGTACGTCGGCATGAAACACTTGAGGTGTTTGAATCAATTTTACCGAATTGCGGTCTATGATGTGGTTTTCGCCGTTTTCTTCAATGGTGCGTATCGATTCGGGAGGATTGATGCACGGAACGGCGTTGCCTTTGAGAGCAGCCTGAGTGTAGCATTGTGCTATGCAGGCTACCGATACAAGCGGACGCACTCCATCGTGAACGCCCACAAGGTCGATTTCGGGCGAAAGTGTGTCTACTGCGTTTTTTACCGAAAAAAATCTTTCTGCTCCGCCTTTTATTATTTTGTAAGCGTGTGGTGGTATAAATTGTTGCGAAAGTTTTTTCCAAAAGTCGATAAATGCTTCGGGCAATACCAATATCACTTCGATTTCGGGGTCGAAACTGCGAAACTGATGTATAGTGCGGCAAAGTATTGGCATTCCACCGAGGTCTAAAAACTGTTTGGGCGTACTCATGCCCATGCGTAGACCTTTGCCTCCCGCCACTATAATAACGGCGCGTTTCATTCGGCAGAAATGTTGATGTTGTTGGCAATGTGTTGAGCCACGCGCTTATTAATTTTTTCGGAAAGAATATTGAGATTGTAGTTTTTCTTTTCAAAAGTGGCAAGTTCTACAAGAGCCACGGTTTGTTTTCCGAAAATTAGCGGTATAAATATAAGGTGTTTGGGCGAACCTTGACCAAGTCCCGAAACCACTACTTGAATATAGTTTTCGGGTATGTTGTCGAGTTGAAGAGTCTTTTTGTCTTTGGCAACCTGTCCGTTGATACCCTCGCCGATTTCAAAAGTGCGGTCGGTATCGGGAGTGTAGTATGCGTAAGTGCTTTTGATTTCGTATTTTGCAATTTTGGGATTGTAAGCGTATGCCACACCTTGCACAATGTCGAACACTTTTGCAAAATTGCTGAGCAGTTTGTCGAAATATTCGTTGAGGTCGGCAGTTTGGTCAAGATCGGCAGCAATTTTATCTGCCACTTGGTCTAATTGCTTGCTTTCTTCTGCCTCGCGTTTGGCTTTTGCTTGTTTTTCTTGACGAAGTTTTTCTTGCTTGATTTGTTCGTTGTTTTCTTCGGCATCGGAGCGGGCATTTTCGTCGGAAATCAATCGGTCGTTGCTGCCACTCTGGATAGATAAAAAATCGATTTGCGATTCCATAACATTGGCAGCGTGGAATTGTTTTTTAACATATCCTGCCATAATAGCAGCTGCAAGTGCCGAAATTGCCGCAAAAACTAAGAGAATAACCTTGATATATTCTTGAAGGGAAGGTAAAAATGCAGCGGTTGCCACAATAATACACACTATTAACCAAATAGTTAACGCTGTGGTTATATTTTTTTGTGCTTTGTCGAATTTTTTCATAGTATAATTGTCATTTAAGGTTTTTCAAATAATCTATAATATTGTTGGTAAACATTATATGGCCATCTTCGGTGATTTTGATAGCAGCGGTGGGCATGGTTTTTGCCTGACATTCATCAGGATGTTGAACAATAACCGTTCCGCCAGCATCTTTTATAGCTTTTAATCCAACAGCACCATCTTTGTTGGCTCCCGAAAGCAGTATGCCAATGGCGTTGCTTTTAAATGTTTTGGCTATGGAACAGAATGTTACGTCGATCGAAGGACGCGAATGGTTGATGGGTTCTTCGGTAGAAAGCGAAAACTGATTGTTGGCGTCAACATACATGTGATAGTTGGCAGGAGCAAGGTATGCAATTCCCGGCATAACGTAGTCTTTGTCGTAAGGTTCGCAAATCGGAATGTTTGATTTTAACGAAAGTGCCTCCACAAAGCCACCTCTAACGTTTTTTAAGCGGTGAAGACATAGAAAAATGGCATGAGGATAGTTTCGCGGTATGCTTGATAATATCGCTGTTACAGTTTGAAAACTTCCTGCTGATCCGCCTATTACTATATTTTGCATAATCTTACTTTTTTACATAAATGTTTTCGGTTTTCGATACCGGAATAAATGAACCACGGAAATCGCATCCGGTGAGGTTTTCGCGTATGCCTATTATAAAGAAGCCCCCGCTTACAATGGTTTTTGCAAGCGATTCAATTACTGCTTTTTTGGTTTGAACGTTGAGATATAACATTCTGTCGCGAAAGAGTACAAGGTTGAATCCGTTGTCGGGCGGAGGTATGCCTATGATTCCGCGTTTTATAAAAATTACGTTGTTGAGCAATTCGGGCGAAAAATAGTCGTATTTATCTTCTTTGGTAAGATAATGGTTTAAATCGGCATCAGGGTCTATTTTTTTGAAATTAGCTGAGCTGATTTCTATTTTTTTCTGTTCGATATATCCGCTTTTGGTATCGTTGATAATTTTTTGCACAGGAGATGTGGCATAAACCGTACATCTATTGAGAATGCGTTTGCGATGGAGAATCGTTAATAGTGAAAATAGTTCATCGTCGCCGCAGATTTGTGGTACCCAAATTTTGCAGAGGGTTTCGTTTTTGAGCTTTTCGATGATGGTGTCTTCAAAAAACTTCCACATCGAAGCATCGCGAAACATTTCGGTGGTGGGTACAAACAATTCTGATAAAAATAGGTCGGCAAAATAGTTGTCGGCTATGAGTTTATTGATTAGACGATCGGGCGACTGTACTCCATGCATATACATCGACCTTGACATACGGTGCATAAGAATATCTTGCGCAAAATATGTAAAGTCTACATCGCGCAGGGTTCTTACTGTCGAGATTATTTTTCTAAAATCTTCGTAGGGTATGGTTTCAAATTCGTCGATCATCTTAAAATACTTTTTTGTTGTAAATGAGACCTTTCTTTTCGTATTTGGCACTCGGCGGACCAATTATGCTTTCGTGGATGCCCAAAACAAGCGATCCAAATGGGTCGAGATAATTCCAAAAATCGATAAAAAGTTTGTTTTGAAGTATGGTATTGAAATATATCAACACGTTGCGGCACAGAATAATATCGTATGCAACATCAAACGGATTTGGTTCGGTAACAAGGTCGTGCTTTTTAAACACTGCCTTGTCGAGAAATTCGGGCTTAATTTTAAATGTGTCTTTTACTTTATTGATGTCGAAATATTTTTCGTGCGTTACCACAAGATGCTCGTCGAAATTGTATGGGTTTTCGCACAATACCTTGTTAAAATTTTCAAGAAATTCCGAAACAGACCTATAACTATAAACGCCAGCTTTTGCGGTATTTAAAACGTCGGTGTTGAGGTCGGTGGCGTAAATATGGCAACGGTGAAGCATGCCCATCTCGTTGAGTAATATAATCATAGAATATACTTCGAGTCCTGTGCTGCATCCGGCGTGCCAGATATTGATTTCGCGTTTGCTGGCTAATCTTGGGAGAATGCGGTATTTTATTGCGTGCCACACCTGAGGGTCGCGAAATAGCTCTGTGGTGTTTACGGTTATCTCTTTTACTACTTTCTCTAAAAATAATCTGTCGTTTTTAACTTTATTTATAAGTCCATGGATGTCTAATTTATAGTCCATCATTATCTTTTCGGCGCGACGCAGAAAAGATTTTTCTGAATAGTTAGAAAAATCGTATCCTGCATAGTCTCGCAGTGTCCTTATAAATGTCAATATGTCAGGGTCTTCAAACATTTTTATTATTTATAGTGTCAATATAATCCTGTTTTAAATTATGATAGTTCAAATATAATACATTTTTTGCAAATGCGAACTATTTTTGGCAAGTAATATAATTTTTTTTGTTTTTTTAATAAACATCGCGATCGTATGCGATCATGGACGGTATCATTTGGAATTTGTTTCCGCTCACACCCACGGCTTTAAGCGCAGGAAGTTTTTCTAATTGTGCGGGGAAGGTTACAAACAAATTGTTGCAAAGATTAAAATCAAATAAGTTTTCAAATAATAATATTTCTGGGGGAAGACTATCTAATTTGTTATGGCTTAAGTCGAGAAACACCAATGATGTAATCTTAGTGAGGCTCGTGGGTACACTGCTAAGGTTGTTAAAACTGAGTATAAGCCGCTGTAAATCTGATAATTGCGAAATTTTTGTAGGAATAGTTATTATTCCACAGCCCGATAGCGAAAGCCTTGTGAGTGTGGTGATATTACAAATTTGCGTCATGTCGCGTACTTTGCAATTGTCTAAATACAACACTTTGAGAGCCTTAAAGTTGGCTACTGATGCAGGTATTGTGGCAATTGTGTTGCTTGCAAGCATCAACGATTCAAGCGTTTTGATTTCGGTGACGGCAGAAGGAAATGCGGCTATCTTGTTGAACGAGAGATCAAGTTCTTTGAGATTTTTTAAATTTGATATTGAAGCCGGAACAGTGGTTATCAAGTTGTTGGATATGGTAATGGATTCTAATGCCGGACAATTGGTGAGTGGCGAAAAGTTGCTTAATCTGTTGTTGGCAAGTGATATGCGTTTTAGTTTTTTGAGATTTGATATCTCTGCCGGAATTTTGCTAATAGCATTTTGGTCGGCAAATATATAGCGGAGTTCGGTAAGTTGAAACAACTCCGCAGGTAGTTCTGTAATAGAATTGCCTTGTAAATATATGGCTTTTAGACTTTTAAGTTGCGATATTTGTGAAGGCACCGCCGAGAGACTACGGTTGCTGAGGTCTAAAACCACACAATTGTCGACACTACCAAGTGCTTCTTCCATGTTGGTAAACATTTTTTGTTTGGCAAGCCATTGCTCATTGTAATAGCTTTGTGCCGAAACTATTGCTCCTGTCATGAGCATAAATGCGAGAGATATTATAAATCTTTTCATTTTAGATAATTGTTTTCAATGTTTAACATATTATTTATTAAACAAATATAATGCCTATTTTTGGTTGCTTTTCTGTCACGGGCGCATTCCACAGCGTTTTTGATGCCGCCCAAATAATAACGTTGCACCCATGGTAAAACGCATAAAATTGCTGTCCAATTGCCATAATGCTCGGCTAAATATACACCAAGTAACGCGAGCGAACCTAATAGCAACTCCGACGATAATCCGTCTACCACTCTCAGTGACATATATTGTCCTGTTCCTGGAATCAAAGCGCTTGATATTCCGCATATTAGCGGCGATGGGTGGCGTTGCTTTTTAGCTTTGCGAATTATTTTTTCGATTGTGGGCTTTTGATTGTTGGTTACTGCTTTAAAAAAACACTCTTTGCTTTCCTCGAAACGCTGAAGATTGAAATAGCAAATGCCAAGACGTATGTTTATTGCCGTGTCTAATCCTTTGTTTCCTTCTGAATCTATTTGCAATAATGCCGCTATTGCGTTAAAGTATTTTGTGGCTGATATATAGATATCTGCTTTAGTTAAAAGTATTTCGCTATAATGTAATTTATTGTTTACCTTTTGGTATGTTTGGTTTAAAAAGAATTCTGCCTTACTAATATTCCCCGATGCTGCATAAATTGTGGCTGCTGCTAAGTATTTTTGGGGATTTGAGCTTGAAGTATCAAATAAGATAGCACGTTGTATCTCTTTTTGTGCCAATAAAGTATCGTTGTGGGCAAAAGCATATAGCGCTATGCGAAAAACCGAATCGGCATTTTGACTGTATACTATGCTATTAAAAAAGATTATTATACATATAATCAATAATTTGCGCATCTCTAATGTGTTTTTGTTGTAAGTTGTATTTCTTTACCGACTTTATTGTTCCGAAAATGTTTCCTGTGTAAAAACAAACCGATACAGCAGCAAAAAACAGCGGATACGGGTCTTTGAATCCGTATTTGTAAAATCCGTACGCCACGTGCATATAGTCAAAACACGTTCGTAGCAATGCTGTAATGCCTTCGCGTATGTGTCCACAGTATATTCTTCCTGTGCCGGGCAAAATCGCTGACATTGTTACCGCTGGAAACATCTTTTTTTGTTTTAATTCTTTGTTCGTTAATATTTTAACTTCGGGTAAAAGCAATTCTTCATTATTAACGGGCGGTAAATTCTCTATTATCGACAGACATTGTTTAATATTATAACTTTTTATGATATATGGTGATTTTATCGAATCGCAATAATTGTGGGCTGTAGCATAATTGCTGTTTTTGATAAGGAGTTTTACATAATCGAAATATATGCTGTTGCTGTCTTTTGCTATTGGCAAAATGTGCTTTTTAAATTCGATAACTGCATTATTATAGTCATAGATAAAAGAATAACATTCAACTGCCTTTAATGCATAATCTAAATTATTACTAAAAGTATTATTTGACAATGAAGAATACTCTTCGGCTGCAAATTTGTATTGCTGTGTATTATAGAGATATTGTGCAAAAACCTTGGTATGGGAGGTGTCGTAGAGATTTTGCCCATACGAAAGATTTGCTACTAAACAGCATAAAAATATATAAATAGAATTTTTCATTTTTTTCTATTCAGCGGATAGTCGATATGCAGGTTATGGATTGGGTCAAATTCGTATTTTGAATGGTCGGCACCGCTGCATCGTATTAATCGGTCGAAAGTGTCGGCAAATCCGTAAAAAAATCCATTTTGACTGAATGTTATTATGCTGTATTGCGAGCACGATGGGTAGAAAGAGCATTTCTGTATATCTTGAGGCGATATTATGCGCTTATAAAATGCGAATAAACCATTGTACATTTTTTTTTCTTCGTATTCGCATTTGCTACCTTGTTCAGAGTGTGTTAAAGCGTTGATTTCTGCTGAGTCAGTCGTTTGTTTATCTATTTCAATGTTTGAGTAAATGGTTTTAGAGTAGATTTCGTTTTTGCCGTATGATACTGAAATAATGCGTGTGGGTATATCTGTTCTGTTTGTCGTTTGGTAGTCGTAATAAAATGTCTTTGCAATTATTTGGTTGTTAATATCGTACATTACTTCTGCATCCAATCTGTTGTTGGTTTGAGAGGTTAATATTTTAACCACCATGTCGGGTGTATTGAGTAGAGTGTCGGTATAATTATCATCGAGCATGTAACTAATAATCACTGATTTATCTTTTTTTTCTACCGAAACTGGTTTGTAATTGAAATCAACCGCTGGCGTGGTAGCAAATCCGTTGTTAACGGCTCGGTAGAGAATGGAATATTTTAGCTGTGGTTGTTCGCTATTTACAGTTATTGTGGCTGTAGTAGGTTTTATGTATTTTGTTACAAGTTGTTGACTACGTTGACTATATCGCGTATGGCCTTTTGAAACTATATTTATGGTTTTGCCATCGGTTATTTCTTCGGTAAAATCTGCCTCTGCCGAAAAATGAAATTGAGCATTAGCATTGCTTGAAATAATTAGCAATAATGACGTTGCAATTATCTTATCGAGAGCCATTTAACAAATCCTCCCACTGCCGCGCCTGTTAAACAGCCATAAATTGCAAGTTTCACCTCGCGACGGTCGCCGTGTTTGCAGGCATAAACAATCGCCACTGCAATGGGTCCCGCACCTGCTCCGTATAGTGTGTAAGTGCCAACAGCCGATATCATTGATGTGAAAAGAAATGTGGGCATTCGTCCTGGCATCGATGATTGTGGTTCGGCTAAAATAATATTGTATGTATCTGTAATGCTGTATGTTGCAGAAATACTATCGACTACTGCAAATTTTTCGGCTATGCCTTCGTCAGAAAACGGATCTGGTTCTCCGCCATCGGCATAACATTCTGAAAAACAGAGTAAAAGCAATATAAGCGTTAACAGATTTTTCATATTATTTGCTTTGAGATATACGATCGAGATTGATGTTGATGTATTTGTTGAGAAGTTTTTCTAACTGTTGGAGGTCTTTTGCCGATAATGCCGATATGTTAAACGAAGGAAATGTGTATTCTTCGATACTTCCGGTGTTTTTGTTTTTGCCTCGAACAGTTATGGTTATAAATTTTTGCAAGCCAAAAAGTCGCTTGGTAATTACGTATTTGTTGATCAATTTTTTCTTGATGCCAAACTGCTGATGTTTGCGAAATAGGGGATATGCCCAAAAACGGCGCACCACAATCGGGTCATCGTCGTCGCAAAAACTAAAATAGCAAGGATTCATCAGCACCAACAATAATATATGCAGTGCAGCAAAAACGCATCCTACAATAAACAATGTTTTGAAATTATATTTGTCGAAATATGTGTACACAAAACTGCCTACTGATGCAAGACCTGTAATAATGTATGCAAGGCGATATTTTTGTGTGGCTAAACTATTATCTATAAGCATTTTATTGTGTTTTTAAATATTTATTTGATTGTAAAACGAAAAAGCCTGACAGATATCTTCGTCGGTGCAGTGTACGTCGTATTGGTATTTGCCAAATTGGCTTACAAGCGAGAATGAAATTTTTCCGCCTGAGTTTTTCTTGTCGTGGTGCATTAGTCCGATGAGCGTTTTGTAGGTTTCCATTCCAAAACGGAACGCAGGGAAATATGTACCTATCATTTTGGAAACTTCGATAAGGTTTTTCAACGGAAATCCCATGTAATGATTGCTCAAAAACAATTCGCATATAATTCCTGCCGCCACAGCTTCACCGTGCAATAGGGGAGAAACTGTTGAAAACGAGTAACTCTCAATTGCATGACCAATTGTATGACCGAAGTTGAGCATTTTCCGTACTCCTTTTTCGGTGGGGTCGGCAGATGTAAATTCGTTTTTAATTTTTATGGAGGTCTCTACCAACTGTGACAGCAATTTGTAATCGGGATTTTTGGGGTCGAATGGCACGAGGCTTTCAAAATAGTCACGGTCTACCAAAAGCGAATGTTTTATCATTTCGGCAAATCCCGAAATAATTTGGCGTTGTGGTAGTGTTTTTAAAAATGCTGAATCTACTATTACTTTGTAAGGGTTGTTAAAAACTCCGATTTCGTTTTTAAAATTCTGAAAATCAATAGCAAGTTTTCCGCCGCACGATGCATCTACTTGAGCAAGTAGTGTAGTAGGCACGTTTACAAACTTGATTCCGCGTTTAAAAAGCGAAGCTGCAAGTCCGCCCATATCGCCAATAACTCCTCCGCCAATATTTATAAACAGACTTTTGCGGTCGGCTTCTCCATTACTCAATTTTGACCAGATAACACTCAATGTGTCAATGTTTTTGTATTGTTCGCCGCTCTTAATTTCTATTATAGAGGCACCGCTTTGGCTTATGCAGGGTAGGAGAGGAAGGCAGTGTTTTGCGGTATTTTCGTCTACCAATGCAAACACTTTTGACTGCACACCTTTAATAATATCCGACAAAATTGCGTCGGCGTTTTGCGTACATACTACATTTTCAGGCAGATTCATGCTATGTTTCGTGTTTAAATTTGGTTTCAAAGATACAAAAAATGTTAAATATCTACCATCTTTAATTGTAATTCTACTTTTTTTTGTTTTTTTATAATGGTGTAATAAAAATATTAGTACCTTTGCGCCATTAAATGAGGTAAATAATGCGGACGGATTTGGTTTGATTGCAACCGCTTAAAAAAAATGCTAAAGCAACACCGCCTTCCCTTATTATTACCCCTTGTTTTTTTTAGAAATTAATTTAGTAAACAATTATGTCATATTATTTTACATCAGAATCAGTTTCTGAAGGACATCCCGACAAAGTGGCAGATCAAATTTCTGACGCACTATTGGATGAATTTTTAAAATTAGACTCCGAAAGCAAGGTGGCTTGCGAAACTTTTGTTACCACAGGTCTTGCTGTTTTAGGAGGCGAGGTAAAAACCGAGGCTTACGTTGATGTTCAACAAACTGCTCGCAACGTTATAAACAACATTGGCTACACCAAGGGCGAATATATGTTTGATGGCAACAGCTGCGGAGTAATTTCGGCTATTCATGGTCAAAGTCAAGATATTAACCGAGGCGTTGAACGTGAAGACCTTGATAATCAAGGCGCAGGCGACCAAGGTATGATGTTTGGCTATGCCGTTAAAGAATCACAAAACCTTATGCCTTACAGCATTGAACTGGCTCATAAACTGCTTATTGAGCTGGCTGCTATCCGTCGCGAAGGCAAACAGATGACTTATCTTCGTCCCGACTCTAAGAGCCAAGTTACTATCGAATACGGCGACGACAATGTTGCAAAACGTATCGACACTATTGTGATTTCTACTCAGCACGATGAGTTTATCAAAGCTGATACTCCCGAAAAACAACTTCAAGCCGATAAGGATATGGTGGCTAAAATTACCGAGGATGTTAAAGATATACTCATTCCTCGTCTTTTAGCCAAACTTAGCGACAACGAAAAGACTTTGTTCAAAGGCGATTACAAACTTTTGGTTAACCCAACAGGTAAATTTGTAATTGGTGGTCCTCATGGTGATACTGGTCTTACTGGCCGAAAAATTATTGTAGATACTTACGGCGGCAAAGGTGCGCATGGTGGTGGAGCTTTCAGTGGTAAAGACCCTTCAAAAGTAGACCGCAGCGCAGCATACGCCACAAGACATATTGCCAAAAACCTCGTTGCAGCTGGCATTGCTGATGAATGTCTTGTACAAGTAGCATACGCAATTGGTGTGGCTCAACCTGTTGGATTATACGTAAATACATACGGCACAAGCAAAGTTAAGATTAGTGATGGCGAAATAGCTCAAAAACTCTTAAAGATTTTTGACCTCCGTCCCGCTGCTATTATTAAGCGATTGAAGCTTAAAAATCCTATTTATCTGCCCACCGCAGCCTACGGACACTTTGGTCGCGAACCTTATACCCAAAACGGAATTGAGTTTTTTACATGGGAAAAACTTGATTATGTAGATACCATTAAAAAGGAATTTGCACTTTAAGTCGTTTTTTTAACGTCTTATACAATATTTGGCAAGGAATATGGTTATTTATATGCAACCATATTCCTTTTTTGTTGGTTAGTAACAAAAAAGATTTATTTTCGTTAATAACTATGAATTATTAATTATCAATTGTTTAGTAATGCATTATGATTCAATTTAAACATATATTATTGGTATTTGTGTGCATATTCGGTTTTGCTCTGAATAACTTCTGTGCTCCTGAGAATCCCGACCAGCTAAAACGAGTTCCAATAGATGGAGGAGTTTCTGCCCTTATCGTTGCTGGTGTTGCATACGGAGTAAAAAAATACCGTGATTATAGAAAAAGCAGGAACGAAGATAATCAACAGCACTAAAAATTGTTATATCAACTATTGATGTTTCATAAATTTTATAGTAGTTGGTCGCCATTGGCTAAGGTTGTGTTTAATCTTGCAACTGCTGCTGTAGTTGGTTTTTTGTTTTTTGTGCTTCTTAAAAAAAATTATTACGTTTTTGCATTATACGAAGAGGGAGTATATCTGCTCACTTCTTTTATAGCTAATTCTGTAAAAATATTTCTGAATATTATTGGTCATCAATGTCTTACGTTTGGAAAAATTATCAGTGATACAGATGGAGTTTCGTTGATATTAGATCGTGGCTGTGTAGGACGTAACGTATTACTTGTTTTTTCTGCGTTTATTATAGCCACACCTACCGAGGTTAAGCGTAAAATTATTTACACTATTGCTGGGCTCGGTGTTATTATTATTTTAAATATCATTAGAATCATATTGCTGATGTTGGTTGGGCAATATTATCCTGATTATTTTCACTTTACTCATGAATACCTCTTTAAGTACACTCTTTATGCAGGAGTGTTTTTACTTTGGGTATTCTGGGTACGTAAATTCAGGTTTTCATCTTCTTCTTTTTCGCGGCAGGAAAAAGAACATTGTTGAGTATCAGCCTGTAGCCAGGAGAATTCGGGTGCATATCGAGATCGGTAGGAGGGTCGCCTACGTAATGAAGATAATCTTCGGGATCGTGTCCGCCATACCAAGTCCATGTGCCTTTGCCAAATTCACCGTGTATGTAGCGGGCTTCGTTCGCGGCTTTGTTTTCGCCCATAATCAATACAGAACTTTTTAATACCTCTTTGCGATACGAAGTGGTTTGTCCCATAAAACCATCAATAATGTTTTCGTGGTTTTGACAGAGCATAGTAGGCACCGGGTCCCATTTTGCAGAGAATTCAAATAGTGTGAATATGTCGTTCTCTTTTTGTACTCTACGCGATGTCGTGGCATCTATGTCGCTGTATTCGTAAACGTTTGGGTTGAGCTCGAGTTTAAAATTCTTGAATGCAAATGTGGCGTTGAAATCAAGTTTTGCTTGACAGTTTGGGTCGATTGGGTCGCCATCAAACATTGATTGACAGATGTCGGTATTTTCGGCGGCAAGTGCTATGTCAAAACTGTCGGTAGCGCTGCACATTGCAAACATAAAACCTCCGTTTTCTACAAATTGTTTGATGGTTTTAGCCACTGCCAATTTTAATTTCGACACTTTGCTGTATCCCATTTTTTGTGCAAGTGCATTAAATTCAATTACTTGATTTTTATACCATGGCACATTTTTGTATGATGCATAAAATTTTCCAAATTGGCCTGTAAAATCTTCGTGGTGAACGTGCAGCCAATCGTATTTTGAGAGTTCGCCAGTGAGTATTTCTTCGTCGTAGACCACTGTATAAGGGATTTCGGCGTATGTGAGCACAAGCATCACGGCATCGTCCCACGGTTTGTACGTTTTTGGTGCGTAAACAGCTATCTTGGGGGCTTTTTCAAGTTTGATATGCTCCATATTAACGTCGTTGCGCGAAATTTGCGACAAAATATTGTCGGCTGCAGCGTCGGGTATTTGTTGAAAACTTACATTGCGCACACGGCAAATGGTGGCTATTTGGTCGGTGTAGTCTGTTAGAAAACTGCCTCCCCGATAGTTTAAAAGCCATTCTGCCGTTAATCCAGCCTCTAATACAGTGTAGGTTACACCGTATGCTTTGAGGTGGTTGGTTTGCGTTTCGTCCATGGGGATGAGTATCTTCATGGCGGCAGAAGGCAGTGCCGAAACTATTAATATTAATATGGCGGCAATGATTCTCATAATTTTTGATTTTAGAATGGTGCTTCTCCGTTGTCGGGCATTGGTGCACCAAAGTTTTGCGGCGGTGGCGAAAATGGGTCGTATCCTCCTATGTCTGGCATTATCGGTATTCCTGCCATTGGGTCGCTTATGGTTGATGATCCTCCGTTCATTTTGCTGCCTAATACTTGTGTTACAGTTCCAGAATCGTCTGAAACCATGAGACCTTGATTATCCCACTCTTCAAATCGGGCAAATTCGGCGCGGAAATGCAAATTGACATCTTCCAAAGCACCATTACGGTGTTTTGCAATAATAATTTGTCCCAGACCTTCTGTAGAATTTCCTTGTTCGTCTTGCATTATGCCAAATTTTTCGGGACGGTGGATAAAGCATACAATATCGGCATCTTGCTCTATCGCACCCGATTCACGAAGGTCGCTAAGCTGAGGACGCTTGTCGCCTGCACGCATTTCTACCTGACGGCTCAACTGCGAAAGTGCTATTATTGGTATATTTAACTCTTTGGCTATGGCTTTGATACCACGCGAAATTGTTGACACCTCTTGCTCACGGTTGCCTCGTACCTCGGGTGGACCTGTCATAAGCTGTAGGTAGTCGATTATTACCATTTCGATATTGTGCTGCATTTTGAGGCGGCGACATTTAGCACGAAGTTCAAAAAGTGAAATACCTGCAGTGTCGTCGATATATAATGGCGCGCCTTCGAGGTTTTTGATTTTCTTTTCGAGTTGCATCCATTCAAAATCTTCAAGCTTGCCTGTGCGTATTTTGTCGGACGGTAACTCAGTTTCGGATACTATAAGTCGGTTTACCAATTGCACAGCCGACATTTCGAGAGAGAATATGGCTACGGGAACTTTGTGATAGACTGTCATATTGCGTGCCATCGACAGCACAAACGCTGTTTTACCCATAGAAGGACGTGCTGCTACCACTATCATATCGCTTCGTTGCCAACCTTGGGTAATGCGGTCGAGAGATGTAAATCCTGAGGGTACGCCGCTAAGACCGTCGGTACGTTTGCTTGCCTCCTCTAACTGCGCCATTGCCTCTTTGAGCACTTGATCCATGCTCTGAGTGTCGTTTTTGATGTTGCCGTATGCAAGGTCGAAGATTTTTTTCTCCGAAAAGTTGAGAAGGTCGTCAACATCGCTACTCAGGTCGTATGCCTTGTTTTCTATTTCGGATGCAACTTTGATGAGTTCGCGCTGAATATATTTTTGCGCAATGATACGCGCGTGAAATTCCAAGTGGGCAGCACTACCTACTCGTTCGGTAAGCGATGCAATGTAGTATGCTCCGCCTATATCTTCTAATTCTCCTTTTGATCTAAGACGCTCGCTTACTGTGTAGATATCTATAGGCAAATGTTCGGTAGATAACTGAACTATCACCTCAAATATCTTTCTGTGCTTGTCGGAATAGAAACTTTCGGGTTTGAGGATGTTCATCACCTCAATCTCGGAGCCTTTTTCGAGCATAATAGCACCAAGCACAAGTCCCTCGAGTTCTTCTGCCTCGGGTGGCTTGCGTCCATACTGAGCGTTGATATCTATGATATCCTGCTGCTTTTTTTTCTGATTGTTGTAGGCGGGCATTTCAAATGCTTAGATTGAGTTTATTCTTCTATGAATGCGCCCATTGCGGCAAATTTATCAAGTCGCTGTTTTAGAAGCTCATCTACAGGTATTGCTTTAAGAACTTTGAGGTTGTCCAAAATTGTCTTTTTTACAGTTTTGAACATTTCTTCAGGGTTGGAGTGTGCTCCTCCCATTGGTTCTTTTATAATTCCGTCGATGAGGTGATTGCCGTACATATCTTCAGCAGAGAGCTTTAAAGCTGCAGCTGCATCACGCTTAAAGTCCCAACTGCGCCAAAGAATACTTGAACATGATTCGGGTGCAATTACCGAATACCAAGTGTTTTCGAGCATAAATACTCTGTCGCCAACGCCTATGCCGATTGCACCGCCCGAAGCTCCTTCGCCTATAACTATACAAATGATAGGCACTTTGATACGAAACATTTCGTAGATGTTGCGTGCAATTGCTTCAGCTTGTCCACGTTCTTCGGCTTCGGCTCCAGGATATGCTCCGGGAGTATCTATGAATGTAACTACGGGTTTGTTGAATTTTTCTGCCATGCGCATTAAGCGTAATGCTTTGCGGTATCCTTCGGGATTTGCCATACCAAAGTTGCGGTATTGACGCATTTTGGTATTTACGCCTTTTTGCTGACCTAATAGCATAACGCTTTGTCCGTCAATCATTCCCCATCCGCCTACCATAGCGGTGTCGTCTTTGATTTGTCGGTCGCCATGCAGTTCTATAAAATCGTCGCAGATGGCGTTGATGTATGCGAGTGTGTATGGTCTTTCGGGATGACGCGAAACTTGAACCCTCTGCCATGGAGAGAGATGTTCGTAAATATCGCGGCGTGTAGCGGAAATCTTGTTTTTAAGGTCGGCAATGGTGGCGTCAATATCTACCGATCCAGCGGCCTTAATTTCCTCTGCCTTGGCAAGTTGGTCTTCGAGTTCTTGTATAGGTTGTTCAAATTCAAGAAGTTGCATAAGTTTCGTTTTTAATTATTGTATGCTGCAAAGGTAAAAAAACTTTCGTTAATAAAAAACCGAAAATCTATTTATGCCTTTTGATATTTTTACTATTATTTGAAATGGTTATTATGTACGACAATTATTAATCTAAACTAAATAAATATTATAATATGTTTCTAAGAAATAATCCAGAATTTCACATTTGTATCATAGGTATTTACTTGTTGTTTAGAATTGTAAATGAAGATACATTTGTAAAAAATCCTATTCCTGAGTATTTCTGCGCTTTACAAAGAGTAATCTGAATAATTCTTCTATCTTAGAAACCATGATAATATCTATAGTATGGCGGATGTTTTCGATGTTCTTTTTGTGAGCTGAAGAAATGAATATTTTGTGAAATCCGATTTTTTCAGCTTCAACTATGCGCTGCTCTACTCGTGATATTGGACGGATTTCGCCAGTAAGTCCCACCTCTCCTGCAAAGCATACATCGTGAGGAATTGCTATATCAAGGTCGCTGCTTAAAACTGCCGTTATTACCGAAAGATCCATCGCGGGGTCGTTGATTTTGATACCGCCGGCAATGTTTAAGAAAACATCTTTGGTATTGAGTCGGAAACCACAACGTCGTTCTAAAACGGCAAGCAACATATTTAAACGCTTGGTGTCAAATCCTGTGGTGCTTCGTTGTGGCACTCCGTATGCTGCCGTGCTTACAAGACTTTGAACTTCTATTACAAAAGGTCGCAAACCTTCAACTGCGGCAGCAACTGTTACTCCCGATGTGTTGTTATCGTGATGATGTATAAGTAATTCTCCCGGATTTGACACTTGGCGCAATCCATCGGTAAGCATTTCAAAAATACCAACTTCTGATGTTGTGCCAAAGCGGTTTTTGATGCCTCGCAACACACGGTAAACATGCGAGCTGTCGCCTTCGAACTGCAAAACAGTGTCTACCATGTGCTCAAGAATTTTTGGTCCTGCTATGTTGCCGTCTTTGTTGATATGACCTATGAGTATGATTGGAACGTTGTTTTCTTTTGCAAAACGGATAAGAATGTCGGCACATTCGCGTATTTGTGTAACGGTGCCTGGCGACGATTCGGCATTAACTGTGCGGAGTGTTTGTATTGAGTCGATTACCACAAGCGACGGTTTTGCCTCGCGTATTGCTGGAATAATGTTTTCTACAGTTACTTCGCAGAGTATAAGGCAGTTGTCGGAAGATTTTTTTATTCTATCGGCACGTAATTTTATTTGCGACGCGCTTTCCTCTCCCGAAACGTAGAGCGTTTTTTGTGGAATGTTGAGCGCAATTTGTATTGATAGAGTACTTTTGCCAATACCCGGTTCGCCGCCAATAAGGATTACCGACCCCGGCACAATGCCTCCACCGAGCACGCGGTTAAACTCGGCATTGTCGGTGTCGATACGAACTACCGTATCTGTTTTGATTTCAGATATTTTTACGGGGCGCACTTCAGAATTTTGATAAACGCCAGCCGGTGATTTTACCGTGTTGGAAACTATCTCCTCAACGTATGTGTTCCACTGTTGGCACGATGGACATTTGCCCACCCACTTGGGAGATTTTGCACCGCAGTTTTGACATATATATTGTGTTTTTGGTTTCATTGTTTCGATGTGTTTAGCTTACAACTTCCACAGTACGTCAACCTTCCATTTACTCTTGACGGTTTGTTTTCGGGGATATGCCACTACGCGTTCGGGGTAGAGGTGTTTTAGATAGTCGCCTGTGTCCCACTTTTTGTTGCTGTTGATGTCGTGGATTATCTTGAGGTTATAATCGCCTGGAATAATATAGTCGAATAATACTTCGCCATCGCAAGTGGCTGTTTTTGAATATACTATGTCGCCTTTGTCGTTGCATAGGCATACAATTAAGAAACCTTTAGAAATGGCAGTATAATCGGCTGTAGAGTCGGTCACCAATGGAGTGCGTTTGCGTATACGAACACGGGCAGTGTCGATATCTTTAAATGGCGGAAGGTCTTCGTCGATATCGGGATAATGCTCTATGTTGCCGGTATTTAGAAGTTTAATCGACATGCTACCATAATAATCGTCTTTGCGGATTTTAACCTTGCTATTGTAATATAGGTTGGGCGTTTCGAGAATACTTGTAAAAGCTGAGTCGTCTACTACGATTTCGTATTCTTTGGCGGCTTCCCAATCAAATTTTATCAGCTGGTCGCGCAAATGAAGCGTGTCTTTGAAAATATCGTATTTAACAGGAATGCGCAGAGTGGCTTTTACTTGGTTTTTCTGAGTTTCTTCTTTTGATTTTTGTGCATCTAATCCAATGTCGCTGCGACGGCGGTTGCGTCCTGTCTGCTGTTCTTCTACGATTTCAATTGGCTTGATAGAGCTAAGAGTGTCGGTTATGAGAGTATCGTTTTCTCGGCGGGTTAGCGAAAGATACGATATTGAATAGTTAAGAGTGTCTAAATTAGCTGCAAAATTATTGAGTGCAACTGTCATCGTATCCTGTTTTCCCGACATTTGTATGCTGTACCAATTGTAATTGTAAACGGTGTCGGTGAGTTTGAAATATGGTTGACTTTTGAGCGGATAGGTAAACACAAACTGCATAGTGTCGGCACTAAGGCGTTTTACCGATTTGATTTTTGGCATTTTAATCTTATAAATGGCAAAAAGTGTATCTTTGAAAGTGCGTTCTACTATTTTTTCACTTTTTTGCGAACGTATGTAACGATCGAAGGTGTTGAATTTTACAGCCAAAGTATCTTTGTTGAGAGCGGCAGTATCGCGTAATAATAACACCACACGGTTTTGGTTTTTTACAACATCTGCCCATGGAGTGTATGTGGTTGTAATATTGATTGTTGAAACATCAATATCGCGTGGAGGATTCTTTTCTAACACCACAATTATGCTATCGCGTGAGGGTCGGTTGTAAGATATTATTTTTTGCGAAATAATGGCAGTGGGAACAGTGTCGCGGAGCTTTTGTACTTCGTCAAGATAGTATTCGTTGTAATATTTGAGCATATTTTTAAAACGACCTTTCTTAACCATGGCAGTATCTTTGATAGTGATATCTACTGTATCACGCTCTTGACTGTAAGTGGCAGAAAACCAGTTTTTATCAACCACTGTGTCGGTGGGGTAGAAGATAATGTCGTCTTTGATGCCTCGTTTAAATATCAAGCGAAAATGCGCACTATCTAACCTCATGGCTTTGAGGAGTTTTTGATTCATGTCGTTGTCGAAGGTAGAGTCTTTGAGTTGGTAAATATGAATTTTAGAAGTATCCATTTTGATAGTTGGAATTGGAATTTGGATACTTGCCAATCCGTTTTGGTCAAAATCACCCTTGAAGTTAGACAATACCGAAAAGTTTAGAGAATCTATCTGCGATTTTTTTTCTTCTTTTGTCTGTTTTGAAGTTTTGTCGCCTGCTTTAGCTTTTTTTACAGAGTAGCGCAGACGGATCGTGTCGGTTTCGGTGGTGGGGTTTTGAAGCGAGTCGATGGTAGAAAACGTAACTCGGAGTTCGAGTGTGTCGTTGCGCACATCGGCAGTATCTAACAACCAGACATTCAAGCTGTCGCGATGATAGTTGAAATCGTAAATCATCTTAGGCGAGGTGAGTGTGTCTTGTACGTATGTGAGCAATACCGTGTCGTTGCCCACGGACTTGTTGAAAACGAGCAAAAATCTTGAGCGGATGTCGCGTTGACGTTCGGATATATATTGAACAGTTTTGATTTGATTAAATGTATATAGATTAACGTTGTTTGGCGTGGTATAAAGAATGTTTTGAATGATAACTGTGTCGTTTTGTAGTGTGTCGATAATTTTGTGACCGGGCGCACCTGTGTGGAGTACTGTTCCGGCTGTGAGTGAGTCAATTTTGGTAAGTGTTTGAGCTTCTGGCTCGATAACGGTATTGAGAAATGCAATTGTTTCGTCCTCAACATCATACTTGCGGCTTTCGTTTATATCTTTGAGTGCGAATATCTTATATCGTCCCGGAGCAATGTTTTTAACTTTAAAATGTCCTGCAGTGTCGGTGCGTGTGATGTAATTTGGTTTGTATTTAAGAAAACATGAATCTTCGTTAAAAACACTTTCGGTGTATATGCCCACAAGTATATCTTGCTCTTTGTCAAGAGATTCGGCATCGCGCACAGTGCCACTTATTGCAAAACTATCGCATACAGCACCTGTAGAAAATACAAAATCAAAATCTTCTTCGTGGTTGCTTTCGTGATAATCTTGAATGCAGTCGAAAAATTGCAATGTGTATGTAGTATCGTCGCGCAGAGGCTCTTTGAACTTTACAATTATTTTTTTGCCGTGGACTTTAATTTTGGGGTCTTTCTCAAACTGAGGCGGCGACATAAGAAACTTTTGGTCGATTTTTTCGAGGGTAAAGTATTCGTCGTATTTCATCTTTACCTTTTTTTTGTGAAAATCGCCCGAATATATTTGGGGTTTGGATTTCTTTAAACGCGGCGGATCTTCGTCTTCATCTCCTCCATTGATAGTTCCCATTTGTGCGCACGAAAACATTAATGCCGATATCATAGAAGATACAAGGGCAATTTCTAACAGAAATATTAATTTGTTTTTAATAATATTCATCTTAATTGAGTATTTTTTGATATTTTTGGCAAAGAAAACAAAAAAACGGCATTTATGGGTAAACAAAATGCCGCGATAATACGGATTTCACAATTTTTTAAAAACAGATGGAAACAAATAGCCGTTACACACCGCTCTGCGATATGTTTGGAGCAGTTATCAGAAAAGAACCCGTGGAAGTGCGGATTCAGCAAAAAATTGTTAAAAGTGGTTTTCGTTACGTAACTTTTGTAAAAGATACCGAACAGCTTGCATCGGCAGTGCTGCTCAGCCGTATTGCTCCAAATATTATTTATCCCGAAAAGGCGTACATTGCTGCAAAGGGCGGCTTGTCGGCGTTGTTTTCGTTTGGTAGCAATGCTAAAAAAGATTTGTCGGAGGTGTTGCGCAACGGATTGCAATTGGCTAACGGTCTTGTGTTGAAATCTGCCTCTGCCTATCGTGTAAATTATTCACGTTTATGGATTTCGCTTGCCCGCACCGTTAAGGCAAATGGCGGCAATGTGGTGCTTGACCAAAAAACTACTCCCGAAATTGGTTCTAAGCCAATCGCCATTTTAGAAAGTCCTATACGTTTTTCGCCTGTTAATAAAACGTTGTTGATTCCTTTGGGCGAATCTGAAATTTGGCTTATCAACCGTGGCGACACCTTTTATATACTAGCTATCAATAATTGCGATGAGGCTGCTATTGTGGAGGCTGTGAATCAAACTATACCTAAGGCAGGTGTTTATTTAAAAAACTTTACTAAATCTATGTTTTTGAATATTAGTGGAGTTGATTGTCCATTTGAAGCTTTTGTTAAAACACCTTTGCCTCCCGACACCAAATTAGACGGTTGCGATTTTGAGTTTTTGCCATCTGCGCCTGATGTTATTGGCTTTGCTGATGTAAAATTTGATGAGGTTAAGCGTATGGATGTTAATGTTAATGTATTTAAGAATGCGGTTTTTGATTATGGAACGCATATCGATACTATTATAGAGCGCACTTACGACCTTTTTCCCGAGTATCGCAATGGAGCTAAGGCTTTTGATGCAGCTGTTAGAGAGTTTGCTGATAATGAGTTGTAAGGTTATTTGATTCTTCGGGCGGGTATTATCGATGCCACAAAACCTATAAGAATAACCGCTGCAAGCGACACCGCTATATCCCAATATCTGATGTCAACGGGATAAGAGTCGATAATAAACGACCCTTCGGGAAACTCAATTACGCCAAAGTGCTTTTGTATCATGCATAAAACAATACCAATTATCATTCCCGACACCGAGCCGATAATGGTTATCAATCTACCTGTGTTTACAAATATTTTGCGGATAAAATTATTGTCGGCTCCAAGATGCGATAGTGTTTCGATGTCGCCTTTTTTGTCGATAATGAGCATTGTGAGCGCACCTATAATGTTGAACGAGGCTATTATGAATATAAACATCAGCATTACAAAGATTGATAGTTTTTCGCTTTTCATTATTTTGTAAAGCAAATCTTGCTGCTGATAACGGTCTTTAACTGTAAAATTATCGCCAAGAATTGTGCGGATTTTTGATGCGATATTATCTTGTTGTGCATTATCGTTGCAATATATTTCGATAGATGATACTTCGTTTGGAGCATAGTTGAGCAATTCTCTGGCAAAGTTGATGGGCACATAAACAAACTTAGAATCATAATCTTGATGAATGTGAAATATACCCGAAGGCATTGCCATTGAGCGGTGAAAAGCCTCTTCGGGTACAAGCGAAATGCGTTCGTTGCGTATTGGCACATAGATTTGAAGGTAATGAAAACCATTTACCATCACTTGCAATTTGCCTGCAATATCGCTACCTATAACACACATCGGCTGATTATTGTCATCGTTTAATATAAAACTACCTACAAATGTGTTTTCTGCTACTCCATTGCAAGCCACGTAATTAGAATCTACACCTTTGAGTACCGAAATGTTTTGGTGCTTTTCGTATTGAAAAAGTGCTGTCTCTTCAATGTTTTCTACAAAATGTCTTACGCCGTCGAGTGCTATAATTTGCTGTTTTTGAATGCTATCTATCAAAAATGTTTTGCCGCGGATGGATTCTATTTTTAAGTCGGGGTCTACTTGATTCATAAGTCCGCGCACCACCATATCAAATCCGTTAAATACTGATAAAATGATAATTAACGCTGCAGTCATGCCCGCAACGCCAAATATCGAAATTTTAGTAATTATGTTTACCAAATTTCTTTTTCCGCCAAATAGATAGCGTTTTGATATAATTAGCGGAATATTCATAATTGATTTATTTAGTGGCTTTTACAATAAGTCCAGTGCCGGTGCGATGTTCGGTAATGGTGTCGATCCAATCTAACAAAAATGCCCATGGAAACACTATTATATAATATGGTATCAACAGTAAGAACATCAGTTTGCTAAAATTTACCATCAAGATAGGCCATTTCATGCTCAACCGCCAAGCGATGCTCCCGGGTGTGCCATACGAATAACGTTTTTCTACCTTAGAGAAACCTGCTCGGATAAGTTTTTGCTCAATATCGTCGATGTTGTATCCCTCGCGCACATGCTCATCGATAAAAGAGTGTTCGTCTTCGTCGTGTACATCGCTTCCGCCTTGGTCTGACGGGGTGGAGATTAATAAAACTCCGCCTTTTTTCATACTTGTGAAGAGGTTTTTGAATACGAGCTCATCTTCTAAAATATGTTCCATCACGTCTACCGAAAGCACAAGGTTGTATTTGTCGGGATCGGCAAACTTGGTTAGGTCGGCATATTGAAATTTTACACGGTCGTTGCGTTTTATTTTGGTAAAAAACGAATTGCAGTCTTCTATTTGCTCTTCTTTAACGTCTACTCCAAGCACTTGAGCCTTACGGAGATACGATGAAACAAAAAAACTGTATTGACCAAATCCCGAACCGGCATCCAAAACTGCCACCTCGCCGCTGCGTTGTTTAGAATATATTTTCTTAATTTCGCGCTTTATATACCAAGCTCTAAGCAATAGAATATCAAGAAGTTTGTAAAACACTTTGCGTAGCCACGGAGTTTTGTTAAATACATTTCCGAGCGATCGTTTTACGGGGTCGTATTTCATTGTTTAGTCGGCGTTAAGGTTTTTGTCTTTGTTGAGCAGTTGTTCGATACGCTCGGCGTAGTCGAGACTTTCGTCGGGCATAAACAATAGGTTTGGAATGCGTCGCAATTGGTATCGCATTTTGGCAGCAAGTTCAAACCTTATCTGCTTAATGTCTGCAGTAATTTTGGCAAAAACCTTTGTGCGTAAGTTGGTTGGGAAAATGCTAATGAAGATGCGTGCCTCGTCTAAATCGGGCGTAACGCGCACTTCGGTAACAGAAATAATAGCTCCCGGATACTCACCCTGATGAGTGAGAAAATACGAAGCCGCCTCTTTTTGTACCAAGCGGCTTATTTTGTTTTGTCGTGTAGCGTCCATCTAATAATGTTTATAAAACTCTGCAAAGTTACAAATAATACATAATAATCAAACCCCCAATATTAGTTATTTTTTAGGTTTGATTACCTCGGCAGCGGCAAGTTTCATGCGCTCAAAATATTCGTCGGCGGGCGATTTGCGCATGTGGTTGCGTGCCTGAATCTCTTTGATAGGGTTGTCGCTCTTAAATTTAATCTCCTGCAAGCGTTTTTCTTCGGCGGCTTTTTCTTCGGCGCGACGTTTTTTTTCTTCAAAGGTCATACCGCGTTCGAGCGATATTGAATCGATTGTGTTGGTAAAATCGTTGAGGTCTTGCTTTTCTATCGGACGTTCTTCTTCTTCGTCTGATTTGTTTTTCTTGAGTATGAATACCATACCTCCAATAAATGCCGCAATTATGAGAATCATAATGCTGGCGAATGCTGATCCGTTCATTTTGAGTATTATTTAAAAATGTTTTTGAATATGTTGCGTTTCTTTTTATTCTTGTATTTGTCTTTCATTCTTTTGTCGGTTTCTTTGTGGTGCTTCTTCATTTGTTTCATGGTTTTGTTGTCCTGAATTTCTAAAAGCGCCTTTTTAGCTTTTTTGTAGTGCTTTGCTTCGGCAATGCGATCTTTTTTCTGTTTGCGGTCGTATGCTTTTTTTGCCTTTTTGAGGTCTTTCTTTTCTTTTCCGTTGAGAGCCTCGCCTTTGGCTACTTTGGCATACAGTTTAAGTTCTTCTTCTTTATTTGCTCTTTCTTTCTGCTCTTTTTGTGCCTCTTTTTCACGCTTTTTGGCTATCTTTTCGTGGTCGAGATGCCCGTCGCCCGAATTTTTCTTGAACTCTTTGGTGGCTTTCTTTATTTTCTTTTGTTTTTCGAGTTCTTCGGGTGTGAGGTCTTTTTTGCTCTTTTTCTTTTCTTTGGCTATTTCCTTAGCTTCTTTTTTCGCGGCTTTTTTGTCTGACTCTTCGGGCTCTTCTTCTTCTGTAATGGCTCGGGGCTTGCGTTCTTCGTTTTCAAATTCAAGACTTTCGCCTTCGTTTACAAACTCTTCTTCGCTACGAAAATCCGAATCAAGATCTTGTTCTTCGTTTTCGTCGCTGACAACGTCGCCTCCTTTTTTAGCTTTATTTTTTTCGGCTTTTGCTTTTGCCTTTTCTTCCTTGGCTTTTGCTTTGGCGGCTTTTTTGTCTTCTTCTTCGCCTTCGGATTCTTCTTTCTTTTTAAGGGCTTTTTGCTCTTTTTTTGAAAGTTTTTTCTCGCCGTTTCCGTCAAGCTCGTCTTCGGCTTTCATGGCATCCTTAATTGCTTTTTCTTCAGCTTTTTTGGCTGCTTTTTCGTCTTTTTTCTTCTTCTTTTTTTCAAATTTGGCTTTTTTCTTTTTGTATTTTTTGCTGAGGCGTTTTTTCTTTTTGTTCGACAATCCTTTTTCTATCAAAAAACCGTCTTTGGAATATTGGTTGCCTTGTGGTGCCACGTCCGATGAGGGCATAAATTTTCCATAATCTTGTCCCGAGGCTATTGTGAGCGTTGATAATAAGATTATGATGGATAATATGAGAGTTTTTATGTACAACCTATTCATCTGTGATTTTATTTAATAATTTTGCAGCAAAATTACAATAAATAAAACGCTGTGAAAACTAAATTGTTATATATGGCCTTATTTTTTGGGATTATTCTCTCGGGGTGCGAACACTGCGAGAGTCCTGTGCCCGAAGTGGGTGTGGATTTTTATGTCTACTTAGAGGATGCTAGTTTTGCCGCACTTCAAAATCCAGGCGGATGGTGTTATGTAACAGGTGGATACAATGGTATTTTCTTGTATAATTTTGATTGCTCCACATATTACGCCTACGATCGGGCCTGCCCTGCCAGTCTCAAACATACTTCGTTGATTTACAACGAAAAAACTCACTGCCTTTACCATACCGATACCGTAGCAAACTGCAATTCGCAATATAACGTATTGTTGCAAGGTGCTGTGCATAGCGGATCTTCAAAATACCCTCTGAAAAAATATCGGGTGCGCAAAGAGGGCGGTAAAATCCACGTTGTTAACGAATCTTATTATTTAGACTAAAATATAATGGAACTTTTTGATATTACTGCTACTACATTTTTCGGACTGGAAAATGTGCTTAAAGACGAACTTGAAGCCCTTGGCGCTAAAAATATTTCGGTGCTTAACCGTGCCGTGATGTTTAGTGGCGACGATGAACTACTTTATAAATGCAATCTTTGGCTTAGAACTGCTCTCAAGGTGCTTGTGCCTGTTGCCAAGTTTAAAGCCAACGACGAACGCGCTCTTTATAATAATATCTACAAAATTGATTGGGAAAAATATTTTACTGTAAATCAGACTTTTGCTATCGACCCTGTTGCCAGCGGAACTGTGTTTACTCACAGTAAATACGCATCTCTAAAAATGAAAGATGCCATTTGCGACTATTTTCGCGACCGCCGTGGCAAACGTCCCGATGTGGATACCGAATATCCCGACATTAGGTTCAACCTTCATATCTTCAACAGTGAATGTATCGTTTCGCTCGATAGCACAGGTGTGCCAATGAGCCGACGCGGGTATAAGGCTCGCCAGACTTTTGCCCCGCTCAACGAGGTGATGGCGGCTGGTATTCTCAAAATTGCAGGTTGGGATGCTCGGCAAACTCTTCTCGACCCTATGTGCGGTTCGGGTACTTTCACTATTGAGGCCTGCCTAATGGCAGGAAACATTGCTCCGGGTCTTTTCCGCAGTTTTGCTTTTGAAAAATGGAACAATTACAACCACGATATTTGGTCGGCTCTTAAAAAAGAGGCTAAGAGTGCTATCAAGCGCAATTCTGATGTGCGTATTATTGGTTACGATATCGACCCGGCTGCTCTTGACGCTGCTTCGCGCAATGCCGACAAGGCCGGAGTGGAAGATTTTATCGACTTTGACCGCATGGATTTCTTTAAAAACGAGGCGCAATTCCGCAATATATTTGTAATAATGAATCCTCCTTACGGTGAACGTCTCGAAGATGCTGCCGAAATGGTGGATTTTTACAAAAACATTGGCAATCGCCTCAAAGCTTCGTACACCGACTGCAAAGCGTGGATTTTGAGCGGAAACCTTGGCGCACTAAAAACTCTCGGTCTTCATCCTTCGCGTAAGGTAAAACTATACAATGGTGCGATCGAATGTAAGTTAGAGTGTTTTGAACTTTATAGTGGAAGTAGAAAATCCAAACACCAAGGCCCGCAACATGAATAGCTAAAGGCTTTCTGCAATTCTTACCGCCTCTGCGTGAGTTTTGATAATGTCGTCTAACGTGGGGTCGGCAATAAAAGGTGTCTTCTGCATGGTGGTTTCGATAAGGGTTGACATCTCTAAGAAACCGATTTTATCTTGCAGAAAACGCTTAACTGCCACTTCGTTGGCGGCGTTCATAGCGCAGGCGAGATTTCCTCCTCGGCGAGCGGCTTCCATGGCGAGGGCAAGATTGCGGAATACGTTGAGGTCGGGCTTTTCAAATGTCAGGCTTTTGAGCAAAAAGAAATCAACACGTGGAAATGTGCTTTTGAGCCTTTCGGGATAGCCGATGGCAAACTGTATTGGCAACCGCATATCGGGTACGCCGAGCTGAAATTTTACCGAACCGTCCACAAACTGAACGCCCGAATGTACTATGCTCTGAGGATGAACAAGCACTTCTATCTTGTCGACAGGCACGTTGAAAAGGTGCATTGCCTCAATGGTTTCCAATCCTTTGTTCATCAATGATGCCGAGTCAATGGTAACCTTTGCTCCCATATTCCAGTTGGGATGTTTCAAAGCCTGTTCTTTTTTTACTGTGGCAAGAAACTCGTGGTTTTTGCCGCGGAATGGTCCGCCCGAAGCAGTGAGCATAATTTTTTCCACTTCGTTGTCGCCTTCGCCCACAAGTGATTGAAATATAGCCGAATGTTCGCTGTCGACAGGGAGAATGGGCACGTGGTTTTCCATTGCCTCGCGGATAACTATGCTACCTGCTGCCACAAGGGTCTCTTTGTTGGCAAGTGCGATTGGCTTTTTGTGACGAATGGCGTTTACTGTGGGTATCAATCCCGAATACCCTACCATGGCTGCCACTACCATATCCACGGTGTCGAACTCTACAACATCCGAAATAGATTTACTGCCCGTAAACACTTTTACAGGATAATCTTTAAGAGCGTCGCGGGTTTGCTGATATTTTGATTCGTCGGCAATCACCACGGCGTTTGGCAAAAATTTTATAGCCTGCTGCACTAAAAGTTCCCAATTAGTTCCAGCTGTAAGTATCTCTGCCTCAAATTTATCAGGATTGCGTTCTATAACATCGAGGGTCTGCGTACCTATGCTTCCGGTAGAGCCCAAAATAGCTATTCTTCTTTTCATTGCGGAAAAATTATGTAGTCTTCGGGGTTGACAGGTATACCGTCGTGCCAGATTTCAAAGTGAAGGTGAGTGCCGGAAGTAAATTCGCCCGAGTTTCCAATAATAGCAATCGGGTCGCCGGCTTCCACTTTGTCGCCAGCTTTTTTCAGCAATACCGAATTGTGCTTGTAAATAGAAATAAGGTTGTCTTCGTGCTGAATTTGTATTGTGTTTCCGGTTTCGATAGTCCAAGTGGCAAGTATCACAGTGCCCGATAGAGTGGTAAGTATTGGCTCGTCTTCTTTGGCGGCAATGTCGATTCCCCAGTGTTTGATTTCGGGGTTGAATTTAGATGTAAGCGTGCCGTGCACAGGCAAAAAGAAATTGTGTCTTTTGTATTTTTCTTTTCCCGAGGCGTTGATGAGCGCAAGTGTCTGCTGAGTTTCTTCTTCAATAAGTATGCCCACAATGCTGTCGTGTTTTGATCTGGTAAAGTCGGCATGCTGACGCTCTATTGTCGTGGTGTCTTCGTTTTCGGCACTTTCGTCAAAATTGCGACCATTCATTATGTTGTGTATCTTAGAAAAATACTCTTGTCGCTGCAGCAATACTGTATTGATACTGTCCATGCGTTTGGCATTGGCAGTAAGTGTCCACTTCATCTCTTCGTCTTCGTGCTTTGGTAAAAATGAATTAAGCGGAGTGTAGATAAAAAGTAGGGCGGTAAGTATCGCTATCAATATTATCACCCCGCCAGCGTATGCCACAAGGTTTACCATATTTATACGAAACGATGTGGTTTCGTGAAGCGTGGTTTCGTTGTAAAGTATTATTTTATAACTGTCTCGTTGTTTTTTCTCTTTTGCCATTTGTGTCCTTGTATTTATTCGGCAAAGTTAGTTAAAAAAATATTAATCGAAAATTAAAAAATGCTAAATCGTTTTTATTATTTAACCTCTTCGTTTAAATAATTGTGGTAACTTGTTGCAATGCCGTCATTTAGTTCAATACTATATTTCCAGCCGAGTTTTTCAAGTTTTGATACGTCTAATAATTTTTGCGGTGTGCCGTTGGGTTTTGCTGAGTTCCAAACCACTTTGCCGCCAAAGCCCACGGTTTTTTGCACCATCGATGCAAGTTGGGCAATTGTGAGGTCTTTGCCGGTGCCTATATTAATATGTGTGTTGCGAACTTCGGTTTTGGTGTAAGGTACGCTAAAATCGCTGATATTAAACTGCTTGCGAAGAATATCTGAGAAATCAACGTTTTCCATAAGGAATACGCACGCCTGGCCAAGATCTTGAGAATGAAGAAATTCTCTACGAGGAGAGCCATCACCCCAAAGTTCTACTGCGGCATCTTTGCCTGTGCCAGAGATTCCGTATTTTTTTATGATTTCTAATTGTTGGGGTAGGGGAGATGAGCCGCTGACGCCTTCGATGGGGCGACGGTCGAGGTCGCGTTTGATCGCTTCCATATCGTTGTTTTCAAGGCATTTGGCAAGGTGAAACTTGCGTATCATCGCGGGCAATACGTGCGATGTTTCAAGATTATAGTTGTCGTTGGGCCCGTAGAGGTTGGTGGGCATAACGGATATAAAGTTGGTGCCGTATTGCAGGTTGTAACTTTCGCAGAGTTTGATGCCGGCTATCTTGCTAAGGGCGTAAGGCTCGTTGGTGTATTCAAGTTCGGATGTTAGCAGCACATCTTCAGTCATGGGCTGCGGCGGATTTTTGGGATAGATGCAGCTTGAACCGAGGAAGAGCAGTTTTTTTGCTCCGTATTTGTATGCCGAATTGATAATGTTGGTTTCTATCATAAGGTTTTGATAGATAAAATCGGCACGGTAAGTAAGGTTGGCAATAATTCCGCCCACGTGAGCCGCCGATTGAAACACATATTCGGGTCGCTCTTTTTCAAAAAATGCCTCAACGGTTTTGGTGTCGATGAGGTCGTATTTTGCGTGAGGGGTAAACACAAGATTGTTGTATCCTTTTTTGCGTAATGCGGCTGTAATGGCGCTGCCAACAAGTCCGCGATTGCCGGCTACATATATTTTGCTATCTTTGTTCATTGGTATTCAGCAGTTTATTCAAAGTAATTTAAAGTTTTGAATCCGCCTTCGTGCAAGTAGCAGTCTTTTTTCATAAGTTTGAGGTCGGTGTTAACCATTTCGGCGCAAAGTTTTGGCAGGTCGTATTCGGGCTGCCAGCCAAGCTGGGTGCGGGCTTTGGTGCTGTCGCCAATCAAAAGGTCAACTTCGGTGGGGCGGAAATATCGCGGGTCTACTCTTACCACAATGTCGCCTGCGTGTACGTGCTGTTTTATGTCGCGGTATTTGGGGTCGTCGCTGATAGAGTCAACAATGCCAATTTCGTCAACGCCCACACCTTTAAATATTACATTTACTCCGGTTTCGGCAAATGCCATGCGCACAAATTCGCGCACTTCGGTGGTGATGCCTGTGGCTATTACAAAATCGTCGGGTTTGGAGTGTTGGAGAATCATCCACATAGCTTTGACGTAATCTTTGGCGTGTCCCCAGTCGCGTTTGCTGCTCAGGTTGCCAAGGAAAACCTCTTTTTGCATTCCAAGGGCAATGCGGGCAGCGGCGCGGGTAATTTTGCGTGTTACAAAGGTTTCGCCGCGGACGGGTGATTCGTGGTTGAAGAGTATTCCGTTGGATGCAAATATGTTGTAAGCCTCGCGGTAGTTTACCATTATCCAATATGCGTATAATTTGGCGGCGGCGTATGGCGAACGGGGATAAAATGGAGTTTGCTCGTTTTGGGGCACAGTCTGCACTTTGCCAAAAAGCTCGGATGTGGAGGCTTGGTATATGCGTGTGTGGTTTTCTAAGCCAAGTATGCGGATTGCTTCGAGCAGGCGCAGAGTGCCAATACCGTCGGAGTTGGCGGTGTATTCGGGAGTGTCGAAACTTACTGCCACGTGGCTCATGGCGGCAAGGTTGTATATTTCGTCGGGTTTAACTTCTTGCACAATGCGTATCAGGTTGGTGCTGTCGGTGAGGTCGCCGTAATGAAGTTTAAACATTCGGTTTTTTTCGTGAGGGTCTTGATAAAGATGGTCGATACGGTCGGTGTTGAAAAGCGAACTGCGGCGTTTTACTCCGTGTACCATATATCCTTTTTTTAGTAAGAACTCAGCCAAGTATGCTCCGTCTTGACCAGTAATGCCTGTTATTAAAGCTGTTTTGCTCATAGTTTTTAATGCTGATAATTTATTACAAAGGTAAGGAAATAATTTTTTACCTTTTTGCCGCAAATTTACAGAATTGTGTTTATATTTGCAACAAATTACTACTACAAGGAACGTCAAGGAATCAAAAAAAATGGAACAAACAGAAAATCCGCGCCCTTCGGCAAATAAGTTTTATAGGCGCAAATTATTTATGTCTACCATATCCACCACGATCTGTATTGCGTTGGTGCTGTATATGTCGGGGCTTTTTTGTATGCTGATGTTTAATACACAGCATATCAGCGATATGTTTCGCAGCAATATCAAACTTACCGTCACTTTAAACGACAACAGCAGTTTGGCTTCTATTGAGCAATTTCGCAAGCAGTTGGCCGCCTATCCGTTTGTGCGCGATAGCAAGTTTATATCCAAAGACGATGCTGCCGACGAACTCAAAGAAGAACTCGGTGAAGATTTTGTGGCTATTCTCGATGGCAAAAATCCGCTTATGTCGCGTATAGAGGTAAAACTCAACAGCGGTTACGCCACTCTCGACAGTATCAAATCGCTGAGCAAACGCCTTAAAACCAACAATGTGGTCGACGAGGTTAATTTCCCTCACAATGTTTGGCGCAATTCTACTTCGGTGCTTAACAAAATTTCTTCTATTGTCTTTACTGTGAGTGTGCTTTTGTTAATTATTACTATTATCTTTATTAGTAACACCGTAAGGTTGCAGCTATCGGGTAAGAGGTTCGACATACGCACAGCCAAACTTATTGGCGCCACTACATGGAATGTAAGCAAACCCTATCTAAAACGAGCATTTTTTCAATCCTTGTTTTCTATTGCGTTTGCAATTTTATGTTTAACTTTGACAGTTAAGTTTATCGAAAAAATTGTCGAGGGTGTTGCGGCTGTCACCGCGTTTCCTACCACACTGCTGGTAATAGTATTGATGGGATTAGCCTTGAGCCTTGTTACCACATGGTACTACACCCGCAAATATATTCTTGCCGACGAAGACGAACTTTATTATTAACACCATAACAATATGAAATACGCATTAGTAACAGGAGGAAGCCGCGGTCTTGGACGCGCAATCTGCATCAAACTTGCAAGCCAAGGATACAAGGTGCTTATCAACTATGTGTCGAACCAGGCAAAGGCCCAAGAGACACTTGAACTTACCAAACAGGCCGGTCAGGAGGGCGAATTAATAAAATTCGATGTTGCCAACTACGAAGAAACCACTGCAGCCATTGAAAAATGGATGAACGACAACAAGGGCGAATATATCGACGTGCTTGTAAACAACGCCGGCATACGCAAAGACAACCTTCTGCCCCTTATGCCAAAAGAAGATTGGGCTGCCGTTACCACTATCACTATCAACGGTTTCTACAATGTTACCCGTGCTGTGTTGTCAAAAATGGTCCGCAAAAAACACGGACGTATTATCAATATGGCATCGGTGTCGGGCTTGATCGGCTTACCCGGACAAACCAACTATTCGGCTTCTAAGGGTGCTGTCATCGCTGCCACCAAAGCCCTTTCAAAAGAGGTGGGTAAAAAGAATATCACAGTCAATGCCGTTGCTCCCGGTTTTATCCGCACAGATATGACCGAAGGCCTCAACGAAGAAGAACTTATCAAAACTATCGCCCTCGGACGTTTTGGCCAGGCCGACGAGGTGGCCGAGCTTGTCGCCTTCCTTGCTTCGGATGCAGCAGCTTATATCACCGGCGAATGTATCGCCATCACCGGCGGCCTGATGGGCTGATTAATTTTTAGCGGATTATAGTTTGGCTGCAAGGTCGTTGCGGGTTAAGAGTGTAATCTGATCCACGGCGGCCTTGTCTGTTATTTCAAATCCATCGCAAAAATATTTGTATACCTTGCCGTCGATGTAGTATGCGCTTTCCATATACGACGAGTCCACGTCAAAAAACACATTGCGGTTCATAAATACAGGTTGCGACGAGCGGATGTAATAATCGGTGCTGCAGCCAATGCTGTCGAGTATCGATACCTTTACCACATCGCCATTGAGCGCGCACACTACGGCATATCCGTTGTCTATTTTGGTACGCTTAAAGTCAAATTGGTCGCCATGTTCGCGTATGGTGTTTACATATTGGTCTATAGTGTCGATCAACGTTGATTGGTCGGCAACCGGAGTTGTGGCTTCTGTTCCGGTGTTTTGAGCCTCTAATCCCGAATGTGGGACAGAGCTGCTGCATCCGGGTATCGTTAAAAGTATGATTAAAGCAGCTGCCAAGATATTCAATTTTTCCATAACGGCTTTGAGTTTGAGTAGTTGTTTGTATAATTAAAATTTGCAATTAGTTGATAATAATGCAATTTCCCTATTGTCTCACTTGATTTTTTTACCACTGCAATATACTATTAATAAATCAAACTACAAAATTTTTTTGTCAAAAAAAAGATTTTCCTTTTTATGAAAAAACTTTGCTCCCGATGAGGGTTATTAACAAAAATTATTATTAAATTGCACCGTTAATTTTTATACACATAAATGAAACCGTTAAACATTGCAATATTGGGCTGCGGTACCGTAGGAGGGGGCGTAGCCAAGATTCTTACCGAACAGAAAGACCTGCTTTCTAAACGCGCAGGCCGCGAAATCAACCTTAAATATATTGCCGAACTTAATCCGCCTGCCGCTATCCAGCGTTTTGGACTCGACAAGAAATATTTCATTGGCCAAGGCTCAGAAGTCAGCCGCGGAGATGCCGCCAAAAATATTCAGACAGTGCTTGCCGACCCCGACATCGACGTGGTGGTAGAAACTATGGGCGGCACTTCTAACTTTGTGCACGACACCTGTTTCGGCGTGGTGCACAATGGCAAAAACATTGTAACAGCCAACAAGGCCCTGCTTGCCGAGCGCGGAGTGGATATTTTTTTGGAGGCTGAAAAACAAAATGTGAAAATCGGATACGAGGCTGCTGTTTGCGGTGCTATTCCTATTATAAAAGGTATCAAAGAGAGTTTCACCGGCGACATTATCAACGAGGTGTGCGGTATTTTTAACGGCACCAGCAACTATATCCTCACACAGATGCAGCAGAAGGGGCTCGATTTTGACTCGGCTCTCAAACTTGCTCAGCACAACGGATATGCCGAGGCCGACCCCTCGCTCGATATCAACGGCGGCGACGCAAGCCACAAGCTTATTCTCTTGATCAAACTCGCTTTCGGTATCGACGTTCCGATGGAGCGACTCGCCCGTACAGGCATTGAGAATATCACTAAAAACGACATCGACTTTGCTTCTGAAATCAACGCTTCTATCAAGCTTATCTGTATGGCCAAACGCGAAGGCAATCAGATTTTTGCCACCGTCCGTCCTATGGCTGTAAAGAACGACAATATTCTTTCCAGCGTAAACTTCGCTGTTAACGCTGTGAAACTCGATGCTGAATATTCCAAAACTCATTTCTTTATCGGCAAGGGCGCGGGCAGCAGCGAAACTGCTATGTCGATTGTATCCGACATTGTGTTTATTGCACGCCACGGACAATCTGATACTTACACCGAAAAGAACAATTTCTCTTTGGGAGATGCCAAAAAAATTCAGTTCCCCTATCTGGTGTCGTTCAAAACCAAGAATCTTCCCGGCACTACGGGCTTGATTACCACAGCTATCGGCAATCAGCAGATTAATATCGAAACAGTCAGCCACAACCGATTTAGCGGCGAAACTGCCGATTTTTCTATCGAGACTGCCTCAAGCACCATTGAACAAATTGAAAAAGCTATCGAAGAAATCAAGTCTTTAAATAAAGACCTTCTTTTAGAAGAACCTAAAGTGCTTCCGATATTGTTTTAATTAATAAAATCTCTGAAATAATGAATAAGATGTACTATTACAGAAATGGCGACCACCAAGTCGGTCCTGTTTCATTAGATCAAATGCGCGGAGTAGTAGCTCCCGGCACATATGTTTGGGCTGAGGGTATGGCCAATTGGCAGACCGTGTCGCAACTACCCGAATTGATGTATCAACTTGGATTCTCTGTTCAGTCTCAGCCACAACCTCAGCCGCAGATGCAGAGCAGTGCTTCTCCGTACCAGCAGCCTCAGTACAATACAAATATGGGCGGTTCTATGCCACCAAAGCCCGACAACCACATGGTTTTGTCTATTATTACTATCTTCCTTTGTCAGGTTCTTGGTATCATAGCATTGGTGATGTCGTTGCAGTCTGATACTGCTTATAAGAGCGGTGATTACGATGGTGCGGTTAAAAAAGCAAAGACTGCTAAAACCCTCTCTCTTGTAGGCATTATAGGCTCTGTTGTGTTTATTGTACTCTACATTTTGATGTTTGTGGTGGCGGCAGGTGCCGGTGCTTTTTAATCTTATTAATGTATATAAAAAGCGTGTTAAATAGTGCAGGCTGCGGCGGTTTTTCCTGTCGCAGCCTTTTTTGATGGTATGAAGAAGACTTCTATTCTGCTAACTATAATATTTGTTTTGTTAGTGGTCGGGGCGGTGGTATTTTACACTGTTTTTGACCCTGAAAATAGTTCTGTGTCGTTTCCCAAATGCGGATTCTATGTGCTCACAGGCTATAAATGTCCGGGTTGCGGCACCCAGCGTGCACTCCATCACTTGCTGCACAGTGATTTTATCGGAGCTTTTAAGCAAAACGCCCTTGCTTTTATATCTGTGCCGTATATTATATTGCTATTTTTGGCTCACAACAGCCGACGTTTTTGCAAAAAATTTCCCCGCACAGCCTCCGCCCTCAAAAGCTATGTCAGCACTCTGACGGCGGTGGTGGCTATATTCGTTTTTTGGATTGCGAGGAATATTTGGGATTTTTAATTTATGCATACAATGTGCCGAAATCACAGAAGAAACTAAATTTCTACAAGTTGTTGCCGGTAAAGTGCCTGATGATCATAATTATTTAAGTTTCGGTTACTATAATATATAAGGTGTGTATATCACAACCCAAAGTTACGAAAAAAATCATTAGCGGGAGCATATTTTTTAAGATATCAACATACAAACCCTCGACGATTACCATTATGTTTCAAATTATTGTATCCATCCGCCCCGCCATTAACGCCAAGTTTTGAAACAAGCTATCCAAATTGCCCGCCATTAACGCCAAGTTTTGAAGCAAGCTATCCAAATTGCCCGCCATTAACGCCAATTTTTGGAGCAAGCTATCCGAATTGCCCACCATTAACGCCAATTTTAGCTGCAAACTATCCAAATTACCCACAATGAACGCCATTTTTTTATAAATTCTAATTATTATGTAAAAAATATCAAAAAATATTTAAAAAATAACATCGCTTACAATATGCTGTAAAAGTGATTTTAGAAAAAAATAAAAAAAAGCTGTTAAAAAGTATAATAAAAGTTTGGAGATTTGATTTTTTTATATTATCTTTGCAGTGTCAAAAAAAATCAGAAAGGCGTAAGACCGAACTAACATAGTAGACAACTTTAAATATAGAGAAAACGTCCGGCAGCCGAGTACGACAACTGGCGGCAAAATTTTATATTAAACAAAACATTTTTATACAACAACAAAAATTTTTAAGTAATGAGTAAAATTAATTTTTTAAATTCTGCGCGTTTAAGTAATCGCGAAACAGTAGCTTTCCTGTCGCAGGTAATCGAATCGTCTAAGATGGTTGATTCTGAAAGCAAAAACGAATTGTTTGCAAATCTTGAACAAGACATCAAGGCATTTAGCGCCACTTTGCAAAACGACAGTACGGTTGAACGTACAAAGGTGATTGTAGAAACAGTTACCAAAATGAAAAAGTATGTAGACTCTATCAACCTTGTTTCTAAAGGCTTTATGTCGAGTATCGACGCCGGCCGTAGTGCCGCTGCTTCTAAAATCCATACAGTGATAGCCAAATATGGTGTAATCAACGCCTCGTACGTGGATAACGCTGTCAAAATCAACCATATCGTCGACGACTTGCTTAAACTTGGCAAATCTGTGCTTCAGGCAATTCTTGTAGACGATATCGTGGACGCCCTCGCCAACACAGGCGTAGAATTTGTAACCCTCTACAACGAACGGAACCAATACAGCGTAAGCATTCTCGGATCTATTGCCAAAACTCGTAATCAGGCTACCGAATCGTACAAAAACCTTGTAACTTACATCAATGGTGTGTCGATTCTTGAACCCGAAAAATACGTCAGCTTTATCGACGAGGTTAACGGTGTAATTGCTAAATTCGCAATGCTTTATCCTCACATCAAAAAAGAAGGCGAAAATTCAGAGACTGTCAGCCAACCCGTTGACACCGCCGAGCCTGAAACCAATATAGAAAACTGTTAATGCTTTTTTCATTTTTCTAAATTTAAAGCGTATAATTAATTATTTGTGAAAACCGCCTGCGGAAAAATGCAGGCGGTTTTTTTCTGCCCGCTGATAATTCAAATTTTTTATAATTAGAAAAAAAATGCAAAAAACATTTTTCTGTTAAAAATATTATCCATAATTTTGCACGTCCGATTTATTATCCATACTTCAGATAGAAGTAGTTAGAAATTAATAAGTTAAATTTTAAAAGTTAAAAAAAGTGGATTCATTAAGTTACAAAACAGTATCGCTCAACAAGGCTACCGCACAGAAAGAGTGGCTCTTGGTAGACGCGACCAACCAGACTTTGGGCCGTTTTGCATCCAAAGTGGCCATGCTGTTGAGAGGCAAATACAAAGCCTCGTACACACCGCATGTAGACTGCGGCGACAACATTATCGTCATCAACGCAGAAAAAATTAGATTAACAGGCAACAAATGGGCTCAGAAAGAGTACGTTCACCACTCTCTCTATCCGGGCGGCCAAAAAATCGAAATCGCAAAAGATTTCTTCAAAAAGGTTAACGGTCCGGAGCGCATTATTGAAAAGGCAGTAAGAGGTATGCTCCCCAAAAACAAACTCGGAGACGCTATCTTGCGCAACAACCTTAAAGTTTATCAGGGCGAGCAGCATCCCCACGAGGCTCAGCAGCCCAAACTCATCAACTTAAACGATCTTAGATAATCATGGCAGAAGTTACAAACAAAGTAGGCAGAAGAAAAGCCGCTATCGCGCGCGTTTTCGTAACTCCCGGCAAAGGAGAAATCAAAGTTAACGGAAAAGACTACAAAGAGTACTTCACCGTGCCGCAGTTTCAGCAAGTAGTAGTTCAAGCTTTGGCTCAAATCAACCAAACTGAAAACTACGACGTAAAAGTAAACGTATGCGGCGGTGGTTTCAAAGGTCAGGCTGAGGCTATCCGCTTAGGTATCGCCCGCGCCCTCGTTGAAATCAACCCCGAAGACCGCGTAGCTTTGAAGAAAGAGGGATTCCTCCGTCGCGACGCCCGTGTCGTTGAACGTAAGAAACCCGGTCGTCCTGGCGCACGCAGACGCTTCCAGTTCAGCAAGCGATAATTTTAGTTTAGTATCCAAACTGACGAGACCACTGGCGCAAGAGATTTGCCCCTTTGCTACCCGGCAGTTGAATTTTTGTAGAACGTAAACAAAACACCAATTAAAATGGCAGTAAATTTCGAAGATTTATTAAACGCAGGTGTACATTTCGGACACTTGAAAAGAAAATGGAATCCTGCAATGGCCCCTTACATCTTTATGGAAAAGGGCGGAATCCACATAATTGACTTACACAAAACAGCAGCCAAGCTCGAAGAGGCAGCCGCTGCTATCAAACAAATTGCTAAATCGGGCAGAAAAATCCTTTTTGTTGCTACCAAAAAGCAGGCTAAAGAAATCGTGGCAGAAAAAGTCAAGGCTATCAATATGCCTTACGTTACCGAACGTTGGTCGGGCGGTATGCTCACCAACTTCCCCACTGTACGAAAAGCCGTTAAAAAAATGACTACCATCGACAAGATGGCTTCCGACGGCACTTTCGACCAGCTTTCTAAGCGCGAAAAACTTCAGATCAACCGTCAGCGCGAAAAACTCGAGAAAAACCTCGGTTCTATCGCCGACCTTACCCGCGTTCCCGCTGCTTTGTTTGTAGTGGACGTTACTAAAGAAAAAATCGCCGTTAAAGAGGCTAAGAGGCTCCGTATCCCCGTATTCGCTATGGTGGACACCAACTCCAACCCCAACGACGTTGACTTTGTTATCCCCGCCAACGACGACGCTGCAAAATCTATCTCCATCGTTCTCGACGTTATCACCGGCGCTATCGCTGAGGGTGTTGCAGAACGCAAGGTAGACAACCCTGAGAAAGACAACGCTAAGGGTGCCGACGGCAAACACGGCAAAGTTCGCAAAACTCGCGCCCGCAAGGGTGGCGACGACGCTAAAGCCGAAGATGCTAAAGCAGACGCTGAAAACACAGAAGATAGCAACAACTAATACAATAAGCCTTTCCGCCGCCTCCTATGGCGGAAGGGCGTTTTTTTTCTAACCCCGTAAATCATTATTAAAATGGCTGAAATTAAAGCAGCTGAGGTTATGAAACTCCGCGGTATGACCGGTGCTGGTATGATGGACTGCAAAAAAGCCCTCATCGAAAGCAATGGTGACTTCGACGCCGCAATCGACATCCTCAGAAAAAAAGGACAGAAAATAGCAAGCAAACGTGCCGACCGCGACGCTAAAGAAGGTTGCGTTCTCGGCGGTGTGTCTGCTGATGGCAAAAAAGCATATATCGTTTCGCTCAACTGCGAAACCGACTTTGTGGCTAAAAACGCCGACTTTGTAAAATTCACCAACGATATTCTCGCTGCAGCTATCGCCAATGATCCTGCCGACGCCGATGCTCTCAAGGCTCTCGCTTACGGCAAGGGTACTATCAACGACGAAATCATGAACCAGAACGGCGTTATCGGTGAAAAAATCGAGCTCGGTTTTTACGGCAAAATCGCTGGCGACCAAGCTGTAGTTTACAACCACATGGGCAACCGCCTTACCGCCGCTATCGCTTTCAACAAGGCTGCCGAGGCTGCCGTGGCTAAAAACGTGGCTATGCAAGTAGCCGCTATGTCGCCTATGGCTATCGATAAAGACGGTATCGACCAAGAGGTTATCAACAAAGAACTTGAGGTTGCTAAAGAGAAAACCGTTCAAGAGCAGATTCAAAAGAAGGTGGAGGCCGCTCTCAAAAAAGAAGGCATCAATCCCGCTCACGTAGACTCTGACGACCACATCGCTTCTAACATCACCAAAGGTTGGATTACCGAAGAGCAAGGCGCTAAGGCTAAAGAAATCAAAGCTAATATCGCCGCAGAAACTGTTGTTCCCGCCCAGATGATCGAAAACATCGCTAAGGGCCGTATCAATAAATTCTACGAGGAGAACACTCTTCTCAACCAGAAGTTTGAACAGGACAACAAAATCACTATCCGCGAATACCTCAAACAGAGCGACAAAGACCTCACCGTTACTGCAATGCTCCGTTTCGGTCTGGGCAACTAAGTTTTGTTGTGTATAAGATTATAAAAAAAGCCACGGCATCAAACCGTGGTTTTTTTTATTTTATTTGGATTTGTTTTTATTTCTTAATACCTGATTTTTTAGCTATGTCGGCTGGGATAGCGTCTTTGTGGACAAGAATATCCATTGTTTTGCAGGCTGCAAAGGCTTTTGAAATGTACCATGTGCCTTTGTATTTGTTGTCGGCGCCCCAGCTATTTTTTACTATGTAGTAGAGTTTGCCGTATTTGTTAATTGTTTTAACCTACTCTCCGGGCTTGCGCATAATAGCGTAAATCTCAAATGCAAAGCCAAATAGCACCACAATAGGGGCGAGGGTGATGCGGCGGAATGAAAAAATCTCTTCGTTGAATACGTCGGGGTCGTCGCTTGCGCCTCCTGCCATAAGTATAAAGCCGAATACTATGATGGCAAATCCTATAATAAGAAGCTTGTAGTTGAGTTTTCCAAATGCGAAACCTTCGTCGTTTTGTTGTTCGGTATTTTTATTTTCTTGTTCCATAATGCTTTAATTGTTATAAGTTAAAAATATTTGAAGATGGGCGGCGGCCTAAAATTTCGGCGCACGAAAAAAATGATGTCATACTTACTCCCAAAATACCGTGGAGATTGAGGTTCTGACCTGTTAGCCAAAGATTTGGAATAGGAGTCTTGGGTGTCAGCAACGTGTACATCAATCGGTCGTGGTCTTTTATTATGCCAAATGCCGACCCGTTTTCGGTGGCGGTGTAATCGTGGTAGGTGAGGGGAGTGGAGGTGTATATCGATTCTACTGAGCTTTTCAACTCAGGAATGTATTGGCTGACTATGTTGATAAGTTGGATAGCCTTACGCGCTTTTAGTTCGTCGTATTCCGAGCAGCGGTTCATAGGCGTTGAGCCGGCAAATTTTTCCACATCGCTCCAAAGCATAGGTGTAAGTAGGTCGATGTTGTCGGCATATTCACCACTTTGAGGAGCTGCAAAACTTACAAGCACGCATTGTGGCTGTTGGTCGGCGGTAATGCTGCCTTCTTCCCAAACGTCGTTGCCTCGGTGAATATAAATATTGCGGTTGAGGTAGCGAAGATGTCCGGGTTTAAGTTTTATGTTGACGGTAAACATGCCGAATGTGTTTTCGAGCGATGTTATGCGTTTTTTGTAAATCTTTTTGATAAACGACGAATTTTGCGCAAGACGTAATGTGGCTGCGGGATGAGCGTTTGATATTATGTAACGGGTTTCCACAGGGTCGCTACCATCGATTTCTACTTTTGATATTTTGCCGTCTTCTTCCACAAGGTTGGTAACACGGGCATTTACAATTACTTCGCCGCCAAATTTTTGGATGCTTTCGGCAAGCGATTTGGCTATCAACATTCCTCCGCCTTTGATGCGGTATGCGCTTTGGATATACGAACTGTTGATTTGTGCAAATGTGTAGAGCGGTAGACGTGTTTTATCTAATTCAAGTTTTGCCGACGTGCCCGAAAGTACGTTTTGCAATACGGGGTCTGAAATTGTGGATGTAAGATAGTTGTAAGCGTTTTTTCCTAAGAGAGTTTCGCCGGCGAGGTTTTGTTCGGGGGCGCGGTCTAAACTTTCAAAAATGCCTTCGCCTACCTGACGTAGAAAGTCGGTGTAAGATTTAAGTTGTGCGGCACTATCGGGAAAATATTCCGTCATTTTGTCGCAGAAATTGTCGTAGCCGTTTACCAGCATATACGATTTATCTTGGTAGATAATTTCATCGAATCCGTTGGTATCAAGTTTTTGCCACGGCAGATCCATTAAATCAAAATATTTGAAAATGCGGTTGAGCGGTTGACCTTCGTCTAATCCGCCGATGTAGTGAAATCCTGTGTCAAATTTAGTGTTCTTGCGGGTGAATGTTTGAATACAACCACCTATCAAGCGGTTTTGTTCTAATACGCACACTTTCATGCCCTGCTTTGCAAGTATGTATGCGCATTGCAGACCGCCAAGTCCTGCGCCGATTACTACTACATCGTATTTTTGCATGGCTAAATGGTATTATTTTTCAGCAACAGTGCCGCTGAGGGTCATATATGTGGTTTCGCCGTAAAAAATTGTGGCAGATACTTTTGCGGGGTCGGCTGCATCGCTTACCACTTTGATATTAAGCACCGGCGAACCTGATGGCGTTACCATTGCAGTAAGTCGGCAACGGTCTATTGCTGTAAAAGTCAAGTGTTTTGATTGCGCATCTTCAACACATTCTTTAATCATTTGAATAGTGCATACACCCGGGGTGATGGGTTTTTGAGGAAAATGTCCTTTGTATACATCGTGATTTCGGTTAAGTTTTACGGTGTATATGTGGCTACCATCGCTTTCGGTTGTATGGTTTTCTATTGCGTAAAAATCTTTGATAAGCATTTTCGGCTGTTTTATTTGGTTGACGATTTTGGCAGGGGAATGTTCCAACGTTTCTTCCATTCCACCACAAAGTCGGGATTGGAAGTTTCAAAAGTTCCAGTGCGCGACACAAACAATTGCGTGGTTTCGGCTTCTATAATAACGGCATTGTCGGCGGGACGTGTTACAATATAGCGGAAAACCATTTTTGCAGCCTTTGCGGGCACGTAGGTGATTTTGATGGCAAGTCTGTCGCCAATGCGTGCCGAGTTGCGGTATTTGATGTGCATATCTACCACAGGTGCTGTGTATCCGCTGTTGAAAATGTGCAGATACTCAAAATGGTATTTGTCGCCGAAAGCCTCGCGGGCGTTTTCCATGTATTTAACATAGTTGCCGTGCCATACCATCTGTATAGCATCGAGGTCGTAAAATGGCACTGTAAAATCGATAGTTGCCGACAGTTCTCCGTTTTCGGTTGTGGTATCCATTGCTATTTGTCCATGAAAATTTTCATTTTGCACACTGCCACAGTAACGCCGTTAACCTTTGATTCGGCGTTCATAAGAGTAATGTTCATGGCTTGCGACACTACTGTCATGTAGGTTTCAATGTTGTCGCCGGTTTTTGGAAGTGCTGATTGCAATGCAAATTTTTTGATTTCGGCAATATAACCCAAAACGATGGGACGCTTGTTGAACCAGTCGTTGTATCCGGCAAAAGTGGCCGCGCTTTGTGCTATGTGCTCAATAAGTCCCGTTTCGGAGAGTACGCCGCCTTCTACAAAAATGTTGCTATCAGCCACGGTAAGACCTGTCTCCACGTCGGTTTCCGACGCAGAGAGCAGTTTATCTACCATGAGCATTGGCTCGCGCTGAGGAATAAAAGTTTTTATTCCGTCGCCCGCATAAAGAACGGTTTTGGCCATGTCTTAAGCGTTGGTTTTTTCGTATACAAAATCGTAGAGGTTTTGGAATGTCTTTACCTGAGCAACACTCTGTCCTTTGATTTCTACACCAAACTCTTCCTCAATAACGGCAATCATGTCTACGAGGCTGAGGCTGTCGAGTTGAAGGGTGGCTTTGATCTCTTTTTCGGGAGCGATTTCGCTTTCTTCTACTTCAAATTCGTTGGCAAGTACAGAGTTAATTTTTGCGATGAGTTCGTTTTTTTCCATTTTCATAGAGTGTTTGTTTATTAATATTTTATATCTATTTTCAAAATGCAAAGATTATAAAAAAAATTGTTAACGGCAAACATTTGTTTGAAAAAGTGTAAAATCGCACCAAATATCGGCATAAAAATGCAAAAAAAAGAGTCCGTTATCACAACGGACTCAAGAAAAGAATGGATGATGAATGAATGAAATGTAATTATAAGTTCTTAACTATCAGTGTAGAGTTTGTTCCACCAAAGCCAAACGAGTTAGAGAGGAACATGTCGAAATGTGCTGATACTCTTTGACCCGGAATGTTGAGTTTTGCAGAGTCTTCGTCGGGATTTTCAAAGTTGAGGTTGGCTGCTACAAAATCGTTTTTCATCATAAGGGTTGAATAAATGATTTCGCTTGCGCCTGCCATCCACATTTCGTGTCCTGTCTGGCTCTTGGTGGATGTAACGTAAGGCTTGCAATCGCCAAAAATTTGCGAAATTGCTTTTGCCTCGTTCATGTCGCCGATGTGTGTTGAAGTTGCGTGTGCGTTGATGTAGCCTATCTCGTTGATATTTACATTAGAAAGACGGAGGCAGTTTTCCAACGATTTGGCAGGACCTGCAACGTTGGGCGATGAGATATGGTCGCCGTTCGACGAGAATCCCCAGCCTTTGATTTCGGCTATGATGTTAGCACCGCGTTTTATAGCGTGCTCGTATTCTTCGATAATTACAGTTGCTGCACCACCGCCAGGTACAAGTCCGTCGCGGTCGCGGTCAAACGGGCGAGATGCTTTTGTGGGAGCGTCTTCGCGGGTTGAGAATGCGCTAATACCGTCGAAACTGCCTACTGCGTAGGGGTTGACTTCTTGTGCACCACCGCATACTACCATATCTTCCAAACCGTTGCGGATAAGGAGCGAACCAAGACCAATGGCGTGGCTTCCGCTTGCACATGCACCCGAAATTGTGAGGTTGATACCTCTGAGGTGGAAAATGCAACCAAGGTTCATTGTAACGGTAGAGTTCATCGATTGGAATATGCCGCCCGAACCGATAAGGGTTGTGTTCTTTTTCTTGAACATAGTTTCCACGCTTTTGTAAACGGGCTCTGCGCTACTGTCGTTGCCATAGAGCAGACCTACGCTGTTGGCGTCTAAATAGTCTTGATCTATTTTGGCATTGTTGAGAGCCTCAACCGTGGCTACGTATGCGTATTTGACCTGTTCGGGCATGAAAACACGTTGAGCGCGAGATAGTTGTCCTTTCAGGTCGGGAACGTCGAGTTTCGATGTAAGTCCTGAGCGGAATCCCATTTCCTTGCGTTCGGGGTCTAAAACTATACCCGACACGCCGTTGTAAAGCGAGTTTTTAACTTCGTCAAGATTTTTACCGAGACACGAGTATATACCCATGCCGGTGATTACTACTCTTTTTTCCATGTATTTTTTGTTAAAATGTTGTCTAATTTTTCAAATAAACGTTTTCTTAGTTCTATAGTTTCGGCAAGGCCGCTGCCTCGCCGTTTGTTTTGACTGCGTTTTGATTTGATGCGGAATCGCCATTCGCGTTTTAAGCCTATGAATGTCTGCCGGTAGTTCCATGCAAACAATCCTAAAAACGGCAATAGTATTACGTGTATTGTGGCATAGAGCCAATTCCAATAATAGCCTTCTAATAGGAAGAATATGCCGTAGCACAGCGGAAAAGCCAACAATGCGCCTACTGCAAAGCGTATGCCACCCACAAACATTGTCATGTGTCCGTTGCCGGCTTTGAATTTTTTTGTTAGCGGCTGAGGCGACAAAAATATTAAAATATTTGGTATCGACGCTGCTATAAACAGCGGAAACAAGCATATCAGCGATAACAATTGAAATATAAATTTGCCTTTGCGGAATGGAATATCAAAATTGTCGTCTGCTATTTTAAAGCGTTTGCAGTTTTTCTTGAGGGTTGCGGCATCGTTGTATACATCTTCGATTACCTCGGGCTTTTCGGCTTTGACTGCTTCAAGTTCTTTAAATAGAGCCTTGTCGGATTCCAACTTGTCGGGCAAGTAGGCAGGGTTGCCACCGCAGATTCTGCAATAGCGTCTGCCATAAGTTTCGCGTATGTAGTCGATGGTTTCGTAATTGTCTAAGTCGGTGATGTTGAGCATCATTTCCGAAATTTGTTTACGAACTTCGGCATTGACGTTGCGTTGTACTGTGCGAGGTTTGGTTTGAAAAAGCTCGTAATATGGTTTGAGCGAAATTGGCTTGCCGCACACAATCATCATATCTTCGCGAAACTTAAAATAGTTGCTATAATGATTGCAGATCGGCAATATTTGTATGTCGGTTTGAAAATTATCTTTTTTGGCTGCATCAAACGCCATGCGCAAATATCCGAGCGAAAATTCGCCGAGCCAACGTTTGTCTTGGTTTAATGCTTCGGGGAAAATCAAAACCGAACCGCCCGAAAGCAATCTGTCGGCAGCTTCGGCAAAAATGTCGTAATTGTTTTTGAGTGCGTCCATGCCATCAAACTCAATACGGAATGCCGGTAGTAAGTAGATGCTACGCAACATTTTACCAATTATCGGACGGTTGAATGCATCGGCACGTGTAAATATGCTTACAATGCGGTCGCGGAATGCAAATTCTACTCCGAGCGCATCGTTGAGGGCGTTTTGATGGTTTGAGGCTATGATAAGAGGAGTGCCTTTGGCGGGGGTATTCTCTCTGCCTATTACGTATATGTGCTTGTAATATACGTTGTTGTGAAGTACTCTCAGGTAATTGCGCATTATCCTGAAAAATGCTTCTCCTAATATGCTTCTCTTTTTCTTTTTCAGCATTTGGTAGGATTTAGTTGGTTTGGCGGAATTTGTCCGCGAAATGAAAACGTTTAATAAGGCGTTGAATTGCAAACTTGCCCGTAACGAGCGCGTTTGGCAGTCCGCCCGGAGTTTGAAGCCATTGTCCGGCAAGGCAAAGATTGTCGATGCCTTCCACATTGCCGTGGTGCACAAGTTTGGGCGCGTAGGGTGTTTGTATAAAGCCCATGTACGAACCTTTGTACGACCCTAAATAGCGGTTGAAACTTTTGGGTGTGCAGATTTCCACAAGTGAGAGTTTGCCTTGATATTGTGGGTAGTGCTTTTCTAAGCGTTGTTGAATTTCGGATGCAATGCGCTTTTTTTCGGCTTTGTAAGCTTCGGGGGTTTTGTAAAGGTTTTCCCAATATTGATATTCGTCGTCGAGCTGCACCATAAGTATCTGAATGATGCCTTTGCCTTCGGGAGCGAAATCTGGTTGGTCGGCGTAATTGTTTACAATCACAACATTGTGCTCGCGGTCAACAACTTTGTATGGTTCGCAGTTGAATATTTCCATTGTGGGAATGTCGTTGGTGGGACAATCCACTGCAAAATATATGGTAATATTGCTAAATACGGGATGTGTTTTTGTATTGGCGAATGCTTGTTTTAGATTGTCGTCCATGTAGTTATGGCCGATTAAGTTAAACGCAACTTTGAGGTCGGTGGCAATTACTACATATTCGGGCTCAATAGAAGAATCGTCGGTGAAATTGATTTTTGTAATTTTTTTGTCGTTGATTTCGGTGTCGAGAACTTTTTTCTTTACTGATATTTTACCTCCGAGGCTCAGATACTTGTCGCGCATACGGTTGGTAATTGTGTCGGACCCACCGCGAGGAAGGTCGGCATTGCCCATCGAAAACATTGCGTACATATAGAACGCCGAGATTACATAAAACTGCTTGGGTACGTAGTTGTATATAATTTGGTGAATTATAGGACTTTTGAATCTTTTGGCGTATTCGTCGAGAGTGAGTTTTTTGTATTTGGCAAATGCTGGAATTGCTTTTGCCATTCTGAATAGGAGTTTCATAATCTGCCCAAATCCCATCTGCTCTTGCGGATATAGCGATGGCAATTCGATGGCTTGAAATTTTTTTATCAACTTAATAAAGTTGTTGATTTCTTTGCGGTCTTCGGGGGCTATTGAAAGGAGTTCTTGACGCATTTTATTAAGGTCGCGCCAAACGTGCGCCTTTACTCCGTCGATATCCACTTGAAGAAAATAATCGTGGCTGATGATGTCTTTTCCGGGGTCTTGGATTACTCCCACCTCTTGCCACACTTTATAAATTTCTTTTTTGGGCGAAGTGCCAAGCATCCAATGCACGCAGTTGTCGATGTGAAAACCTTTGCGTTTCCACGATGTACACTGCCCACCCACTACGGAATGAGATTCAAAAATTTCGCTCTCGATGCCGTTCATTTGCGCGTAGATGCCCGCTGCAAGCCCGGATATGCCTCCGCCGATTATTGCTAATTTTGCCATTTAATTGTAGTTCGATATATACTATCGGTAATTTGCGCAAATTTATGGCTTTTTTTTCTTAAAACAAATAAAAAAAACAATAAAAGCGGATTTAAATGCATAAATCCGCTTTTTGAGATGTTATGAGTTTATGCCGGAGTTTATTTGGCGTTTTTGAGCAACCAAACATCCAAACCGGGTTGTGTTTTCTTTATGTTGTTGTATTGAGCGATAATGTCGTCGGCTTTGTCGCTTGATCCTACATATACGCGGTGTTGGTCGCCTACTATAAGAATTTTTGAGCCGGGGAGTTCGCGCTGACGTTTTTGTGCGTTTTTAATTGTGGTGAAACTTCCTGCTATGAGGTAGTATTTTTTAAAATTGCTTCCTATATTTAAAGGTGTGGTTGTGAAGCCAGCGTCTAATAGAGTTTTTGTTTCGGGGTCGTCTACCACTTCGGTTTCGCCAAGGCCGGGAACTGTTGTGGCGGGTGTGGTTACCTCTTGTGTAGGTTCGGGGGTAGTTTGTGTGGTTTCTACTTTGGGTTTTGAACCAAACAGACCTGCTACCCATTTGTTCACCGGATTCATATATAATATATAAAGTGTGATAAGCGCAGCTATCGGCAATAGAATCAACAGCCATTTTAGTACGCCGCTCTTTTTCTTCTCGGTTTCTTTTGGTTCTGAATCGGGTTTGGTTTCGTGAACTGTGGTTTTTACCGACGATACTGTGGTGGTAGTGGTGATAGTGCGTTTGGTAGCTTTTATCTTACCTTTTGATGTGCGGGCTTGAGCTTTGGCGGCTTCTACTTCCACGGGGTCCATGCCGTAATTGTCGATCATAAGGTTGTTGGGTACGGCTTTGATAATTGTGGCTCCACTTTCGTCGCGGGCAATGATGCCTACTTCGTCGATAGTAACAGATTCTCCTTTGTCTAATTTTTCTTTGGTGTCTTTTACAAATTGCTCTATCTGCAGACGCGCAGAGGTTTGGTTTACTGGTTGATTCTGCATGATGTATGTTTCGAGCATATTGTCTTTGTCGGTGGTTTTGCCAATGTCGAGTTTTACGATTTTTGATGGCGGATAGATTGTGCCTGTTTTCTCGTCTAACTGTGCGGGTTGGTATTGGGTTTCTAATGTTCCCAATCCGGGTATGATTATACTCTCTTGAGTGAGTAGTATGTCTTTGAATAATTCGTTAAGATTTGTCATAATTGTTGCAGTTTCTTTTACTTGCTTGTTGCTTGTTGGTTGAAATCTTCATTTGCAAATATACTAAATTTTAATTATATCAAACTATTTTTTTCTGTTTTTTTTATTGAGAGATTTTTTTTGTAATTTTGAGTTCTAATTAAAAATATCGATATGAAAAAAATACTTGTTACCGGCGGTGCCGGATTTATTGGTTCTCACACAGTTGTAGAATTGCAACAAAAAGGTTATGAGGTGTTTATAGTAGATAACCTAAGTAACTCTAATCCCAATGTTATCGACAATATTGCCAAAATTACCGGCACTAAACCTGTGTTTGGAAAGGTGGACGTGGCTGTTAAAGACGAACTTTTTGATTTTTTGAAACAACATCAGGGTATTGAATCGGTGATTCACTTTGCCGCATCTAAGGCTGTTGGCGAATCGGTAGAACAACCTCTGAAATATTACCGCAACAATATCAACGGACTTATCAACGTGTTGGAAGCTATGAAAGAGTTCGGTATCAAAAACTTGGTTTTCTCATCTTCGTGCACAGTTTACGGTCAGCCCGAAGAACTTCCCGTTACCGAAAACTCACCTATTCTACCCGCTCTTTCGCCTTACGGAAATACCAAACAGATTAATGAAGAAATCATCCACGACTTTGTGGCTGTTAATAAAGGTATTAACTGTATTTGCTTGCGTTATTTCAACCCAATTGGTGCTCATCCATCTGGTTTGATTGGCGAACTTCCTATCGGTGTGCCTGCCAACTTGATACCTTATATTACTCAAACCGCTGCCGGCATCCGTGAATGTCTGAGTGTTTTTGGCAACGATTACGACACTCCCGATGGTACTCCTATACGCGACTATATCGACATTATCGACCTTGCTAATGCTCATATCGCAGCCATCAACCGTATGGAACAAGGCAAACAGAAGGGCGCGTTAGAATTTTTTAATGTAGGAACAGGCAACGGACTTACAGTGCTTCAGCTTATTAGCGCATTTGAAAAAGCCACAGGCGTAAAACTAAACTACAAAATTGTTGGCCGCAGGGCTGGCGACATCGAAAAAGTTTGGGCTGATACTTCGTTGGCAAACAAAGAGTTGGGATGGAAAGCTCAAGTACCTGTCGAAGAAACGCTCAAAAATGCTTGGCGTTGGCAACAACAAATTTCCAAATAATATGGCATAAAACAAACGATGACAGAAACCTGCCATCGTTTGTTTTGTTTTGTTATTCTGTTTGGTTAGAATTTAAATGTCAATCCTAAGCCAGTAACGTTTTTGAACTGAGTTAGCGAAAAATAGTCGCGATCGTCTTTGGTGATTTTTACGTCCTCGTCGTATACAAGTTCGGATGTGATGTTAAACGAAAGCCATTTGTTGATTTGCATAGCTATGATAATGTTCCAGTCAACATCGATTTCGTCCATAAAACCGTCTTTGTAAGAGTTGAAGAGAACGAGGTTGGTGCCAAACGAAATGTTTTTGGCAATGTTGTATTGGGCATTAAGTTTAAAATACCAACCGACCTCCGAACGAGCATGTTTGCAAGTGTCAACACCAAATGCGCCTTGTTCTGACAAACAGTCGTTGAGTACTACGGTTGTTTTACCGCACAGAGGCGAAAGGTAGAACATAAAGTTGTCGGATAACTGATAATCCATACCGACTGTGTAGGTGAGGTATAGCGGCGACCAACATTCCGAATTAAGGGTGGCTTTTTCTATCTCTTCTTCTACACCTTCTTCGTTAGTTACTTTTACTTTTTCGTAAGTCCAACCTTTGTCGAATTGGCTCTTGTAGTCGAAAATTGCAGAGTAGTATAGTTTTTTAGCAGCTTGAAAACCGTATTTCGACGAAAATTGAAGTTTGTCGTCGTTTTTGCGAAACTCATCGTATTCGTCGATAAGGCGGATAGTACCGTATTGAGCGGTAATGGCGTTTTGCCACGAATGTTTGTTTTTGTGATAGTTGGCATTGAAGTTTGCAAGAGCGTTGAGACCAATCTGCTGGTCGCCACCGGGAGCCCAGTTTACAAGAGCTGTTTGCGATGCGGTTAACGAGAGCATTCCGCTAAATTTCCAAACCTTGCCGCTGTCAACGTCGACTTTTGCTTTTGAATTTTTTGCAAGCGAGGCGACCTCTTTGGCTACGTCGTCGGTCTGTGCTAAAAGGGGCAGTGTTAATGCAACTGCTGCCAATATAAGTACTAAATGTTTCATATTGTTAAGTTTTTGTTGGTTATATATTTATCTAATGTGTCTGGCATCCACAAAGCGGTAGTAATCAGGAAGCGATTTGGCAAAAGCCTTGTGGTAAACGTCCCACTTGGAGCGAAAATCTTCAAGTGCTACAGTGTCGGGATATTTTTTCCATTCTGATTCGAGAGCGGCAGTGCGGATCGAATCTTTGTTGCCGCCTTGCTTGGTGAGTTCGGTGATGGCATTGTCTACACATGCAAACTTCAACCTATCATAATCAGCTTTGAAAAGTGGAAAATAATAATCAAGAATCATTTTCTGCCCCTGTGCACCCTTTTCGTCAAATCCGGGGAAGTAGCGCGCAGTGTGCAAATAGTTGTTTGCCACAAAAATCTCTTTTTTGGGCAGCGAATCGGCAGTGTCGCCTTTTATGTTGGCGTCAATTATCTTAGAGGCCTTGCTAATGAGCAATTTAGGTGTAAAAACGCAAATGATGCCCACAAATATCAGGCAGTAAACAAACCATTTAACGCCCGACCTTTTAACGTGTTTTGTACTTTTTGCAAAAGACATATATTTCTTTTTTTATTGATTACAAAAGTAACGGTTTTTGACTGTTTGAATGTAAACAAATTATTATGTTTTAAAAAATGCGCAATAAAAATTTGGAAAGTACAAAATATACCATTATCTTTGCACCGCAATTAAGAAATACTGCGGGGTGGAGCAGTTGGTAGCTCGTTGGGCTCATAACCCAAAGGTCACAGGTTCGAGTCCTGTCCCCGCTACTAAAAATAAAGGCATCGTTTTAATCAGAAACGATGCCTTTTTTATTCAATTATTTATTCCACACCTTATATAATATATTATAATAGATTTTTATTGATTGCGATCGGCAATTTCGTCGCGTATCTTAGATGCAAATTCGTAATCTTCGCGGGCAATGGCTTTGCGTAGCATATCTTTGAGTTCGCGCAGGGGTAAGCCATCAAGTTTTGGAGAGTCAAACGATTCCTCGCCCGGAGCAGTCCATTCAAATCCCGCTTTGTCTAAAACATGTTCGTAAGTGTAAATGGGGCACGAAAACTTGAGAGCAATTGCCACGGCATCGCTTGTGCGGGCAGGTATATGGATATAATCGTCTGGGCTACTTCCAACTGTGCAGCAAACAATCTCGGCATAAAAAATCCCGCGGTCTACATTTGAGATAATAACTTCAATCACATCAATCGAAAACGCAGCTGCAATGTTAAAAAACAAATCGTAAACCAATGGACGCACCGGCACAAGCCCTTCTATTTGAATTGCAATAGCTTGCGCCTCGCTAAACCCGATAATCACGGGCAGCTTGCGCGAGCCTTCTTTTTCTGACAAGATAAGCGTATATGCAGGCGATTCAGGACTGTTCTGATTTGCCACACCGCTTACCGTTAACGATATTTTTTCCATGCCTTGTGCGTTTTCTCTAATATGACGTTAGCAAATATACAAAAAAAAGTTTAATTATTTTCGTTTTTTTAATGAAAAATATAAAAAAAGAATTTGCAGAGAAAGAAAAACTAAATAACTTTGCGCCCGAAAAAATAATTGTAATCATTAGCCGAGGTCAATTAAAAGAGATAACCTCACGGTTACCACCTCGCTAACAAACTTTTAACAACATGTACGCAATAGTAGAAATCGCAGGTCAACAGTTTAAAGTTGAGAAAAGCAAAAAAGTTTATGTGCACCGTTTGCACAGTGAAGAAGGCGAAACCGTTAGTTTCGACAATGTTCTTCTTGTAGACAACGACAACGACGTGAAGGTAGGCGCACCCTTTGTTTCTGGCGCAAAAGTTGAGGCTAAAATCCTCAAACACCTCAAAGACGACAAAGTAATCGTTTTTCACAAAAAACGCAGAAAAGGCTATGCCGTTAAGAAAGGTCACCGTCAATACCTTACACAAATCCTTATCGAAGACATCAACCTTTAATTCTTCGATAGCAAACTATTTAGTTATTAATCAGAAAAAGTAGAAAGAAATGGCACATAAGAAAGGTGTCGGCAGTTCTCGAAACGGCCGCGAATCGCACAGCAAACGCTTAGGAGTTAAAAAATTCGGAGGCGAAGTAGTTAAAGGCGGAAACATCATCGTCCGTCAGCGTGGAACAAAACACTATCCCGGTGTTAATGTAGGTATGGGTAAGGATTACACTCTTTTTGCTCTTACCGACGGAAAAGTTCAGTTCCAAATCAAAGGTAAAGACAAAAGCTACGTTAATGTAGTACCTTTGGAAGCCGCTCCCCAAGCATAACGCTTTTATCCGTTAACAAGTTACGCTCCCAAGTTGTATGATTTTCAAGCAGCTTGGGAGTTTGCATTTAAATAAAACCGATAAATAAATCAATTAAAAGTAATAAACCATGCTTTTAGTAAAGACAATAACCGATAATCCCGAGTTTGTAATTGAGCGTCTGGCTATCAAAAACCGCGATGCTCGTGCTCAAGTGGAAAAAATCGTGGAACTCGACCGCCAAAAACGCGAGATTCAAAAACAGATGGAAGACAACAAGGCTGAACAAAACAACCTCGCTAAACAAATTGGTGACCTTTACAAACAAGGCAAAAAAGACGAGGCTGATGCTATGAAGCAAAAGTCTACCGATCTTAAAAACGTTATTAAGGAAGAGGAAGAAAAGTTTGACGCTTTAGACAAAGAACTTTTTGATATTCTTGTTACTCTACCCAACTTGCCTTACGAACTCGTTGCACCCGGAAAGAGTGCCGACGACAATGTAGAGATTCGTCGTGGTGGCGAAAATCCTGTTTATGAGGGTTTTGAACTGCTTCCTCACTGGGACCTCGCTAAAAAATACGATATTATCGACTTTGCTACCGGCGTAAAAATCACTGGTGCAGGTTTCCCGCTCTACAAGGGCAAAGGCGCAAAATTGCAACGTGCGCTCATCAATTTCTTCTTGGATGAGGCTGAAAAATCAGGTTATATGGAGGTTGAACCCCCTGTACTCGTAAACAAGGATTCTGGTTTTGGCACTGGTCAGCTGCCCGACAAAGAGGGTCAGATGTATCACTGCGAGCAAGACGACCTTTATCTCGTACCCACAGCCGAAGTGCCTGTTACCAATATCTACCGCGATATGATTCTCAATGCCAGTCAGTTGCCTATCCGCCACTGCGCCTACACTCCGTGTTTCCGTCGTGAGGCTGGTAGCTACGGTTCTGATGTTAAGGGGCTCAACCGTTTGCATGAGTTCGATAAGGTGGAACTTGTACAAATCGTTCACCCTGACAAATCGTACAAAGCATTGGAAATCATGGTTCTTCACGTAGAAGGATTGGTTAAAAAACTTGGTTTGCCTTACCGTATCATCCGTCTTTGCGGCGGTGATATGAGCTTTACATCTGCAATGACCTACGATTTTGAGGTTTGGTGCGCTGCTCAGCAAAAATGGCTTGAGGTAAGTTCAGTTTCTAACTTTGAATCTTATCAGGCCAACCGTTTGAAACTCCGTTTCAAAGAAGACGGCGACAAACGTACAAAACTCTGCCACACCCTCAACGGCAGCGGTCTTGCATTGCCCCGTATCGTGGCTTCTATTCTCGAAAACTATCAAAAAGGCGACCGTATCGAAATTCCCGAGGTATTGCGCAAATACACAGGATTCGACTTTATCGGCGGCGAGGATGAAACTAACGCTGAATAATTTTTTTTCATAAAATTATGCGGCACTGAATTTTTGTATTCAGTGCCGTTGTTTTTATATTTGCCAAAAAGAAAATTTAATTCTTACACATTATATGAAAAAATTAGCAGTAGCAGGAAGTCTCGCGTTTGACGCAATTGAGACCCCTATGGGCAAAACCGACAAGATTATTGGCGGAGCATCTCCTTATATCGCATTGGCAGCAAGCTATTTTAAGGTAGATGCAGGAATCATTTCTGTTGTGGGTGGTGATTTCCCCGACGAATATTTAGAAATTCTTCGCTCCAAAAATGTCAACACCGATGGCGTTATTGTAGAGAAGAAAGGCAAAACAATGTTTTGGGCTGTCAAATATAATAAAGACATGAACCAGCGCACCACACTTACCACCGAACTCAATGTTTTTGCCAATTTTCAGCCCGAAGTGCCACAGCGTTATCAGGATGCCGACGTGCTAATGCTCGGTAATATCACTCCTTCGATACAGAAGGCGATTATCGAAAAGATGAGCCGCCGTCCCAAGCTGATAATTATGGATACCATGAACTATTGGATGAACAACACTCCCGACGAACTTGACGAAACTATCTCTATGGTGGATGTCTTGACAATCAACGACGAGGAAGCTCGTCAGCTTTCGGGCGAGTTTGTGCTTCCTACAGCCGCGAAGAAAATCCTTAGCCGTGGTCTCCGCTATCTGATTATCAAGAAAGGCGACAACGGTGCTTTGCTTTTCTCAAAAGATGGCAAGATGTTTTTCGCTCCCGCATTGCCTTTGGAAAACGTTTGCGACCCCACAGGTGCAGGCGACAGTTTTGCAGGTGGATTCTCAGGCTATATTGCAGCCAAAGGTAAGACCGATTTTGAAACTGTGAAAGCAGCAGTGGTAGCCGGTAGCGTTATGGGTAGTTTCTGTTGCGAGCGTTTTGGCACAGAAAACCTCCAACTCCTTACCGACGAAATGGTTAAAAAACGTGCAAAGGAGTTTGAAGAACTTACCAAATTTAGATTTTAACCAATAGTGTTTTGATAGTGAATATCGGGCGGGTGCTAAAAACTATAGTTGGCACCCGCTCTTATTAATGGGTTTTCTCCGTATGAATTGTCGTTAAAGAGAAGGTCGTAAGTTACTTCGGCATAAACACATAGATGACCCATGCATTTGCGATAGCCTGCGCCAATAGGCAATGATACCTGCCATTTGCGACCTTCGCCTTCGTAGCGTTTGTAGCTTTCTATTTGGAATCCTCCCACAGCGTAAAATCCATCGTAAATATCGAATGTAGCGTATGCACGCCCTCCAAATGTGGATTGTGGGTCGTTGCCCCTTGTTTTGTAGTACGAAGCAAATGGCGAAAGTGCCACCGAAAGTTTTCCATTGACAAAACGTCGTCCAAATTCGGGAGCTATGTTAGCGTAAATGTTGGCATTTTGAATGTTAACAGATGCGTTGCCGCCTACAAACCACTGTGCTTTGGCTGAGAAAGCAAATGAAATAATGGCGGTGAGTAATAGTAATTTTTTTATCATATTATTAAGGATTTAAGAGGTTATTCTTCTTCGTCATCATCGTCGTAAAGCTTTTCGGCTGTGTTGAACTCAATGCGTATACCTGCAATTAAAATGTCGTCTACCTGCTCTAAGTTGCCTTTCCATTCTCGATAATATGTGTAGAAAAAGTTTGCCATTTCGCTTGTGTCGAGTTTGTCGGCCTTGACGAGTAGATCTGCAAAATTTCCACGTCCAAGTTTTTTCCCGTTAGCGTGACCAAACTGATCAGCGTATCCGTCGGATGTTAGCACTATTAAGTCGTTGTCTTTAAGTGGAATGTCGTGATTGGTGAATTTAAAATCGTCGTTGGCGTCGATATTGCCAAGCGAGCAACGGTCGGGAAGCACTTTTATGAGTTCGCCATTGCGCACTAAAAACAGCGGACGGTAAGCTCCTGCGTATTGTAGCATTGTATTGCGCGAATTAATAATGCAGAAACTGAGGTCCATTCCATCAATTCCGCCCACCTTGTTGCTAAGGCTCGATACCGATTCGTGCATTTTGTCGTTGAGTTTGCGAATGATAACTGCGGGAGAATCTTCAAGCTTAACGTTGTGCAGTATTTCATCCAAAAACATCTTACCCATAAGACTTACAAACGCACCCGGAACGCCGTGTCCTGCGCAGTCGCACACTGCAAAATATTTGCGTCCAAATTTCTGTGCAATCCAAAAGAAGTCGCCACTAACAATGTCTTTGGGCATATTTAAGATAAACACTTTGTTGAAAAAATGCCTAAAATCATCTTCGTCGGGCATGAGAGCCTTTTGGATAATTGATGCGTATTCGATACTTTTGGTGAGGTCTTTGTTTTTGATGTCGATTTCGTTGCGCTGTTTAAGAATTTCTTGTTCAGCTTTTTTCTGCTCAGTAATATCCGATTCTACTACAACTATTTGATTTACAGTTTTTCCGTCGTCGTTGAGAATTGGAGTGATTGTTGTTTGTAACCAAATCGTGCGACCGTTGGCAGTAGTGTTTGAATGAGGAAATGTTAACGATTTGCCATCTGCGTAAACCTTTCGGTAAAAATCTATTACAACCGAATCTTTAAAAGCGTTTTCGATATTGAGTTTTTTGCTCATTACCTCGTCGAATGTGTATCCGTAAGCTTTTTCGTATCCTACGTTAACGTATTCGAGGTTGCCGTCTGCATCAAAAATAGATACTGCGTTGTCGGTATTTTTTACGGCGAGCGAAAGTTTTGATAGTTCGCTGTTGACTTTGGCAACGGTTTCTTGCGAAAGTTTTAGATTGTTGTAGGTTTCTTCTAACTGAGTGCCACGGTCTTCTAACAAACGTTTTTGTGAGTTTATTTTGCGGAAAATGTAGAAATTGGCGATTGCAGTTTCAACGTATGTGGCAAAGTTGTGGATAATGCCGATTATGTAGTTAGAAAAATAGTTTTTTTCGGCACTGGTAAGCGACATTACACCCATAGCCATATCATTGTCGAACAGTGGGATAAATACAGCCGAACTGCATAAATCTGTATCTGGTTTGTATTCGGGGACTATGTATTCGCAAATTTGGTTTTTATAATCGTCGAGCACAACCGATTTTTGATTTAGAAAACTCCAAACGTGCATATTGTCGATGTTGTCTAAATTGTATCGGGCAAATGGCAAAAGTTCGCCATCCATAATAAAAGCCGAAAAGTCGAGACTATTGTGAACAGCGTTGAAAATGCCTATGCTTAGATTGTCGGTTTTGAAAAAATTGTTAAGTTCTTTAAAACATGCAACTGAAATCTCTTTGATTGATAGGTTTTTGATAATATTTTGACCTGACGACGAAAGCATCGAGAGGTCTTTGATGGTTTTGTCGAGCGAATCTTTTTGCTTTTTTAGTTGGTAATTGGTTTCGATAAGACCTTGTGTGCGCTCTTCGAGCTGGGCAAGTAGCGAATTACGCTCTTTGTTAAACGACCGTTTGTAGATATATACAATGATGGTGGCTGAAGATGCAAGTATCAGAAAATACATTATATACGCCCATTTTGAACGAAAAAAAGGAGGCTTTACCGAAAAATTGTATTCGGCAATATCGCTAATAATTTCGTCGGAATATTTGGCGCGGACTTTAAAAACATAGTTGCCATCGCGAAGGTTGACAAAATCGGCTTCGCGCAGGTTTGACCATGGTGTCCATGTTTCGTTGTAGTTTTCGAGAAAAGTGCAATATTCAATTTTTCCTTGACAGTTTGGATCGTCGCTTTCGCCCAAAAACACAAATTTAATGCTATTGTGGTCGTAAGGCATTCTGATAATTGGGTTTGACGCTAATGCGTTGGCATTGTATTCTATCAGAGTGTTGTTGTTGATGATAATCTGTGTAATTTTGCAGTTGAGGTCGCCGCAAGGCAATGCCAACAAGCCGGTACTGCACCAAAGAGTGAGTGCCGTTGTTATCAGTATCCTTATGTTACACAACCATTTTTTCATGCGGCTAAATTAGTAATTATTTTGCTCAATATTGGCAAATTATTCTTGTTAAATCGTTAATGTCTTTGTTCAAAATCTGTTTGTTTAAAAAAAAGTTAAGCATATCAACAGCTTCTGATATTATCCATTTTTCTGAACTCTTTGGTGCCACATGGTTAGATGTAGCACGTATCTCTATCATCGGAACTCCTTGTAATTGCGCCACATAATGCAACGCGGCACTTTCCATCGTCTCTATTTCGGCAGGAAATATTTTTAACATCTTTTCGATGTATTCCCTATCAGTGCGGGTTTGGTTTACAGTGTTGACGGTGCACATATCTACACCGAAATGCTGAGCGAAATGCTGAGCAATGTGGCAGTGTATCAATCCGTTGCTAAACGGAAACTGGTTGCCCGGCATAAATTTTGACCCTACAAGCGGAACAAACTCGCCGTTCTCGCCTTCAAATCCTGTGTCGGCAAACCTTGCGTTGTCAACCACATACAACTGCGGCACCGGATTATCCAAACGATAATCACCCGCAATGCCTACTGCGAATACTAAGCAATATTCGTGCAAAAGTAGTCTCTTCGTAAAATTATATACTGTAGAAAAATAACCCACACCCGTAACGAGTGTATCGACGGTTTCGGAGGGTTTTATGCCCGCAATTTCGCCTTCGGTAGATGCGCAAATCAAAACTTTAAGGCAATGTTCCATTTAATTTTGCATTTGTTAGAAAAAATTGGTTTACTTTTGCAACTACAAATTTAATAAAAAAATACAATTGCCAAAGCGATGATTGATTTTATACAACAGGGACTTTCTCTCGATGAGAAAACCCGCTACGTAAAGGTAGAACGATATAAAGAAGATACCACCCAAACAATAGCCTCGTCGGTGCGCAATATGCTTGCCGCTGTGGGCGATGATCCTGAGCGTGAGGGAATTAAAGATACTCCTATGCGCGTGGCTAAGGCTATGCAGTTTTGCACTCAAGGCTACTACACCGACCCTCAGAAAATTCTTGAGGGCGCAATTTTTAAAGAAGATTATTCGCAGATGGTGCTTGTAAAAGACATCGAACTCTATTCGCTTTGCGAACATCATTTGCTGCCGTTTTTTGGAAAGGCTCACGTGGCATACGTTCCAAACGGCTGTATTACAGGTCTTAGCAAAATTGCCCGTGTGGTTGACGCATATTCACGCCGTCTGCAGGTTCAAGAACGCCTTACAATGCAGATTCGCGACTGTATTCAAAATGCGCTTCACCCGCTTGGCGTGGCTGTGGTGATAGAGGCAAGCCACCTTTGCATGATGATGCGCGGAGTGCAGAAACAAAATTCGGTTACCACCACGTCGGCTTTTACAGGAATTTTTCATAAAAACGTTTCTACTCGTGAAGAATTTTTAAGATTGATTGGTAAATTACATTAAACTTATGATATTCAGCAATATAAAATATCTGTTTTTTGATTGGGACAATACTGTTTGGGATTTTTCGGCTAACTCGAAACTTGCTATGATTGAGAGTTACGATAAATACCATTTGGAAAAACATTTTGGTCAAATAGAAAACTTTTTGCCTGAATATTACAAAGTTAACGATGGTCTTTGGGCTGATTACCGCAATTTGAAAATCACTAAAGAGGAACTTATCCGCACTCGTTTTAATCAAACGTTTAAAAATTTAGGTTTGGATGATTTTGAACTTTCGATGAAAGTTAACGAGGCTTATCTCGATGCTACCACATACAAAAAAGAACTTGTCCCCGGTGCTGAGGAGATGCTAAAAGCTTTAAAATCACGCGGTTACAAACTTTATGTTATCACCAATGGTTTCCTTGAAGTTCAAAAACGCAAAATGCGCAATTCTGGTATTGAGCATCTATTTGATATGTCGATAATTAGCGATGAGGCTGGAGCGTTGAAACCGTCACGTGCTTTTTTTGATTATGCTTTTGAAAAAACAGGTGCAATTCCTGCCCAATCTCTCGTTATTGGCGACGACCCTGATGCCGACATTGCCGGTGCTGTGGATTATGGTTTAAAATGTGTTTTCTTTAACCGAAAGGGCAAAGAATGTGAGTATAAATTAGATGCCGAAATTTCTGATTTAATGGCTCTTATCGATATGTTATCATAAAAAAAGCGAGAACTTTTTGGGTTCTCGCTTTTTTATGATGTTTTCAAAGTTTTTTACTTAACCATCATAACGAGGAATTTGCTACGCTCCCAAAATGCTTCGGGGTTGGTGATTTCAAGTTTGCTAACGTTGCTACCTGTTTTAACAAGGTTGTAACTGCCTGAAGGATGGGTAGAAAGAAGCTCGATGTCTTTAACATTCAAAGGAATTTCGTTGAGCGAACGCATATCCACTTTGGTGAAATACTCGCGGTCGAAGCTGTCGCCGATTTTCAAACCTTTAAACAAGCCCTCACGAGAGATTACGTTGCGGTTCATAAGTTCTTTTTTGGAGCCAACTACGTAATATACAGTGTTGAGAGCAAGGTCTTGAGCCGAAATAATCTCTGATTTTTCTGCGCTTGCCTCTTGCTCAGCCTGCAATGTAGAGTCTAACTGAGCCACCTGAGTGTTGAGTTGTTCAACGTCGAAATTAAGTTTTGCAAGTTTGTCTTTCAAATCAGTAATTTCGTTGTCTTTTTCGGTAACTTGCTGAGTAAGAAGTTGAATGGTTTTAGCCATTTCTTTGTTTTTAACGCCGTCTTTCTGCATTTTTTTGTTGAGGTCGGCGATGGTCTGCTTGTTTTTAAGCAAGAGGTCGTAGATGCTGAGAATGTCCTCGTTGATAGCGTCGGCCTGCGAACTTGTGAGTTCCTGACCGTCACCTGTGCGAACGGTGATAATCTGTTCTTTCTCTTTGATTTGTTTGAGGTTATCCTGAATTTGGTTGAATGCGGCGAAATATTCGTCGATTTGGATGCCTCCTGTGGTGGCTACGCTACGAAGACTGTCGTTCTGTGCGCGAAGGCGCTCAATTTCTCCCGAATTGCACGAGAAGAATGTAGAAGCGGCTGCAAATGCCGTTGCTAATAGAATTAGTTTTTTCATATGACAAAATATTAAAATTATCGTTTTAAAAAACAGCCAAAATTACAAATTTATTTTCATTCGCAACCAATTTTTTTATTAAAAATGTATCTTTGTAACCTATTTTTAATAAAAATATGTTAAAAAAAATTGTATTAGTAATAATTTCGGTTGTATTTGTGCTGCCTCTTGCGGCTCAAAATCAAGATTATGCACGAAAAATTCTCAAAACCTTGTGCAGTCCAGAATTTCATGGCCGTGGGTATACCTTTGGTGGCGATTCGTTGGCGGCTGATTATTTGTGCAATGAGTTTAAATCGCTCGGTATCAAACCAATAATGCAACCGTTTGCTCTCACTGCCAATGTTTTTGATGGTGACGCGTTTATCGTTGCAGGCAAGGATACTTTGAAAGCGGGTAGAGATTTTGTGGTGAATCCATCAAGCCAATCGGTGAACTGCGCTATAAAACTTTCAAAGATTTTTCGCAAATACGATACTCTGCAAGTGGCAGATGTGGCATTGTTTGCTGTGGACAAACTTCCTCCTCAGGGTATATCTAACCATCAGGACAAAATAACAAAATTCTATATAGATAAATCCTTGATTCATAACAAAAAACGTGCGTTATTTAAACTTGATGTTCAATTAAAGCATGGCTATATCACACACAATATTATAGGTATAATTCCCGGCGAAACCGATACTTTTAAGGTGATAACCGCTCATTACGACCACGTGGGTACACTTGGCAGGGATGCCTATTTCCCCGGTGCTCACGACAATGCATCAGGCACTGCTATGGCTTTAGACCTTGCCCGTGAGTTTGCCCAAATGCCTAAACCACATTATTCTATTGCCTTTATACTTTTTAGCGGCGAGGAAATCGGTTTGCTCGGCAGTTATTATTACACTCGAAATCCTTATTTCCCATTGTCTAAAATCAAGACACTCATCAATTTAGATATGCTCGGCAGTGGCGATGAGGGTATTATGCTGGTAAACGGCAGTGTGCTTAAAGATGAATTTGATCTCCTTGTAAATGTCAATAATACAAATAATTACGTGGCAAAAATACATAGTAGGGGAGAAGCCGCCAACAGCGACCACTATTTTTTTTATAAGAAAGGCGTAAAAAGTTTGTATATTTACACCCTCGGAACGTACAAGGAGTATCACAATATTTACGACCGTGCCGAGGCGATTCCTATGCCGGCGTATGACGGTATTTTTAAACTTGTAAAAGACTTTGTAACAGATTATTAATATGGCAAAACTTTATATCGTACCCACCCCTGTGGGCAATTTAGAGGATATGACATTCCGCGCGATACGCATTCTCAAAGAGGCAGATTTGATTCTCTGTGAGGATACCCGCACAAGCGCAGGACTGCTCAAACATTTTGACATTACCACCCGCACGGCAAGTCACCACAAGTTTAACGAACACGAAACCTGTGAGCGTTATGCGCAACAGATTTACGGTGGTATGAATATCGCACTGATTTCCGATGCCGGCACACCCGCAATTTCCGACCCAGGCTTTATGCTTGTGCGTGAGTGTATTAACCTTGGCGTAGAAGTGGAATGTCTGCCCGGCGCTACGGCTTTTGTGCCTGCCCTTGTGGATTCGGGTTTTGGATGCGAGAGTTTCCTTTTTGCCGGATTTCTCCCGCAGAAAAAGGGACGTATGAAAAAACTTACCTATTGGGCAAGTCTTAATATTACAATAATTTTGTACGAGTCACCTTACCGAATACTTAAACTATTGGAAGAGATAAAGAAATACTTTGGTGAAAACCGAAAAGTATCAATATCGCGCGAAATTTCAAAGGTTTACGAAGAAACCCTCCGCGGTACTCCCGACGAACTTATCGCTGCTTTCAACGCTAAGCCTCCCAAAGGTGAGTTTGTAGTAATTATCGACAAAGAATCTTCCGACGAAATCGACGACGAAGAATGAAACACTTTATATTATTAGCATTTTTTCTCACAATGAGCATTTTTTCAACGGCACAAAACGCCTTTCAGTTGTACAAAAACCTTTCACAGCCCGAGCGCAAATGGGTTCGTCATCATCCATTAGCCGCATTGCGTACCTACAAACTATCGCAAATGGCAGCCGCCGAAGCACAAAAATATGTAGCCGACCCCGAATTTGATGGCGACGGTTCGGGCGGTATGGTAGATGCATTCCGTCACACTCTTTGGATGGCACTCACTGCCCAAAAAATTGGAAAATCAAAAGCCCTTGCACTCGGCCGTGCCCACGAAGAAAAATCAAAACTATATTTTGAATCGTGCGACCCTTACACTCCAAATCTTCCCGACAGCATCGACTCCGAAATGGATTTTATCAATAACCAAAAAGGTGCCGACATAGGCAGCAAACACCCAAAAGCCACCTACGAAGAATTGGTAGAGATTGTCCGCACCACCGTGGTTTCTGGTCAATGCTACAAAATCAAGAAAAACTCCAATGGCGACTATTTAGATTACGATGGCAACATCATCGAACCTAAACTGCTTCAAGGCAAATGGATAACACCGAAGATACTTGTGAGGAGTGATTGGAAGGAGTGAAAGCTATTTTTTATTTAATTTGGTGATTTAATCAATATTTATTGACGTTGGAAAACATCTGTTAATGTGCCATCTTCATCGGTGTAAATTAGTGTAAGTTTATCACCGTTAAGACTAAATTCGCTTTCATCTCCATCTATAGCAACTATCTTGGTTTCTTTAATTGAGTAAGAAAACGATTCTGTTTCTGTGGTTTCTTCTTTACCGTTGGTGAAAGATTTTGAAATGATGGTTTTGTCTGTAATGTCCATTGTCATATACATTTGGTCATTATATTCAATTTTATAACCATCCATATCTGCTGAAACTGATTTCCAGTTACCGATGAGGCCTGAAGGAGAGTTGTCATCGTCATCATCGCTACAAGATGTAAATGTGGTTGTGCACAACATTGCCATAAAGAGACACATTAATACTAATAGATTTTTTATATGCAATGCTTGACGCGAAGTGATATTAAGGGTCAAAAAGTTCACTTTTTGAGTGAACAATTTAACCCATAAATATGCTATTATCTTCAGTACTCTTTTAACAGAAAGGTTCTTACATAAAACAATCTGTCTTTGTAGTACAATTCGTAGCGGTAGGCGCCGGGAACCCAATAGCCAGCCTCGGTAGAACCCCATCCGCCCAAGTCGTAAAATTTTGAACCTTTGGTGATGGTTGCATTTGCTGTGAATGTGTATTGGTTGTCAATTTTATCTGCTGCGTATGTGCCGTCAGGTAGGATGAGTTTTACAGAAATAGGGTATTCGCCAACTTCGTAGCCAATAAGATTGAGTCCGATGTGGATATATTGCGCCTCTGAAGCTTTTATTTCGCCGTTGGTTTCGCCAATTACTGTCACATTGCTGTCGGTATTGGCAATATCGATGCAGTATACCTCAAATGGCATTCTATTGTTGTTTATATCTTTGTTTTCATAAAATTCGTAGTAACGATAATTTATAGTCCGCCAAGCTTCGCCAAAAAGAACGAAATAGTGCTCCATATTCTGAGTAACGCCTGATGCGTCGAACACGTTCATTTCTGCCGACAGACGTAGACTTTCTCTGTCGGGGGTTATCATAGCCTTTATTACACCGAAATTAATGTTCACTTGGTTTATCGCTTTTGTAATGCACAGGTAGTTGCTCTGTGTAATGTCGAAGTCGTAAGGTCTGAGTTCCACATAGGTTGGGTTGCTTCCGCTGAAAAAAATGATATAATTACAAGTGTCTTTTTGTAATGTCAAAGCATTTTCTTCTGTAATTTGAGTTTGATAGCCCTTTTTGCTGGCAAATTCTGCAACTTTTGACGGATAGTCTGGGCGTCGCTGGCTTTTTGTGCCATTGTGAGCGATGTATTAATCATCAACACCGCAAGAATCAATAGAATCTTTTTCATTGTAATATGTTTTTTGATTGTTAAAGTCTTTCGTAAACTGCAAAGAAAAATGGATATTCGTTTTTTTCATCAGCGGGAATTTCGTCCGAAACCGACATTATGCGCCATTTGTCTTCAACGTCGATTTCTGGGAAAAAAACATCAGCATTGTCGAATGTGTGGCGTATGCGGGTGAGATAGATGCGGTGTGCACGGTCGAAAAACTCCTTATAGATTGATTCTCCACCAATTATGAAGATTTTTTCGTGTTTTTTGGCTAAATCCAAAACTTCTTCGGCTGATGTGCAGGTGTAGCAGCCGGGAAATCTCTGCTCTGTTTTGCTCATCACTATGTTGGTGCGGTTGGGCAATGCTCCTTTGGGTAGCGACTCAAATGTTTTGCGACCCATTACAACTACGTGACCTGTAGTTAGTTCTTTGAAATTTTTTAAATCTTTGCTCAAACGGCAAAGTAATGTGTTGTTTTTGCCGATTGCGTTGTTTTCGTCGGCGGCTACTATTATGTTGATTTCCATTGGTTTAATTCATAATTCATAATGCCTAATGCCTAATGCATAATTTTCAATTTTCAATTTTCAATTTTTCATTAATACTAAACCGAAATTTCACCTTTGATTGTTGGGTGGCATTGGTAGTTTTCGAGTGTGAAATCTTCGTATTTGAAACTGAAAATATCCTTTACTTCTGAATTGATTTTCATTGTTGGGAGAGGGTAGGGGGTGCGGCTGAGTTGTAATTTAACTTGCTCTATATGATTGAGATATATGTGCGCGTCGCCAATAGTGTGGACAAAATCGCCGGGCTTTAATCCGCAAACTTGTGCCACCATCATTGTCAACAGAGCGTAAGACGCTATGTTAAAGGGGATTCCTAAGAATGTGTCGCCGCTGCGTTGGTAAAGCTGACACGATAGACGACCATCCACAACATAAAACTGAAACATTGTGTGGCAGGGTGGGAGAGCCATATTGTCTACGTCGGCGGGATTCCAAGCTGAAACAATGTGTCGTCGCGAATCGGGATTATTTTTAATGTCATTGATGAGGTTGGCAATTTGGTCGATTTCTCTTCCGTCGGGTGTGCGCCAATGACGCCATTGATAGCCGTAAACAGGACCGAGGTCGCCGTTAGCATCTGCCCATTCGTTCCAAATTCTTACTCCGTGGTCTTGAAGATATTTTACGTTTGTATCGCCATTTAAGAACCACAGAAGTTCGTAAATGATCGATTTTAAATGTACTTTCTTGGTGGTAACAAGTGGAAATCCCTCTTGAAGATTGAATCGCATTTGGTAGCCGAAGTAGCTGATTGTACCAGTGCCGGTGCGGTCGTGCTTTTGGGTACCTTTATCGAGAATGGTTTTTAATAAGTCTAAGTACTGTTTCATAGTGTCTGTTTTTCTGTGTGCAAAAATAAAAAAAGTTACTTAATTTTGCCGCAAAATAATTACAACCTCTCGAATGGAGATTTTTTATGGTATAGATGAATTTGCAAAATATTGCAAATGTGCAACTTGTGTGGCTGTCGGCACTTTCGATGGTTTACACTTGGGGCATCGTCTTATTGTTGAAAAACTTGTAGACACTGCCAAAATTCACAATTTAAAAAGCGTTATCCTCACTTTCGACCCGCATCCACGCAAGGTTTTGTTTCCTGAACGTGGTCTTAACCTTATTCTTTCACCTGAAGAAAAAGTTGAGGTGCTGTCTACTACTGGTATTGATTATCTGATAGTTCACCAGTTTGATAAAAATTTTGCATCTATAAAATCTGATGCTTTTATGCGTGATGTTTTGGTTGGTCAACTTGGTATGAAGTATCTTGTGTCAGGGTTCAATAATCATTTTGGTTGCGACCGTATGGGCGATAACGTCACCCTCAATAGTTATGGCAAGAGTTTTGGCTTTGATATTTCGCGATTAGATGCGGCACAGTTGAATGGTATTTCGGCAAGTAGTACTCTTGTGCGTAATGCGTTGATTGATGGTGATGTACAAAAGGCCGCAGAGATTCTCGGTTATTCGTTTTATATTTCGGGTAAGGTGGTTCATGGTAAAAAAATTGGCACAAAAATCGGTTTCCCAACTGCTAATGTTTTGCGCGATTGCAACGACAAGATTATTCCCAAAGATGGTGTTTATGCTGCTGGTATTCAAGTTCGCGGTAATTTGTATTCGTCGGTGGTAAATATCGGCGAAAATCCTACTGTATCAGATCGAGGGGTTACTACCATAGAGGCGTATATTATAGATTTTGAAGGAGATATTTATGGCGAAGATGTCCGCGTGTTTTTTTACCGCCGAATACGCGACCAACGTAAATTTAACAGCCTTAGTGAATTAACTGAGGCTATTAAACGAGATATAGTTGAGTTAGAAAAATAAAAAAAAACGGCATTTTATAAAACTCCGGTTTTTTATAAAATCTTAATTTGGTTATCGTTTCATTGCGACAGTGCCGAGAGGCATTTTTAATTGCATATTGTTCTTGTCGCTCAAAGTAGCCTCGTAAGGGAAAGAGTCTTCAGTACCAGTGCCTTTGAATTTGCCTGATGCAAAATCGTAGGTGTAATCGTTGATATTAACAGTTACGGGAATCGGGTCAGTGTTTTTGGTAACTGACGGTTTAAAGTAGGTAACTTTTGCAGCTGATTCACTTTCTACTTTGAGAGTTACAGCGTTGCCTTTCTTGTCTGTTCCGTTCCAAGTAGAGTTTGCGAACTCATCTAATGTCAAGAATGTAGATTGTTCTGGTTGAGGATCGTCATTTTTGCTTTTGTGGCACGAAGCCAATCCTACGCATAAAACTGCAGCTATAAACATAGCCATTAGATAATTGATTTTTTTCATAATTGTGATGTTATTAATTGTATTTGTAAATGTATAAATTATTTCTTCAATGCAATATTAGTAATTTATTTGTATATATCAAAACGGAATTGCAGGTTTTTTAGTATTTTCCACTGCTTGTGGAATGTATTTAATTATATCTTGGGCAGTTACGCCGCAATTGCCTATCTCTTTTGCCGCTATGTCGCCCGCAGCTCCGTGAATGTAAACTCCGTAAAGTGCTGCTTTTTCGGGTGTTAGCCGTTGTGCCATAAGTGCCGTTATGATACCTGTAAGAACGTCGCCACTGCCTGCTGTTGCCATTGCGGGGTTGCCCGTGGTGTTGAAACTTATTGTTCCGTCCGGAAGCCCGATAACAGAGTATGCTCCTTTTAATATTATAATTATTGAATAATGTTTCGTATTCTCGCGGATTTTTTCAATTCTTTCTAAATTATTTTTGCTTTCGCCAAAAACTCGGTCAAATTCTTTGATGTGTGGTGTGAGGATTGATTTTTTTGGTAACTGGCTTAGTATATTCTTATTGAGCCCTAAAATATTGAGCGCGTCGGCATCAATTATTACGGGTTTGTTATGTTCACGTGCTTTTTGAAGGGTTTTGATAGCAGCTTCTTGTGTGTTTGGTTCTGTGCCTATGCCCGGACCAATGCCAATGGCTGAAAATCGTTCTAAATCGGGCATGTTTTGAAACCGAAAATCTCCATCATCAATGTTCACCATTGTTTCGGGAGTGGCAATTTGCATTATGTCAACGCATTTTTGCGGTACGTGAACCGTTAACAAACCTGTCCCTGTGCGGTGGCAAGCCTTGCAAGCAAGTATTGCCGCGCCTGCCTTGCCGTATGATCCTGCAATTATGAGCGAATGTCCAAATGTGCCTTTGTGTGCAAACTTTGGGCGAGGCGGAAGTGTGTACCGAGCACAGTCGGCATCGTACATACTAAACGGCGTATATGTTTGATTTATAAATTCTTTGTCGAGATTTATATCCACAATGCTCAACTCGCCTGTGTATCGGTAGTTTTCGGGCAAAAGCATTGATACAAAGGGCATTTGAATGGCAATTGTGTGGTTGGCTCGTACTATGGCGCTGTCGTCGTCGGGTATGGCGTAATCCGGCAACCCGGACGGTGTGTCTACTGAAATTATAAGTGCTTGTGATTCATTGATTTTCTTGATTATGTATTCTGCCATACCCTCTATTTTGCGATTGATACCCGAACCAAAAAGTGCGTCGATAATGGCGCATGAGGGTGGGAGAGTGGGTATGTCTTGTGGCGACTCTATTTCGTGAAGAATATCGCCTGATAAACGTTGCAGTTTAGCTCGGTTAACTTCAAAATCTTGTGAGTAACGTTTTGATTTTAAAATATATGCATTAACTTCGTATCCAGAATTGAAAAGCAGACGGGTTATCACAAGTCCGTCGCCGCCGTTGTTGCCCGGTCCACAAAAAATATTAATGCTCTGTTTGTAATCTATCAGTGAGCGGATTTTTGAGGAAAGGGAATTGCCTGCGCGTTCCATCAGTTCTTCTGACGTAATGTGCTGAGCTTTAATGGTTGCCTCGTCGGCATTGTGAGTTTGTTGCGCCGATAGTATTTTCATTTTTGACGGTATAAGTATATTGATCCTGAGCGTTTTATGGAGTTTCCGTCTTTGCCGTAGACTATTATGTCGTAAAAATATGTGCCGGGCGGACAGTCGCGGCTGCCTTTGTTGTCGAGAGTGCCGTCCCAACCAAAAACAGAGGCTTCTACTTCGGTCCATTTGTAAACGGTTTGTCCGTACACGTTGTAGATTTTGCCCTTGATTGAGCGGATGTTAGCTGGCATTTTGGTTAATCCGCCACTTTTTAGAAACGATTCTTCGGGGTCGAAAAATGTGAAAATATCGTTTTGTCCGTCGCCGTTTGGTGTAAAGATGTTTACCTCCTTGATTTCCAAGGGGCGCGGTACTATTACGATACGCTGAGTGTCGCGATCGGTGCAGCCCGACGATGATGTAGACTGCATTATCACAGTGTAAACGCTTTTTTCGTAATAGGCGTGTGGTGCAGGGTTGGCATCTTCGTCGGGAGTTTTGTCGCCAAAAATCCAATGACTTTGAACTGCCCAAGTGGTGAGGTCATTGAACTCAACTTCGTCGCCGATAAAGGTTGTGCTGTCGCCACCGCCCGAAAATGATGGTTTTTCTACTGTGATGTAAATTGTGGTGTCGTGAAAGCAACCAAAGTTGTCGGTTATCAGGTAGTTGTACCGAGTTACGTCGTAGTCTTGTGGAGTAACGCTGCATTTGCCCTCAGATGTGGCAGAAACCCCTGTGCCTGTCCATACGGCGCGGCGTGTGTCGTAGGTTTGAGAAACCGACATCTTATTGTTTTCTAATAATGTAGAGTTAAATTTGATAGCAAATTCTTCTGCGTATCCTTCATAGTCGGTTGACTTTGATTCTACCGAAATGTTCCAATCGCCATTGAGCGGACATCCAGCAAATAATGCAAAATCTTCATCAGCCTTGTATGCACCTTCGCGTAGCAAAGTGTCAGAAACTGTGGTATTTAGCGTAGTGGTTGATGTTTGGTTGAATGTATAATTATAAAGTGTACCAAAATCTTTTTTGCCCGTTAGTCCTAGCTTGTATTCGCTTGTGGAATAGTCTTTTAAAATTACACTATTACCGTTTGGACACGAAAGTGTGATTTTAACTTCACCTGCTTTTTGATAGTTGAGCTTTACGCTAACCGATTCTATCTCTGTGCCATCGGCAACTGTTTGACCGTCAAACTGTTTTACTCTAATTGTAGCCTCCCATGTTTTCGCATAAATAGATTGAGGAATAAGTTCGGTATGGGTGTAATTGTTGTTGTATTCTGATTTAGTGTTATTTATGGGCATATCAAGTGTAACTGATTCGCCAAGGCAGATGCCTTGCTGCTTTTCGTCAATGTCGGTTTTAAATCCTTTGAAATCAGGACTTTTCCCTACTTTTACAATTACCTTTGCGTAAGCAGTTAATCCGTTGTATTGGGCTTTTACCATTGGCATAAATATTCCGTCGGAGGCAAATGCGTGATTAAATATGCCAGTGTTGTTGTTAACTATGTTTCCATCGTCAAAATCCATCGAGAAAGTTGCCTCGGAGTTTTCTGTGCCATCAACAAAAGCCTTTGCGGTAAATTGGGCAGCCTTGTTTTTGCAAATTTCAGTATCGGTAAGACCTTCGCCCACAATAAGTTCAGCGGTAAAGGTTTGTCCCTTTGCGGCAATCGCTGCCAAAATCGATATTATAATAATAAGGTGTTTCACTGTGTTTTGAGGTTAGTATCAAATACAAAAGTATGCACTTTATTATTATTATGCAAAATAAATTTTTGGCTTGCCCTATTTTGTTGGTTGTAAACTGCAATTTAAATTTTCGGAGCAGTTGCAGACATCGTGCGACTATACTATCAAGATGCTCAACATGTTGATACCTCAGGCAGGCGATTTTTTTGTGGCGAAAAATATACTTTTGAAGTTATGGCTGTGGGATGGTCTAACAGAATTCCGCTATGGCTCTTTGGGTGGATATATTGAGTTATTTAACTTTTTTCCTCCTCCTCTGCTTTGCTATCTTCTTCATCAAACTCTCTGAAAACCTTGTCTATGCCTGATTTGCTGAGTTCTTTTTCGAGGTTGCGGATCATTTGTCCAAATTGGATGAAGGATACCATGCCGGCAATGGAGGCACATACAATGCACACTATCATATCAAACGATTCTAAAAGCACTTCGTGGGCTACAATAATGCCAGTCCATTTGATGCCCTGACGTATTGCGTTGACTATGAGGATTCTTGCTCCCGAACGCATCATTAGCATCGAAATTAATTTGCGTATGGCAAATCCTGCGGCAGATTCGGCGATGGAGGTTTTGGCTGGAAGTCCGTATTTGCCAAGAAACCACATTAAAAACTTGATGTTGCGGCCGGTGCTCTGGTGATTGTTCCAAAAATCGTCGCAACCGTACACATATAGTATTTTTTGTTCGGCGGTAAATGCAAGCAACTGAAACTGTGCCACATCTATTATTATCAAAAATAGCGATGCCCATATTGCCGAAGGTATCGTGGTGAGAAATGTAATAAACGCCGTAATTATAGCCGATGATAATATAACCATGCGGCATTGCTTGGTTATCAATGATTTGTCTATGACTGAGGTTTCTACAACAGCAGTCCGCCGTTGAGTTTGCAAAAATTTCTGTTTCTCTATTCGCACAGGTTTCAAGCGGAACATCTGCTCTTTCAAGTTGTTGTACCGCTGAATAGTCCACAATAATGTTTTTTTTAATTTTGCCATAACATTTGCATTGTTGCAAAAATGGTGCTAAAAAAAATTGTTATATTTGCACGTTATTTGTAACTACAAATTTCTGACCTAATAGCAGAAAATGAACGAGAAGATACTTGACGCCCTGATGAGGCTGTTCGCACTTATCACCGACCGTGACGACAGACGGCATACGCAGGATGCACGCAAAATTGTGTGCGCCTATCTGCAACGCCATCTTTCGTCTGATTTGGTAGAAAAGTTTCTCGTAAAATTCGACAAGTATCTCGACGAACAAGGTCTGAAAGACACCCGCAAGGAGAGCGAACGTAAACAGGTGTCGCTCAATAGTGTAAGGGTTTTGAAAATTTGCCGTCAAATCAATAAGGAACTGCATCAAAGAGAGAAGTTTATTGTGCTGGTTGAGTTGGTGGAATACGTTTATACCGACGGCATTATCAACGACATTGAGGTAGACTTTGTGCGCACTGTGAGCGATTCGTTTAATATCTCGCGCACTGATTTTCAGAATATTATCGCACTTGTTAAAAACAATATTTTGGAGGCGGGCGACCTTCTCAATCTGCTCTTTATCGACGGCGGAAGCGAAACAGGAGGCGGAATCCATCATATTTGTTCGCAAGAGATGGATGGACGCATTCGCCTGCTTTATATCCATTCGGTTGATTTATTTGTATTTATCTATTCGGGACAGAAGACTCTCACCCTCAACGGTCGCGCTATCGAGCCTAACCGCGCCACAGTGTTTGGCAACGGCGGTATTATTTCTGGTTCAAACATCGGAGTGATATACCACAGCGATGTGGCGGCTATTTTTCAGCAGTCGAAAACAAATACACGGGTGTCGTTTGCTGCCACCGACCTTTCGTTTCATTATCAAGACAGCGACAACGGTTTGCAGCCGTTTTGTTTTTCGCTCGAATCAGGTGCGATGGTGGGCATTATGGGCGGAAGCGGAACAGGTAAAAGCACTCTGTTTAATGTACTTACAGGTAAATATCAACCCGAAACCGGCACTATATATATCAATGGAGTGCCACTCGACCCTGCCGAAGATAGTCACGCTGGTGTGATCGGTCTTGTGCCGCAAGACGATATGCTTATTGAGGAACTCACTGTATATCAAAACCTTTATTATAATACTTGTCTCTGTCTTGGCAATCTTGGCGACGATGAGATAAAAAAACACGTTGACCGTTTGCTCAACGACCTCGACCTTTACGAAATCAAAGACCTCCGCGTGGGCACATCGCTTAATACTGTTATCAGCGGCGGTCAGCGTAAGCGATTGAATATTGCCCTCGAACTTGTGCGCGAACCTGCGGTGCTTTTTGTCGACGAGCCAACTTCGGGATTGAGTAGTACCGACTCTGAAATGGTGATGCAATTGCTTAAACAACAAACCGTTAAAGGTAAAATAGTGATAGTGAATATTCACCAACCATCGTCGGATATATTTAAACTCTTTGACACTCTTTGGGTTATGGATAGGGGAGGATACGTTATTTACAACGGCAACCCCATTGAAGCCATATCGTATTTTAGGCGTATGAGCGGAATGGCTGATGCCGGCGAAAGTGAATGTCCTGAGTGTGGCAATGTTGATAGTGAGCAGATTCTCAGTATTATAGAAAGCAAGGTGGTGAACCAATTTGGTAAGTATACTCAAAAACGCAAAGTGTCGCCTGAAGAGTGGCACAATTATTACGACCGTTATCTTGCTTTCGACGCCGAACCTGTGCTACCTATGCCCGTTTTGGATCTTCCCGAAGAAAAATTCAAAATTCCTTCGCGGCTGCGTCAGTTTGCTGTGTTTATAAAGCGAGATGTTTTGGCAAAACTCACTAATACTCAGTATCTTTTAATCACGTTTTTTGAGGCTCCGATTCTTGCATTTATTCTCGGTTTTTTTACCAAATATATCAACGACGATGGCCAATATGTGTTTGCCGACAACAAAAACCTGCCTGTATTCCTCTTTATGGTGATAGTGGTGGCGTTGTTTACGGGTCTAACCTCGTCGGCAGAGGAGATTATCAAAGACCGGCGTATACTCGAACGCGAAAAGTTTCTCAATCTCAGTAGGTTTAGTTATATTGCAAGCAAGGTTGTGATAGTGTTTGCAATTTCGGCAGCACAGTCACTCTCGTTTGTGGTGGTGGCAAATATGATTCTCGAAATTCAAGGACTGACCATATCTTATTGGATAGTAATGTTTAGCGTGGCTTGTGCTGCCAATGTGCTTGGACTGATAATTTCGTCGGCATTAGATTCGGTGATTGCAATTTATGTGCTTATACCGTTTGTTCTTGTGCCTCAGATACTTTTGGGCGGTGCAATGATAGATTTCGACGATATTCACGAAAGTGTGAGCGACAAAATCAACGTACCTATAATCGGCGACCTGATGATTTCGCGTTGGGGATACGAAGCTCTTGCTGTTGAGCAGTTTGCCAACAACCGCTACGAACGCGAGTTTTTCCAATTGGATATGGGCAAAAGCCATTGTATTTACCTTTCGGCATTTCTAATTCCTGAGTTAGAAAATATTACAAACCAATGTGTTAGCTCTTGCGGAGATCCAAACAAGCGTTACGATTTTGAAAACCTTCTTTTGATTCTTAAAAACGAGGTTAGTTATCTCAACTATCGCGACAAGAATTTCAACTATCCGCATATCGACAAGTTAGAGCCTTACTCATTTACCACTATGGACGGTCTCAACTTGCTCAAATACCTTGGTGAAAGGCGATTATTCCTCAACACCGTTGCCGATTCGCTCAACATTCTTCGCCAACAAAAAATTTCGCAAATAGAAGACAGCCTCGGTACGCAGGGATTTTTGAAATTTAAGCAAGATTATTACAACGACCGTCTTGCCGAAGTGGTGCTCAACAAGATGGCATTGAAAAAGATATATTTTTCGCCAAAACATAGGCTTATTCAGAAAAAAGATCCAATTTTTATGTATCCTGTTTCTGATATTGGTAGGGCTCATTTTTTTGCTCCCGTAAAGATAATCCTCAACCATAAGTTCCCCACATATTGGTTTAATATTGCGGTGATGTGGATAGTGTCGGCGGTGCTTTTTGTGCTGCTGCTGTTCGACTTGCCGCGCAAAATGATGTCTATTTTTAATACTAACCCAAAAAAGACCATTCTCGGTTTTTATCAAAAACGTTTGTCGAAATGAAAAAACTTCTACTCTCCTTAGCTTTTGCTGTAATCTGCGCCAATAGTTTCGCGCAAAAATTTGTTAGCGTTACCGACCCAAACGTGCTTATCGAAGGTCGCTATGTGGCCAACAGCGGCAGTGTAAGTTTCTGTTACCCCGGTACAGCTTTTTCTATTTGGTTTACAGGTAGTTCGTGTCGTGTTCAGTTGAAAACCTCGGCTGGATATTTTGTTAAGAGTGTTGACGGAGGCGCTTATCAAAAATTCGATACCTACAATGGTTCGTCAGAGCCGTTTACCGAAGTAACCCTTGCCGAAAACCTTCCCGCAGGCAACCACTCGGTAAGGATAATGCTCATTTCCGAAGGCATTTTTTGTAGTCCAGAAATCAAGGGTTTTGTTATCGACAACAATGCCAAGGTGTTGAAACCTGTGCGCAAGAAACTTAAAATTGAGTTTATCGGCAATTCTATCACCTGTGGCTACGGCGTGGAAGCCAACAATCCCGAAGAACATTTTGCCGACAGCACAAGCAATTTTGCAAAATCGTTTGCAGGTATTGTAGCCAAAACTCTTGATGCAGAAACAATGGTGGTAGCACGCTCAGGTATAGGTGTTTACCGCAATTATAACGACAAAACAGATGGCTCGGAATGGCCTATGCCCCGTGTTTACGAAAACGCCCTTATCAACGACACCGTTACCAAGTGGGCTTTTGCAGATTCTAAACCTGATGTAGTGGTTGTTTGCTTGGGTACTAATGATTTAAGCACTCCGGGATACGACAAGGAGAAATTTACTGTGGCATACGTTGCCTTTATTAAATCTATTCGCAAACATTATCCAACAGCTAAAATAGTAATGTGCAATAGTCCTATGCTGCATTACGAGGATGGTCAGTTGCTTAGCGACGCTATCACCAACACAATGACAACTCTTTTCCGCCAAAACGATTTGCGGCTTTATCGTTTTGATTTTCAAGAGCAAGACGACTCTCTTGGCTTTGGAGCTGATTATCATCCCTCTGCCAGACGTCAAAGCGACAATGCAAGGTATCTTTCATATTTTATTCAAACAAGTGTGCTTGGAAAAAAGAAGTAAAATAATAGGTATTAATAAAAATATACTATACCTTTGCACCTTGATTCAAAAACATAAAGTATGAAAAATTTTCAATTTGTTGATAAAATAGCAGGGTGGGCGGTGTTTGCCGTGGCTACACTGTGCTATATACTTACTATTGAGCCAACTGCAAGTTTTTGGGATTGCGGCGAATTTATCGTTACCGCATTCCGCCAAGAAGTGGGACACCCTCCGGGAGCTCCTCTCTTTATGATTCTTGGACGTTTTTTCTCGCTCTTTGCTTTTGGTGATGTTACCAAAGTGTCAGTTATGATCAACTGTATGAGCGCATTGGCATCGGGATTCACCGTTTTGTTCCTATATTGGAGCATTACCCATATCGCTAAACGAATTATTTGCGGATACAGCAATCAAGTGCCTATGGCTAAGGCGGTTTTAATAATGGGCTGCGGCATTGTAGGTGCTTTGAGTTTTGCTTTTACCGATACATTCTGGTTTTCGGCAGTGGAAGGCGAGGTTTACGCTATGTCGAGCCTGTTTACCGCTGTGGTTTTCTGGTGCATACTTAAATGGGAAGAGTGCGCCGACGAACCTTACGCAAACCGATGGCTTGTGCTTATAGCTTATTTGATGGGGCTGTCGATTGGTGTGCATTTGCTTAACTTGTTGGCAGTTCCGGCGATTGTGTTTGTATACTATTTCAAAAAATACAAAACCGACGTTAAAGGAGTTATTAAAGCCTTTGTGATTTCAACACTGATACTTGGCGGCATACTTTATATAATAATACCCGGAGTAGTTTGGGTAGCCTCGATGTTTGAACTGATGTTTACCAACGGCTTTGGCGCTCCATACAACACTGGCACAATTATTTACGCTATTCTTGGCTTGGGTGCGCTTGTGTTTGGTCTTTATTACACCTACAAAAAGGCTAAACCTGTGCTCAATACCATAATTCTCTGTGTAACTGTTATTATTATTGGTTACTCGTCGTTTGCGATGATATGTATACGAAGCGCAGCCGAACCGCCTATGGACGAAAACAACCCTAATAATGTGTTCTCGCTTCAATCGTATCTCAATCGTGAGCAGTATGGCGACCGTCCGCTCGTTTCGGGTGAGTATTTCAATTCGCCTTTGATAAGTTACGAAAACGGAAGTCCTACTTATATTCAGCGCAACGACCGTTACGAAGTGGTAGACTACAAATCCATTAGACATTACGACCCCGAAAGCACTACTGTGTTCCCGCGTATGTATAGTCCTGATCCTACACATATTAGAGGTTATAAATATTGGGCTGATATCAAAAACACCGACATTAAGCCAACTTTTGCCCAAAACCTTAAATTCTTCTTTAATTATCAGATTGGATACATGTATCTTAGATACTTTATGTGGAATTTTGTGGGACGGCAAAACGATATTCAGGGCAACGATCGTAATGTGATGAACGGCAACTGGATTTCGGGTATAAGTTTTATCGACAATGCCCGCCTTGGCAATCAAGACCTCTTGCCCGACTATATCAAGGAAAACAAAGGTAACAATAAGTATTTCTTTATTCCGCTGATTTTGGCTATCTTAGGAATGATATTTATGCTTCGCGAAAATAAAGAGGGCAAAAACTATTTCTGGGTGGTGATGCTCTTTTTTATTTTCACAGGTGTGGCAATTATCGTTTACCTCAACCAAACTCCCTATCAGCCTCGCGAAAGGGATTACTCTTTTGCAGGATCGTTTTATGCCTTTGCTATTTACATTGGCTTAGGTGTGGCATTCCTTTATAAGTTGATTGAAAACAAAGTTAAGGAAAATACCTTAGTTGCTTGTTCGGTTTCTGCAATCTGCCTTGTTTCGCCGGTGCTTTTGGCATGTCAAAACTGGGACGACCACGACCGTTCGTACCGATACACTGCACGTGATTTTGCCAAAAACTATCTTGATTCGTGCGAGCCGAACGCCATTCTATTTACCAACGGCGACAACGATACATTCCCCTTGTGGTATGTTCAGGAGGTGGAAGGCTACCGTACCGACGTGCGTGTGGTAAACCTTGCTTATATCAACACCGACTGGTATGCCGACCAAATGAAACGTCGTGCCTACGAGTCTGCTCCGCTGCCTATTAGCCTTACTCACGATCAATATGTGGCTGGAACGCGCGACCTTGTCTATTACAGCAAGCAAGACGCTCTTTTGGTTAACGAAAAATTTGAGGCTAATGCCGAATTTAAACCTATCTACGAGCAGTTGTACAATAGTTTGGTTAATATACTTTCTAATTCTGACTTTAAAACCAAACATCAAGCCGATTACGAGGCAATTGTTAACCGTCAAGTGGGACAGTTTTCTAAATTTGCTGCATTGGTTAATACATTGAATACCAATCCTCAACAATACGGTATTAATAGCGATGCAATAAAACAGTTGAAAACCTCTACCGATGCGCTTTTGCGTCAGGTTTGCGATGCTCATGCTCCTTTGAAGAGTGTAATTTCGTTTATTGCCGACGATAGCGATTATTCTAAACTAACTTCTCAGGGTGGCGAAAAAACTGATTTTGCTCCTACATTTAAGTTTTTGCTACCTGTTGATAAAAAGAAAGTTATCGAAAACGGAACTGTTCCCGTTGAAGATTCTGCTTTAATAGTGGACGCTGTAAAATGGACTCACCCTGGCAACTATATCCGCAAAGGTCAGTTGATGGTGCTGGATATTCTGGCTCAAAACAATTGGGAACGTCCTGTATATTTTGCAATTACAGTTGGCAGCGAATCGTATCAGAACCTTGATGCATATTTCCGTCTTGATGGTTTCACTTACCGCGTAGTTCCGATTAAAACCACCAACGATCACGGCGATAAGGGCTCTATCAATTCTGATATCCTTTACAAGAATGTGATGGAGAAATTTCAATGGGGAGGCATCAACAACCCACGAGTTTATCTCGACGAAAACAACCTGCGTATGTTGATGAACGTTAAGAACAATTTCCTCCGCCTTGCATCAAAACTTATCACCCAAGGTAAAACCGATAAGGCTCGTCAAGTATTGGCAAAATGCTACGAGGTAATGCCGTTTGAGTGCGTTGCGCCATCATTCTATGATATTTTCCTTGCCGACCTTTATTACCGTATGGGCGATAATGATAAGGCTCGCGAAATAATTGATGTTGTGGTTAATCAAACGTGTCAAGAACTTGTATATTTCAACTCTCTCAACGAAGATCAGGTGGAGACAGTTCAAGAAGACCGTTACCGTGCTGCCGCTTTTTCGCACGAGATTGTGCGCATTATGAGCGAAAATCACGACGCAGAAAATGCCCGTGCATACGCTAAGAAGTTTGCCGACATTATTGCCACATACCCCGAAATTGTTAAGTTTGAGAGTATGGATATGAACTCGCCGGCGTTTAGCCAGTGGTATCAGTCTCTGCCGCAAAACAGTCAGCAGTTTATTGCCATCTATCTCTTTTTGTGCGATCCTAATCAGTTGTAAGTATGGATATCATAGTACACCCGCCAAATTTTTTAAGGCAGTTTTTTAAGAATTTTCTGTGGAAGATTAATCCCGAGGAGGGTCGCAAGGTGATTTATATCACTATCGACGACGGGCCTATTCCCGAACTAACTCCCGGAACGCTTGAAATGCTTGCCGAGTTTGGCGCAAAAGCCACGTTTTTTTGCGTTGGCGAAAATGTACAACGCTATCCTGATATTTATCAGCAGATTATCAAAGACGGACACAGCGTAGGAAACCATACTTTCAACCATCTCAAAGGTAGCAGAACCAAAATTAAGGAGTATGTGCAGAATATGCATTTGGCAGATGAGTATATCAAATCTCACCTTTTCCGTCCACCGCACGGCATACTGCGCAAACCTCAGGCACGCATTATCAATAAGGAGAAAAAAGTGGTGCTTTGGGATGTGCTTTCCGAAGATTACAACCGCCGTCTTTCGCCCGAACAATGCTGGAAAAACGTTGAACTCAACACCACTTCAGGGTCGATAATAGTTTTTCACGACAATATCAAGGCGCAACCTCGACAGCGTTTTGCCCTTCGGCAGACATTAGAGCATTTTGGCGCTCTCGGTTATGAATTTGCCCCAATTCCCGACGGTGTTAACAATTTTTGGAAAAATTCCGAAAAAAATAACGTAATTTGAGTACACTATAAATAAAAATATCTAATTTTACGGTGAATAAAATTAATTTTTATGCCTGAATCGGTTGAAATTAAACTTCTAATCAATTTATTTGATATCATCATGATATTCTTGATAGCATTTGGTGCTTATAGAGGATATTGTCAAGGTGCTATTGTTCAAAGTATATCTCTGTTTACACTGCTTGTCGGCCTTACTATCTGCGTCAACATTGCCAAGTTTATTCACAATGCTCTCGACGCAAACAAGCCTTCGCACGATTTGGTGGCAATGATGATAGTGGCGCTGTTGTTTGTGGGTGCTATCTATGTTACAATGAAAATAAGTGCTGTGGTTTATCGGCATATTATGGAATTGACCAAAGGGCTAACCAACCGTGTGTTAGGAGCTATTTTTGGAGGAATGAAATATTTCTTTATCACAGCAGTGTATTTAGTAACCTTGTTTACTATCGAAGAACATTCTCCATTTCTGCCCGACAATGCTAAAAAAAGTCGTTTCTCGGCTGCAAGTATATGGCTTATCACCTCTATTTTCCCGTATCTCGATTTTAAGAAAAATATTGATGAAAGCACATATCAATACATGAATTACCCAAACGACACTCAAAACAATAGATAATATGATAGAAATAGGATATACCAACAAGATGCAGGTTTTGCGATTGAGCAACAACGGCATCTATCTCAACGGCGAAGACCTCGGCGAAATTCTTATGCCCAAACGTTACGTTACTTCCGATATGAAGGTGGGCAGCGAGGTGGAGGCTTTTGTTTACACCGATTCAGAAGACCGCCTTGTGGCTATTACCGATGTGCCCGTTGCCCATGTGGGACAGTTCGCTTGGCTCGAGTGTGTGCAGACCTCGAAGGTGGGCGCATTCCTCGACTGGGGTTTGGAAAAAGATCTTCTATTGCCCTTCAGCGAGCAGAAAGACAAGCCGAGCGTTGGTCGTAGATGCTTTGTTTATATTTATTTAGACCAAAATACAAACCGTATTGTATGTTCGCAGAAACTCAACAAGTTTCTCTCTCCCCGCAACCCCGAATACTACCACGGCGAACGTGTGGAAATTTTTATTCACCAGCGCACAGAACTCGGCTACAAGGTGATTGTAGATAATGCCCACTGGGGAATGATTTACAATTCGGAGATGTTCCGCCCCGTACATTCGGGCGAATACACCTACGGCTTTGTTAACAAAATCCGCGAGGATATGCGTATCGACGTTATGCTCGAAAAATCAAGTGCAAAACTTGTGGATTCTACCGAAGAGATTATTTTCCAAAAGCTTAAAGACAACGGCGGCTACCTCCCATATTCCGACAAGTCTTCACCCGACGATATTCAGCGTGTGTTCGGCATCAGCAAAAAGGTGTTTAAAAAAGCAATTGGCGGATTGTATAAACAGCATCTTATTGTTATTGAAGAAGGTGGAATAAAGTTGGCAAAATCATCCCCCAAAAATTATTTGCCAAATACATTATAATTCCCTATCTTTGCATCATAACCCAAAAAACAATAGCATTATGACAACATTAGAACTTCGTGCTGAACTATTTCGAGAAATCAATCCCTTGCTCGAAAGTGAAGTTTTATTGCAAAAGATACTCACTTTTGTGAAAGACTTGGTTCGCAACCAACCCAAGGCAGATGAAACACCACGTAAAATGCCTGTTTCAAAACGTCTTAGAGAATTGCCACCCTCTATCAAAAAATTACGAGGAATGGTACATATCACCGAAGAAGACATTGCCAACGACCCACGTTTAGCCTACATTATGCAAAAATGAAAAGGATTTTTATTGATACAAACATACTTATCGACTTTATCGACAACCGAGAAGGTGCCGACAATGCGGAAACAATTTTTGCTTGTGGGTATTCAGGAGAAGTACTTTTGTATGCTTCATCGCTTAGTTTTGCAAACTTAGCATATATCATTAAGGGACGCACACAAGAAGAAAAGTATAACGCTCTACGACAAATATCTACTATGGTGGATATTTTACCGCTAAGCAAAGCCGACGTGCTATCTGCCATAGCTCAACCTGCTCCTGATTTTGAAGATATGCTTCAATATCAATGTGCCAAGGCCGCTGATTGCGATTATATTATCACCAACGATCGCCGTCATTTCGGTTTCTCTAATATTCCATTTTTTACGTCGGAAGCATTTGTAGATAAGTTGGATGATTTGTTATAAGTATATTAATAATGTGTATCTTATTAATCATAACCCAAAAAACAATAGCATTATGACAACATTAGAACTAAACTCCGAGCTTTTTTACACCATGGGGCAGTTGGCATCTGATGAGGGGCTTATGAAAAAGTTGCTCGCCTACGCCAAAAAGTTAGTTGCCAAAAAACAAGATGAAACGCTGATGACAAAGGATGAGTTTTTTGCAAAATTAGACCGTGCAGAGCGTCAGATTGCCCGAGGAGAAGGAATGGAAATGCTTCCAAACGAAGATTTAACTGCATTTTTAAATCGCAACGGCTATGGCATATAGAGTAATAATCTCACCCGAAGCCGCCTCCGATTTACAACGGCTTGCAAAGAGCGAACCTAATGTTTTTGCCAAAGCCAACAGATTTATAACTGAACTTAAAGATCATCCTAAAACCGGATTAGGACATCCAGAACCATTAAAAGGCAAACCCGAAGGGCGTTAGAGTAGGGAACTTACCAAAAAGCACCGTCTTGTTTACCGCATATTTGAATCAGATGTTTATGTAGATGTTCTGTCGGCATACGGTCATTACAACGGTAAATAAAAGGTATTGCATTTGCCAAATAATTATTTGCTAAATTTTTCCCCATTTTTTCATCCGTTTTTCATTTTTATCCGTATATTTGCACTGATAAAACAAACAAAACAAACAATCAAATTTATACAATTATGGCTTATATTATTGTAAAAGAAGAATGCCAGGCTTGCGGTACTTGCAAGGACGAGTGCCCCCAAGAGGCTATCATGGAAGGCGATGTTTACTCTATCGACCCCGAAAAATGTGTTGAATGCGGCGCTTGCGCAGACGTTTGCCCCTGCGGCGCTATCAAACCTGAATAAAATTGATTATTCTTATTAAAACAACAAAGCCCGATGTAGTTGACACCGGGCTTTGTTGTTTTTTGCCGTTTGCGGGTGGTGCTTAGAAACTGCCGCCGCCGCCGCCGAACGATCCTCCGCTCGAACTGCTGTGGCTGCCGCCCCCCGAAGATGATTCCTGTGGCGGGTCGTAGGTTTTGGCGGTGTGGGTGCTTACAAAGGTGTCGCGCTTTACTGTCAGGCGGAACGAACCTTCTTTAACATAGTTGGCTGCTGATGTGGCCTTGCGGATATTCTTGTATTTGCCCCTTTCTATCATCAAGAGTATAAAACCAAGTATGAGCGCAAATATCGAGCATTTTATCCACGGAAAAGATATTTCGTATTGATAGTCTGATTCGTACTCATAGATAAAGTAGTTGATAGCGGCGTAATAGTTTTTGTCTGTGAGGTCTGACGCCATATTCTGTACATATTTATCCACATTACTTCTTGCAACACCCCATTTTTCGTTAGGAACGCCACGGTCTAAGATTCTGAATTTGCGGTACTGCATATCTATAAGCAAGATAACGCCATCGTAGCCGTTAACAGAGTGCTCGCCTTTGCCAAAATCGTTATACTCGTAAAAGTCCATAGCGAAATTGTCGGAAGGCAGCTCGCCGTTCATATCTGTTTTGTTGTTGTTGTTGATGGTAACTACCACCATGTCGATATTGTTTCGGTTGATAAACCCGTGGATGCTTTTTTGTAGCTTGGCAATTTCGTTTTCGGAGAGAAGACCTGCCGCGTCGTATACCTTTACGGCGGTGTCTACGTAGGGCGTTTCGAGTGCCAACCTGAGTTGCTCCTGAGTAAGTTTGCCTTGAAGGAAAGATTTAAACACGTAAGGATTCTGCTCGGTGCGCTGTGCTATCTGGTATTTAGCCCAATTGTCGTCGGGAGGGTCAACGGAAGCCGATTTTTGTGTGTCAAAAGTGATTCCTCTGAGGATACAATCTGTGGGCAATGGCGTTGTGTCGGTGATCTGCGCACTTGCCGCTATGGTTATCAGCAACGCCGTTATTAATATGCTAAGTTTTTTCATTATTCTATTGGTTTATAGGTTTTACATAAATAACAACCACGACAGTCCGCAGAGGATTGCCATTGCAATTAACGTTCTTACAAAAAAGAATCTCCACGCCTTGCCCTTGTCGATAGGTATGTCGCCCACTATTTTGCCGGTCTGTCCGTTCATAGCAAAGGTGTACATCTTGTCTTTGATGCGGGTGTTGAGCATCCACACGGGCAGCATTGCGTAGCGGATTGATGTAAACACGGTCTGCTTGTTTTCTTGTGCGCCGATGAGCGTGCCGTTGATGGTGGAATAGAAGCTCGAAATCAGCGAGTTGCCCATACGTAGTTGTGCGCGTTCCTTGTCTTCCTCAGGGCCGACGTCGTATTTTTCTGCCAAAAAGCCTGATAGAAACGAGTAGTTGAACGGCTGAAATTCGTTAAAGTCAAACGGCTCGATAGAGTCCATTGTGTCGTCGTCGAATTTTTTGCTGCCGTCGGCGGGCACTTTTTCAAAACTGATGTCGCCGGCGCGTTCCACATGGTAGATGTCGGTTTTGGTGTAACGGTAGTCGCCGCTGCGCCAAGTGGTTACATCGTGACGTTTGCCCGAAAGCATTCCTCTCGAATTGCCGTCGTAAAGCCAAAACGGAATGTACACGCCTGTGATTTTGTCGATATTCTCTTTTTTGCCAAACTCGCCGGGTGCAAGGTGCTTGCCTTTGCGGTAGTTGTTGTAGGCGTTGATGGCGTCTTGCTTGGTGGTTTTGAATGGAATGATGAGCTCGGGACGGAACTTGCCTTCCAAACGGCTCTTCATAATGCCCGCGCTGCCGCAGTATACGCAGAAAGTGGCGGCGGTGTTTTCGTCGGCAACCATCTCCGCACCGCAGTTTTGGCAGTGAAAGAGGTTGAGCTCGGGCTGCTGTTCGATGTCCTGACCTTGGGTTTTGGTATCCTCGGCTGAATCTTGCGTTATTTTAAAAATTTCTTCTTGGGTAAATGCCGACCCGCAAAACGCGCATTTAAAGTTTTGTGTCTCTGCAGTAAATTGCAGGTCGGATCCGCAGGTTGGACATTTTAGTACGGTTGTATCCATGTATAATGGTTTTAAAATGTTTTTTGTAAAGTTACGGAAAATTTTTTATTGCCGTATCTTTTTTACACAAAAATAATTCCAACAATTCTAACGGGATAATCGCCGTTAGAATCCGGCACAAAAAAGGCGGATTATGCAACCCGCCCTTCTCCAAAAATCACGTTAACAAAGAATGGTCTATTTTCTATTCTGTATCATCTTTTTTGTGTCCGCCCATCTTTTTTAGCACTGTGGCAATTTCGGTAAAGACTGTGTTGTAGGCCTTTACAAGTTCGGTTTCGGCGCCGTCTAAGCATACTTGAGCGTAACGGATAGCCTCGGTAACGCCTTGAATGGTTTCGATGAGGGCGGTTCGAGCTTTCTGCACAGCGTTGGTTTTGTCTACTTTAACGTCTACTCGCTTGCTCATAACGGCGTGATACTCTTTGATAGTGGATTCCATATCGTCTAAGTAGCGGGTGCCGCTGATGGTTTCAAAAGCCGATTCGGGCAGAGAACGGAATCCTACAATTACGGTTTCTAACTTGGCGATAGCGTCAGTTTTGGTGGCAAACACCGTAGATATGCGAGCAAATTTTTCTTTAATGCTCAACGCCGCCTTTTTTTCGGCTGCCACACCGCCGTTGATAGCCGACGTGATAGCACCGCTGAGGGCAGTGTAGCGGCTTTTGAGGATTGTAAAATAATCTTTTGACGCCTTGGTGCTCGTAATGGTGTTTTCCTTGTTGCGGGCTTCGTTAAAAACAGCCGCTGCCTCCGACATTTTTTTTATCATCTCTTTTGTGCCGGTTTGTTTTGCAAGTTTCGACGAGCCTTCCAACTTGCTCACCAACACGCTAAGCATATCATTTCTAAGGCTATGAAGCGATATCTTGCTTTGTGAAAGCATTTCTTTTGCCATGGTGCGTTCGTTTTTTGAATTAAAAAAAATGTTTATTATATTATTAATCTTTTGTTTTTTCCGCGACAAATATAATACTCTTTTCCCTACAAACAAATATTTTCTGAAAAAATATTAATAAATACTTTACTTTTATTATGTCATTATTGAAGCAGTGCCAACTATTGTTCTCCTCTATGTTTACCCTTGTAGCATTTGATATAACAATAGCTCGTGTTTGATGCCGTAATTGTACAATTGGATATGATATCAGTTATCAATTTATAGCACTTTTGTAGCAAAGTGGTTGTCGATTGCTTTTTTTTATATATTGTTGTAGCGATGAGGTTAACAATGTGTCGACATTTTATGCACAATTGCAGCAATGGCGTTGATTCCGATTACTGATTATTAACCACATTGCAGCCACAATGCCATTGTCCTCAATACGTGATATACCATATTGCAACGATGTTGTAATAACAAACCGCCAATTGTCGGCCACCTTGCGGCTATGTCGACATAAATTTATAGCAATTGTTTACCACATCGTTATAATGATGTGTATTCTATCTACCAATTGTATATGGCATTGCGGCAAAAGCGATAATAAATAGAGTAGATGATGATGACGTTGCGGTGGAGGAGGTGGGGCGGTGTGATAATTATTAACATCGTTGCTGCGGGGGTGGCTCTGATGTTCCGGGCTGTTGAAAAAATACAAATTCTTTTGAAAAGGATATGTAATTGGTTTAAGAGTTGTTTCGGTTAGCCATTTACCCAAATATCATATTCACCACAAATGCCGCTATCCATGCCAATGCTATGCTGTAACCTATTGAAATCCACATCCATTTGCGGGTGCCGGTTTCTTTGCGGATGGCTGCGGCGGTGGCTATGCAGGGCATATAGATGAGCACAAAGAGCATAAATCCGTACGCTTGCGCCGGGGAGATGGGGGCGGTGGAGGTGTCGCTCAGAAGTTTTTCGGACAGCGAGGCTGTATCTTCGCCGTCGCTGTGGTAGAGCACGCCCATTGTAGATACCACTATCTCTTTGGCTGCCACGCCGGTGATGATGCTTACGCCCATTTTCCAATTGAAGCCGAGGGGAGCGATTACTGGTTCGATAAATTTGCCGAGCCGACCTATTATGCTGCCTTCTTGATGTGCGTAGGCAAGTTCTATTTCGAGTTGGGCAATAAGCGAATCGTTGCCCTGAGCCTGCGCTATCTGAGCCTCTATGCGGTCGGTTTCTTCGGTGTGCTGCGGAAAATATCCAAGCACCCAAATAATGATAGATGCTGTCAATATTACGCCACCCATTTTTTTAAGATACTGCTGAGCCTTTTCCCACATGTGTTTCAATAGGCTGCGGACGGTGGGAAAACGGTAGGGGGGGAGTTCCATTACAAAAGGTGCGTCCTGACTTTTGAATGCTGTTTTGCGCAATAGTATGGCTGTTAATCCGGCTATCAATACGCCCACGCCATATACGCTGAACGTTACCAAGCCTTGATGGTTGGCAAAAAACGCTCCTGCCATTACTGCATACACAGGCAGACGCGCCGAGCAACTCATATAAGGATTTATAAGCGTGGTGAGAAGTCTGTCGCTGCGGTTTTCGAGTGTCCGGGTGGCCATTACAGCGGGTACGTTGCAGCCAAAACCCATTATCAAGGGGATAAACGATTTGCCGTGTAGACCAATATTGTGCATTATACGGTCGGTGAGAAAAGCCACACGGGCCATATATCCGCTGTCTTCCATTATGGAGATAAACATAAACAAGAGCACAATGCTGGGCAGAAAAACAATTACGCCGCCCACACCGCCAATGATACCGTCGCAGATGAGGTCTTTGAGAGCACCGTCGGGCAGAACACCGCGCATAAGGTTGCCAAGAAATTCCACGCCCGATTCGATCCATTGCATAGGATAGCCGCCGAGGATAAACGTTACCTCAAACATTAAGAAAATGATTAATAGAAAAACAGGCATTCCCCAAATGCGATGGGTGACTATGCGGTCGGTACGGTAGGTAAACTTGTGGGTGTCGGTGTGTCCCACGGTGTAAGTCTCTTTGAGCGCGCCGGCTATAAAACCGTAACGAGTGTCGGTGATGAGGCTTTCGGTGTCGTTTTTGTAAGCATCTTCGAGCGATGCAATCTGACGGCCGGTTTCTTCAATAATGCAACTTGGCGCATCGGTATGAGTGGTGCGGCGCTCGTTGGTTTCAAATCCTCCTTTGTAGGTATTGTGCGAGTGTTCGCCCTCGATGGTGTTGGTAAGCACTATTTTTTTGATGTCGGCATCTTTTTCCAAGAGTTTCAGAGCCATAAACCTCGACGGAATACGCGAAAGAATGGCGTTGTCGTTGTGGATAAATATCTTTTCTTGAATCGCTTTGACAGCGGTTTCGATGTCGCGACCGTAGTTGATGTGTATGTGTCGGATTGTGGGCGACTTATCTTCAAAAGCGCGTATCACGGTGTCGAACAGCACGCCGAAACCGCGACCCTTGTTGCTCACCACTGGCACAAAGGGAATGCCGAGCATACGACCGAGCGAAATATAGTCAAGTTTGTCGCCACGTGCTTCAAGTTCGTCGTACATATTAAGAGCGACAACCACCTTTACGTCAAGGTCGATAAGTTGAGTGGTGAGGTAGAGGTTTCGTTCAATATTCGACGCATCTACCATATTGATTATTACGTCGGGATTTTGCTCGGTGATATATTTGCGAACATAAATTTCTTCGGCAGAATATGCTGTAAGCGAGTATGTTCCGGGTAGGTCGGTGATGTTGATGGTGTAGCCCTCGTATTCAAATTTGGCAGTTTTGGCATCAACGGTAACGCCTGAGTAGTTGCCTACACGCTCTTTGCTGCCTGATGCGTAGTTGTAGAATGTGGTTTTGCCGCAGTTGGGATTACCCACAAGAGCCACGTTGACAATGTGGCCGTGGTCTTCCACCTCGTTTTTGATAACCTCCTCGATAGTAAGGTTTTCGGTTTGGTTGGCGGCAGCCTCTTCTATGTGTTCCATTGTTACCACCTCAATCATTTCAGCCTCTTTGCGGCGGAGGGACAGGTGGTAGCCCATAATTTCGTATTCGATAGGGTCGTTGAGGGGAGCCTGTTTTATCACGTGAATGGTTTTGCCTTTGACAAAACCCATTTCCATTACTCTTTTGCGGAATGTTCCGCGTCCTTTGATTTTGGTTATTACGGCCTTTTGGTCGATTGCTACTTCGCTTAGGTTCATTTTTTCAGCATTATTTTCAAGGTGCAAAAATAGTGAAAATTGAGCGTAAGGCAATACCTGAAAAAGGGGATTTTTTTGGTTATACTACCTAATTAATTGAAGATATGAATTCTTGTGAGGCCATTAGAGGAAGTGCGGATATGGGTTCAAAGTCTTCTTTGTCGTTGGTGATTATGATGCCGCAGCCTTCGGATTTGGCGCATCGGTATTGGAGCATATCTTCAAAATCAGGTGCGGGCTGATTGACAGCCGGGGAGATATGGTTTGGCAACAGCGGTAGTATGTTTATATCTTCCGATAACATTCCTAATATTCGGTAGAGTATGGCTTGGGGTTCTTTTCGCAAAAATCTTTTGCTCGCGAGTCATTCCCTGCATTAGGTTGATGTACGGAGCCATTGGCGTGGACTTTATTCTTAATGCTGTCGCTGTCATAATGAAATGCTTTTTTATTATACAAAGATAATATTAATTACTTATACAACCAATAATTTGAACTAAAATGTTTTAAAAAATCCCAATTCTTTTATACCTTTGCCAAAACGATTAAAATGATTCTGTTATGACAACATTACAACTAAACGCACAATTACTCCGCGCATTGGGCGAGATTGCAGATGATAAAGATATTGTAAAACAAGTGCTTGACTTTGTTAATGGCTTTGTAGAAAAAAAACGTCAGAATGCACAAGCCAAACAAAAACAGAAAACACTTGACGAAATTAATCAATCTTTTGCCGAATTGAAACAGATAAAACTCGGCAAGGCAAAAGGCATACCTTTGGAGGAGGCATTAAATGAATTGTAATATAATAACCACCAAGGGCTTTTTAAAACAATTAAAAAGACTTGCAAAACGCTATAAATCAATAAAAGATGATATTAGAGCATTGGCAGTTGAATTAAGCGGAGATCCTTTTGCCGGTATTGATTTGGGACACAAAGTGTTTAAAATTCGTATGGCTGTTTCGTCGAAGGGACAAGGTGAAAGTGGCGGTGCCAGAGTTATTCATCATAATGTCTTGGTTGAAAAAGATGGTGCTGACATTACACTTCTTACTATTTACGACAAATCAGAACAAGAGTCAATCTCAGACAAAGAAATCCAAAAACTGATTAAAGATAATAACCTTTAATAATATGCAAACCAATAATATACCTCAGACTCTCCCCATTATCGAAGAATTTTACTCCATTCAAGGTGAAGGCATTAATTCCGGAAGCGCGGCGTATTTTGTAAGGCTTGCGGGATGCGATGTAAAATGTCAGTGGTGCGATACCAAGCAGTCGTGGAATGAAGAAAATGCTAAACTTTGTTCAGTGGACGAAATTGCAGCACGTGCCGCCGCTAACCCGTCGCCAAATGTAGTTATCACCGGCGGAGAACCTCTTATGCATAATCTTGCCCCTTTGTGCGAACGTTTAGAACAGAGATGCCTCTCGGTGTGGCTCGAAACATCAGGCACTCGTCATATTACAGGTTCGTTTGATTGGATCTGTCTTTCTCCTAAAAAACATCATCCTCCATTAGACGAGGTTTTGGAGCAGGCGAACGAACTCAAAGTGGTGATTTCCTCTGCCGATGACTTTGCTTTTGCCGAACAGTGTGCCTCCAAAGCCGCCGCCGAATGTGTGCTTGTGCTTCAACCCGAATGGGACAACCGTCAACAATCTACTCAATTGATATTCGATTATGTGCTCAGTCACCCTATGTGGAAGGTCAGCACGCAGATGCATAAGTATATAGGTGTGAGGTAGGGTTTATTCCATCTCAGCAAGCACAAAGTTTTTGCCTACCTCTTCGCCTTCGGAAACGTTGATGGTTTTGATAGTGCCGGAGGTCTGGGCGTAGATAATGTTGCGCATTTTCATTGCTTCGTATACAAACAGACGGTCGCCCGGTTGTATCTGTTGCCCGGGAGTGACGAGTATCTTGGTTATTTTGCCCGGCATCTGCAATACAACACGATTGAAAACAGGCTTTTGCCACGGCCGACGGTTTTTAAATTTCTCCGTCAGCGTGGTCTTGTAGTCTGTGCCTCCTATGGTTAGTAATTCGTAATTCATAATTCATAATTTTCAATTTTCAATTTTCAATTTTCAATTTTCAATTTTCAATTTTCAATTTT
>JAEDDH010000012.1 GCA_016293845.1 Bacteroidales bacterium | reverse complement strand
TTTTTTGCGGAACTACCCGTGAAGCCTTGCACGAGCGTTTCTTTTTTTGCGGAACTACCCGTGCAGCCTTGCACGAGCGTTTCTTTTTTTGCGGAACTACCCGTGAAGCCTTGCACGAGCGTTTCTTTTTTTGCGGAACCATCCGTGCAGCCTTGCACGAGCGTTTCTTTTTTTGCGGAACCATCCGTGCGGCCTTGCACGAGCGTTTCTTTTTTTGCGGAACCATCCGTGCAGCCTTTTTTATAAACTTCCGCATTTTGATACATATATTATATAAAGGTGTTAAATAAACAGCAACGCCAAGGTAAACAACATGGTTATCAACACCCTGTCTACAGCACAAAATATTATCATAAAACAAGTTGCAGCACATTATCCACAACTTATCCACAATAGTTGTGCAAAAATTGAAGGCGGAAAGTGGCAAAAAGTGGCAAGAAGTGGTTGCATAATTCAAAATAACAGCCTAATTTTGGATTGTGAATTTAAAGCAAAAAACGATGACGGTTTTTACAGGAGATTTTGACGTAAAGCTCGATGCCAAAGGCAGATTCCTCTTCCCCGCCGCGCTGCTGCAGCAAGCCGGAGAAGAAGGACAGGCAGCCTTTATCATCAAAAAAGACATTTACGAACCCTGCCTCACCGTCTTCACCAAAAGCGAATGGGAACGTCAAGTGGAAACCGTCCGCAAGAATCTAAACCCTTTCAACCGTCAGCACAATATTTTCTTGCGCGAATTTTTTAAAGATACCGCAGAATGTGCTTTAGATTCCAACAATAGAATGGTGATTCCTAAAAGACTTGTGCAGGCTGTCAACCTACAAAACGACATCTGCATTATAGGTCTGGATACAAAAATAGAAATCTGGTCGAAGGAAGAATATGAAAAAAGTCATCCATCTGCCGAAAATTTTGCACTTTTAGCAGAAAAAATACTTGGAAACTTAAATGAAATATAATATTTTTTACATTTGCACAATATTAATTAACCAATTTTTAGAATGGACACTGACTATCACATACCGGTAATGCTGCAAGAGTGCATCGAAGGGCTGAATATCAACCCCGACGGCATTTATGTTGACGTTACTTTTGGCGGAGGAGGCCATTCTAAGGCTATCTTACAGCACCTGAGCAACAAAGGCCGTTTAATTGCTTTCGACCAAGATGCCGAGGCTGCTAAAAATCTTCCCAACGATAAAAGAATCACATTATACCAGACCAATTTTAAATATTTTGCAAATTTTCTGCAATTAGAAGGAGTTAAGGCAGACGGCATTTTAGCCGACCTTGGAGTTTCGAGCCATCATTTCGACGACGAAAGCCGCGGATTTTCGTTCCGTTTTGAAAACGCGCCATTAGATATGCGTATGAACCAAAACGCCGATTTTTCTGCCGCATCGCTTGTCAACACATATTCGCCCGAACAGCTCAAAAACGTTTTTATTGAGTACGGAGAAATCAAAAACGCGTGGAAACTTGCTCAAAACATAGCATCTTACCGCGCCAAGAAACCGCTTGCCACCACAGCCGACCTCATCGAAGCCGCCGGCGACTGCATACCTGCCCACAGCGGAAACAAATATCTCGCAACTCTCTTTCAAGCTATCCGCATTGAAGTTAACGGCGAAATCGACGCGCTCGAAGAGTTTCTTCTATCCACCGCCGAGGCCATGGCAGACAACGGGCGACTTGTGATAATGACATATCATTCGCTCGAAGACCGTCCAGTAAAAAACTATATCAAAGCGGGCAACATACAAGGAATAGAACAAAAAGACGTATACGGAAACATCATCGCACCCTTCACCGCTGTCAACCGCAAGGTAATAACCCCTTCAGAACAAGAACTCGTTCTCAATTCGCGCTCACGTAGCGCAAAATTACGCATAGCTCAGAAAAACGTACTTACTACTCAACAAACTACAAGGTTATGACAAACGACATTCTATTAGACACCGATATTGAATTTAGCAACGGAGTGCTCAACGAGGCTTACGACCGCGTGTCGCAAAACGGAGCTATGCCCGACCCCTCGGAATATGGCTTAAACAGTGGCGAAACAGGACGTGAAATCGACGATCCTTTTTCTAACGATATTCCATATTCAAACGGTTCATACCCCGAAGACGGCTCTGGCGCTGCGTTTTCGTACGATGGAAACGAAGAAAATACCACATCCGGCAGTTTTGACGAAAACGAACAAGAACAAAGCGACGAAAAATTATCGCTCTTTCAATTAATCAACAGCAAAAACGTTTCGTTTGACAAGCTCAAAAGCAGAATAATGGCTCCTTTCTTATTCGTGGTGTCGGCAAGCATTATTGTTACCACTTTTAACCGCATTGTAGAAACCGACCTCACCAATATTGCAAAACGTACCAAAGAAATCGAAAACACCAAAGGATTATCTATATTATTATCAAACGAACTTGCAAAATTCTGCAAAGAGAGCGAGGTAGCAGAGAGAGTTGAAACTCAAGCTCTTGGAATACATGCATTAAAAGAGCCTCCGCAATATTTTTTGGTAAACAAATACAATCGTCCTGATTCGCTCAAAGACGAAAGCGAACTCTTTTTAAAACACCGCAGACAACTGCATAAACAGCAAGTTGCCACTTCAAGATAAATATCAAACCTCAAAAAACCACTCACATGCGACAAGGAAACGACATAAGGAAACACATCACATCTTGGATGACATTTTTCTATTTTGTGATATTTGGGGTTATAGCACTCATAATAGGACAGATAATCTACTTGCAATCACGTCCGGCAGAAGAATGGGCTAATCGGAAAAAAACCGAACGCACCGACATTAAATACACCAAACGCGGAGACATTATTTCGTCGGATGGTTTTTATCTTGCTGCCTCTGTGCCGATTTGCTCTGCGTTTTGGGATTTAAAAGTGGTAAAACAAGACACCTTTAATAAATATATCGACACTCTTGCCGCCTGCATGAGTAATTATTTTCAAGACAAACCCAAAGAATATTACAAGGAAGAATTTACCAAAGCTAAAAAAGCCGATAAAAGATACTACAAAATCAAAACGGGACTTACCTCAAAGCAGCTCAGCGATATGGGTAAGTTTCCTATATTTCGTATGTCGAAAAACAAATCGGGATTTATACGTAAAACCGACTACAAGCGCAAAGTTATCGACAATTTGATGGCACGTAGAACAATTGGCGGACCCGATACCAGCGGCAATTTTATCATAGGTATCGAAGGTGCTTACAACGATTTGCTCAAAGGCAACAAATATGTAGAATTGGTACACCAGCTCCCCTCGGGCGAATTTGTTTCGTACAACATTTGGGACGAAGAAGACAAAATACCCGGCTACGATGTTGTCAGCTCTATTAATCTCAACACCCAAGACATGACCGAAAAATGTCTGCTCAAGCAGCTTAAAAAATACAACGCACAAGCAGGCACAGCAGTGGTGATGGAAGTTAAAACCGGCAAAATACGTGCTATGATAAGTCTTGAACGCGACACTGCTCGTGGCACATACTCAGAAAGGCAAAATCTTGCTGTCGGCTATTCTACCGAGCCCGGCTCTACGTTTAAACTTGCCTCGATGATAGCACTTCTTGAATCTGGCGCATACGATATCAACGACACCATTAACACTGGCAACGGCGTGCTCACCATTTCTGATAGATTCGCAATGCGCGACGATCACAAAGATGGGCTTGGCAAACTATCTGTAAAAGAGGTGTTTTCACACTCGTCGAATGTTGGTTTTGGCATAATGGCTATCACAGGGTTCGACAACACCGACACCAAATACGTTGACCCACGACTCAACAACCGCAAAAGCACAAGGTCGATTTCGTATTTTTATGATTTGCTCTACAATATGCAGCTCAATCAGCGCACAGGCATAAAAATCAAAGGAGAACCCGCCCCGTTTATCCTCTATCCGGGCAAAAACTCTAAGTTTTCGATTACCACGCTTCCGCAAAACGCCATTGGATACGAGCTTAAAGTAACACCAATACAAACACTTACGCTTTACAACGCAGTGGCAAACAACGGTGTAATGGTTCGCCCGCAAGCAATTGAGGCAGTAAAACTCTATGGCGACATTCAGCAAGAATTTGAAACCGAGGTAATTGCCCCCTCAATCTGCAGCGAAACCACACTCAAAAAGGTTCAGAGTATGCTATTGAGCGTGGTAGAAGAAGGCACTGCCACCAACATCAAATCAAACAAATACAAAATTGCGGGCAAAACTGGCACAGCGCAAGTGTTTAAAGGACAACAAAAAACCGACAAACACCAAGCATCGTTTGCAGGATATTTCCCTGCCGACAATCCCAAATACTCGTGCATTGTGGTAATCTACGAACCCGAAGGCTCCATCTACGGCAACCGCGTGGCTGCTCCTGTATTTAAAGAAATTGCCGACAACATCTACACACACGACTACGACATGCAAAACCGCGAGTTTAATATTGCCAAATTAGACGACCAAAAATCTGTACCCAACACACGCACTGGCAAGCGAATAGTATTAGACCGCATTCTTTCGCGTCTGCACGTAGAAGTATTAGACGTTGACCAAAAAAACACCACTTGGGTGCAGACTCAAAGTTCTGCCGACCACGACAAACTGCTTATCGACCGTTACACCTCGCCCCGTGGCACAGTTCCCGACGTTAAAGGTATGGGATTAAAAGATGCTCTATTTATTTTGCGCGGATTAAATCTCAAAGTAACCGTAATAGGTCATGGAGTGGTAAAGAAACAAAGTCTTGCGCCGGGCAGCAAAATCGAAGGCGGTAAAAAAATAACTATAGAATTAGGCTAATCCTCTAAAACAAAACAATATGACACTGCAACAACTGATACACAACATCAAAACAGAAAGCACACAAGGCAATCTTGGTGTAGAAATCAAGGCTGTCACCTCCGATTCGCGTCAAGCAGCTCCGGGTGTATGCTTTATTGCCGTTCCCGGAACCAAAACCGACGGGCACGCTTACATTCAAGATACTATTAATAAAGGTGTGTCGGCTGTTGTATGTATGCACATTCCCGACAACGCTCCCGATAATGTAGCATTTGTTGCAGTTGCCGACACTGCCGACGCTATCGGCAAAATAGCTTCAGAATTTTACGGTCGCCCATCCGAACACCTTACGCTTGCCGGAGTAACGGGCACCAACGGCAAAACCACCACCGCCACACTTTTATATAATATGTTCCGTCAAATGGGACACAAGGCGGGACTCCTCTCTACCGTTGACAACCGCGTTGACAACAAAGTATACCCAGCCGAGCAAACCACTCCCGACCCAATCACCATCAACCGCCTAATGGCTGAGATGGTAGATGCTGGATGCGAATACTGCTTTATGGAAGTAAGTTCGCACTCAATTGTTCAGAAACGAATCAGCGGACTCAATTTCCGCCTCGGAATATTTTCAAACATCACTCTCGACCACTTAGACTATCACAAAACATTTTTGGAGTACATCAAAGCTAAGAAATTGTTTTTCGACAACCTTCCGTCCACAGCCTTTGCCCTCACCAATGGCGACGACAAAAACGGTATGGTGATGGTTCAAAATACCAAAGCTCAAGTTAAAACCTACGGACTCAAAAACTTCTACAACTTCAACGCCACAGTTTTGGAAAGCAATTTTGAAGGTATGCTTCTCAATATCTGCGGCAAAGAGATGTGGACATTTCTTCCCGGACGGTTCAACGCCTACAATGTGCTTGCCGTGTATAGCGCAGCCGTTCTTCTTGGTCAAAAACCCGAAGATGTGCTCACCGCTCTCAGCGCAATGCGTTCGGTACGCGGACGTTTCGACATTGTAAACCTTGCAGGCATCACCGCTATTGTAGACTACGCTCACACACCCGACGCTCTCGAAAACGTGCTCAAAACCATCGGACAAATACGCACCACACCTCAAAAAATCATCACTGTATGCGGCTGCGGAGGCGACCGCGACAAGAGCAAACGTCCCATTATGGCAAAGATAGCCGTTCAATATTCCGACAAGGTTGTCCTCACATCCGACAATCCCCGAACCGAAAATCCAGAAGCGATTCTCGACGACATGTTTGCCGGATTAGATACTCCCGCATTGCAATCAGCAGCAATACGCATCACCGACCGCCGCTCTGCAATTCAGACGGTTTGTCTTATAGCACAAAAAGGCGACATCATTCTAATAGCAGGCAAAGGTCACGAAACCTATCAAGATGTTATGGGTGTAAAATCGCATTTCGACGACAAAGAAATAGTTACACAGCAATTAGAACTTTTAAATACAACTAAATAATGCTCTATTATCTCTTTAAATATTTGCAAGAATTAGGCGTACCCGGCTCAGGATTATTTAATTTTATATCCTTTCGCTCGGGCATGGCAGTAATTACCTCATTGTTAACAACATTGATATTTGGCAAATGGTTCATAGCCTATATGCGCAGTCGTCAAATTGGCGAATCTGTCCGCGATCTCTATCTCGATGGTCAAAAACAAAAAATAGGCACACCCACCATGGGCGGTATTATGATAATTGCCGCAATTATTATTCCCGTGCTGCTATTTGCCGAACTTAGCAACACCTATATATTATTGTTGCTTTTTACCACACTTTGGCTTGGAGCTGTTGGTTTTGCCGACGATTATATAAAGGTGTTTAAGAAAAACAAAGACGGACTTAATAGTCGTGCTAAACTTGCCGCACAGATATTTCTCGGCATAGTGGTAGGCTTGGCAATATACCTAAGTCCCGATACTCTTGCAAGCACCTTCCCGCTCAAAACCACACTTCCATTTGTAAAAGACAACGAATTTGACTATTCGCGCATAGCTTGGTTTGTGGATAGCGATCAGTACCCTTGGGTAGGATGGATAATATTTATAGCCGTGGTAACATTCATTATCACAGCGGTTTCTAACGGAGCCAACATGACCGACGGACTTGATGGACTTGCATCTGGCACATCGGCAGTTTCGGCTGCCACACTATTGGTTTTTGCCTACCTTTCGGGCAACGTGATTTTCTCACAATATCTCAAAATCATGTATCTACCTGGCATTGGCGAACTTGTAGTGTTTACCTCGGCATTTATAGGAGCGACAATAGGTTTTCTTTGGTACAATGCCTATCCCGCGCAGATATTTATGGGCGACACCGGCAGCCTTACCATCGGCGGCATAATTGCAGTAATTGCAATTTTGGTACGCAAAGAATTGCTCATACCTATTTTCTGCGGCATTTTCCTCATCGAAAATATCAGCGTAATGGCGCAGGTATGGTACTTTAAACGCACTCTCAAAAAATACGGCTGTGGCATGCACCTGTTTTTGATGGCACCGCTCCACCACCATTATCAAAAGAAAGGAATACCCGAGCCCAAAATAGTGGCAAGGTTTATTATAGTTGCCATAATATTGGCAGTGGTATCAGTTATAACATTAAAAATCAGATAACAATGGCAAAAAAAATAGCAATACTTGGTGCAGGCGAAAGTGGAATAGGAGCCGCAATCTTGGCACAGAAAAAAGGTTTTGAAGTATTTGTTTCCGATTGTGGTACTATCAAAGAAAATTATATAGAGCAGTTGCAAAAATATAATATACCCTTTGAACAAGGACATCATACCGAAGAAAAAATACTATCATCGGACGAAGTAATAAAAAGTCCTGGTATCAAAAACAATGCTCCATTAATTCTCAAACTTGTAGAAAAAGGCATTTCGGTAATTTCAGAGATAGAATTTGCCGCACGTTACACCAATGCAGTTAAAGTTTGCATTACAGGTAGCAACGGAAAAACAACTACAACAGAATTAATTTACAAGATTTTTAAGGACGCTGGACTTAATGTCGCCATAGCTGGAAACGTTGGCAAGAGTTTTGCACTACAAGTAGCTGAAAATGACTATGATTACTATGTAATTGAGCTTAGCAGTTTTCAACTCGACAATATGTACAAGTTTAAAGCCGAGGCGGCAATCTTACTTAACGTAACGCCCGATCATCTCGACCGTTACGGCTACAAGATGCAAAACTATACCGACTCTAAGTTTAGAATAACACAAAATCAAACACCTAACGACCTCTTTATCTACTGTGCCGACGACCCCATCACAGCCGAAGAGGTAAAAAAACGCACATTTCAACAAAAACTTGCGCCGTTTTCGCTTAAAAACGAACAAGTTCAAGGTTCCTACATAAATAACGGAAATATGATTATCAAACTTGAAAACAACGAGGCTGTAATTTCAACAGCCGACTTCCAATTAGAAGGACAACACAACATGTATAACAGTATGGCAGCGGGTATTGCGGCTATGGCTTGCAACATTCGCAGCAACTCTATACGCAAAAGCTTCGAAACTTTCAAAGGACTCGAACACCGTCTCGAGCATTTTCTTTCGGTTCGCGGGGTTGAATTTGTCAACGACTCAAAAGCCACCAACGTCAATTCAGTGTGGTACGCGCTCGAAAGCATCAAAACCAAAGTTATCCTCATTCTCGGCGGCATCGACAAGGGCAACGATTATAGCGAGCTATTCGGTCTTGTAAAACAGAAGGTTAAAGCCATTGTAGCTCTCGGCGTAAACAATAAACCAATCCACGATGCTTTTGATGGAATGGTAGAAGTTATCGACACCAAAAGTATGGAAAACTGCGTTAAAACATGTTTCCTCCTTGCCGACAAAGGCGATACAGTGCTTCTTTCGCCAGCATGCGCAAGTTTCGACCTCTTTACCTGTTACGAAGACCGAGGCGAACAATTTAAAGAGTGCGTGCGCAATCTCTAACGTAGATTTTTTTAGGGCAGCACTTGTTGCCCACTACTCAAATACTCAAAAACTCAAACTCAACGACAAATGAAAGACAAATTTTTTGGTATCCTAAAAGGAGACATAATGATTTGGACGTGCTATATACTATTGCTGTTAGCATCTCTGATGTTTGTGCACAGTACTACCGGCGTCCTCGAATACCGTCGCAACAGCTCGCATGTACATTTTTTGTTAACGCAAGCGCTATTTTGCATTGTGGCATTTGCAGTTACACTCGTAACGAGCAACATTTCGTACAAAAGGCTGTTTAATATTGCCAATTTGGCACTATACCTTGGTTTGTTTTTGTTAGCGTTTACATTGCTTTGGGGCGATGCTACCAACGATGCCAAACGATGGCTCAAAATTCCAATCATCAATCAAACGCTGCAAACATCCGATGTGGCAAAACTATGTCTCACCATCTTCGTTGCCAAAGTGATGGCAACACATCAAAAAGACGATGCTGATATTTTTAAAGGAGCCAAGATTTCGGCCATTGCCATAGTGTTAACATGTGGGTTGATTATGCCGGCAAACCTTTCTACAGCACTTCTTGTAGGTGTTACAATGGTTGCGTTGCTAATAATTGCCCGCGTTAAAATCAAGCACATAGCCATTGCAGGAGCAGGATTGGCTATAGTTGCATTGCTTGGCGTTGTAGCACTCGGCAAAACGGGTGCGCTACATCGAGCTGGAACATGGGTAAGCCGTATCGAAGCTTTTACACAAACCGACGAAACCGCTAACAAAAGAGATAATTTTCAAGCCGAACAAGCCAGAATTGCTATTGCCAACGGTGGATTTTTTGGACAAGGTTCTGGTGCAAGTATGCAAAAAAACGTGATTCCTCACCCTTATTCCGACTTTATTTTTGCATCGATAATTGAAGAACGCGGCTTGTTTGCCGCTCTGGTTATCATTACGCTTTATATCATACTTATGCACCGAAGCGTTATGGCGGCGCGGCATCAAACGCGAGCGTTTCCTGCGTTTCTCTGCATAGGGCTTGCGCTCAACATTATGCTGCAAGCCATTTCCAACATGATTGTCTCGGTAAATCTCGTTCCCGTTACAGGACAACCTCTGCCATTGATAAGCATGGGTGGTACTGCCTTAATTATGACGTCTATATCAGTAGGCATAATCATCAATATCACAAGGTATTCTGAAAAAGTAGGCAAAGAAACTGAAAAAGAGGAAATCGAAGAACACGACCGCGAACAAAACATCGAGAATGTTACAGATTATCCGTTTGTTATCAACTAACACTGAGCAATAATGAAAGTACTTATAGGAGGCGGAGGCACTGGGGGACACGTGTTTCCCGCAATTGCAATAGCGCAGGCAATAAAAAAAGCCGCGCCCGACACCGACATTCTGTTTGTGGGTGCTCAAGACAAAATTGAAATGGAAAAAGTGCCAGCAGCTGGATTCAAAATTATTGGACTTCCAGCAGCAGGTTTGCAGCGCAAACTCACGCTCAAAAACCTTGCTCTACCTTTCAAACTGCTCAAATGTGCACGTATGTCAAAAAAAATCATCAAAGATTTTCAGCCCGACATTGCCATAGGAGTTGGAGGATACGCTTCAGGACCTATTCTACGTGCAGCTTCTAAGGCAGGAATACCTATAATGCTTCAAGAACAAAACTCGCACGCAGGACTCACCAACAAAATGCTATCCGACAAAGCAGTAAAAATTTTTACTGCCTACAAAAATATGGAAAAGTATTTTGACCCGAGCAAAACAATGCTCACAGGCAACCCTGTACGTGCCGACATTGCCGAAAACACAGCTACACGTGAGGAAGCAATCGAGCATTTCAACCTCAATCCCGACAAAAAAACGGTTTTGATCATAGGCGGCAGTCTCGGTGCAGGCACTATCAACAAAAGCATGTTAAAATTTGCCGAAAAATTTCAAGCTGAAGGCAATATACAAATCATTTGGCAAACAGGCAAATACTATTGGGACAATATCGAAGCTGCAATGAAAACCAAAAATTGCCCCGACATACACCCCACAGCCTTTGTTAAACGTATGGATTTGGCATACAAAGCCGCCGATATTGTGGTTTCGCGATCGGGTGCCCTCTCGGTTTCAGAACTTTGTTTAGCTGCCAAACCTGTTATTTTTATTCCATCGCCCAACGTTGCCGAAGACCATCAAACCAAAAATGCCATGGCTCTTGTAAACGAAAATGCAGCCGGAATCATAAAAGACAGCGAAGCCGAAGAAAAATTTTTCGATAAAGTGCAAAATTTATGCAATGATAACGAAACAATGGATACATATTCAAAAAATATTTATAAATTAGCAGTTAAAAATTCGGCGGATATTATCGCCCAAGAAGTAATTAAATACGCTAATAATAAATAAAAACAAAAATAATAAAATATAATAAACAAATTACTCATGAAACGCATCAAATCATTAATAATAGCCGCTGCTGCAATAGTTGGAATATCGGCACTAAATGGCTGTAACAATGCCCCTTATCAAAAAACAAATGCAAAAAATCGCATGGCAAGCGTTACAATACAAGCCCTCAACAATATGAGCGAAATTTATTCGCAAATTGAAGATGTGGCTATCACTAACGAATTCGACAATGCGCTTGCAAATGTGCTTTCGCATCAAGACGCCAACTACAATCCCGTTGTAGCCACCAACGAAGATCTTCGTCAAAAAATCGAAATCTTCAACCTTTACCGCATTGCTATTCACGAATACACCAAACTTACAAGTGCTGAATCTACACTTAAATCTCTTTCGCCTTTTAGCAATGCTTGCGGCAACATTACTGCAAAATTCAAATCTGCCCAAGACTCCACTCTCCACGAAAAAGCCACTGTTATTAATTCGTACATTACATCGCAGCGTTACAACACCGACAAAGTGATGAACATACTTATTAATCTGCTCGACGACATTTGGCAAAAAGACTCTAATAATTGGAACAATATGCTCAACGAATCTTTTGCCAACTATCAGCTTGCTATCAACAATATTCCCGAAGAAAGTTTCAACGAAGAAAAACTCACAAAATACGTTTATCAGCCCTACGACGGCAAAACAGCCCTTGTAGAAGCTTACAAACTCAACCTTATCAAAGAACGCTACGACTACATAAGAGGTTTTGTCAACAGCCAAGACAACATTACCACGGCTCTCAAATACCTCGGCGAAATATCTAACGCACTACTCAAAGCTCGCGACATTGAAGAAATCAACAACGACATAAGCAAAGCAGAAGCAGCTCTGCAATCGTGCAACTTTGGACAAAAAGAACAAGAATAATGAACCAGTTTGAAAACATAAAATACATCTACCTGCTTGGTATTGGCGGCATAGGTATGAGTGCGCTTGCTCGATATTTTAATCAGAGCGGGCTCGAAGTCTATGGATACGACCTTACTCAATCGCCACTTACCAAACAATTAGAAAACGAAGGCATATCAATCACTTACACCGACGATGCAGAGCAAGTGCCCGACAAGCTTGTGCTCGACATCAACAGCACTATGGTGATTTTCACACCCGCCATTCCTAAAAACAACAAGCTCTACAACTTTTTTATCGAAGGCGAATACCTTATGCTCAAACGAGCCAAAGTGCTCGGCATTATTGCCAACGGATACAAAACTATTGCTGTTTCGGGTACACATGGCAAAACCACCAACTCGTGCACCATTGCAAACATATTTAAAGAGGCAGGTATCGACGGATTTGCTTTCCTTGGCGGTATTTCAAAAAACCTTGGCAGCAACCTTATGCTACCCACCCAAAAAGAAAGCTTCACCAACCACGACACTCTGCTTGTAGCCGAAGCCGACGAATACGACCGTTCGTTCCTTTGGATAAACCCGTTTGCAACCGTCATAACATACGTAGATGCCGATCACTTAGACATTTACAAAACTCGCGACGAAATTATCAAAGCTTTCAACACATTTGCACAATCTACACACCGCAACGGTTTTGTAGTAGTTAACAAAAAGATAGATAGCCTGATAGATACCGCCGGAATACGCAAAATCACATATTCCGACACCGACACCTCTGCTGATTACTACGCGCAAAACATCCGCTTAGAAAACGGCACCTACACCATTGACGCTAACACTCCATCTGGAGTAATCAAAGACATCACAATTGGTGCAAAAGGCATGGTAAATATCGAAAACACAATGGCTTGCATTGCTGTGTGCCAAAATATGGATATAAAACTTTCGGGTATCAAAAACGGAATTGCCACATTCAAAGGCGTATTGCGCCGCATGGATATACATGTTGACACACCCGAAATGGTATACATCGACGATTACGCACATCATCCCCTCGAATTAGAGGCCACCATCACATCGGCAAAGCAACTATATCCGGGAAGAAAAACACTCGGAATTTTTCAGCCGCACCTCTACACTCGCACTCGTGATTTTGCCCAAGGATTTGCGCAAAGTCTTGATTTATTGGACGAAGTAATCCTTATGGACATATATCCTGCACGCGAAAAACCAATCGAAGGAGTAACATCCGAGATGATTGCTGGATTGATGAAAAACAAAAACGTTAAAATTTTAAACGAAATTCCACAAATAATTAACCACATACGACAAAATAATATAAAATTATTATTAACTTTGGGCGCGGGAAATATCGATAAAATCGTAAAACCCCTAACAGAGGCATTTTCAAACATTTAAACGACCACAAACGTGAGCAAGGGTACAATAAAAAATATCGGAATTGTAGTAGGAGCGGTAATATTTGCTATTGCCATAATATACTCATCTTCTAAATATAACGACACTTTGTGCAAGTTTATTGATATCTATATCAACGATTCTACAGAAATCAACTTCATCGACCGCTACGAGGTGCTCCCCATTATCCACAAAGACAACCCGCACATACTTGGTCAAAGGCTCAACGAAATCAACCTCAACGAGATGGAAACGTATCTCAAACAGCAGCCTTACATACACCAAGTCGACATTTACAAAACTATAAATGGGCGTCTTAAAGTGGATATCACCCAACGACATCCGATAGTAGAAATTATCACCAACACCAACAAAAGTTTTTACATCGACGAAGAAGGCACAATTTTTCCATCGAGCACCAAAGCCAATGCACCAAACGTGTTGGTAGCCAACGGATACATCAACGACAAATACGATTTTACTAAACACAAAACTTACAACATCTACAACGAAAACATCAAAACATCAAAAGAAGCCGATATTTTTAGGCTTGCAAGATTGATTAGACAAGATGAATTTTGGAAAGATCAAATAGAACAAATATATGTAACCGATGCCAACGAATACGAATTAGTACCGCTTGTGGGCCCCAAAATATTAAAACTCGGCACCATCGACAATTATGATGAAAAGCTCTACTATCTCAAAGCCTTTTTTACCAACGGCCTAAAAAAATTAGGTTGGAGCAAGTATCAAACCATAAGTGTTAAATACAAAGGACAAATCGTTTGCAGCGAAAATTAATAACAAGGAAAAATAACTAATAATAGAAACTAATATTAAAGCTATGCCGTGTAACCAAATTATTGCAGCTATCGACATTGGCACGTCGAAAACGGTAGCCATAGCCGGCACCAAAGACGAACAGGGAAAAATACAGATACTCTCTATCGGCGAAGCCGAAACCAAAGGAGTAATCCGTGGCACTGTGCAAAACATTATGCTTGCAAGTCAATCTATTAAAGAGGCTATCCAAAAATGCCAAAAAAACCTTGCAAAAACAATCACATACGTCTATGTGGGAATCGACGGTCGCAACATCAGCAGCGAAGTTGTAACCCATTCTAAGGTTATTAACGACATCATCAACGACGATGACATTCTTCAGCTTACCGACGAAATCAACAAAATTTCGGCTGGTCAAGGCGAAAACATCATCCACGTAATCGCTCAAGATTATGCGGTTGATAATGTGTCGGTTGGCATTAACCCCAAAGGATACAACGGTCGCAAGCTCGAAGGTACATTCTATATAGTTAAAGGCAAAGAAAAGGCGGTAAAAAACATCTATCAAGCTGTTGAGTTAGCTGGATTAAGAATTATTAGACTATTTCTTGAACCGCTTGCTTCGGCAGAGGCTGTTCTTTCCACAGACGAAAAAGAAATTGGCGTTATCTTAGCCGACATTGGCGCAGGAACTACCGACATAGCAGTATTTCAAGACAACATACTGCGCTACACTGGAGTTGTGCCCCTCGGCGGAAAAGCTATCACCAACGATATCAAAAAAGGCTGTGGCATTCTTGAACGTCACGCCGAACAAATTAAAATTCAATACGGTGCAGCTCTTTCGCAAAAAGACTTTAAAAAAAAGGCTGTTTCTATAAAAGGTGTAAACGGAAAAACCAAAGAAATTCCATTTACTACCATTGCTGCAATCATTAACGCCCGCGTAGAAGAAATTCTCGGCGGCATTGCATACGCAATCGATAATGTTCGCAGCGATACTTCGCTCGGTGCAGGTCTTGTTCTCACCGGTGGAACCACTAAGTTAAAGAGTTTATTACAGTTAACCAAATTCCGTCTTGCTATCGAAACACGCATCGGTATTCCTATGATCAACAAACAGGAATTTGCCACAGAAAGTTATGCATCGGCTGTTGGTCTTATTATCAAAGGCTGTCAAGACACCGAAGACCGCATCGAGCGTCAACGCAATAAGCAAGAAAGAGCAGCTGCTGCAGGTCAACAACAACAATCTTCTCAGCCCAACAACCAAGACAAAAACAGCAAAGCCAAAGACGACAAAAATAAAGATAAAGGCAACAGCAAACAGGGAGGTGGATTTGGCGGATTTCTCCAAAAAATAGCCAGCAAGATCTTCTCCGAACCCAACGACAGCAAAATGTAACTAACTACAAACCATAACTTAATAAGGAAAACAAAATGACTCCAGAAATAGATGAAGATTTGCTTGGATTCGAAGCCGAAACCAAGAATAATATAATAAAGGTGATAGGCGTAGGCGGCGGCGGTGGCAACGCAGCAAGTTACATGTACAACTACGGCATCCACGATGTTGACTTTATTATAGCCAACACCGACCAACAGGCACTTCAAGCAAGCCCAATTCCTGTAAAAGTAGCCCTTGGCGAAACCTTAACCGAAGGTCTTGGAGCAGGCAACAACCCTGAAAACGGCAAACAAGCTGCTATCGAAAGCATCGACAACATCAAATCGGCTCTCGACACCGGCACCAAAATGCTTTTTGTAACAGCCGGAATGGGTGGCGGAACAGGCACAGGAGCAGCTCCCGTTATTGCCAAAACTGCCAAAGATATGGGCATCCTTACAGTTGCTATTGTTACAATACCATTTAGATACGAAGGTCCTAAGCGTGTAAAACAGGCTCTCACCGGCTTGGAACAATTATCGCAAGGTGTTGATGCAATGCTTGTTATCGACAATGAAAAAATTCGCGAGATGTTTGGAAACATGCCTGCACGTCAAGCATTTTCTAAAGCCGATGATATATTAACGATGGCTGCCAAAGGTATTGCCGAAATCATCACAGTTCCGGGCGAAATCAACGTCGACTTTGCCGATGTGCAAGCGGTAATGAAAGACAGCGGTGTAGCTCTTATGGGTAGAGGTGAGGCAGAAGGTGAAGACCGTGCTATCAACGCTATCAAGAGTGCGCTCAATTCGCCATTGCTCAACAACAACGACATTCGCGGCGCTAAAGACTTGCTCGTAAACATTATCTCTTCGGCAGAACATCCCACCACGCTCGAAGAAGTAGGACTTATCAACGAACACGTTCAAGAAGCTGCCGGCGAAAAAGCCAACCTTATCTGGGGTCAAACAAACGACGACAATATTGGCAACAAAATTTGTGTAACGCTAATTGCCACAGGATTTAACAAGCAAGAAATCTTGAATCCCTACGAGCGTCCGGCTACTCCCAAACCTGAGCCAAAACCAGAACCCAAACCAGAACCCAAACCAGAAGGAAAGGAAGTTTCTACTCCCGAACCCGAAGAGAAGAAAACCGAACCCGAGGTTCAAAAAGAAGAAATAACTCATGAAGTGGGCGATACTATAGATCTTGGCGGAGATGATTCTCCAAGCGATTTCACCGACGACGACGAACCTGCCGAAGAATCTGAAACCATATCCGAAGCCGTTATCCAAAGCAAATTTCAAATGCTCAACTTTGCTGAAATACCAAACATAGAAGAGATTGAAAACAAACCAGCTTTTGAACGTAAGGGCATCAAATTATCGTTTGATATACCCAAAGATGCCAAAAGGTATCCATTGACCGAAGAATAGATTAACACAAAAATAAGTAACAAAACAAACAATCATGGCACTTTTATTGCACTGAAAAGCGATAAAACAAACATAACAATTGAAGCCTATGACAACTGAGTTCGGTTCAAAATTATTCGACATCGCATATCCACTATTTCAAAGGATATCTAACGACGACTTTGAATACGTATACCGCGGATATTTCTCTCACAATATCACTAAAAAGATATTATTTCTCGCCGATACCAACATTTCAAAGGTAACTTCGCAGCAGACTTTGCAAAAACGAATCTACTACATCATGGTAGAAGGATTGCAAAACATTACCCGACATCAAGATGAGATAGCAAACCTCAACACCGAAAAATACCCGGGTATATTTGCCATCCAGAAAAACGGTGAGCGTTACTACATTTCCACTGGCAATATTGTAGCAAACGAAAACATTCCCGCACTAAAAGAAAAACTCGACACCATCAATAGCCTCACCCCCGACGAACTCAAAAAGTTTCACCGCGAAATGCTCACAACCGGCAGCATGAGCGACAAAGGCGGCGCAGGGCTCGGACTTATAGAGATGAGCCGCAAATCGGGCAACAAGCTTTTATATAGTTTTGAGCAGTTAGACGATGAGTACACCTATTTTTATTTGCAAACACTCATTCCCAACGACAAAAACTACGGTGCCAACGATACCGAAGGTCAGCCCACCAAGGGTCACAGCTCTCTCAACAGCGTCAAACAGCTTCACAAGCAGATGAACAACGAAAACCTCTTGTTGTATTTCAACGGTTTCTTCAATCAAGAAAACCTTTTGAGCCTGCTTGCCATCATCAAAGGTCGCATGAATATGCCTCTCACCACCATCAAAGTTTCAAACGTGATGGTAGAGATGCTCCAAAACATCATCAAACACGGCAACCGTCGCGATAGCACATCGGCAGGCGTGTCGGGCGTATTCTTTATGGGACAAACCGGAAAAGAAATCATGCTTACCTCGGGCAATATAATCAAAAACGAAGCTAAAGACGTAATCGCCGAACGTCTCGAATTTGTTAACGGAATGTCAAAAGACGAACTCAGCGACTACTACGACGACATACTCCTCGACTTTGACACAGCCGACGCAAAGAAAACAGGTCTTGGATTTTCTGACCTAAGAATCAAGAGCGATCGTCCGCTCAAATATCGGTTTATGAATATCAACGACGACCAGCAATTCTATATATTACAGACAGCGGTAACAATTAAGAATTAACAACACTTTAAGCAAAATGGAAAAATTAATCATCGAAGAAACAGAAGACACTCCGGAAATCATCTTAGATCCCGAGCAAAACATATTCAAGATTTCTAAAATTTCTGTACCCGAAAACGCGCTCGATTTTTACAAGCCCGTACTCGAATGGATCAAAGAATACGCCGAAAGACCTAACGTGCAAACTGTGTTTGATTTCGACCTCGAATATGTAAACACAGCTTCGAGCAAACAGGTAATTCAGGTGATTCTCCAATTGCAAAAAGTGGCTGAAAAAAGCGACGTTAAAGTTAGATGGTACTACGAATCTATCGACGAAGATATGAAAGCACTCGGCACTCGTTACAAAAAACTCGTCAGCGTGCCTTTCGAACTCGTTGAAATTGAATAACATTGTCAACAAATACTTTTTGTTGTCCGGCATACGCCGCACAAAATTATTTTTGTGCGGCTTTATTTTTTATAAAAAAGTTTTATCTTTGTTGTTTGAAACTTTACAGCCCATCGCAGCAAATGGTCAAAAACGAGAATATCGACATATCTGAGTACAACCGTCTTAAAGAAGAAAACGATACACTGAGGACTATTCTTCGGCGGTATCTTATTTTTGGAGAATACGGCAAATTCAACAACCTTGAATCCGACCTCTCCGATCAACTTCGCTATGCCGATAATCTTAACGCAAAACTTTTCGACAACTCTTTGGCTGCCACATTTGCTGGCGACATTATTTTTGAAAACAACCAGCCTGTTGATTTTATCTACACCAAGATAAACCCAAGTTTTGCATTTTTTGCCCAAATGTCTCCAGAATCCATTATCGGGCGTAAAGCTTCGCAAATCAAAACCCTCACTCCTGATACTTGGATGCCTTTTTTGGCTAAGGTAAACGAATCTGCAAACCAATATTCGGGCACTATCAACGATCGAAAAAACTCTTACGAAGTTTCGGCTTTTACCACCAAACCCGGCTCATTTATAGCCACTTTTCAAAACACAAAGCTCCACGTTGAAGCCGAAAGCCAGATACGACAGCGACTCAGCCTTACTCAAACCATGCTCGACGCTCTGCCCACCCCCGTATTCTGCAAAGATATGGAAGGTAGATACACCTTGTGCAACAAGAACTACGCCACCAACGTGCTCGGAGTGTCGCCCGATACTATCATTGGCAAAACCGCTCTCCAGCTCGAAAACTTCTTCCCAAAAGAATACGCCGATTTTTATCAAGAAAAAGATATTCAGTTTATCAAAGACAAAGGCATACAGATATATCAAGGACCTATCAAATGCGCCGACGGCACTGTTAGGGAGTTTATCGTTAACAAAACCCTTATCAAAAACTCCGATGGCGAATTTGCAGGTATCCTCGGCGTTATGCAAGATATCGACCGAATGATCAAAGCCCGCCGCGAACTTGCTGAAAGCGAAACCCGATACAAAACTCTCTTCAACGGTATTCGCCAGCCTATCATCGTGGTAGACACCGAAGGCAACATCATTATGCTCAACAGCACCGCGGTAAAACTTTTTGAAGAAGACGAAAAACACATTTCGCCAAACGACAATATACCTGCCACTCAGCTTATCGACCTCAACCTTATCCGTGAAATTTCTAAAACAGGCATTACGAAAACTCGCAAAACCTGCATCACTGTTAAAGGCGAAGAACGATGGTATATGAGTACAATGCAGCCTATCAACGATTTCTTTGGCGAAAAGGTGATTCAAATCATTGCTTACGACATCACCGAAATCAAGCACTACCAAACCGAACTGCTGGGTCAGAAAAAGAAAGCCGAAGAATCTAACAGGCTCAAATCGGTATTCTTAGCCAATATTGCTCACGAAACGCGCACCCCTGTCAACATTATCACAGGTTTTGTGCAAATGATTCAGAGCGGAATGGCTGCCGACAAGCACAAAGACTATCTCAACCTTATCAACACCAACTGCAAAAAACTCCTCGCCATAATCGACGACATTGTAGAACTTTCGATGATCGAAACCGGGCAGAAAAAGCTCCGCCACGAAATGTGCAGTATCAACAGCATTGTTGAAGAATCCGCACTGTTTCTGCAGCAGCTTATCAGCGAATCGGGCAAAGACATCATCCCAGAAAAAAGCAAACCCACCGACAACCTCGAAAGCCTTGTGTTTACCGATTCGATGTGCATAAGCCAGATTTTCAAAAAACTGATAACCAACGCCGTAACATTCACCAACCAAGGTAAAATCATTGTCGGCGCTTACATCACCCCAAAAACTCAAGACACTCCATCGCAAATTGCTTGCTTTATTAGCGATACTGGCATAGGTATTGCCAAAGAAAAAATAGGTGTCATTTTCGAACGTTTTCGTCAGGGCGACGAAGGGGCGGCTCGGCAATATGGAGGTAACGGCCTTGGATTGTCGATTGCCAACGAACTTGTAAAACAGATGGGAGGAAGAATCGAAGTGCAATCTACCATAAACGCAGGCTCTACTTTCACCTTTTACATACCATATCAAAAAGCGGGATTGTCGCAGTCTAAAAACTTACTCAAATGAAAAAAATATTAGCATACATATTGGCAATAGCCTTTGCGGTAAACATTGGAACGGTTTCGGCTCAATCCGACTCACTTGCCGAACAATACAAAATTCTAACCAAACAATACAACGAATACATCAATACCGAACCCTTTGTTGCTCTTGAATTTGCTGCTCAGGCAAAACAGATTGCCGAACAGTCTGCCGATTCTGCCAACATTGCAGCCGCTTACAAAAATATTGGTTTTGGATACTACAAAACTCGCGTTTACTACCTTGCCATCGAAGCTCAGTTCAAAGCCTACGAAATATATTCTAAATTCAACCTCAACGACAAGATGGCTCTTTGCCAAATCGACATCGCCCGCACCTACTATGCTCAAGAGGCTTACGACCTTGCCGAAGAATACTGCTCAAAGGCTATCGAAATATGCCGCAATTACAAATATCCCAATATTCAAGCCACTGCCCTAACCCTTCTTGGCGACATCACCATCAAAAACGACGAAGACGACGCTCTCAAAAACCTTATTGCCGCCCGCAACCTTTACGAGCAGCTCAACGCCGAAGAACGCATCCTCGAAACCAATATCAAAATTGCTCAAGCCTACGCCATTATCAACCAACAAGATAGTGCAGTAGAAATTCTCGAAGCGTGTCTCGACGAATACCAAAAGAAACACGACACTCTCGGTCTTGCCAACACTATGGAGACTTACGCCTACGTATACATCACCGACGACAACGCCGCCAAAGCCGCAGTTTGGTTCAAATCGGCTTACGAGCATTATCTAAAAGCCGGTCGCCCTCACGAATCGCTTGTGGCTCGCACACGTTTGGCAGCTTTGCAAATAGAATCAAATATGGACGATCAGGCGCGTGCCAATGCCGAAGCCGTGCTACACAATGCCGAGATGGAAGAACTCAACATTGGCATATCCGAACTTCGCATCAAAAACAAGGCTTGCGAAATTCTCCGCACATATTACAAACGTCACGGAATGTTTGAAAAAGCTCTCTATTATAGCGACAGATACGCTCAAACTTCCGACAGTATTTTTGACCAAAAGAAAAAGGAGCAGTTTTCGGAGTTTCAGGTTAGTCTCGAAAGCCAGAAACAGCAAAAAGAAATCGAAGCCATTCAGTATCAGGCAGAGCGCGACAAATTCAACCTTGAGCGCAAACAAAACAGCCGAAACATATTTTTCCTTATCATTGTTATTCTGCTTGTTATAGTTGTGGTGGTGATTTACTACTTCCGCTACAAGGAGAAAACCAACCACAACAAACAGCTCTCCGATTCTAACCAGCGTATGCAGATAGAGATTCAAGAGCGAAAACTTGCCGAAGCCGAGCTGCGCAACAGCGAAGAAAAATACCGTCTGCTTTTCCGCAAAACGCCTATCGGAATCATGCAGTTCAACGATAATTTTAAAATCACAACTGCCAACGAGCGTATCCTTCAGATTTTTAATATCAAAAACAAAAACATTACGGGGCAAGATGTTACCTCAGTTGTACCCAAAGAGGTTTTGCGCGGATTCGACATTTCGTCGGAGCAATCGAGCCAGAGCAACAAAACTTCTAAACAAGAATTTGAAATCAACACTGAAAGTGGCAAGGTATACGCTTCCATCACCCTCAAACCTTACCACTACAACACTGGACGCGAATTAGAAAAGGGCGGAATCATGATTGTGGAAGACATCACCGACCGCAAAATTGCCGAGCGAAACGCATCTATCCTTTCGCAAAAACAATCTTCGATTCTCAATATTCTGCCCGATACTATTTTCAGCATCGACAAAAACGGCACTTTCACATACGCCAAAATTCCGGGCGACCCCGAAGCCGAAAAACAATATGTGGGTCGCAATATGCGTGATAAATTTGACTCCGACATCCTTTTGCAGCTGCTTGTGGCATACCACGAGGCGCAAAAATCCGAAGACCCGCAATATGTGGAGTATCAAAAAGACGGCAAATATTACGAAGCCCGTTTTGTGCACAACAACAACGATACTATATTGCTCACTCTGCGCGATATACCTGCCATACGCAACACAGGCAACATCTCCGAAGGCGATGTCAACACGGCGTCTAAGGCTAAGAGCGAACTTCTGCTCAATATGACCCAAAACACCAAGCAACCTATCGAAAACATCATTATGTCGGCAGAGGCTCTTTCTGCCAACATTGCCCAACCTGCTGCTGCCAAGGCTACTGGCATTCTCAAAGATGCTGTGTCGGTACACGAAACCCTCACCGAAATTTGGAATCTTGCCCGTATCGAAACCGGCAAAAACCTCTATACCCGCATTGCCGACCCGCGCCGCATTGCCGACGACATCTACAATATTTTTAAACAAAACGCCGAAGAAAAAAATCTCAAATATACTCTCGAAGTTGCCCACGACATTCCCAAAATGCTCATTGCCGACGGTGTAAAACTTCGTCAGATACTTTTCAACCTTGTTAGCAACGCCATCAAATTTACCGAAAATGGTAGCGTAAGAGTTGATATCGACTGCAACAATACCGCCGACAACCGCACCTCGCTGATACTCACCGTAACAGATACCGGAGTTGGTATTTCAAAACAAGTGGCAGACTCAATGTTTGCGGCAGGCGAAAACTACAACCGTTCGTCGGGAATGGAGCTTACAGCCCGTTTGGTAGAAAACCTCAAAGGCACTATCACGGTAGACAGCACACCCGGTCAAGGCTCGACGTTCACCGTTACTATCAACGACATTAGCATTTACAATACCGACAGCGACGAGGCTAAAGATATTATCGACATAGCTGCCACATCGACAGAAAAGCAGAAAGACGAATCAAAACGACAATTCATTGCCCTGCTCAAAGAGCACATCATCCCCCAATACCGCACGCTCAAAAAAAATGTCTCGTTCGACAGTCTGCTTCAGTTTGCCGAACAATTCAAAGAAAAAGCGCAGCAGCACCAGATGGACAAAGCGTCGTCGATGGCATCAAGCATTATCCACGCCATCAAAAACTTCGACATCAACGCCATCACATTTGGATTGCGCAAAATCGAAAACTACATCATCGAGCTCACCAAATAGTTTATTTTGCTATCGGTGCAATGCCCTCTATCACCACAATCTTTTGCAGCGACCCAAGTTTAAAAGCTTGGTAAACCTTGCCGCACACCTTTATTTTTTGTCCCACGGTGGGCAGGGCGGCACGGTCTTCGCTTGCCACCACGGTGATATCGCCAGTTTTATCTGCCACACGGAAAGTCTTCACTACAAACAAGTTGGTGGTGTTGGTAACACGTCCCTTTATCTGCACTGCGGTTTCGTGATAGCGGTAGGGTTGCGAATTGATATTGCCTATGCGCTCGGTGGCACAGCTCGAAAGCATTAGCGATACAAAAGCAGCTATTAAGCTCAGTTTTATCGGTTTCATATCATTTTTCTTTTTTATACGGCGAAAAAATATAAACAAAAAACGATTTTTTCCCAAATTTCATTCGCATCTTACATTTATTTTCTTACATTTGTAAAAATAAAAACATCAAACCATGTACACAAACCAAAACTTATACATAGCGCACTGTGCCGACGGTTCTATCAATATAATAGGCAAGATGGCAAACCGCCACGGACTTATAGCAGGCGCAACAGGCACCGGAAAAACCGTCAGCCTGCAAGTTGTAGCCGAAACTTTTTCGCAGGCAGGCGTTCCCTGCTTTGCCGCCGACATGAAAGGCGACCTCTCAGGAATATCCCAAACTGGCAAAATGAGCAGATTTATCGAAAAACGCTGTGCCGAGTTTGGTATCGAAAACCCTCAGTTTCACGGCTGCCCAACACGTTTTTACGATGTGTATGGTGAACAAGGCATCCCTATGCGCACCACTATTTCGGCAATGGGTCCTCAGTTGCTCGGACGCTTGTTCAACCTCAACGAAACCCAAACAGGAGTGCTCAACATCATATTCAAAATCGCCGACGACAACGAACTCTTATTAATCGACCTCAAAGACCTCCGCACAATTATCGACTTTGTAGGTCAAAACACTTCTAAATTCACCACATCTTACGGCAACATCTCCACAGCAAGTCTCGGTGCTATCAGCCGCGCAATTCTCGCTATCGAAAGCGAAGGGGGCGACAAGTTTTTTGGAGAACCTGCCTTCGACATTGAAGACCTCATCGACACCGAAAAGGGTCTGGGAGTGGTAAACGTGCTTGCTGCCGACAAACTTATGATGCACCCCAAGCTCTACTCTACATTCCTTTTGTGGATGATGACCGAGCTATATTCGCGCCTCCCCGAAGTAGGCGATATGGAATTACCCAAACTCGTATTCTTTTTCGACGAAGCCCACATGCTGTTTGAAGGCACATCCAAGGCTTTGGTAGAAAAAATGGAGCAGATAATCCGCCTGATACGTTCTAAGGGCGTGGGCATATATTTTATCACACAATCGCCGTCAGATATTCCCGACGACATTCTCGGACAGCTTGGCAACCGCATTCAGCACGCTCTCCGCGCATTTACCCCAAAAGATCAAAAGGCAGTAAAAGCCGCAGCGCAGACATTCCGTGCCAATCCGGCGTTTGATACCACCGAAGCCATCACAAACCTTGGCACAGGCGAAGCACTTGTATCATTCTTAGACGCTTCGGGCTCGCCATCAATTGTGCAAAAGGCGAAAATCCTATTCCCCTTGAGTCAGATAGGTGCTATATCCGACTACGAACGCTCGGCAATACGCGCATCGGTGCCCGCCAAAATCAAAGAATACGAAAAATTCTTCGACCGTGAAAGTGCCTACGAGGTAATACTCGCCGCACAAGAAGAGGCAGAACGCGAAGCCGAAAAACAGCGCGAACTCGAAGAAAAAGAGAAAGAAAAAAACCGCTTAGAAAAAGAAAAGGCTAAACAAGCAAAAGAAAAAGCCAAAGCCTCAAAATCATCGTCGTCGAGCTTTAAGCGCACAATAATTGGCACACTGATAGCCACCGCCGGCACAGCAATGGCTCGCGACCTTGGCAAATCTGTGGCAAAAAGCATCACTGGCAAGTCTTCTACAAAAAAATCCACCTCATCTACAAAGAAAAAATCATCATCTTCGGGAGGCGGACTATTAGGCTCAATCCTCAAAAACATATTCAAATAGGTGCGATTGTTGCAACTATAAAAACAAAACTTGCATCCCAGCCAAAATATAAAAAAGTTTAAAAAGGCAACAATAAAAAATTGCAAACGTTTGTAAAGGTGTAAAAGCAAAAATACTTGAAACATCTTATCATTAATCGAAAAATTATCAAACATAAAACAACGAGAAAGATGAATAGACTTACAATTTTAACAGCGCTAATCTGTTTGTCGCTCACGGTTGTGGCACAGCCGCAGATGGTAAAAGTAGAAGGCGGAATTTTCTCTATGGGCAACCCCGGCACTTCTACACCCAAAGGCGATGCCGACGAACGTCCTGTACACGATGTAAAAATAAACTCGTTTTACATAGGCAAGTACGAAGTTACTGTTAAGGAATACAAACAGTTTATCAACGATGCCGCCGGAGCAAAATATTTCCCTGGCAAACGCGGTATGCACAAAATGCCTGCCCAGCCCGACTCAGCATGGCTTGTAGAGCATCCCGACACCAAAAAGTACTACCCCTTGCCTACTCAAAAATGGTGGGGTTGGGTAGACGATTACCCAATGCACAAAATTTCGTGGTACGACGCCGTAGCATACTGCAACTATCTTAGCGACAAAGAAGGTCTTGAAAAGGTTTACTTTGAAAACGAAGACGGTGGCATTGAGTGCAACCTCGACAAAAACGGCTACCGCCTGCCCACCGAAGCCGAATGGGAATACGCCGCACGTGGTGGCAAACAATCTAAACACACCATCTACGCCGGCAGCGCAACTCCTGCTACTGTGGCTTGGTTTGACGAAACATCAAAACTCAAAGGTCCGCAAAAAGTGGGAACCAAAGCTCCCAACGAACTCGGCATCTACGATATGAGCGGCAACGTTTGGGAATGGTGCACCGACTTCTATGCAAAAGACTTTTACGCTAAGAGCAAAAAAGACAACCCCGTTAACACCAACATCTCATCGTGGCGCGTAATCAGAGGCGGCGGATGGCATTACAATGCCGACTACGCCACACTTACAAGTCGCGACGGTCCAGAGCCCGCTTTCACCAACTTCAACTACGGTATGCGTTTGGCTCGCAACGCTCAGTAAAAACTATTACGCATCGTAATAAAAAATCTTTTGGGATGAAAATATCAAAGATTATAGCATTATCGGCACTGTTGCTGGCTTCGGCTTGGCAACAGTTGTCGTTTGCTCAAACATCTAACCCGCCCGATTTGATTTTTGTTAAGGGCGGACAGTTTAAGATGGGTTGTTCTAATTCAGGTGGCGACGAAGTGCCCGTACACGACGTGCGTCTCTCCGACTTTTACATTGGCAAATATGAAGTAACTGTGGCACAATACCGAGCATTCTGCAACGCCACAGGACACTCTTTCCCCGCTCCTCCCCCACCAAAATGGTACGAAGAGCACGAACACGCTATCAAATGGCAGTGGTGCGACACCTACCCTATCGTCAATATATCTTACTTCGACGCCAAAGCATACTGCAAATGGCTCAGCGAAACCACCGGCGAAAAATACGACCTCCCCACCGAGGCTCAATGGGAATACGCAGCTCGAGGCGGTCAGCTGTCGAAAAACTACCGCTATGCAGGTAGCAACGATATCGACGAAGTGGCATGGTACGACGAAACCACCGGCGAAAAAGGTATCAAAAAAGTAGGACTGCTAAAACCCAACGAACTCGGCATTTACGATATGAGCGGCAATGCGTGGGAATGGTGTTTAGACTATTATGCAAAATATCCATCTAACTCACAGCGCGACCCACAAGGCCCATCCAAAGGCGATTTCCGTGTAATCCGCGGCGGAGGCTGGTACTATTTTGACGATATGGCAACCGTTACCGTCCGCGACGGTCCAAAACCTATGGAATCTAATTTTGATTACGGATTCAGGGTGGTAAAAAATAAAAAATAATTTATAATTCTATTTTATCATCTTCCCACATCTTGTATTTGGCACTGAGGATTGCCAACATCTTGCTAATTTTCTTTACGCCAAACATAGTGTCGCCAGAGATTTCTTTGTGTTGCAGTTTTAGCAAAAGAATCATATACATCATTTGCAGGCACACCTCGATTTCAGATACGCCGTTGCTTTGAGTTTTTTGAATACTCTGCCCAATTACGGGAGCGGCATCTTGATATGCAGCCTTGTAATCGGGGTGAAGCGGCGAACGGAGCAATCGCAAATGAAGGTCGTGCATATCGTCGATGATATTGAGCACCTCGCGCAGATGCCCCTTCTGCTCCACGCCCTCGTTTTTCATCAGGGCAATAATATTATCGTACCAATACTCAATATCTTTCATCACCTCGGGAGTTTGGTTGTATTGCGATATGATACGCTGCTTTACAGTTTCAAAATCGCAATGGCAGGCACGCATCATATCCTCTACCTGAAACATATAGAGCACATACTCTGCAATGTTTTCTTTACGTTTTTTATGGGCAATTATCATGGTTGTGTGATATTAACAACATTTTGTATAGTGGGCAGGGCGTTGACAGTGTAGGTGGCACTGCGCGTTCCCTGTTTATCTTCTAAAAAAAGAATCAATGTGGTGGTGGTGTTCAACTGAGAATGAAACGTGTAGTAGGCATGGCACGAATCGTATTCCTTAACAGGAGCTTTGTAAGTGATATTGTCGTCGTATTTAGCCACAAACGAAAGATTGCGCGGCTGCGTGCCCGACACATCAAAACATACGCTCACCTTGATAGGGAAAGCTAAGGAGTCGCTGTTGTAATAACGGATATTGGCCAGATGGGCTTCAAACCCCTGCGCCTGTGCCGCCGCCGCCGACACCATCAAAAACAATATTAGATACAATAAGTGTTTCATCGCGCTGCAAAGATACTAAAAAAAAAGACCGCCTCGCATTGAGACGGTCTTTTTTAAAATATACTATGTAATCGTTATACAATACCGTGAGCAAGCATAGCGTCGGCAACTTTTACAAAACCACCGATGTTAGCACCTTTAACGTAGTTGATGTATCCGTCATTTTCGGTGCCGTATTGAACACAGGTTTTGTGGATGTTAATCATAATCTGATGGAGTTTCTTGTCAACCTCTTCGCTTGTCCAAGAGAGACGCTCAGAGTTTTGCGACATTTCCAAACCAGATACCGAAACACCACCGGCGTTAGAAGCTTTACCAGGAGCGTAAAGGATTTTAGCATTCTGGAAGATTTCGATAGCCTCAGGAAGAGAAGGCATGTTAGCACCTTCGGCCACGCAGATTACGCCGTTTTTAACAAGAGCGGCAGCGTTTTCGCCGTTAACCTCGTTTTGAGTAGCGCAGGGGAGAGCTATATCGCATTTGATGTTCCATGGACGCTGACCTTCCATGTATTCAACACCGGGGAAGTTGTCGGCATATTCTTTGATACGTCCGCGACGAACGTTTTTGAGTTCGAGAATCCAGTTGAGTTTTTCTTCGGTGATACCGTCTTTGTCGTAGATCGAACCGTTAGAATCAGACATTGTAACAACCTTAGCACCAAGTTGGATACATTTTTGAACAGCGTATTGAGCTACGTTGCCCGAACCAGAGATACAAACTGTTTTACCTTTGATAGAGTCGCCTTTGGTAGCGAGCATTTCTTGAGCAAAGTAAACAACGCCGTAGCCAGTAGCCTCAGGACGGATCAAAGAACCACCCCAGCCAAGACCTTTACCAGTAAGAACGCCGGTAAATTCGTTGCGCAAACGTTTGTATTGACCAAAGAGGTAACCAATTTCGCGGCCACCTACACCTATATCACCAGCGGGAACGTCGGTGTCGGCACCGATATGTTTAGAAAGTTCTGTCATAAAGCTCTGGCAGAAACGCATAACTTCGTTGTCAGATTTTCCTTTTGGGTCGAAGTCTGAGCCACCTTTACCGCCGCCCATAGGCAATGTGGTAAGAGAGTTTTTGAATACTTGCTCGAAAGCCAAGAATTTGAGGATACCGAGGTTAACGGTGGGGTGAAGACGAAGACCGCCTTTGTAAGGTCCGATAGCAGAGTTCATCTGAACACGGAAACCGCGGTTGATTTGGATTTCGCCTTTGTCGTCTACCCAAGGAACACGGAAAATGATTACGCGTTCGGGCTCTACCATACGCTCGAGAATTTTACCCTTTTTGTACTTGGGGTTTTCGTCGATGTACTCCATAAGAGACTCTACTACTTCTTTAACAGCCTGGTGAAACTCGGTTTCGCCGGGGTTTCTTGCGATAACTTTCGCCATGAAGTCGTTGACTTCAACATTAGAAATATCAGACATAGTCGTTATTATTATAATGTGTTTGTAATTCTGTATTTTGTTTTTGCGGGTCAAAATTACGCACATTTATTAAACATGCAACACAAAACCGGCGCGTTTACGTAAATTACGTAGTAAAGTTTGTTGATGATTTATAGCGAAGCTATTTCAGATGGGGAAAGACCGGTGATGTCTGCTATACTATCAACAGAGAACCCCTTTGACAACATTTTTCGTGCTGTAGCAAGGTTGGCGTTGTGCTCGCCTTCTGCTCGACCTTCTGCTCGACCTTCTGCTCGACCTTCTGCTCGACCTTCTGCTCGGCCTTCTTGTAATCCCTTTGCCCGACCTTCTTTAATAGCATAATCCCATGCCGCAAGACTGGTGCGATAGGCATCGTATTCCAATATGTAACTCTCACGTTCGTTGCGGGTCATATTGGCTATTTCGGCAGCGGTTTTAAGTCCTTTAAATACCGGCATTTCCATTGTAAAAGGCATAGTTTCCATATTTTTAATATTTGAAATTATATATAACCATTTGTCTAAGTTTGTTTTGCAGTCTGCTTTGGTGTAACGGCGAAATTGTGGAAGGTTTACAAGCCAAAATTCCTGTTTATAGGAATAGGGGCATTGGTTGGTGTAATCGTAAAGTCCACAGTGACGGACAGCTTTGTTATCGAGCTGACGTTTTTCGTTAAAGTCCATCAAAAACACGCCGTAGACTTTTTTTATACCAAACTTCCAAAGGTCGTCGCCAAGTTCGCCTTGCATTGCCACGTTGCGGTTCATATAATAGATAACGCGGTCGTCGAAATACTCTTGGTCGCGTTTCTGCATCTCTACTAAAATAATATCACCGTCTTGTGTTTTGCATTTTAGGTCAAACACTATTCGTTTATCTTTGCTTACTTCGCCAAGGTTCTCTGTGTTGAGATATGTTATATCTGTAATAACGCCTTCCTTATTATATGTTGATAAAAGGTCGTTAAGAAACGGAATCATAAACTCCTTGCGCTCGAATATGCGTTTAAAACCAAAGTCGGTGGTTAAATCAATAAACACCGCAGGCTGGGATTCTTTGTTGAGTTTTTCTTCTTCGTCCATTATTTATATTATAATACTGCAAAACTACAAAACAGTTTTGTAAAATGCAAAAAAAATAGCTATTCCTTCTCCTTTTTGGCGGCTTTGAGCGTAGCTTTCTGTTTTTGAATGGCGCTATAATCGGCAAATATCTGGTTAAATTCGCGTACAAGCTTGTTTTCAGCACCTTTTTTAGGACCTTGGGCATTGCGCAAGGCGGTAATCATATCGGCATAGCAGTCTTTTAATCTGCGAAAACACGCCGTCACTGTGCCAATAGTGTCAACCTTTTTGTCTACTGTGGTAGAAAAATTTGTTTCAAAATCATCTTCCATAGCCTCAAACTCAGCCACGCAGTTTTTGCAGTGGAGAGTGTCGAACACGGCGGCGTCGATAGTTTTAAAAACTGCAATCTGGCGTTTGAGCAGTTGAACAAAAGAATTTTTGCCTGTAAAAATCTTGGTGATAGGCGGAGTTTTGGGAGCGAGAGTCTTGGCAGCCGATTCAAGCTGAGCATCGCCGCTACCCAAGCCAAACTGAATAGCTCCGAGGAGCGATTTGTAGCGTTTTTCATCTTTTCCATCAGCTCGTCGGTATACTTAGTAACCACATTGGCGCGCTCCTTAATCGAAGTTTCCTTGAGCACGGTGGCAAGCGCATTGAGCTCGTCGAGCATATCGCGGAGGTCGGTGGTGGCGGCGCTTCCCTTCTTGGTGTAAAGCTGATAAACAAGCGACACGAGGGTGGCCGACGAAGTAAATTTTGAAACTACAGCCTCGCCCAAAACTATTATTTCGGCGGGTTCGGTGTTAGATTGGTTTTTTGTCATCTATGTAACGTATTTTTAGATGATATAATATTAATGATGTAGAATTGACTTTTCAGCCTTCAAAATTAAGACTTTAAATATTATAAATGATTATTATTGATATTATTAATCGTTAATAATATAATTTATGTATTTTATAACATACAAATTGTGAATTTAATAATATCAAACACATCGGTTGAGCCACTCTCATACCCCTTTCGACGATATTAAATAGCTGTTTCACCATCGCATCAACGGCTTTAAACATATCAAAATCAGAATTTTAGCCCTCCACAATCAAACCCCACGCCTCTATGTGGCAATATGGTGCGCCGCATCACCACATCAAACCCTCAAAAAGCACCACTTCACCCTCCGCATCATCTACTCACCAATATCAAACCACCTCATCTCCCCCCAAAACCAACACTCCGACACATCAAAATCCAAAATTCAGCATCCAAAACACAACTCCATCACCCCCAAAGCCCCACCTCATCCCCCAAACCATCTATTCTCACACGTACCAAGCCACCCCTCAGCCCCTCAATTGATTACTTTGATTATAAATGATAGATTGATTTGTTATAAATGTATATTATTTAATAGTTGGAATGTTATATTATAGCAAATTATATGATATGTTATGATAGTATAAATTATTACAGATAACATATTGTAGTTATAACCCGCCTGGAAGACGGTATATCTGTAACCCCAGACATCGAGCCACACAGTGTAGATGTTATTCGAGGGTATCAGCAATATAGTAGCCCCCACTACGGCGACATCATAAAAAAAACAATTTATTTTTTTTAAATAACCGATTTTTATTAATATTGCGGCAAAATATTTTTTACAAAAACATAATACAATGAAAGGATTTAAAATTATTGTCCTTGCCAAGCAAGTGCCCGACACGCACAATGTGGGCAAAGACGCCATGAAGGAAGACGGCACTATGAACCGCGCCGCCCTGCCCGCTATCATAAATCCCGAGGACATGAACGCCCTCGAGCAGGCTCTCAGAATCAAAGACCAATATCCCGAAACTCAGATTACCGTGCTCACTATGGGTTTGCCAAAGGCTGCCGAAGTGCTTCAAGAAGGACTTTACCGCGGTGCCGACAAAGGTATACTCCTCACCGACCGTAAACTTGGTGGTTCGGATACCCTTGCTACAAGCTACGCTATTGCACAGGCAATCAAAAACGTAGGCAACTACGATATGGTGCTCTGCGGACGTCAGGCTATCGACGGCGACACAGCACAAGTAGGACCTCAGGCTGCCGAAAAACTCGGTATTCCGCAAGTTACCTACGCCGAAGAAATCGAAAACATTTCGGAAAGTTCCATCACAATACGCCGTCGTTTGGAATCTGGCGTTGAAACCGTTAAAGCACCCTTCCCAGTGCTTATTACAGTACACGGCTCGGCTGCACCCTGCCGCACACGCAACGCCAAATTCTATATGAAAAACAAAAACGACGAATCAAAAATTACCACTTGGAGCGCCGACGACATCAAAGTAGAAGACGACAAAGTAGGAAAGGCAGGTTCGCCCACCACAGTTAAGAAAATCGACGCCGTAGTGTTGCAGGCCAAAGAATCTAAGAAACTCACTGATTCGGATGCCGACATCGACGGTTTAATTAAAGATTTATTGTCTAACCACATTCTTGGATAATACGAAATGAACAACTTATTTGTATTTTGCGAAACAGAGAACGGCGTTGTGGCAGACGTCAGCCTCGAACTGCTTTCAAAAGGCAAAAAACTCGCACAGACACTTGGCTGCAAACTCGAAGCCATTGCCGTAGATTACAACCTTTATAATATAGGACGACAGATTTTTAAATACGGTGTTGACGTTATCCACGTGGCCGACGACCGTAAACTTGCTCCCTATCAAACACTTCCCACACAAAAAATCATCTGCGACCTTGTAAAGCAAGAGCAGCCACAGATTATGCTCTTTGGCGCAACAAGCATTGGTCGCGACCTTGCTCCCCGTGTGGCAAGCGCTCTCCGCTGCGGACTCACTGCCGACTGCACAAGTCTTGAAATCGGCGACCACGAAGAGAAGAAAACCATCAAAGAAGATAATGGCGAAATCAAGCAAATTGTTACACCTTATAAAGATTTGCTTTATCAGATACGTCCCGCATTTGGCGGCAACATTATTGCCACAATCTTAAACCTCCATGCACGTCCTCAGATTGCTACCGTTCGCGAAGGCGTAATGAAAAAAGAGGTCTTCGACGAAAACTACAAAGGCGAAATCAAAAAAATCGACTGGCAGAAATCTGTTACCGATTTAGACTTTGCCGTAGAAATCATCTCGCGCCATATTGAGAAATCGAAAATCAACCTCAAATCCGCTCCTGTAATTGTAGCAGGTGGCTACGGCGTTGGCTCCAAAGAAAATTTCCAACTTCTCCACGAACTTGCCGAAGTACTTGGCGGACAAGTAGGAGCAAGCCGTGCAGCCGTTGACGCAGGATTCTGCGAGCACGAGCGTCAAATTGGACAAACAGGCGTTACAGTACGTCCCAAACTCTACATCGCTTGCGGTATCTCCGGACAGGTACAGCACCGCGCAGGTATGCAAGAATCGTCGATAATTGTATCTATCAACACCGACGAAAACGCTCCTATCAACGCTATTGCCGACTATGTGGTAACTGGCGACGTGGCTACCGTTTTGCCCAAAATGATAAAATATTACAAAGCAAACTCTAAATAATCAGGAAAAATGGCAAATTTTTATAACGATAACGAAGATCTTAAATTTCATCTCGGACATCCGTTGATGAAACGTATCATAGACCTTAGAGAAGACAACGACTATTCCGACGCCCAAAAATACGACTACGCCCCCAAAGATTTTGAGGACGCTATGGACTCGGTAGAAAAGGTAATGGAAATCTGCGGTGAAGTTTGCGCCGACGTGATTGCGCCCAACGCCGAAGCCAACGACCTTGAAGGCCACTCTATCGAAAACGACCATCTTAAATACAACCCCTACACCACAGCCGATTTTCAGGCACTGTTGAAAGCCGGCGCATGGGGTATAACAATGCCTCGCAAATACGACGGCTTAAATATGCCCAACGTTCCCTACATTATGGTAGGTGAAATGGTGTCGCGTGCCGACGGCGGATTTGCCAACTTCTGGGGATTACAAGATTGTGCCGAAACTATCCTCGAATTTGCTTCGGAGGAAATCAAGGCAGAATACCTTCCCAAACTTGCCAAAGGCGCAACTCTCTCGATGGTGCTCACCGAACCCGATGCAGGCTCCGACTTGCAAGCCGTTCAGCTCAAAGCCAAATACGACGAGGAATCGGGTATGTGGCTCTTAAACGGTGTTAAACGCTTTATTACCAACGGTGATGCCGATATTCAATTGGTACTTGCCCGCAGTGTAGAAGGCACAACCGATGGACGTGGCCTTTCGCTCTTTGTTTACGACAAAGACAAACATTGCGAAATTGTACGCCGTGTAGAAAACAAATTCGGTATCCACGGTTCGCCCACTTGCGAAATGGTATTCAAAGATGCTCCTGCTAAACTTATCGGCGACGAACGTCTTGGCCTTATCAAATACGTTATGAGCCTTATGTACGGCGCACGTCTTGGAGTAGGAGGACAGTCGGTAGGTATCTCAGAGGCAGCATATCGCGAGGCTCTCAAATATGCTCACGAGCGCGAACAGTTTAAGAAACCGATCATTGAGTTCCCCGCTGTATACCAGTTGCTTGGCAATATGAACGCCAAAATTAAAGGTATGCGTTCGCTTCTTTACGAAACAGCACGTTTTGTAGATATGAGCAAACTTCTCCAAGAGAAGAAAAAACTCGGCACTCTCCCCGCCGAACTCCGCAACGACCTCAAATATTTTTCTAAAATGGCCGATGCTTACACCCCGCTGTTGAAACTTTTCTCGTCAGAATGGTGTAACTCAATTTGTTACGATGCACTCCAAATTCACGGAGGTTCGGGCTATATGAAAGATTTCCCCATCGAGCGTATGGTTCGCGACGCACGTATCACCACCATCTACGAAGGCACATCGCAGTTGCAGGTGGTAGCCGCTATCAAAGGCGTTACCACAGGCGTATTTGCTGAGCGTATGGCAGAATACGACAAGATGTTGGAAGAATCGGGCAAGTTTGCCGCTCAGAAAGCCAAACTTCTTGAACTCACCGACGATTACAAGGCAGCCATCGAAAAAGTTACAGAACTCAAAAATCAAGACTACCTCGATTTCCAAGCTCGCAACCTCGTAGAAATGGCTGGCAACATCATCGTATCATACCTTCTCTTTACCGACGCCCTCCGTGGCGAACAGTTTGAGAAACCCGCCAATACATTCTTCAAACTTGCCTACGCCGACAACAAACAGCGCAAAACCTACATCGACAACGGCGAAGAAAGCGATTTGGATAATTACAGATAGATTTTTTGAATAGTATATATTTGATTTGGAGAGACGCGCCGCGGCGCGTCTCTTTTTTTTGATTTTAATTAAAATTTAAATAGCTGTCATAATTACAAATTCTTTGATTATGGTGCCAATATTGCGTTTTTTATATTTTTATGAAATCACCCCCGCCGTTTTCAAAAAAAAAAATCTCTGCAATACAGAATATTTTTATTACATTTGCACCCGAAATATTTATAATGCGTCAATATTGGAAAACCGTAACAAACTCATATACATCGACTCTGTGATCAGAGATTTTAACCCAAAGCTGAACAATCGGCTGCCGAGGTTTGTTATCCGCCTAATTGAGCGCATCATTAGGCAGGATAAGATAAACCGCGTGCTGTCGCTATACGGACATTTAGACGGTCCTGAGTTTATCGAGGCGGTTTTTAAAGATTTTAATGTAGACATCATCGAGCACGGTGTAGAAAACGTGGAAAAAGGTGAGCGGATGATGTTTGTGGCCAATCACCCCCTTGGCGGACTTGACGGATTGGCAGTAATACTATCAATCTGCAAAAACTTCGGACACAGCCGCGCCATCGTCAACAATCTTTTGCTCTTTATCGAGAGTCTCAAAAGCGTGTTCTGCGGCGTAAACGTTTACGGACACAACACCCCAGAGATACTCAAAGGCATAGAAGATTTATACGAAGACAAAAACGAAAACGTCTGCGCATTTCCAGCAGGATTGGTTTCGAGGCGTATCAACGGCGATATCACCGATTTGGAATGGAAAAATAAGTTTATCAACATGGCAATACAATATGGTTTGCCCATTGTGCCGGTGTATGTAGAGGCCAAAAACAGCAGTTTCTTTTATTCGGTGGCCAACATCCGCAAGAAACTCGGGATAAAATTCAACTACGAGCTTGTGCTTCTGCCCGGCGAAGTATTTAAATATCACGACAAACCAATCAATCTATATTACGGCGAACCGATACTGCCACAAATACTTGAAGAAATACCTACACCTGCACAGCGCACTCAGTACGTCCGCAGGATGACATATATGCAAAAACCACAATAACACTTTTGAACCCCGACAAATGGAAGATATAATAGAACCGATCGACAAAGACCTATTGCTTAGCGAACTCACCGATGATAAGTTTGTGCGCACCACCAACTACGGCGGCAACAAGATATACATCGTAAACGCCCACAATGCGCCCAACACCATGCGCGAGATAGGACGTTTGCGCGAACTTGCATTCCGTCAAGCTGGCGGAGGCACTGGCAAAAGTTGCGACATCGACGAGTGCGACACCCGCGAAACTCCTTATCAACAACTGATAGTTTGGAGCGAAGATATGGGCGAAATACTTGGAGGATACCGTTTTATTGATTGTTCGCTACCGATTATCAATGCCGAAGGCAAACCCGAACTTTCCACAGCCGAGATTTTTAATTTTTCGGAAAAATTTATCAAAGAATACCTTCCGCACACCATAGAATTAGGACGCAGTTTTGTTCAGCCCAAATTTCAAAGCCGACAATATTTTAAGCAAGCCATCTATGCGTTAGACAACCTTTGGGACGGTCTTGGAGCAATTTATATGCTCAACCGCGACCACATCAAATATTTTTTTGGCAAGGTTACAATGTACACCTCGTTTAACCAAACCGCCCGCGACTATATCTTGAGTTTTATGAAACTCTATTTTAAAGACCCTGAGCGGCTTGTTATACCAAAAGACGAAATTATCCCCGCATTAACACAAGAGCAAATATCCGAGGCATTTGCCAACGGCACCTACCGCGACGACTTTAAATGCCTCAACCGCATTGTACGCGACCTTGGCGAAAACATTCCTCCAATGTTCAACGCCTATATGAACCTCTCGTCGACAATGAAACTATTTGGCACAGCACCCAACCCGTTTTTTGGAGGCGTGGAAGAAACCGGCATTTTAATTACGGTAGATGATGTTTATCAAGATAAAAAGGCAAGACATATCGACACCTTTACATATAAAAAGTAAGAGAATATGAAAAAGTTAGATATATTCACCATAAAAAGCTACATAGGACCGATGATAGCCACATTCTTTATTGCTCTGTTTGTGCTATTAATGCAGTTTCTGTGGAAATATATCGACGAACTTGTAGGCAAAGGACTTGGGTTTTCGGTAATAACAGAATTGCTTTTTTATGCCTCAGCCACACTTATACCTATGGCGTTGCCACTTGCAGTATTGTTGGCAAGCATTATGACCTTTGGCAACCTTGGCGAAAAATTTGAACTAACGGCAATCAAGGCTGCGGGCATCAGCTTGCAACGCGCTATGCGTCCATTAATAATATTGAGTGCGATGATCAGTGTGTTTGCATTTGTTATAGCCAACAATGTAATACCTGTGGCAAGTTTAAAAATGCACTCGCTATTGTGGAGTATCAAGCAGCAGCGTCCCGAAATGAACATCAAACCGGGCATATTCAACAACGACCTTGGTGAAATATCAATACGCACCGCACGCAAAAACCCCATTACCAATATGATGTACGATTTTAGAATCTACGATCATCAATACGGCAAGGGCAATTATATGGTAACAATAGCCGATTCGGGCAGCTTAAAAATGACCGGCGACAACCGCTATCTTGTTTTAACTCTTTACAGCGGCGTTACTTACCAAGAAGACGAAGACAAATATGGGGTAGAAGAAAAGAAATACGCTCACCGTATCAACACGTTTGAGCAGCAAACCATTATGCAGAATATGACCGACTTTGAATTTGACCGCACCGACGAAAGTCTATTCCGCAACAACTATCAGGTAATGAACCTTCATCAGTTGAGACACTCTGGCGATTCGCTTTACAGTGATTTTATCGATAATACCGATAGAATTAGCAACACGCTTACCAACACATATTACCTCAAAAACGCTAAGCACACCCATTTGATATATGCCGATTCGCTTAGAGCCGACCTTGCTCAGCACTACAGTAGTCCGTCTACATCGATAATCAATGTTCCCGACCTTTACGGCACAGGCGAGGTAAACAATCCCGACACAGCATATCAACGTCAGGATTCGATTGTTAAAGCAATGATTGCCAACCACAAAGATAGTTTGCGACAAATCTACTCTGCATCTACCGACCAAATTAAAGTGATTATAAATTTAGACAGCTTGCTCCAATCTCTTCCCGACGAAAAGTATAAGCAAGTGCAAGCCAAAACTAAAGAAAACGTCAACGAAACACGTCAGTTTATTTCGCGTAATGCCGAAGACATAATCGCAAAGCGAAAAACCGTTGCCAAATACCTCAACGCATGGCACCAGAAACTAACCCTTTCGATTGCCTGCCTGATATTCTTCTTTATTGGCGCACCACTTGGAGCTATTATCCGCAAAGGTGGATTTGGATTGCCCATTGTGGTATCGGTGCTTGTGTTTATCATGTATTACATAATATCTACTGCCGGCATGAAAATGTCGCGCGAAGGTATCTGGGATCCTTGGCAAGGAATGTGGCTCAGCACAATAGTGATTTTGCCGTTGGGAATATTCCTCACATACAAAGCCACTGTTGACGCTCAGTTATTCAACAAAGAAGCTTGGACACGAGTTTGGAACAAAGTGGCAGGATTCTTTAAGTTATTTGGCAAACTCAGCGACACCGGAACCGACACAGGTAATTACCCCGTGCGTTCTTACTGCCTCAATATCGGTATAATAGCCTCTATTATTGCATTGGCATTTTCGTTTACACCCACCAAAAACGCATCGTTTATCTTTGGAGGATTGGCATTAGTATTAGCCGGTGTAACATTTATTATCAACAAAAATCACGGATTTAAACATAAGTTTGTAATCTTGACGGTAGCATTAGCATTGGCAGGAATTATCATTGCAGCAGTTACTTATAAGAAAAAAGTGCATAAATTTTCGACAAAACCTGCCGCCACTTCTGCTATTTTGTCACCACAACACACAAACATAGTAACTACATTATAAACAATGGATATAAAACTAAACACAATAGAAGAAGCAATTGAGGATTTCCGCCAAGGAAAGATAATCATAATAGTGGACGACGAAGACCGCGAAAACGAAGGCGACTTTATCACCGCCGCCGAAACCATCACCGAAGATAAGATAAACTTTATGCTTCAATACGGTCGCGGTGTGCTTTGTTCGCCAATCACAATTTCGAGGGCAAAAGAATTAAAACTTCAACACCAAGTTGAAGACAACACATCGGTACTTGGCACACCATTTACCGTTACAGTTGACAAAATAGAAGGCTGCACCACAGGAGTTTCGGTACACGACCGCACTGCCACCATCAAGGCACTTGCCAACCCTGATTCAAAACCCGAAACATTCGCCCGTCCCGGACATATCAATCCTCTTTACGCTCAAGACCGTGGAGTACTTGCCCGCGCAGGACACACTGAGGCTTCGGTAGATATGGCACGTTTAGCAGGTCTTTATCCCGCTGCTGCTCTGATTGAGATACTCAACACCGACGGCACAATGGCACGTCTGCCGCAATTGATGGAAGTGGCTAAGCAATTCAACCTCAAAATAATAACCATCCGCGACCTCATCGCATTCCGTCTAAAAACCGAAACCACAGTTGAGGCATCTCCACAAGTAACTATGCCCACAAGATACGGCGAGTTTAAGATGACAGTTTTCCGCCAAATCAACAACGGATTGGAACATTCGGCTCTTGTAAAAGGCACATGGGACAAAGATGAACCTGTACTTGTGCGCGTTCACTCGTCGTGCGCCACAGGAGATATATTTGGTTCAATGCGTTGCGATTGCGGCGACCAGCTTCATCAAGCTATGATGCGTATTAGCGAAGAAGGCAAAGGCATACTTCTATACATGAATCAAGAGGGACGTGGCATTGGTTTATTTAACAAAATAAAAGCTTACAAACTACAAGAGCAAGGCTACGACACCGTTGACGCCAACGTTCATCTTGGATTCGACCCCGACCTACGCGACTATGGTATTGGCGCAGAAATACTTCGCAAACTTGGCGTAACCAAAATGCGCTTACTCACCAACAATCCTGTAAAACGTGTAGGATTAGAGGCTTACGGATTAGAAATTGTAGAAAACGTTCCCATAGAGATACCACCAAACCAATACGACAAAAAATACCTCATCACCAAACGCGACCGTATGGGACACACATTAAGCAACCTCTAATAGTCAAAACAATGAAAAACCTACTGTTAACCATATCGTTTGTAATGATTGCCGCCATAGCCATGGCACAGTCTGGCACCAAAATCGATATTGTAAACACCAACACACTCGAGGTTAACGAAAAATTCGGTCCCGACATCAAAATACTTAGAGGCGATGTAGTGTTTTATCACGATAGTGCGTATATGTATTGCGATAGTGCACTCTACAACAACAAAGAAAACTATTTTCAAGCATTTGGCAGAATACATATCGAGCGTTTGATGTCCGACAACGATACAGTGCACCTTTGGAGCGATTCGGCATCGTACAACGGCAACTCTAAGCTTGCCACAGCCCGTCGCAATGTTAAAATGACACGCGACAGCATGATTATGATCACCGAAAACCTCGATTTTAATATGGCTGACAATGTGGCATATTATTTTGATGGCGGAACAACTTTTTCGGGCGAAGACACCTTAGTGTCAGATTTTGGTCATTTTTATCCCAACACCAACGAACTCAAATACACCAAGGATGTAGAAATACGCAATCCCGACTATCTAATGCGCTCTGATACGCTCACTTACAATATCAAAACAAAATTATCAAACTTTATTGGTGCTACCGAAATAATAGGCGAAACCGATTACCTATACACCGAGCGAGGATGGTACAACCACCTTGCAGACCAAGGGCAACTTACCAAAAACAGTTACCTAACAAGCAACGAACGCCGTTTGGATGCCGATACACTGTTTTACGACAGAGGTCGCAAATATGGCTACGGACGCAGCAATGTGATTATCACCGATACCGTTCAAACCATAAAACTGCTTGGCGATGAAGCCCATTACTACGATCAAGACCAAAAAAGCCTCCTGACTAAAAAGGCATTGATGATATATTACTCCGACATCGACACGGTATTTCTTCACGCCGACACTATCTGCTCGTACAACGAACGCTACATCAAAGACAATCCTGATTCGCTATACCGTATAGTAAAAGCTTATCGCCATACCAAGATGTTTCGCCGTGATATTCAAGCAATGTGCGACAGCATGGTTTACGATTTTAGCGACAGCACCGTCACGATGAACACCAATCCCGTTATCTGGCACAACGAAAACCAAATAACTTCAAAAAATATGAAGTTTTACACATCTAACAATCATATCGACATGGTAGAACTGTTAGATAACGCCTTTGTGATAACACAAGTAGACACCCTGGAACGCTACAACCAAATTTATGGTAAAAATATGGTGGCATACCTTGACAGCAACAAAATTCAAGAAGTGGAGGTAATTGCCGAAGCAAACACCATCTATTACACCGTAGAAGACAGCATGGCAACAGGCATGAACATCATATCGAGTCAAGATATGAACATTCACTTCAAGAAAGGCAAGGTAGATAAAATATGGTTTTACAAAAAGCCCAAAGGCACGCTCTATCCATTAAAAGGACTTACCCGCCGTCAGCAGTTTATAGATGGATTTATTTGGTACGACAAGCACCGTCCGCGCAAACGTGAAGACGTATTTGTATGGGGTGAAATTACAGAAAAACCTCTTACAGCTCAGCAACTTGAAGAAGAAGAACAAGCCGCAAAAGAGGCAGAAGCAGAAATGGAAGAATTTTAAATGATATTAAATATGAGTAAATTACTAAAAAAGGCAGTATTATTAATAATAATAACGGTTGCGGTATCTTGCACAAGCACCGAAAAAGCAAACGTAGACAGCTCAACAGCTGATTCGCTACGCAAAGATTCGCTTGCTCAAGCAATTATCCGTGTCAAAGATTCGATAGCACGCACCACCGCCGAAAAAACGGCATCTACCGACTGCGACACAACGCTTATCGACGAGATTATTAAAACGTTTCAATAGATACACCTTATAACTTAATAAGAAAAGTGAAAAAGATATTTGTTTCAATAGCCGCAGCAATGTGCTGCACTGTCGGAGCAATTGCCGCTCCAGCAGCCGACACACTCAAACACGACTCTGCCATCGACTCTTCTCGCGTAAAAACTGCCATCGACACTCTCGCCACCGCCGACAAATACCGCAAGGTAATACTCTACGACAACAACACTTGGGCTTACGTTGATATCGACCGTCCCGCAATTTCTGACGAGGATTTTTCCGACAACTGGGACATCGAGAGCATCCATATCTGCAAAGACATTCCAGTATCTTCATTGCCCGAAGAAATAGACCTCTTGCTTTCCGACAGCACTCACGGCTGGTGCGCTCCTATCACAGGAAGAGTTAGTTCTGGATTCAAATTCCGCAAAACCCGCAACCACAACGGCACCGACATTCCTCTTACAGTTGGCGACACTATTCGCGCAGCATTCGACGGCAAAGTACGCGTGGTGCGCACAGTGGGCAACGCTGGTGGATATGGAAACCTTATGGTAATTCGCCATCCCAACGGATTGGAAACATATTACGCACACCTTTCGGGATTCATTGCCAAAGAAGAAGAACTTGTTAAGGCTGGCGAACCTATCGCTCTTGGAGGCAATACAGGACGCAGCACAGGACCTCATCTCCACTTTGAGGTAAGATATATGGGCAAACCGTTTGATTCGGAACGTCTTTTTGACTTTACCACAGGCGAACTCCGTTGCACCGAGTTTACACTCAAACGCCACTATTTCAATATCTATTCGCACTATGGAATGACCGACGCTGAATCGGCAGCCACTCAAGAGCGCGTTTACCACACAGTACGCAGTGGCGACACTCTCGGTGCTATTGCACGCAAATATGGCACAACAGTAAGCCGCATTTGTAAACTCAATGGCATTTCTCAAAACAAGATTCTTCGTCTTGGACAAAAATTAGCAGTTAGATAACACTACTAAATAAATGGTATTACAGATACTTACATTCCTCGGAGGCTTAGCCCTTTTGATGTTCGGACTTAAAAACATGACCGAAAGCCTCCAAAAATTAGCCGGAGAAAGTCTTAGCAAGTTTCTCGGCATTATGGGCAAAAACCGTTTTACCGGACTACTTTCCGGCGCAGGCATTACCGCCGCCATACAGTCCTCAACCGCCACAACGCTACTGACGGTAACATTCGTAAACGCGGGACTATTTACCCTCAACCAAGCCATCCCCATCATTATGGGAGCCAACATAGGCACCACCATCACCGCGTGGATTATGAGCCTTGGATTCTCGTTAGATATGGGCAAGATAGTCTACCCGATATTTGTAATAGGCATCATCTGCATATATATAAAACGCAGCAAGGTAAAAACCTTAGGCGAATTTGTCTTCGGACTAGCGTTTCTATTTTTTGGTCTCACAATATTGAAATCCAACGCCGAGGCAATGGATTTGAGCAACAACGACACTGTAAAAGAGTTTTTTGCAAGTCGCAACGATGGCGGAATTGGCACCAAACTACTATTTTTGCTCGTGGGCGGAGTACTCACATTCTGTGTGCAATCGTCGGCAGCCATTGTAGCCTTTACGCAGTTGCTATGTACAAGCGGCGTGCTACAGATAGACCAAGGTATTGCCCTTGTGCTCGGCGAAAACATAGGCACCGCCATCACGTCAAACATTTCGGCAATGAAAGCATCGGCATCGGCACGGCGCACTGCATTGGCACACTTGATGTTCAACCTCTTTGGCGTAATATGGGTATTTCTGCTGTTCACTCCGTTCAACAAGTTTGTGGCACACATCTGGGGATTCGGTGATTTCAAAGCCATCACACCCGACCAACTGCCCAAATTCATAGCAGCGTTCCACACATCGTTCAACGTTTGCAACGTGCTGCTCCTCATCGGATTTGTAAACCAAATGGAAAAAATAATCGAAAAGATTATAAAAAAATCCGACGAAGATTCAGAAGGTAAACTTAAATACATAGGAGGCACACTCACCGACATTGCCGATATGGGACTCAACGCTGCCGAAAAAGAGACATTCGAGATGGCTCAACGTATGAAAAAAATGTTCGGTTTTGTGGAGCAACTCACAGAAGAAACAAGCAACAAAACCAAAGAGTATGAGGCACTCTTTAAACGTATCGACAAATACGAGAACATCTCTGACAATATGGAGATAGAGATTTCCAAATACTTAGGCAAGATAAGCAAAGGACACCTCAGCAACGACGCGAAAGCCAAAATCCGCGTTATGCTAAAAGTAATATCCGAACTTGAATCTATCGGCGACAGCGGTGCAAACCTATCGCGAAGCATCCAACGCCGCTACGAAAGCAAAGCAGTAATTACTCCTGAGCAAAAAGATAACATCATGAAGATGTACAGCATTATCAGCGAGGCAATGGCTCAAATGCTCAACGTTATCCAAAACGCCGATACCATATCCAAGAAAGAGATTGAAAAATCATACGAAATAGAAGAACGAATCAACACTCTGCGGGCAAATCTCCGCGAGGGAAATATCGAAAACATAGAGAAAAACCATTACGAATATATCAGCGGACTATTCTATATGGAAATAATAAACGGCTGCGAAAAAATCGGCGACTTTATTATCAACATAGTCCAAGAATACAAACGACTGAGATTCAATAAATAAATACGAAAACTGGCTCACAATACGGCAACAATAGTTTCTGCCATCTTGATGGCAGTGCTTGTGCTATGTGTGCCAGTGGTAAAGCAGTATTATCATTCCCTCGTTCAATAGTTTGCAAAGCGGAATACAATGTTACCAACACCATTGAAATACCTGCACACGCACCCGACGGCGACGCGTATCAAGGTGGCGACTATCACTTTATGATAACAGTTACCGACAAAGCTGGATTTTCAGTGTTTAAATCTGTATAAATTCATATTAACGACGAACATGATGAAGATCATGATCATGATGAACACTAATCTTACTTAAAGTAATTGATAGCATTACGCAGATCATCGGCCTGAGTAGCCAAATTGTCGGCACTTGCAGCAAGCATTTCCGACGACGAAGCGTTGATTTTAACAGTGCCGTTGAGTTTCTGAATAATGTTATTAACCTGATTTGCACCTGCACTCTGTTCCAAACTTGCATTAGTAATTTCGTTGACAAGAGTGCGGGTGTTTTCAATCTTGGGGATAGTCTGCTGCATCACAGTGCTTGCCTCTTCCGACAACTGCAAACTCTTTTGCGACATTTCGATAATGCTATCGGCAGCGTTCTTTGATTTTTCGGCAAGCGAACGAACCTCTTTTGCCACCACAGCGAAACCTTTGCCGTATTCTCCAGCGCGGGCAGCCTCCACAGCAGCATTAAGAGCAAGTATGTTGGTTTGGAATGCAATTTCGTTGATAATAGAGATAGCCTCGGAGATAGATTTGTTGTTGTCCAAAAGGCTGTTGATCTTAACCACAACCTCGTTGAATTTGTTGCAGGCATCTTGGCTTACATTGTTGGTCTGCTTAGCGTTGTAAGTGTTTTGCTCGATATTCGAAGTCATCTCTTCCATAGTAGCCGAGAGGTCTTCGATATTGGTACTTTGCGACTGCGAACCCTGCATTACCTGCTGCGAAGTGGCGTTCACCTGCTCAGAGTTGGCAGCAAGATTTTCGGAACCTGCCTTGATAGTGTCAACAATGTCAGAAAGTTTTGTGCTCATTTCGCGGAGGTCGTCGCACATTTCGCCAATCTCGTCGTTAGATTTATAGTCGATACGGCGTTTGAGATGTCCGTTAGAAATATCTTTGATAGCTGTAGAAAGTTGCGCAAGGGGATTTGAGAGCATACGTTTGAGGCACATAACCACCATAACAACAATTACCGCAATCACCACAATCAAGAATATAAACATCACACGGAGGTTTTCTCTTGCCGAACTTCTAAGCTCAGAATCGGGCAGAGTACCTACCACAAACCATCCGGGAGTGCCCTCGATTTTGCGGCTCATAGTGTACAAATTTTCACCAGTGGCAGCGTCGGTGCAGTAACGGATACAGCCTTCTCCTCGGGTAACGCACTCTCCTACCACTTCGAGACCAGGATATGCAGCTTTACCATCGGTAAGGAGGTTGAAGTTCATTACCATATCATCGTAAGGAGTACCAATAAGGTCGGCCTTCTCATCCACTATAAACGTTTCGCTGTTTTCGCCAAATTTACATTCTAAAACCACTTTTTTAAGAGTATTGAGGCTGACATTGACACAAAATGCACCCACAACCGTGCCACCACGTTTGATAGGAACAGCAAGCGTGTATTTTTTCTCACCAGTAGACTTTGAAATATCGGGACTTGTCATAGAAAAATCCTTGCCCAGTTGGAAAATATTCTTAAAATACTGACGGTCGGCGATATTGGCCTTTGAGAAGCCCTTGCCGTTGACATAGTAGCTACCGTCGGGATACGCCACAAACATCATAGAGAACGACTCCTTTTTGTCGGCAGCAATAGCATCGAGACGATGGGAATACTGTTTTTCATCCATTGTAGTAAAAATATCCTCGCTGGCAATCCATTTAAGCTCGTCGGTCATAGTGGCGAGTTTTTCGGTTACCTCCTGTGCAGATTTGGCAGAGAGCTCCTGCATACAGAACTCGAAGAATTGTTTTTGGGATGAAAAGTTGACTTGATAACTTACAACCATCATGACTACCAATGTAACAGCTACGATAGGAATTATAATTGCAAGAATCTTAACATATACTGATGTCTTTCTCATAGTGTTTGTAAATTAATAGTGAACAAGGAGATTATTGCAAATTACGTGCCTTTTACAAAAGCATAACATTTGTTTATTGCAAATATACGGAATATGTGCGGATTAACAACCTGGACTGATGTTAATTAATTGTTAAAAAAAAGAGCCTCAATAACTGCGGCCCTTTATGGTGATAGTTGTATTTATTCTGATAAATTATCCACGATTAAATAGTCGGTCGAAAAAGCCCGACTTTTGGGAATCTTCTGCACCAGGCTTAAACGAATCGGATTTTTGGAAACCCTCGATGGCTTTCTGCTCGTCTTTGGTGAGTTTCTTTGGAATCCAAACGTTGACAATGGCAAGCAAATCGCCACGACCGTAAGAGCCGTATGTGGGCAAACCCTTTCCTTTTAAACGGAGCACCTTGCCGGGCTGAGTTCCTGGGTCAATTTTTACCTTCACCTTGCCATCTATTGTTGGAATTTCGGCAGTGGCTCCGAGTATTGCGTCGGGAACACTGATGCTGAGGTTGTAAATCAAATTGTTGTCCTCGCGGGTGAGTTGAGGATTTTGCTCTTCCTCAAAAACAACGAGAAGGTCACCATTTTCGCCGCCGTGTTTGGGAGCGTTACCCTTGTTGGGAACAGTCATCTGCATTCCGTCTGCCACACCTGCGGGAATATTGATAGAGATAACCTCTTCGCCAAGCACTACGCCTTCGCCGCCACAATCTTTACATTTTTTGGCAATGATTTTTCCTGTGCCTCCGCACGCCGAACAGGGCGACTGAGTTTGCATACGTCCAAGAATGGTGTTGCGCACTTGGGTTACCACACCTGTACCGTGACAAGTGGGACACGTATTCATACTTGAACCTGCCTCTGCTCCTGTGCCGTTGCACGATTTGCAGGCGCAATATTTCTTAACCTTGATTTTTTTTTCGCATCCGTTGGCTATATCTTTGAGGTTGAGTTTCACCTTTACACGCAGGCTGCTGCCCTTGTTGACACGCTGTCCGCGCGATCCGCCGAAACCGCCGCCACCAAAGCCGCCGCCGAAACCGAATCCGCTGAATATGTCGCCAAAGTGGCTGAATATGTCTTCCATATCCATACTGAAACCTCCTGCGCCACCTGCGCCGCCCACACCTGCGTGACCGAACTGATCGTAGCGGGCACGTTTTTGGTCGTCGCTAAGCACCTCGTAGGCCTCTGCCGCCTCTTTGAATTTTTCTTCCGCCTCCTTGTCGCCAGGATTGCGGTCGGGGTGGTATTTGAGAGCGAGTTGGCGGTAAGCCTTTTTAAGTTCGTCTTTCGACGCATTTTTGCTTACGCCAAGCACCTCGTAATAATCTCTTTTTTCTGCCATTGTTGTAGTTTTATTTATTCACCAACCACGACTTTCGCATAGCGTATCACCTTGTCGTGCAGGTAATAGCCTTTTTCAATAACATCGATAATCTTGCCTTTGAGGTCTTCGCTCGGTGCTGCAAATTTGGTGACAGCCTCGTGAAGGTCGGTGTCGAGTTCTTTGTTGAGAGCCTCAATTTCCTTAATACCGCGTTTTTCGAGAAACTCTTGAAACTTTTTGTAAATAAGGTCGATACCCTCTTTAACGGCGTTGATGTCGGTAGCCGATTCAAGACTCTTGATGGCACGTTCCATATTGTCTACTACGGGTAGAATGCCCTTGATAACATCTTCCTCGGCATATTTGGTAAGGTCCATCTTCTCTTTGAGAGTGCGCTTGCGGTAATTATCGAACTCAGCCATCAAGCGAAGATAGCGGTCGTTGAGTTCGTCGTATTTTTTCTGCAAGTCGCCGCCGTTGTCAGCATCCTGAGCGGTGGTGTCAGTGTCATTTGCTGCCGTTTTGTCCTGATTGTTGTCAGTTTCTGTCGTTTTGTCATCGGCATTATCACCTTCGGGCTGTGCTTTTTGCTCGTCGGTGAGTACGGTGTTTTCTTGTTCTTCCATTTTAACTTCCTTATTATAAGAACTATGGTGTCTTTTGCGTTTGCTCATATTTGTATATGTTTTTAAATTCTGCTTATATAGTTTCAAATAGTTTGCCACACGGCTACAAAACGACAAATTGTCAGCATTAAAATTTGCTTTTAATAATTTAAATACGTACCTTTGCAATCGTAGAAAAAACAAAACCAATGAAAAAGACACTTATATTATTAGTAGCCATATCCACAGCCCTTTCGGCAACGGCTCAAAAAGGATTAACATTTATCGAAACCAATCGCTTATGGTGTCCTGAGGTGCAAGATCAGGCACAATCGGGCACATGCTGGTGTTTTTCAACACTTTCGTTTTTAGAGAGCGAAATGAAAGCCGCCGGTGCAGAGGATATTCCAAACCTTTCAGAAATGTTTGTGGTGCGTTATTCGTATCTCGACAAGGCAAAAAAATACGTTATGATGCACGGCAAAACCAATTTTTCGGAAGGCGGATTTTTTTACGACAATATTTACGCTATGAAACATTATGGTCTTGTGCCCGAAAGTGCGTATCCAAACACTTTAAGAAAAGGTGCAAGTATCTATCATTTTGGATTTTCGGGCAAAATGAAAACCTTTATTGATTCGGTGGCTACCGACGACAACAAAATCATTGATCCAAAATGGTTAGAGATTTTTACCCAAAAAACCGATAATTTTCTTGGCACAGTGCCGCAAGAATTTGAATACAAAGGCAAAACTTACACGCCCAAAACCTTTGCACAAGAGGTTGTGAAACTCAATCCCGACGATTATGTGCAAATAACATCGTTTACCCATCACCCCTTTTACGAATATTGCATTTTAGAATTGCCCGACAATTGGCGATGGGGAGAGTTTTATAATGTGCCGCTCGATGATATGATTGCCGCCATCGACAGTTCGTTGGCTCAAGGACACACTGTGGTATGGTCGTCCGATGTATCAGAAACAGGTTTTAACCAAAGCAAGGGTTACGCCGCAATGCCACGCCACACCAAGGTAACGCAAGAGAGCCGTCAAGCCGATTTTGAAAGCCGACGAACCACCGACGACCACGGTATGCAAATAATAGGCACAGCCAAAGACCTCGATGGCAATAAATTTTACATTGTAAAAAACAGTTGGGGCAATTACAACAAATTTGGCGGATATCTTTACGCCTCAGAAGAATTTGTACGAGCCAAAACTACGGGCATAATGATAAACAAAAACGTTTGCAAATTTTTATTTCAAAATTAAGAATGCACCCGAAACTATGAGCGCGAGGCCTATCCATCGGGTAGGCGGAACGCTTTCGTGAAAAATAAAAACAGCAGCCAACATTCCAAACACATAACTAAAACTTATTAAAGGATAGGCGATTGAAAAATCCACGTGTTTGAGAATATAAAACCACAAAAGCGTGGCGACACCCATACTGAGTCCCGAAAACAAAAGATTCCAATTAGTGAGATAATCTTTGATAACAGGCCAAGTAAACGAAAATTTTGGCGCATTTTTCATAGCGATTTTCAAAAACACCTGTCCAGCGGCAAGGCAGGCAGATTGCGATAGGGATAGGAGAAGAAGTTTTAACATAAGTGAGTGTGGGTTACAACTATTAAATGCAAAATTAGGGATTTGGTTTGGTTTCTCCAAATTTATTATTCTTCATTAACAACGAAGGAAACGAAGATTTTTTGAACCACGGAAAATCACGAAAGGGCAATACAGAGGACACTCGATTATTGAATGGGTCTGTGATATCGGGCACAATATGCTGTTTGTAAAGGGTTTGCTGATGTCCAACAAAGGGGTTGAAAACATTGGTTATATTGTATTATGTTGGGTGAGTTCGTTATTAGTTTGAGGGGGTGTTATAATTATTTCTATATAGAAATGATTATGTCTTAGTATTGTTATTCAATATATTATGTATAAAAATAAGTATAAAAGAAACAGTTATTACAAGGGAAAATAAGGTTGATAACCAATGAAAAACATTAACAGAATAATCAATTTGCGTTTTTCCATTAACTTTGATTTTGGTAACTAAATAATCATACGGTTCACCAAAAAAGTGGCCCCATTGGTAAATGCCTTGGTCAGATGCTCTATAGAACCATATTTTCACAGAGTCTCGTTTTGTATTTTCCTTACAAAAGAATCATCACTTCGAGATTCTGCCTCAAATTTATAATCTCAGCCTTCAATATAAAACAAAGGAGGCTTTAATGATGCACAGAAGATACGATACCCTCTACATATTCCATCTGACAAAAGAATAATGGATACTCGTAAATAAAATAGGACAATCCACACAATCCCGCTATTATCCAAAACAAATTTTCACTTTTCTTCATATTCTATATTAAAATCAATTTTTATTTGTTTAATAATATTACCTAATTCTTCGTAATAGCCTTGTTCCTCTTTTGTAGTCACTTTATCATAAAATTGTTTAGATATAGCACTGCTTATATATCTCAGCTAAGTTTTCCGCATTAAAATCAGGCATATCGTTGTTGCCATTGCGGGAGATAAGGAACATTATGGCGGAAGGGTGATTGCTGGTGACTTCGATCCATGCCACAAGCACGTTGGAGGCTACGGTGAGGGTGTCGGAAACAATGGCTTCAATCTGAGATGGTGAAAAATTGCTGCTCAGATAAACGGCAGTTTCGTTTGTAAATCCGTGACGGATAGCAATTTCACCTGCCACGATATTGGGCAGAGAATAAACAAACACTGAGGGCGAGGGGAAACAGTTGTCGGGATCGGAAATGGTGGTTTCAAAGGCTAGGTCGGTAATGTATGTTCCCGAGGCGGTAAACACTACCACGGATGTATCGTCAGGGGCAAGAGGGGTATTGCCACAGCCGCGTACAATATCTTCGACAAGCAAAAATCCCGCCTTGCAAAGAGCGTCCATCTTAAAAAACTTGGGATAATCGGCTCCCGTGCTGCGATAAACGGCGGAAAGAGCGTCGGCAGAAAGGCTGTTGAGATATGAATATTTTGCTATTTTGACCATAATTACTCTCCTTTTTTAAAAACTGCGGCGGCGTTGCATCCACCGAAACCCGAAATAAGTTTTATAGCATATTGTTTATCAGTGCTGCCAAGACTGCTCTGTATGTTGATTTTTCTGGAAACTCCGTATTCATTGAAATTCATCACCGGAAGCACCGCACCATCTTGCAGAGCGCCAATTGAGAGAATGCTCTCCAAGAGTCCCGCAGCGCCGAGAGTATGTCCAAAAATAGGTTTGAGCGAGTTGACCGGCACATCTTGCAATCCGGCACGTGAAATTGCCACCGACTCCATTTCGTCGTTGTACATTGTGGAAGTGCCGTGAGCGTTGATAAAAGCAAACTGAGACGGTATAAATCCCTTAGTAGCATCGCATAACGAACGGTAAGAGCCTTCGGCGTTTTTTGAGGGCGACGAAATATGGTATGCATCGTTGTGAATTGCACCCGACACATACTTGGGATATTTAGAGTCATTTTCGGTGCGACGCATTACCACAGTGGCAGCGGCTTCGCCAAGATTTAGTCCCGTGCGCTCAATGTCAAACGGCCGACAAGGATTTTGCGACAAGGCTTTTAGGCACGAAAATCCTGACACGATGAACTTTGAGAGCATATCCACACCTGTTACCACGGCAGTGTCGATACGCTTTGATTTTAGTGCACGTGCGGCAGAAATCATAGCCGAAAGTCCCGAAATACAGGCATTCGACACCACAATCGGCGTGTTTTCATTTCCAAAAAACTTTGAAATTTTTTGTGCGGTTTGCCACAGATGAATATTTCGATTGTTGAAATCGCCGCTATCAAGCAATTCTACATTGCCTTTGGTGGTAGAAAAAAAGAATGCAGTTTTTGGGTGGCAAAAATCTACATCACAGTTGTTTAAAGCCGATTTAAGCGAAAGGATAGCGGCTTTTTCTACCTTGGTGTAATTGTCGGGATTTTGCGCACATATATCGGAGAATGCATTGTTTAACAGTTGGTTATCGATATACGCCGCACAATATCCATCAAAAGGTTTTACAGCCGACACTCCCTCTTTGGCAGCGGTGTAATTTTGCAAGGTGCTGAATCCCAAGGGCGAAACTATATTGTTTGAAATTATATCTACCATAATTAATCCACAAAAAAATCATAAAAGTTGAACCACTGGGTAGGATTACTTAATACCTGATGTTCAAGCAATTGGGCAAAACGGATAGCCATTGCCTCAGCGCGTTTTTTGGTGGGGATGCTTTCGGCGTTTTCGCATTCCACTTTTTCAACAATAACTTTGTAGCGGTAAGTGGCTGTTTTAAAAACAAATACGGCAATAACCGGCACATTACGCAATGCAGCCACGGCAAAAGGTCCCACAGGAAAATCGGCTTTGGCGTATCCAAAATTACACCTTACAGATTTGCTGCTGCCAAAAATACGGTCGGCTGGCATTGTGATGATGTCGCCGTTTTCGAGTGCCTGATTAAGCGTAAAGAGGTGACTCATATCGTCTTTCACAGCCACCATTTCTACATTGTTTTGGTCAAATTGCACAAAACGCTGTTGCTTCATTACCTCGCTTTCGCCGCCAAACACAAGAGCATAGATTTTCTTAATGTTTTGACTAAGAAGGTAACCGCAAATTTCAAAATTTCCAGTATGACTGCCAAGCATTACAAATCCGCCGGGCTGAGCCACAAGATTGTCGAAAATATCCATACTCTGGCTCTCAACGGTAAACCTATTGCGTTGCCCCGAAAAGATTGCAAACCTATCGAGCATAACCTTGCCAAAATTATTGTAGGTAGTCCACGTGCTAAAAAACGCTTTTACCTTGCCGTAATGGTGTACCTGACGGAAATATTTGCACGAAGCCTTGCGTGCCTTTCGTCCAAAAATCAAATAGAAGGGTATGGAAATATACATAAAGAAATATCCCACACGCACACCAAAGTGTCGGAACAAGAAAATCAACGACTTCTGTCCGAAATTACCACCGCCGGTAGTACCCTTCCATTTGTTGGATTTAACGTCCATTGAGCCAATAAGTTAATTATCCCTGCTTTGGCGGCTGAGGTTTTTGATAATAGTCGCCGTTGCGGTTTTTCTGCCCCTTGAAAGGCTTGTTTTGATTGTTCTTATTGTTAAATTTTATATTAAAACGCTTTTCGCCACCATGCTGAGGAGCGTTTGGCTGAACGGCAGGCACCACAGGCTGTTTGGGTTGAGGCACAGGCGAAACGGTAAGCATCGGTTGGGGCTGTTCGGGTTGTGCGGGTTGTGCGGTGGGAGCAGCGTTTGCATTGGCGGCTTTGTTTTTCTTCTTTTTCTTTTTCTTTTTGCAGAGACTGTCGAAACGTGTAATATCCTCAGAATCAGAAGCGTCAACAAACTCATCCACAATCTCTTTCTTGGGCTGCGGAGTGTTTTGCTCGGCATTTTTGTCGTTGAGAAGGAGCGTATCGGGCTTTTCGCCGCGTTTGTTCTTTGCGATAATTTCCTTAACACGGTCGATGGGCACTACAGTGATGTTTGCCGATGAGTTTTGGTCGTAACTAAACCACATAACACGCTTGAAAATATCGGTTTTTTGGTGGTAAGCCGTACCCTCCATAGTTTCGAGCGGCTGGCGTACCGAGGGGAAATCGCGCTGAGCATCTAAGTAGGCATCGATTTCGTAGTTGAGGCAGCATTTGAGTTTACCACACTGACCGGCGAGTTTCTGCGGATTCAAAGAGAGTTCCTGCTGACGTGCATTGTTGGTAGAAACCGACACAAAATTGGTAATCCAAGTGGTGCAGCAAAGTTCTCTGCCACAAGGACCTATGCCTCCTATCCTACCCGCCTCCTGACGTGCGCCAATCTGTTTCATTTCGATGCGGATTTTAAACTCATCTGCCATTATCTTGATAAGTTCGCGAAAGTCGACCCGCTCATCTGCAATATAATAGAATATTGCCTTAGAGCCGTCGCCCTGAAACTCCACATCGCCGATTTTCATATCCAAACGGAGACTTTCGGCAATTTGGCGCGATTTGAGCATCACCTGATCCTCTTTTGCTACCACCTGTTTCCATTTTTCAATGTCAGATTGTTTTGCCTTGCGGTAAATCTTTTTAAACTCGGTGTCGGGACGTATGCGGGCACGTTTCATCTGCAATTTCACAAGCGGACCTTTTACCGAAACCACACCGATATCGTGTCCCGGAGATGCCTCAACTGCCACAATATCACCCACTTCGAGTTCAAGATTATTTACATTGCGGTAAAATCCTTTGCGGGTGTTTTTAAAACGTATTTCGCAAATATCGCAATCGGTATTCATCGACGGTGGAATTTCATCCAACCAATCGCGAACGTCTAATTTGTTGCAACTATTGGTATTCAAGCACTTGCCGCAGCAATCAGAGCCGCAATCAAAGCAGGCGTACTCTATTCCGTCGCAACCTCGCTGTATGTTTTTATAATCGTCGTATTCTTCCATTTTGTTGATGCTAAATAGCTATATATATGTGTTTTAAATTCGTTTTATCTTTAATAATGGTGAAATTTTGAGAGCAAGGTCGGTAAAGACGAGTTTGCCGTAAGCATTGCGCTCGATATTGCGGCACGCCTCGCCAAATTGCTCCGACAATGCGCCCACGTTTGCTTGATGTATAAAAGGCGAAAACTTGCGTGCAAAATCCAATTCGCCCGGAGTGAGGTTTACAAGGCTCTCCGACACGCTACTGAGCATAAAACACTCGCGCAGCATACGATTGCAGTAGTCGAAAAACTTTTTCTGTTTTTCGCGACCGAGTTTTGCAAGGTTGTCGCTAAGTTTGATAATGGCATCGTATTTGGCAGAAAAAGCCTCTCGCATAAGTGTGGTAAACAGTTCAAAATAGGGTGTTTCCACAGTTCCCGACTTAAATTGACGGAGAGCGGCGCAGGCTTCGAGATAGTTACCGTCGGCAAGCATTGCGCTATTTTGGAGCGTCTGTGGGTCGGCATCGGGAAATTCCTGCTGCAACGACGCCACAATATCCTGATTTGTAGGACGATCGATTTTTACCAACTGTACACGGCTGCGGATGGTGGTGAGTATCATCTCCTCGTTTTCTGCCACAAGGATAAAAAGCGTTTTGGCAGGCGGCTCCTCTATCATTTTCAGGAGTTTGTTGGCGGCGGTTTCGTTGAGTTTTTCTGCCATCCAAATTATCATCACCTTGTATTCCGCCTCAAAAGTTTTTAAGCCGAGTTTGCGTATAATCTCCTGACTCTCTTGGGCAAAGATGGCTCCCTGCGAATTGTCGGAACCAATAAAATCGTACCAATCGTCCAAACGGTGATAATTTCTTTGCAACACAAACTTGCGCCAATCGGTAAGAAAATCATCGCTCACGGGCTTGGTTGTACCCTTTCCAGACACCACAGGATAAACAAAATGGAGGTCGGGATGCACAAGTTTCTGATACTTAACACAATGCGGACAATTGCCGCAACTATCCGTATCACCGGGTTTGCGACCTGTGCAGTTGATATACTGTGCGTAAGCAATGGCGAGCGCAAGTTTTCCGCATCCCTCATTACCCAAAAACAATTGAGCGTGACTGATACGGTTGTCGCTTACAGTGTTGATTAGTCGCTGTTTAACCTCGTCGTGTCCTGGTATATCTTTAAACTGCATTATTAGCCAAATATAAATATCGGGGCAAAGATAATAAAAAATGGGAATGTAGGGGATTTTTTTTGCATCCTACCAACTCTTTTTTCGAAATAATCCCCACCCCGTGCACACCACCGTATAAAGCGGATATATCACCGCCAAGACGAAAATATCTATCAAATTGACTGGAATTGTGTAGCATTTGGCTGGAATAATAACCGAAAAAGCGTCAGCGGCAAATTTAATAATCCATAGTAATAAAAAAATATACCAATCAATCACACCCGCCAACCACAATCCCATGGCAAGCAATATTGATATGTTTGCACCAAAAACCAACGCCGCCACCAAAATGGTAATCTTATCGGTATAGCCCGTAACCTTTCCCGCCCAACGTGCACGCTGACGAATTAACGCTCTAAGTGTCTGTGGGCTATGGGTATAAACTACTGAATCGCAACTTTTAACAAAAATCATTTTTTTATTCTGAGCCACAGCAAATTGCAACAAAAAAATATCATCACCTGAACGGTAATGGTCTTTAATGTAGGCATCGGCAGTGGTACGCAGTGAGGTTTTTACCATCATATTGCCGCCGTTGCACATTATGGGATGTCCGGTTATTGCAGCCCCCGCCGTAAGTGTGAGTATAGCAAGCGATTCGGTTTGCCATAGGCGTTGAAAAATGGATTTTGGGTTGTCGGCTTTTATTATCAAAGGTGCTAAAATAATATCAGCCTTGGTGTGCTTCGCCGCCGCTGCCATAATGGTTGTCCACAGAGGATTGCTATAACAATCGGCATCGGTAAACAATATATAAGGTGCATTGCAATGAGTAAAGGCTGTGCGCAGAGCGGCTTTTTTGCCGTTGCCGTTATTATGACATAATATAAAATTATAGCGTTGTTTATACTCTGAGGCAATGCGGTAAGTGCCATCGGTGGAATGGTCGTCTACTAAAATGAACTCACTATTTTGGTAATTTTGCGATGATATGCAAGATAAAAATTTATCAATATTCTCCTCTTCGTTTTTGGCAGCGGTGATAATGTTGATGGGGATATTAGGGGAAAAGGTGCGGATAGAATCGTGGTAATAACGAAATTTGATACAATAAAATAATATCAACAGTGAATAAATCGTCACCAAAATTAATACCACATACATTATTCCGCAGATTTTTGAATACCAACCCCGCTCATCCACAATCCCAAAGCGGTGATAGCGCCGTTGAGGAGCAGGAGTTCGTAGCCCATTTTGTAACCGTTGAACCACGCTTCGCTGTTGAGACTGATTACAAGGCAGATAAGGGGCGAAAGTATGCAAATTATCGGCACAAGACGGTCGCGCACAAGGCGTTTTGAATATAGTCCGTAAAAATATAAGCCGAGCAAGGGTCCGTAGGTGTAACTTGCCACCACATAAACCGCCTCTATAACGCTTGTGCTACCTATCGCCTTAAAGAGATAAATAATCACACCCATGACTAATGCGTTGATAATATGCACTTTTTGACGTGTACGACGGAGGCTTTCGTCGTTACCCTTTTTGTCGGCGCGGAGAATGTCGATGGTTACCGATGTGGTGAGTGCGGTTACCGCGCTTCCTGCCGAGGAGAACGCCGCAGCCACAAGTCCGAGGATAAAAAGAACGCCTACCGCAGCGGGCAAGAAAGGCACTCCGTCGGCATTGGTGGCAGTGGCAAGATATGGGAAAAGTTCATCGCTTTTGAGTGCATTTCCCTGAATATCAGTAAGTGCGCCGTTGTTAAAAAGTCCCAACTGAGCGGCATAATTATAAAGGAGTATGCCGAGCGCAAGAAACAACAGGTTAACCGGCAGAAAACCAAAACCATAACTGATAACATTCTTTTGGGCGTCTTTGAGATTGCGGCACGAGAGGTTTTTCTGCATCATATCCTGATCCAATCCCGTCATTGCAATGGTGGTGAACATTCCAGCAAGAAACTGCTTGAAAAAGAATCGTTTATCGTTGTAATCAGAAAAGAACCACGTGTCGGACATTTCGCTCGACACTATCGACGAACAAAGACTGCTCAAATCCAACCCCATCTGCTTGCAAACAAAGTAGATACACAGCACCACTGCGGCAATTAGCGAGAGGGTTTGCAGCATATCGGTCCAAACGAGAGTTTTAACGCCTCCACGAAACGTGTAAAGCCACACAATTATCATTGTTACAGCCACATTGAGCGCAAAAGGCACTCCAATCTGATTAAAAAGCACCAACTGCAACACTATTGCCGTAAGGTACATTCTAACGCCGCATCCCAAAAACTTGGAAATCAGGAAGAAAACCGCGCCAATGTGGTAACTGCCGTGTCCAAAACGCTGGTCTAAATAGGTGTAGATGCTCTGCAAATTGAGTTTGTAATAGAGCGGCAACAGCACGTAGGCAATGGCAAAATATCCCGCCACAAAGCCGAGAACCATCTGAATATAACTGAATTGCGACCCCGCCACCATTCCCGGCACAGAGATAAACGTTACGCCCGAAATACTTGTGCCAATCATTGCAATAGCCACAATGTACCACGGCGACTGCCGCGAGCCGGTGAAAAAAGCCTTGTTGTCGTTGCCCGATTTGCGACTGGTGTAGACGCTCACGGCAAAAATCATTGCAAAATACAGTAAAATAATGAATAAAATCAGAATTGGTGACATTTTTATAACAGACTAAAAAAACAGCCGCCGTATGAATGGCGGCTGTTGAAAACAATCAATAGATATTAATCAATTAAATAATATGTTCAAGTTTAGAAGTGGACTTGTCGATTTCTTCCTGCGGGAGGGTGAAATTGGTAAGGTCGCCGGAGAGGTATTGGTCGTAGGCGGTCATATCGATAAGGCCGTGTCCCGAAAGGTTGAACAAAATGGTTTTGCCTTTGCCTTCCTCTTTGCACTGTATTGCAAGGCGGATGGCTGCGGCGATGGCGTGTGCCGATTCGGGAGCAGGGATAATGCCCTCAGCCTGTGCAAAAAGACTTGCGGCATGGAACGATTCTAACTGAGGAATGTCAACGCCTTTTATATAACCGTCTTTGAGCAACTGACTTACGATTGTGCCTGCGCCGTGGTAACGAAGTCCGCCAGCGTGAATGTGAGCCGGCGCAAAATCGTGTCCAAGGGTAAACATCGGCAGCATAGGAGTATAGCCAACCTCGTCGCCAAAATCGTATTGGAACACGCCGCGGGTCAATTTGGGACAAGCAGCAGGTTCGGCAGCGATAAACTCGGTGGTTTTGCCGTCGAGAATATTGTGACGCATAAAGGGGAACGAGATTCCGCTGAAATTGCTACCACCACCAAAACAGCCCACAACAATGTCGGGATATTCGCCAGCCATAGCCATCTGTTTTTCGGCTTCGAGACCAATAACTGTCTGATGCAGAGATACGTGGTTCAACACGCTACCAAGCACATACTTGCAGTTGGGAGTCTGCATAGCAAGTTCCACAGCCTCCGAAATAGCCGTTCCAAGACTTCCCTGATAGTTGGGGTTAGCGGTAATGATGTCTTTACCTGCGCGAGTTCCCATACTTGGCGATGCCACCACCTGAGCACCGTAAGTCTGCATAATTAAGCGACGGTAGGGCTTTTGGTTGTAACTGATTTTTACCATAAACACAGCGAGTTCAAGTCCAAACACCTTGGCAGCATACGACAAAGCCGCACCCCACTGACCTGCGCCGGTTTCGGTGGTGATATTGGTAACTCCCTCTTTTTTGCAGTAATAAGCCTGAGCAAGTGCCGAATTGAGTTTGTGGCTTCCCACGGGACTAACGCTCTCGTTTTTAAAATAGATATGAGCGGGAGTGTCCAAAGCCTTTTCTAATCCGTAAGCACGCACAAGAGGAGTTGAGCGATAATTTTTGTATTGATCGCGCACCTCTTCGGGAATATCAATCCAAGCGTGAGTAGAGTCTAATTCCTGTTCGGAGCAAGCACGGGCAAAGAGCGCCGAAAGTTCGTCCACAGTGATAGGCTTACGAGTGCCGGGATTGAGCATAGGCAGCGGCTTGGTTTTCATATCTGCCACTATATTATACCATTGTGTAGGTATATCCTTCTCTTGAAGGAAAAAACGTTTTTGACCTTCCATAATTAGTGTGTATATTAAAAAAATACAATAATTGTTACGCTGCAAATATAAAAAAAACTGCGGAATGCAAACCGCAGATTTTACAAAAAATTGCGGAATGCAAACCGCAGATTTTAGGAAAACCCAAACATTTTGCGATTTCCGACAAAAACGGCTTAAAACATTTTGCGATTTCCGACAAAAATGACCAAAAACATTTTGCGATTTCCGACAAAAGAGTTACATTTGCACTGGGAATCAAAAATATAAGGCGTTATGATTTTTAAAAGAAAATTATACCAAAAAATGCTCCTTTGGAAAAACGGACGGAAGGGCTCGACAGCACTACTAATCAAAGGAGCAAGGCGTGTAGGAAAATCAACTTTGGTGGAAGAATTTGCAAAGAACGAATACAAGTCGTACATTCTGATTGACTTTTCGAATAAATCGCGCAAAATAAACTCTCTTTTTGAAGATATGCACGATTTGGATTTCTTCTTTTTGTCGTTGCAGAATGTTACTGGCGTTTCGCTCGTACAACGCGAATCGGTAATAGTGTTTGACGAAGTACAGTTCAATCCCCGCGCACGTCAGGCAATCAAACACCTTGTAAAAGATGGGCGGTACGATTATATAGAAACAGGATCGTTGATTTCAATTCGCAAAAACGTACAGGACATCTTGATTCCCAGCGAAGAAGAGAGCCTTACCCTCCACCCTATGGATTTAGACGAATTTTATTGGGCAACGGGCAAAGAAGTTGTTGCCGAGCAACTTAAACAGGCTTTTGAAATGAAACGACCTATGGGCGATGCAGTTCACCGAAAATGGATGCGCGAATTGCGCCTATATATGCTTGTGGGCGGAATGCCGCAAGCCGTGGACGCATACCTAAAATACAACGACTTGCGCGAAGTGGATGATGTAAAGCGCAATATTTTAAATCTTTACGACAACGACTTTATCAAAATAGACGGCTCAGGGCGTGCGTCGAAAATTTTTTCTGCCATCCCGAGCCAACTCAACAACAATGCTTCTCGGTATCAAATTGGCAGCGTTATTGAAAATCAAACCGCAGAGCGTCTTGCCGAAACGGTTTTTGACATACAAGACAGCAAGGCGGCAGTGATGGCATACCACGTTACCGACCCAAATGTGGGAATGGGTATGTTTAAAGATTATACACGTTACAAAATGTTTATGGCCGACACGGGATTATTTGTAACACTCGCCTTTAAAAACAAACTTTACACCGACAATATTATTTATCAGAAACTTCTTAGCGACAAATTAGAGGCAAATCTCGGTTATGTATACGAAAATCTTGTTGCACAAATGCTTCACACCGCTGGACACGACTTGTTTTACTACACATTTCCGGCAGAGCACAACCACAACTACGAATTAGATTTTCTCTTGGAGAAAGGCGGCAAGATGGTGCCTATCGAAGTCAAGTCGTCGGGTTACAAGAGCCACAAGTCGCTTGATGCATTTTGTAAAAAATACTCTCAGCGGATAGGAAACCGTATCTTGCTTTATACCAAAGACTACCAAAAAGACCAACAAACCGAGTGCCTGCCGATATATTTTGCAGGAATGTTGTAAGCAAGCACAGTTTATAATTGAGTATGATAGCCGCGATATGCGGATGGATAGATGGCGAAATATAACAGCGGAATGCAAACCGCAGTTTTTAGGAAAGGCTGTTTTTAACCCCCAAATTCTTTTGTATGTTAAAAGAAAAACATTATATTTGCGCTTGAAAACAAAACATTTACCTAAAAATGACACAAGTAGCATTACACGGTCTGTTTGATTATATAACCACGCTCAACCTATCTGACAGAAGTTTAGATTGGCTGACCGACAAGTTACAGTCCATAAAGAAGAACAGGAAATCCCAAGCCATCGACCCCGAAATTGCAAAAATTCCCGAGCAATACCGCTGCAACCCGTATGAAATCAGTCCATCTGGCGACCCTTTCTTTGCTGATAAGAGGAATGTGGAGAAATTGGATCGCATACTCAACGACAAGGAGGCAATGGAAGATTCAGGTGTAGAACTGAAATCTCCCCAGGACATTGAACGTTATTTGGGATTAATCTAACCATTATGGCATACACTATCAGGAAAACAAAACAGGCCGATAAGGATATTGCCGCATTGAAAAAAAGTGGCAACAAGTCGCTCATCAAAAAGTTAGCAGACTTGTTGGTGGAAATTGCCGACCATCCCCGCTCAGGCACAGGTCAGGTGGAACAATTAAAGCATTATCCATATAAACAAACTTGGTCGCGGCGGTTAAACCAAGAATACCGTATCGTCTATGAAATTCACGACGATACGGTGGTTGTTTTGGTGATTTCATTGATGGATCATTACGGGGATAAGTAAAATGCATCACTTGTTGAGTAGCAAAACTACCATTGAATACAATCTAAAAAACAGATAATTAATCTGTTTTGAATTTAATTCTTTTTGGTAAGTTTCGCTATGTCGAATTCCAAAGTTATTGCCAATAAACGTTAAGATCAAGCATTCTTTATTCAGTATTTGATAAAAATCATCAGATTTGTCTACTGCTATACTATCAAGGAGTGCTTGTATTGATGATTGTTTTAAGTTTTCTGGTTTGTTTGTCTCTGCGATTTGTGTCTTTGTTAGTGTTATTGTCTTTATCCGTTCAAACGCATCCCAAAGTTCTTTCAATGCAAGTTTACGCTCCAACAATTCTTTACTTCTAATTTTCTTGTTGGCAGTTTCCAACAATTTTTTCAATTCTGGTTCGTCAGATGTGGCAGTTAAATCAATTTGATATTCAAGCACATAGTTAATTTCACCATTTTCGTTAAGTTCATAAGCGAGGTCGTTGCGGTAGAATATCTCATTAATATCTTCTCTAAACTGATTTTTAGCAATTGTTGTTTCCAAAAATATCAAACCATATATTTTTTGTGGTTCACTTGTATATCCAAACTCAGAGGGGGTAACATCAATTGTAACTAACTCGTTTCTAACATCATAAATACGATTATAGACAAATTCCACAAAGTCAAGTATCGCATAAGTAATTGGCAGTTTCTCACTCTCGGCTATTGGTTCACATTCAGGGGATACGGTTTGAAAGTCTTCATCTACATATTCTGCTTTGGTCACTACTGTATATATATCTCCTGTATTATTATCTAATACCCGCTTCATATTAGGTATTGAGGCATATAGGCGATTTGTAAAATAGGTTTCGTCGCAACACGTAATTATTTCTTGTTGTATGTTGTAACCAACATACACGGTTGATGTTTTTGGAAACTCTTTTGCCAAATTATTATGCGCAATCAGTTTTTTAAATAATTGATGTATGCCATTCCAAGCATCATTGGTTATGATTTCGCTCATAATGTTTCGTTGTCTATGTTTGTATCTGTCGGTATAATATCGCACCATAGTTTAATTACATTTAATCAAAAACACAAAATTCTTCACACTCTTTACTTTGCCTGACAAACTTTGACCCGAAATGGAGTTGGTTTGAGGCAGCAGCCCCGACATAGAACCACTCTGTATCAAATTGCTCAAATAAGAGGATTTTATAGCGTAACCTACATTCTCAGCACCCTTATGTTTAGCATTAACAATACCTATAAGGTTGCCGCTATTGTCAAATAGAGGTCCGCCACTGTTGCCGGGCTGAATAGGTGCAGTGGTCTGATATAGCGATAAATTGCCTTGAAATCCCGACCTTGCACTAATCACTCCTGTCGTTAGTTTTATTTCTTCGCCCATAGTTGAAGTCATTGGATAACCGAGAATAAACACATCATCACCAACCTCAGCCATTGCGGTTTTAACACGGTAGGGTATTGTTCCGAAACTTGTAAAACGGCTATCGTTAATTTTGAGTACAGCAAGGTCGTTGTGAGCATCTGACAAAACCACTTGTGCATTGTATCCTACATTGAAATTACCTTTCACTCCATACACCTTTATATTACGTGCACCATCAATCACGTGATGATTGGTGGCAATGTAACCACGATTGAGGGCGAAGCCTGTGCCTGTCCATTTGGCAACAAAAGAATCGTTATTAGAATAATTATCACCTCTGTTGTTTCTACCTGCATAATTATTATTGTTATTAGTACTACTAATAGGATAGTCTTTCGTATAGGTAGAACCAACAGTTAGGATTATGCTGTTTTGATACTTCGTATATGTCGCATATTTGTTCTTAGAAAAAGAAAAATATTTGTCAAGATAATCCATTTGGTAAGTATTTTCGGCAGCGGTTGGATGCAATACAGCGAAACAATCTCCAATATTCCAACAAGGTCGACCTGATGTACCAAGCCAAATTACTTTATATACACCATCTTCTTTAATACATCCTATTTTAGAAACTCCAAGAGAAGAATAAATACCACACATTTCATCATTGTGTTCATTGGCATATTGTTTAATAGATGTTTCAGTCCAATTTGTGTGAAGAGAGAAACCATAATACTTTAAAATTACATCATCGTTTAAGCCATTCCATTGAATAGAATATCTTTAATTCCACCATATACGATCTGAGAATTAAGGTGAATATCAAAAGTTGTAGGGTTTAAAGGAAGGACACCTTTAAATTGAACATTTAATTCTACTTTTTGATAATCTTGTGCTATATATTGGGGTCCATTATCATTAACACCTTGACCATTGACAATATTGGCATATGGGAGTTTTATACCATTACATTCAATATAAGTATTAGGAATGTTATCATAAAGGGTTTGAACGACAGGTAGTAGAAGACAATTGTCGCCACCGACCTTATACATTTCAAATTTAACAAACGTCTCTTGTGTTTTTAAATTGACGTAAACCCCAATTGGGTCAATTGATACAGTGTTGAATTTTATAGTACCTATCAATACATCCTTTAAATGTTCGATGATAACGACTATCTGCAATTGAGTGTCCCCACCAATCTTGTGAGTAACCATTCAAACAGTTTAGTAAAAAGAAGATAAATAGTAGTATTACTTTATTTTTCATAGTATTTAGAATTTAAAGTTCAACAATTGATGCATTTGGATATTTCTTCGCTGCAATGCTTTTAATCTCTTCTCTGTGACTTTCAGGCATTTTTTGGCCAAGATATATTTCTGTAAGGCTTGAAGGTGGAAAATGGATTTGTCGTTGCTCTGTTGTAGCAGACTGTTGCCACATTTTGTGAACACGGTATTCTTTTTCAAACTCCCATTTACGCTCCTTACTATATATACCCTTGATATGTTGGGTTTCAAACGAATCTTTCCAAAAATCAATTACAGGCAACTCGTCGTAATAAAGTACAGGCGAAACGCCGCCAATTAAAGGTAGGAGTTCTGATGTTTTAAATCCCACGCAAAAACCTTGATGTCGATTTCCATACTTTTCCCACATAGTATCATTAGCACAGTCTGTGGTCATAGACAAAACACCGAACTTGTCAAAAAAATCTTCCATTATCTCATTCAACAAATTGTCACGTACTTGTTGATTTGCCATAGGAGAATGTTGACACCAATAATCTACAAATTGTTTCAAGGTCATTCCATCTGAGTTTGTTGGATTGTACTTTTCCGCATAAAAACGACGCAAATCTTCTCCTTCTGGAAACTTTTCGGGAACATTGCAATCATACGGATCATCTTTACTAAAATTTCTAGGGGATGACAGATATAAAACACTCTCCGTTAATAGAGACTTATGGTGTGAATTAGTCCAATCACGGTATTTATAAATGATTGGAGGATACTCATTTTGGGGAACTGTCGATAAATCTTCAACAACATTTAAAGTCATCTTGTACAATCTCTTTTCTCCCTTTTGCAGTCCCGAAAGGTTTTATTACTACAAAACGAAAGCGCAGACCGCATATACTTATATTGCATCTGTCAATGAAGGTCCTGAGATTACCTAAGTACAAAGATACAATAACAACGGTCTACGCCTATACGATATGCGAAACCGTTATGCTAACTCCTGTACTTTGTGAAAATTTCTCAGGTTCTCATTGACAAGCGAAGCATAACGCTTTCGTAAAATTCTTACTATGTTGGATGTCGGGTATGTAGAGCCGAGTATCCGTTACAAATATACGGATTATTGCAATAGGGTGTTTTAAGATTTGAATAAAAAATTAGAGGTGACGAAAAATATTTATGTGCGATGTTGTGTTTGTGTAAGAAAATGAGTATATTTGCACAAAAAGAAATAGATATGGAACTTACCGCAAACAACAAGAAATCTTCTTCGCTCACACGTGGAAAGAAAATTCGGACTTTGGCTATATCATTTGATCCCGCCAACAAAGCGGCTAACGCAATAATCAAAATGATTGAAAGTTGCGGATTATTTGACGTTACACAAGAAGAAACGTCTGATAATATAAATAAGTCAACCACAGATGATGTTACCCATAATGCTGACAAACAGTCGGATGTATGGTGCGGCGACATATTTCCTAATACCGACGAATTTGTAGAAATGATAAAAGAATCAAGAAAATTTAGGAAAAAGGAAATTGACTTGCTATGAAAACACTACTCCACCACCTTCACCTCTGTTCTTCTATTCTTAGCCCTGTTTTCGGGGGTGTCGTTATCCACGGCGGGTTGCGATGAGCCGTAACCTTTGCTGGTGAGGCGGGCGGGGGCAATACCTTTGGATATTAGGTAGTTGACTATGGCATTGGCTCGGTTTTGACTCAGTTGCTTGTTGTGGGTTTCGGAGCCGGTATTGTCGGTGTGTCCGCCAATCTCTACCTTGATTTTGGGATTGTCGTTGAGGAACTTAACGAGTTTACCAAGTTCGTAATCCGATTCGCGGCGAAGATTGTATTTGTCGGTTTCAAAGAAAATATTGTTGAGCACAATGGTGGTGCCTTTGGCGATTTTTTCGAGGGGAATGTCAAGCGTGATTTTTTCCACTTTGCTATCTAAGTTTTTGAGACTAAAATTCTTAGAATCCATCATATAGCCATCCGACGAAACATTGAGCGCATAATCGTTGCCCATTGGTAGATATAATAAAATATTATTATATTTTGGTTCGGTAGATGCCGTTTGGAGAGTGTCGCCGGTGGAGATGTTAACCAACTGAAACTGCGATTTCAACGGATTGCCATTAGCCTTGTCGTAAACAGTGCCTTCTACAAAAATTGTTCGCGAGGGACGAATTTGCGGAGGCAGCGAAATTTCGTACAAATCAAGACTGCGATTTGCGGCTGTGTCGCGGTTAGAGGCTATTATGGCTGTGGTTCCAAGTACCGAAATGGCAAGACGAGCCTCATCGTAGCGGGTGTTGATTGGGTAACCAAGGTTGACGGGTTCGCTCCATTCGCCATTATTCAAATGTGATACAAAAATATCTTGTCCGCCCATTCCCACACGGGCATCGGTGCAGAAATACAGAGTGCGGTTGTCGGCGTGAATAAAAGGCGAGGTTTCGTTGCCAGAGGTATTTATTTTAGGTCCACAGTTGAATGGACCGTTCCAAGTGCCGTTGTCGTTGCGGGTGCAATACCAAATATCTTTGCCACCAAAACCACCTGTGCGATTGCTAACAAAATATAATGTATTGTTGTCGGCTGAAAGGCAGGGCTGCGATTCCCAATAATCGGAATTTATGGGCGACGAAAACTTTTTTGGGAGTCCGAAATAAGGTGCTTGGTCAAGTTCCACATAATAAATATCGCAACAGCGAATCAAGCCGTCAGGACAAGTGCAACTTGTATACAAAAGTTTTGATCCATCAGCAGTTATATATGGCGCACCTTCGTTGTTCATAGTGTTAACAGCCGCGCCGATGCTCCTTGCTTGTTGCCACGGAAGAGTGTCGGCAGCACGATTGGTAATGTAAATATCTTCCTGAGTATAAGGCAATAAAGGATTATCTTTGGTTTGCGGCAATTCAATGGTGTAAACAAGCGTTTGCCCATTGGCAGAAAGCGCAGGAAAATAATCGTTGTAAACTGTATTTACCTTATTACCAAGATGTTTTGGGTTAATATCTAATGGATGCGAAAGTGCATAAATACGAAATTCGGCATTTGCCATATTTTTCGTCACACGGTTTCGGTTTATCTCGGTAATGCGCGGCAATTGTAATACTTTTTTATAATAAACCAAAGCCGAATCGTTTTTATAATCAAAAAAGAATGCATCGCCAAGAGCAAGAATTGTGTTTTCGTCCTTAGGTTGCAGATTGAGAGCCTGTTTTAGCACCGTTACCTCGTTGGCAAAATCCTTGCGTTTGTGGGCAATGTCGGCTTTGAGCCAAAGAGCCTCCAAAAATTTGGAATCCAATTTCAAAGCCTTGTCGGCAAGTTCGTTGGCGGCATCGAGTTCCTCAGCCTGATAGCGACTCATAGCCTGTTCAAATGTCTGGACGGCCTTTTTGTTTGACGACGTGTACTGCGCGGAGGCTACTGACGGCAACAACCAAGCAAATACCATTACAAAAATATAACATAAGTGACGCATAAGATTTGGTTATGTGATACTACTCTCATTACAATCGCAAAGATAAAATATTATCTAATAAAATCAAAATAAACTAATATTCCATCACCTCGTTAATCGTTTTGCCTGAGCAATAATCTGGGGCACAGATGCTTAGAAGCGTGGCGAGGGTTGGGGTGATGTCGGTGATGCTGATGCGGCGATTGACAGTTTTGCGGCGGATGTTTTTGCCAAAGAACACCAAAGGAACGTGCGTATCGTGGTTGTAGGGCGAATTTTGAGCCGAAACCGAATAATCTTGCGATGTTTCGGTTACCTCTTGCCATCCCGGAGCAAAGTTGAGAACAATGTCGCCCGACTTGTCGCTGCAAAACGAGTTTTGAGCCTGTTGCCAAATTCCGCTTGTGTAATTGCTTGTAAGAAACGACGATGCGGGCATAGCGTTGTCGATACCCGAAAACTCCATCATCAATTGTGCCGCCATATTCTGAACTTCCGACAGTTTGAGTTTTTTGCTTTCTATCACGGTTTGATTCAAGTAAATATTGCGACAATGATAACGGTCGATCCATTTTGCCTGTCCATAAAGTGCACTGAGATAAGAATTTAACACAGTTACATTGCTGTTGCAGTTGATTTGATTTCCCGGAATGCCTATTTCGTTCAAAAACGTAGGACAATCTGACGAACCACGATCGGCAGTTAAGAATACCACATAATCGTCGTGACCGATGTATTTGTCGAGTTTTTCAAGCACTTTGGCAATCTCGGTGTCGAGACGCAAGTAAACATCCTCCAACTCAATGGAGCGTATTCCGTAAGCATCGCTCACATACCCCGGCACAGCGTAATTAATCAACAGTAAATCAGGAAATTCATCGCCGCCAAGATTCTCGCTTTCGATGGCTTGCAAAGCAAATTCTGTGGTAAGGCTGTTGCCGTGAGGTGTGTAGCGCATTACTGCATAACCCATACTCTTTTTCAACTTGTCGAGGTTGTAGGGGAAAGTGGTTTGTCCGCCCACGCCAATCTCGTAAACGCTGTTGTCGGGAAGACTCTCGATATATTGCTTGATACTTTTGATAGTGTACCAACCTTTGTAGATATATTCGTCAGGGAGTTTTCTGTTGTTAAAATCCATCACCCATTGTGGCAAAACACCTGTGTAATAAGAATTTGTGATAAAATTACCAGTACTGTCGTCTAACCAATAGACACCGTCGGCAAGACGTCCCGCAGAAAGAATTGCGCTACGATGGTTTAGCGAAACAGAAATCACCTTGCTGCGCTTAAAAGTGGCAAGTTTCATCTCGTCGCCGAGTGTTGTGCCGCGCAATTGAAGTGGTGACGACGCACCTGTGCTACTCGAACCACCTATGGAAGTGTAGTTTTTGTCGCCTACTGCGGTTTGCACTTTTCGGTCGAGACGCTGATACCACGAGTTGGCAATAATTCCGTGGCTGCAAGGGTTTGCGCCGGTGTAGATAGTGGCAAAACCGGAAGCCGATTCGGTTACAAGATATTCGTAATGAGCGTTGGTACAGTTAGTTCCGCCGCTGATAAGGCGTTTAAAACCATTTTCGCCCATGTGACGTCCATAGCGATAGAGGCAGTCGTAACGCATTTGGTCGATTACTATGCCCACAACAATACGCGGTTCTTTTTGCAATTGTGGATACGCATAAACAGCTGAAACTAAAAAGATTAAAGTAAAAATATGTTTTAACATAGTATTATAGAAATAAAATACTGAATAATGCCCGCCGCGCCACCGAGAGCGGCACCTACGGCAATAAGTTTCCATTCGTCTTGCTCAAAGGCGGGACGCAAGAAACCGATAAACTTTTTGGGCGGCAAGGAAGCCATTTTGTTACCGATAGTATTCTGAATATCAAGGGCTTTTTCGGCATAAGGGAACACTGCACGAATGTAAAGAGGCATTTCGCACATAAGTTCAAAAAGTGCCACGCTTTTGATTTCGCGGATTTTTTCGTCGGGCATAAGAATGCGCACAGGGACGGGCATACGCTCCATAACTCGGTCTACGGCAGACGAAATCTCGCGACCAAGTATCTCCTTAACCCGTGGATTGTCTTTGCGAAAAATGGTGTCGAACAGATTGTCGATGGTGAGAATACGTTCGGCAATAATTTGCGCATAACGAAACGACTCCTCTTTCTGACGTTTGAGAAACAATCCCCAAAGCACAAACGGACCTATATATACTGGTTCGGCAGGTTCAAATATCATCTTTATAGCCAGATAGTTGGTGACATATCCAATAAAAATACCATAAAGCAAAAACATCAGCCAATGCGAGGTGTAAGTCATTGTAAATATCTGCCCTATACCGAAAAACGCACCGAGAAATAATCCTGACGTTTCGATAAAGCGGAACTGTTTGCCTCCAAGGTCGAGAAAAATCTTGTTAATCAGCGTTTTATCTTCTTTCAATGTGTCGATGGTGATTTTTTTAAGGTCGATAATTTCGTCAACATTATCTTTGATGCTCTGTATAGAGTTTTGCACAGCCGACGGCATAGCGGTTTTAATCACCTGCGATACTGTGGACTTGATTTTTGCTCCCGACAGACTCCAAACCAAAGGCAGTCGCGATCGCATCACCTTGGATGTAATCTTACCGCAAAGTATGTTGAGATCGTCGCTGCAAATTTCGGTAACTTTCTGAGTGTCAATACGAGAAAACACGTCCGAAGTTTTAAAAAGGTCGCGGGTAAGAAGATCAACAGATTTTTCTGCCATCTGCGTGGTTTTAGAAGGGATAATGCCCTGCCAACCAAAAGGACGGATGCCAAAATAGTCGATGGGATAAAACGTCATTTTTACGGCTAACACATTGGTAATCCACCCGATAAGTCCGCTGATAACGGGCATCAGTATGTAGACGTAATTTTGATATATAAAATCCCAAAACATAACAATACGGCATTGATAAATGCAAATATAATAAAAAACGGCTTGCGATGTATCAAAATCACTCTGCAATCTGCGCCGAAATTTTCAACACCACATTGTCGTGTCCGCTCTGTGCACTATTGGTAACAAGGGTTAAGTATTTGGTTACCAAATTCTTTTTACCTTCTGCGTTGAAAAAAATTGTAATAGTGCCGTTTTCACCGGGTTGCACCACAGGCGTGTTGATTTTGTAAGATACGCAGTCGGAAAAATTTCTCACTGCACGTATTTCAAGTGGCGATGTGCCAGTGTTAGAATACGTTAACGTCTGATATACAGTTGATTCCTTTTCCACATTCTTAAAAGAAACATCCTTACCGTTGGGGAACTCAATCAATGGAGGATTTTTGATTTGTTCGGCTGTAAACTTCTCTGTGATAATGGATTTGAAGTTTAATTTGTTAGAATACGTGTTAACCAAAATGCCAGCCTGAAAATCAAAATAGTCCCAACCGTCGCATTTTTTGGTAACAAATTCTACTTTGATTTCACCCTTTGCGCCGGGTTTCAAAACCTTTGGCGACACTGTAAGCAACAGATATAGAGGTATTTTATCATTGTCGGGCTCTACCACAAGGTCGGCTTTGGTAGGATTGTAAATTTCGATTGTCTGTTTTACGGTTTCGCCCTTTGAAACGCTACCAAAATTCACGGTAGTTTTCTTCAACCGCAAATCAAAAAATGTATAGGGATATTCAGCAGAAATAGGCTCAGGACGCGGCTGCACCACTCCCGAAATATGCAGCACATCTTGAATATTTTTGCCATTGTGCATCACTGTAATGCTTTTGGTAAAAGTTCCCGGACGGTCGCGTGGGTCGAAAGTAGCATCCACATATCCCTCCTGACCCGGCATCACAGGCTCTTTGCTCCACGCTGGCGAAGTGCATCCACACGAGGTATAAACCTTAGATACCACCAAAGGCTTATCACCCGTATTTTTGTATACAAAGCGGTGAGTAACAACACCATCAAGTTCGCCGATGTTGCCAAAATTATGCTCCATTTCGGCAAATTCTACCACTGGCTGAGCCGTGGCAGTTATAGAAATTGCCAACAAAAATGTTACTATATATATAAGGTGTAGTTTTTTCATAAACCAATTTCGTAAATATCTATACTATTGTTAAAAAACGTAGGAACGATAAGAATGTTTTGCAGCGGCAGATACTCAAAATCGGCGGTGTTAACCCCTTCACGAGCGTTCACAAGCAAACGACATTCTTTTTGAGTTACTGCAAAAATATTGCCCAAAAAATCTGACGCTATAAAAGTGCTATCATTGTGATATTTAAGCCCATCTGGAGTAAAATGCAGTTTTGCAAAAACCCTTCTACGAGCATTTATAGGGTCGATAGTAATAATTCGGTCGGCGGCTGCAATGGCAATTTTGGCATCGGCACGACAAATACCGTTAGCTCCTGCGCAAAGCGAATCGGCAAAAAGTGTCTGTAATTCACCTTGTTGCGAAATTTTAAATACGCATCCAGCCTTAGAGTCCGACACATACACATTATTGTCGGCATCACAAGCCGCATCGTTGAGAAATTCCGCACCTTCGGGTTGGTAAATTTTTGTAACTTTTTGCGCTTCAATATCATACACTACAATTCTGTCGATATCAGCAATAAAAAGAGTTTGCTCTGCAACAGTCATTCCCTTTGGGGCATTCAAATTGGCAATAGGCAGAGTATCAATAATTTCACCCGAAAGCATTACTCGCGTTATATAGCCAGAAGAATCTTTTACATCAGGTTCGCCATTGATATTCGACACATAGATATAGTTATTGCGCGTATCCAACGTAATAGATTCGGGCATTTTAAAACCCTTATTCGACGCCAACAACCTTGCACCCGAAAAACCAGATTGAGATATTGGTTCTGAGTCGTATTCGTCGATAGGAAATACAATTTTTGATTGATTGTTGGTGCTATTTTTCGATCGGCACGATGTAATCATTAATACCGAAAACGTTATCAGCAAAAGAGTTGCAAACGATAGTATGTGTTTTTTCATCATTTTTTTTTACTTAATATACAAAATACTATACTAAAATAATGCCATAATTCATCAAATTCTCAAAATAAAAGCCGTTTCTCTGGGGGGGATTGGAAACGGCCAAAATCAATAAAAAAAAATCAAATAAATTTAAACAAATAAAAATAACATGAATAATACACAATTAAAAACAAAAAAATACTCATTTCTACATCAATTCACCATTGCACAAAGCAATTACATTATAATAAATAACCCATTATTATTCAAATTTGTACTTAGTTATCAGTATCATAAACTGATTTTTGAGATCGGTAACCGTGGTAATAACCTCGGCAGGAACGCTATCTTTGTTTTTACGCAATACCCGCTCAGCTTCGTCCATAACTGCCACATGGCGTTCGAGATTGTGAACAAACTCTGCCATGATTTTCATACGTGTGCGTTCAAGATTGCGGTCGGCATTTTGAAGAGCCTTAGATTGCAATTTCTCTTTTTCTTGCAATTCGCGGTTTTGTTCAAGGATTTCAGCTTGTTGCAGTTCAAGTTCTTTGTGAAGCTTGTTGAGTTCTTCAACTTTTTCTTGAAGCTCTTTTTCTTGCGCTTTCGATTTTTCTATTGCGCTAATCAAGTTAGATTCGTTATCGTGAAGTTTTTGATTTGCCTTGTTGAGTTCTTCCTGCTGAGCCGCCATAGCTTGCTGCGCATTTTGGAGCTCAGTTAAATTGTTACGCATTTCATTCTCTTGTGCCGCCATTTTATCGGCTTGAAGTTTCAATTCAAGCTCCTGCTTTTTGCTTGCAGTAATGTCGGTTGCCATATTGAGGATTTTGTATGGGAATCCGTCGCTGTCAATAATCGGGGTAAACACTTGGTGCAACCAATGCTCCTCGCCACCTGTAACATACTTGTCGGTACGTTTAACAACCTCGCCATCGCGTACACGATTCCAGAAATCGGCATCTTGAAGCGAATTTTCTGCAGAAGTATCGCGAAATTCGTCTAATGTACGTCCAATGGTTTGTTCGCGCTGAAGATTCATTGTTTTGCAGAATGCCTCGTTCACACTTGTGATGTTGCCGGTGAGGTCGTACTCAATAACGAGCGACGAACTGTTAACAGCGTTGAGAATACTCTGCATCTCTGCCTCCTTGCGTGCTGACTCTTCCTGAGTGGCTTGAAGTTCTTCGAGGTTTTGACGCATCTCCTCCTCCTGCGAAGCCATTTCCTCAGCTTGTTGCTGTGATTGAGCAAGAAGTTCGGCGGTACGTTGGTTGATTTTTGCGATTGAAAGTGTGGAGGCAATTGATTCCGAAACCTTCTCCACAAAGTCGATTTCGTGTTTCTCCATCTTCTTAAACGATGCAATCTCCATTACACCAAAAATCTGTTCCTCCACCTTGAGCGGCATAATCAACAAACAGTTGGGATTTGCTCCACCAAGACCTGATGTTATTGAAAGATAGTCGTTTGGCAGGTCGGTAAGGTAAACATACGATTTTTCAATGGCACATGTACCAACCAAACCCTCTCCAAGATATATTTTCTTTTTCTTCTTGCGCTCTTGGTTGTAGGCGTATGAGGATACGAGTTCGAGATAAACGTCGTTTTTATCGTTGTCGTTGTAGAGGAAAAGACCGCCTTGGTTGGCATCCAAGAAATGGATAAGATTTTTTAACACATTGTTAGCCAAGTCGGTAATATTGCGTGTACTTTGACGAAGAATTTCAGAAAACTGTGTTAAACCTTCGTTTGCCCACTTACGCAAGCTGTCCTCGCGCTGACGCTTTTGGTCTTCCTGTTGTGATTTGTAAAGGTTTTCACGCATCTCAAGAAGCGAGTTTCCTAACAAGTCGTTTTCGCTCAAAGGTTTAAATTCGGTATCCAAGTTGCCGCTACCAATGCTGCTCGCAAACTGAGTGGTCTCTTTCAAGCCATGGGCAAAAGTATTAAGTTCCACAGCCATATCTGCCAACTCGTCGTTGGTGTTGCACTTGATTTCCTCGTCGGGAATGATACCTTTGCTGAGTGCGTTGACATATCCGCTGATATTGGAAATTGCCGAAGTGATTTTGCTTGACAATTTTGCAATTGCCAAAGCCAAGGCACAAATGATGAGTATAGCAATTATTATAAGGAATATTCTTGTGGTAGATGCAGTATGCTCTTTTTGCTCCGAAATCTTGGTAAGCATTGAATCAATGTCGTCAAGTTTAGATTTTTCAACCGAAAGGTCAAACAGAAGACCCTCTTCGCGGTTAAAACCAATCTCTTTGTCGATTTTTACCAGAGAAGTAAAGAATCGTTTGAAATCGTTGACAGGTTTAAGCTTTTCGGTAGATTTTGCCTTGTTTTTATGTTGTGATGGAACTGGTGGTTGTGGGGCAACAGCTGGCGAATCGGATTGTGTGGTATCGCGTTGAACAATCGGAATAGGTTCGGGCTCAATAATTGCCGCGCTACCCATATTTTGAGTATAAATGGTTACAAAATCGTTGTAATAAGCTGGATCTTTGCGGTTTAGATATTGCACTTCCATCTCTTTCAACGACGACAATATCTGTGCGGGAAGCGATTTTTGAGCTACGGCAGATGCGTAACTGCGCTCAATCTCGCCAATTATACCTGTAGTAAACGAACCGCGCTTGTAGAATTTAGAAGCTACCAGATTTAACAAATCGCCGTAACTTGTAGCATTCTCTTTTAGCATGTAAATGTTGTTGTTGAGGTCGAGAACTGCTGTTGTGGGCATGTTGAGTAGTTCGTCAAAATTTTTATTGATCTGCTTTTGCTCAAGTTCGAATTTACGCAAATATTCGTTTTCCATTGTTTTGAAAAACGTATTGTCGGTAGTGTAATAAAGCAAAAACGATTGCTCATACTCTTTGAGTTTGAGATATTCGAGTTTGAGTGTGAGCACTTTCTGCTCATAATCTTCGTAGGCTTTGTTCCTGCCCAAAAGTACCACAAATATCACAGATACAATAATGAAGGGTAATAGAGTTATTAACAGGAATAACCTAAACTTCGACTTTATGGAGAGTTTGAACTTTTTCATAAATTTCAACTTTGTTTTTCAGTCCACTATACCTAAAATATAGGCTACTAAAATTATAAAATTTTAAATTAATGTCAAAATTATTTAAAAGAAAAATTTTTATTTCTAATTCTTTGTGTAATAGCATAATAACCCGACATTTTTATTAATAATGTCTTTTAATGTTATGTAATTCGGGAAAAAAGGATTACTTTTGACCCGTTTTTTGTTTGCTATTGTTTGCAAACATACAAATTTAGTACCGAATATAAAAATTTTCTGCATTAATATAATGAGCAATATTTTATACCCGCTAAAATTTTCTCCAGTCTACAAGACGAGAATATGGGGTGGAAACAAATTTGAAAAACTATTCAATCGTCACGGTTTGCCAGGACATTGCGGCGAAAGTTGGGAGGTTAGCGATGTGCCCAACTCGGTGTCGGTGGTTAGCAACGGATTTTTGAAAGGCAATAGTCTCGACGAGTTGGTAGAAGTTTACATGGGCGACCTTGTGGGCGACTCGGTTTACGAAACCTTTGGCGACTATTTTCCGCTATTGGTTAAATTTATCGATGCTACCGACGACCTTTCGGTACAAGTGCATCCCGATGACAACCTTGCTTGGCAACGCCACAATTGCCCTGGGAAAACCGAAATGTGGTATGTGGTTCACGCCGAAAAAGATTCAAGCCTTATAGTGGGATTCAACAACAAAATAACTAAAGATGAATACGTTACAGCCGTAGAAAATGGCAGTGTGCATAATAAGCTCAACATCCTTGACGTAAAAGAGGGCGATGTGTTTTTTGTGCCGCCGGGCTGCGTTCACGCTATTGGCAAGGGGGTTCTTTTGTTAGAAGTGCAGCAATCAAGCGATATTACATACCGAATTTTTGACTACAACCGTCGCGACGACGATGGCAACTTGCGCGAACTGCATACCGAACTTGCCGTTGACGCTTTGGATTTTGAATGTGTAAGCAATAGCAAGCAAAAATACACTCCTAAAAAAAACACAGAGGTCAATATTATTGATTGTAAATACTTTACAACCAATATTTTTGAACTCGATATGCCTATTGAACGCGATTTTCCCGAAATCGACTCCTTTATAATATATATATGTGTGGAGGGTAGTTGCCGAATTGAATATGGCGACAAAGGCGAAAGCGTAGACCTTGTTTGTGGCGAAACGGTGCTTATTCCTGCAGTTATCAAAAACTTAAGTTTTTTCCCGCAAGGCAGCGCCAAACTTTTAGAGGTATATATCAAGATAGACAACAACAATTAAGAGGTATTTCGGCGCTGATGCTAACACGTTTTTTTATAAAATTATATAGGTATCTCGGCAAGCGTAAAACACTTACCGCGATACTATTGCTGCTGGCATGCACAGTGGCTGCTTTATGTGCTTCGAGGCTCAATTTTAGAGAAGACATTTCGGATTTTCTTCCCCAAAAAAGCGGTTATTCAAAGGTGTCGAAATTTATTGGTATTGCAGCTGGCAATTCGCGTATCTTCATATATATCAAGCAAAAAGATAGCACTTACACGCCCGACTCACTTACACGCCGAATGGATATTTTTGCCAACTATCTCAAAAAAACAGGATCACCGCTTGTGGCTGATATTAAAGCCCGCAACAACGAAAATGCAATCAACGCAACAGCTAAATTTGTTCAAGAAAATATACCTCTGTTTGTTAGTGGTCAGAACTTTAAGTTTGCAACAGATTCGTGTTTAACGCCTCAACACGCTCAAAAAGCTATACAAACCGATAAAACTATTCTGCAATCACCTGCTCCGGGATATGTAAAAAATGTGGTACAAAACGACCCTCTCGGAATGTTTGTAAGCGTATTATCTGATTTACAAAACTTTAAGCCGGCAGGAGGTTATCAAATTTACAACGGCTACATAATGGAGCCCGAAATGAAACGGGGTGTAATATTTTTTGATTCACCTACTGGAATGAGCGAAAGCGGCGTTAACGCACAGATTGTTAATATTATGCAAAATGCAGCCGATGATTTTCAAAAAATATATCCCGATACAGAGGTTACAATTTTTGGTCCGCCGGTAATTGCCGTGTGCAATGCAGCTCAAATCAAAAAAGATTCGCTCATTACTTCGGTATTTTCTATTATACTTATTTTGCTAATACTGTGGTTTTCAATACGAAACATACGCAACCTTTTGGTAATGGGCGCAACACTCGTGTTTGGATTTGCCGCAGCTGCTGCTATGTCGTGGATAGTGTTTGGAGGCATTTCGGTAATAGCTCTTGGCATTTGCGCAGTGTTTACGGGCATAGCAGCTAATTATCCGCTACATTTTATAACGCATTATTACCATAGCGGCGATATGGAGCAAAATATCAGGGAGATAACAGCGCCACTAATTACTGGAAACGTTACTACTGTAGCAGCTTTTCTTGCGTTGGTATTTGCCGACAGTCCAGCACTTCGTGATTTAGGTTTTGCTGGAGGTCTTTTGCTAATTGCAGCCATATTGTTCACATTAGTTTTTTGTCCGCATTTGGTAAAAAAGATAGACACAGAAAAAGAATCTACAAAACGTGGTATTAATCTGAATTTCAATTTTTTGCAAAAAAAATATGTAATAATACCCGTTTTGATAATCACCCCTGTGCTTGTGTGGCTTAGCACCAACACAAAGTTTGACGGCGATATGAGTCGTCTAAACTATATGACCCCTGACCTTCGCTCCGAAGCCAATCATACTTTTGGAATGCTCAACAGCGACAGTGCGGTGTCGGTTTATGTTGCCACCACAGGAAACAACATCGAAGAGGCACTTCAACGCTACGAAAAAGCAGCACCAATAGCCGACAGTCTTCTCAAATCCAAAACAATATTAAAAGTTTCTGGTATTGGCAATTTTGTTCCATCGAAACAAATGCAGCAGCAACGCATCAATCAATGGAACTCATTTACAACCAATTACCGAGATTCGATTATCCATCTTACTGATTATCATGCCGAACAACATAATCTCAACAAAAATTATTTCAACAAAGCGGCAAAGATACTTTCAGATACATTTTCTGTTAAGGACTTAGCGTTTTTTGAACCTATAATCAACACAGGTGCAGGAGGTTACATCAACGAAGATTCGTCGGGCGCGGCAGTTATCACTATTCTGCGAGTTAAACCCGATATGGCTAAAAACGTTACAGAATGTTTTGCCAATATCGACCCCAACATCACAGCCTTTGACGAACGCATTGTGTCGCAAACACTTACCGAAAGTCTTAGCGACAATTTCAATTTTGTGCTATTTTCGGCAGGTTTTATAGTTTTTGTGTTTTTAACCATATCGTTTGGAAGGGCAGAACTCAGTATTATATCGTTTATTCCGCTCACAATCAGTTGGTTTTGGATTCTTGGCATAATGTATATCTGTGGAATCAGTTTCAATATTGTCAACATTATCCTCGCAACGTTTATTTTTGGTCAGGGCGACGACTACACCGTTTTTATCACCGAAGGACTTATCTACGAACATTCGCGCGGACGCAAGGTGCTCGATTCATTTAAAAGTAGCGTGGCTATATCATCGCTGATTATGTTCGTTGGTATTGGTTCACTTGTGTTTGCTCAGCATCCTGCAATGAAAAGTCTTGGCATTGTGGTAGTTATAGGAATGTTTTCTGTGGTGGCGTCAGCGTATATTTTTCCACCGATGCTCTACAACTTTTTGGTAAAAGAGCGCAACGGCACTCCTCGAATATTTCCATACACGTTTAGAAGTATGGCAAATTCGCTGTTTTATTTTCTCAAGTTTTTGTGGATATGCATTTTGATGCGCGTCTACACCATTTTTGTAAAAAACCGCGACAAAATACACTCTCAAATGCACCGATATGTGCAAATGATATACAAGGCTCCACGCGTAAAATTTGAAGTTTCAAACCCACACGGCGAACATTTTTCTAAACCATCGCTCATAATTGCCAATCATCAAAGCAGTTTTGACATTCTCGCTATCAAGAGCCTCGCAAAGAAAATCCTTTTTCTCACCAACGACGCTCAGCAAAAAAACTTTATCTACGGCAGTTTTCTCAAAAAAGCAGATTTTTACCCTTCGTCTCTTGGTTACGATGTGCTCACAGAAAAATTCAAACCGCTTGTAGCTCAGGGATATTCTATTGTGATTTTCCCTGAAGGAACACGCTCAAACAACGGACAAGTTCACCGTTTTCATCAAGGCGCATTCTATTTGGCAAAACAACTCAACCTCGATATAGTGCCTGTGGTTTTGCTCGGACTCAATCTCATTTTCAAAAAAGGCAGTTTGATTGTAAACCCCGGCAAAATGGTGTTAGAAATTGGAAAACGTTTTACTCAAGACGATCCTCTAATGGCAGACACCACTTTGGAAACCGCTCGAAATTTTCGACATCATATCATCAACCGTTTGGAAGATATGCACAAGCGGCATCAAAATACCGATTTTTACCGACAGCTGGTGTTTCACAACTATCTTTACAAGGGAAGTGAAATTGCCAATACAGTAAAAAAGAATCTCAACGGCAATCTCGAATATATTGATACTTTTGAGGGCTCAACCAAGCATATTGACAACTGTGGCTACGGCGAAATCGCTCTTATGTTTGCTCTTGTTCATCCCGAAACTGAGGTTAGAGCTTCGGATCCCGACCCCGACAAGATTCTCGTTGCCAAAAACTGCGTGTCTGTTCCACCAAACTTAAAGTATATCGGATAAACCATGCGACACCTTATTATATTAATAGCAATTTTTGTTTCGGCAAATCTTAACGCACAAGAATACATACAATTATGGGGAAAACACCCCGAAGATTTTCGCAAAAAAGCTGTGCGCCTCTACCCTATGCCTGCCGGCGAAAAGCAAAGCAACAAAGCCATAATATTTTGTCCCGGAGGTAGTTACTGTTATTTAGCAAAAGAAAACGAAGGTTTTTCACCAGCACGATTATTCAACAAATATGGTTACGATTGTTATGTGCTTATTTATCGTCGTGGAATGCGTGGCAACTGTTATCCATCGCAAATTCAAGATTTACAAATGGCTATCAACTACATCAAAACAATGTATCAAACCTACGACACTCTTGGAGTCTGCGGTTTTTCGGCAGGAGGACACCTCAGCGGCACGTCTGCAATATATTTCGACAAAGATTTCAACAATCTTTTTGACGACAATTTACCCAAAAACTATTTCCGTCCTGATTTTGCTATTATGATTTACCCCGTAATAACCATGCAGGACGGATATGTGCACAAAAAATCGCGTAGAAACCTACTTAGGCAATATTATACCGAGGCTACCAAAGACAGCATGAGTCTCGAACGTCACGTACATAATCAAATGCCTCCAATATTTGTAATCAATTGCACCGACGACCCTATTGTTGATTATCACAATGCATTGATATTCAACGATTCACTTAATGCAACATCAGTTAAACATCACTACAAACTATACAACGAAGGCGGACACGGATTCGGCATCAAAACCGAACGTATAAAATCAGAGGATAAATCCGCAGCTTTGTGGTACGAAGATTTTTTCAAGTTCATCAACGAGTGTTCGCATTAAACCTATGGCTTGATAAAACAGCTGATAGCGTTATGATCAGAAAGATATTCAGGATGAGTTTGAAATCCCCACGACTGCAATTCGGGCGAATGAAGAATATAATCGATACGAAACTTTAAGAATTTCAACGACATAGTAGTACCAAACCCTGTACCGCTTGAGCAAAACGCATCATCTAAATCGCCCCTTACTTTCCGATAGCAATACGATACTGGAGGCTCGTTAAAATCTCCGCAAACCACCACAGGATATGGCGAGGCTTTTATCATAGAATCTATTGCCGCAGCTTGCATAGAGCGTTCAGAATATGCAGAACCTATTTTTTGGTAAATATTTCTAAATCCTGTAAAATTTTTGCTGTTGTTTTTATGGTCGAGACTATCAATAAAACTATAATCGTCGTAGCCCAAGTGAATAGATTTTAAATGGATATTAAAAATGCGGATACGCTTGCCATACACCACAGCGTCGGCAGTAATACCGTTGATATGATTGGCACTGTCGATAATATAACGGCGGTTTTCGAGTTTAAACCGCGAAAAAATCACATATCCCTTGTCGGTTTTTAGCCAATGTTCGTCGGTATTATAATCGTGAACAATATATGAAGCATTCAATTCATTACTGATGATGGTTTCGTTGTTGACACTATCGGCATAACGAGCGTAAAACTCCTGAAAACACACTATATCAGGCGATTGAAAAGCCAAAAATTTAAAAATCTGTTCGCGAGTGTTGCCTTTTTTATCTATCCAATTGTATCTATCTAAAAGTCGAACATTAAACGACATAACTTTGATAGCCGAATCATTTGAACCACTACGGTTGCCATTGCTAAAATATGCCGAAGGGTTCAACTGCACCGTATTGCGAACAAATCCAATTCCAAGCAGCACAACGCCTGCCACTATAAAAGCCGCTTTGCGTTTAAAAACCTGCAGCACAATGATATAAAAAATATCAATAGCCAGTATGTAAGGGAAAGCCATTCCCACAAATTGCGGAAACTGAAACACTTCTGGATTGATATAAACTGCAGAATACGACAACAATGTAACAAATACCAAAACCGCCGTAATATAATGTTTACAACGGCTAAGTATTCTCCACACAATATGTCTGCGGTTTTCGCCTTCGTTTTCCATTGCTGGATTTGCATTAAGGTTCTTCTACAAACTTAGGAATTTCTACCACAGGTTTGTTCTTATCAAGCAAAAATGTCAAATAGGTAATCTTTTTACCCTCGGCAAGAAACATTTTTTCGTAAAATGTTTGAATATCCACTGCTACTCCCTTAAAATCAGAAGCATAAAGATCGTCGGTGGCAAACTCTGGGGTAATGCCGTTGGCTTCAAGCAACGCCTTTGTGTAAAAATGCAACAATCTACTATCTGTTTTTAAGTGAATACGAGCACCGTTGACACAAATTTTTCGATAAAGATTTAAAAAGTATGCCGATGTAAGACGTTTGTTCTGTTTTTTGGGTTGCGGATCGGCAAATGTTACCCAAATTTCTGAAACTTCGTCTTGGTCAAAAAACTTATCTATTAAATCAATTTTAGTGCGCAGAAATCCCACATTATCAAGATTTTGCTCCAAAGCCGACTTAGCACCTGTCCAAATTCGGGCTCCTTTGATATCAATACCAATATAGTTGCCAGAAGGGTTGTTTTTGGCAAGTCCCACTGTGTATTCGCCTTTGCCACAGCCGAGTTCAAGTGTTAATGGGTTGGCGTTGTGAAAAAAATCGTCGCGCCATTTTCCTCTTAATATATAAGGTGTGCGGTCAAACGAAACATCGTCTGGTTGCACAACATTTTTAAAATCTGCCATTTCGGCAAATTTGGCAAGTTTATTTTTCGACATTTTACTTATCTGATTTTGGATGTTTATCCATTATGATGCCTATCTCGTCGATACATGGAAGTTTTTCCATACGCATACCTTGTTGAATAGAAAAGCGATAGTTGCCCGTAGTTGGAAATCTAACGCCTGTTTTAAAAGGTATCTCATAATCGATGATATCAAGTGCAGGGTCGCCTGTGGTATGTCCCTGTTCATCGGCAAGTATACATTCAAGCGTATCAACCTCAACAACATGGTCGGGCGAATATGTATTGATAAAAAGCCAAAGGTTGCGCGATTGAAAATATACATTGCTCCTGATGGCGATTTTAATATCATAAAACTGCGCCGAATCGTCTACAGGCACTGTAATATTAACCAAAGAGTCCATGTGCCACACCATATTAGGTATGGTAACGCGCTCTACAAAAACTCGGTTTGGGTTGCAAGCTGCCAATACAAGCGTCAATAAGCCAACAAACAATAATTTTATTTTCATACTAAAAAAATATTTTCTGCAAATGTAGTTTATTTTATAAACGCCGCCAAATAAAAATGGAACTATATTTGTAAAAAGGCATTTAAAGACAACAAGAATAATGTAAAAAACAATGTACGTAAGCGAGGAACATCGAAACATATTGAAGTTCGACATTTTTAAAGATCATGTCGGCATACTCAACTTTGTGACTACAAGTTTTCTGCCCGACGTTGACTACGGGATATTCAACATCGGATATTCTGGACTTAGCGACTTTGTGGTAAACAGAGTAAAACTTGCTATGACATTTGGACTTACGCCCGAAAATTTTGTGTTCCAAACTCAGGCGCATTCTGCCAACTATCACATCGTTACCCAAGAAGATGCTGGTGCGGGATTCTATCTCAAACAAAACGCAATTCAAGACAACGATATTCTTATTACCAATCAACCCGGATTGTGCCTTATTACACGCAGTGCCGATTGTGTGCCAGTGCTTATGTATGCACCTAAGGTAAAGGCTATTGCTGCTATTCACTCCGGACGCGAAGGATGCAGATTAGGAGCAGCACCCAAAGCCGCCGAAATACTCCACACCAAGTTTGGAGCATCATACGACGATATTCTTGTAGGCATTGGTCCGCACATTTGCAAAAACTGCTACACCGTAGACTTAGAGTGCGTCAACAACTATATGCAACGCAAATACTACGCTCCTGACATCGTAGGGCTTGCTGACTATGGAAGGTACACCATTGATATGAAAAAAACTATCATTGGTGACCTCATGCACTTAGGCATACCAATAAGCAATATTGAGCAAAGCAACCTTTGCACTAAGCACCATACCCCATCGTTTTTTTCAGCTCGCAATGGCTACTCAGAACGTTTTTGTGCTGGCATAATGCTGCTATAAAAAATTCAGCCCAAGGTGCACATTATTAAAAAAATGAGTATTTTTGCACCAATCAATTCTACAACAACATGAAAACTAAAATCGCATTATTTCTTATGCTTGCCTTTGTGGTATCATGCTCGCAAAAAAGCACACAAACCGAAGGCAATGTCAGCAGGGCAATTGAATCAGAAGAGAGTCCTGTAACTATGTCGTTATCAGCAGATCCAACACCCACCGAACAAGAATCAGAAACCTACACAATAGTGAAAATCCAAGAACCCATCACTATTCCTGAGGCATACAGCAAATTCAACCTCGATATTATTGACGACGATTCGTTAGTTTCTGCCGACAACGACCCCATAGCTGTTGAAGACATTATCACCGATTCTACCGACAGCAACAAATACCGTCAGGCTTATCGCACAGGCATTTCGTTTGGCGCAGTACGAAAAGGACGCCCAAACAATGAGAAATTTTCAGAAATAATTTTGCAAAACGAACAAAAAGGCGATGCATCTTCAGCAGCAATTATGGTGGCTGGAAAATATTTTAAAATGCTGCAAATGTTTGCCGACAAAACCAAAGACGAAAAACGTTTGAAACAAGCTATTGACGGGCTCGACAACCTCCGTGGATACATCAACGAGGCTTTGCAGTCAAACAAAGACGTTAGCACTAACATTCTTTTACAAAAAATATCGGATAATGCTATAGCTTGCCGCACCGTTTACGAAAAATGCAATGCCGATTACGATGGTCAAACCGATAAATACCGAGCTCTCGCCGATACTATTCGCATTATGCAGAAAAACCTTTTTGCAGAATAACATTATTTAACTTGTAGTTAAAAAATGAATGTGTAAATTTGCAGCGTTACAAAAATAAATTACAAAATGAAAGCATCACAACTGATTATTTTATTTGCCGTAATGTGCATTGCGGCAGTATCTTGCAAAAAAGAAGAACTGCAAATCGACAAAGATACCGACGTTATAAAATCGTATCTCAACGAACACAACATCAACGCAGTGGATATCGACCACGTTTTTTATGTAGAAAATGTTGTAGGTATAGGCGAACAATGTAAAATGGGCGACACTGTGTGTATCAAATATTCTTACAAGTCGCTCAAAGACCCTAACAAAGTATTAGTAAATCAATCAGACATTGCCGAACAGATTGTTCTACCATATTCTCGCACATCGAGTTCAAGCATACTTTATGGATTGCAAATTGGTTTGCCCACAATGAAAGAGGGAGGAAAAACCACATTTTACATTCCTGCCTCGTATGCATTTGGTCGAGATTCGATTGCTAATGGCGAAACCTATGCAAACCTTATCTTCGACGTAGAACTCTGCGAAATTTACCATCGAGACACACGCCACTAATTTGGTGCGAAAAATTTTCTGATATGAAGAAAAAAGTGGTTATAGGCCTCAGCGGAGGTGTTGACAGTGCAGTGTCGGCTCTATTGCTAAAACAGCAGGGCTACGATGTGCATGCTCTGTTTATGATCAATTGGAAAAATAGCTCGGTAACACTCTCAGGCGATTGCACTTGGGAAGAAGATCAGCTTGTGGCTCAGATGGTTGCCAAGCAAATTGGTATTCCGCTGCATGTGGTTGACTCTTCAGAACGATACATGAGCCACGTGGTAGACTATATGTTCAACGAATACAGCCGTGGACGCACTCCAAACCCTGATGTGCTCTGCAACCGCGAAATCAAGTTTGAAATTTTCAACCGTTACGCCCAAGAACTTGGTGCTGACTATGTTGCCACAGGACATTACTGCCGTCGCGACGAGATAGTAGGTGCCGATGGAAAAACTTACAGCCGTTTGCTTGCAGGTTCTGATCCAAACAAAGACCAAAGCTATTTTCTATGTCAAATGAGTCAAGAGCAATTAAAAAATGTACTCTTTCCCATTGGCGATATCATTAAACCCGAAGTTAGGCGAATAGCAGCCGACGCCAATCTTGCATGCGCCAAACGCAAAGATTCTCAAGGCATTTGCTTTGTGGGCAAGGTAGATTTGCCAGTTTTTCTTCAACAGAAACTAAAATCAAAAGAAGGCGATATTGTAGAAATCACCGACGATGCTTTTGTTTACCGCCGCCGTCACGACGACCCCGACGACCTTGAAGCTCTTGCAAAACCATACGTCTACACTCCCGACGATGGCTTTATCATCGCCAAACATATTGGTGCTCAATATTATACTATAGGTCAGCGAAAAGGATTGGATATTGGCGGACACGAAAAGCCTGTTTACGTAATTGCCACCGATATTGAACGAAACGTTATATACATAGGCATGGGCGACGAGCATCCTGGTCTGTTTCGCAAGGCTCTTTTTATCAACGAAGACGAAATTCACAACGTTCGTCCCGATCTTGCATTAAAAAATGGAGAATCCCTCCGTTGCAAGGTGCGAATCCGTTATCGTCAACCGCTGCAAGATGCCGAAATTTTTAAAACCGAAAAGGGAATTTTTATAAAATTTGATGTTCCGCAAAAAAGTATCACCCCCGGGCAATTCGCCGCTTGGTATCAAAACGACGAACTTATTGGTTCGGGAGTAATAGCCTTTTAAAGTCATTCTAAGGGCATTTATTCACCCAAAATGTAACATCATCAAAATAATGTTACACGAATAATTGGGGTATGTAACAACCTTAGGAAACACAGGAAACAAAAGGCAGATTTATGAAACAAAAGAAAAATTTTCAACCTTGCAACATCAAAAAACACAATTGTTACACCAATCTTAGTTCAACTACTTTTATCGATGTATATTTGCACATCGTTTAAAAGTATTTATTTAAGTATTAATAGGTTAGAGTAAAAAGAAAAGCTGCCCGTAGTGATTACGCGCGGCTTTTTTAATAAACACAAACCCCATGATTTTTAAATCACAAAATAAAATACTGTCTTTTCTGTATTGCTTGATACGTGCAAACGGCTATTGAGAAGCGCAAGATTAGCGAACCTACCGTACAAGCCCAGTTACCCAATCGTATGAGAGTTTGTGGGTGGAATGTGGCAGCACAGAATCTGACGCTACCACTAACTGCAAATAATTGTCGGCAACTTCAGCAGCTTGCGTCACCGGCACTATACTGTCGTAGGATACGCATCCGCCAAGCATTATTACTCTGTCTGATATTTTGTCGATTGAAACCACAGTTGAATTTCAAAAAAAATCGCACGAATTAACATATTTTTTGACGATTATTAAGGCAAAATCTCTATATTTGCAAAAATTATACACGATATTATTTAACACATTAAAACAATATAATAATGCAAAAAATTGACAATTACAATTTCAAAGGCAAAAAAGTTATTGTTCGTGTTGACTTTAACGTTCCTTTGAACAAAGAGACTCACGAAGTTTCGGACGACACTCGTATCCGCGGTGCCCTCCCCACAATCAAGAAAATTATCGAAGACGGCGGCTGCGCTATCCTAATGAGCCACATGGGTCGTCCAAAAAAGAACCCCGATCCTCAATTCTCGCTCAAACAGATTATCCCCGCTATCGAAAAATATCTCGGACCAATCAAGTTTGCTGCCGACTGCGCTAACGCTGATGCCGAGGCTAAAGCTTTGAAAAACGGCGAAATCCTCCTTCTCGAAAACCTCCGTTTCTACGCTGAGGAAGAAGGCAAACCCAGAGGTATCGAAAAAGACGATCCCGCTTACGACGCCGCTAAAAAAGAATTAAAAACCAAACAAGCCGACTTTGCAAAAAAACTCGCTTCTTACGCTGACGTTTATGTAAACGACGCATTCGGTACAGCTCACCGCAAACACGCTTCTACAGCCGTTATCGCCGACAGCTTTTCTGAAGAGAACAAAATGTTCGGTTTCCTCATCAACAAGGAGCTCGAAGCTATGGACAAAGTTCTCAACGATTCTCAGAAACCTTTCACAGCTATCATGGGTGGTGCAAAAGTTTCTGACAAAATCAACGTTATCAAAAACCTTCTCGACCGCGTTCAAAACCTCATCATCGGTGGCGGTATGACCTACACATTCATCAAAGCTATGGGTGGTGAAATCGGTGCTTCGCTCTGCGAGGCTGACAAACTCGATATGGCTAAAGAAATTCTCGACCTTGCAAAAGCTAAAGGTGTTCAGGTATATCTTCCTATCGACGCTGTTAACGCCGACAAATTCGACGCTAATGCCAACACAAACGTTTCTGACGTTGACAAAACTCCCGAAGGCTGGATGGGTCTCGACATTGCCGACAAATCTATCGCTAAATTTGAGGAAGTTATCACATCGTCTAAAACTGTTATCTGGAACGGACCTATGGGCGTATTCGAAATGGATAAATTTGCCAAAGGTACTTCAGCTATCGCAAAAGCAGTGGCTAAAGCAACAGCTAACGGCGCATTCACCCTCATCGGTGGTGGCGACTCGGTAGCAGCTATCAACAAAAACGGTCTTGCCGACAAAGTAAGCTACGTTTCTACTGGTGGCGGTGCAATGCTCGAATACATGGAAGGCAAACAATTGCCCGGCATTGTAGCTATTCGCGGATAATAATAATAATAATAATTTTTGGAAGTTTGAATTTTGGGAGTGCAGAAATGCGCTCCCTTCTTTTATCCCTCAAAATGCAACGAAATTACAAAAGCGTTGCTCTTTAAGTCTTTGATACACTGGGAATATTTAGTATCGTCGTATTCTAAACAATTGTTGATTCCTTTGCTGTATTTCAACTCAATCGAAAACTTGAAATAAGGCAAATAAAAGTCAAAACCTCCACCCCACTCTACGCAAGGGTCGATCTTTTTTAATTTTACCGACAATTCACCCTCTTTTGGCTTGCCCGCAGTAAGGTCATATCTAAAATTTCCGCCCGCTATAACGTATGGTGCAAAATTGTGCATACGCTCGGCACGGTATTTAAACTGAACAGGAAATTCTAAAAGAGTGCTGTTTACACTAATAGTCTCGTTTGAAATAGTTATTTGCGATTCTTCGGGATAATAATAATAAACCAAATCGCGCTGATTAAACGAAAGGTCAAACAAAGCGCGAAAATCAAAATACTTATTTAGTCGCAAGTTGGCAATAGGACCAACATGAAATCCTGTATATTTTTTAGCTTCAACGCCATAAATATCATTACGTTGATAAAAATCATCGCATTGAGTAATGCCAAAAGCCATAGAGTTAACTCCCACCGAAAATCCAAAATGGACAAGTTTGTTGTTGTAATCTGGTAAGTTTTTCATGCTACGCTGCGCAGATGCAGATAGCGACATCATCAAAATAAAAATCGGTAATATATAAAGGTGTTTCATTATCGTAAATTTTCAACCATTTATATATTAAACAGCAGATTACAAAAAATATTTTGCTATCGCCCTTAATTTTGCAAAAACTATTTCTCGCCCCAATAGATAGCAGCAATTCCGCAACTAAGCCATTTGAGTTTAGTGTTTTTGAATCCGCATTCAGTCATAATGTCTACAAAACGTTGACCGTAAGGAAAATTATCCACACTATTGGGCAAATAGGTGTATGCGCTGCGATCTTTGGATACAATCCGTCCCGCCATAGGAAGTATTTTGTGAAAATAAAATCCGTACAAACCTTTGATTAAAGGATTCGAAGGTTGGCTAAGTTCCAATACCACAAGACGTCCAGAGGGTTTTACCACACGGTGTATTTCGCGCAATCCAGCAGGAATATCGGCAAAGTTTCTTACTCCAAAACCCACAGTGACAGAGTCAAAATAGTTATCGTCGAAAGGCATATCAAGCGAATCGGCTTTCATAAACTTGATACGGTTTTCAAGATTCTGCTTTTTTGCTTTCTCGATAGCCACACTAAGCATGTTTTGCGAAATATCAATACCAATAATTTCTTGAGCATTAGTGCGTTTGGCTTCTAAAATAGTAAAGTCGCCCGTACCTGCGGCTATGTCCAATAGTTTTTGAGGATTGTTTCGCGAGGCTATTTTTATTGCCTTGCGTCGCCAAATTTTATCAATTCCTACAGTAAGTGAGTGGTTTAGCAAATCGTATTTAGGAGCAATATTGTCGAACATTTCTTCCACTTGTTCGCGTTTGCTCTTGTCGCTGTCGGCGTATGGTCTTACTTCCATTTTTAGTAATAGAGAAAATCGATTTCGCCGTCCATCAAGCGCATACCGATTGTTTCAAACATATTTTTATCGTAAATAATTTTATTGATGTCAATTTTAGAAAACTGAATTTTGCGCATGTCGGTATCTTTTGAGTTGCCCTCACCATCGCGGACTATATAGCCCCACGGTTTGCCGTTGTCGCCAAACACCATGCGTTTTTCTTCGAAGGTAAAATTGTAACCTACCTCTTCTAAGGGGTTATCCAAGTCGAACTCTTTGGTATAATAAGAGTGGATTGTTAGCAATAATTTGTGATTATAGAAAAAGTAAACGGTTTTATCCTCGTTTTTTTGTTCGTAAATGTTGCCGGTGTAATGCTCAAACATAGCATAATCACCTTTTTCTTTGCTGCGGAGAAACTTAAAGTCGTGAGTGTTTTCGAGCAAAAATGTATCGCAGGTTTCTTCGTCAAAATAAAAATTATCGCCAAAACTTACAAGCTCGGTTTTTTCATAACTAACATTTTTTAACTGCCTATCAAACACAGAGATAATAGAATCAGACTTAGCAAGAATCTCGTACGATTCTTGTGCCAAGGCTGATGCACATATCCACATGGCAAAGAGGGCTATTACAAATAACTTTTTCATGGTACGTTTGAAATTAAATCTATCATTTACATTTTATCCTTGTTTAACGGCATTTTTCCAAATCTGTTCCATATCATTATCAGTTCCAAACTGCTGATCAGAATATAGCGCACCTTTTTGCTCAATATTAAATGTGCGTTGCTTAACTTCAAAGTTCTTCTGTTCAGGGTCTTGCATTTGTCCGGGACGGATTTCTGGACCTTTTTCTACTACCTTTTCGGGCTCTACTTCGCGAGTAATACCAAAACGACGGTTGCGCAATATCATACGCAGCAATGTTATCACATACTCTAAGTTTACAGAAACAGCCTTTGGACCGGGCAGCGATGGAATCTCGTTGATTACCGAGATGTTTTCGCCCGAAACATTTGCCACATTAAACACTCGTCCGCCGCCCACAGGCTGTTCGGGATTATCTATAAATGTGTGCTCTATTTCGCGCATATCGTTGCGTATCGAGGTGATGTCGGTAAAATAAAACTCGTTGGTAGAAATAGCTGTCATTGTATTGGTTAGCCAATTGTAATTGCACTTAAATAGACTGATATAATGTGTGGTTAGCACCAAAATCTGCACCCTCCAGAGCGAAAACAAATATGTACCGTCGGAATTTGCCTGTCGACAAATGTATGAGGGGTCCACTCCCGGAGTTTCCCAATACACGGGCACGGGAATTATGATAAAGTTTTCGGGCTTAACATCGCTCATATTCAGTCCAAGGGTGGTTATCGACTTGGGTTTAACATTCTCTTTTAAATCTTTTATCAGCCATGCTATCATCTGCTCTTCTTTTGGACGCATTGCAAAAAGTTTCTTTGTATTTAAATAAGGCATAATAAACCTATAAAAATGCCAAAAGGCAAATACAAAGCACGATAAACTTACAATTATTGTAGGAATTGCGTTTTTGAGATAAAAAATCATCACTAAACCCAAGAAAGCACCTATGTATGTGAGTATAGCATGCCCCGAAAGTAGCGACGGGAACTCCACATGATTGATTTTGAAATAATTTTCAATCAAAAGGCGGCGGTCTTCTTCGCTGAGTTCGAGCTCGGCAAAGGGGTTGCGGCTGTTTGGGTTATCTTGTTTTATTTGTTCTTCCATAATGCACTGTTAGTATAATTGATTTATAGGAACTTGTGTTCCATTATTGAGTAGTATCGTATAATCTGGTATGTCGCCAATTTTTACACCTTTATTTAATGTATTGGAGCATTGCGACCCATCAAAAACCTTAATTCCGCCATATTGCGAAAGGTGGCCAAACCCTTCTAAATTCACTTGATATTTAGTTTTATGTCGTTGAAATACAGGCACAAAATCTGCGTACAAAAACTTTCTACAAGGAAGTTTTGCCTCAAAAAAATTATTGTAACTTTCGTAATTATTACTACATTTGCGTTGCATACTACGGTCAAAAAATTTTTTTACAAATATATACTTTTTTTTGTAAATTATATAACACATTATACATAAAACACATTATTAATATGAAATTTAAATTATTGACCCCCTTTGCAGCCGCTGCAATACTCATTTCAGGCTGTCAGGAACAAACAATTCACATATACACAGCACGTATAAAAAACCGAAACGGTCGCCAGCTTGCTGACGACCGTTCTATTTGACTAATCTAAAAAATCACAACTCTTTTATACCGGAAGAGTTTGAAACCTAAAAACACATCATCAAAAAAAAACTTTATCTCTAAATCTCATGAAACTATTTCCAATCGCTTCAATAATAAATCCACCTATGGCAAAAATCTTAGTTTCTTTTCTTTATTCATTAATATAACACACAACTTGCCCTTTACCCTATATCATTTAGAAAAATTCGGCAAAAATAACAAAAGATTCGTCAAAATTTTGTAGCTTGCGCCAAAATAAACAAACGATACAGTTGCAGTAATATAATTACGCATCACTAAGCATATTATGTCATTATCGCTCAAAAATTTATATCTTTCCATAAAAAGATGGCGTACCGCCCGTATTATCAACAGGGTATATCACAAAGCACCCGTGGTGAGATGCGGCAGCCGGTGCGGAGGTTTCTCCATTATCGTTCCCAAACAAAAAGAAAACCTTGTGGTGATGTAGTTCGGCATCGGCACCGACCTCTCATTTGCTGAGGACATTGCCAAACTGCTCAACCCTACCATCTACGCTTTCGACCCTACGCCAAAGTCCATAGCGTATGTAAAGCAGCATCCGCTCTACGCTTCGCCAAAATTCAAATTTCAAGAGGTCGGCATTTCAAATGCAGACCAGACTGTGGAATTTCACCTGCCCAAAAATTCCGACTACGTGTCGGGCAGCGTGGAGACCCATGAGCGTTTTTTTGCCGACAAGCGTCAGAAAATTGAATCATTGGTAAACACACTCGCCGCCGCAGGATACAAATGCGTGTCAAAAGACTTTGTGGAGTGTGTATACACCTTTATATTAGAATAAATTCATTTGCATTTATTCCAATTCACTAAAATTTTTGGATAAAAAAAGGCGAAGGTTGCAAGACCCTCGCCTTAATTATTTATTAGTGTTTAAAATCACTACTTTGTGTAATCCATTGCTGCAAAACGTTTGTACGAAGCGTAGCGATTTTGAGCGGCTTCCTTAGCAGCGGCGTATAGTTCCTGAGCCTCTGCGGGGAACGACTTAGCAAGCGATGCGTAACGATTCTCGCCATCGAGGAAGGCTTGGAAGTTGTCCCAGTTAGGCTCTTTGCTGTCTAATTGGAACGGGTTCTTGCCCTCTTTTTCGAGTTCGGGGTTGAAACGCCACAAGTGCCAGTAACCACACTCAACGGCTTTTGCTTCCTCAGTTTGCGATTTGCCCATACCGCCTTTGGCTTTGAGGCCGTGGCTGATACAGGGAGCGTAAGCGATTACGAGCGATGGACCCGGATAAGCCTCAGCCTCGCGCAGAGCTTTGAGGGTTTGTGCTTGGTCGGCACCCATTGCAATTTGAGCAACGTAAACGTAGCCGTATGTGGTAGCGATAAGACCGAGGTCTTTTTTGCGAACGCGTTTGCCCGAAGCGGCAAATTTTGCAATTGCGCCAAGAGGAGTAGCCTTTGAAGACTGTCCGCCAGTGTTAGAGTACACCTCAGTGTCAAGTACAAATACGTTAACATCTTCGCCAGAAGCGATAACGTGGTCGAGACCGCCGTAACCGATGTCGTACGAAGCACCGTCGCCACCGATAATCCACTGCGAACGTTTTACAAGGTGATCTTTGTATATGAGAATCTCTTTGCACTTGTCGCATGAGCAGGCTGAGCAAGCATCAACAATCTTAGGACCAAGAGCCTTGGTAGCGTCGGCGTCGTTCTGTTTCTCAATCCACTCGTTGAAGAGAGCTTTGAGTTCGTCAGAGCAACATTCGCACGATTGAGCCTCTGTCATAAGTTTTGTAAGGCGAGCCTTCATCTTCTTGTTGGCGATGGCCATACCGAGACCAAATTCGCAGAAGTCCTCAAACAATGAGTTAGCCCAAGCAGGACCTTGACCCTTTGCGTTTTTGGTGTAAGGAGTAGAAGGAACTGAGCCAGAATAGATCGACGAGCAACCTGTTGCATTTGCAACGATTTCGCGGTCGCCGAAGAGCTGCGAGATAAGTTTTACATAAGGAGTTTCGCCGCAACCTGCGCATGCGCCCGAAAATTCAAACAAAGGCTGAGCAAACTGCGAGTTTTTAACATTGGCTTTGATGTCAACGAGGTCTTGCTTAGATGTAACATTCTCAACGCAGTAATCCCAATTAGCAGCCTCTATCTTAGCAGCTTCGGAGTTGTCGTCGTAAGCCACCATAGAGAGAGCAGAGCCGCCGAGTTTTGGATTGCCGGGACATACGTCGGCACAGTTGCCGCAAGCCAAGCAGTCTTTTACGCCAACTTGGATTACAAAGTGCATACCCTTCATAGCAGCAGGAGCTTTGATTTCGATAGTTTTGCCGCCAAAGCCCTTAACCTCTTCGTCGGTCAAAACGAACGGACGGATACAAGCGTGAGGACAAACGTATGCACACTTGTTACACTGGATACATTTTTCAGGATCCCAAACAGGAACGAAAGCACCTACGCCGCGTTTTTCAAATTTGGCTGTGCCAGCTTTCCAAGTACCGTCTTCGATACCCTTGAAAGAAGATACGGGGAGAAGGTCGCCGTCCTGAGCGTTGATGGGGCGAACAATATTGTTGATAAAGTCGTCGCCATCGGCGTAAGTTTTGGGAGTAACTTCGAGGTTTGCCCAAGCGGGATCAACAGTAAGTTCTTTGTACTCACCACCGCGGTCGATAGCGGCGTAGTTCATATCCACGATATTCTGACCTTTTTTTCCGTAAGATTTGAGAGCAAAGTGCTTCATCTCCTCCACAGCCTTGTCAACAGGAATTACACCGGTGATACGGAAGAATGCCGACTGCAAAATAGTGTTGGTACGGTTACCGAGACCGATTTCCTGACCAATCTTGGTAGCGTTGATGTAGTAAACTTTGATATTGTTTTTAGCGAAATAAGCCTTCACCTTGTTGGGAAGGTTGTTTACGAGGTCGCCGCCGTCCCAAATAGTATTCAAAAGGAACAAACCGCCCTTCTGCAAACCACGAGTAACGTCGTACATGTGGAGGTAAGCCTGCTGGTGGCAAGCCACAAAGTTAGGAGTGGTTACCAAATAAGTGCTGTGGATGGGGTCGTCGCCAAAACGGAGGTGCGAGCAGGTGAAACCGCCCGATTTCTTAGAGTCGTAAGAGAAATATGCCTGACAATATTTGTCGGTGGTTTCGCCGATAATCTTAACCGAGTTTTTGTTGGCACCAACAGTACCGTCAGATCCAAGGCCAAAGAATTTAGCCTGGAACATACCAGCTGGAGCAACCGAAACCTCTTCGCCAACGGGCAACGATGTAAATGTAACGTCGTCGGTGATACCAATAGTGAAGTGGTTTTTGGGTTGATTGAGAGCGAGGTTTTCGTAAACTGCGATAATCTGAGCAGGAGTGGTGTCGTTAGATCCGAGACCGTAACGTCCGCCAACAACTTCGATTTTGCTCAAAAGACCAAGTTCTGACAAAGCGTCAACCACATCCAGGTAAAGGGGTTCGCTGTTGGCACCGGGCTCTTTGGTACGGTCGAGAACGCAGATGCGTTTTGCCGAAGCAGGAATAGCCTCTTTTAAGTATTTGAGCGAGAACGGACGATAGAGGTGAACCGAAATCAAACCAACCTTTTCGCCGTTTTTGATTTTGAAGTCAACCACCTCTTTGATACATTCGGTAGCCGAACCCATTGCAATAATGATGTTTTCGGCATCGGGAGCGCCGTAGTAGTCGAACGGACGGTATTTGCGACCGGTAATAGCCGAAACTTTGTCCATATAGTCGGCAACGATGTCGGCAACAGCGTTGTAATATGGGTTGCAAGATTCTCTGTGAGCAAAGAAAACGTCGGGGTTCTCAGCCATACCGCGCATTTCGGGGCGTTCGGGCGAGAGAGCTCTGTCGCGGAAATCTTTAAGAGCGTCTTGGTCAACGAGTTTAACGAGGTCTTCCTGATCAACAACCTCAACTTTCTGATATTCGTGCGAAGTACGGAAACCGTCGAAGAAGTTTAAGAAAGGAACTCTCGATTTTAATGTAGCCAAGTGAGCCACACCAGCGAGGTCCATAACCTCTTGTACCGAACCTTCTGCCAACATAGCAAAGCCGGTTTGACGGCAAGCCATAACGTCTTGATGATCACCGAAAATACAGAGCGCGTGCGAAGCCAAAGTACGAGCCGAAACGTGGAACACGCACGGAAGCAATTCGCCAGCAATCTTGTACATATTGGGGATCATAAGCAGAAGTCCCTGCGATGCAGTAAAAGTGGTAGTTAAAGCACCAGCCTGCAATGAGCCGTGTACTGTACCAGACGCACCGCCTTCGGACTGCATTTCTTGAACGGTAACTGTTTCGCCGAACATGTTTTTGCGGCCCTGAGCAGCCCACTCGTCAACGTTCTCAGCCATAGGTGAGGACGGAGTGATGGGGTAGATAGCGGCCACCTCGGTAAACATGTAGGCAATGTGTGCGGCGGCGGTGTTGCCGTCGCAGGTCATAAACTTTTTGTCTTTTGCCATAATGCTTTATAAATATTATTTGTTTGAATTTTTACTCTTTAAATATATAGGCGCAAAGTTAGGAAAAAAAATTTTTACTGAGTAGAATTTTTTTTTCAATTTGTTTGTTATTTTAACAATGATTGTAGGTTTGTAACATCTTCGATAGATAGTTTTGAAATCCTTGCCACCAATTCTATCGGCATACCTTCTTTAAGCATTTCAACAGCAGCTTCTTTACGGGCTTCTTCTAAGCCTTGGGCGCGGCCTTCTGCTAAGCCTTGGGCGCGGCCTTCTTCTAAGCCTTTTGCAAGTGCTTTTTTTTGTGCAAAATCTAAGATGTTGTAATTATCGCGCAAAACTTTAAGGTCGTGATCGTATTTGCGACGTTGCTTTTCGTTCATATTTGCGATTTTGGCAATTTCGCCAAGTCGTGCAAAAACCGAGTATTTGGCTGCCCATGGTATGCGCTCTAATATTTCCATATTCTTAAATATATAAATCCAACGTTCAAAATATGTCTTGCATTCGTCTTCCTCTCTGGTGAAATAAGGAAGCTGTAAATAAATAAACCTAATCTTATCGGATATTGTTTCGTTGGTAAGTGTGTTTTTCAACTGGACATCGGTTCTGAACGATTTCAAACATTCCAACTTGAAATTCATAAACGCAACGAAATAAACGGAATTAATGTTATAATCCCATTCGCCCTTTGTACCCTGACGCGATACCGCTTGCGACACATAATAAATGCTTCGCTCCACAAAATGCTCCTGCTCTCTGTTCTGCATTTCCACAATTATATGACGGTGGTCGGCAGTTTCGCAGAAAATATCGTATATCAGTGCCCTGTCTTTTTTGTGAAGCCGGGGCTTCTCTTTGTCCAAGAATTGCAAATCTACAATTTTCTCCTTGTCTTCCAGCAGGGTGTTCAAGAAATCAATCAGCAATGGTTTGCTGAGTTCCTGACCAAAGATTATTTTAAAACCCGTATCGGTAAATGGGTTTACAAATCTGCCCATAGTTATTGTTTTTTTCTTTGGCAAAGTTACAAAAAAATTCGGGACAAAAAAAAGCCCCTCGGTAAAAAATACCGTGGGGCGCGTAAGAAATGAATTTTATAAAAAACTTTCAATCCTATATTAATTATTGTTCTGCAACTATTTCGTTATCAGATTCCGAGGATGTTGACTCGGTGGAGGCGGTGCGCTTGTAGGTTCCCTTAACCGCTTGATTTACACGCTCGGCAAATACGGCGTATTCGTCGATATTGGTGTAGGCAAGCATTGTGCGCACAAAGTTGGCAAGCGAGTAGTAGGCAAAAGTTGCGTTTTGACGTGCAATAGCCACTTTTTGACGGTTGGCGTTGCGGAAGTCCATACGCTCTATCTCGGCCTCGGCATATTGCTCGTAGGCGTTTTTGATAGTGGCAAAATGGTAGGCGATGCCAAACTTTTGGAGGTTTTCGCTGCCGATAGTGTCAAGGATTTGAAGCACATTGTTGATAATGCTGCTCTTGGCCTTGATGTTGGCGCGACGGGGGTCGCCGATTTGCGAAATAAGGTAAAGAACCTGCGAGGCTTCGGTTTTGATTTCCGATTCTACTGCCAGACCTTTAAGAATCAATCTCATAGCATTCCACGAGTTTACAAGCTGGCTGTCGATAACGTGCATCTGCTCGGTACGGCTCTTGGTATCCTCGATGGCAAGGGCTTCATCGAGAGCCTTAGAATACTTGTGGAGATTTTCGGTGATAATCGAAAGAGTCTCGTTTTCAGGCAAAAGGCCTGTTGATTTGGTAATGTTGTTAAGAAATCCGCTAAGTTCGCGGTTTTTCAATTTAGCCAATTTGGCATAATAAAATTTTACATTTTTCATTTTCTTAAAGTTTTGTTGTTGTTTTTTATTATTATTATAAAGTAATTATTTTGTCATAAACATTGATACTACCGGAAGCCCGCCTTTCTCAAATATTCTTAAAATCATTAGTACGTTGCGCGGGGCTTGTACTTTCGTATCTCATTTACGACGGTGCAAAGATAATAACATTTTCTTATATATCCAAATTTTAAAACATATTTTTTTAATCGTTTTAGCAAATGAGTATTAAAGTATACGTTACAGATATTTGTAGAGCATTATTTTTGAGTGTTAAAAAATGTTAATGATATTATACAATTTGTTTGTTATTAATAATATTTTATCCTTTGCGAATAAAAAAACAACGTTTGGTTAGAATCTTGCAAAAATGTTGAAATCAAAAAACACGGTTATTTTTCGATTTTGCAAAAATGTTGAGATGCTAACAAAACGTTGGTTGCTATCTTGCAAAAATGTTGAAATGCCAACAAAACGTTTGTTAACATTCAGCAAAAAAGTAGAGATGCTAACATAAGGTTTGCTGGTGTTTTGCAAAAATGTTGAGATGATAAGATAACATTTGTCGGCATTTAGCAAAAATGTTGAAACGCTGACACACCATTTGTTGGAGTTTTGCAAAAATGAGGAGATACCGGCAATGGTATTTTTTGCGATCCAACTTTTTGAATTTCGCAAAAAAATTTAAAAAAACATTGCTCGGCGATGCACCATAAAAAAAATAATCCGTATATTTGCTGCACAAATGCACACCTTATATATATAGTATAAAAGGCGTGAGCCAATGGTCTTTGACATATAGAATAAAATATGCAAACAAGAAAAAAGCCCCAAGGCACATAGAAAAAGTCTTAGAAAAAAAGTAAGGGTTAGAAAAAGGCGGCAGCACCACCTCCGTTGCAATTTTTAACAAATTTTTACAATTGGCGCGGCATGAGCGAAGCACGAACCAAAAGTGGAAGCCGAACTTTACATCAAAAGTCGATTAAAGATTACACAAAACACGTTAAAATTTGTTAAAATCTTTTAAAAATCTGTTAAAACATAACCCTAACTCTCTGATTTTGAGAAAAATAAAAAAGTTGCCCTCAGAGAGCATATTCCATTAGAACAAGGATTAAGACAA
>JAEDDH010000029.1 GCA_016293845.1 Bacteroidales bacterium | reverse complement strand
ACTTAATTGACACTGCAAAGATAGGGCAAAAGTTTGAGATGTGCAAATTTTTTTTTGGGAAAAGGTTATTTTTTATTCGATTACACCTTTATATAATTGCTCGATAGGAAAAATCAAATCCCAGTCTTTACCCCATACAATGTTGCCATTTTCCAATTTGAATTTTGCAAATTGCTTCGGGTTCAAGTATTTGTTGTATTGTGGATGTGGGTGTTTGTGTATAAATTCGCCTATGTCAACAACCTTCTGTGTATTGTCGCTAAAATACAACAATACAGAAAGATTGCCCAAGTCTTTGGCGTTTATGATGCAGAGAGTATTCATTTCTTGTTGCGTTTTAACTTTTTGGTAATTTTGGTGTTACGTACCTTTTGTTTCAAAATAAAAAATTTCACCCATTTATCAATGATACCTTTATAATGTTGTTCGATGAAAAGAATAGCATCTTCTTCATCATCGGGACATAAAGGCTCAATGCCTTTTTTGTATCTTTTTTGCACCTCTACTAACTCACCATTTTCCATAATCAACTCGAATATGGTTTCACACCCACCGTGCAACACGTGAACGTGAATAGGTTCGTGTTCGTTGGAATAGAAAAAGAATATCAATCCAAAATATTCATAAACTTTCGGCATATCTTTGTGTTTTTTGTTGTTCTACACCGCAAATATAATTCTTTTATAGGATTTGCGCAAATGTTTTTTTGTTATTTTATTAAATAGTAGTATATTGGAGATTATCAAATAAGTGAGATGTATTATTTTGTTAGAGGAGAATAATATTGTTGTATCAAAAAGTAGAAAAATTTGCATATAACAAAATTATAACCTATTTTTGTAGCATATCACTTATAATATGAACAATATTTTAGATGTATATCCAATAGAAAAAATGACGTATGGTTACAACATTGAAATTCAAGGCGTTGAAACCATTTCAGAAGGATTATACCAAGTTGAAAATGTTAATTTGTCGGGCGATGCCCCTAAGTCGCTTATCAGGATAGGCGAAAATAAATATATTGCCAAAACGGGGCATAAGTGGTATCCAATAGAATCTATAACAGAACATCTTTTAAATCAATTAGGAACGATATTTGGTTTGAAAATGGCAGAGAGCCGTTTGGCGATAATCAACAACCAATTAAGGTTTTTAAGCAAATGGTTCTTAACCGAAAAAGAAAGTCTTGTACACGGTGCAGAAATTTTTGACAACTACCTTCAAGATGCCGTTTTTGTAAGGGAGATAGAAAAACAAAAAATGGCAAGAGAATTGTTTACGCTACAATTTGTAGAAAAATCAATAAAGCATTTTTCGCCTCAGTATAATAGTGAGATTATGCGCAATTTAGTAAAGCTATTGCTATTTGATGCATTAGTAGGCAATAACGACCGACATTTTGAGAATTGGGCGGTTATAGTAAAAAACCGTGGCTATAAACCTGAATTTTCGCCGATTTACGATACGGCAAGAGGATTGTTTTGGAATCAGTCTGAAATGTCGTTAAATACATTTACTGATAGCAAAATAAAAAAATATTCAATTGGCTCAAAACCTAAATTAGGGTGGGATGGTGTTAATGATAAGGATTTAAACCATTTCAGATTGGTGAAAGAAATATACCAAAATCAATTTTATATAACTTTCAGCGAAGTTAAAGAGTTGTTTGCAGATAATAAGATTGTGAAGATGAAAAACTTTGTAAACAAAAATTTTGCACAACTAATGTCTGATAGACGCATAGAGTTAATCGGCAAATGCCTTGATTTCCGTTTTTCAACAATAAAAGAAATACTAAAATGAATGAATTGACAACCGCATATAAATTAATGTTGGATAATATGCTTGTGGGCGTATTGTACAAAGAGGATGGCAATTGGGTGTTTGAATATTCAGAAACATTCAAAAAACAGAAACAATATCGACCCATAGCCAATTTTTCCAACAAAGAAAAGAAATACGTTTCAAAAGAACTTTTCCCTTTTTTTCGCACACGCATACCGGGAAAAGGACAATTAAAACTAAGGAAGGAAGAAAATTGCGATGTGGATACCTTATTAAAAAAATATGGTGAACATTCAGCAACAAACCCCTTCGCACTATTGTTTGTTATAGGTCTTAGTATTTATGCAATACACTGTTTACTAAAAGATTAAATAATCAAATAACATAATCTATGTTCAAATTTAAGGCGGAAAATTCTCCGCCCTAAATTGAAAAACACCTTATATATAGTATAGATTAAAATACCTCAAATTCTCTGCCCACTTCGCCGAATCGGTTCTTGATAGTGGTGGCAATACCGGGCTTTTGGAATATTACCGATATATCGCCTTGGTGCTGCTTGACGATTGAGCCGCGGATGCCGCCTTTGCCATTGGCAAACGATATGGCAACGATACCCATTTGCGGAAAAATCTCTTTTTTCATTTTCCACAACTCTTTTTCGTCGAGGTTCGACATCTGTATCGAATCAAAAAAGGCAAAATCATAACGCCCGGTGCGCAAAATTCGCTCGATGGATGCGGGATTGTCGGCATTAAAGTTGAGTTCTAACCGCGGAGATACCTTTTCGCCAATAAACTCAAAAATGCGTTTGGTTCGGCTTTGGTTCATCTCGTTTTCAAAGAATATCACGCGCCCGAAATTGTCTGCCAAATAGTTTGCAAAACGTAGGCAGAATGTTGTTTTTCCGTGTCCGGGCGGTGATGATATAATCATATAGAAGTTGCGTTCAGGCTCGCCAAGGAAGTCCGCCCATTCGCCTTTGAAACGAAGACCCGGTGCAAAGTCTGTTTTCATCAGGTCGGTGGCTGAGATAGAACCTAACAGTCCTGATGTGGTGTTGCGGCGCGACGTTCCGTAGTCGGTTTTGCCGCTCATAGTGGGGACAATGCCCCCAAATCCTATTGAAAATGTGCTCATTTAGTATGTATTTTTTTAGTTGTTTTGTTTCTGATTTTGAGGAGTTTGATTGTGGTGTCAAACAGTTGCTTTGTGCGTTTTTTACGTTGTTTTTTACCATCCCAATTCATATCAACCAATCCGCAAACATAATCGGTGAGGCTCTCCATATCGTCGAAATCTTCTGTATCTACTTTTGCTTTTCCGTATTTGGTATATATCCAACATTCCTGAACGTTTTCACGACCTCTATTTTCCCAATAAGGACTTGATTTGTAGTATTTTATTCGGTAGTCTTTGTTTGGGATATAACCGTTTTTGCTAAGTATTCCTACAATGATATTTTTCAAGTTTATAGACAGAAGCAAGTCTTCAAGTTCGTTGCTGTTTTCAGATGTGGATAAACCTCTAAATGTTTTTGTAGTAAACCTTATTACGCAGTCGATTAAGTAAGTTTTACCGTTTGCTGACTTTACAAAGTTACCTTGGTGCAAGTCGCTAATTTCGATACCGTCTTTAATGAAACAATCATTTGAAGGAACATAGTCGTAACCTTTCAAATTGTCTTCGATGAATTTTAATATATCTTGTTGGCTTGCAGGGATACCTTGTATGAATTTTTGATAGGTAATAATTTTTAATCGCCCATTATGATTGGTAAAGCCGATAATTTCAAGCGCGGTGTCGGGAAACAATATATTGTGGAGCATTATGCGGTCTATCGACTTATCAATCATTCCGGCATAATAGTTTGCACCCACTATTTTTATAGCGGACGTAAATCTTGCATCACGGAAAACAACAGATTCGCCTGTTTCTATATCAATACGTATAAAGCCATTTGATATAAAGTAGTTTTCGGCATTATCAATCCAACAGCCTTCGAGCTTTGCCCATTGCTCTAAGAGTTGTCCGCATCGTTCTGACCATTCAGACCTTTGGATATAACTTGTCGGAATAATTCTATTTGTTTCTCTCCCTCCTCCTGAGATAACGGCGGCAGCAAGAAAGATTCTTCCTCGATTCTCTCTAATATTTTGTCCGTAAGATAATGAGTATTTTCCATTTTGTATATCGTTTATAATGTTATCTAATTGTTTAAAAGTTACGGAATTTAATCCGTTTTTCCAAATATTTTCTTGAAATTTTTGGATAGGATTTTCGGGTGTGCCGGAGAGCGTTTTGCCGTTTTTTAGTTTAATCAATTTAATAGCGTAGTCGAATAGTGGAGAAACTTTTTCGGGCTGCTTAGTTTGCGGTTTGCTAAAAATTGGATAACGGATTTTAATATCCCTCATTATTTCTTCATAACTATCAAAAATATGGAAACGGCATGTATCACCAAAAGAATGTTCCTGGCCTAATGATATAGGAAACCACTCTTCAATAGTATAATCGTAATTGATACCACGCAAAGGGTGGTCAACATAAAATTTGATATGCAAATGATTGTTTGGCGCTTGTGCTTGCGGCACTACAAAATGAACATTACACTCTGTATGGTTGGTTGATATTGTACGCTTTTTGCCTCGGAAGTAATAATCTTCAAGTCCTAAATCGTTTTTTAAGCGTTTGGCAAAAGCCTTAACGTCTTTTAGTAATCCGTTGGTGGCTGTACGTGATTTGCCATAGTCGTTAAAATCATTCTCAGTATCATAGTCGTAATATGTAGGCTTAATGATTCCTGAAAGATTATTGCCTAAACCTTTCAATCCCTTAAAATCGCCGTGGTTGAAGGCTAAAATATCGTCAATAACATAAAGCCAACCGTCGTTGCCTCTCAATACATTTTTTCGATGAAAGTCGCCGATAATAAAATCTTTGTTGAAAAAGAAATTGAACTTTGGCGTTAAGCCTTTGATTTTATGGATAATGTAGTTTGTTATTTCGTCTTTCGATACGGCATTACCCCTGACATAAAATTGTTGCAATACAATTTTAAACACTCCATTCCAAACGGCAAAACCGACTACTTTTAACCGCGTGTTAGAAAACAATGTATTGTGAATTAAAATACGGTCAAAAAGTTGCGATATGTCGTAATAAAAAGGATGTTCCCAATCGGAAGTAATATCAATGATTTTAACAACTGTTTCGCGCTCGGTTTTATGCTTCGTTTCAAGGTTGTCATAAACGGTGTTTTCCATACCTTTGTCAAGATATGTGTATTATTGACCGTTTACGTACACAAAATCCTCCCTTTGTTCTTGATAATCTGCAATCCAACAGCCGGAGAGTTTTGCAAATTCGGTTAAGAGTTCTGTTTGGTGAGAGATTCTTGCCTGTCCATTTCCGCAATCTGCCTCTCTATCCGCGCAACTTGTTCCAATGCGTCCTCGTGTGAGGACGTCGGCTGAGAGAGCAATGCTATCGTAGCGGGGTCGTCCATATCCAATAAGTCTTCCAAAGTCTGTTTGTAAATATTTTCCATTTTGTATATCGTTTATAATGTTATCTAATTGCTTCAAAGTTACGGAATTTAATCCGTTTTTCCAAATATTTTCTTGAAATTTTTGGATAGGATTTTCGGGTGTGCCGGAGAGCGGCGCGGTGGTGCGAAGTTTGGCAAGGGTGATGATATTTTCAAACAACCGTGAGTGAGGTATACAATCTGTGTTTAAATCATATTCCTTACAAAATTTTATGCTTTTTTTTAAAAAATAACAACTCCATCGCTGACAATAATACTTTGAGTTGCGTTTGGTTAAAAGTGAGCAATCAAAACACGAAAAAGCCTTAGATTTATTTCCTGAAAGATTATTGCCTTCTTCTGGCGAAATGTTTTGCTTTGCAATACCTGTTTTGTCGATGTATTTTCCCGTCTGCAAAAGTTCTGCAATACCTTCTACAATCAAAGGAAACATATCGCTGTTGCCTTCTAAATCGGGACGAAAATAAACATATTCCTTAATAACCAACTTATTGTCAGGTGCAAATGTGTTTGGCGATTTTCGGCTGCTTTTGATAACTATGCTCGTGTTGTTAAAAACTCTACTATTCCTATTGGCATAGTTGGATGCTTTGGCGTTGTGATTGCTAACACGAATAGAGCATTTTACGCCGTTGACAGTAAAATACTTATAGTCGCTGCTTTTCCCACCAATACCTAATGCCTGTTTTAAGTCGGTCAAAAATCCACGAACCGTTTTCCGTTTGCGACTTTTGATGATTAATTCTATCAAATTATCAATAATTTCTTGCATAATAATTTTCTTTCATGTAATTTTGTTGTCGCAATGAAGAAACATCGACACTGCGATATTGTAAGCGTAAGCCTTTGTTTTGGAGCGGTAAGGAAACGATATGAAGTGGTTAAGTCCTGCGGCTCTCCTTACTAAGTCCGAAGCGCAAACAGTTTCGGACTTGTTTTTTTTAATAATTTGCGAAACTAAATCCTTGAAATCCATAGTAGAAACCACCCATTCCCTCTCTTTTTTGAGGTTTTCTGCCCGCTCTACGTACAAGTTTATCAACTTCTACGTCCGTCAATACGCGAATAACTTTCATTGCTCCTGTAATTATCCACGGGTCGGTTTCGGGATTGGGGTTTGTGCGGTAAATGTAGTAACCATTTTTTGGAACATACTTCAATCCTGCGTATGCGTGGTTGAATTTTCCATTTTTAGTGATACCCTCGGCTTCGGCATCCTTCTGATAGTTGATGTCGGCTGCATATTCGCAAATTGCCCATACAAAATCTTTTGGGAACAATGTACGATTACCGGCTTTGTCGGCACGGTTAAAAAGAATAGCATACGGTATTTTCCCCAAGTGCCAACCGGGACGATACGCTAATCGTCCGCTGCCGCCTTGCGTTCCTTTGCCACCTGCTTTAACTTGCGGTCTGCCTGTTTTGCTTTTACCTGATATGGGTGCTGCATCGGCATCGAGCCAAACGCCTATTGGTGTATCTTTACCGTCGGGATTGGCAACCATAGGAGGGTATAATTTGCCATTTTTCTGAAAGAAAACTTTATAGCCTATACCTGTTTTGCGTGGTGGTTTTTCGGTGCGGATACTACCCAAACCGTCAAAAACAGAAATTCCTGAAAGATTATTGCCTTCTTCCGGAGAATTGTTATTACTCATCTTACTTCTTTTTAGTTGTTTTTTGAAAAATCGGAGCGCACATACAGCACGTCCCGAAATGGATATTAATGCGGTTGGTTATTTGCCCAAACCAATTTTAAAGCCACTGAGATTGTTGAATCCCGTAGAAAAACCGCTTAACTCAGCGTTTTTGAGGTCGGATTTTTTAACCTTGTTGCTTACTGTACAATCCTTGTCTTTGGCTGCCTTTTTGCATTTGGCAACGAGGTCGGCATAGGCGGGGATTTCTACTTTCTTTTTGTCAGAATTGGCGTATGGCAACAGTTTGTCCTGAATTTCGCGGATAAGGTCGATGTTAGGCGTTGCGTTGCCGTGCTTTTTGGAAAAATACGCCTGAATATCCTCTACGAACGCACGAACTCGCCAAGTATCTTTGGTTTTTCCTGCAAAAGATTTTACAAAACTCTGCAAAGTTTTGAGCCATTTGGGAGATTCGCCAACTTTGTTTTTGCCCGCTTTTTTGGCTTTTTGCTCTTTTGGTGCGCTATCAGATTTGGCGGTTGAAGTCTTGTTTACCGTTTTTTTTGGTTTGGGTTCTTCGGCTTGCTTTGGTTTGGCGGTGCTAATGCGCTTTGCCTTACCTTTGCCTACCATCACACCTTTGCGGGTGGACTTTACAGTTTTGCGCCCGGTTACTTTGTAGGTTTTGCCACTTTTTGTTGCCGGAGTGTCGGGAACAGACGATCCCGGTTTGTTGTCGGTATCGAAAGTGAGGTTACACTCTTTGATAAAGTTTGAAAAAAACTCGTCAAAATCGGCTTTGTCTTTACCGTCGAGCGAATCGTAAATGTCGTAGGTGTCTTTTACCGACTTAAAATCTTGGTCTAATACGTCCACTTTGCCCGAATATTTCGGGAACTCGTTGAAGATGTTTTCTTTTGTGAATTTCATTTTACTTACTTTTTAGTTGTTATACATTAATTTATTTAAGTCTAAGGCGTTGGTCTTGAAGGCGTTTACGCATACGCATAAGGGTAATCACCTTTTTCTTTTTAGCATCGTCGGCGGGTTTGGGTGCTGTGGCTGCCGCTGCGCATTGGTTGGCAACGTAGTCCACCACATCAGCCTCGCTGAGTTTTACCGAACCAAAAACGCCCTCAAATTGTTTTACGGTGAGGTCTGCCTCCTTTACCTTGTCGGTAAGGTCTACTTTGGTAGTAGAAATATTGTCAGGCTTGGTATAGCCTTGCGAGATGTCGCCGATAATTTTTTGACAATCTGCCAAAACTCTACCTTCGGGAGTGTCGGGGAAGGTGGCTACTTTAATTTTGTCTAATACTTCTTGATTCATTGCTTAAATTATTTTTTTAGTTGTTAAAAAATTATTCGTTTTTGAGTGCTGCCAACTTGATAGCGTTTGACAATAGCGGAGATGAATAAACATTATTTATCCATTCTTGATATGTATCGGCATATAGTTTGGCGTGAAAATAAGACTGAGCCTCTTGCCAAGATAAATGCTTTGCGTAATTATCATATCGTTTCATATCAGCCTTATATTCTCTCAATCTATATTCTGCCGTATTTATATCATCGTGGATAGTTTTGATTAAAAGACTTTTGTCTTTCTCGTATGTGCTTGCAAAGTAATCATTAACACAACGTTCAAAACTCTTTATCAAGGATGCTTCATCATACTGACCTGTGTTTGTAACATACTGTATTAAGTTATTTTCTCTATAATACTCTTTATCAAAACACAACATTTTTTTATTACGTTTAATCAAAAATACACCGACGTCAGAATGTTCTTTATCCATAACTAACTTTATGGACTTCACCACGCCAAAAAGAAAAGTTTTACCTCCATATTCTGCTTTTGGAAAGGCTACTATATCACCAATTTTAATCGAATGACCTTCACAATCGGTGGTTTCTGATACATAAGGACCGGACAGAGTGCTGTTTACGTTTTCGTAGTTATAGTGGTTTGTTAAATCATCTTTGCGGTAAAACTTTGCATAACAGTCAATAACATAATATTCGCCGTTGTCATCAACAAGGACGTTATTATTATGCAGGTCGTAAACAACTAAATCATCGTTTACAATGCATGTCTTATTTGTGCGTGTAAAATTTGTGAATTGTGCAAAAAACTTATCCTGCTGCTCTTTCTTTGTAAGTCGGTGAGCGAATCTGATAAACGGTTGACTGACAGCAATAGAAATAAAATTATCGTCAAAGAAAAGTCCTTCTATGTATAATGCAGTCTTATCACCAAACATAAGATTGTGTACAATTATCCTTTCTAACAAATTGTCGTAAAGATAATTGCTGTTGGCATTTATACGCAAAAACTTATAGACAAGATTACATAAAGGGTCGTGATATACTTTGGTTTCAGTACCCGCAATATCTCTGCCATATTCATCTTTGGCTATTACAAGCCTATTTTTGGTAATAAAATCTTCTTTTGATTTATACCAAATACCCTCTAATTCTGCGAATTGTCGGAGCAACTGTTGTTGCAGTTCTCTGCGCCTGAAAGCCTCTCTTCCGGTAGATAAGATTCCGAAACTTGACGTGCGATGTCCGCAAGTGCTTCCTCTAAGGAGTAAGGCTCCAACATACGTTCTATCATTTTTTCCGATAATCCCGGAAATTTGGTTAATATTTCTTCTCGTGTCATTGCTGTAAAGTTTTAATTGTTGTAGCAAAGTTACTGATAATTTGCCACTTTTACAAATATTATCGTAGATTTTTTTTAATTTTTCATCGGTCGGGAAAAATCTATCTTCCAAACGCCAAAATTGATTCGGCATACGGTTGTATACACCCGACAACGGCGAACCACCGTTTTTGAGTGCTGCCAACTTGATTGCGTTTGACAATAGCGGAGATATGGTTTTATTTTTGGGTATTGCTTCGGTATGTGTTTCAAGCGGTTTCCAATTGCCGTGTTTTAACACATCTTCGCTTTTTTTGCCAAAAATGCGCTGTGCCTCTGATGGATAGAGTTCCACCTTGAATTTATATTTATCCAAAAGTGAAATTAATTCTTCAAGTTTTTGGACGTATTTAAATTGCATTACATAGTGCTTTTTGCCGTCTTTGGTGTAATCTTCAAATCCACGTCCATTGTCGGCAATATCCTGCCATTCTTTAATTGTTTTCAGTCTCTTGAATGTTCCTGAATCTTCACAATACAAAATAAAAGGATACGATGTGTAACTTTGAGAATATTCGTTGGTAGCATTGGTACAAAGTTTCATACCACGCTCCAAATAATATGTTTTGTTTTCTCCATTAGAAACAGAATCTTTGATAAATGCCGCGAAATCATTAATATCGTATTTCGACATAATGAGTTTTGCCCCATTGTCGGTGTTGTTTTTTGGCGTTAAAATACCTTTCAAAACTTTGCCGTCGTGTGTGGTAAACGAGATAAGTTTTGATTTTTCGGGTGCATTTTGATAACCTCTAAGCAAGTTGCCAACAATAATTACACGTTGTTCGTGTTCGGAAGACGATTCTTTTACGTAATCATTCCAATTAAGAAGGAACTGTTTATCTATGTCAGTACCGAGGCCACCATCAGAAATCGACAGACCTTTAATTGCGTCCAACTGTGTAATATCACGGTCAGTTTCGGGGTCTAAATACGAACCGTCTTCACGTTGCAACAAATGCGGTGTATTATGATTGACAAGTTTGCCCAATCCTTCAAAGCCTAAATAACCCCAAATATTTTTGCCTAAACCTTTGGTATTTTGATTTTTTTGTTTTAACTTTGCTGTGTCCAATAAGGATAAAAGGTATTCAAACTTCGAGTCATTATGACATGAGCCACTGAATACCTTTTTACATTTCTCAATATTGCTGTCTATCAGATAGTTTTCTTCACACCATTTTATTAAAGAATTGATATTGCGGTAATGGATACTTGCAATGTTGTTGATTTCTATTTTGTTGATTTTTTCATTGATATAGATTACAACACACAAATATCCCTCATTGTTTTTACGCTCGGTTATAACGCTGAAAGCTGAATAATATTTGCCTTGATTTTGTGAATGATACACAATCAAAGGTGAATTAAGCAATATATTAAGACTTTGTAAATCATCTTTTGTAAGATTGTGTTTTTCAATCTTTTTTGTCAAATTTGCAGGTGTGATTACAATCGGCAAATCAGGCACACCGCAATCGAGCAAAAATTTCTTTGGCTTAGTTACTTCGATGTAAAAGCCTTTGAATGTTTTTGCAAAAAATTGTTTCAACTATTCGCGAAATGTTGACATAAACTTCTTTTTTTAGTTGTTTTAATGCCGTAAAGATATAGCCACAAAAACCGCGTTCCAAATTTTTGGGACATTTGGGACAAATACTAAACAGAAGATATTTTGAGGTGTTATATCCACCAAACTTGTGGCGCGTCTGACTTAACGGAATTATAATCATCTTTTTGCCGTATTTCGCCACAGCCCGAAGCCCCCACTACCCCACGGTTTGATGATAACTTACTTTTTGCAGTTGCCATTACTCTTTTTTGGTTTTTAAATAGTTATACAATTTGTATCCGCCAAATCCCGCTCCGCCAAGAAGGATGGTAAACAAAAAAATTTTACCCACTTTTTTTCGTGGAGAGAGTTCGGGAAATATCAAGCGCTCCATTTTGTCTCCGCCAACGCGAATTAGTTGGATGCTATGGTTTTTGCGTGCGGTGATACACGATTTTTCGAGAGTAGCGATGTTGGTTGTTTTTTCTACTTGCTTATTAAAATCCTCAGCAAATTCTTTAAATCTTCCTTCGCCGTTCCAACAGGCATAATAAAAATGCGCTATTATGCGGTCGGATTTCATTACAAGTTTTTGCGCCTTGGGAGATAGATATTTTTTAAAATGCCGTTGAAAAAGGCTGTACATCATTTCGGCAGCAAGGCGTTTTAGTTCGTTTTCGTGGCTTCCGCCTTTGTAGTAGTGTGGCCACGATGCTGAATATTTGTCGATAATGCTCCAAAATTTCTGTCCGGCGGCTGTGGTGTTGATACTACCACCCCATTTGCGGTCGATACCAAACATAGTTTCTCCACTTCGCCCCATTGCGGCAGAGTAGTGCCGCTCAGGGGAGTAGTAGCCTCCTTCTATTTTGGAGATTATCAAATTGGCAATATTTAAAAACCGTTTTGTCATTTTTTGCCAAGTTTTGCACTTGCCTTACAGAATTTTGCGGGGGTAAACTTTACCGCCTTAGTGTTGCCCGATTTACCACCAATATTGTATTTGCGTACAGATGTTTTGAATGTACCGAGATAGGGAATCGACGCACTGCATTTGTTGCTTTTGCCAAGCGATTGAGCAACTTCTACGGCAAACTGTCCTACAACGTCTTTTACAATAGATTTTGTAATTTTCTTGTCGTTTTTGTGAACCGTTTTGTAAGTTTCGTTTACCAATTCGGAATATTTGATGTTTTTGCCGTCAGCGTTTTTGCCTGATTTTTTAAAACCGCTAAGTTTGGTGGTAAATTTTACTTTGTTAGCGGATTTAGCGCCGGAGTTTCGTTTGGCGGGTTTATGAGTTTTTTTAATCTTCTTTGTCATTTTGCTTATTTTTTATGATGTTCAACTTAGTTTCTATCTTATCTAACACCATCGAAAAACGGTTCAAAGCCTGAGCGTTTTCTTTCATTGCGCTTGCGCTTTCCATAACGGCAGCCGTAAGATCGATATGGTTTTGTTGCATATACTTGTGGTTGTCTTGCAAGTATTGAATATATTGGTCGCGGAGTTTTACAGCCTCGGCATTGTTTTCCTTCATATTGTTGAGCGTTTTTTTTCCAAGCCACCCGAAGGCAGCAAGCAACGCCACCGACAATGCGGTGGGAAAACCGAAGGATTGAAATATTGTTACAATAGATGTATCCATAGGGCATTTAAGATTTTCTAACTCCAACAACAAAACCATAATATGCTGTACCTACCGTTATGGTACTTTCATTCTCAATATATCCACCAGTAGTTAGTCTAAAAACTGCACAGACATTCCCATTTCCTGCTAAGAAATATTCAGTTTGATAGTAAAATCCCGGAACAAATATAGAAACGCTTGAAGATGATGGTCTTATTGATATAGTAAATAAACATATATTGCCAATTTGTATACCTGATACATCTGAGCCACAATTAAGCGACATAACGACCATGCTATCCATTTTCTTGTCAATAAGAGCCTTTAACACTTTACCTTGTGCTGCTGCGAGGCTGTCGGTTGTGCTGTCGGATGTCAGATTGTTTTGAATGCCTCTCCACGTATTGGTGTTAGGATTGGCGGGCATAGTAACGTGAAGGTCTACGCCGCCAACTGTGGCAACCGTGGATTTCTTTCCCCAATCAAGGGTGGGATTCTTGTCGGAGAAAGAATAGGTGGTATTAGTATCTGTTCCGGGAATACCAAGCGCGGTGATGTCGGCTTTGGTTACGGGAGTGGCTGCTATTACGTGTCCTTGTGCGTTTGTAGTGATTTTGTATAACCCAGACGAAAAAGCCGAACCCTTTGCCGCTGCGTGGTCGTAGGCAGTTTTGCCTCGGTCGCCACGGTATGCGGTTGATGATGTTTCGCCCAATGCCAACGACGGAGAAATTTCTACGTATGCGCTGCCGCTCCAACGGTAAGTTTTGTTGGTGGCTGCGTCAATGTATATTTTACCGTCTTCTCCTGCTGTGGGAAATGAAGAATATGTAGAAAATGTTAATACATCGTCCACATACGAAGGCAACTGAGAACTTGGCACTTTGCCGTTGGAATCTAATTCGGCAACACCAAGCGGTTCGCCTTTTTCGGTGATGTTGATTTTACCCGAAATATCATCAGCGTTTACTACATTAAACAACTCCGCTAAACTTTTGTTATAAAGTGAGTGATAAGGCTTTAAGTTGTATAATACACCATCAATGTAGTATTTTACGCTATCATCATCTACCGATAATAACGTTGCAAAGCGGTCGCCTGAATATGGTATTTCTCTCCCGCCGTTTTGATAGTATGTTTTTAGGAAGTCGAAATAGTTATCCCATACAGCATCATACAATAATGGTGCATTACAAATAAAGAACCTCGCTGTTTCTGTGCCTGAGATAGTACATTCGGGGTGAGCCTGAAAGAAAGCCTCTACCCTAACCTCTCCGTTATCTTCCTTTTTTGATAGGTCTACTTCGTTAACAAATTTAGCATCGTTTTCTAAATCTGACGTTTTGGTAGGTATAAATGGTAAGTCTTTTAATTCAGTATAACTCAATCGTCGTGGTTGTGTATTTATTCGTTGATATGCTGCTGTTTGAGCCTGAATATATGTTACACCCGTAAACGATACTTCTGTGGGGGTGCTTCGTTTTAATTTCCATTCGTATTGTCGCGCTACGTTGTTAAAGTAGTCCAAAGCGTGATTTGATGGAAACAACCAACAATATGCAGAACCGGGATTGTAAGCTTGTAAACTACCAAAATCCTCGTCGATAGTGCCATCGGAATTAATACGGTAGCATACATATACAGTAATTGTTTGAGGAACGTGCATACTCCATCGTACCTTTGTGCCATCTTCTAATACCCACAACCGGGTATCAATTTCAAAATCAACGGTTTTTAAATACAATGAACCATCGGCAGTGCCAATGTAATAACCTTTTTGACAACTAATTTTTTCTTGCTCTAATCGCTCTTGCGACCAATTTGCAGTATTAGCACAACCTGTAAATGCCGTTCCGTTATGCGGGCCGCTAACTCCGAATGAACGTTCATAACTACTATCTACACTCGCGGTTGTTCCATCATTAATATAAACGCCGGGAAGTATGGCGGGAGAACCTTTGTAAATTGTTATCCAATTGTAGTTAGGAGGTACGGTATATGTTACTGTTTCTGTTTGTTCGATATAACCATCGGTTTGAGATTCGCCTTTGCGATAAAAATACCCTGTTTGTAAATATGAGGTGTCGCCGTCTAAGTCTATTGCGGCAGTATCGGGGTCGTCTTCACCAATCCACTGAAATACATCGCCCACTTTAAGGTTGAAATCATCAAAAGAACTCAACTGAGGTACATACGGCAATCTACCTACATTCAACCGATTCTCCTCGTCTACCTCCAATGTTTTTGGATTGTAGCGGACGTTAAGGTGTCGGTCGGTGTCTATTTCGGAAGCAATGCCGGGGTGTACGGGGGTGGCATCCACAAGAATTACATCGCCGTCTTCGTTGGTTACAAGCGTTTTGAGTGCGTTGTTTTGTCCTTGGTGCTTGTCCACCTTGTCGCGGTCGAGTTGTAGAGCGTATTCTGTAACAGGTACTTTTGTCCCGTCTTGTTTTTTTACCATCACCTTCTTTTGAAATTCAAAAGGGTGCATCGCATTAAATTCGTATGCCATAATTAATCTCCTCCTTCGTTATCGCCAGTATCGTCGTCGTTGTTGTCATCATCAACACCATCATCGTTGTTGTTATTATCTTCGGGGTCTTGATATTGGTTAGGGTCGGTTTGTGAAGAATTGTCGGGTGGTGTGTTTTCCTCGGTTTGCTGAGGCAAATCTAAGTCAACAACCGACAAAACATTATCGGGACCGGGAGCAAGATTGGTATTGCGGCGAGGTGCTATGCTTTGACGTAGAATGATATTATCTCGGTCATCATACAATAGTTCGTACAAATATACCTCTGTACCATCGGAACGTTGGTAACTAATTAGCCAAACATTATCTTCGTTGCCACTTGGATTTTGTGTATTAAATAAAGTTTCTGTGTCGGTTTCTTTGCTAAATCGCGGGGCTTTGCTATCGTAGTAAGAAAACCTGATAACGTTGCCATTGTCGTTTAGCCAATCCGAAGGTTTTAATAAGCCAGAATCCGCACTGATACGCTGCAACCTAAACACTATTTCGCGGTCTGTTCCCTTCCTCCTTATCGCCTCTTGTGTGTTGTAATCAACAGTCCAACCGTAATAGTCGAAAATATTGTCGGGCATAGTTATAGGCGTGATTTGCTCAACGGAAACCAAAGAATTAAGCATTAGCCAAAGTTGCATATTGTTATGCAACGAGTCTATCTGCTCGTCGGTATATCCATACAGATAAGTGCCGCGCCTCATTCGCTTATATGTCTTTAAATACAGCGTTATCATAGTTATAGTTTCTTAATTTTGATATATCCTAATATTTTGTGATTGTTGAGCCCTGTTTTTGGTCGCAGAACGTAGGCAACACCCTGACCGCTTTTATCTTTAAAATTTGAGTTGCCACTAATTACATAATATCCGCCGTCGGATGCTGAGTTTACAAATATCTCAATGTGTCCGTGGCTTGGGTCGTTGAGTTTTTGATAAATAATAAGCGCACCTTTGCAAGGTGTTTTTACAACTTCGTGATATTTCGACGGTGTTTGAAGGTTTTTCCACGTTAATTGTGTGCTGCCCGCAATGTTGGCTTTTACAAATTCGTGAACACTGCCTTTGGTGAGTTCTAAAAGTAGCATACGCACAAAAAAATTGCACCATTCCGCGCCTGAATACCAACCTGCGGATTTCATTTTAGCCTCAAAATCAGCATTGTTCCAACCGTTGTTGTTGCCATATTCGCGAATACCTACATAACGTTTGGCTACGGCAACAATCTTTCGTCCCGCTGCGTTAGCTTTTCGCGCTATCAATATCGCCACTGTTGCTAATAGTACCATACTTACACCGATAATAGGTTTCTTATGCGCCAATAATTTTTGTGTTAAGGGCTGCATTGCCTTTGACCGTAGTAAAGGCTTTTTCTGTATCTTTTCCATATTTGCCGTCCACTTTTAATTTTGCACCTTGGTCGTTGAGATATGTCTGCAATGCCTTTACAGCTGTAAGTGTGCCGTTGCCGTAAACACCGTCTACTTTTAGGTCAGACGGGAATGTCTTTAAAAATTTCTTTTCTTTGTCGGTTTGTTTGGCGGGTTCGGCAATAAACATCTGCCGCATAGTGTTTAATGCTGTTTGCAATAGAACAGTTTGCGGTCCCGTAAGGCCCGAATACACCGAGCCTGAGCCGGAGGATTTTTTTGAACCCTTGCCTGTGTCGGCTGTTGTTTCAGATGTTTCTTTCTTTTTCTTGTGTCTACGATAAAAATAAACAGCTCCGCCGCCTACCGCAGCCACCAATAACGCTATGCCTATTCCTGTTGATGTTTTCATTTTTTCTTTTTTTAGTTGTTAGTTTATTAAATCAGCACCTATTTTTTTTAGCGCTTCGTTGTATTTTGCCTTGTCGCTGTTGCCGTCTAACGATAACCATTGTGTAATAGAGCGTGGTTCTGTTTCGGTATCAGGACCAACGATGTGTTTTACTTTTCCCGCTTTCGTTCCAAACTCTTTGCAGAGCATTAGCCAATCGTGCTTGTTTTCGCACTGCTTTATTACGTTAACGACATTTTCCTCGTCGTAATCGCGTGTATTTTCCGATAAACACGGATCGTTAAGATTGAGATACTTCACCAAATCGTCTACCCTTGCGGCATACCACGATTTATCTTTTGATAGTTCTTTTTTGTCTAAATCGTGTGTTGCGGCTTTCAGTGCTTTGTTGGCTGCGTGTTTTGCCTTCATTTTTTTTGCAATACCTCTACCAACAAAAAACAAAACAGTAGCACCGATGGCGATGCCCGTAACCTTTAACACCTTGTTGATAGCCGAACCTGCCTCGTGGCGTAATTCCTTATCTTTAAGGATTTCTACCGCTGCGGCTGCCGCTGCCGGATTGCCAAATGTGGATATTGTAAACTTTGCCATAACGTTTTATTCTTTGTAAGATGGTATAATTCTTAAAAATTCGAGCCTGAATGGAACAAACTCAGCACTATTGCCAACAAAATAATTCATTCGTTGTGCCGAAGGTGTGTGGTTGTCGTGTTGTGAAACACGGATTTCTAACGACTGTGAAAAAAACTGAAATTGGCTCATATTTGAGGTTTGCAATACGGTACGTGTAAAAACATAATAGTTGTCAAAACTGATTAGTTCTACCTTTGTAGGTATATACACGTCAATATCCTTGCTAATAAAGAGATAGATATTTTTAGTAAGGTCTATCTGCGTGTTAGCCTTGTATATGTCCACATATTCGGGAACCACCTTGTAATCGGCAATTCCGCGAGCGGTCATTTCTTGTTTAATATAGTCGTTGAGGTTAAACATCTTCTTCGTATTCTATAATGATTTTTAATGTGCAATTGTCGGCTTTATACACGTTGGTTTTGGATTTATTAACAGACATCTCTCCTGTTAAAGAGTTAAATTGCTGTTTAACGCGTCTTTTGCCTTTTGTGGTGCGTTTAGGGTCTGTGTTGTTTTTTGCTTTAAGGTCTTTCAGATATTCTTCGTATCCGTTTGGATAGTTGTATCTAACAACATCGTTGTTGAATATCTTGGTGAGCCTTAAAACAAACTTAAAATCAGAGTTATCGGGCGAAACCGACACAGCCACTTTTTTAGAGTTCAGATGTGCCCGGTCGTCTTCGATTCGCATTTCGTTTAATATCTGTTCCTCGTCGATTTCCTTAAACACCGACAGATAACCCTCGGCATTGTGCAGCACAGGACATATAGACTTAATATTTTGCACATTGAGCGGAATTGTGATATATCCCTTGTGTGCAGAATAGTTGGAGTCTATTTTTTTTGTGTATACGTATAGCCTTGTGCGTTTCATAATACAGAAATGTTAGAGATTAAAGACCTTTGTTGTTGAGTGCAAGCGGTTTTTGGATGCACCACAAATAGATTTTTACGGTATAGAAATACTCGTTAGGATTTTTGCCGCGCATTGCGTTAGGGTGCGATTCGAGCCAAGCCTCCACGTCGGGCAAAAGTGCGTTGCCAATGTATGTGCCTTTAAGTAACGAACCGTTTGCTCGTTCGTTTAATCGGTACATATTTTTGTAAAAACCTACATCCTTTTTAGCTGCGATAAGGCTACAATCAAATTCTTCGGGGAGTATCTCCTCGTTATCGATGCTGAGTTGTATTGTACTTTCGTTTAGTGCGTCCTCAAAATCGCTGTGAAGTGTAATACCCACAATGCGCTCGTTGGTTTTGTGTGATGTGGTTTCAAACGGCTTGCGGTAATTGATAATACGGTGTCCCGTAACCTTTTCCTCGGTTTCGGTGGTGGTGGTGGGGTTTCCCTCCTCGTCGGTGCCTTGTACCTCTTTGGTAACGGTTTCTTTGATTTCCTCAACGTCAAACGGTATTTGCAGAGTTATCACCTGCCATTTAAGTTTGCGTTTACCAAGTGGTTCTGCCTCCATCTTGATTCCGGCTTGGGTAATGCTGTCCTGACCGGAGATTATATTTTCTAATTCGCTCATATTGCTTGTTATTTAAAAAGTTTCAACATAGGATGGTTAACTACCGACTTAAAAAAATCGGGATTTTTTTGAATTTTTGGGTAAAGTACATTGCAGAAAGCATCGGTTGGTACTTTGTTGGCTACATTGCGAAGTACGGTGGCAATTTTTTGCACTTGTTCTTCGGTTTCTGCGTTAATCTGCATTGTTAGTATCTTCTGTGCTGCCATTTTGTCCTTGTTTTAGTTGGTTGCGTAAATATTCGTAGGTTTTTGCAAGGTGGAGGTCGCTTGCTGCGCAATATTGCGCTACACCTGCAAAAAGTTGTATTTTCTGAAAGTCAAGTGTGTAGATGTAATCTACAATTGCGTCAATGATTTTTTGACGCTCGTCTTTGGGTTCGCTACCGTCTACTGCCGACTGTGTTGCGGTTGTGTTTTCGGTCTGCGATTTTTGGGTGGAAGTGTCTCCGCTATCGGGTGTAAGACCGAGCAAACCATAAAGTTTTTCGGGAGTACATCCCATCTGACTACCAACAAATCCCACTACGCCGTTGGTAACAAGTTGCAGAATGTTGGCGCGTCGGTCGTAGTGTTGTTTTTGGTAACCCATATCACGCTCTAAATCGTATACACGGACTTTGAGTGTTTTGATTTGTTCGCGAAGTTCATCGTTTTTGGCTGCTAATTGCTCGTTTTTAGATTCTAACGAAACAACCTGCGCTTCTGCCTTACCAAGGTCGCGGCGTGCATACTGCAAATCAAGTTGGTTGCCTATTTGGTTGCGTGTTTCCTGCATAAATCCGCCCAAACCGCCAAACGACAGAAAAAAACGGTCTGCTTCATTTTGCGAAGGTAATTTTACGGCCGGGGCTTCTGTACCTGATAATTGTTGCGATTCGTTGAGCGGAATATCAAACTCGGTAATTTTTTCTTTTGCCGATTTGTTTTTCCACAAAACTATATGTAGTGTTTCAAATTCGTTTTCTTTTGCGTAAGACGCACAATTTTTTAGAGTATCAACACCGCGTTCCTTCATAGCAAGGTCTACCGATTCGTAGCCGTTGCCAATTCTACGGTGAGCAATGATGTCAAAAACATACTTGTCGTTTTTTTTGCTGTCTCTAAACCCTATTGCCGATATTGCTTTTTCTAATTCAGATTTCATGAGTTCCATTTTTAATTGTTAGAGAAGATTTTTAATAATAAAAAAGGGGGCGGGGCTTGTTACTCCGTCCCCTTGACAATTAAAAATCTGAATTTAAATCAAATAATTATGAGTACAAACAAACAAAAGATTCCTTACGCTTTCATTGTTCTTACGCCGCGGATTTCCACGCGCATCCAAGTGTTTGCGGCTGCGGGTGCTGCAAAATCGAACTCCCAACGGAGAGTACGCTGCGGGTAGAACATTTTGGGTGCTTCCAAACGAACCTCGCCGATGTTGGTGTCAGTGCGGTTGCTGTTGGCAAAGATGTTGGCAGATGTCTTCTCCATATAGACTGTGCTTTCCTGGCCGAGTTTGAACTCGCCGTTAACCACAACGTCGGCGGGAGCTCCGAACGCAAGGCTTTTGCCGTCAGCAACACCGTCGCCTGCAACTGCTGTGAGTACACGAAGCGAAGTGGCAAGGAAGTGGTCTTCTGGAAACATGCGACCTTGTACCACGTTGGTCTGTCCGATGCCGGTGATGTCACCGTCTTCGAACATTTTTACGTTAGTTACACCTGCAATGGGTTTAACAGCGTAGAAACTCCAATCACAGATTTGGAGGCCGCCGTTTTTGAGTTTTTTTACGAAGGCGGCGTCTAATTGAGAAAGACGATTCTCGAACAATGCTTTGTCGGTTAAGAAACGAGTCTCACCGTTGAGGTTGTTGCTTTTGGGAACTGCTTTGCCCGATTTGCGAGCCATAGCCGCTGTGATACGCGCTTTGGCGTTTGCTTTTGCTGAGGGGTCGCCTTGCGCGCCTAATCCTTCAATTTGTGCAAGATAGCCGATAAGTTCGGTGTCTGAAAGGGTTTCGAGGTCTTCTACCTGAGCCCCTGCTAATTGTCCTAATGAAATGCTCATTGTATTTTCTTTTTTTAATTGTTTATGTTTCGTTTAATTGCGTGATGTTTAAATAAGGTTGATGTCTTCTGCAAGACCTGCAAAGATTGGTTCGGGGAATGGGTCGCGTACTCCGGGTGCTTTTGAGGGAATAAGGTCGCCAAAGTTGCCTTCCATCTGCTTGATTTCCGACTGTTCAACATTCAGTTTAATGTCGGCTGCGGGCAAAGCGGGTGTTTCGTTACCTTCTATGCCATTTTCGCCAATGTCGCCGAGATCCTCTTCTTCGTCCTCGTCTTCGTTGTAGCCAAGGTCTTCTTCGTCAGGGTCGCCAAGTTCCTCGTCGTCAGGGTCGCCAAGGTTGCCGAATAATCCGCTAAGACTGCGAAGAGGGTTTTTGTCGCCAAGCAAACGCGCACCGAGCACCAACGGGCCGCTGATTGCAACGCCCGCGCTGATGTTTTTAGCCACGTCGCCTTTCATTCGCATATTAGCCGCCACACCTCCAAATGTTACAAAGAGGGGGGCAATGTACTTTTTAAGGTTTGATGTAGTCTTAGTACCCAAGAGACCTTTTACGCCGTCAGAGTCGATTACTTCGTTTACCTTGCTTTGCAAGAACAAACCGAGCAATGCTCCACCTGCTATAATAGCAGGGACTTGGGAATTTTTGGCTACATTTTTTAAAGATGTATCTTCCATATTGCTTCTTTTTTTAGTTGTTTATAAAAATTTGTTTTTCTACTTAAAAGAGTTCCAACGATTGTAATTTGTCGCCCTTGGGCTTAGATGCTACCTAGTAAATACCAATACCTACACCTGTTGCCAATAGCAATCCACCGACGATTGAAAGAGCGGGATGTTCGGCAAAGAATGATTTCTTTTCGTTGTCGGGACTGCCGGGTTTAGCGGGTAGGTCGGGTGCTTTGGTTGTTGGTTTTTTGGCAACCTTATCTAACATTTCAGCGCCTTGACTCATTGCTGTATCTGTGGCTTTGTCAACAAGATTCTGAGTAGCCTCGTTGTTGATTAAATTGTCTACAAAAGAACCTTTCTGTTTGCCCGATGTAGTTTTTGTACTTTTGGGTTTTGAGGTCTTTTGTGTGGTGGTTTTGCTATCCTTTTTGTTGTTCTTTTTGGTGGATTCGGCTACTTTACGTGCTTCCTTTTTAGCAGTTTTTTTGGCTTTCTTGTCGCTTTTTGCAGCCTTTTTAGCCGCCTTTTTCTCTTTGCGTTTCGATACCACTTTTTTAATACCGTTGGTAAGTTTCTTAAATAAACCCGCACCAAGAGAGCCGAGACCTTCCATTTCGTCTACTTCGTAAGATTCTACCTCTTCGCCATCCTCTCCATCTTCTCCTTCGTCTGATAGTTCGATGTCGTTGGATGGTTCAAGTTCAATATCGTCTACTTCCTGATATTCCACATCAATAACGTTGCTATCTTCGGGTGGTGCTGTCGTGTATTCCTCAACAGGGGTCTCTTCCTGATCGTTTTCTTCGGCTGCATCGGCGTATTCCTCTTCGGTATTGTATGATGCGTTTTCGTCGAGTTCCTCACCTTCTCCGCCGTTTTCTTCGGCTGTTTCGGGTAGGCTCTCTCCCATTTCTTTAAGCATTTCTATCACTTTTACAATAATAGGCGTTGCTGTGGCAATAGCTGCTCCTGCTGTGGTGGTGGGTTCTATACCGAGTTCGCCGATGGTTTTTTCTGAAAAAATATCGCCGAGAGTTGCGCCGTCGAGTATGTTCCATTCGTCGAGCACCGCGCCCAATTGCTGCAATTGCAGTTCGGTAAAACCTTTAAGTTTTTTTGAACCAAAAAGCGGTTTGTTGTTTTTGCCCTTCTCTACTGCTTTTTGCCACGATTTTGTTTTGCCGCCGAGGTTTCGCCATAGTTTGTGAAAACGCTCACGCATTTTTTCGTTTGTGGCTAATTTCTTAGCCAAACCACGGAAATTGAGCCTTAGTAATAGGCAAAACATAGTACGAGGCACTTGCATTGTGGTGGCTACGGTAAACCTTTTGATACCTTGACCAATTTTTGTGGCTACCTTGGCAATGCCTGTGCGGTTTTCGCGGATAGTTTCTTTTGCTGCCTTAATCTTGTCTTTGGCTGCGCGTTTGCGCTCCTTGGCTGCTTTTAAGGCTTCTTTGTCTTTACTTTTTTTGGCTTTTCGGATAGCCTTTTTTGCAGCTCTTTTTTCTTTTTTGGCTGCTTTTTTTTCTTTCCGGGCTGCTTTGCGCTTTGCCTTTTTCTCTTTGCGTTTGGCTTTACGTGCCTTGCGCTTTTTGCGTCCGTTGAGTTTGCCGATAGTGCCGTCGGGATTTTCTACATATTCGTGATGGCTTTCATCGTTGCCCAAACCGGAGAGCATTACTATATCAGTTCCGTTTAAACTCATTGGGTAGGTTTTTTGTATTGCATATTCTTTTTCTTTGTCGAAGGCGATATACACCGGGTCGCAGATAATTTCCTTGCCGTTGGTGTCGTATGCAAGGGCGTATACGTGTTGGTATCCATGGCATAATCCAAGGCGGTCGGCATACCCGGTAACACGGAAGGCAAATGGTATCTTCATTTCGCGGAAACAAGAGCCACAGAAAATACTCATACAATCACAGTCCACACCAATTTTTTCGTCGGTGGGATTCTGACGTTTGAGTATCTGCCCCTCGTACCACGAATAGGCGGGTGTACGAAGTTTTTCGCCGTCTTCTACCTGATACTTAATATAGTTGTATACAAAATCAAAGACGTTTTTAACGCTTTGCCTTACGGTTGGTGCTTTAAGTTTTTTGCATAATTCGCGCACCTGCCACGAATAGTCCACCACAATTTGCTGCATTTTCTTTACCGTATCCTCCACCTCGCCGTTTCGTTGCAATAGCGTGGTTTTGTTTTCAGGCTTAGGAAACAGCGCATCGTACTTGCTGCCGTCTTTAATTTGGCGGTCGCGTGCCGAAAGTGGCGAATATCCTATGTCGGTGCTACGTAATAGTTTCATAGTTATTTCTCCTCAGTTGTTGATGATAGTTGAGTGCTATATTCGATTGGTGTTTTGCCTATATAGGTTTTTATCGTTACCGACAATAGAGGCAAAATACTGTTGAGATTGTTTTGAATCTGATTGACAAAACCATCTACTGACTTAAAAGTCTTGTTGAACAACTTTCTGCCAATCTCTAAGAATGTGGATATGTTGGATAGAATTGGAATGGATAACTCGATATTACGGATTGTTGATGTTCCTTGCGGCTCTATTTTTACTTTTTCGGTGCTTTGTTTTGAACTTGCAAGGCTTGAACCGTTGAAATATATCCAAACCGTAGGTTTTTCAAACTTGAACGACAATTTTGTAGGATTGATAATACTTACATTGATATACACTTTTAGATGTGAGTAACCTTCTAATCGCACCTTCGATACCGATACCGAAAACTGAATATTTTTAATCAGGCTGTCAATCTCCATAGCCTTAGTGATGAGTATGTAAGCCCCTAAGCCTACTACACCCACCGCTGCTGTTACTCCAATTATTTTTCCTGCGCTTGCCATTTATTATTGTTATGTTTCTGTTTATCAAAAAAAATGGGGACGCGGCAGAGCAACAATTACACACTTCAAAATTTTAGTTGTTTAATTGAAAATCAAAAATAAAAAACCACTGCAACAATCCGCGTCCCCGGCTGCTGTGTCGGCGTCCGCCGTTGCGGAAATCGACAATGCGAAGGTATAACAGCAAGATTGCGCAATTACCTCATTTTACCTTATTCTACCTTATATTACCTTATTCTACCTTATATTACCTTATTCTACCTTATTCTACCTTATTCGCACCCAAAAACAACAAAAAGCCCCTCAAATGAGGGGCAAACAATGAAAAAAAACGAGTAAAATTTTTGATTTTTATAACGAAAAACGATATTTCTTTTTGCTTTTGCGGATTTTTTGCGCGTGTCGGTTGGCTTTTTGCCTTGCAATAGTGTGATTTTTCCATCCGTCAATGGCATCTTCGTAATAAACGGGGCCAAGTTGCGCAAAAATTTCCTCAGTTTCGGCTTTTGTGTAAGTTTTTGCCTTGTTTTCGGGGTCGGTTATGCCCAAACGGTATAGTTGAGAGCGCAAAGTTTTGGGTGTACAGCAATAAAAATACGCCAAAACGCCTTTTTCGATTGTTGCAGGCTGCAATATTCCGCCTACAAAAATGTATTTTCCAATTTTTTGTGTGTTTTGATTGTCCATAAACTTTCTTTTTTTGGTTGCGATGCGTAAAATTAAGACGGAAGGAACGTAAGTTCCAAATTTTTGGGACAATCGGGACAAAACACATTACAACTCAAAAAAAACTCGCCGTCGGAAAATGTTACTATCAGTTCATACGTATTCGGCTGTCTTAATTGAGGGAAATATCTTTTTGTCCACAGTTGCAAGGATTATAATCTTCGTTATCTATCGCCTCGTCCACAAACCATCCGCTGCGCAAAGGCTTACCATCGGCTAAATGTCGGTTTACTGTTCGTATTGTTATTCTAAGAAACCGGGCGCAATCTTCTTTGCTGTTAAATTCGCGGACGGTGTGGCTGTGGAAGGCAATTATTCTACACATAGTTTCAAAATTCTAACTGGGTTTGTGCAGTTTCTATTTCGCTTTTTTCGTACCCATATTTTTCAAGCAACTGTTTTTGAATTTCAAGCGGTTGCTTTCTGATTATTTCAAGTCGTTTTTCTTCGCTTTTCATTGGGTTGAGTTTACAAACCAACTGTTTAACGGTGGTTTCGGTTTTGCTTTCCATTAAAAGCAAATTGCCCGCGTGGTTTTCAGTTCGGTTTTGTTGGTTTTCGGTTTTTGCTTTTTCTGTTCGGTCTTGCTTTGAAATCAGGAAACAAAACGAAATCAGGCAGAATGTATAAAAACCGAAAAATATCGACGTTAGCAACAAAAAGGGTTCTTGGTTTACATTAATTCGCAGGTAGACTGCAAAGCCATCGAGCAAAGCAAACAACAATACAGGCAGGTATCGGCGCAGCTTGAAAACGCAAAGCGCACTGATGAGCGAATAAGATAGCGCAAAACAGGTAAGGGCAACCTTGTCGAATACCGAAGGCGGGATTTTGGCACACTCCTTAGCGGCTATCAATAATTCTGAGTTGGTGTACAACAGGTGCGCACACAGCGCAATAAGCATAATTTTAATCGTTTTTTCCATTGTGTTACAAGTATTTGAATGTTTTTAAAATCTGATTCATTATCTTGGTTTTGACTGATTGTGGCAGCCACCGCCATACGGCGCGGATGGTGGATAGTTGTGCGAGTGTCATAGGCTATGCTGATTTTTTGAGTTGATAACACTTCCTTCCGTATGGGTCGATTGTTTCTGTTGCGGGGTCGAATTGCTCCTCGCCCCATTTGTTCGCCCTTATTTCTGCTATTGGGTATGATACACCGGGTAAGGGTGTTCTCTTTTTTTGAGGGGGGACGTGCGCAACTTGGGGGAGTGTTTGTTGTTTTTTCTTCTCCCGTTGAAACCAACTGGCAATGTGATTTTGCCAACTATCGCCCAGCGTTATGTCTTTTTGGTATTCGGTTTGGTTAAACTTGATAAAACTTGCGGTTAAAGATTCGGCTGATTGTTCTTTTTTGGTTTCTTTTAAAAACCAATTAAAAATTTTTTCCTTTTGTGTTTGTGTTTCATTCGCGGTTTCTTTTAAACACACAATTTCTTTTTTATTTTCATTTTCTTTTTTAATATTAATATTAGTATTATTATTTATATTTATATTAGGTTTTTCAGTTTTGCAGTTTTGGTTTTTATTTTCGGGGTTATTTTGCGCCGTTAGGTTTTCGTTAGTTTTTTTAGAATTACACTCTTGGTTTTCGTTAGGTTTTTCAGAATCGCTCTTTTTTGGTCTTCCTCCGAGCGAACCAACGGCTTTTTTGTTGCGATATTTGGCTTTTTGCTTTTCTATTATAGATATGATTATCTTCATACCAAACCGCGCTACGGGCGAAAGTTGCTCAAAGTCAACATTTTCGGTAATACCGAATGTTATTATTGCAGATGTTATTTCGTCGCGCACCTGCTTATCGTCTATTTCGTTTATCGCCTCGTAAAATGAGTTGAGGAAAACAAATCCTTCTGATGAGTTTTTTTCCATCTCTGAAAGTTTTTTAATGGTTCAACAATTTTTTTATCTCTTGTATTTCGGATTCCAACACCGATAATTTTTCAATTACGGTGTTTTTAAACTCCGCTTCTTTTTCTGTTTTGTTTTTTGAGGTTTTTTAAAAACCAAAAGATATTTTTGGTTTATCATTTTATGCATTTTGGTTATTCGGTTTTGAATAATTTGCACATCGGTATAGTCGCCTTGCTTTTCCTTTTTAAAAAATTTGGTTTCGCGAATTGCTGCACGAAGGGCGTAAGTAACAAAAGTATTCAAAGCCTTATGTTGGCTAAGGCCGGGTATTTGGTTTAGTTCGTTGGTGAGCATCTCCACGATTTCGGCACGGATATAGCGATGAATGTCGTTAGTAAGATATAGTTTCGACTTTTCAAGATTGTATATCTTCAATGCGTTGCTGTTTTTTTCGCAAAGGATGGTGTATATTGGTTCGTCTTGTTCCATTATAGTTTTGTTGTAATTTTGGTAAATCTTATGCGCTTGTGATATACAAAATAATCTACCCACGCGTTAACCAAACGGTCTTTAAAGAGTTCGATAAACTTTTTAAGGTCTTTTATCTTCTTGAAGTCGCCATATAGAGGCTCGTATATCGTAGCGGTAATATTTCCGTTTTCGATAACAAAAGATACCTTTACAGCAGCATCGTCGGTGGTGGCGTGAATGTGTATCGGATTGTGTTCGTTTGAAAAAAACTGAATTAAGATACCAAGATATTCGTAGATTTTTGGCATATTTGCGAATCTAATTTAATAAAGTGTTACATTATGATAGGAGACGTAATAGCCGGATTTGCTTTGGCAAAACTCGTTTATGAGTTGGTTCTGAACCGCGACACGGCTAATATTGAGAGGGATAAAATTTTTGTTGATTACCTTGTGGAATATCATAGTCAAGAGTTTAAAACACTCAAAAGTATGATGACAAAGAGAATCAATAAAATTATCGACAGTAACCGCCGTTTTAAAATTGGAAAAACGGGCGACCCGGAAGAGAGATTTACCAAATATTCTGACTATACCGCTATGTACCTTCTTTGCCGCAGTAGCGATATGGGCATTATCGAGAGCCTTGAATGTTATCTCAATAATAAATATTACCCTATGCCAAATTGCGACAACGTGAAGGGTGGCAGTGCTGGACTGATGACTAACAAACATAGCGAGTATTTTCTTTATTTGGTTATTGAATAGCGTTTGGTTGATTATAAAGCCAATCGGACGATACAGACATATCATTACCCCAATAAACACCAAATTTATCGTAAGAGAAATCCCTTTTGAATTTCACGGTATCTTTGTATTGCGAAATCAGTGGGTTATTACTTTGGAAGATAAAATCCTTCATAGATACGGCTTTTAACTCACCGCTATCAAAAAGTACATCTATCCAATAGTCCTCGCTTCGGTATGTTGCGTAATCTAATGTCTGTATCATCTTGTTAGCAATAATCCTATTCTCTTGGTACAGGTGCGGAATTACCTTCACCGGCGTTGCCGTCGGGTTGAGTTTCGGCGTGTTTTTCACTGTCGTACGATTGGAATATTTTTGACAATACTCCTGCTGAATCCTTGCTTTTGAGATAGTTAAGACCTGCATTAACTACGGTAACAAGCGTTTCAAGATTAAAACCTAATTCTTGACCGCTCTTTTGTGCATCGGCGAAGGCTTTAACGGCCTCCAAATCCACTGCATCGCTTGTTTCGATTGTAATTTTCATTTTATACTGAATTTTAAAGTTTATAATGTGCCTTGCGGCTGATGACTGCCTAACAAAAAAGGGGGCGGGGTTGCCGTCCCCTTTTGTCAATAGGGAGATGGAAATAATTATGATTGAGATAAAAACACAAAAAGCGCACATATTGCAAGAAACACTAACGCCTTGCCTATAAATTTAAGCACCATTTTAAAGATACCTTCCTTTTTGTTTTCTACACCGCTAAACTGCGTATATTGTCCGCTGCTAATGTAGGGTGTGGCTTGGTTTACAAGGTCTTCGCGGCTTGTGCCAAACAGTCTGATAATTCGTTTATTTGCCATTGCTATAATTTTTTAATTGATTATTGATATTTTTGATTTTTACTACACATATTAAGGTGTGGTATTAAAAAATGCCCATACTAAGCATCCGTTGACGTATTCGGTCGCGGGTCCAACTGCGTGAAAATTCGCCCGAAGAAGCCATCTCCGCTATTTTGCGGGCAATACGGTCGGCACGCTGCCATCCCGACATACTGGGGAACTTGGCTGCATACTCAGCATTGAGGCGGATTATTGTCTTGTCGTGTTTTTCTCTTTGCACCATACAGGGTGTTTTGTTGTCTATTACAATATCTTCCATATATTTGTACTTTTTTTAATTCTGTAAAAAAAGCCATTGGAGAGTTTTTTTGTCTGTATTCCATTATAATAAGGATTAAGACCCGGTTATGTCGCCGTCTTCGAACATTTTAAATTGAGCCATTCCACTAAAACAAGGCGTTAGGCTCGGATTCCTCTCCTTTGGCTTTAATTTTTTTTTGCCGTTTATTGTTTCAAATACCGTTATTTTGCACTATATTTGCAACCTTGTTGAAATCAGTATGGAATTTTTTAACGATTTCACACTGCAAAGATGCAGAGTATTTCTGTATTATTACAAATATTCTGTAATTTAACATTAATTAACAGTAAAACAAAAATGGAAGCAAACGAAAGATTACAATATATCATTAAAAATGAAGGACTTAATCCAAAAGTTTTTTCAGAAAGGCTTGGTTATGACCGTCCACAGGCTATATATGATGTATTAAAAAAAAAGACGAAAAATATTACAGAAAGTCTTTTAAATAAGATTATTTCTGTATTTCCCAAATACTCAAAAGTTTGGTTGTTGACAGGTGAAGGAGAAATGTTGAAATCCGAAAACACAGCCCCAACTACGCAAACCGTTAATGGAGTAGGCAACAATAATGTTAAGATAAGCACCATGGATAAGGCACTTGACGAAATTTCTGAACAACGGAAGTTGACAGCGGAAGCCTTGCGACAAAACGCGGAATTGATTGGTATAATCAAGAACCTGACCAACAAAGGTTGATGTCCCGAGATGTTTTTTTATACAGAATTTGTATGTATCTTTGTCAAACATTCCGACAAACTCCATTCGGAGCATTATCTGATAGAGATGCGACGGATGGACAAGTCGCAAGATAAAGAAGATTCCAATGGACAAGAAAAAAAAGGAAACGACAAAGAGCAAAATGAACCTGTACCTAATAATATTCAGCGAAAACTATGTAAGTAGGGACACCATGCTTGCATACCTCGACACGTTGGATTATATCGTAACGTGGCGCACTGATTTTGTAAGATTATGCCCTTAGTTTGCTCAAAGATTCTGGTGTGTTACGTTTGCTCCAAAAAATAATGTCTGTATGCTTTTGGGCAAAGGCATTGACAAATTCAGGCTTTATTTCCTTGTCAATATCGTTGATAACGGCGATGCTTGCAAGTTGTTTACCGGATATTTTTTCTCTGACGGTTTTAACATCATCAATCCCGAACAAAAAACTCGGAACATTTGCTTTTGTAAGCGAGTTGAATGACTTTAAAACTATCTCTTTGTTTTTGCTTGCAATCTGAAAATCAAACGTAAAATCAATACCTGTGCTGCCTTTTACGATAAATTGTGATGTATAGACTATATTCTGCTCATCCAAAAGGGCTTTCACATCATCTCTGAACATAGATGATATGATATGTTTTGCCGTCAGTTCTATATCTGAAATTTCAGAAATTGCCGACAGAAGGTTGTGTTTTTTTTGTGCGAAATCCTTAACATTAGCGTCTACACACAACTCATTGTTGCTTAGTCTTATACCGTAGTTTAGTAAAACAAAATCAAGCCATTGCTTGCGTTGAGGAGAGCGGCTGAAGTTCACGCCCGACAATTCGAGATTATGAAGCGTAACACCGTCATCTGACAGATGAATCGTATCACCTTCTTTTTTTGCATATATCTCAATAGGGTCATTGAACATGCCGTCAAAAGGTGTGGTAATAACAGCCCAATCTGTTTGCGTATCTGAATCTATATATGTGTTTTTACGTAGCCAATTATAATAATCACTTATAGCATTTTCGAGCCAATTCATAATATTTGAGGATTGATGATTATACGTGTTTTCAAGTTGATAATTTTTGTAAAGTCCAATAGTGCATTTACAAAATCTATTTTTGAATTGCCAATAAATTTGGTGGCTATTTGCGGCACATCTTCTATCGGCAACGCCCAAGCAAGCGAATTATACCCCTCTACGTGGTAATGAATGTGGCTTGTATTTACAAACCGCTTACCTATATATGGTTTGAATTTGGAGGGTAAAAGACCGTTATCTGTTTCGGGATTGCGGTGGTGTCCATTGTAATCTACACGGACAAGTCCCGTTTTGCTTTCATCTTCTTGAACGTGCAGAGAAAATTTGAATATGTTTTTACTGCTTTGACTTATCTCCCACAAAAAACAATAATCATTTTCTTCAATAGGCATAAGCATCATACGAATATTCATTGGACACGTTTGCTCAAATGAATATTCGTCCAATAGTCGTCCGTCTTGCGACACCTTTTTTTCTACGCTTATAAGTTGCTCTGCTAATTCAGTAGTAAACATAGTTGTATATGCTTTGTTATGACATTGCAAAGGTAACACAAATATTGAACTTAAACAAATTAATTTCACGAATAATCCCTCTATTATATAAGGCGTAAAAAATTACAAAATCGGAACGGATTTTTATCCGTTCTGTTTTTTTATTATACCGCTTATTTGTGTTAAAAAGTGTTAATACACAGAAAATAATACAGATTTTATTTGTATATACAGAATTATTCTGTACCTTTGCATCGTAATTCAATAATGAATTACATAACGAAAAACACAGAAAGAAAATCCGCTCACCATAGCGGCGCAACCCTTTAATAAATAAGAGAATATGAAAGTAGTAAGCGCAATGTATCTGTCCAAATACAGAATAAGAGTTTGGTTCAACTGTTTCAAGGGTGAAAAAAACGTTGACATCGAACCAATACTCCAATCGTCGGCAAATCCCAGCATCAAGGAACTGCTTGACGTTAGGAAATTCAGGCAGTTCCATATCGAACACGGTGGGTTATGCTGGGACAACAACGCACTGTCGTTGTCAGCGGAAAGTCTGTACGATGGTAGTTATCTCAATACGACGTAGAGGAAAAACAAGCCGCTGCCCGACATATCGGCTGCGCTGCCACCATTGATGTTGTCGCACTTGGCGTGATTGCGGTACTTGGTATTGTAGTAGGCTTCGAGGTGTTCGATGACGCTGGCACACCTGCTTTGGCAAAGCAATACCATACGGCTGTAACCGCTGTAATTGGCGAAACGTCTTTTGGGAACGCCCGACTTGCCGATTTTGAAACTCTTGCAGCCGTCAATCAACAAATTGACATTCTTGGTGATAATGCGTTTTACCGCTGCAAGATTGTCTGATTTTTTGGCGGCAACCATCAAGTCGGTATCAATACTGCCCAAAGCGAAGCACGAGGCGCAAGACTGCAAAAAGCCCTGCAAACCATTAGAGACAGAGAGTTTTACCATATTGATACATATTTAATTGTTAAACGAGATGCCAAATATATACAAATATTTTGGAATAGTGATATACTTTTGGTCGAATGAACACAATCCGATACACGTACACGCTGAGTACAACGGTGCAATAGTAAAGATTTCGTTCACGATGAAGGAGGGGAAGATAACACGCACCACCTACCAAAAAGATACGGGAGTGTTTCCTCCAGCAAAACTCAAAAAGTTGAAAAGATTTGTTAAGACATTCAAATACAACATTGTGGACAAGTGGTGCGACTATTTTGTCAGACACATAACGCCAAAGTGTATGAATATCACAGTAAGAGTTTAATTGTTAAACGACAAGGCAGCACGGAAAGACGGCTGACCGCCGGGAAATAGTCCCGGCAATTTTTAATCAACATACGAAACAGAATATGAACCGAGAAATAATATACGTACCACAAGAGCAGATCCCAGTATTTGGATTTGCGAAACCTGAAAAACCGTTGCAAGTAAAGGACTTTCCTGTTACTTGTATGGTGCTCAACAGCCTTCAAGCGGTGGGCAAATGGTATCTTGTAACGCTGTGGATTTGCACGGTGTATATTAGCCTGATACTTATTGCCGCAGCCTTCGACATTGTAATATTCTTGATTATCAAAAATTTATTTGCATTGCTTTGGACTGCACTCACCAATAGCGCAACGGGCATACTTGGCAAGGCAGCAAAGGTATTAGGTTTTGCGGCTGCAATGTTTGCGGTGTTTGTGTTTATTCATTCAGGCGCGTGGAAAACGGCTGAGCAATATCTTGTAAAACTCTTTAATTGGTAGACCTATGAAACGCCTAATTATCATATCATCAATGGCAGTATTAACCGTAGGAACGTTGGCAGGGTGGGACTTTCATAGCAGATTCCGCAACGTGGAAGGCATATTTGGTGCCGATACCCGGTATATGGACAGCAAACCTCTTGCAATAGTAATCCATCACACAGCAGCCGAAGGTTGCCAATTGGGCGACATCGACCGTTACCATCGTGATAGTTGCGGGTGGGAGTGTGGTTTTGCCTATCCCTATTTTGTAACCGATACGGTAATCTACCAAGTCCACAGCGACACCGCCCGTACAATTCACGCCGGAAACCGTTTTTTCAACGACAAAGCAATAGCGGTGTGTTTGTCGGGCAATTTTGAGGAGCGCAAACCTTCATTTGCCGAACTCCGCAACCTGATGTACACAGTTGTATATTTGCAGATACGCTACAAAATACCGCTTTCGCGCGTGTATTACCACGGCGAAATATCGAAATACCCACCGCTTGTTGTGGCAAATATTTAAAAGAATATATCGAATTGATAAAGAGATAGGAAGGAGGCAAATATGGCAACAACAAACGACACCCCTACTCCGCAAACACATTGCAGTTTTGTACTCTACGACTGCAATGAAGAAGAGTACGAACAAGGATTGAACAATGTTGGAACAACGTCCGAACAAGATACGGACAGCGTACGAACAACGTCCGAACAAGATACGGACAGTGTACGGACACTATCCCAACAACGGACTGACAAGAACCAAACAGCCGTGGCACGTGGCTACAAACGCCCAAACGAAACTCACTATTCAGTATACAAAGAAAATACCGAAATAGTTAAATTATTGACAACCAAAAAGTTTATAAGTGTTAATACAAGTGGAACTTACAGCGATATAAACCAACTACCGCTAAGCCGCGCCCCTATCGACCTTACTACTGCCGTCCAACGTTGCGGATACCCGGTAAGCCGCGATGAACTGGCAAAGATTTACACAGCCGCTAATGTATGCCGTCGAGTGCCGAGGTTTAAAGTTTGGGCTATTTCAATAGCAGTTTGCATAATGAGCGTATACCTTACAACAGTAGTAGTAAAGATTAAGGATTACGGATTATCAGGCAAACAACAAACCAATGTTTTGGCGGCAATTTCGGGACCGGGATCGCCCGATTTTGAAACCACCATCAGCGATTTTGAACGTCGCAACCGTTTTAAATTCTATCCATACCGCAAAGGCGTAGTTTTAAACGAGTTGAAGAAAGAAACCAACACCGATAATTACGAATTTATATTACAAACCAATATGGCTGCCCAAATACGAGCAACCGCAAAAGGAGGTAAAAAATGAACGCAAAACTTTTTTACGAAACTGTAAAACGGATGCGCAAAGCGCAAAAAAACTACTTCCGTACCCGGCTCGATTGCTACCTAAAAGAAAGCAAAGAATTGGAGCGACAAGTAGATAACGTAATTGAAAAAACGGAGGATATTCTTCGCCCAAAACCAATACAACAAAAATTAGAAATATGAAAAACACACTGATAACAATAACAATCGTAGTATTAGCCTTGGCAGCATACAACTACTACACAAGCGACACAGATACGGTAAAAAAATCAGAATTTAACGCTGCACACACAGAACTAAGGCAAAGAATTGACAGCGTTATGCGCAATTGCGACAGCCTGAAAACCGAACTCCGCGTCGTCCGCGCCAACACCGACACGCTCAAAGCGGGTCAAGAGGTGATTTTCAGGACGATGCAAGAGAATAAAAACAAAGATATATCATTGTGGAACTTAATAGGATTATAAACTATGGATAACAAGACAAAAAAACAATTGGTATCGCTCCGCAACGAACTTGTGGGCGTAAAAATCTCGATGGCTGCGTACTTGGAGCGATTGGAAAATGCTTTGCAGACCGCCGACACCGACGAAACAGAATGGGAAAAATACGAGGCTATGCGGCAGAAGGATATTCTTACCCGCCTTGAAAAAAGCATTACAAGCCGCGATATTAACATTAATACCGTGGTTGAATGGGCACAAATCCCCGAAATTTCTATCAGAACAAAACTATACGCACGAAACGCAAAACGCACTTCCACGTTTTGGGCGGTGGACGTAATGAGATTTCTCTGCGACCTTTGGGAAGCAACACCACCAGAGGCATATTATAGAGCGTGCAACAGAATGGGAATCAACCCTTCAACAGGTAATTATGAACTTAACAGGAAAACAGCGTAAAACTATGAGAACGATTAAATTCAGAGGAAAAGCCGCAGACGGTTGGCATTACGGAGATTTGCGGACAGACACGTCAAATGGCGATTGTACCTCCATATATGATGGGTTAACGCCTCGTTTGGATTGGGAAATCGTCCCCGAAACCGTCGGACAATTCACAAACCTCACTGATTGTGAAGGTAACGAAATCTATGATGGCGACATCATTGAGAGTGGAGAGGGTGTCCGACACGTAATTAAGTGGAATGCAGAACGCGCCGCTTGGGGTGCGTTGCCGCCTTGGGGTGCGTTGCCGCCGTGGGATTCGGGTGATTACGGCATTACTCAATCGTGGCTTATAGAGTTCGGAAAAAAGGTCATCGGCAACATCCACGACAACAAAGACCTTATGCAAGAATACAATAAACAAAGATCCTGAACTATGAAACTACCCGACACAACACGCGCATTAATCCACGACACCGCAGCCAAATTGGAGGCGGTGTACAATTCGCATCAAAAAGAGGTTTACACATATAATGCAGACCAATTCAATGCCTTTATCCGGCAAATGGCAGCCATAATAAAGGATTTCCGCAGCAAGGCAAATTCTTTCGACCTCGAATTTGCCGATATGGACAGACACACTGTAACCAACTTAGAGCATATCAAAGATATGGAATTGACAATAAAAAAACTTTTGGGCGATTCAGTATAAAAGGTTATATTTGCGGCGTCAAACAATCAAAAAAACATCAAGATTATGGCACAGACAAACACAATTGAAGGCATACAATTTCCTTTGAACGATACACAAAAGGCAATTTTAGGCATTTTTAATGTAAAAATGTCTAAATCTGAATTAAAGGAGTTACATCAAATTCTGTCAGAATTTATGTACGAACTATCTATGAAGAAAGTTGACAATCTTCAAAGACAAGGAAAGTACCCCTCTGATTCCGAAATAGTGAAAATCCACCACAAATGAGCATAGAAAAAATTGTCTTGGATACCAACGGTTTATTGCAAATGCTAAACCGAAAATCGCCTTATCACCATATATTGCAAAAGGTTGTGAAAGGGAAATTTCTTTGTGTATTTCTAATGAAATCATTATGGAATATTCCGAAGTCATTACTAATCATACTAATAAGTCAGTAGCGGATACTGTTATTGCATTTATCCTAAACAATCCAGCGACAATAAGGGTTGATGACTATGTACGGTGGAACATTGTAACTACTGACCCTGATGATAACAAGTTTGTTGATTGTGCTATATGGGCAAACGCTCGTTTCCTTGTCAGCGACGACAAGCACTTGCGGATATTGAAAAAAAGAGTGCCGCCGCTCGTTGACCTCAAAACCCTCCAAGAATACCACGAGTACCTAACCGCAAAACAACTGTCAGGTATTCGTGGACGCAGACGCAAAAAAATAAAAAACCTTCAAAAAAAATTTGCACATCTCAAACTTTTGCCCTATCTTTGCAGTGTCAATTAAGT
>JAEDDH010000047.1 GCA_016293845.1 Bacteroidales bacterium | reverse complement strand
TATGACCTATTTGAAGTTGGAGTAGTTCGGGCATATAGCTTTTTTGGGTGACGAAGATATCGTCATCGACAAATATGGGGTTGTTTTGCTTAACGTAGGTTTCTACGGTGGTGGCGTTGATTACTTCCCAAAGCTCGAATCGGTAGCGTATTTTCGGGTCGGTTTTGCCGTAGTATGTCCACTGGAATGATATTGTGGGTTTGGTGGTTAGGGGGCTTGATTATCGTCTTTATAATATTTTAAATAATAATCCTTTGCCTGCGGTATCTCGTCAAACACCTGCTCTTTGGAGTAGATTCCGTCGTGAAAGAGGAAGGCGAATGAATCGCCTACAAGGGCACGGTTGGTGGCGGTTTGAAGGGTGTCGGCGATGCGGTGAGAAACGGAGTCGATTGTAGGATTGAGGTTTTTGTAGTATAATATTGTATCTGAATTATCAATTGATTTGGAAACTCTACGAAGTCCAAAATTATTCAAGGCAGTATAAGGCTCAATAAAACAATAATCGTAACTATCGTTGCCGTATTCCAAATAATTGCGGTACTCTACTGGATATTTGAACTTACGTTTTTCAAAATCGGTGACTTGTTTTTTAATAATTTCTTCAATTGGCGAAATAAACAGTAATACAGATTTGAATAATGAATCTTTATGGTATTCTTCTTTTTCCACTCCAATAGAAACAATTTTATCTTGATATTTAAAATCTAAATAAGGGCTTGTGGGTTTACTTCCAATATGTTTATCTTTTAATTCAGCGTAGACGATTGAATGATGATTATCAAAACGGCAGTGGTCAAATAATGTTCCTAACTTAAAAAAAACACCGAATGATAATAGAAATAATAGAATTAATGTCAAATGCTTTGTATCTTTGCACCACCACAACATCAAACCAGCCAATAATCCGCATAATAAAAAATAAACGAATAATAATTTAGCAGTTATCCAATCTGCGGGCAAGAAAAGAATAACAACGGTGATAATGAGACAGATATTAACTAATGGCATAAAACGTTTCATAATCGTCTATTTTTTGTTTAATAAGTTGTAAAAATCAATTATAAACACTTCTATTTGTTCATCAGTCAAATTATGGAACAAATCTTTAAAGAATTGGTAAAAAGTGGATTGAATCGGACTATTTGTCGATACTATCTTATTAAAACCATAATCAATAAAAGCCTTAATTAATTCTCTGAAAAGAATAGTTCTAAAATTATCGAAACTACCTTCTGAAAGGGGTGAAAATAATTCGTGGTAGGTTATATTTGTTAGTAAATGTGGTACAAGTTTAATTAAATCTTGTTGGAATGTGTTTTTGGGAGATATAGAAGAAATCGATTGTAAAGCATTTCTAACACAAGCCTCAATCCATTCAATAAAATAATCCTTTTTCCACATTTCCTGTTTAACATCTGCTAAACTATTTGAAATGTTGCCCCCATTTTGAATATAAATGGATAGGACTTTGGAAACTGGATTTGATATGAATTCTGCTATGAAGGCATCCCTAATATCTTTTCCCTCTGCATCTACAAAAAACTCTTTAATCGCCTTTTTTCTAAACTCAAGATGCACTGTGGGCTTCTTCTCAAAAAACTTAAACATTTCTTTGAACTTTCCTATTTTAAAGTTTTCACAATGTTCCCAATCGCCTACAAGTGCGCAAAAATCATCGTACGATAGTTTTTGGTTCTTAATTATAGAAACCACTTCATCACGAAAATCAGAAGAAAGCGTACGTTCAATATTTTTTATCGAAATTTCTGCGTACTTGGTGTCTTTCATCCTTTTGGATACTGTATATAAAAAGTCAAAATCTTCTATTATAATATTTTTTTCAAACAACACTTTCCAATTACTAGCACAAGTTTCGCTATACTGTTTGAATCTTTCTATCACAGAAAAGTCTTCTAACCAATTGGCAGGCACGTGGATTTCTCGCATCTGTTTGAATGTGTAGCCCAATTGTTTGGTGACATAATGGTCGAACACAGAGAAATCATCGCCTTTGAGTGTCAAAGGATAGGCTTCAACGTCTTTGAGTTCGTCCCAATAGGTGATATATCTGTTGTTCGATTTGATTTTCTCAACGATATCAACATCTCTGCACCACGTCTCGGGCATACGTCTGTCCATCATCTTGTGCCAAGCGTCGAGCATCTGTTTGTCAAATATGGCTAATGTCTCTGGGTCTAAATGTTTGAAATAATCTTTAAACAGGTCGTCGTAAGCCACTAACTCGTTTCCGATTTGGCGCTTTTTTCTGCTGACGTCAGCCAAAATGTTTGTCATCAGTTTTTCGGAGTCGGTAATTTCTGATGTTATATTTCTGTTTTTTACATAATTATCAAAAGCAGCAAAACCATCTTTAGAGAAGCGTTCTTTTCCCACTTTTTCAAGATCATTCCAAACATTCAAATATGATTTATTCTTGAAGAACTTATCACAAATCTCATCGGTAATCCATTCCACCGGGATTTCGGCTACGCTCATATCCAACGTAGTCTTAACCCTCGCTATGTTGGAAGGGTCATCCGCATACTTGGTCAAAGACTCAATCTTCATTTCGTTCTTGATAATACTTTCGTATGCTTTGGGATATTGACGAAGCAACTCGTTAAGGTCATTCCAAGCATCCACCATTCTCGGGTTTTCGAGGAAAAGTTTCAACTCATCGTCGTTCAAGATGCTGAATGCGGTTAGAAATTCATCTTTGGCTTCTTTGAGATTATCTACTTTTGTGATTAAGACATTTGGTAGCGTCATCATTTGCCAACTGTTTAATTTTCGAAACAAAATCGCTAAGGTTGCCAGCGATGGTGGCTTTAGTTTGATGAACCACGTTGCCCGACTTGTCGACAACTTTTATAGTATTCTCTCCTTCTCTAACAATCTTATATTCGTTTTTTAACACCTTTCTGAGAACTCCGCCTGGTATAGCAAAGCCCAAAAAGCCGGCAGTGTAGATGGCTGCGTCACCTTTTTCTTGGTGGTATGCAGCATAAAGGCAGCCGATGGCGTCGGTAACGAAATCTGCACCTACTGTCATAAGGAAAAATCCAAGTTCGTCGATGGTAGACAGTGTTTCTTCATAAACAACCTCGTTTTTGCCGCCAACAAAAAGGTCGTTGTTAAGATTATCTTTAATGCCTGCACCACCCAATTTATGAAGCACAAACCATTGAGCGTAACGTTCTGCTGTTTCGCTGACACCTGCGGTATTCGGTTTTAGAAAACTTTCTTTTAAGCCGTGCTTTACCGGTACATATTCAACATCATTTCCATTGCCTAATCGATTGTAAACTTCCCGCAGTTTGTCTTCTTTCTGCGACTGATAATAGTAATACATATCGCCATAGGACGGATTATTATCTCTGTATCGTTTTATTATGGGTGCATAATCGTCGAACAATGGTTCGTATGCAAGTTTGAAATCATAGATGTATGAATACCCTGTGATATTGTCTTCTTTGGTATTATCTAATCTTATGATTGTGCCGTCGTATTTGATTGTATATGGAATGGATATATGAGGTTTTGGCACAAGCCTATAAAACTGGCCGATTATGTCAACGGGGTTGCCGGTGGCTGATTTGTATTCCGATGTCTGAGCTATGCCGCTATATTTCTGGCTTTGGGTGTAAAAACTGCGGGAGAAATACTGCTTGTCGTACGAACGGAGGTCGTTTTTGATTTTATGCTCGCTCCAAACTGGGAGAACCAAGTATATCGACTTGTCGTCATTTTTGAGCGTGGATTGTTCATATACATCTTGAGCCATATTTGCGATTTGCTCGGCGGTGGGTTTCTTATTGAAACAGCAAACGTCTACGTATATAGAGTTGCCTGTTGCGGTGTGGAACACTTCGAGGCGGTCGCGGTAGTCTTTGGCTTCGTTGCTGTCGTCGGCACCGCCGTCTACCGCAAGGTATTTTTTGTCATTGACTTGCTGATAGAGCCTCGTCACCAAACGGTCTACGGCTTCGGTGTAGTCCTCTTCTGACATCTCGGCGTAGAGGGTTTTGAATACATTGTTTTCGGGTGTGACAAAGTTTTTGCAATCGCAAGTGTTGTCGGATGGGAATACCCTCTGTGCAAGTTTTATCTTTTCAGGGTCGTTAACTATCAATTTGGCAACCTCTACTGTTTTTGCGGCGTGGTCTGGGTCTGTATTATATCCGAAAAACGATACTTGCTTTGTATCTTTGTTGTAATACATTCCATAGTCGTAACCGTCGATTCTTATCTTGGCTACAGCGCCACGGGCTGATTCTGTTTTGTCATCCTTTGTGTAAAATCCTGAGGGATTGTAATCTTTTAAATCCACCACTCGACCGTCGGCTATGTAGAAGTAACGCTGGGTTGCTTTTATTTTTTGGATTTCTTCGTCGGTGATGCAGACTATGTTTGCGCCGAGGTCGAAGGCTTGGGCATCCTCCTCATTCTGCCACCACTTGAATATTTTTCTACTGAGGTCTTGGAGCATATCCCATTGGAAATGCCAGAGTTCTGTGCCATCGCGGTAGTCCATAAGGTTTTGGGTGCTGCCCGAGACTTGCGATTCGGGGAAGGGGTGTTCGAGTCCGGCGATGCCGTGACCAAGTTCGTGGGCGATGGTGCGGTTTGATGCGCCGGGGTAGATGAATCCGTAGGGATAGTAGCGCGGCATATAGCCCGCCACACCGCCTGTCTCGGCTTTGGGAATGAAGAACAGGTATGCTGTGTTGTCTTCGTATTTTTCACCAAAGGCTTCAAGTACTGTTTTTTGCGATGCGTTCCATACCGAGCCGGCAACTTTGGTGCCGCCATGTGTGAAGTTTTCGATGCCGCTGACTTGGAGGTCGCGGGTTTCGATTTTAAACGACACTGCGCACTGATTGTATACCTTGTTTAAATCATTTTCTAAGTCTGTTAGATTCGGTAACTTTGCCTCGTTTACGCTTATTAATACTACTTTGTAGATTTTCTGCTGATAGGTATTCAAAAACAACTTTCCTATCTTTTTATCGCCACGGTAGGCATAGATAAAATTGGTGTCGGCTTTGGATACGCCGGTGAAGGAGAGGATGTTGCCGTCTACTACTTTGAGTTTTACGCCGTATTTGTCTTTGAAGATTACCGAATCTTTTTCGGGGTAACTGCCAAAGTCTACGATAACTTTGTCGTTCTTTCCACACTCTACACTTTTATATCTAAAATCGTAACTGCCGGATTGTGGGTAGTAGTCTGCACCTGAGAAGATTCCGTGGTTGCCGCTGCCGAGATAATCGAAGGCGTAGGTTTGGGCGTCGTATTTTGAAAAGTTGATTTGCCACTGCGCAAGGGAGTCTGATTTGCGGTGGTATTCTTTTAATAATACGGAGTTGCCGCCAGTGGCGTTGAACTCGGTTTTGCCCATAACTTGTCCTTTTTTGGTGAGGACGAGATCTTCGCCGTTTTTGCCTTGTATCAGGGTGTTTTCTTTGCGGATGGTTTCGGGCTTGACATAGAGGGTGCTGTCCGGCACGTTGTGGAATATGGTTTTCAGCACAATGTTGTCGGTGTTGATCTGAGTTTTTGAAAATTCGCACTTGATTTTTGCTCCGCCCCAGCAGTCCATAATCATAAAAAATTGTCCGCTAAGATAACCATTTTTTTCTTCCGAAAAAATTATTTCGTACCGTGTGTCGCCGTTTTTCGATTCTACTATCTCGCCAGGGGCAAAGGTGTGTTTTAATTCAAGGTTGGTTATCTCCCTGTCTTCAAATACTTTGCCGCACTCGTATTCGGGTACGGGGATGGGTTCGAGGTAGGTATCTAAGTATGGCGTATAGTCCGACATCAGTGTCGGGTCGCCGTAACATTCGGCGCGGACTCTGGCTTTGTGGGTTAGTAATATGGTTAGTTTGTGTGTCAAATGATGATCATAACTTTTCGATTTCGGAGAGGGGGAGTTGAGTGTATTTAGAAATTACATCAAGGGGCAAACCTTCGGCTTTCATACGCTTGGCGGTTGCTTTAATACCCTCTGCCTTGCCTTCTGCACGGCCTTTTTCTTCGGCTTGGAGTACTCTTTTTTCGCTGCCATCGCGTAGTGCTTTTTCTACGCGAACGCCATCCCAAAAACGTTCGTAGGCTTCTAATTGACCTTCGTCGAAGGCTGAGATTTCTACAAGTTCAAGGGCTTGGTTAATGTCTTTGTCGGCAAGAAGTTCGGGGTCAACTTCGGTTACTTGTTCATCTATTTCGGTGAGGAAACGCAGCCAAAGTGCAAGCATCTTTTTGTCGGAAAAGTTCTGCGGCTTGAATTTGGGCAATTCCACAAAAACAAGATGAAGCCCGTCGATTACGCGGTCGGAGTGTTTTTCGTGAACAAGACGATAGTAGTGATATGCATCATCGATGTCTTTTTCAAATACTTCGTTGACAAGGTTGAGCGAATAAACAGGTTGAAGGAGTTCGTATTTTTTGCCTTTTTTCAACTGTCCTACGTATGCTTTGGAGGCGTTGAAGAGTACACGTTGCTTAAATTCTTCTGACCAAACGGTTTGCATCTCCACAAGAAACATGCGACCTTGGGCATCGGTGCAACGGACGTCTACTATGCTGTACTTACGCAACGGATTGTCGGGCATCATTTCTGGAGTAAGATAAGATACAGATGTTATCTTCTCGTCGTCTTTGAGCGGCAAAAGAGCATTGAGGAAACTTATTGTAAGTTCCGGATACTCTCCAAACACCTTTTTAAAGGTTAAATCTGCTTTCGGGTCTAAGTACTTGGGCATAGTGTTGCGTTTTTATTCCACCGCAAATATAGTATTCTTTTTTGTATTCTCCAAAAATTAATTAACTACGGCGATTTGCCGTCACCGCCAAGGCGGTGGGGGATTTTTTAAAACAAAAATTTAAGCGAATGAAAATGAATGAAAGCGAATTATTATTAGGCTGTTTGTCAAGGTTTTATTGATATCCAATAAAAGGGTTGATAACATGGCGGATATTGGTATGTGGGTTGAGGTAGTTTGAGGGCGGTGGTAGGCGCTTTTTTAATTGTGCTAAATAGTCTTTGATACGATTACGTTTGCTATTTTATGATAAGTGGCTAGGTTAGTTGATTTTAGCAATATTGTTGATTTTTGTTTTTATTCTCGAAAAATCTCCTGAGTTATCTAATCATTCTAGATAACTATGAGGTTGATGCAATTGATTTCAAAATGTTTCCATTTTCCCCTGACGAATCCGTTTTGTCGGTGACATTATCTATTGAATAGTTATTTTGAACTCGATAAATATATATCATAGTAATTATTTTAACAGCCATCCATACGTATATAAAAGGATGCAACCCTCTAACTCCTCCTAATAAGATTGCCGCTATTACAAATAAATACTCGGGAAGTAAATCGAAACTAATAATATTACATACAAGTAATGCGGCAAATGGTTTTACTTTGCATTTCCCAATTATTAATTCCAAAAATAATTGCAATAAAGAAGGTAAAAATATTAGACACCAAAACAACCATTCATCATAACGTTGGAATTGTACATAATCAATTGGTGGTTCTCCGCTTATAAATCGGCATATATCGTTCCAATTGTACCAAATGATTTCTGCTGCAAAGCACAAAAAATACTTACATAGTAAGGCTAAATATATACGTTGTTTCATTTATAAACAATTTTAAATTTGTAATACTTTTCACCTTTTGTTCGAATAATTGATTGTATGCCATATTGTTTCATGATGAAATAATTGTTATACATTAAGAAATCTTTAAGCACTGAATATTGTTTTCCTGTATCACCTTTAAAATCTCCAATTGGAGAAAGATTACAATACACTACACTAGCAATATCTTTATTTAATTCATCAGGAAGCCATTTAATAGGAACCATAAATTCTGTCTTTTTCTGATTGGCTGCTATCAAAAATGCCCACACGGCATCTAATCTAGATGTTCTATAATCAGGAGCATGAATAAGATTAACATCATCACCGTTTATTTCATAATCTATTATTTGCCCATGATTTTTTGATACCATTTGATTACCCCACTTTAAAACCAAATCTATTGCATCTATTGCCTGTTGTTTACGGGAGTTATCATATTTTAAATTATTTATCTTAGATATCTCATTCAGTAACTCCAAACATCGTCGAACATAAATTTGAAATAAGTTTGGTCGTCTCAATATTTCATCTGGACTATTATTTAATAGCACATCCATAGTATGTCCGGAAGTCATTTTAACAATAGATTCCATGTTATCACCATACATATTGTATTTATCTTGTTCACTTGCATTCTCTATTAGATTATTAACTACAAATTCATGTATAGATTTTATTATATTAGATTTATCCCTTGATATATAAGCATTTACACCGCCAACAGTATAACCTGGAGATGGAGAATAAAATAATTTATACTTACAAATGCGTGAAGCGTTTGATTCTAGAATAATTATACATAATATTTTCTTCAAATCTTCTAATGAATATGTTGTGTATAATCTATTATTATAAAGAACGATATCATTATTATTAAAATGATGTTTAGTAATATACTTTTTCTGGTTATCTGTTAATGTAATATTTAAATCATCTCCGATATTACATTTTGTGTAATGTTTAACTAAATTTCTATCAAATACATTGTAATAATTATCCAAAGATATATCTTTAAAACCTTTTGAATCGTTATTAATATAAAAATGAGCAAAACAATCACCAAATCGATGTAATAAAAAACCCCTAAAATATATATCCCAACCCCATTTTTTATAATTCTTTATTGCGTATGTTGTTGCTGCCAATTCCACTCCATGATAACCTCCTGTCAAAGCATGAAACGTTTGTTGTTTTCCACCATACAGCCAAGTAGTATTTTCGCTCATAGTTCCATCATTAAAAACATGAGAATCTGGTTCTTCAGCGTATCTGCCTAACCGTTCAGCATCAGCATAATTCATTCCCATAAGCATTCCAAGATATGTAAAGAGATAATAATGACCATCAGTTGTCCATTCTCCTTCGCTCTCATCTTTGCTCCACTTCATCCACACCCTGCTCGGGTCTTGGATCTGATCCCACTGGAAATGCCAAAGTTGCTCGCCTGTTGAGTAGTCCATCAAGTTATTAGTCTTTCCTGAATTGTTGGAGTTCTCAAACACGTGCTCTAAGCCTGCGATGCCGTGTCCTAACTCGTGGGCGATGGTGTGCTCGGAACCGCCGTCGTATATGAAGCCACAGTTGTAGCCGCGAGGCATATAACCAGATACGGGAGTGCCGCTGCCGTCTTTTTTGTCGGTGACGTTGTCGATGAAGAAAAGATAGAAGACTCCGTC
>JAEDDH010000003.1 GCA_016293845.1 Bacteroidales bacterium | reverse complement strand
CGGGACACCCATTTAGTTACTTTTTTATACATTGCAAAGCTGCGGGACACCCATTTAGTTACTTTTTTATACATTGCAAAGCTGCGGGACACCCATTAAGTTACTTAATATATGTTACGCAGAGTTCTATAAAAATTATTTCTTCTCAAACGATTCGCTCTTAGAATCATAATTTATAAAATACGTTCCTTTGGGGAATGAGGATACGTTTACCATTGTGCCTGTTCCTTTGGCGAGGCGTTTACCATAGAAATCGTAAATTTCGTAATCGGTAGAGCGTGAAAATGTTACCGAGCCTGTGGTTTTGCCGTTGTTGCCGGGTTGGAATGTTACGTCGGGTTGGAGGTTGTTGACGGTTACTTCGGGAGTGTAACGCGGCTTTTTGGTGTAGTCTGTCTGTTTGATACGGAATTTGTTGATGCCGCTGTGAAGGTTGACTTTAACAGTGTAATTTGTGGGTGTTGGAACGCCTTTGCCCTCTACTTGAGCAACTGTAATCCATTTTTTCCATTTAAATTGCTCCACAATAAAGGGTAGACTTCCAATCTCATCTTTGGTGGTCCACGAAATGTTGCCCGCCTTGTCTATTTTTATTTGGGTGGTGTTAAACGTGGTTTTGGGCTTAAGCACGTTGGCATTTAGCACTTTGGGAGTGCAACCCTCTTTGTGCTTGATCACCACGTTTACAGGGTCGCCGGGCTTCATGTGAAAAGCCGAAAAATCTATCTCAAATGCGCTGCAGTTGATTTCGTCGCTCGACGTTTTGCCGTTTACCTGCACTTCGTAGATGCAAAATCCCACACCGCTCGAGGCAAAGGGGTTCATGATAAAAAGGTTTTCGCCTTGAAATATGCCCTCTACCTTTATCTCGTTGTCGGCTTTTACTGACCGGTCTGTTACCGCCATCGACACTACAAAAATCAAAATTAATAGTCCAACTCGTCTCATAACAAAAATATTAGGTTGTAAATTTACAAAAAGTTTTTTTTTCCAATATTAAATTTACAAAAAAAAAGCCGAGTTTGGCAAATTACTATGAATTTTCGATTAATTTTATCAATTCGTCCACTGCTTGCTCCTGTGGGATAGATTTTTTCACAAGTTGGCGGTTTTTGTAGAGCGAAATTTTTCCCACTCCGTCGCCCACGTAGCCAAAATCTGCGTCTGCCATTTCGCCCGGACCGTTTACTATGCAGCCCATAACGGCGATTTTGAGGTTTGAATATTTGGCTGTGGCGGCTTTTATCTTTTTTACAGTGGCTTGAAGGTCGTAGAGTGTGCGTCCGCAGCCGGGGCACGATACATATTCGTTGCCCGATATGCGGAGACGGCTTATTTGTAAAATATCAAATCCCATACGCACGGCTTTTTCTGCTCCACGGCGTGCGCTGAGGCATATTCCGTCGCCAAAACCGTCGATAAACACGCCCGCTGCCTCGGCTACGGGGGCAAACGAATCAAATTCGGCATTCACCTCGCCCAAGTCGGGACACAGTAGCACAGGATTCTTTATGCCGTGTTGCTGCAATTGGTAAAAAATATAGCGGAATGCGCCTATCTTGTTGCGGTTTTTTGGTGCGGCAACATAGACGTTTTCGGCATTATTGTTTTTTGCGATGAGGGCAAAATCTGTGGCTTCGTCGATAAAGGTAACGCCAGCGGTTTCGGGGGTGATTATTATATCGGGAAGGCGTTTTGCTTCGATTAATTTGTTTGCGCAGCGGCTGTATTCCTCTGCCTGCTCGGGTTTGTCGGCATAGAGGGCTACTGTGGCAATGTTGCCGCCTCCGATTTTGCCAACGGCTATGGATTCGCGTTTTTGGTAATGAAACGGATCGTAAAACAGCGGAATCTCGGGCAATGGCTTATGCTCGCTGCGCCAGTTGGTGTAATCCACAAACTGACGGCCGGGAAGAATCTCAAACTCAGGGTCTTCGGTAAGCGAAACGCGGATAGTGCCGCCAATGCCGTCGCAGAGTAGGGGCGATATGCCTGCCGCCGATTTCAAACGTCCATCGGAACCTTCGCCTGCCTCTGTTACGCCAAGATGGAGAGGGTAGGAGAGCCCCTCCTTGTTTTGCTCCTCTACCAAAAGTCTTGCGGCACGGATAGCCACAAAGGGGTTGCTCGATTTTAGCGAAATGGCTATATTGTCGAAGTCCTGACGTTTTGCAATTCTCAAAAACTCCATCACCGAAAACACCATACCTTCGGGAGTGTCGCCGTAGCGGTTTAATACTCTTGCCGAAAGCGAGCCGTGGTTGGTGCCTATGCGGACGGCGCAATTGTGAGCCTTGCAAACTTCCAAAAACTCTGTAAAGCGTTTTTCGATAGCCGCACCCTCGTCGTTAAACTCTTTTTCGGTGGTGCAAGGATTTGTGTGGCTGCAGAAGTTTCCGGGGTTGATACGCACTTTCTCTACTATCTCGGCGCAGCGGAATGCAATCTCAGAATTGAAATGCACGTCTGCCACCACAGGAATATTAATGTCTTGATTATTAAGGCGGTTCTTTATCTCGCGGAGGTGCTCGACATCCTTGATAGATGGTACGGTAACGCGGATAATGTCGCACGATGTGTTTTGAGCCACCTTGGTAATCTGCGCCACAGTGCCTTCCTCATCGGCTGTGGAGGTGTTGCACATTGTCTGCACCTTTATCGGGTTGTTGCCGCCGATGGTTACGCCACCTATTTTAACTTCTACTGTTTGGTTGCGATGATAGTTGGTAAGAGATTGTGTGTACATATTAACCTTTGCTTTAATTATTCTACAAAAAGTACCAATCCTTTAAGGTATTCGCCTTCGGGATGATAAATGCTGACGGGATGATCGTCGGGTTGGGTGAGTTGGTGTAGAATCTTTATCTTGCGTCCTGCCTGAATCGACGCCTCCATCACTGCCATACGGAAAGTGAGTTTGTCGATAGCCTGCGAGCACGAAAATGTAAACATAATAGAGTTTGGCGCAATGCGTTCTAATGCGGCGCGGTTGATACGAGTGTAACCTTTAATTGCCTGATTCATTGCGCTTGCGTGCTTGGCAAATGCTGGCGGGTCGAGGATGATGAGGTTGTAACGGTCTTTTTCCAAATGGTCGAGATAGTTAAATGCGTCCACAGCCAAAGCATTGTGGTTGGTGCAGTTGGGAAAATTCATCTCAACGTTTCGTTTGGTAAGGTCGATGGCAATTTGCGACGCGTCTACGCTTGTAACGTCTTTTGCGCCGCCTGCCAATGCTGCCACCGAGAATCCTCCTGTGTAGCAGAACATATTGAGAACGCTCTTGCCCTCGCTGTAATGCTGCAAGAGGTGACGGTTTTCGCGTTGGTCGATAAAGTAGCCGGTTTTTTGACCTTCCACCACGTTGACATAAAACTTGGTGCCGTATTCCATCACCACGCCTTCGGGCTGAGATCCGAGCAAGAAACGGTTTTCGGCTGTTATCTCGTTGCTCTTGGGAAGGGTTTTCTCACTTTTGGAATATATGTTGGTTACTTTTGTGCCGAGTGTTTCTTTAAAGATTTCGGCAAACATCTCTTCCAGCTTGTACATTCCCCAACTATGCGACTGAAAAACGATTGTGCCGTTGTAGTAGTCGCATATAAAACCCGGAAAACCGTCGCCCTCGCCGTGAATAATACGGCAAACGTTGGTTTCCTTGTTGTCTAAGTATCCGCAGCGACGGCGCAGTTCAATTGCTGTGGCTATCTTGCCTCTCCAAAACTCGCGGTCGGGAGTTGCCTCGTCAAACGAGTAGACGCGCACGCTGATACTGCCGCCTTTTTGATAGTGTCCGAGACCAAGAAAATTGTTGCTACTGTCGTACACTGCCACATCGTCGCCCTCAACGGGGTTTCCGACGTTGTTTTTGATTGCGCCTGAAAAAATCCAAGGGTGCAGACGCTTGATACTACGGTCTTTGCCAGTTTTTAAAATTATTTTTGGGAAATTGTACTGTTTCATTTATTAATTTATAAAGTGTTAGTGTTCTTTCTTGAGAGATACAATTAGCATGTGTGTTTGGTTGTAAGGCTTTGAAAACGTAACATGCTGTTTGCGTTCTTCGGTTTCTGAAATACCTGATATACTCATATCAGCCTTTCCTTGCTCTACTGCGGGAATAAGTTCGTCGAACGGCATGATGATGAATTGTACAGGACGGCCAATGCGGTTGGCAAACATTGTAAGCAATTCTACGTCAAGACCCGAAACGTCTTTACCGTTTTTGAGGTTGAACGGAGGAAAGTCGGCTTCGATAGCGGCCTTGATTGGTGTGCCTTCGGTGCTGAGAGCTTTGGGAACAGGTTGTGACGATGGAGTTATGCAATTGAACCATTTGGTGCGGATTTCGGCAAGCTGTCCGCTCTGTTCCAATTCGGTAAGAAACTCGTCAAACTGCTGTTTGAGTTCAGTATTGTTTTTGTTGAAAATTGCACCCATAGGCACAGGGGGCAGGTTGGTAAACGATGTGTCGATAGATAATCCACCGGCAAGAATCAGCGATGCACTCACATCTTCGTCTAATCCATATTCTGCCTCGCCCGAAACAAGAGTTTTGTAGATGCCAAAAAATGTTGGCACTGTTTTAACACTGTATGTTGGATATTGCTCTTTTATAATGGTTTCAAACATAGTTCCTTTTTGAACTACAATTTTTTTGCCTGCAAGTTGGTCGAAACTGTGGAGTTTAGTGTCTTGGTTGCCTTCGCAGCCGATGAATAACAGTGATGCTGCTGTTAATGCTGTTGTAATAGATAATAGCCTTTTCATTTTCTTTTGTATAAAAAATATTGATTGTTTAATTCATTTTATTGTTAAAAACGGTATGTTGCTCTAAAGTTACCTGTTGAGAGGTCTTTGCAGAATATGTCGTGCCACTGAGCGGCTATGGTCAGGTGATTCCAGAAAGTCTTTTGTATAGCAAGCATTGCGTATACGTCGGTATCGGTGATGAGTTTTTCGGGACTCTTGTCGCTGCACCAAATAGCCTGAGCGTTGATTTTAAAATTGCCGGGCAGAGTTACGATAGGAGAGATGCGAGCGTAGTAGTATTCGGCATCTTCGCCTGTGAGGTCTTGATTGTAGTAACTGCCGCCAATGTTAAACGATAAAGTTTTGTTGAGGGCAAATGTAAAAGCAGCGTCAACATTGGTGATGCTGTATGATGTGGGGTCGTTGGTATATGTGGTAATTGGTTGGTTGAGATAGTAGCCTTCGGTTTCTACCACTCTGCCGCGAGTGTCGATATAACGTCCAATTACCGAAGCCCAGAATTTCTTTGTAGAATAGGTGTACATCAAGCGGTAAACGTCGGCAGGCTGATATTTGAGGTCTTTGTTACCCAAAGTAGCAGAGCTTCCGAAGCCGTTGTAGCGTATAGAACTGTGTATATCAATATAGTCGGGCGAATTAAAGCGGCGGTAATACGAACCTTGTATTTGGTGATGCCAATTGGGAGTAAGAGTTGCGCTTGCAACTATCAGGTTGTAAGGATTTTTGATATCTTCTTCGCCTTGTTTGTAGCGGTAGCACATTACGCGGTCGCCAACGCTCAACGAAAGAGGTCCAACGGTGTAATCTAATTGCGCATAAAAGTCGTTGTTGTAGGTAACGTAACGGTCGTCTCGTTTCCAAGAAGACTTTTTTGGATCGTAGGGATCGATAATATTGAGATCCACTGAATTATTTGCTAAGTTACCTAAATACAACTGCATATTGTGCATACTTGTATTAGCATAGTCTAATTCCCATCCGGCGGTGAGTTCTAATCCGCCCACTATTGGTGTCCAAAGTTCGGCAATGTATACTTGCCATACCTCGCGAGTGCGGTCTTTGCCTAAATTATTGACAACTGATGCTTGAGCTCCGTCGTCGTAATATTCCCAACCTCCCGAAACGCTGAGGGCTGTGCCGGCTTCGTTGAAAACGCCGTCGTATTGAATTTGTGAGCCATAGTAACGCGAATTTGATGAAGAAAAGATGTCGTCGTTGTTATGGCTGTAACGAGCAGCGATATCGTACATAAGGTTGTGGTTGTCGTTGAGTGCTTGGTTTACCTTGGCGGCGCAACGGGCTGTAGAACCATATTCGCCTTTCATCGAAGGGTCGGCAAGCGATGCGGTAGCAAGTACGTCGATTTTGCCATTGCCATATACTGCGTTGGCTACCGGGGTGTTTGATAATCCTTTGGTGTCCATTTCGGCACCTATATATATATCGTTTTCCATAGCACCGCGCACCATGTTGATGTCGATAACGCCACCGTTGATACCTTTGCTACCCTTCATAACGTCGGGGTTGTCGCAAACTTGGATTTTTTGAACATATTTGGCTTTGAGAGTGGTGAGGAAAAGACGCTGGTCGGCTTCGTAGTTGAAGTTTTCTACGCGGACAACGTATCTATCGTCTAAGTTTTGAAAGTTTCGGCTGAGAGCTTCGGGAAACATCATCAAGAGGTCCATCACCGAAGTGTTTTCGTCTAAAGCCATACGCTGCGGATAAATCAATACACGGTCGGCACTATGTAGTATCACAGGTTCTTCGCCAATAAGTCCGGCGGTTGTATTTTGTTTTTCAAGTTCTTCTTCTTGAGCAAAAGCCGATGTGGTAATTGTCATCGCTAATGCCATTAATGCAATTTTAGGTAATACTTTCATTGTTCGGTTATAATAGTTTTTATCTAAATGCGTATACCCACCAAAGATTGATCGTCGGTTTGTGGATAATTGCCTCGCCATTTGTCGATAGTTTCGCCAATAATGTGAGCTTGTTCGGTGGTGCCGAGCAACGAAATAGTGGCAAGGGTTTCGCCAAGACGACGCGAACCAAATTTCTTCGGATGGTCTTTGCTGCCTTCTGGCTCGCCAAATTGGTCTTGAATACCGTCCGAAAACATGTATACCATGTCGCCAAGTTCTAATTTGATAGATAGTGTTTGAAAATCGCCGTGTTCGTAACTGCAACGTCCTACTGGCATCTTGTCGCCTTTTAGAAGGGTAACTTCGCCGTTGCGCACCAATAGTACTTTTTGGTTGGCAATGCCGTAGATAAGGTTCATACTTTCAAAGTCGAACGAGCAGATACTCATATCCATACCGTCGTTTAACCGTCTTTCGGAGTGCGAGTTGAGAGTGCTTTTGATAAATTCGCGGATTCGGTCGAGAACCACACCCGGCTGTGCTGCGTCTTCTTCGGTACGTAAATACTGTTTGATGGCTGCAATGCCGAGAATCGAAAGAAACGCTCCGGGAATGCCGTGACCAGTACAGTCGGCGGTAATCATTACAGAGTATTTCCCATATTTTTCTGTTACGTAATAATCGCCACTTACAATGTCTTTTGGACGGTAGAATATAAACGATTCGTTGAAGTTTCGGTTCATCTCCTCGGTCGACGATAGTGCAGCCCGTTGAATGCGTTGTGCGTAGGTGATGCTTGCAAGCAATTGGTTGTTTACTTGCTTCACCACGTACATCTGTTCGGTAATGAGGTTTTTCTGAGTTTCAATTTCGTTGCGCTGAGCTTCTATCTTGTCGCGCTGAGCTTCTATTTCGGCTTTTTGGTTGATAAGAATGCCGTTTTGCTCTGATAATACAGTGTTGGCTTTCTTCTTGATTTTGAGGATTCTTGTAATAAAGAACACCAAAAACGAAACCACTATCAATGCGCCTGCAAGTGCTGAAATATATAATAGGAGTTCTCGTTTTTCTTCTTCGTGAATCATCTGGTCGTTTTGCCGTTTTAGTTCTTCTTCGGTGCGGAGCGACAGCAGATTGTATTTTAATACCGAATCGTAGTTGGTGTATTTGGCGGCTATGTCGTAATAGAGTTTTACTTTTACACTTTCGGGAGTATAATCTGATAGAAGACGTTTGAGACTATCGATAGCGACCTGCTCAGGTTCTTCAAAGTGATGCTCTTCGATATTGTCTTGTGCATAACCTTCAAATGAAAACAAGCTTGCAAAAGACATTATCAAAATCCATATAAATGTTTGCTTAGCCATATTTTGCGTTTTTATCCTCAAAGTTTTAGGCAAAGGTATAATATTTATGTTTTTTAACAAAAAATTTTTTTTTATCTTTGCCAAAGATTCAATTGTTAACATTCACCAATGTCAGTAAAAGTACAAAACTTATCAAAATCGTATGGCTCAAACCTTGCTGTGGATAATATCTCTTTTGAGGTGAAGCAAGGCGAAATTGTCGGGTTTCTTGGTCCTAACGGTGCAGGAAAAAGCACTACCATGAAAATTATCACCGGCTGTATTGCTGCCAACGAGGGCAAGGTGTTTATCAATGGCGAAGATAGTGCCGATAATATGGAACGCCTTAAAAATCAGATAGGTTATCTTCCCGAAAACAATCCTCTTTACCTTAATATGTATGTTAAAGAGTATTTAGAATATTCTGCGCGTATTTATATGCCTCAAAGTCAGGTGGCTAAGGCTGTTGATTACGCAATAGAAGCCGTGGGACTTGGCGAACACCAATATAAAAAGTGTGGCGAACTCAGCAAAGGCTATCGTCAGCGCACAGGATTGGCAAGGGCTATGGTGCACAATCCTTCGATTTTGATATTAGACGAACCCACCACAGGACTCGACCCTAACCAAATTATCGAAATCCGCGACCTAATTAAACGTCTTGGTCAAGAAAAAACCGTTATCCTCAGCACACACATTATGCAAGAGGCAGAGGCGGTATGTTCGCGGGCAGTGATAATTTGCAAAGGTAAAATTGTGGCTGATGATACACTTGCCAACCTTCGTGCGGCAGGCAATTCGTCTACAGTGGCAGTAGAATTTAACAATAACCCCGACCAGACATTGCTGCAAACTGCATTTGGCACCGAAAACGTTTCGCAAAGCGGAAATATTTGGCAGATAGCCTCTCCCGATGGCAATGATATTCGCGAAAAGGTGTTCGATTTTGCAGTAGCAAACAACCTTAAAATATTGACCCTTAGTCAGAATAAAAATAGTTTAGAAAAAATTTTCAGAGATTTAACACAATAAAAGTTACAACATATATATATAAAGTGTAAATTTCCGACTTTAAATGAATAAACAACATGAGCGAAAACACTAACACACAGTCGCCCGATATAGATTGGAACAAAATAGGTTTCGGCTATATCCGCACCGACTACAACGTAAGATGCTACCACAAAAACGGAAAGTGGGGCGAAATTGAAGTATCAAGCGACGAGAACATCTCGATGAACATTGCCGCCACCTGTCTTCACTACGGACAGGAGTCTTTTGAAGGACTAAAAGCTTATCGCGGCAAAGACGGTAAAGTTCGACTTTTCCGTCCCGATGAAAACGCAAAACGTATGCAGAGCACCTCAAACGGTATTCTTATGCCCGAGATGCCTACCGATTTGTTTATCAAGATGACCGAGATGGTTGTAAAACTTAACGCACGTTTTATTCCCCCGTACGGCAACGGTGCTACACTTTATATCCGTCCGTTGATGATAGGTGTTGGACCTACAGTTGGCGTTAAACCTTCGTCGGAGTTCTGCTTTATGATTTTTGTAACACCTGTTGGTCCTTACTTCAAAGGCGGATTCTCTACTGGCGACTATATGATTACACGCTCTTACGACCGTTCGGCTCCCCTCGGCACAGGTATCTACAAAGTGGGCGGCAACTATGCCGCAAGTCTTAAAGCCAACAAGATTGCACACGACAACGGCTTTATGAGCGAATTTTATCTCGACGCCAAAGAGAAAAAGTATATCGACGAATGTGGCGCAGCTAACTTCTTCGGTATCAAAAACAACACATACATCACTCCTAAATCGTCGTCGATTTTGCCCTCTATCACCAACAAGAGCCTTATGCAACTTGCTGAATATATGGGCTTAAAAACCGAACGTCGTCCTATCCCCGAGGAAGAACTCCTTACCTTTGAAGAGGCAGGAGCTTGCGGAACAGCCGCCGTTATCAGCCCTATCCGCAAAATCGTTGACCTCGAAAACAATAAGGAGTACGTTATCTCTAAAGACGGACAACCCGGCCCCATAAGCCGCAAACTCTACGAAAAATACACCGCTATCCAATTTGGCGAATGCGAAGATCCATTTGGATGGACTCGAGTAGTAGAGGGTATTTAATTATTTAGATTTCTCGCAAATCAAATTACAATAAAGCGGGCAGTTTGTCCGCTTTATTTATATAATATAACTACTATGAATACACGGGAATTAATAAAGACCTCGATTTTTGTGCTTGCAATATTGGTGAGTATAGTATCGTGGCTTTACACCAACTCTTTGGTAAACAAGCTGAAAGAACGCGAGCAGCAAAATATTTCGCTTTGGGCAGAGGCTATCAACGAAATCGAAAACGTTGACTTTGACGGCACTGTGAGTCTGATTGTATACCGCATTATTCAGGAAAACACCACTATACCTGTGATAATGATGACCTCCGACAACCGTATGCACACTCAAAACCTTGCAGTAGAAAATCCCGATGAGGATTTTTTACAGAGCGAAATGGAACGTATGCGCGAAAACCATCCACCGCTGATTATTGAATCAAGCCCGGGAAATCACGATATTCTTTATTACGAAGATTCCACAATTTTAAAACAGTTGGAATCTTACCCGATTATTCAACTTGTTGTTGCCCTGATATTTATATTTGTGGCAATAATTGCTATCCGCCTTTCTAACAAATCAGACCAAAGCCTTATGATGGTGGGCATGAGCAAAGAAACCGCGCACCAATTGGGCACACCGATTTCGTCGCTTCTTGCTTGGATTGAGATTTTAAAAATGCAAGATAACCAACCAGAAATTATCGAGGAGGTGGAAAAAGACGTTAACCGCCTTGTAAAAATCACCGACAGATTTTCTAAAATTGGCAACAAACCCGAACTGACAACCGAAAATGTGGGCGAGGCGCTATCTAATGCCGTAAACTATCTCCGCTCACGTAGTTCAAAAAATGTGGAGTATGTGTTAGAGATACCCGACGGCAAAATTATTACTGCGCCGCTTAATCTGTCGCTATTTGAATGGGTTATCGAAAACCTTTGCAAAAACGCCATCGACGCTATGCAAGGAAAAGGAACTCTTACTATAAAACTATTCGACACCGAAAAACACGCCAAGATAGAGATTTCCGACACCGGCAAAGGTATGTCGAAGCGATATTTTAAACGTATTTTCCGTCCCGGCTTTACCACCAAAAAACATGGATGGGGCTTGGGACTCTCGCTTGCACAGCGCATTGTTAACTCATATCACAAAGGAGAAATCTATGTGCGCAATAGCGAAGTGGGTAAGGGAACGACATTTAGACTAAAGTTTCCGAAAAAGTGAAACAAACAATAAAAAAAAAAAATAATTTGTTTGTTACGAAACTTTTATTATTGCAATGCGTAAAAGATAGTGTAATTAAAAGATAATAAAGCACATCGTCATAAAAAATACATTCTCAGATTTAATAAAAGATATTTTATAGTGTCGGAACTCTTTTCATAATAAGATTTAGGTTAAATTAGTAAGTTAAAAAAAGCGGAGTTGTGAAACTTCGCTTTTTTGGTTTATAAAAAATTATTAGTGTCCGAGAAAACAATTTTTTCGACCCGCAGATAAAAATAAACTTTATATTTACATAATCCGTTAAATATTCAAAAAAAAGACTCTACGGATATTTGTAGAGCCTTCGTATTAAGTTTTTGGAATTTATCTCGGACACCAATAGATAAAATTTACTAATTTTGTTGAAACAATACGTATCACTATGACACATCCGCAGAAAACAAATACACTGTCAGTTGACGAAAACAAATACTCTGAATGGCTTAACTCCATCAAAAATGAAATCAAAAACACAAGCATAAAGATTGCCGTGGCTTCCAACATCCAAATGATACAAGGGTATTGGGAAATAGGCAAAAATGTTTCGTGCAAACTGGCCGTTGAGAAGTGGGGATCAAGTATCATCGAACGTCTTTCTATAGATTTGCGGGCAGAATTTCCTAACAAGAAAGGTCTCTCTGCCAGAAATATTTACGCTATGAAACAATTCTATGAGTTTTATAGTCAGTAATTTACAATTTCGCCACAGAGTGTGGCGAAATTGCCATTTATGATGATTCCCTGGGGACACCAAAGAATAATACTCCAAAAATCCAAGGACATAAACGAAGCCTTGTTCTACAATATAAAAGTTTTGGAGAATGGCTGGAAAACGCGACACTTTGGAACTGCAAATCAAACACGAGTTATACCAAAAATCGTTTGAGACACTTCCGAATAATTTCTCCAAGTCGCTTGGCGAGACTTCTGCCAAACTGGTGGAGCAAGTTGTAAAGGATCCATACTGGTTTGATTTCGTTGAAATAGAGGAAGAGGCCCACGAACGTGACATTGAACAGCAAATGGTATCCAACATAACGAAAGTTTTGCTTGAAATGGGCAAAGGATTCGCTTTTGTTGGACAGCAATATCATATCTCACTCAATGAAAAAGATTATTATATAGACTTGCTTTTCTATCACATAATACTGAAACGATATGTAGTGGTAGAACTGAAAAACCAAAAGTTTCAACCCGAATTTGTGGGCAAACTAAATTTCTACATAAATGTTGTTGATCGTCAGTTGAAAAATCACGACGACAATCCTTCAATAGGTCTTTTGTTATGTAGAGACAAAGACAGTTTCGAGGTGGAATATGCACTGCAAGGCATAGAGAAGCCAATAGGCGTCAGCCAGTTCAATGTTACAGAATTACAATTGAACAACATTAAATCACAACTCCCAACTGTAACAGAACTTGAGCAACACCTCAATTCTTTATAAGAAAAAAAATTCAGCAACCAAGGAGAGGAAGTTCCGAGGTTGCTGATTGAATTATTTATTATTAGTGTCCGAGAAAACAATTTTTTCGACCCGCAGATAAAAATAAACTTTATATTTACATAATCCGTTAAATATTCAAAAAAAAGACTCTACGGATATTTGTAGAGCCTTCGTATTAAGTTTTTGGAATTTATCTCGGACAGTAATAATAAAAAAATGAAAAAAAATACTTAATGCGCCTATCGTTTAAGGTAGGCTGCCGCGATTTTTTGAATGTATTTACCTATAATGTCAAATTCAAGATTAACCTTGTCGCCTACTTTGAGCGCGTGAAAATTGGTGAGTTCGTAGGTGTAGGGGATGATTGCCACACGGAACTTGCCGTTTTCGCTGTTGCAGACTGTAAGGCTTACTCCGTTGACAGCAACAGAACCTTTCTCAACTGTGATATTGCCTTGCGACGGGTCGTATTCTATTGTGTAATAGGTGCTACCGTCGGCATCTTCTATCTTGGTGCAAATGCCGGTTTGGTCTACATGACCTTGCACAATGTGTCCGTCGAGAAGGCTGTCGGGTTTCATGCTGCGCTCAAGGTTTACCTCGTCGCCGATTTGGAGAAATCCAAGATTTGAGCGGTTGAGAGTCTCCTGCATAGCTGTTACCACGTAGCCTTCGGGAGTATGCTTTACAACAGTAAGGCAAACACCATTGTGCGCAACGCTTTGGTCGATTGTGAGTTCGCTGCCAAAAGGACACGAAACTGTAAAGTCGATATTTTGCTGATACCTTTTTATATTGGTGATTTTGCCAGTGGCTTCTACAATACCTGAAAACATAATCTGCTGCTTTAAGTGTTACTTGGCAATTTTGTGATATGCAGAGAGAATACCTTCGATTACCGACGATGAGAAACCGTTCTTTTCCATCTCGTTGAGTCCGCGGATTGTTGTTCCCGAGGGAGTGCAAACACGGTCGATAAGAGCTTCGGCGTGAGCAGTGTCGTTCATAAGGAGTTCTACAGTGCCTTTAACTGTTTGGTTAACAATTTCGGAAGCAGTGTCGGATTTGAAACCGATTTCGATGCCGCCCTCTACCATTGCACGCATAAAGCGAAGAACGAAAGCAATTCCGCTGCCGGTGAGAATTGTGGCGGCGTTGATTTTGTCTTCGTCGATGAGGATAGTTTTGCCAAGGATGCCGAGAATCTCCATAGTTTTGTCCACAACATCGTCGTCGGCATCGTGGCTAACGCAAGTGGTTGACTGATTGATAGAAGCTGCGATGTTTGGCATAATGCGGAACACATTGATTTTTTGCGAGCAGTAGCCCTGAATCTGATCGATGCTGAGGCCTGCCACAGGCGAAATCAATATTTGTCCCTTTTTCATATAGGGAGAAATCTCCTCGATAACGTCTTTTGCGATCCACGGTTTAACGCAGAGAAAAATAATTTCGGAGTTTTTTACCACGTCGGGGTTTTCGCGCGAAGCGTTGATACCGATAGCCCTAATTTTATCGAGGTCGACAAACGGGTCGGTAGCTGTTATGTTTAAGTTGTACTCTTTCTGTTTGTTGGCAAGACCCTTGGCTATAGAAAAACCAAGATTGCCACATCCTATTACTGCTATGTTCATAATGTAAGTAAATTTAATCGGGGTCAAATGTAGGAAAAATTTTTATTTTATATAAATTAAAACTGAAAATAAATAAAATCTTGTTTTTCGCCGAAACTGAGCACAATGGCTATGATAAACGCATAGTACATAGCCCAGCGTAGAGGAGTGGGTTTGTTTACAAGGAAAGATTCGATTGCATACTGATTCCTTCTGCCGAGCCATTCTATTATGACAAATATGGCTGTTACTACCACAGTGTCGATATATGTTTCTCTAAAACACAACATTAACGATGCAGGATGAGCTATAATATCAGTAACGCATTTAGTTATAAGTCCGATGGTTTTTTCCATACTTTCCGCTCTAAAGAATATCCAAGCAAAGGTTATAAGACCGAATGTGACGAGCATCTGAAATAATTCTTTGAAAGATGGGAAGAAACGGTCTTGGGCAACGGTGTCGAGATTTTTGCGGTTGGTTTTACGGAGCAGGAGCGGAAGAAAATATAGTGCGTTGAGCACGCCCCAGAATATGAAAGTCCATCTTGCACCGTGCCAAAAACCGCTAACTATAAATATTATAAAGGTGTTGCGTATAACTTTGGCAAGTGTGGTGCGGCTGCCTCCGAGGGGAATGTAGATATAGTCGCGAAACCAAGTGGTGAGCGAAATGTGCCATCTGCGCCAAAACTCTGCAACATCGCGGCTGAAATAGGGGAAATTGAAGTTGCGCATCAAACTGAAACCGAATAATTTAGCCGTGCCTATAGCAATATCGGAATATCCTGAAAAGTCGCAATATATTTGAAAGGCAAACAATACCGAGCAGATAATCAAATCGCATCCGGGATAGTTGGCATAGTCGGCAAAGAACGGGTTGACGCATTTGGCGCAACTGTCGGCTATAACTACCTTTTTAAACAGTCCGTAAAGAATCTGCTTCATTCCGTCCACACCTTTGGCGTATTCAAATTTGCGCTCTTTGTAGAATTGCGGAAGCAGGTTTGTAGCTCTCTCGATAGGTCCGGCAACCAATTGTGGAAAGAAGCTTACGTATGCGAGGAATGCCACAAAATCGTTGCAAGGTTCAAGTTTCTTGCGGTAAATGTCGATAGTGTAGCTGAGCGTTTGGAATGTGTAGAACGAAATGCCCACCGGCAGAACAATTTCTAAAGTTGGTATAGAAAACTCTGTTCCGAATAGCGAGAACGCCCTAGCGAAGTTGGAGGCAAAAAAGTTGAAATACTTGAAGAATCCCAACATTCCGAGGTTTACGCCAAGGCTTACGAACAACAGCCGCCGACGTTTTGTGTGGTTGTCGGATTTGCCAATGGCACATCCTACAAAAAAGTCCACAATGGTGGAGAGAAAAATCAGAGATAGAAACCTCGGGTCCCACCAGCCGTAAAAAACGTAGCTGGCTATTACAAGGAAGCCATTCTGAAGTTTTCTGCTTTTGCCAAAAGCAAACCAATAAATTGCAAATACTATTGGTAGAAAGATGGCGAAGTCGATTGAATTGAAAAGCATGTTATAGTTTGTAGAGTTCTTTTATATATGGTACTAAATTTTCTGATGTAAATTTTATGGCACCATCTGATGTGAGATGGAATACATCGTGATAGTATAGTGTATCAGTATTAATTGGTATAGAATCTTTTGAAAAGTCTTTGAATTCTAGTCCAAAAGAATCTGCCGTGGCTTGAAATAGGTTAATTATTTCTTGTTTATTTGTGTAATTGATTAGGTGATTTTCTGGTGTATAAATCATGCTAACTTCTATATGATTATCAATACATAATTGTATAAATTCATTTAAATATTTAACTCGAAGAGGATGAATATCAAACTTGGTTATATTACGTTGCATTCCTTCTCCAACTACCCATTTTTTCCATGGATTATAGAATCCTCTGTAGCAAGAATCTTTATCGTCTCGTTTCAAATAGTTTCTAATATGATTTAAAAAATGACCGGAGTATCGTTTTATTGGAAAGTAAATATCTGTCCATTCGTATTGGTTTTGTAGTTGTGTCGTGTAGTTCAAGAAGTCTTTGTTAAACAGCATAAAGAAACAATAATTATAATCAATGAACCCGGCTGAATTAATAAGAAAGGGACCCACTTCGAGAAAAATGCGTTTAGGCTTGTGTGTACAGTGAGCTAAAAATTCTTTTAATCTTATTATTTGTATTTCAGTCCTCGCTGCAGAAAGTCCGAGATTATAAACTGAAATGTTGGTTGAGTCTGTTATTATGGAGCTAACAATATGGAACTGAGCTCTTGATGTTCCAAAGAAAATAATGTCTGAATTGATATTATCGTTATATATGTCGTTCCACGAAGACTGTCCTCCTTTTGGTCTAAATACATACGAATATACTATGTCAGTAATGTACGATGTTGACAATCCGATTATAATGAAAAATATAGTTTTTTTTATAAATATGTTCATAAACCTTTATTTGTAGTATTCTGATATGAGTATCTGTGCGTCTGTTAAAACATTTATTTGTTTTTTTTTACGGTTTTTGCTTTTAGAAGTTTCCAAATGTCTTTGATGTGTTGTTTGATTGTCAATGGTTCTTTATCTTCAATCTGTTGTTTGATGTACTTGTTGCCCCAACTAATTCGGTTACGTCTTTGCGCCTTTAATTTGTCTTGCAAAAATATGCTCTGTAAAAACTGTTTGCAACGATCTTTTTGAACGCTTAAATTTGATTCTTGGCTCAAATATGCTGGTGTTTGAAGCATTTGAATATACAAATTATCATTGTTGTCTATTTTTTTTATAGTTTCAATTACTTCGTAAATGGATTTGTGATCAGAGATATTTATGAATGCATTATTGTTAAAGATTTTACAGATTTCAGGATCTCCCCAATAAATAGGTATGCAACCAGCGGCAAACGCTTGTACTATTTTTTCTGTTGTATATCCCGGAGCGGAACTATTTTCGCAAACGATCGAAAACTTGTGTGTTAAATCAAAATCATATTTATTGTCTACCGCTCCTCCTATGTTGTTGTTCCATTTTCCGCCAGAATCAACATTTTTATACTTTTGTAGTTCTTCAAACAGCGTTTTAAACATTGGATGACGGTCGCCGTTACTGACGGTTAGTGAACAGAACTTTGTTTTCTCTCTTATTATTTCATCAACGTTCACTTTGTGTTTGTTTTCCATTTGCTCATTGATGTTATCGTAACAATAATAAAGTGGAAAACGAAAATGCCTGTCTCCAAAGTTTAAATAAGAAAAACTAATACCGTAGTCACATAAATTGAAGTCTGGAATAATATTTTCACCTGTGTAAAATATTTTTATACAATTGTCAGGTGCATACAAATGTTGATGTCCAAATGTTGAAAATATAAGATAATCAGCATCTTTGATGCTCGAAATTTGAAAATCACAAATGGATTTTATTATTTTTGTGAGTAAAAACGAGTTTGCATCAAATCCTTCCCAAAAATCACAAAAAGCTATTTTCATATATTTATTTATAATTGTTTCATTGTAAGGTTCTAAAATAGTCGGCTCTTATCATTTTATCCGACAAATCGTATGCCTCTTCTGGTGTGATTGGTCGGTTATGCCGAGCAGCGCTGTCTAATAAGTTAACTCCGAAACCTTTCCAATAATAATCCTCACAACCGATGAGGTGGAGAATTGTAGGATAAATGTCCATCTGGTAGCAGGTGTCGGTGATTATGGTTTTCTGTTTTATTTCGGGAGAGTAGATGATGAGCGGGATGGAACGTGAGTAGTTGTAGACGTTGTTGTAATTCTCGTCGCTGGGTGCGGGCAGATTGTGGTCGCCTGTAATTACTATAGTTGAGTTTTTAAGCTTTTCGTTTGATGATATTTCATTGAATAGAATTTGCATACCTTTGTCTAATACATTTGCACTTTTGATGTAGTTTTTAAGCAATGATGGAATGTTATCCGAAATATATATTGCCGAACTATCTGCGTATTTTGTGCATGGAATATGGGTAGATGCTGTAATTACCATTATATAGTTTGATATTTCTGATTGTATAAGTGTTTTATTAAACAATTCCTTGTCGTTTCCTGATATAACTTCAATTATTGTGTCTTGACCGTATGCTAAACTCATTCTAACTTGATTCCAAACTCGTTTTGAATGACCTAATATAATAGCACTACTGCTGTACAGATGTGATAATGAAGGATATTTATTTAAACCGAATCTAAAACAAGTAGCACCTTCGTTTACTGGCAGTATTCCCGTTTGTACAATCATTTGTCCATCTGCAGATATTCCGCCCTTTACTTGACTGGTTATATTATTACCTATCAATATATGTTTTGAGGTGTCAATAAAGCACTGTAAGTTTGGCATAAAATCTTTAGTAATTACAAAACTATTGAAACTTTCAATGAGACAAATTATTATTGGATGCTTCTTGGCTTGTATCTGAGTCTCTTTATGGAGAAACTTGTTGACTTTGTTTTGTTCCGTTTCTGTTAAATAATATTTGTCTTCTTTTTGTAAAGAACAATATTCTTTAGTCGTTAAAAAAAATGGTGTATGATAGTATAATCTTGGACATAATAAAATATATCATCTGTCAATCTATCTTTAAAGGGATTTATGAATATATAATCTCCATTATTCTTTCTTAATAACAACGCTCCGTTGGCTAATTCCATTGTTATTGCAGCAATTATTGAAACGATAAATAACCTTAAAGATTTTTGAGTTCTTCCTTTTTTAAAGAAATATATGGTAGCTGCAAGTATTATAGTGAAAATTAAAAATACAAAGTCAATCGGACTTATTAACGCTAATATGCTATCCCAAAAGCCGTTTAAATTTCCAATCATACTAATAGCGTACTTGTCTACAAGTATTCCATTTGCACGAAAATACCAAAGATTTGCCCAGATCCATATATTAAAAATAATAGACGCTACCACTGTCCACCACTTGTGTTTAAAAATGAATACGAATGCGGCGAAAAATACGGCAATTGTCGTTGCAGAAAGGTAGAATCTGAAAAAATCTTCAGGAGAATGCCACAATGTTGAAAACAATATCTCATTGTAGATTAAGTAATGAAACAGTATGCATTGTAAAAATATTGTTAGTGCAAATACTGCCGGAATAAAAAATATATTAATTTTTGTTTTCATTTATAATATTACTTAAGTGGTTTCCAATTATTTCTGACGCTATTACAGACCAATGTGTATCATTAACGCGGTATATATCTTTTTCTCCGTTTTTAATATGGGGAAGTAGTATTTTTTTAGTATCAACGAAGAATGTAGTGTCAAAATCTGAAAAATAACTTAATGTGGGGTTGATAGGGTAGGGGTTATCTTTGATATAATCGTAATACATATCGTATTTGTCGGCAGCAACCATGTAGATTATTTTTATTTGATGTTTTTCCCCTAATTTTTGTAATTCTTGTATTCTTGATTTTGCTGTTTGTATGTCTTGTTCGGTAATGCTGGTGAACGATAAGTCACTATCCCAAGGATGTGCCCAAATGTATAATTGATCTGAGTAGTTTTTGGATGTAAATAACGGTGCGGATAGATTGAAGTGCTTATAAAAAGTATAAATACTTAATTTGCTTTTGTAGAATGAAGTTAATCCTTTGATATTGAGTTTTAGATTTTGATCTGTGTTTATGTTATAAATATTTTTATTAGGTTTTGTCGAAATTATTGTGTACTTAGATATGCTGTCAATTATAGTTATGCTTTCGTTAAGGTTGTTTATTAAGTTGCGTTCTACTGATTCAATAATCAATATCTTACAATTAGGAATCATTTGCTTTTTTATTAACGTGGCTGCTGTGTTTGTAGAACTGATACTTTTAATTCGAAAATTGTTAATTTTTTTGTTTAAATTATGACCTAAAAAGTTTTGATATACAAGATTATACATTTGACTGAATGAATCTCCGATTGTAAGTATTTCCGCATTTTGTAACGAATCAAAGTTATCAATATTTTCAGTGTATAAAAAGTCTGGAGCTTTAAATATAGTGTCGTAAGCACCGAAAGGAATACCGCCTGCTCTGCCAATGTCGCCAGTTTGGTACGGTAGAATATAAAAGCACGGCAGTATGAATAATGCACCGAGTATGGATGTTATGATACAGGCGATTGCTATTTTTTTGATAAATTTTTGAAATTCAATATATTGTTTCATTATTCACTCATTTTAATCATTTGTTAATATACCGTTTCCCACAAATTTTATAATTTTGCCCGAAGTAATTGATTATTATAAAATACAATAAATTATGGCAAAAAAAGCACTCCTTATGATTCTCGACGGTTGGGGAATCGGAAACAAGGGCAAGGGCGACGTTATCTACCAGACCCCTACACCCTATATGGATTATCTTAACAACACTTACCCACATTCGCAACTGCTGGCAAGCGGCGAAAACGTTGGCTTGCCCGACGGTCAGATGGGCAACTCCGAGGTGGGCCACCTCAATATCGGTGGCGGTAGAATCGTTTACCAAGACCTTGTGAAAATCAACCGCGCTTGCAAAGACAACAGTATTCTTGAAAATCCCGAAATCAAGTCGGCTTACGGTTACGCCAAACAAAACGGCAAGAGCGTTCACCTTATGGGCTTGACCTCTACCGGCGGCGTTCACTCTTCGCTCGACCACCTTTTCAAACTCGTTGACATTGCCAAAGAGTACGGCATCAAAAATACTTTCGTTCACTGCTTTATGGACGGACGTGATACCGACCCCAAGAGCGGCAAGGGCTTTATCGCCGACCTTCAGAAACATATCGACACCATCGGCAACGGATATATCGCCTCTATTATCGGACGTTTCTATGCTATGGACCGCGACAAACGTTGGGACCGTATCAAGGTGGCTTACGACCAGCTTATCGAAGGCAAAGGCCGCATGGTTGCGAATATGGTAGACGGCGTTCAGAGCTGCTACGATTCGCACACCGAGGAGCACAAAAACACCGACGAATTTATGGAGCCGCTCGTTAACTCTAACGTTGACGGTACTATCAAAGAGGGCGACGTGGTTATCTTCTTCAACTACCGTAACGACCGTGCTAAGGAACTTACCATCGTGCTCACCCAGCAGGATATGCCTGAGCAGGGTATGAAGACCATCCCCGGTTTGCAATATTACTGTATGACTCCTTACGACGCTTCGTTTACTGGTGTTCATATTCTTTTCCCCAAGGAGAATGTTACCAACACTCTCGGCGAATATATTTCGAGCAAGGGTCTCAAACAGCTTCATACTGCTGAAACAGAGAAGTACGCTCACGTTACATTCTTCTTTAACGGTGGTCGCGAAGCCCCCTACGAAGGCGAGGATCGTATCCTCGTAGCATCTCCCAAAGTTGCCACCTACGACCTCAAACCTGAAATGTCGGCTTTTGAGGTTAAGGACAAACTCGTGGAGGCTATCAAAAAGAATTATTACGACTGGATTGTTGTCAACTTTGCCAATGGAGATATGGTTGGCCACACAGGTGTTTACAATGCTATCGAAAAGGCAGTTAAAGCCATCGACCAGTGCGTAAACGAAGTTGTTGAGGCTGCCAAGGCTACCGACTATGAAACCATTATCATTGCCGACCATGGCAACGCCGATAATGCGATTAACCCCGACGACACACCCAACACTGCCCATTCGCTCAATCCAGTTCCGTTTATCTATGTCACCGAAAACAAGAACGCCAAGGTAAAAGATGGTATTCTTGCCGACGTAGCACCCTCTATTCTCCACATTATGGGTCTTGAACAACCCAAGGAGATGACTGGTAAGAACTTGATTGAGGACTAACATTTATTGTTACTTATAATATAAGGCGTGCCTAATGGTGCGCCTTTATTATTTTAATCTGTTTTTGATTTTAGTAATAATAATTTTTATATCATTATATACTTTGAATGCGAAGAATGGTATTGACAAATACTTAAAGTGTTTCTTTAAAATAGTCTTAGCTTTCCCTTGAAAATGAAGAGTTACCATTGGTACAATTTGACTTGTATCTCTATATTTGCATTGTGGAATTTTTTGATTCCAATATATTTTTTTGAATCCAGAGCCATCATCTTCGCAGAATCGGGTTTCTGACATTGATATATCGAACGTTCCTTTTGTGTTTTGCTTGCTGATATTTAACAATTCCCCAGGATAGCGCACATTAAAATCGTACCAAAAAGTCATATCAGAAATTGCCTCTTGGTTGTCTATTTGGGTTAAGCGTTGATAAAACAATGTCTTTTCTTTTATATCCTGAGGTAATTTGCCTGTATATGAGTCTATTACATTGTCGCAATAGTTTTTGAGAGCATTAATATTGTTTATGTAATTGCTATGAGCACTGAACCCACTCCAAGTAACAGCATAATCTTTTGTATATTTTTTTGCTTCACTTAAATTTGAATACACCAAAATGTCAGAGTCAAGATAAATACAATTATCTATTTGTTTATCAACAAGGAATTCATAAAGAACAAACCATCGTTCAATACAGAGTAGCTCAAAATCTTTTCCTAATATACTTTTGTGCTGATATACATCTCTAAGTTTTTGTGAATAACTATCATATTGTGAATAAGGGATATGAGTAACCCATTTTGGAAAATGTTTGGTATCTTTGTCGCCAATCAGATAGATGGGTGATTTAGGATTGGTAACATGAGCTTGATATAATGTGTAAGGAAGATACCAAGAATTACCTTTGTGGATAAAAATTATTGGTAATGGATTCATTTTAATAGTGATATCAATGCTTTGTAAATTTCCTCATTTGGGGCGTTTATCGGTAATGTTAATCCATATTTGTAACTCGACAAATATTCACCTTGTGCACCTATATCAAAACCGACAATAGGAATTTGCATAATCATCAATTCATGTATAAGGTAACTAAACGTTTCAGGCAAAACGCTGGGAAAGAAAACAGCATTTATTTTATTGAATTGAAGTATATTTTTCAGATCTTGTGATTTGTATTTTCCTAAATAATGGATATTCGGTGCGTTAACAATATAATCTTTGCAAAGTGTGCCAATTAAATATAAATTGATATCTTTATTTATACAATAATGTAAAAAGTCTTTAACTACAATCATTCCTTTACAGATACTCATGATAGTTCCTATAACGGCTATCCGATTTTTTGAATGTTTTCCGATAACTAATGGTTTAAATGTGCAATAAGTCATATCATGAGGAACCACTGAGATTTGTTGTTCTATTAGATTGGGATAGATTGATAGTAGTAATTTTTTAGATGACAAGGAGAATGTCCTAATTTCGTCGCATACCGACAAAAACGTAAACCATCTCTTTTGTCGTTCGGGTGCTATTCTACGGTATTCTTCATTACCACATTTTGTACATTCCATTTTGCAATAACAATCTCCATAATATAGATGAACTGATGGACAGATGGAATGAAAATCGTGTACTAAATATAGTAAGAATATGCTTTTGTTATTCTTTTTTACAGTGGTTAGCTGATTTAATAATGTTGTTTCATCAGAAAAACCTACGAGAGAATTTACAATAATGCCTTTTAATCTTTGTGAGATAATATTTGGTAGTGTAGTTTTATCAAAGTATAGTCTTTTGTTCGTTTCCAAGATGTGCAAACAAAAACAAAAGCCGTTGTGGTAATTGCATTGTGTAAGATGTATGTAATCACCTCGGTAAAAATTTTGCCGAATGTATTTCTCGGTTCCTCCTCCAAAATGATTTAACAGTACGAGCGTTTTATCAGAAAATTTGTCTAATTGTAATTCTATAACAGATTTATCTTTAATGATAAATATATTGTACTTAATTGTGAGAAAATAATCTTTGATGAAATTCCCAAATGAAAGGAATGTGTTTCTACATCCGTAAAATATGTATTTGAATGAGAATCTCATTTGATAGATGATTGCTTTACTATTTAAAATTTTCTATCTTTGCACTAAAAAGTATATATGTACAAAGTATCAATAGTGATTCCAGTCTATAATGTTGCACCTTATATCATAAGATGCCTTACTTCTGTTGCTTGTCAATCGTTTAAAGAAAAGCTGGAATGTATATTGGTAGATGATTGCGGACAAGACAATAGTATAGCTCTTGTCGTTGATTTTATTCAACATTATTCTGGTAAAATTCATTTTGAAATAGTTCACAGGGAGAGCAACGGTGGTTTATCGGCTGCAAGAAACACTGGGATTGCAAATGCTCATGGTGATTATCTGTTTTTTTTAGATAGTGATGACGAATTACCGAAGGACGCAATTGAACAATTATACTCATTTATTCGAAAATATCACGATGTAGATATGGTTCAAGGAAGTTTTACCCAAATACCTCTTATCGAAAAAGGTTTAACTTTTGGTGTAAATGATTTTCCTGAATTGATTGAAGGTAACAGTGTTATAATGCAATATCTTTTAAATCCTTTACCTTCTACATGCACAAATAGATTGATTAAAAGAGATTTGATAATTAAACATAATCTATATTTTACTGAAAATCTACTTCATGAAGATGAATTATATACATATATGCTGAGTAAATATTTGCACAAAATAGCAGTAACTGCCGCACAAACATATATTTACTATACTCACCGCGAAGGCTCAATAACAACCGTTCCTGATAAAACCAAATCGTATTGTTCTATTCTGAAAATTGCTTCTATTTGCCTAAAAAACATGGAAAAAGAAAATGTAAAAATCGAAGCCGCATATATTGATTTGTTGTTGTCTACTTGGCGCTATTTTAATAATTGGCCTTTGATAAAGCAAAAGAGCTTGGTTAGAAAACAACAAAGATCTACAATTAAAACCGCTTTAACAACAAAATTATATCCGTTGGTCTTAAAACATGATGCAATGCAATTATTGTTGCCTATTAAATTGTTAACCAATGGTTTGTATATAAAAATCCATTTTGCTATCAATTTAATGCTAAAAGGATGTTTCTTTAAATATCTATTTTCGAAAAAGAAGTCTCAGTTAGATAAATAATCAAAATAGTGCGGAAAAAGTTTGCAAAACACTTTTTTCCAAAAGAAATGATTGTCGAGAAAAAATCTCAATGGATAATATTTCTTTTTTATTCTGATGTCTTCTTTTTCTGTGAGTTTTTTGTTTGTAATACTGATGCCATCTAAATAAAAAACCGAGATAAAAAGATTGTGGACACTGTATTCTACCTTATGCTTTTCAATCATTTTTGCAAAAAAATCGTGGTCGGCGCATATTTTAAAACTCTCGTTATATAACCCATACTTCAAAAACAATTTTCTTGCTATGAAAGTACCGTTATGTGGAATAGATCCTGGATATAAATCTATTTTCTGTGGTACTTTCCATTCTACAATTTCATTATTTTTTTTTAAATAAATATCGAAAATCACTAATAAATAGTTGCTTAAATGTTTTGAAGCAAAAGATAGCGATTCGTTATCCGATAATTCATCTCCTCCGTTTATGAAAAGCAAATAATCTCCGTGTGCATTGTTAATTCCCTTGTTCATGGCGTTATAGATGCCATTATCGGGTTCATGAATCAAAGTGTTTATCCTTGATGAGTATTTTTGGATTATTTCGTAAGTGCCATCATCTGAATTGCCGTCTACTACAATCCATTCAAAATTTTGAAAAGATTGATTTACAATGCTTTTTAAGGTACGTTCTATTGTTGTGGCAATATTACGACAAATTGTTATAATCGAAATTTTTAAACTCATTGATTATTTTGTATCTTTGCAAAAAAAGTTCACAATGAAACATTGTCTATTAATAACGGCATATAAAAATGTTGATATTATAAACAATCTCATCGACAGTGTTCCTGCCGAATGGGGCATTTATATCCATTTAGATAAAAAATCGAAGATTAAGATATCTGATATTAATAATAGAGCTCATGTTTTTAAAGCATATTCTGTTAAGTGGGGTAGTAGAGCCCATATTAAAGCCATCTTATTGTTGATGAGGCAAGTTTATAAAAATGATTTTGTCTACGACTATTATCATTTAATTACCGGGCAGGACTTTATTTGTTGTTCATTGAATAAGGTTGATGAAATCTTGGGCTTTGATGGGTTTACATATATGGAGTATTTCTCCATTCCAAATCCAAATTGGACAGGACCGCACGGAGGGTATGATATTATACAGTATTATACGTTGGCTCCTTTTGTTAATTTTAAGAATTCTAAATGGCGTTTGCTGAATATTAAATTTGAAAAATTACAAAGTATACTTCATTTGAAGAAACGATTGCCCAAGTATCCTTTATATGGTGGTAGTACTTATGGTAGTTTTCATAAATCAGCTATTTCAGAACTTTTGTCCAACCCGATAACAAAAAAACTATATCGTAAATTGTTTTTGTCGGTTTGTGGCGAAGAATTGTTTTTTCAAACTATATTGATGAATTCTCCACTTAAAGATAAATTGGTAAACAATAACTTGCGGTACATTGATTGGAATGCAAACAATCCTCCTAAAATAGTTACTGAGGAAGATTTTGATAAAATAATTAATTCAAGAGCATTGTTTTGTAGAAAAATTGATTATCAGAGTGATTCATTGGTTTTAAAATTGAAAGAGGCTATTTGTAAATAATTATTTGTTATTTAGTATTTTAGTTTGTTTTTAATTATGCTGTGTAACTTTTTTACAATCTTTTATTATTGCTTCTTTCGGATGAAGTTCCTGATTTTCCCGAATAGATACCTCGGATATCGGATACAAAGGTAGAACTCTGTTTGTTTGAATTTTTTTTTATAGATTTTATGTCCGAAACTTAAAATAGGTTCGTTTTCTGTTAACCACAAGCGTTTTTCGGCTGTTGTATTGCCGGTACCAAAATGCTGTTCGACGCTTAACGAATAGTAATGTTCTGATTTTAATAATAAAGAAAAAATGCTTTGGTCGTGTCTGTGCTCTTTGAAGCCTATGTTATTAGAAATGATAGATGGAGAGTCGTCAAAGTAGTGCAAGTTGTCTTCACTCATTAAGTTTTCCCACGTATTTGCTATTTTTCGGGTATAAGGGTTTGCTATCATAAATATGATTCCACCTTGAATTTGACCTTGGTTTAGTTTTTCTATTGTGATTTTCCTTTCGAATAGCTTGATTGTATCGCCCTTGCTCCAATAATAGTCGCAAAATTCGTTATTATCAAACTGCGAAACTAAAATATCATGTTTTTTTGTCAATTCAAAATACTCTGCTAATTTTTCCCTACATTGAGGATTTATATCACAACCAGCATCGCAATACAATAGTAAATCACCATCATCCATTTCGGTATTTAGTATGAAATTTATTAGTGCTGGTTTCCAACACCAATATCCATAACCTCGTTTACTATTAGTGTGCTTTATTACATACTTGATTCGTTTATTTATATAATGAGGAATGCGTTTTTCATTGTAAATGAATATTTTATCAAATATTTGCATTTGATTCGCTTGCTCTTCGATTCGTTTCAAAGATGGCGTTAATGATGAATCGGCAAAAGAAAGGAAAAGAGATTTCATAATTGAAATAAAGGTTTGAAATGATTAACTTACCATCTTTTAAATAAACGTCTTATTTTTCCAAATAAATACTTTGGATAGCGTAAACATAGATAAAACTCTGTTTGAGTTAATGCTTTGTTATGTTTACAGTAAAATACATATTCTAACCATGTTTTTGTCAACCAATATGGTAGAGTTAAATATTTAACGCCAGCCCATTTTTTTAAATATGGTGAAACATACATAAAAAATGGACCAAATTCGGGTCTTTTTTTATTTGTATAAACAGAATGATGCGCATCAATAAATGTTACATTTAAATCAGCAATTTGGTTTATTACCAATGTGTAATCATTGATATAGTCGGCTTTTCGTAAAATGATTACATTTGTTCCTGGTTTGCAAAAAATAGAGTTATGCGATGTACTACTTTCACACGCTGCAAAAAAATTGCACGATTTTAAAATGGATATTTGTTTTGTTACTGATAGTTTTTCTGGTTCGATGATTTTATAACCCATTTTGGCAAAATAATTTTCGATTTGTTTTTCTCCAAAATCTTTGCTTGCATTGAACGAGGTGCGTGTAAAATATACTTTTTCGTAATCTGTGATTTCGGGTACTGAATTTGCAATATTTTGGATTGTGTCTTTAAATTCTTTGCTAAAATACATCCCTTTTGTAGGGGTGCGAACGAGCGAATTATCCGGAATAACTATATTATGTATTAAAGTATTTTCTGTGATTTCAAACAGTTTATCAGTATCAATCCCTGCCAATTTTAACAATTCTTTTTGGTTGGTTGACATTTCGTGATTGATGTGTAAATTACCCCCATCATTTAGGCTTATAAATACGATTTTCCATCCTTGAGATATTTTAATAGCACAGTCTTCTGTTTTTAGATACCATATTTTTTTTAATGTATCTGTAATCCAATGTCCCCAAACTGAAGCAAAACATCCAATGTATATACAATTTGTTAATTCATTTTTGCATTTATCTTCTTGTGTGATTGGCGGTGTAATGGAGGACTCTGCAGCTGCCGAATTTTGCAAAAACTTTCCGTCGACAAAACATCCACAGCTATCTAAAGATACAATTGCCTTCTTATATTCTTGAAAACTGATTTCAGTATTAATCAGACGTGGTACTGAGGCTTTCCGCCTTAATTCAAATAAATTTTGTGATTTGACGAAATATGATGTTGACCACATGATAATTCCAAACGAATAATTATTTTTGTAGTTTTTTCTTTATCCAACGGAGAGGAGCTGTAAGAAACATACCTATTTTGTAAGATTTAGTTGATTTGATATCTTTTATTGTTTGTTGGAGTAGCTTAATGCGTTCATTATACAATGAGTGAATATTGCAATAATCATCAACTTGGAAACTTTGCAACACTTTGATGAATTTATTAATAATATATTGGTCGTTATACATTAATGCTCCTTCCAGTATATCTAATTTGCTGGCATAATAGGAACGATATTTTTGTTCAGGCATATTGAATACTCTCAGATAGTGACTCTCGATAGTAAAAATGCTACGCCTATGCTTGTAAGTTTTTTCCTTGCTATTTAAATCATAACTAATGCTGCCACTATGCCGCCGATAAATGCCAGAGTTTATGTCTACATATCCTGTTTGATATTGTCGATATGATTCGAAAAATAATATTAGTGGTATGTCTAAGCAATCGAGAGAGTAATCGATATTTGTAGTAATTGATTTTCTGAGCATCCACGTTACGTTGCAAATGTAGCCATCACCGTCGAATGGGTTGGAGTTACTGATTTTGGATAGTTTTTGTTCCAATATGGATTTATCACGTTTGCCAGATGTTTCATAGATGATATCACAGTCTGTATAACATAAACCACAGTTAGGATTCTTGTCTAAAAATTGAACTTGTAGTTGAAGTTTGTCTGTTCGTGTCCAATAATCATCGCCTTCAATAGGGGCAATATACGAGCCTTGACATGCCGAGAGAGTGCGTTTCCAGTTTTGTGCATAACCAAGGTTTTGCGGTGTATCCAAGATTTTGATAAACGGATAGGTTGCTGAGTATTCCTTGCAGATGGAAAGAGTACGGTCAGAACTATGGTCATCTCCAATAACTACCTCGAATTCAAAATCGGTTTTTTGGTTGACTATACCTTCGAGACATTGCCGTATATATTTATCTTGATTGTATGTAATTACTGCTACTGATAGTTTCATTTTTATTTGAGTTTTTTCTTTAACCAAGAAAAAGGTTTGATAATAAAATTCCCTAAGCGATATGAATAGGTTTGTTTCATTGTTTCTTCGGCTTTTGATACCATTTTAATTAACTTTCTTTGACTTGTGTCTTCAATGCTGTTTGTAATATCTCCTATAATAATCGACAAGTAAGGATCTGTAATGTAGTTGTTAATTTTTGGTTTTATTGTTCCGAAACGTTTTGATAAGTATTCTAAACTATTATTGAATGCATTTTCATCAAAAGGATATGGGTTTATTGATAATTCCTTTTTTGTGACATTTGTGAAATACTCATGAGTGGTTCGGATATAAGGTCTATTGTTTTTATTTGCCAAATATGTTATAGTAATATCGCTACTATGACAATTATTCATTAAATCAAAGTCTATACATTCTAACCATTCCCCAAAATGATCATATTTAGTTAAAGAACAGCAACCGCAATGACATTGCATACCGTTTAAAACAACTCTATTTCCACTTATAGGATGTTTGGGATATTTAGTATGTATGTCTATGAAATCCTCAATCATATAATTGGGGAATATACAATCATCATCGATATTAATGACGCAAGCTTCTGGGTATTTCTTTAAAGTTGGTATAAATTTTTTGTATACTTTTGTATCTTCAACATAATTGATTTCTATATTGTTGGAAGTTAAATATGATAAAATATCTTCTGGTAAAATCTCATTGTAAGCAAGATTGAGCACAATTTTGTCGGGTTTTACAGTTTGTCTGAAAATGGAGTCTAAAACAATCGGTAAATTTCGAAGCCTTGGTTTCCAAGATGTTAGTGAGATTATAATTTGTTCTTTCATTTTTACTACTTTGTGAAATTCCTTATAATGGATTGTAAATTTAGATTATTAGTTTAATTCATAAATTGTTTTTGTTTGAATCATTTGTATGTCATACATTTTCGGTAATTTTTTTTTTTATTGTTAGTATCCTATGTTATGGATATGATGAATAATTTGTTGGTATTTCTACTCTATATTTTAGCATAGCAATCATAATAATATTTATAGTATTTAAAAACACTCTCTTCTATATTAATGTTTCGTCTTTTACATGCATCAATTAGTGTAAGAATATGCCATAAAGATGCCTTAAAGGAATTATGTCCGAGAGATATGTTGTTGTCTGTGTTAGTACGATAGAAATATTTTTTGTGAGGGAAGAAGTAAGTTTCACCTACCTCTTCTAATTTCAAATATAAATCTTGATCTACTGCTCTTAGTAGTGCACTATTAATACCGCTTGTTTTGTCGTAAAATGCTTTTTTGAATGTGCGAAATGCGATATTGCTCCTTTCCCATATTCTAAATATGAAGTACCTTTTGGAAGAGCACATTGGGGAGATTTTAAAGATAGGATTGACATATCTTGGTCACAGTAGAAAAAATCTGTGTAAATCAAACTTGTACGGTCTTTGTTTATGTGTTCCTTTACAATGGGCGTAAGTGTGTCTGAATCAATAGTGTCATCAGGATCTAAAAAACCGCATATTTCTCCATTTGCCAATTCTACGCACCGGCGTTTCGTAAATCCGCAGCCGTAGTTTTTATCATTATAATAAATGTGTATTCGGGGAGTGTTGATATATTTTTGATAAATCTCTTTCGAATTGTCAGTGGAGGCATCATCAACGAGTATTATTTCCCAATTGATATATGTTTGTGCGAATACGCTTTGTAGAGCTTCTTCCAAGTATTTGCCGTTGTTGTAGTTGGCAATGAGGACGGAGAAGAGTGGATTGGGTTGCATTATTGTTATTACTATGAATGATTATTATAATGTTGTTAAAAAATGTAAATTTTCTGAACAAATCAGGCAATGATTTTTACTTGCTTTATATATAGTTTGAAATGTTTTAATGCAATGTTGTGCTAATATTTCTTTCAATTCGTTGATAGTTTCCTGTTCTCCATTTCTGTTGTAATCATCCATAATGATGCAGAAAGAATCTGATAAACAATCTGGTATGATATTCAAAATTTGAGATCTAGAGTATCTGGGAGAACCGAAAGGTGCATCTATTAAAATTAAATCAAATCTTTGACCGATAAGTTCCTTGCAATTGTTTTTGTATGATAGAGTGTTTTCTCCTTTGTACTGGGTTTCTTCTAATTCAGCGTTATGAATGTTTATTTGGTATTGCTCGAACAATCCTTTTTTAAAAAAGTCAATCCATTTGACATCATGTTCATATGTTACTGCGTATGTGTCGTCATAATAATTGGCGTATTGGTGTATAAGTTTCGATGATTGACCTAACCCGAATTCTAAAATTCTGTGCGGATGGATGTCGTTTAATATTCTGAATAGAGTATACATCAGTCCGTAGTCACTCGCCCATCCTCCTGCTGAGAGGTTTTTATATTTGAGCCAGGGACATTCGTTGATTGTGTCATTGAATTTTGCTGACATAAGTATTTCGCTTTGTAGAGATTGTTGTTGAGCGAGTAATGTTGTTAGTTTTGTTCCCAACTGCTCTTGCTCAAATAGAATTCTATTGATACCAAATAGTTTCCAAATAAATTGTTTTATGATTTTTTTCATAACGATAGACCTTTATTTTATTGTATAGTCCATAATATAACTGCCTTGACCGTGTGGTATTAAACGACCGTTTTTGTAGTAATCGTTGAACAATATTGTTAATTTGGCAATATTAGTTACCCAGTCTACGATTTCGTTGTCGCCTTCGCAATAAATATTTATATTGTATATTCCTTCTGTTAGCATTATTTTTGGAATAATAAAATCTACGAAACTGTTGTTGGTGATTTTATCACAATACATGTAAGTGCTTAACCATGTTACTCTATTGTCTAATATGTCGTTTATACCAATATCAATTCGTGTTTTTTTATAGTCATTAAATGATTTTTGGATTTTAAATGAAATTCTAATTGTTAGTTGTTCTCCAACTTCGAATGTATCTTTTTGATTACCATATTTATCTATAAAACATATATCATTGAAATAAAGTAATCCGTTTCCTCTGCGGTTTTGAATATTTGATACTTTCAATTTACTTCTTTCTTCTTGTTCAGACATATATTTATTAACTACATCATCTATTTCTCCCTCAAATTCAATATTTCCATTCTTCATCAGCACTCCTGTTTTGCACAAGTTTTTGATACTTGTCATATTATGGCTCACAAACAGTACTGTTCTTCCTTCGCCTTTGCTGATGTCTTGCATTTTGCCGATGGCGCGTTTTTGAAATTCGGCGTCGCCTACGGCGAGCACTTCGTCAACGATGAGGATTTCGGGGTCTAAGTGGGCTGCTATGGCAAAGCCGAGGCGGACTCGCATGCCCGACGAGTAGCGTTTGATGGGGGTGTCGATGTATTTGGCTATGCCGGCAAAGTCGATTATCTCGTCGAGCTTGGAGCTGATTTCGTGCTTGGTCATGCCGAGGATGGCGCCGTTGAGAAATATGTTTTCGCGTCCGGTGAGTTCCTGATGCATACCTGTGCCAACCTCTAAGAGCGATGCTATGCGTCCGCGGATTTTTACACTGCCGGTGGTGGGAGTGGTTATCTTTGAGAGTATTTTGAGCAGGGTGGATTTGCCTGCACCGTTTTTACCTATGATGCCCACAATGTCGCCTTGGTTGACGGTGAGGTTGATGTCTTTGAGAGCCCACACGAGGTCTGAGTCGCTGTCTTTGTCGGCAAGGTTGTTGGTGGCTCCAACTACAGAGTTTACTGGTGGCTTGCCGCGCAGACGGGCGAAGAAATTGAGCACCTCGTCGCGGAATGTGTCGGCTCCGTAGAATCCGAGTTTATAGAGCTTTGAGACGTTTTCGATTTGGATAACTGGTGGCATGTTTTTGGGTTAGTGAATGAAAAAAAGAATTATTTTAATCAATGTTGCGTTGTGCCTTATGGCGTGGTCGATTCTGTATAGACGGTGCGAAAGTAAGAAATACCTTGTGCGTATCACCATGGGGATTTCTTTGTTGAAAATAATTTTGTTATTGATTTCTGGGTAAAAGCTGGCGCGTGTAGTTTTGATCACAGCACGGTCTTTGATGCTTGTTAGCAGGTCAACTACCGAACGTGTCTTTAGGGTGGTTATGTAGTTGTCGCCTATGTTGTGGACTCTGAAGAAGTCGATGATAATGTCGGTGTTTTCTTTTATCTGCCATATTTTGTTTAATGTGTCATCTAACGATTTGAAGTTAGTCATTGAGTTATTGTTGATAATGTAATGGTAGAGAGGCTTTTGAACGTATCCGAACTTTTTGGCAAAATAGCGCAGTTGCGAAGTCACCACTTGGTCTTCCATAATCATAGCTTGGGGATATTGTATGTGGTTTTCTGTGTACATACTTCGTTTGCAGAAGTATTGCACCATTGTTACTGTGCCGGTGTAACTACAGCAATGATAGTTCATATAGGCTTTGTCCGTTTTGTCTGACGGAAATGCTTTGATGATGTTTTTGTAACGTCCGTCGTAATATAAATCGCAGAATACTATGTCTGCATTCAGTTCTTCGGCTTTTTGGTAAAGCTGTTCGTACATGTCTTTTTCTACAAAGTCGTCGGAGTCGCAGTGTGCTACGTATTTCCCACAGGCGGCTTCAATGCCAGTTTTGCGTGCCTGAGGGAGACCTTTGTTAATGTCGTGGCGGATAATTTTTATTTTGTTTTTGCGGCTTGGATACTTTTCAATTACTTTTCCCAACACTGAAACAGAATTGTCTTTGGTACAATCATCTACGAAAATGTATTCTATATCGTCTAATGTTTGTTCAAATAGGCTACGGGCACAGCGTTCGATGTATTGCTCTACGCCATAAATTGGTACTATTACTGATACTTTAGGTTGTGCCATTTAATTAGTTGGATATTTGGTTTTTGTAATGAATGATTGTTTTTTTTATGCCTATTTTCCTTAGGCGAAGTTGCAATCCGTAGATGTACATTAAAATAGTAGCGATTATAAATGGATACTTTTGTTGCATTTTGCGATAAAAGGCCATAATGTTTTTTTCTTCGCTATTGTACCAAGAAGAGTCGAAGTGATGTATGGAATATGTGTTTTCTGTGATAGTTAGTCTACCTGATTGAAAACTCTTAGGGCAGAAATATTCTGCTGGATAGATGGTAAATTCTGCTACGTTTTGTGCTTCACCTGTTTTTGTGAATCCATGTTTTTGAAATATTTTGCTGACTCTTTCTACTACAGTTTTAGTGTTGAACGAACCGTTTTTTTTTATAAAACACTCGTTATTGTATGAATTTAATATCTCTTTGAGGATTACTAAGTTTGGCTCAGATCCGAATCCAAGTCCTGTATTGAGCAATCCCTCGCTTTCGCATCCTGCAAATGCACCTTTATTTATTATTGGTTGAAGGTTTTTAACTAATTCAACATCTGTGTCGAAATAGATTCCTCCATAATGGTATAAAATGTCAAATCGAGCGTAATCACTTACAAATGCATATTTCTTAGCCGCGTAAGCTTCTCTAATGTATTGGTTTTTGTTAATATCGTAATTATCTTCGTTCCATTCCTTGATGCTGTGGTTTGGCAAATACTTTTTCCACGAATCAATGCATCGTAATGCAAGTTCGGGAAGAGGCTTCCTTCCAAACCAGCAATAATGTATTACTTTTGGAATCATTTTGATTTGTTAGGAGTTAATTACTTCATTAATAATATATTCCGCAGTTTTCTGTGGTGACCATTTTTCTGCGAAACTATTGATTATTTCGTTACGATTGGTAGGAGGCAATGCAGCAATATCTTTTTCAAACTGTTTCCAGTTGACTTTGTCCATTGGTAAATATCCCATGGGTACTGTTTCTATTAATTCTTGGTGCGTGGTTTTGTTTCCCGATATTGGATCGTATTCGTTGATGAGGCGCGCATCATAGCCCTTACCCAGCCCTTTTATTATTTGATATGCCTTGGCTCTCTTTTCGTTCGGGTGGCTTATCTTGTTGCCAAAATAACCCATGATATCGATTTCCCAATCAAAATCAGGGTTATCTTTGTATGTACCTGAAGGGCCCTTGCTGTTTCCGAAATAGCACATCATTTTTTTATCAGGTTGTTTGATTCTGCTTTCTCTGAAATGCCTGTACCCAAAATCCATATCTTTAAATTTGTTTGAAACAGATAGTCGTGCAGGGCCTATCATTAGAGGTTTTATTTTGTCTTTGTTTTCATAAATATTATTGCCTTTTTCTCTCGGAGCTACGTGTGTCAGTGTAGTTTCTTTGCCTATGTGCTTGTGGTCGAGCCATGGTATATATATGTCGTTGTTGATACCAAATTTGCGGGCAATCCATCTATATCCCCAAAGGATATATTTGTTGTTTGTTTTTAACGATAGTTTGTCAAACAGAGATTCCAGTTCAAATTTTATTTTAATTCGTCCCTTTTGCTCCAGATAGTAGAATCAAGCAAGAACCATTGAAAGTAGTAGTGCCGATGCATAGTCTTTATCACTACGATTGGAATTTCGTCTGTCATTGTGTTGATTATTATCTATTTGTTTGTACGAATTAAGAATAGTAAGTATAACAAGTTGTACACTACCCGAGCAGTTGTAAGCGGATGTCGGTAAAGAGCACCGATTTTGAGCAACTGCTTATCGTGTAAGATATATCCTTTGGGATTGGCTTTCATTATTTTTTTGATGTTGTGCGAGAGCCCATCTTCGAGATAATCGCATCCATATATAGGTTCGTCAGCGCAGAGAAGTTCATTGGGTTTCCCTTTTGACATAGCGAGCCAACATACGTTTTCGGTACAGAAGTTTTCGCCTTCTATTTCAGGAAATGGATATTGCCTAAGAATATCGGTTCTAAATATTTCTGCTTTATCGCCCTTGATGTTGTACACAAACTCCAGTTGTATTGATGTGGCGTATAATCCTTGGTATGGAAATTTGCGTCCAATGGTTTCCCCTGTTTTGTAGTTGAATTTTCGAAAACAAAGTCCGAGGCAATCTCTGTCTTTCCCTTTCCAATATTTTATTATTTTTTCGACCGCATTGGGCGTTAAAAAATCGTCGCTATCTACTATGAAGAAAAGTTCTCCTTTGGCAATTTTAACACCTCTGTTTATGGCCCTATGTTTCCCACCGTTTTGTTGTTTTATGTATGTGATGTTGAATTTGTCGGTGTTGAACCCAGACACCAATTCTTCTGTATTGTCGCTACTGCCATCGTCTACTATTAGCCATTCAAAATCGAAACATGTCTGAGAAAGAAGACTGTCGTATAATTTTGTTATTATATATGCCCTGTTATAAGTAGGGGTGAAAATGGTAGTTGTCATTCAATGAAAATAATTATTAAGAATATTGCGATAAAATGTTATGCATTGTGTCGATATAGCCATGCTTAAACTTTATATCTGGTTCCATATAATTGCCCTCAGCCCATTCGTTCCACGATTTGAGTATAAGGATTTGTTTGTGTTCTGGTTTATCTTTGATGGCTTGGAGAGCTTCTTGTAAGTGTTTACCAAAATATTTGGGAGTAGCGTTGTACATCATTAAGTGGGCATTTTTGCCATATCTTGGACTATTGTCCCATTGAGGAATTATAGTCGGTATTACATCCGTGTCAGTGTCTTCAGGCAAAATTAGATCGTGGTAGTGTTTTCTATAATCAACTGCCCATCTGGGGACACCTTTTGTGATAGCTACAAATCTTCTGTAAATCCTGTGAATTATAGAATAATAAAAATTTTTCTTTTCGTAAAACCTAGCCATTGGCGCCTTAATGTTGACATAGTTAACAGCATCATAAATGCCATTGTTCAAGTATTTGTCTTTCTTGTCACCATAAGGCACTCTTGCTACAATAAAAAGATCTTGGAATCCAGAGTCTTTTGCCCATTTTCTAAAGTTGATGATGTAATCATCGGGTACATTTGGTTCAAAGATATATAAAAATGGTTTCCCATCAATTTTGAGATATCTATTATCTTTGAAAGCTTTTAGCAAATAGTCAAAGTGCATTTTTGCATCGTCAATGCCAGGATAAGTTTGTTTCATCAAAAGCCTATTCCCCTTGCAGTCTGGCGACCATGTTTTGGCGTACCATGAGTGATTGGCCCAGCCTAAACAAAATTTAAAATCGGGTTTCCCGCTTTCTAATACTTCGTTAAAAACATCTGCTAGTAACCTTTTCCCGTTTCCAAACCAATAATGCCAGTAACAAAATGCTGTAACTCCTGCATATTTTGCCATTTGAGCTTGTTGCTCTCTGACAATAGGCAGGCGGAGGTCGTAATATCCCAAATCGGCGGGAACACGCGGTTGATAATGACCTTTAAATAACGGTTTTGCTTTTCCAACGTTTGTCCATTCAGTGAATCCTTTTCCCCACCATTCGTCATTTTCCTTAAATGGATAAAATTGAGGTAGATAAAATGCTATTATTGTAGGCTTATTCATATTCAAATGGTTAATAAGTTAAAGATTTAATTACTTTTCCCGGCACTCCAGCCACAATGCAACCGTCTGGAATGTCTTTCGTTACCACGGCATTAGCTGCCACTATAACATTGTTGCCAATATGCACACCCGACAACACTGCTACCTTGTCGCCGAGCCAGACATTGTTGCCGATGATAACCTCGCCTTTGGATTTTAATTCGCGTTTTAATGGTATAATTTCCGACTCTTCTTTGCTCAATCCGCCGTGGTTGTTGTCGCTGATTAACACATATCTGCCAGTAAGCAAGCCGTTGCCAATGGTGATTTTGTTGCAAGCTGTGATGTGGCTGTATTCGCCTATGCTGCAATTGTTTCCAATGGCTATAGATGCTTTTGGAAATTGTTGATTCCCATATTTTGTCCAGCAGCCGAGGATTGTATGCCTATTGATGATAGTGGAGCTGCCAATTGAGATGTTTTTTAATCCATCTCCTTGAAGATCGCACGGATAGCATATTGTAGAATATTCGCCTACTTTGCCAATAAAATTCTTGATCCATAGGGTGTAAAATAGATTCTTATATCCTATAAGTCTTAGGTGGAGGCTGTAGGGGTATATTAACGAGAAGAACCGAAAGATTATGCCAAGAACCTTTGTCATTGTGTTTTGTTGTTTTCGATAGTATCTAACAGTAGGTTGGCACATGCCATGTACGAATGGTGTTTTATTGCAAAATCGCGGCAATGTGTGCGCATTTCATTTCTTTCTGTTTGCGTAAGGTTGTGCATCCATGCAATGCCGTTAGCCAAATCGTCTACATCTTTCAGTGCAGCGCAATATCCGGTTCCTTGCCCTTTAACGGCCTGAAGGCAAGCACCCATTTCGAAGCCGACTACGGGAGTGCCGCAGCACAGCGCTTGATTTACCATCATCGGCCCCGCGTCGTTGACAGATGGGCATACAAACACATCCGCCATGGAATACAATTCTGGCAGGGTAGCGGAATCAACGAATCCAAAATCTTTGGAATCAAATGGGAGCATTTGGTCAATAGTAGAAAAATTGTTTCCTGCAGCCATCAACAGCACTTTTTTGCGTTGCTCGTCAGATAGCTGCTTCGAGAAGACGTTCAATGCCTCTATTAGTAGTTTCATGCCCTTACGCTCGTCGTTCAAATTTTGACACCCAAAAAATACAATGAAATCTTTGTTCTCGTCAATTTTATTTTTTTGCATAAGTGGACGACGGTTCAATGGTCTGAACAGCTCTGTGTTGATAATTGGCCAGCTGATGACAGTTTTAGCATCTTTTAGTAGCAGTGACTTTTGAAAAAACTGGTGCATGTAATTATTGCAGAATAAAATCGGTTTTACTTTGTCGTAAACTTTTTTTCTATATCTGACATTCCATGCCGTAAAGTCATGCTCGTTGTTAGACCCTATTCCCGGACATGCACCGCATCCGCTTTGGTAACGTTCGCAAGTGCCTGTAAAATGACATCCGCCAGACATTGGTGAATAGTCAACGCAGTGAAAAGTGATAGTGCATTTCAGCTTGTCGTATATTGCTTCTATTGTCTTGAATGAAAGAAGTCCTTGCCAAAAAATGACACAGACAATGTCGTATGGCTTAGTAATTTTGGCAAGAACTTTCTGGCTTGGCACTGGGGGGTGAATTTCTTTTTTGTAAAAGAAATAGTAGTCTCTTTTTTGCCTCAATAATGTGTAACGGATTCTGTTTGCTATTTTGTCCCAAAATGTATCTCTCTCCTTTACATAGAGATATTCCGGATGACCTGCAACTGGAAATTTGGTCAGCAAATCTACATCAGCACCCACTTGGGATAATGCCAAATATAAATCTATGGCTAAGCCCCCCGGACCTTCTAACGGATTGGCGGATGATATGATAAGGATGCTTTTTTTTGTGTTACTCATAATATGGCAATGCCGCAATAATTTGTTTTTTTTAAAATCCCACAGATGACCGTTAGTTTTTTAACTCTTTATTATCTCTCCTTTCTATGATTTTGTGCGTCCATTGTATAATCATTTCTTTTTCTCTCAAATTAAAAATATATGTTGCAATTAAATAGACTAATATTCCTAATGAGCCTCCAATCATCAATTGTAAATAACTATTTTCTACAATCATTGTCGATGCATAAACAATAATACCTTCTAATAATACAAGCAAAACTACATCTATTTGAGGTTTTACTTGATTCAGAAAACCTATACCTAATTCTCTTTTAAGTACATACATATTTATAATAACCTCTAATACTGAACTTACAAAAATTCCCCAACATAATGCTGTTACACTTATTCTAATTGTGAATATCAAAATTGCGAATGATATAATTCTTTTAACTATTTGAAACTTAAGAAGTATATCCGAATGTCCTATAGCAGCAACAGGATTTCCGGTTTGTTGCATCACGGCATAAAGCATAAAGTTCAAGGAGAATATCTGGATATATGGAACTGTTGGTAACCATTTTTCTGTTAAAACCACTTCTATCAATGGATGTGCTAACACTATTAGTAACATCATCAAAGGAAGTATTATATAATTAGACAGATGAAGATACTTGGTATAAGATTCAATCATTTTTTTTCTGTCATCTTGAAGTTGTGTTAAAACTGGAAATATGATTCTATTTATTATTTCAGCTATATTGGCTGATGGAAATAGAGCAACAGTAAAACCTCTATTATAATAAGCCAAATCAACCGAAGTATATTTTTTACCGATAATCAGATTAGCTAAGTTGATATATATGTGTGTGATTAAATTACTTGCCATTAGTTTTGACCCATAGCTGAACATCTTCTTGAATGAGTCTGTTGAAAATAATAGTTTGGGAGTCCAATGCGTAAACCTTATTAGTAATATTGATATAATAAATTGACTTACTAACCCTTGTATAACTAATGCCCAGACTTCCAACCCAATGTATGCGCAAATTACTCCACTTAAGCCGCTAATTATTACAGCAATAAGCCCTGCCTTGGTTTGTGTTTTAAAGTCGAGTTCGATTGTGAGTTTTGCTCTTTGAACAATTGAGAGACTTGATAAAATAAGATTTAATGAAACTATCCTAGTTAGAGTTGTTAGTTGTGGTTCTTCGTAAAAATATGCAATTAACGGTGCCGTGAAAAAAAATACTACATACAAACATATAGCTACTACCATATTAAACAGGAAGACAGTATAATAATCTACATCTGTTCTGTCTTTTTTCTGTATCAATGCAGTAGCAAATCCTCCATCAATAAATAATTGTGAAAAGGACAAAAAAACTTCTATCATTACTATTAACCCGAATGAGCTTGGCGACACAATACGAGCTATGATGATACTTAATATAAAACTTATGCCCTGAACAGAAAAACGCTCAACACCACTCCATAAGAAGCCATTTGATATTTTGGACATACGTTTAGTTTACTATGATTGTTTTATTATAGTTCTGTGAGCATCTTAGTAAGATCTTGAATCCTCGCAGATGTGTAATGTTTTTTTTAATATGAAGAATACTTATTGACATCAATATCAGAGTTTAGAGATAGATCCATTGCCGCTTCGAATTTGTCATACGACTCAATGGAGTCCGAAAACTGGTTGATTTCATAATATTCAGCATCTATTCCATTCGAGCCTGACGGATAGCGAGCTATAATGAAACACCCACATGCTACCATTTCCAAAAAATGTGGTGTTATGTGGTAAAATCCTTTTGTAAACCCATCTAAATAACCTTGTACTCCATAAAGTGTGGTTCTACCTTGTGATTGTTGTTTTATAAAATCTTCTCGAGTTTCTATCTGTCCTATACATTCTTTACCGTTGACATAATACTCTTTTGTTTTTTGATTGTCATTTTCTAAATTTTTTCCACGCTTAACATAAGTAATATCTGGGTGTTTTTTTACATATTCCATAAAAAAGGAATATAATAGCGGGTCTTGCCTTCCTGTTAGTACTATGTCGTACTTTTTATCTGTTTGATTATTAGCAAAATTCCATTTGTCAGAAAGAAATAATTCTATTGGTATCGGACATATATTCTTTTCCTGTTTATGATTAATATGCACATTCAACCTTCCCTACTATTAATCGTATCTATATAAGGGCCCGATAATTATAAATCTCCAATACAAAGGGACACCCACTTAATTAAGGGGTTTATTTAACTTGGTACAATATCTTGTTTGTCAAGTTTTTATTGATGTCCAATAAAATTACTGAAAACATTTTTTATATTGTATATATGTGCAAGATACGTGCTATTTGTTATACCGTATCTATAAATTTTTGTTCCACTTTGTTGAACAATATCAAGCCAACGAATAGCAGCACTATAGTTACTCCAATTGAGTAGAGCAGCATATTGGCGTTGAAGGTGCCTACACCGAGTATCGAATATTTGAAGCCCTCTACCACTGGGGCAAGGGGATTGAATAACAGCAGAAACCTATATTTCTCTGGTATGAACGACACTGGGTAGATTATCGGTGTGCAGTACATTAGCAACTGTATCCCAAAGCCTACAAACATACTCAGGTCGCGGTATTTGGTGGTAACCGAACTGATTATTATGCCCATTGCCAAGCCCATTACGCCCATAATCAGGCACATAAGCGGTATCGAAAACGCCCAGGCGTTGAGGTGTATGTCGGCACCGTGGCAATAGTAGTAGATATACATTGCAATGAGTATGGTGCTCTGTATCAAAAAGGCAATAAACGCTGTTACAATGGTGCTTAGCGGTACTATCATACGCGGAAAGTACACTTTGGAGAATATCTGCTGGTTGCCTACAAACACGCCTGATGTAGACTGAATACACTTAGAAAAAAATCCCCAAATTAAAGTACCTGTAAAGTAAAACAGCGGGGCGGGTATTCCGTCGGTGGATATTCCGGCAACATTGGCAAATATCACAGTGAATGTAATTGTGGTGAAAATTGGTTGCAGCACGTGCCAAAGCGGTCCGAGTATGGTTTGTTTGTATGCAGCCACAAAGTCGCGGCGCACAAGTAAGAAGAGAAGGTCGCGGTATCGCCAAATCTCCTTGAAATGAAAGTCTAAGAGGTTGCGCTTGGGCTTTATCACCTCGGTCCATTCGGTGTCGGTTGCTGTATCTTGCATTTTAGTCTTTTCTGTTTTTCACAATTCAAAGATACAAAACAAAATTAACACCGCAAAGATTTTTGGAGAGCATTTTTTTTTATGTTTTGTTTTGTGTTGATTAATAGTGTCTTAGAAAAACTCGCGAAATCTGTTGTAAAAAAATTTGCAAACCTCGTTTTTTTGTTTTTACCTTTATAAACTGAAAAAAACACATTATTACGATGAAACTCAAAACTATACTAATGACCGCCGCTTTATCGTCGGCACTGTGCGCAACTGCACAGCAGCCCAAAAATATTGTTTATCAGGCTATTGAGGCTATGACCTCCGACCCTTTTTTCTTTAATGCCCAAATTGGAGTTCTTGCTGTGGATATGGCTACGGGCAACACTATTGCCGAATACAACCCTGATATGAGTCTTACGCCAGCAAGCAATATGAAACTTTTTTCTACTGCCGCCGCTCTCGAAATGTACGGTCCTGAATACACTTTCGATACTAAACTTGCTTACACAGGTTCTATCGACAAGAACGGCCGTTTGCGTGGCAACCTTTTTATTATTGGTGGTGGCGACCCAACTTGGGGTTCTAAATATTTCGACATTGACGCCACTTACAACGATAAACTTGTGCAGGCGATTATCAAAGCTGGAATCAAGCAGGTGTCGGGCAACATCATTGCCGACGCGTCGATATATCAAAAAGAGATGGTGCCCACCACTTGGAGTTGGGAAGATATGGGCAATTATTATGGCGCTGTACCGTCGGGACTTTGTGTCAACGACAATGTGGTTACACTTCATTTTCGCACAGGCGCTAAGGGCTCTATTGCTCAGTATGTTAACAGCGAGCCATATATTCCCGGAATGACAGTAATCAGTTGTGCTACAGCCGAAAATATCCGTCGCGAAAACACCAACGTGTTTGGCAAGGCTTATCAATTAGAGAAAATGATTGCTGGTCCAATGCCAATGAACAATCCTGATGTAACTGTCCGCGCCATTATGCCCGATCCCGCTCGTTTTGTTGCTGAAACACTTAAAAACACTCTCGACGATCAAGGCATTCCTGTTTATGGTAATGTGTATACCACTTTCGACACCACATACGTGCCTGATGAACGTAAACCTAAGGAGTTTTTTACTCTCAAATCACCCACTCTCACCGAAATTATCAAGATGACAAACCTTTATAGCGTAAACCTTTTTGCTGAACACTGCCTCTGCCTTGTGGGATTAAAGCAGGTGAAAACCTCCGACGTTACCACAGCCGCCAACTCGCTTATGTATTGGTGGAATACCAAAGGTATGGATATCAAAGGTTTATCTATCAACGATGGTTGCGGACTTTCGCATTACAACATAGCCACACCCCGACAACTTTGCTATCTGCTCACTTATATGAAAACCAAGGGTCAGTATTACAAAGAGTTTAACGAGAGCCTGACAATGTGCGGTGGCAAGGGAACAATGGGCAGCATGTGCCGCAATACCCGCGCCTTCAACAATGCACGTGGCAAGAGTGGCACTATTCGCCGTGTGAAATCGTATTCTGGATATGTAACATCGCTGTCGGGTAAGGAGATTGCTTTTTCTATCATCACCAACAATTTTACCTGCACCGGCAACGAGGCACGAGTACGAATGGAGAAAATTATCGCTGCTTTGGCTGATTATAACGAATAATCTTTTTATAACCTCCACAAACAAAACGTAGGCGATATGTACCCAATTGAACAAATACTCGACGAGGTATATGATAAATATACTAAAAATCAAGCAATTATTGTTTCGTCGCCCACCGCTACGGGCAAGAGTACCATTCTGCCGTTGGATATTCTAAAACGTATTGGCAGCGATGGCGGAAAAATTATTATGCTCGAACCCCGCCGCCTTGCAGCCAAAACTATCGCGCTCCGTATGGCAGACCTCTTGGGCGAAAAAATCGGCGAAACTATCGGTTACAGCATCAGGTTTGAATCCATAAAAAGCGAAAAAACTCGTTTTGAGGTTGTAACCGAGGGTATTCTCACACGGATGATTCAAACCGACAACGAACTCTCAGGCGTTTCTACAATAATATTCGACGAGTTTCACGAACGAAACCTCAATGCCGAACTCGCACTCGCCCTTTGCCGCGAATGTCAGAAAATTCTCCGTCCCGACCTGAAAATCATCATAATGTCTGCCACAATCGACACGCCAACACTTTCGGAAATGCTTTCTGCGCCAGTTATCACGTGTCAGACCAAGATGTTTAATGTGGAAACCATTTACGAAGGTAACGCCGACGAAACCACGATAGCCGAATCTGCCGTTGCCGCAATACGCAGAGCATCAATACAATACGTCGGTGATATGCTTGTATTTCTTCCTGGTGAGGGCGAAATTCATAAATGCGAAGAGGCATTAAAAAACCTCGACCACCGCCTATTCGCCGTTCATCCGCTCTATGGAATGTTACCTCCGGCACGTCAAACGGCTGCAATTCTTCCCGACCGCACAGGAAAGCGAAAAATCGTTCTTGCCACTTCTATTGCTGAAACTTCGCTTACGATAGAGGGCGTTAAGATAGTTATTGACAGCGGATTCGGCAGGGTGCAAAAATTCAATCCCAACACTGGACTTTCGCGATTAGAAACTGTGCGCATTTCGCAAGATATGGCAGACCAGCGAAAAGGTCGTGCAGGAAGGCTTTCTGAGGGGGTCTGTATCAGGCTCTACTCCAAGGCGGTGTTTATGCAGATGGACGAATGTCGCCGTCCCGAAATTGAGTACGCTGACCTTGCACCGCTCACTCTCGAACTTGCCAAATGGGGCGAAACCGACCCCAAAAACCTTCTGTGGCTTACTCCTCCGCCAAATTATTCAATAGCCCAAGCCAAAGAGACGCTCTTGCAGTTGGAGGCGTTAGATGAAACCGGCAAGATAACTCCGCAGGGCATCGAAATTCAAAAAATACCCTGCCATCCCCGCATAGCAAAAATGCTAATTGAGGGTAAAAAACTGAATCTCTTGTCATTAGCCGCCGATATAGCCGCCATTCTCGATTTTCGCGACCCTATGCCCGACGCTGGCACCGACATCAACCTACGCATAGAGACTCTCCGCCGAAACCGTGCTCAAAACCGTCACAGCCGTGCGTTCGACAATATTGCCAATAGTGCTGCGCAATACACCAAGTTGTTTACCGCCCGCACAGATAACAGCGAGGTAGACCCCTACGACACAGGTCTTTTGCTCGCATACGCTTTTCCCGAGCGCATCGCCTCTGCCAAACCGGGCAACAATGCTCAGTTTATGCTTTCAAACGGCGCTATGGCTATGACCGACCACAACGACACCCTCGCCCACGAGCCGTGGATTGCCATTGCATCGCTCAACGCCCGCGAAGGGATAGGCAAAATCTTCCTTGCCTCGCCACTCGCTCCCGAAAGTCTAAAACCAATGCTCCGAGAACACGAATCCATATCGTGGAACACTAAGAAGGGCGGCATAGTGGCTGTTTCGCAACTCCGCATAGGCAACATAGTGCTTCGCGAGCAAAAAATCAAAGACGTTGCTACGCAAACTATCGAACACCTTATAATTGAGGCAATAAAAAAAGAAGGCGAAAACATTCTCAATTTCGACACCGCTACCGAGCAACTTCAAAACCGCATTCTCAGCCTCCGAATTTGGAATCCCGAGCAAGAATGGCCCGACGTTTCCACCGCTACTCTCACCGCCACTGCCGACAAATGGATAACACCGTATCTCAACGGCATCACCACGGTAGAGCAACTCAAAAAACTCAATCTTTCCGAAATCCTAAAATACACGCTCAACTACCAGCAGCAAAACTATTTAGACCGTCTTGCACCCACCGCCATTGCAGTTCCCTCTGGCAGCCACATCAAAATCAAATACCATCCCGACGGTGCTCAGCCCATACTTGCGGTACGTTTGCAAGAGGTTTTTGGCTTAGCCGAAACTCCCAAAATCAACAACAACCGCACCCCTGTACTGATGCACCTACTCTCACCCGGCTACAAACCCGTTCAGATAACCTCCGACCTAAAAAGTTTTTGGAACACAGCCTATTACGAAGTAAAAAAAGAACTCAAATCCCGCTACCCCAAGCACGTCTGGCCCGACAACCCGTGGGAAGAACAGGCTGTGAGGGGGGTGAAGAGGAAATAAATTTTTGCATTTTTCCCGAATTACTTCAACAATCAACAAAAATATTTCGTATATTTGTAAAGTTAAAAACAAGGGGTTCATTATGACAGCAGAAAAAATAAAACTCGACACCATCAACATCTTGATGGGTATAAACAGTAAAGAATTATTAACAAAGGTGTTTGCCTACATCAACACCCTAACCGCGCCCAAAGTTAAAACCGAAATAACAGAACGAATTTTGAAGAAATGACCGACAATGAGTTTCTTGATTATTTTTCGTCTCTACCTAAAAACAACCTAATGTCAGCCGATGAAATGAATAAAATTGTATACCAAAATAGAAATTTCGGCACCACAAGAATAATAAACTATCAAACAATGCACGATGAAGAAGTATCTGATTGACACCAATATACTTATCGAATTTATGCACGGTAACGAAACCATTTGGCGAAAAATAAGAGAAATCGGTATCAAAAATTGTTTTATTTCAGGAATCTCCTTGTGCGAACTTTATTTTGGCGCGTATTACGTTAAGGACACAAAGTATTTTGCTCAGGAAATTGAACGAATTATAATAATACGTAAATAATTTCCCATAATAGCCACCGAAAACAATTCTGAACTATTCGGCAAAATAAAAACAGACTTAACAAAAGCAGGACTACCCATCGACGAATTTGATATACTCTTAGGTAGTTTGGCCATTACCAACAATCTAATAATGGTAACAAACAACTTGAAGCATTTCAGACGTATACCAATGCTATTAGTGGAAAATTGGTTGGCTCAATAACAGTTTTCAAAAAATCTCTCAAAATATCATCCACACATAAAATTTCTTCGTATATTTGTAATGCATACCAATAGCCGGAAGCCATAGGCTGAGGGCGGGTAGCAGACATATAAAATAAGGCGTTACTTAACGCTTTGTTCTTGACGAATTGAAATTGGGTCGTTTCAAAATGGAAGTCAATAGCAAAGCAGCGGTGATGTCTACGGATTATATATACAGCACGTACTACATAGTTACGTGTATACATATACGTGGGCTTCCGGCGTTGCTCGTTTCTGACGGATGGGCAATGCGAGAGCCTTTGAACGTGGAACGGGCAATAAGTAAGTTCCCACGTTTTTGTTTTATATGGGGTAATGATAATGGTATTAATATTTCTGTTCTGGGGATTGACAGATTTTTCAAAACTGTGACAAAATGAAAACAAAATTATTGTTAATAATATGATTGGGATCTTTATTTGTTAACATAGCGTGCAATAATAATTTTGAAAGTATGCTCAAATCGGCACGAAATGGTAATGCAGAATTACAATTTCAAGTAGCTGAATGTTATTATAAAGGAGAAAAAACACCTCGAAACTACAATGAAGCGGTAGAATGGTATCAAAAAGCCGCCGAACACGGACATATAAAAGCACAATTTCAATTAGGATATTTGTATGCAACAGGAGAATGTGTTCCCAAAGATTATAACAAATCAATAGAATGGTATCTTAAAGCAGCAGAGCAAGGAGAACCAGCCGCCCAATTTAATATTGGATTATATTATGAATTGGGACACGGAAGTATTCCTATTGATTATCAAAAATCAGTAGAATGGTATCAAAAATCTGCAAATCAAGGTTATGCAAAAGCGCAAAATAATCTTGGCGTCAATTATTACAAAGGAATAGGGGTAGAAAAAGATATTGAGAAGGCAATAGAATGGTATCAAAAAGCAGCAAATCAGGGATTAGCATCAGCGCAATGCAATTTAGGAGATTATTATTACGAAATAAAACAGGATTATAAACTATCCATACAATGGTATCAAAAGGCTGCAAATCAAGAATATACAAATGCCGAATTTAGATTGGGTATGTGTTATTTAAAAGGATATGGAGTTGAACAAAATTATCAAAATGCTGTAAAATGGTTTAAAAAGGCAGCAATTAAAGGACACGATGTTGCCCAATGTAATTTAGGAGTATGTTATAAAAGACGAGATGGCATTGAACAAAACTTCAAATTAGCAAAAGAATGGTATCAAAAATCAGCCGAGCAAGGTTATGATGTTGCTCAATATAATTTAGGAATGTTCTATTTGGAAATCGAAGGAGATGTTGAACAATCCTTAATATGGTTGAGAAAAGCAGCCAAACAAGGGAATGAACAAGCAATTGAAATGCTATCAATGTAATCATTACAATCGCTATTTTGCAGCCATTAGTGGCAGTGGAAGGCAATCAATTTTTATTATTAGGTATCCATCTGAGGATAAAACAGTTGTGCGTTTTGGATTTGTAATCATCAACGACACCAAACGAGGCAAAGGCTACGGAAAAGCAATGTTAAATTTAGCCATTGATTACGCCCAAAAACAATTAGGCGCAAAGAAAATCACCCTCGGAGTTTTTACCGAAAACCCTTCGGCAATAGCATGTTACAAATCAGTTGGGTTCAAAATCACCTTCGAACGCAATCATATCATCGATGGCGAAGAGTGGAAAGGGGTGGAAATGGAGAGGGAGATTACTCTCTAAACAAATCATCCAGCACCACCACGCTTTGCACCATTTGCGAATATTTGCCGGGGGCGATACCTTCGGTGGTAATTAGCGTAAGCCACGGTGTATGTTTCAAGCCAGTTTCTTTAACAAACGTGTTTTTGCGGTTTTGGATTTTGTCGTATTCTTCTTTGTCTAATTCGTAAGGCGATTGCGAATATTTAACTTCGCAGATATTCACAATTCGGTCGGCGCGTTCAATAACAATGTCGATTTGTGCAGCGGGTGTTGATGCTTTGCTTCGCCAAGAATAACTTATTGTAGAAATACCGTCGATACGCAAGGCACATTTAATCTGATGAATATGCGCCATACATACAAGTTCGTAGGCAAGACCCATCCACGAATTAATTTCAGGTGTGTTGATATGATGTTGCCAATAATTTGTTTCCACCTCGGCGCGATTGATAAACGTTAGGTAAAACAGACTAAAAAAATCGCAAATCTGATAAATGGCATCCTTGGTTTTAAGTTCCTTTTCCCTAACGATGTTTTTGCGGATAAGGTCGCAATACACAAGGTCTTCCAATTGTTGACCAAGATGTCCGTTGTTAGGCAATTTGAGTGCCGAGGCAATTTGCGAGCGTGTCATTCCCTGACGGCTTTTGCCGAGAGCCTTTATAAGTTCTATATAACGTTTGGGATTTTTGTAAAGCGTGTTAAATAGTCGCCTAAATTCTCCACGCATTTGCGTATCGCGACTAAAAAACAGTCTATCAATATTCTGAACAGCACTTTCGCCTTTATCCAAAAGACTTAAATAATAAGGTATCCCACCAAAAACCATATACGCTAAAAGAATCATTTGACGGTTCCACACAAATCCTTGCGATTCGATATACTCCTCAGTTTCTTTCAAAGTAAACGGATGGATAGGAAGTTCGATAGTGATACGGTCGTGAAGTCCGCCCTTGCTGTTGATAACATTGCCAATCATCCAACTTGTGGCGCTACCGCAAATAATAAGCATCACATTATCATGGAGCGAAGCCCATTGATTCCAAAAATATCCCACGGCGGCAGCCACGTTAGAGCGTTCAGCGTCCATTGCCGGCAATTCGTCGATAAAGATAATGCAGCGTTCTTGGCCTTTTACCACATCTTTGAGGGCGTGTTTAAGCATCACGAAAGCCTCCATCCAATCCGAAGGCCGCTTGGGCATTTCGTATCCAAAGTCGTTCATAGCATCGGCAAAAGCCACAAACTGATCTTTTAATGTTCCTTCGATAACACCTGTCATCTTAAATACAAATTGTTCAGGCTCAAACATTTGGTTAATCAAAAAAGTTTTGCCCACACGTCTACGTCCATATAGAGCCACAAATTCGGCACGTTGACTATTTAACGCTGTGTTTAATGTTGCTATTTCGGTATGCCTTCCTATCAATGATTTCATAGCAATAAGATGTTTTTGAGACAACAAAGATAGTATAAATAAAGTGTACCTCCAAATATTTTGGGCGAAATCTAACCATTTTTAGGTATATTTCGCCCAAAAACTGAGATTTTGGGCGAAATCTATGCTTTTTGGGTTAGATTTCGCCCAAAAATTGGGTTTCTGGTTATTCATTACCGCCAAATATTTACAAAAAAAACTCAAAAGTATTTGAAAATAGCCAACAAGTTGCTATATTTGCACTATAAAGGTCAAAAGAAGAAAAATGGTCAATTTACACGACATATCAGAATACATAGTTTTTTTTATTGCGTTGTTTGCTGCTCGCTATTCACTTACAGAAACACAGGCATACAAGTATCTCCAAAAATACGACGCAATAAAATTTATTCACGACTTTTACGATGTAATGCACACACAATCATTTGACGATATGATAGATAGTATTGCAATGTATTGCAGAAGAAAAGGAGGCGACCTATGATAAAACTGTATCACGGCTCCACAGTAGACATCAAAGAAATTGACCTGTCGAAATCAAGACCCAACAAAGATTTTGGCAAAGGCTTTTACCTCTCGGCAGACAAAAAGCAGGCTTGGAGAATGGGGGAATTTAAGTCTCGTACAGAAGGTGGCAGACCAATATTAAACACGTACCTCTTCGACGAAGAATTATTAAATACAAACCAACTTAAATATTTAATATTCAGTGAGTATTCAAAAGAATGGGCAGAGTTTGTGTTCCTAAACAGAAATAATAAAACACATAACCAAGTGCACGAGTACGACATTGTTTACGGTCCTATTGCCAACGATAAGGTAGGAATGCAAATAAGCAAATACGAAGATGGATACATAACTATTGATGTGTTTCTTGAAAACTTAAAATATATGGGAGGCATAACCTTTCAATATTTTTTTGGAACTGAATTGGCAATTTCTAAACTTCAAAAGATATGAATGTAACCGAAAAAGAGTTCAACTATATAAAACGGCACTTAACTATACAAATCATCAACACACTTATGGATGAAAATGGTTATAACATAGAAGATGCCATCAACAAAGTGTATACATCACCGATATACGAAAAACTATCCGACCCTGAAACTGGCTTATTTATCCAATCCCCAAGATATATAATGTCGTATATGACGATTTAATAGGGCTGTAACAGCCTCTTTTAATAGTTACGCCCAAAAACAATCGCCTTAACCCTTGCTTATTTGCCGCCAACCCATTACCTTTGCCCAAAATTATTGCCACTATGAAACCTTATACACACCGAAATTTCTGCGACATCAACCCGCTGTTCTACACCATATCTAAATACAAACAAATTGTAGGGCGGAAAATCAAGGACGTTTTCGGCAAGGAGAAATTCGCCAAATCAAAAGAAGACTTCAAATTACCTGTCGTTATTTCAGAATACAGTTCGGTGCTGATTAAAACCGGCAAAGGCATCGACCCCGTTACCCAAGAAAACAAGGCTGTTAACATTCGCATTGCCGCCGCCAAAATATCGGGTATGTTAATCTATCCCGGCGAGACGTTCTCGTTTTGGCGCACAGTGGGCAAACCTACCAAACGAAAGGGCTACAAAGAGGGACGCGTGCTCAAAAACAACAAACTAATCACTGGCACAGGCGGCGGACTTTGCAATCTTGCCAACACTATTAATAATATGGTGTTGCATAGTCCGCTAACAATCACCGAGTTTCATAAGCACACCGACGCCCTCGTCAACGATATTCACAACCGTGTACCAATGGCAAACGGCACGTCGGTGAGTTACAACTATATCGATTATAGGTTTAAAAACACCACGTCGGAACCCTTTCAGATAATACTTTGGTGCGACGACACAAATCTTTATGGCGAACTCCGCGGAACTCGTGAATATGCTTATATTTATAGAATAGTTGAAGAAGACCATCATTTTGAACGTGAAGGCGATACCTATTACCGAGTTTCCAAGATATACCGCATCACCTACCGCCGAAAATTATTTCAGCAAAAATCCAAAGAACTTATTTGGGACAACCGTTCCGAAGTAATGTTCAATCCCGACGAAATTCCGGCAGATATGATATGGTAATATGCCGATACCTCCGCCCTAAGTACCAAAAAAAATATAGTTAGGGCGGAGGTATCGCTTGTTTTTTAGAAAAAAGATGTTGGAAAAGTACCAAAAACTCGCTACTTTTGTATTGAAAAGTGTGTTTAAACATCATCACCATAATCTATGTTATCATTTGAATCGGATTACAACAACGGGGCTCATCCTGTTGTATTACAATATCTTATGAAAACCAACGATGTTACAAGTCTTACTTATGGCTTTGATCCAAAATTTTCTCCTTATGTATTCACAAAAGTCTGTTAAACAATAAAGTATTAGATGAATTAAGCGGCATTATATCATTAAAGTTTAATGAATTGTCTAACGAGATAATTATAGATAAAACCGTTGAGCAAAAACTCTTAGACAGTGTTAGCCTAATAAAGCAAACCATCAACGATGAGCGTTACAAACTGCCTAAGGAGATAGAATCCATTGTGAAGTAACCGCCGGGGAACAAGGTTTGTATCTATTTGCCAAGTTTATGCCGGCGTTGTGTTGAAAAGTTTTAGAGCAACCAAGTTAAGTAAATAGGCAGCAAAACTGTTTCGCCATCTTTTTGATAATCTTTGGTGTACAGCAAAAGTCGTTCACCTATACGAGAAGAATACTTTTTGCAAAATTCGTCTAACGACTTATGTGTATTGTACCCCGAAGATTTCACTTCGATAGGTAGCAGTTTGTTGCCACGCGTGAGCAGGAAATCAACCTCGTAGTTCTTATTTCCATTTCCTGTGGGGAATGAATAATAAAATAATTCGTTGCCCGAAGCGGTAATCATTTGAGCCACAAGATTTTCGTAAACATATCCAAGGTTTGCTTCAAGTTTATCTGAAAGCAGTTTTTTGTAGATAACATTTTCGGTAAATGACTTATCCCAAAAAGCAAGAGTTACAAATAGACCCGTGTCGGCAGTAAAAATTTTGTAAGCATTCAACGATTTATTGAGATTAAGCCCAACATTGGGTTCACCACAATGATACGAAAGGTTTATTATCTTGCTCTCGCACATTTCTGACACTACATTTTCAACAACAGAAGATCGTCGGTTTTCTATTGCCGTAGCAATCATATATCGAGATGCGTTGCCAGTAAGTTGAGCAGGAATATTTTTAAATATTCTCAATGCTCCTCCCGAAGAGTCAATTTTGTTTAAGTCGGTAAAATAAAGTCTTAATATTTCGCGCTTTACATTATCCACTTCTTGCAGATTATTCAACTCTATATAAGCGTCAACCGCCTGAGGCATTCCTCCTACAAGCATATATAAACGCAAGCCGCGCATCCAGTGGCGGTGCAACATATCTCCCGCAGGACGTTTCAATTCAAAAAGTTTACGTTGTTGTTCGGGAGCGACATCATTGTTTAACGCCCAATAGAACTCTTCAAAATCCATAGGATGAAGTGTTAGAGCGGTTTCCTCACTCGGGATAACAATATTCTGCACATTTTTGCGAATTGAAATCAACGAACCAGTTTCAATATAGTCGTAACGTCCGTCCTTAACAAGGTGTTTGATAGCCTGTCGCGCTGGTGGAAAATTCTGTACCTCATCAAAAATAATAACAGACTCCCTTTCATAAAGTCGTGTATCAAAGATACCTTGCAACGAAAGAAAGAAAAAGTTCAAATCAGTGGTGTCGTCAAACAAAGCCGAGATTTTTTTTGATGCACGTGAAAAATCAATCAAAATATATGACTTATATTCCTTTTTTGCAAATTCTTCTACCAAAGTAGATTTTCCAACTCGTCTAGCACCCTCAATAAGTAGCGCATACTTACCATTCCAATGCTGTTTCCAATACAGCATCTTATCATATAACTTACGTTTGAACACCATAACTAATAACTAATTGATTTAACGGTACAAAGGTAAGTATTTTGCAGAAATCCACAAATTTATTTCATCAAAATTTGCAGAAATCCACAAATTTATTTCATTAAAATTTGCAGAAATCCACAAATCTTCAATCATACAACCCAATATTCTTTTCGTCAACTTGCTGTTCAACAGATGTTAGCCGCACTTTTTTGCCTATTTCGCGGTTATAGCATCAGAAAAAGACAAAACTTTTTGCTGAAAATGCAAAAAATATCTAAAACAGAGATACAGCAATCATTTTTTTTATTACATTTGCAATGCTGACTTCTGCCGAAAGCCGTAAGGCGGGCGGGACAGCAGACATATAAAATAAGGCGTTACTTGGCGCTTTGTTCTTGACGCTCCGTATCTCGCAAATTCAAAATCAGTCAATTACAAAGCAGCGGTGATGTCTACGGATTATGTATATAACGCATAATGCTATGCGTGTACATATACGTGGGCTTTCGGCGTTGCTCGTTTCTGACTGATGGGCAATGCGAGAGCCTTGGAGCGTGGAACGGGCAATCAAGTTAGTTCCCACGTTTTTGTTTTATATATTCTAAACAACGTTAATTAACTCCGTATCTGGGAACTGACGGCAAAAACTAATAATAACAATGACAAAAAACAAATTGTTAGCGGCACTATTTTTGAACGCTGTGATTGCAGCCACAACAATGGCATCTTGCAACAAAGACGATGACGAACCTGTAAGCCAAGAACCAGAAGATCTTGTCGGTAAGTGGGAACTTTTGGAATGGAAGTCGATTGAGAACGGGGAAACAGAAGTTGAAACTTACAATGGAGAATACATTCTGACTTTCAACGAAAACGGCACATTCAAATGGAGCAACAATTTTAGGGATGACGGTAAATGGTCTATAAGAGAAGGTGTATTAATTATGAAGACCGACTATGGAGAAACCGACGAATGTGATTTCAAAATACAAAGCACCACACTGACAATTGAAACGAGTGTTGAGTTCGATGATTTAGAATATTGGGATCGAATGACGTTCAAGAAGGTTAAGGGAAATACGGCGAACGATAACGCAGAAAATAAAGACCGCAAAGATAATCCCGATGATGATTATATCGAAACGCCGGCTAGTACAAAAGAATATAGAATCAGAAAATAAAACAACATACTATGAAAAAGATATACAGTTACGCAATACTCTCGTTATTAATTATGACGGTTGCAACAACAGGATGTCAAAAAGATGACGACGCACCATCAGTAAGTACGTTGGGCAGAAAAATCCAAACTATAACATATACTGACAGTGAAGGAGAAGAACAACATCAGTTCGAGTATGACAGCAAAGGGAAACTCACAGGTGTCTATCGTGTAAACAGAGGCAAAACTTACACTGAATATGAATATTCCGACATCAGTGACAAATCGGTTACTGTAAACTCAGACGATATAGAATACTCCCTCAAAATTTCAGACGGCCGGTTAAATGGATATACAAGCAGATACGGCACTGCGGACATATCATAAACAAACGATGGGTACCTAAAAGAGTATAGTTATTATGAAGAAGACGAAGATGACAAATCGGTGGTTACATTCACAATAAACGACGGATTAGTTACCAAAATCGTAGAAGACTATGAAACTACAATAATAGAATATGGAAAAGTAAAGAATAATTTAAACATTGACATCTTACATTACATATGCTTAGACATCGATGATGGTGTTAATGCGGCATCACTCCTTGGTCTTACAGGCAAACGAATAGCTCTTCTACCACAGAAATTGTCATCTCAATACAAAGGACGTACTATCGAAGAGGAGTTTTCATACAAATTCGACGGAGACTATATCAGCGAAATCTACTCCACCTACGGCGATAATGATAACTACTATAAATATGTAATCACATACGAATAGTGCACAAAACTTTTACAAAAAAAGTCCGCAGAGCCATCACTCTACGGACTTTTTTATAGTATCAATCGCAATTATTACACCTTGTTCGCAATAATACTTTTTTGTCTTTTAAAGAATTATATTTTGCCAATTCCCTACAAAAAGTATCGGAATCGGCAAAATATAATCATTTTTTAGAGATATATCAACAAACTAAGAATGCATTTATTACTCAGCCACCAATTCCTTTATCTGATTTTCCAACGCGGGACCGCGGAGGTTTTTGGCGATGATAATGCCGTCTTGGTTGATAAGGAAGTTCATAGGGATGGCTTCTAATTCATAAACTGTGGATGCTTCGCCATACCAGCCTTTGTAGTCGCATACATGTGATGCCCACGAGAGTTGGTCTTTTTCGATGGCCTTAGTCCATGCGCTCTTGTTGTTGTCGAGCGAAACAGAAAAAATTTCGAAACCATTGCCCGATTTAAATTTTTTGTCGCGATAAGCGTTGTAGACAGCCACCACGTTAGGGTTTTCTCTGCGGCACGGACCGCACCACGATGCCCAAAAATCTATCAGCACAAGTTTGCCTTTGAGCGAGGATAGTTTCAGCACTTGGTCGTTGGGAGTTTTAGCGGAAATTTCGGGAGCCTTGTCGCCGATATTAAGTCCCACATTTTGAGCCACGCCCAGCATAGGCAGCAGTAAAATTGCAATTACAAAATAAATCTTATTCATAATACTATAATATTAAGGTGTTTGTATTATAACGGAAGTTATCGGCAAAAAATTGCAGGGCGTGCGTGTCTGAAAATTTAACCGCTATAATTCAGCCACTTACAAAAAAAATCAAAATTTTATTAAATTATTTTTAAGATTTAATGCCGTATACGAGATTTTTGATGTACTTTTGTTGCTTGAAAAATACTTTATTTGTACAACGATAATTAAAAAACAAGTAATCTGCTATGAAAGGATTCTTTAAAAGTTCTATCGGGAAAAAACTGATAATGAGTATATCAGGTTTGTTCTTGATATTGTTTCTGCTATTCCACCTGTGTATGAACGCGGTGGTATTGTTTAGCGAAAGCGCCTACAACAGCGTTTGCGCGTTCCTCGGCTCCAACTGGTATGCCGTTGCCGGCACGGTGATACTCGCCGCCGGATTTTTGGTGCACATCGTTTACGCATTTGTGTTGACGATTCAGAACCGCAAGGCTCGTGGCACCGACCGCTACGACAGCCAGAATCTCCCCAAAGATGTGGAGTTCGCTTCGAAGAATATGCTCGTTCTCGGCATCATTATCTTCTGCGGACTTATCACCCACTTTGGTCAGTTTTGGGCTAAGATGATGTTAGTCGACCTTATTGGCTGCGAAGAGGCTGAGAGCCTCTCTACCAACGGCGCTTATTGGATCAACTACTATTTCCACGGGTGCGACACATTAAGCATCGTGCTTACAGTAGTTTACCTCATTTGGTTCGCTGCTCTTTGGTTGCACTTGAACCACGGTTTTTGGAGCGCATTCCACACCGTTGGCCTTAGCAACAAGACTTGGATTCCTCGTCTCAAATGCATCGCCAAATGGTTTAGCACTATCGTTTGCTTAGGTTTTGCAGTTATCGTAATCTACGCTGCTTGTGGCGGAATCAAAGTTCCCCAAGGTTGCTGCAAAGACAAACAGGCTGTTGAATGTCAGCAAAGCACTCAGACTCCCTGCCAACAAGAGTCTAACAAATAATCTTAATCTATCATCTTAAAAAGAAAGAAACAATTATGGCACAATTGGATTCAAAAATACCAGAAGGCGATTTGAAAGACAAATGGAAAAACTATAAAGAACACCAGCATCTTGTAAATCCCGCCAACAAAAGAAAAATAGATATTATTGTAGTAGGCACAGGCTTGGCAGGCGCATCGGCAGCCGCTTCGTTTGCCGAGATGGGCTTTAAAGTAAAGGCATTCTGCTATCAGGATTCGCCCCGCCGTGCTCACTCTATCGCCGCTCAGGGCGGTATCAACGCTGCTAAAAACTATCCCAACGACGGTGACTCGGTTTACCGCCTTTTCTACGATACTATCAAAGGTGGCGACTACCGCGCACGCGAAGCCAATGTTTACCGCTTGGCAGAGGTTTCTAACTCCATCATCGACCAGTGTGTGGCTCAGGGGGTTCCGTTTGCTCGTGAATACGGCGGACTCTTGGCTAACCGTTCGTTTGGTGGTGCGCTCGTATCGCGTACATTCTACGCCCGCGGTCAGACGGGTCAGCAACTTTTGCTTGGTGCATACTCAGCACTCAGCCGTCAGATCGGTTTGAAAAACGTAGAGATGCACACCCGTTGCGAAATGATGGACCTCGTAATGATCGACGGCCGTTGCCGTGGTATCGTTGCCCGCGACCTTCTCACTGGCGAAATTTCATCTCACTTTGGACACTGCGTAGTATTGGCAACTGGTGGTTACGGCAACGTTTACTTCCTCTCTACCAACGCTATGGGTAGCAACGGTTCTGCCGCAATGAAGGCTTACCGCAAGGGCGCATATTTTGCCAACCCCTGTATGGTGCAAATTCACCCCACCTGTATTCCTCAGCACGGCGACTTCCAAAGCAAACTTACCCTTATGTCGGAATCGCTCCGCAACGACGGCCGCATTTGGGTTCCCAAAAAGAAAGAAGATGCCGAAAAACTCCGCAAAGGACAAATCAAGGCTTCTGACATTAAAGACGAAGACCGCTATTTCTACCTCGAAGATCGTTATCCTGCATTCGGCAACCTCGTTCCCCGCGACGTGGCTTCTCGTAACGCAAAAGAGCGCTGCGACGCAGGTTTCGGCGTTAACTCTACCGGCAACGCTGTATTCCTCGACTTTAAATACGCTATCGAACGTCTTGGAAAAGATGTTGTTGAGCAACGCTACGGCAACCTCTTCCAGATGTACCAAAAAATCACCGACACCGACCCCTACAAAGAGCCGATGATGATTTATCCCGCTATCCACTACACAATGGGTGGTCTTTGGGTCGATTACGAACTTTCTACCACAGTTCCCGGATTGTTTGCAGCAGGCGAAGCCAACTTCTCCGACCACGGTGCCAACCGTCTTGGTGCTTCGGCACTTATGCAGGGTCTTGCCGACGGTTACTTCGTATTGCCTTACACCGTTCAGGAATACTTGGCCGACCAGTTCAACGTTCCACGCATCAACCCCAAAGAAAACGATGCATTCAAGAAAGCCGAAAACGACGTTAAGGCTTATATTAAGAAACTTATGGACGTTAAGGGCGACGAATCGGTAGACTCATTCCACAAACGCCTCGGACACATTATGTGGAACAACGTTGGTATGGCTCGTACAAAAGAGAGCCTCGAAACCGCTATCAAACAAATTCAGGAACTCCGCGCAGAATTCTGGAAAAAAGTTCACATCCCCGGCAAAGCCGACGAACTCAACAACGAACTTGAAAAAGCCAACCGCGTGGCCGACTTCCTCGAACTTGGCGAACTTATCGCTCGCGACGCACTCCATCGCAACGAATCTTGTGGCGGTCACTTCCGCGAAGAGAGCCAAGATAACGGCGAGGCAAAACGCGACGACGCTAACTTTATGTACGTTGGCGCTTGGGAATACAAAGGCGAGAACCAAGAACCTGAACTTCACAAAGAAGACCTGAACTATCAGTTTATTAAAGTTCAGACAAGAAACTATAAGACAGGTAAATAGTTATCGCATCAAAATTTTCAAACAAACTTAAATTGAATCAAAAATGTCAGAAAATAAAGGTTTGAACTTGACTTTGAAAGTTTGGCGGCAGAAAGACCGTCATTCAAAAGGTCAATTTAAAGAATACAAAGTGGAGAACATTTCCACTGAGGCATCGTTCCTCGAAATGGTAGACATACTCAACGAGCAACTCATCAACACCAACGACCCCGACGGCCCTGTGGCATTCGATCACGACTGTCGCGAAGGTATCTGCGGTATGTGCTCGCTATTTATCAACGGCCGCGCTCACGGACCTGACGATGCTATCACCACCTGCCAGTTGCACATGCGCAAATTCAAAGACGGCGAAACCATCACCATCGAACCTTGGCGTTCGGGCGGTTTCCCCGTTATCAAAGACCTTATGGTAGACCGTAGCGCATACGACAAAATTATGCAGGCAGGAGGCTTTGTTTCGGTATCTACCGGCGGTGTTCCCGATGCCAACGCAATTCCTATTTCCAAGGCCGACGCCGACGAGGCTATGGACGCTGCTGCTTGTATCGGTTGCGGTGCTTGCGCTGCCACCTGCAAAAACGGCTCAGCAATGTTGTTCGTTTCGGCAAAAGTTTCGCAACTTGCCCTCCTTCCCCAAGGCAAGGTTGAGGCTGCCAAACGTGCCAAAGCAATGGTTGCCAAGATGGACGAACTCGGCTTCGGAAACTGCACCAACACCGGCGCTTGCGAACTTGAATGTCCCAAACAGGTATCAATCTCGCACATCGCCCGCTTGAACAGAGAATTCCTCAAAGCCAATATCAACGACTAATTCTCTTTAAGAATTGAAATATAGACAGTTGACAATGAATGTTGTCAACTGTCTTTTATTATAAAAATATGGACGAATATAATAATAACACCATCAACCGCTGTCAAGAACGATTTTCACGTTATCGTTCGGCGCTTAAACGCCTTAGCGAAGCCATTTTGGAATACGAAGATGCCACCGACGAAACCGAAATCATAAAATCAATGATGCGCGATTCGATAATCAAGCGTTTTGAGTTTACCTTTGATCTTGGCTGGAAGGTTATGAAAGACTATGCCGAATACAACGGTTACGAAGGTATGGCAAATAGTCCGCGCAATGCTATACGTCTTGCCTTACAGATGGGCATAATTACCAATCCTTCTTGGATGTCGATGTTAGAATCGCGCAACACAATGGCTCACGTGTACGATGAAGAAGAAGCAAACTCGGTAATGGACGACTTAATGCGTTACCACAATCTGTTTGTTGCGTTTGAACAAACAATGACAAAACAACTTTACCCTGAACAACAGTGAAATACGGTCTCGACGACAAATATTTCGACAAACTGATAAGCGTTTTCCCCCGCCACCCCGAAGTTGAGAGCGTAATACTCTATGGTTCGCGTGCCAAAGGTAATTACAAACCCTTTTCAGATATCGACATCACACTCAAAGGCAAAACCCTTACACGCCAACTTTTAGGACGTATTTTTACCGAAATCGACGATTTGCTGTTGCCATTTTTCCTTGATATATCCATCTACAGCAAACTCACAGATAAGGGTTTTATAGAGGCGATAGATAAAACGTGGGTGGAGATATATAGGAAAAATATGCGATAGAAACTTTTGCACAGGATAATGGCTTCATTTGCCACTATCCGTTAACAAACGGTATGAGTTTTTTATATGATGAATAAAAATCATAAAAAAGATGGTGCAATCAAACATAATACTCCTGATTTTACAAGAAAATACTGAGTACAACTTCCGATTTTAACGAAAATATGAAATAAAAAAAATCCTCAACTATTAGCAATCCCGATAGCAGCGATAGTAAAAATCCACAGCCACTGTTTTAGTGTTAGCCAAATTATCACGAACTTTGCCAAAAATTCGAAGCACAATGGAACTTAGACAATTAAAATACTTTGTTGCAGCGGCAAAATCGCTCAATTTTTCAACGGCAGCCAAAAGTCTGAACATTACCCAAAGCACTCTAAGCCAACAGATTAAACAGTTGGAATACGAACTTGGCGACGACCTTTTTTACCGCACAAGTCACGAGGTAACTCTCACTGAATCAGGTTGTGCGCTACTTCCGTACGCCATCAAAACCGTGAGCGATGCCGACAACTGCCGCCAGAGGGTCGATGATATCAAATCAATATCCTCAGGCAGCCTGAATATCGGCGTTACATATTCGTTTGGTCAAATACTCATAGAAACCATTTTCAACTTTACAAAACTATATCCGGGCATCAAACTATCAATCTATTACAAAACAATGGAAGAACTCACCGAAATGCTCCAAAAACGCGAATTGGATTTCTTCCTTGCTTTCCGTCCTGCCGAAAACAGCCGCGACATTGAGCATCAGGTATTATTCAACAATAGTCTCGCCGCCATAATGCGCTACGGGCATCCTCTTGCACAAAAAGAGTCGGTAACATTCTCAGACCTTGAACCTTACACATTTGTAATGCCATCAAAAGGACTTCAAGCACGAAACACCTTCGACGAGATATTCCGTTACGAAGAGCGCCGTCTGAAAGTAAACATCGAAATCAACGAAGTGAATATGCTCCTGAAACTTGTGGAGAGTAGCAATCTGCTATCGATACTCTCAGAATCTACCATACACAACTACACCGACCTCAAAGCCGTGCCCATCAATTCGCCCCAAAACGAGATGCAGGGTTGCATACATTTTCTCAAAAACGACTACCGCAAGCACTCAGCCGTAGAGTTTATCAAAATGCTCCGCGAAAGCGACACCGTAAAAAAATACTGTATGATTGGATAAAAAAACAAAATCCATCATTGACGTCAACGATAGCGGCTATTGAAACAAACCTCAGCCAAAGTTTGCACAACGCATTTTTAGCCCGTACCTTTGTGTCATAAAAATTAAACGCAATAAAAATGGCACAGATATTAATTTGGACACTGATTGCGGCCGCATTGATAGCCGCCTTTGTTACCCGCGCAGCCGAAAAGACTCGCAAGGCAGAACACTATTTTAACCACGCCCGCCACGGCGAAAAAGTAACCAACACAGGCGACGCCGGTATCGACGAGATTTTCCAACCTGTCAACCGCTGCGAAAACAGCCGTACCACACCTATTGCTTCGGCGGTAAAACGCACAGCAGCGGCATAACTCTTCTATATAACATAGCCGGCGGGGATAGGATTTTTTTCTGTCCCCGCTATTTGTTTTAAATATCAAAAAATATTTCCATATTTGCAAACTAAACAACTAAAGATATGGAAATACGTCAACTAATCTATTTTGTAGAAACCTCTCAAACGCTCAACTTTTCGGAAGCGGCAAAAAAACTATGTATAAGCCAAAGTACATTAAGCCAACAAATTAAACAATTAGAACTTGAACTTGACGAAGAATTATTTTTTCGCACAAGTCACGAAGTAACGCTCACCGAAGCGGGATATGAGTTACTACCTTTTGCGCGGCAAATTGTCAGCGACATCAACAACTGCCACCAACGATTTCTCGACCTTAAAAAAATTGCCACGGGATGTTTGAATATTGGTGTACCATACTCGTTTGGTCAGATGCTTATCGAAACGATTTGTAATTTCTCAAGAATTTACCCCGGTATAAAACTCAACATTCACTACAAAACTATGGCAGAACTCACCGAAATGCTCTGTCGCAGGGAACTTGACTTTTTTCTCGCATTCCGCTCCGCAGAAAACAACAAAGAGATTGAGCATCAGGTACTTTTTAAAAATAATTTATCAAAATGCTACACGAAAGCAAAGCCGTACATAAATACTTGTATATGCGTTGATTTTTGGCTTTGTTTTATTTTTACCGATTGCTGCTATCGGTAAAACCGATAGACAAATATAGGCAATTATATCCATAGGTTAATCTGTGCCATTGTTAAGATTATATTGGCAATTAATATACTGTACTACAATTACACATCCCGATAGCAGCTATCGGTAAAAATCATAACCAAAGCTTGATTTAAAGTTTTTTTGAATATATTTTTGAGGCATTAAAATTTTTTAAATTATATTACTAAACGCACACAATAAATTGACCAGACAATATTTATACCTATTAGCGATTACCTCAATTGTTATGCTAACGCTCATTTCTTGCGAAAAAGAAACTCTAATAAAAAAATTAAATTCCGGGACGAATGACACTCTCATATCACAAGGAATTGCTAAGTGTCCTATTTATAGATTTAATTTCAAACATTCACTAAAAAAATCTTTTTTTATGGTCTACTCTGATATTGAAAGTGATACTATGTTTTCTACTGCACAAGAGTACCCTTATAACTCTACTGCCAATAAATACAAAGTAATGAAGGTATATCGAAAATCTGATCCAACAAAGTTTTTTTGGATAATGATTGAAAATTTTAGATATAAATCTCCTAATGGTTGTTATGTCTATAATGATATTGAAAGTAACGCCAAAACCTATGGACGACTTTATCATTGGGAGGTTGCAAAAGAGTGCGAGAAAAAAATCAGGATGAATATCCCAAGGAAACAAGCGGATGGAGCGTATACCCAAAAAACTTTTCCTACTTATGGTCATTTACCTACACGTCAAGATATTCTTGACCTTTTAGAGGTTGAATCTATTGGCGTTTTTCCTGAAAATAATAGTGTAAGTGTTTTGGATTTAGATTGTGATAACTTTTATTACGATGTTTTTTTATCAGGTCGGGATTTCTTCGATGAAGTCAATGAAAAAGCAGCATATCATTCAATTGCAGGATGCCGTGATAATACCGACTATAATTTTCGTGATTATATGGAAATTCACAACAGAGCATTCTTTTGGTTGGATACAGAACCTAATCCTAATGAAAATCCTCATTATCATTACCCTTTTGAAATTGATTATTGGGGGGGGGAACATACGAAGCATATATTAATTCAAAACACGCAGACCATTATGCTTTTAGTGTAAGATATGTATTTGAACCCAAACAACTATAAGAGATTATTACTAATCATTACGACCCTATTGTTTGTAATTAACCATCTTTTTGCCCAAAAAGAAGATGCTATTTGGACAGTAGGGTCTTATTTGATTGATTTTAATATTGTTCCGCCATCTATATCTGTATTAAAAAATCGTGTTGCCAATTGTAATAATTCATGCATCTCGGATAATGATGGCAAGTTGTTGTTTTATTATAATTCCAACAAGCTATTTGATGCAGACGGAAATCAAATTTTTACGAACATAGGATCTTTGATGTGGTCTCCGTCTCTTTTCCCATATCCGTATGATAAACAGAGAACTTTATTTTTTTATACTACATTAAATGAAGGTGTACATTGCGACATTGTTGATAATAATAGCAAAAGTATTATTGGTACAACAAAACAATTTCCAAAAGAATACCGAAATTTCAAAATCATCCAACAGAAAAACTCCCAAAATCTTTGGTACTTAGCCTCTGTTGATAATCAGATAGAAATATCACTCAATACACACAACGGATTCTCTAAACCTTTTTATTTTGATTATCCGTACAATATGTCAAATGCCGTGGTTTCTTCGGATAATGCTCTAATAGTTTTTCATGAAGATAAATCATCAGTAGTATGTCGTTTCAACAATTCAAATGGAACTATTACAAAATTATATGAATTTAATGAGCATTATATATATGAATTTTCATCTTCGGGTAGATATTTGTATTTTATTGAGCCTGATAATCAGTTAGAATGGATAATGGCGAGATACGACCTTTGGTCTTCAAGTAACGAAGAAACTCTTAAAAATACCAAATCAATTGTGGGGCAAATAAATGACGACCTTACTCTAGTAGCAAAACATTTAAAACTCGGACCAGATGGTAATATATATATAATTTCAAATTTAGCACTTCATGCAATCTGCAACGCTGATTGTTCTAATCCTTATCTAAAATGTAATATCATTAATTCTGATAAATCGTTAGGATATTTACCATATACGTTCAGATACATATTCGATAAAGGTTACGAAACTGGTATTTATGCTTATTTTGACAACTTGAAAGTCTGTTATGGAGAATCATTAAAGATATTATTATTTGGTAATCCGCCTTTTGAGATTACTTTTACATTCAACGGAGAAGTACAAAGTGTTTCTACATCTCAATCAGAATATACTATGCCCAACTTACCAGGCAAATACTCTGTCATCAAAATAAAAGACCAATTTTGCGAATATGAGCCTACACAAAATAACACTGCCGAAATCTTGCCCAAACTCAATAAACTTGCTATTACTACTAATGACGATTAAAAATTTGTATGAATATGAAACACATTATCTACACCTTATTGTTATTAACGATAGCACCTTTAGCCGCTGCCCAAGATTACGAAATCTCAGGCACGCAGGGTGAATCTATTGTGTTAAATATCTGCGGATTTGCCGACGAACGCTCAACATTCGCCTACGCACAAACTTCTGGCGGAACGTATACATCGGACGGATTCAACAAAACAACCGGACAGATTTCGTTCATTTTTGAAACCGCCACCGAATATTCTTTCGACTTTTACGAAGACCTAAACGGTTGTATCAATGCCACATCGGTGCTTTTTAAGATTAAAGAAAAACCTCAGCCTGAACCTGAACCTGAGCCTGAACCCGAGCCTGAACCTGAACCTGAACCCGAGCCTGAACCCGAACCCGAGCCTGAACCGCAGCCTATTCCCGAACCATTACCCCAGCCTGAACATATCGTTTTAGATATCCCAAACATCTTTACACCCAATGGCGACGGAATCAACGATCTATTTCATATCAAATTTAGCGAACGTCCTCAATTGTTTTCGATAACGATTTTTAACCGCAATGGTAAAAAACTATTCTCGTCGAATGATGCAAATTTTAAGTGGGATGGAGGTGGTAATCGTCCCGGAACATATTTTTACATGCTTATTTACAGCGATATAGATGGCTCAAAAAACAAATCGGGTAATGTTATGATTGCCGAATAATTTCTTATTAAAATTACCTTTTGTTTTATTCCGCAGATATTCTATTTTGCTTTCTTTTCTTCATCCACCTCCTATACATCCACACAAATCCAAACACAGGCCAGAAACTCATTCCTATAAAGGCAACGATGCCGGGGAGGTCGCCGCCGCGGAGGATGGGGATGGTGGAGGCAAAGATAATGCCGTGGAGTATGAGCCGGATGTCCGACGAATATTTTAATGTGGTGTTAAACAGCCAATTAAACATTATTCCATAGATAATGCTCAGCAGTATTACGCCAAAAACGCCGCCTTCGCCATAAAACGATCCGTAAATCGATTGCGAAATGCCCACGGTGGTGTTGCCGTACATTCCTTCGTTGAGACCAAGTTTGTTGGCATAGCCTCCCACGGGCTTGTCGGGCCAAAGGGCACGGGGAATGGGTCGGAGAAGTATCTCTAAATGCTCCATTCCGCACGAGTAATCAAGGTGTTGCGGATAAACTTGCAGAACCATCATAAAGCCGTCGAGCATATTTTGGTCTTCTGCCAACTGCATTCGGTATTGCGCGTATTCTATTTGCTGCTCAAAAGAGAGGTTTCGCAAAAAGTCGTGACGCATATTGCCGGCTATCATAAACATAATGATGATGGCAGTTCCGCCAATTGAGTAAATTATTGACTTACTGATAATATTGCGTCGTCCTACAATCACAAAAATCAACGCCACCATCCACGAGAGAAACTGAAATCTTTCGCGTGGAGAATATGACGATACCGCCGCCGAAACCATAAGTGCCAGAAAGATAATCTTTTGCACCATCTTTTCTTTTGGCAGGTTTTTAAACAGCATAAAGAAGAGGATGATAAGTCCGCCGATTGCGAGTTTAAACAAAAATGCATAGCCCAAACCCATAGAATATCCAGAGGTACTTTCGCTCAATACTCTGTTAGCCAAAGTGTTTACTATAAGGAATATTACATAGAGAATAATAATTGGCACCTGCCGTTTCTTTAAAAATTCCGACAGAAGTTCGTGAGTATCGATAGTGGTTACTTGAGCTCGCCGACTGCTTGCTATTATGTAAGTGATTGTAAATACAGTAGTTCCAAGAAAAAAATAATTCAACGCCTCAATAGCCAATTCCTCGTTCATTTCAAAAATATTGTAGGCGTAAGCCACGTAAGCCCAATTAGATGTGCCGCTCATAACAGCGTTGTATCGAGCAATGCCTGTGAGGTAGAAAAACAGTATCAGAAGCAGCGGAAACTCGTCGTTTCGGTTGAGATACTGCCACACGCCCAAGAGTGCGAGCAAGAGGGTTAATATTTCTATCAGGTCTATATCGAGCATATTATATCTTTGATTCGCTGTCTGAAATTATCGCGATTGTAATTGTCTGCGCTGTTTTTTGCTGCCATACGCAAATTGTTGAAACTATCGTTATTGAGCGATGTGTAATAAAGTATTTCTTTAATTAAAGCATCGGTGTCGCGTATCGGGATTGTGCTGCCGTTTTCTCGGTGTTTTATAATCTCGTATCCAAACGAGTTTTGTGTGGTGATAACGGGCAGTCCTGCCGCCATTGCCTCGGGAATCACAAGTCCGAATCCTTCAAATACCGTTGGAAGTGCCAATATATCAAACTCTTGGTAACGCTCGAATAGAACGTTTTGCGGTATTGCACCGTGATATGTGTACACATCTTTGTATGTATCAAAAGCCTTGCCGCTGCCTTGAATGCCGCCAATAATGTGCAATTCGGCTGTGGATTTTGGAATTTTGCGAAATGCATCCAATAAGTATTTTATGCCTTTGCGCTGAGTAACTGTACCGCAGTAGAGTACCTTCAAAGGGCGATTCTCTATGTTTTTGAACTCTTGGCAAGGCGGAATCGCCGTAGTGTTGAAACATAAAGGCAAAATCTTTATTTTTTCGGGCTTAACTCCATCGTTTATAAGACTTTGCCGTGTAAATTCCGATGCGGCAAACACATATTTAGCAGTGTGAGGCTCCTCTTGCAAACGTTTTTCGTATGCGGCAGGGAAAATTAGATTGTCGATACTGTCTGCCCATTCGGGATGCAAGCGTTGCTCTTCGCCGAGAATTTTTTTCGCTTCGGTAACGTGCGCCGTGGCAAGTTCAACGATACTGTAACGCTCTGATTGATTGACTGTTTTGAGCGTTTCTAAACAACTTCCCTGAAATCCCCAAAATATATCGTAATCTTTTTGTCTGATTTTTTTAGACAAATAATTGTCGAAGTTTTCATCACGTTGATAAACAGCATTTTGTGCACCTATGCTTTTTCCATATAATTTTCGCATAACTATTTCTTTAACTTCAAAACGCCAATTGCTAACTATTTTGTTGCCGCTTAATCCGTTGATGAAACGTTTTTGTAAATAATTGATATGGTGATTGTTGATGAAATTTTGGAGCCATTGGCTCTTTATATACGAACTTGTGTAATATTTTTCTAAAAAACCGAGTTCCAAAAGCGAAAGCGCGGTGAGATATGAATGTTGTTTTCCGCTGTGGGCGAGTATGATTTTAGGCGTTTTCATTGTTGGTAACTGATTGATTATAAGTTGAAATCTGTATTGCAATATTGTTTTTCCACGATGAATAATCGGCAAATTTCTGCCAATGTTCGGTGTAAGGATTTTCTGCGGGGTAGGTCTTGATGGCTTCTACAAGTGCGGCAACCCTGTCGGGTGAGGCAAGACGGGCAATTCCAAATTTCTTAACCGATTGAGCCATACCTGATTCGGTGTCGGAAACTATCAGTTTTGGCTTGTAAGGCGAAAGGCTGTTGAGAATTCCGCTTTGCGATTTAAAGGCTGTGGAATAATAGAGAAGTATGATGTCGCTGTTGGTAAAAACTGCGCTTAACTCATTGTTGTTTAAGTATTTCTCTATAAAGATAACTCGCTCAGAAACACCCTTTTCTTGTGCATACAGTCGATAAGTGTCTACATTTTCGTTTACGGTAACACTTCTGCCGGCTATAATTAACACAGTGTTAGGTAGTTGCGCTACTGCATCAATGGCTATTTTGTAGTTTTTTTCGGCGCGGATGTTGCCTGTTATTGATAATGTGGTAAAGCCTTGATTTTTAATATTTTGAAATGTTTTTGCAATTTCTGTATCAGGGGAATCAGGCGGATAGATTCCGTGCGGTATGTGGCTGAATATTATGCGGTTGTCTTTATTGCTGTAATAGGGTAGGGGAGGCAGTTTTTCGTGATAAAAAGCAATATCCATTACATCCATAATACGCTGCATTGTGCTTTCGGATAATGACTTACGACGGAAATACGCTGTTCGATCGGGGTCGTGGAGTATGATGGCTGTTTTGAATTTTCGGCGGCGATATCTGCGCGTCCAAAAATATGATGTTACTTGATCAAAGTCGTTGAAAATTAGTATGTCAGCGTTGTTTTTTGTTGCATATTTATATGCACGAATTGGATTAATTAACGAACGGTATAGAAAATATATTTTTCCAAATAGTTTCCAAATGCTGCGAAATATTCTGTCTTTCAGTAATATATCCACAGTTTGAGCGCACTCTTTTGCACTATTTTTTGGAAACAGAGCCTTGCACCATTCCACCTCGGTGTGGCGGGTATATTCGGTGGCTATCTGTTTGGCGTATTCGTAACACCCTCCAAGTGAACTATTTGAATATATTACTACTTTCATTTTACAGTTAATTTTTGTTGTTCGGTTTTTTGCGCCGACGATTTAAACAGCCATCCTTTTAAGTAGTTTAAGATGTATGCTATACGCTGAGTTTCAGTTATATAAAAGCACATTGGCAAGTTTCCGAATCCATATTTTGGATTGTGTAGATTTATAACGTTTTTTATGGCGCGGAAGTACGACCTCAACCCAAAAATCATTATTATATATAAAGATGTCAACCACCAATTTTTGACTATTAGCAATATCACTGTAAATGGGATAATGCTGTATCGGATAGCGGTTTCGGCTACATTACTTAGAAAATTCCTAAAATTTATCTGACTTTCGCCGTCGCCAAGACCATAACGACCTGCCTCACGTGCAAACTGACGTGCCGTAGTGTGACGGTTCCATTTTACAAGTGGTTTAGGGTCAATGATATAGCGGAATTTATGTTGCTTAATTTCGCGCCAAAAAATAGTGTCGTCGGCTGCAAGGGTGAGCCATTCGTTGTAGCCGCCTATCTTGGTCCAGACGTATTTGTAATATGCTATTGAGCGCGACGATACGCTGAAATTATCGTCTATTTTTACTTGATAACCATTTTGGAGGATGTAATCGGCACGTGCGGCTGCGGTTTTGATTTCTGTTTCGTTAACGGTAAATGCCCCGCCAACTACCTCTATTTCAGGATAGTCGAAATATTTTACAAGAGTTTCGAGCCAATTGGGTTCGTATTGACACCCAAAATCTGTGCTTACAATCAAATCGTTGGCGGCGTTTTCGATTGCAATGTTGCGACCCTCAGCCACGGCGCAGCCTTTTTTTACAATTACACGGATATTTAACTTGGATTTTGCAGCATAAGAGTTTAGAATATCGATGCTGCCGTCGGTGCTGCCCGCGTCGGTGATTATTATTTCGTCGGGAGTAATAGTCTGGCGTTCAATCTCTTGTAGCGATTGTTCAAGCCTTTTGGCCTCGTTAAATATGGTGGATACTAATGTAAATTTTTTCACTTCGATTGTATTGTAATTATTTCGCTAAAATAATGTATATTTGCCGAAAACTAAATTAAAATATGCAAGATTGTAAAATTTCAGTTATAATACCAACCCTCAATCGTGCGGACTTTATTTCCGAAACGATTCATTCTATTGTTAATCAATCTGTTAAACCATATGAAATTATTGTGGTTGACAACAGTAGCGATGACAATACTGTGGAACTTTTAGAGAAACTTTTTCATGATCAGGTTACCATTATCAAAAATGATGGAAATTTTTACCCGGGCGCAGCGAGGAACATCGGCATTGAGGCTGCATCTGGTCACTATATTCAATTCTTTGATTCAGACGATATTATGACTAAAAATCGTTTTGAGAGTCTTCTTGCAGTTTTTGCCAAAAATCCCGATGCCGATGCAGTTTATTCGCCTTACGTGATGGCTCGTGAAGATAATTTTGGCTCGTGGAAACAGACTCAGCCCGTGCTCCAATATCGTGACAGCCATTTCCGTAAACGCACTCACAAGGATATGCTTAAAGGTTTTTTTGTGCCTGTGCCGTGCTTTTTGTTTAAGGCTTCGGTGATAAAAAGCGTGGGCAAATGGCGCGAGGATATTTTTGCATCGGAAGATTTTGATTATCTTTTTCGCCTGATAATGAGTGATATAACTATTAAGCACGATAATAAATCTTGTGTTATTTACCGCGTTCACGGCAATCAGATTACGGGCAATGCTTTTTCTGACAAACGTCGAGATATTGAAAAACTCCGCTGTCTGGCACAATTGCTCAGCCGTTACGAAAATCAACTTTCAGGACGGTGTGTTTCAATTGCCAAAACTATGATTCACCGGCTTGAACACGATACCAACTGTACCAATATTTCGGGTTTAAACTATTGGTTTACAAATCTTTCGCTGCGTATAAGTAACAAAATTAACCGATTGGTTACACGCACCGATTGGCAACGGATTCATCAGCCCGAGGACGACAAAAAAGTTTTCCGCGATTATTTGTCGTTGCTTTAAAAAAATTTTTATCTTTATGCTCTAAAAACTAACTGCAATGGAAAATCAAGAAACTACAACAGACCAAAAGGAAAACAACGAAGGAGTTGTTTTTGAGGCAGTAGACACCGCTCAAAAAACTGTTACTGAGGTCCGCGCTGAGGGTAATTTCTCACCGTCGGAACAGGTGTCGGCGGCGGTTACTAATGCCGAAATTATGCTTACATACATCACCGAGCATGGCATCAACATTAGTAAAGAATACGTTAACAACGTGGTTCATTCAAAATTTCTGTTGCAAAACAAGCAATGGAGTCCCGAAGCCGAGGTTGATTTGCGCCTCACTTACAACGAGTTGACCAAACTTATTGCACCTGTAACTATCGACAGCCTTATTGCTTCGAAACCTATGCAGCGCAAAAATCCCGGTAAAATTTGCCGTGCGCTCAATATTCAAAACCACATGCCGCTATCGCAATGGTCGGTAACGGTTTACACGTTTCTCTCGCTCTTTATTATGGTTATTTTGCTGTTGGTACAGATTTATTTCTTCCTCGGCAGCACACGTATGAACCATATTCAAGAGTGCAACCAACAAATCGCTGAAAAACAGAGCCGTCTCAACGAACTTATGCTTGTGCTCAACAACGGAGCCGACGATTCTGCTCTCGCTCTCGAAAACGAGCAGTTGCAAAACGAGATGATTGAACTTGATAATGAAAAAACATCTAATATTCAACACCTTATACCTTGGGTAGATTATTTGCAAAATTTTGTTACCCTTTCGCCTAAAAAGAAACAAGCACGCGGCGAGGCTACTCTCAATGCTGCTCAGGAGGGTGTTGCTGCCAATACCGACACTATTCAGCAGGCGCAGAGTTACCTTGTGATTATTGGTATTTACCTTTTACCGCTGTTGTACGGTATTATGGGCGGACTTTCGTTTGTTTTGCGCGAAATCACTTCCGAGGTGCGTAGCCTTACATTCTCGCGCGTGACCAATACTAAGTATCTGTTGCGCATTGTGTTAGCATCGCTTGCAGGACTTTCGATCGGATTGTTTTGGGGTGATTTGGAAAAAACGCAGCAATTCGGTATCGCATCCCTCTCGCCAATGTTGCTCGCATTTTTGGCAGGCTACTGCGTTGAATACCTCTTTATGTTTATCGAAAGAATTGTTACCTCGTTTGTAAAGAAATACGGGGAGGAAAAAAATTAATTACATAGCCCCGGTAAACAAATTAATATCCTTCGACGATATTTTGAATTTTTTGCCAAGATAATCGTTGGTGAGGATGCCCATATAGGTGTAGATGCCGTTGCGGAGGCCGTAGTTGTGCTTGATTTCATCTTTTACGCCACCGTTGCGGCAGATTTCTAAAAATATCGGGTACATTATGTTGCTGATGGCAATGGTGGCTGTGCGCGGAACAAGTGCCGTTATGTTTGGCAAACAGTAGTGTATTATGCCGCATTTGGTGAATGTGGGTTTTTCAAACGAGGTGGGACGGCTTGTTTCAAAGCACGAACCGGTTTCGATGTTGAGGTCAACAATCACGCTGCCTTTTTTCATTCCTGCAATCATATCCTCAGTAACCACAGGGTAGGGCATAGCCTTAATGCTCTTAGCGCCTATCACGGCATCGGCAGAAGTAAGGGCTTTTTTGAGTACTTGCGGTTGAAGAATTGATGTAAATATCTCTTTGCCAAGTTTTTGGGTAAGGCGGAGAAGGTTGTAGACCGAATCGTCGAACACCTTTACCTCTGCGCCAAAGTTGTCGGCTGTGCGTGCGGCAAACAAAGCTGCTGTGCCTGAGCCAATTATCACCACCGATGCGGGAGTTATGCCCGTTACTCCACCTAACAACACACCTTTGCCGCCACGTTGACGACCAAGATATTCGGCAGCCGTTATTACTGCGCTGCGTCCTGCAATTTCGCTGTGCGAATAGATTATCGGGAAAAAGTCCTTGTTGCTCTTGATATATTCTAACGCTATGGCTATCACCTTTTTAGATAAGAGTTTTTTGATATACTCTTTGGTGCGAATGGCTATTCCGAGATACGAAATCACTGTTTGACGCGGGTGCATAAGGTCAATTTCGTCGAGACTGAATGCCGAAACTTTGATAACTATGTCGCAGTCAAACACATCTTTTTTGTTTTGGCACAATTCGGCACCTGCCTCAGAATATTCCATATCGGAGTAGTTGGCGCATTTGCCCGCTCCCTTTTGAATTTTGATGTGGATTCCGGCGTCAGAAAGTGCCGAAACAGCCATCGGGGTGAGCGGTGTGCGGGTTTCTTCGTGCTCGTCTTCGCAGGGCACGCCAATAGAGATCGATTCTTTGCCCTTGGTGGCGGCTTGGAGTTCTTCTTGCGGTATGCAGGTGTAGTCGGCGATGCTGCACTGTGTCATAACTGATGTGTTTTTAAGTTGTTAGAAAGTTTCTATATTTACGGTACGCTGATGGTCGTTGTCGGCGGTGATGGTAACTTTGAGGGTGTCGGGCGGGAGGATGGGCTCAATCACTTCGGGCCACTCTATCAGGCTGATACCGTCGCCGTAGAGATAGTCTTCTGCACCTGCCGACATTGCTTCTTCAAGGTCTTTGATGCGGTAGAGGTCGAAGTGAAACAGACGTGTGCCTTTTGCTGTAAGATATTCATTAACAATAGCAAACGTAGGACTCGATACATTGTCCTCAACGCCGAGACTGCGGCAGAATGCTTTTATAAAAGTGGTTTTGCCGGTTCCCATTCCGCCGTAAAAAACTATGCAGTGGCGGTCTGGGTAACGGTTTTGAAGCAGTTCGCTAAATTTTTGTGCCGCTTGGTCTATTTTGCTAATATCCTCAATTACAATTGTTTCCATTATTTTTTAGGTGTGAGAGTTATAAGCGGAATAAGCATTTCGTCGAGACTTATGCCGCCGTGTTGAAAAGTATCTTTGTAATATTTGGCGTAATGGTTATAGTTGTTGGGATATGCCATAAAGTCGTTGTGATGCGCAAAAATGTACCGTGTGCGCATATTGGGCGCGGGCAGCATTATGCGGTCGGCGTTTTCGGGGGCGTAAACCTCTTTGGCATTGAATGTTATGTTTTGTCCCTGTTTGTAGCGCAGGTTTGAGGTGAGGTTTTTGTCGCCGATTATTTTTATGGCATTATTTACCTTCACGTTGCCGTGGTCGGTGGTGAATATTATCTTAAAGTCAGTGTCAGACAGTATTTTGAGCAATTCAAACAGGGCAGAATGTTCAAACCATGTTTTAGTGATGTCGCGATACGAAGCCTCGTCGTCGGCAAGTTCGCGCATCATCGACACTTCGGTGCGGGCGTGGCTTATCATATCTACAAAGTTGTAAACCGCCACGTTAAGTTGGTTGTTGATAATGTTTTGGATGTTGTCGTTGATTTTTTGACCGTCTTTGTTGGTGAATGTTTTGCAGTAGTAGAACTTGATGTCGGTGCGAAAACGTTTTAGCATAGTCTCTATCAACTTGTCCTCGTTGTTGTTTTTGGAGTGCATCTCATCTTCGTAAGCCCAAAGTTCAGGGAAATGCTTGGCAATGTCCAACGGCATAAGTCCTGCAAACATAGCGTTTCGGGCGTATTGTGTGGCGGTGGGCAAAATGCTGCACATTATATCCTCGTGCTCTACGTTAAAATATTGTGCTATAAGAGGTTGAATTATTTTCCAATGGTCGAAACGAAGGTTGTCGATCACTATCCAAAATATCTTTTCGCCGTTTTTGATGGCGGGGAGGATTTTCTCTTTAAAAATGTCGGGCTGCATAATGGGACGGTCTTCGCGACTGCCTGTGAGCCAACGTTCGTAGTTTTTTTCGATATATTTGCAAAACTCGCGGTCTGCCTCGTTTTTTTGGTTGGCGAGAATCTCCGAGAGGGTTTTGTCGGTTGCAATGCCGTCGAGTTTAAGTTCCCAATCCACAATTTTTTTGTAGAGGTCGGTCCATTGCGCAAAATTGCTTACCGAGCAGAGTTCGATGCTCAGTTGTCGAAACTCCTGTTGATAGTCCTCGGTGGTTTTTTTGGTAATGAGGCGGGTGTTTTCGAGGTTTTTCTTGATCGAAAGCAATATTTGGTTGGGGTTGACTGGCTTGATAAGGTAGTCAGCCACATTGTAGCCCACAGCATCGTCCATAAACTCTTCGCCGTCGTTTTTGGTAATCATTACGCAGGGGATGCCGGGCTTTATCTTCTTGATTTCGCGGAGAGTTTCCAAACCGCTGAGACCCGGCATATTTTCGTCGAGAAAAATAATATCAAAAAAATTGTTTTTCACCAATTCGAGCGCGTCGTTGCCGTTGTAAGCGGTTTCAATTTCGTAGCCCTTGCTTTTGAGAAACAGAATCTGCACTTTCAAGAGGTCGATTTCGTCGTCCACCCACAATATCGTTGCCTTTTTAGAGTTTGCTGTTTCCATTTTGCGAAGTTTTAAAGGTCGTTTTTGTCGCGGACAATGCCGTGGAGAATGATTCTGAGCAGGCCGTCGATTCGGTTGGTAAACAAAGCGGGGTTTTCGGTGCGGAGAATATAGTCTTCGATACCCTTCACCGCCATAATTATTGCCACCGCCGCCATATCAAGGTTGGTAATGCTGAAATAATTTTTCTCCACACCTTCTTCTAAGATATTGTGAAACAGGCGGATTTCCTCGTTGTCGTAAAAAATATTCAAGCGGCGAACAAAGTCGATATGGCGCAAACGGGTGTTTTTCAACGCGGAGTGAAAATTGTTGTACACCTTGATGGTGTTCATTCTTGTGATGATGTAGGTTTTGATTTTGTCAGCGGGGTTTTCGTTGCTGTTGATAGAGTCGATCATATTTCGGCGGAAAGCGATAGCCTCTTTCAACACCACAGCCTGAAAAATCTGCTCCTTGCTTTTAAAATAGTAGTAAATAGAACTCTTGCCCTTGCCTACCGCCTTGGCAATGTGATCCATACGGGTTTTGTCGTACCCATATTTATTAAAAACCTGCCTTGCTATTTTGATAATAGCATCGCGGTTTTTGTTTTTTTTGAGTGATTCGTTTTGATCCATTTTGATACTATTTTTTCGCATTTCAAAGATAAAAGAGATTAGCGGAATATGCAAATGAAATGCGGAAAAATATTTTTTTGAGGGGGAGAATTACACAAAAATCCCCATTCAGCGCTTCTAATTCAACCTCGTGCTTTTGGGTTGCCTCGTCGTGGTACGAATCCAAAGCGCGAGCAACGTAGTTTTTGTCGTTGGGAGTTGAATTGCACCACGGCGGACATGAGGTTGTCTGTTTCCTCCAAAAAAGGGTACGATGTTTTTAAGTATTTGATAACGGCTTTTTGTGCATCTTTTACTACGGTGTTTTGGTCGCAGGTTGCAAAGAAATTCAAATCCAAATAAATCGTCGGATATTTGTTTAGATGCGTTTCGGAATTAGACTACTTGATGATTTCCAAGCCGTTAAACAATTCACGCGAATCGCACGAGCGGTTGTAATAGGCGTATAGCATCTGAGCCGCCACCGATTTGCCAAACCGGCGTGGACGCGAGATGCACACAAATTTGTTCCGTGTATCAATTCTTTCGTTCAATACGCTAATCAACCCCGACTTGTCAACATAGTCACTGTTTCTGATGCTTCTGAAATCCGAATTTCCATAATCAATAAAATTGCACATAGCCGTTTATTCGTTTATGTTGCATAATATGGCAAAAATTTTTGGAAAAACAAATGAAGCACCTACTAAAACTTTTATAATGCTAAGCCGATTAATTGTTTTTGTTATTTTTGCAAAAAAAATAGTGCTGCTTATGTTTGTTGATTATTATTTGTGGATATGCCTTGCAAAAGTACGGCAAGCAGGCAAGTTTTTTGCACATACCAGTAGAATATGTGCTAATATATTGATTTAGTGGTAGGTCGAAAATGTTGTTTTTGTCTAATGGAATTGCCACCAATACCGACGGCGGAAACATTAGCACCAAAATCAGCATTATAATTAAACCAATACTTTAATCAAGTAGTAATAATTATTAGATTGTCAATCGTTTCTTTATTGGTAACATTTAAAGGAAATGCAGGCTTTGTAATACCCACTCCATTTGCAAAACATCCATTTGAATTTACCGCTGGGTTTAGGCGCAACCATAAAAGATAGCGATATAATAAGGTTTTCTATAATCCTTATCTTATTTTTCTTGCCTTTGCCAAATGTAGTTTGCAGAAAATCAGAGCGTTGTTGGTTGCTAAGCGGCATTTGAGCCATTGAGCAAGCCCCAATCAATATCCACGTCGCATATTATCCTCATTATGTTGCTGCAAAAATAGAATATTGCAAAGTTAATCTGTTTTGATTATTGTTAAGATAAATTAATTAAATTCATTTACCTATTAAATTTTGCTCATATCTTCTTTTTTTTATTACCTTTGTGCGTTGAAAATCAAGAGTACAATGAGCAGAAAAGTGATATTTGCATTGGCTTGTGTGATGACTTTCACGATGGTTTGGCTGATTTATATTCAGGTGTCGTGGTTTAAGGTGGCATTGAAAATGCGCAAGCAGCAGTTTAGCGCATCGGTAAACCGTTCGCTTTATGGCGTAGTGCAAAAATTGGAGGAGAGCGAGGTGGTAACGCATCTCAAAAACGAGGTTATCGCCGTTAATTTCGACTCTGCTTCGGTGGGCAAGCCTGTCCCAAATATCAATGTACACGGTCGTAGGCTTGTCGACAGTATGCTCCGCGATACTTCGGAGGGTAAAATCCTTGTGCTCAGTAGCGATTCTGCTACAGTTTCGATTCTTCAATCGGGCGACCATAAAATTCCTACCGAACAGACCATCGACCGCGAAGAGTTTCAAGAAAAGGTGATGGCGCGTATTCACAACAAAACTGTCTTTGTAGAAAATCTTGTAAATCAGTTGATTCGCAAAAAAATCAACATCGAAGACCGCATTTCGCCGAAAACTATCAACAACTATCTTAAAAAGCAGTTTGAGTGCAACGGTATCGATGCCGACTACGATTTTGCCATCCGTGGCGAAGACAATCAGTATTATTTTAAAACCGCTGGATTCAACCCCGACTCGGTGCCGCAAACCTATCAGATAACGCTCTATCCCAACGATATAGTGTCGCCGCCGTGCTATCTTGTGGTATATTTCCCCGACGAAAACAAGGTTTCGCTCAACTCTATTTCGCGGCAGGGATTTGCCTCGCTTGCCCTTACACTTATTATTATGCTCACTTTTATGGCAACGCTCGTGATAATTTTCCGTCAGAAGAAACTCAGCGAGATGAAAACCGACTTTGTCAACAATATGACCCACGAGTTGAAAACGCCTATTTCGTCGATTTCGCTTGCCTCGCAAATGCTTAAAGATAAGACAGTGTTGAAAAACGAGCAGATGTTCGACCATATATCGCAAGTGATTGAAGACGAGAGCAAACGTCTTGGCTATCAGGTAGAACGCGTTTTGCAGATGGCTGTTATTGAGCGCGGAAAGGTAAGAATGAAGGTTAAGGAACTTTATATCAATGAAATAATCAAAAAAGTTGTTAATTCGTTCGACCTCAAAGTTAAAGACCGTGGAGGCGTGATTATTACCCGTCTCAAAGCCCACGACGATTTGATTGACGGCGATGAAGTTCATATTACCAATCTGATTTTCAATCTTTTGGATAATGGTCTTAAATACACCGAGGGCACACCCAAATTGGAGGTTACTACCGAAAACGTTCAAAACGGCATCGAAATTTCTGTAACCGACAATGGCATAGGTATTTCGCGCGAAAGTCAAAAACATATTTTCGACCAGTTTTACCGCGTGCACACTGGCAACGTGCATAATGTCAAGGGATTCGGTATCGGTCTGAGTTACGTTAAGTGCGTGGTAGACGAACATCAGGGAAATATCAGAATTAAATCTGAAGTTGGCAAAGGAACTACTTTTTATATATATTTGCCATTTAGTTTGAAATAAATGTTACACATTATAATATAGTAAAAATGGAAAAAACAATTCGCATACTATTGGCCGAAGACGATGTTAACCTCGGCTCGCTTTTGAGGCAGTATCTCGAAGCCAAAGGATATTCTACCGACCTATTTAACGATGGTGAAAAAGCCACCGACGGATTCCGTGCAGGTGTTTACGACATCTGCATCCTCGACATTATGATGCCCAAAAAAGACGGTTTTGCTGTGGCTTCCGATATCCGTGCCATAAATACCACAATTCCAATTATCTTCTTGACTGCCAAGAATTTAAAGGAAGATGTGTTAACAGGTTTCAAAATTGGAGCCGACGACTATATCACCAAGCCTTTTAATATGGAAGAACTCTTGCTCCGTATCGAGGCAGTGCTCCGTCGTTCGGGTGCTATGGAAACCGAATCGGTATCTGTTTATAAATTAGGTAAATACTCGTTTGATTGCAACAAACAGCAGTTGCAGTTTGAAAACGATGAGCCCGAAAAACTCACCACCAAAGAAAACGACCTTCTCCGTTTGCTTTGTGTAAATATCAACAAGGTTTTGGAGCGCAACTACGCCCTCAAACAGATTTGGGACGACGACAACTATTTCAACGCCCGCTCTATGGACGTGTATATCACCAAACTCCGCAAAAAACTCAGCAACGACCCCACTATTGAAATTCTCAACATTCACGGTAAAGGTTACAAGTTTATAGTTGGCGATGAAACTGTTTAATTGTCAATGTGCTTTAATGATAGGATAATAATTTTAGCCGTTGCGTTAGTGGCTGTGTTTACAGGGTGTAGCAACACCAAAAATACTGCCTCGCGCCGTGCGTTTCACAATTTAACTTCGCATTTCAATGTCTATTTCAATGCCCGAGAGTATTACAACGAGGGTGTGCAAAAAATTGAGGCAGATTTGCAATGCGATTATACTGAAATTTTGCCCGTGTTTAAGGTAGACGCTCCGGGTGCTGCCGATATGGCGCGTGGCGATATGGAATCGTGCATTCAAAAATGCGGCAAAAATATCCTTACTCACTCCATAACTACCAAACCTAAAAAGCATTACGGCAGGGGAGGAATGGATCAGAGCGAACTCGAGTTTTACAACAAGCCCGACTTTTGCAAATGGATCGACGACACCTATCTGCTGATGGGCAAGGCAAACTATGTGGCAGCCGACTACGACCGTGCCGAAAGTTCGTTCCGCCTTGTTACCACACGGTTCAAGCACGAACCTGCCAAGTTTGAGGCGCAGATGTGGCTTGCCAAAACTATGGCGGCGCAAAAAAACTATACCGAGGCTCTCGAAATTATCAATAAACTCAACGCCGACAAACGTCATCCCAAAAAACTCGACCGTAGCATACTGATGACCTATGCCGATATTTATATTGCTGTGCGTCAGTATGATGAGGCTCTCGAAGCTCTTAAAAGAGCTGTTGAGATTACCAAAAACAAAAACAAACGTGCTTGGCTTGTGTATATTATGGGCGATATCAACCGTCGCTGTGGCAACTACAACCAGGCTCGTCAAAACTATTTGGATGTGATAAAAATCAATCCCGACTACGCCACCGTGTTTAATGCCAAAATAAATCTTGCAACGGTTTTTGAGCAGGATGCTGATGTGGATAAAATTATTTCAGACCTTCAAAAACTTGCCCGCGACGAAAACAACGCTGAATATAAAGATCAGATTTACTATGCAATAGCCGAGGTTTACCGTCGCAGCGGCAACATCTACCGTGCGCTCGACTATTACAAACTTTCGGCTCACGAAAGCCGCACCAACGATATTCAAAAGGCGAAATCGTATCTTGCTTCGGCAAATATCTATTTCGACCGTCACGACTATATTAATGCACAAAAATATTACGACAGCACAATGTCGTATCTGCCCAAAACGTATTCTGATTATGATGAAATTTCGCAAAAAAGCGAAAACCTTTCGTTGTTAACCGGTTATATCAATCAAGCCAATTATCAGGATAGTATTCAGCGTGTGGCTAAAATGCCAGAAAGTCGTAGAAACCAAATTGTTACACAAATTATTGCTCAAGTGGCTGCCGAAGAAGACGCCGCCAATCAGCCTCAACAATATTATAGTGGAGGCGACAATAGTTACGGTGTGCAATACACCGGTCTGGACGGTAACCCAAATTTTGCCGGCAAATGGTATCTCTACAACACCACATCGCTCAACTATGGTAAATCGGAGTTTATAAAAAAATGGGGACAGCGCCGTCTCGAAGATAATTGGCGCCGTAAAAATAAGGGTAGCGAAATTTTTGAAGAAAGCGAGCAAGAAGCACCTCAAGATACTGCTTCATCTGCTATCAACAACAAGATGCCCGAATATTATCTTCGTAATCTACCGTTGACCGATTCGGCTATGACAATTTCTAAAAACATTGAAGCCGATTCGTGGTTTGCCGCTGCCGATGTCTATTACGAAAAGATGGACGACCCTGCCAAGGCTATCGAAACGCTATTGTATCTCAATCAGAAAAATCCCGACAACTACCTTATGCCGCAGTCGCTCTACACCTTATATAAATTGTATAATTATCAGGGCGAAAAGTCGCTTGCCGAATATACCAAAACACAGTTGATTTCTAATTATCCCGAAAGTGGATACGCCAAAATTCTCGGCGACCCCAACTATCAAAAAAACGTTCAGGCTCGCAAAGATTCGGCTCTCAGTGTCTACAATAATGCTCTAAACTCTTTCCAAAACGGAATGTATCAAAACTGCATACTCCTCTGCACCAATGCCGAAACCAAATATGCCGACCTCAAGATTGCCGAAAACTTTTATTATCTTGAAGCCCGAGCCCACGGACGTATGCAAAATATTCCCGCAATGCGCTCTGTATTAGAAATATTTGTAAAGCGTTTTCCAAAAAGCGACCTTAACGAGGCAGCCCAAAACAAATTGTCTTCTCTTAATTCTGGACGTTTTGACATTCAGCGTTTTGACACTCTCTACACCGCAGCGCACTATTTTGTATTGGCATTCAAAACCGATAATCCCGCGGCCGGACAAACCGAGTATCTTGTGCAGAAGTTTTGCGCCGACAACAATTTTATGGAATACGATGTAAGCAGCAGGGATTTCACCGATGGATTCAAGTTTGTGGTGGTATCCTCATTTGCAAATAAGAATACCGCAGTAGAATTTTATCGACAGTTTGTGGTGGCAAACTATAAAAGTCTCGAGCCCGAAGCCGACTTTATACCCTTTGTAATTAACCGTACCAACTACGCTCTTGTGCAATCACAAACAGATATGGAGGCGTATGTCAACTTTTTTAAACTTAAATATCTTTGATTTTGACAACAACTAACTTACGTTTTTCTACCCTTTTAATAGTATCGCTCGTTTTGATAATCCCGGCTTGTAAGTCGAGGTGTGTGGCTCCCGAACCCGAAAATGCCACTACCTTTAAAACCACCGATTCGTCGAGTTGCATGGCCACAATGTCGGCTCCTAAGCCTACTACTGTAAAAAAATCTTCGCAACCCGATTACTTTTTTGCTGTGGCTCAATACAATACCGTATATTATGGCAACACTCTCGAAAACCTTGCTAAACTCGATGTGGCAAGTGCTCAACTTGATATTTCGCCCGACGGTAGAACAATTGCATATTCGTCGTACAGCCGTCCCGGATATCGGGTAATTAAACTTATAGATATTGAAACTAAAACAGTTACATTGCTCGACCTACCTCCTCGTAATGCCTTTATGGGTTCGTGGAACAATGATGGTAAATATATTGCCCTTAATAGTCAGTCTACACTTTATAGCCATTGGCAACCAGTGATTTACAATATCGAAACCGGTGCCGTTGACGATATTGATTGGCTCGACACCGACAACGATTACTACAATCCAGTTTTTTCGCCCGACGGTCGCATACTTGTTTTTCACGATATTTGCCGTATTTATATTTGCCAATTTAAAAATGGAATTGCCACATTAATACGCGTTATCGAAACCGAAGACCTCTGTGCCGACGACAATTCAGGTTTTTCTGACTATTGCAAGTTTCAAATCTCAAACGATGGCAACTATTTGGTTTTCACCGAAGAAACCGATATTTTTGAAGAAGACATCTGTCCGAAAATCACACTTTTTAGTTATAATATTTCCGATGGACATCTTCGCCGCATTACAGACCGACACAGCAACGTAACTGATTTTGCCATCGACTCTTCGGGTGAAATCTACTATTGCACATCCAACAAAGATAAACAACTGTTTGAAGGTTTTGTAGCACGTATCGACGGTTCTGAATCGGTAAAATCTGCCACATTCAAAGAGCAAACTTACGCCATAGCCGTTGCCGATTAAAAAGTTACAAATTTTTAATGAAAAAAAATTTGTTTGTATTACAAAAAGTCAGTACCTTTATACCAAATTTTTAAACAAAACACATTACACTAAAAACAGAATTGATATGTCAAAAATTAAACTCTTTGGATTAACACTTCTTACGTTAGCCGTTCTTATGGTAAGTTGCAACGGCAACAAAGGCAACGAATCGAGCGACAACAGCGACACTCTCGCATATCCTTTTGGCTCCGACGATAGCGAACTGACCTTTGGTGATCAGGCTCCCTATATCGATACCACCACTATTGCAGAGCCCATCATGCTCGAAGATCAGCAGGGCAACCTTCAGCCTGAAACCACTCCTGTAGTAAACGAAAGCGATATGTTTTACATTATTGCTGGTTCGTTCACTGTTTACAGCAATGCTCAGAACCTCTGCAACAAACTCAAAGTTAAAGGTTTCAATGCCGAAATCCTTATCCCATTTGGTCAATACAACCGCGTTTCGGTAAAATCGTTTAAGACTCGCGAAGAAGCTAAGGCTGCTATCGCATCGCTCAAATCAAAACTTGGCGACGACGGTCTTTGGATTCTTAAAAGATAAATTTATGCGGATTTTTCCGCTCAAAACTGCGAATAAATCATTCCAATTTTTTTGATGATTTGTTCGCATTTTTTTTTGTTTTGTATTCTTTTTTGTTGTAACTTGCTGCATAAAAAAATAGATGACCGACGTTTCGGAAAATATTGATTCTACCGACCGTATAGCATCGCTCATACGCGAAAAAAACGAACTAAGTCAGCAACTTAAACAGTTGTCGGCAATGTACGATTCGCTTATGGCCGAGAAAGAACGCCTTGAAAGCATACTTTCGGTGGTTCCGGCTCAATATGTGCCCGAAAGTGTGAAAGTTGATACCACTCAGCAGCATTTGCTCAAATTTAAGATGGTGACCGTGATGTATCTCGACATCCGCGCCACAGCAAGTCTCACCTCTTGCGAAAACTCTGCCGAGGCTATCGACGAACTTGATCAGGTGATGTTTCATTTCAACGATATTGCCGAAAAGTACCGTCTGCAGGTGAGCAAAACTATCGGATACTCATTTCTCTGTGCAGGAGGAATCCCTATCAAAAATATTACAAACCCAATAGATGTGGTTCTTGCAGCGTTAGAAATGAACGACTATCTGCAAAACATTTCGTATCGTGCTGCCGATACCAATGGCGAAAAATTTTGGCAGTTGCGCATAGGTATACATACAGGACCTGTAACCGCCACTGCATCTGGTCGCAAAAAAATTTCTTACGACATCAAGGGTGATACCGTAAACAATGCTTCGCGTATTGCCGCCGCTGCCGAGGTGAATAAAATCAACATTTCGGTTTTTACCTACGAACTTGTAAAAGAGTTTTTTGTAACCGACTTTTGCGGTGTTATCCCAGTGAAATACCGTGATTTAGAGATGTATCAAATTAAACGTATTAAAAAAGACTTCTCGGTAAATGTGAATAGGGGAGTGTACCCCAACGGATGTTTCCAAATAAAATATTTGCTTCGTCAATTTACCGATTTGCAAGAATTTATTCTTGATAAGCTTGACCGCGAGCTGCCTCCTTTTCTTTATTACCACAATACCCGTCACACTATCGATGTTATCAATCAAGTAGAGATTCTTGGTTATGGCGAAGGCGTTAGCGACGAAGAACTGCTTTTGCTCAAAACCGCGGCCCTGTTTCACGATACTGGCTACATTGTGGGCTCCGAAAATCACGAATATTTTGGAACTCAAATTGCACGCGATATTCTGCCCAATTACAACTATACTCAAGATCAGATCGACAGAATTTGCAGCTTGATACTTGCCACAAAACTTCCGCCTAACCCCACTAATATTTATGAGCGCATTATTTGCGATGCCGACCTCGTGTACCTTGGTAGAACTGACTTTATTCCTGTTTCTAATATGCTCTACGATGAGTTGAAGGCTCTTGGTAGCAATCTCGATATTGATGCGTGGAATCAAAAACAGGTGGATTTCCTCACCAAGCACCATTATTTTACCGAAACCGCCATCAAAGTGCTTGAAGTAGGCAAGGAGTATCAGATCGAACGCCTTAAAAATCTCATCGCCAAACCTAATGCGCAACTGTAAATAATTCTCTATAAATCTCTTTAATTCAAATATTATTTATGAACGAAAAACTTTTGTCCTTTATTTGGTTTAATAGACTTTTCCCTCAGTCGGCACTCGTAACCACACAAGGCGAAAGTATCAGCATAATTAAGCCCGGATTTACCAACAATGATTCTGGACCCGACATTACCGATGCTCAAATACGTATCGGCGACATTCTTTGGGCAGGGAATATCGAACTCCATGTTAAATCATCGCATTGGCAAATGCACCGTCATGATGACAATCCAGCGTACTCAAACATTATTCTCCATATAGTTTTTCAAGATGATAAACCCCTCAAAGATGCCAAAGGCAACCTTGTGCCCACGCTTGTACTGCCATTTGAGCAGAAATATTCCGAAGTTTATCGCAACCTGCTCACAACAAAAGATTTCGACCTTTGTCGCTATGGATTCGAACGTTTTGGTGAGTTGAAAACAGCTTCTTTTTTCGACCGACTTGCAAGCGAACGTCTTCAATCAAAAGCAATGGCTGTGCTTGATGCTCTTAAACTCAATAATGGTGATTGGAACGAGACCTTTTGGCAAACTCTCGCCTCGGCATTTGGTTTAGGTAAAAATGCATTTCCGTTTAAGCAGTTGGCTCAGTCGGTTCCGTTTTCTATTGTTGAGAAAAACCGTCATCAAATCAGCAACATAGTAGCAATTCTCTATGGTCAGGCGGGATTTTTTTCGCTAAAAAAGTTCATGGGTGAAGAGTATCTCAACATTCAGCGCGAATACTATTATCACAAGCAGAAATACAATCTAACGCCCATCGACCCATCGTTGTGGAAATTTGCCGGCATTCGTCCTGTAAACTTTCCCGACCGTAGAATTTTGCAGTTGGCAATGCTTGTAGGTACTACTGAGAATCTTTTTTCGCAAATGTTGGATGCCCAAAACCTATCCGACATTTATACACTTTTTGATATCGATGTTGATAAAAAGAGTTTTTCAATTTTACCCGACACCCCTTTGGCAAAACTCGGCAGCGAAACACTCAATCTGTTTGTAATCAATCTTGTATGTCCGTTTCTCTATGCACATTCGTTGTACTACAAACATGACGAATTTGCCCAACGTGCAGTGTCGTTTTTAGAGCAGATTCCACCCGAAAATAATTCTGTTACCAAGTTTATGAAAAGTCAGGGAATACAAGCCCGCTCTGCTCTTGATTCTCAGGCGTTTCTCTATCTGCGCAACGATTTCTGCCGACTAAAACGATGCATTGAGTGCCAAGTGGGACGCTATATTGAGATTAATGCTCTTTAATTATTATCTTGTAATATCGTGAATAATATTTATCTTTGCACCATTATTTTGCAATAATTTTATCTAATTATGACCGCAATCAGCAGATTCAAAGCGTTAGAACGCGAATATGGGCACCGTCCCCTACATGTCGACCATTCAAACGACAAGAGTATAACTTTTTACGCTTGCAATGTTTTTGACCAAAGTAAGATGGCTAAATACCTTCCCGAATCTATTTTTAAGCAGGTAAAGCAGACAATGGACGAGGGCAAACGTATCGACCGTCAACTTGCCGACCATGTGGCTAATGCCATGAAACTTTGGGCATTGCAACTTGGCGTTACTCACTATACACACTGGTTTCAGCCTCTTACCGACCAGAGCGCCGAAAAACACGACTCGTTTTTTACCCTCGACAATGGCTTGCCAGTGGAATCGTTTGACGGCAAGGTGCTTGCTCAGCAAGAACCCGACGCTTCGAGTTTCCCTAATGGCGGAATCCGCAACACTTTTGAGGCTCGCGGCTACACTGCGTGGGACTGCACTTCGCCTGCTTTTGTAATTGGTTCAACTCTTTGTATACCAACAATTTTTGTATCATATACCGGCGAGGCGTTAGACTATAAAACCCCGCTTCTGCGTGCTCTCAATGCTATCGACAAACAAGCTACCGCCGTTTGCCGCTATTTTCTGCCTGAAACCAAGAAAGTTATCTCTACTCTTGGTTGGGAACAGGAGTATTTTCTTATTGATGAGGCATTGTTCGACGCACGTCCCGACCTTGTTTCTTGCGGACGTACACTTATGGGGCACAATTCTGCCAAAAACCAACAGTTAGACGACCACTATTTCGGCTCTATTCCCGAGCGTGTGGTAGAATTTATGGCTGATTTGGAGGTTGAATGCCACAAACTTGGAATCCCGGTGCGCACCCGACACAACGAGGTTGCCCCAGGACAGTTTGAATGTGCGCCTATTTTTGAAGAAACCAATCTTGCCGTTGACCACAATATGTTGTTGATGGACTTGATGATGAAAACTGCCCGTAGACATAATTTCCGCATACTTTTGCACGAAAAACCATTTGCCGAAGTAAACGGATCGGGCAAACACAACAACTGGTCGCTTGCTGCCGATGGCAAAATCAACCTGCTTTCGCCCGGCAAAGACCACGATTCTAACCTTATGTTTTTAACATTCTTGGTTAACGTTATCAAGGCGGTTTACAACAATTCTGACCTTTTGCGTGCAAGCATAATGTCAGCGGGCAACGAACACCGTCTTGGCGCAAGCGAAGCACCTCCCGCTATTATTTCGGTATTTCTCGGCGCACACCTCAGCAAAACTCTTGCTCTGTTGAAAGAGGAAACTTCTAAAGGAAAAATCCTCGATGCCGCTGCCAAACGCACTATTAATCTTAATATTGAGCAAATTCCTGAAATACTTTTAGATAATACCGACCGCAACCGCACTTCGCCGTTTGCTTTTACGGGCAATAGGTTTGAGTTTCGTGCTGTGGGCAGCAGTGCCAACTGTGCTTGTCCTCTTATTGTGCTTAACACTATTGTAGCCGCTCAGTTAGAGGTATTTAACAAAGAACTTCAGCAATCGCTTTCGTCTGGTGCAAATCGCGACGAGGCTGTATTAAAGATTTTAGGTAACTACGTCGCAGAGTTTTCGCCCATTTTGTTTGAGGGCAACAATTACAGCAACGAATGGAAAGAAGAGGCAAAACGCCGTGGTTTGTCGAATATCACTTCTTGTCCCGAATCTATCAAAGCTTATACTTTAAGTAGCACTATTAAACTTTTTGAAAGTCAAAAAGTTCTCTCTGAGCGCGAACTTTCGGCACGTCAGGATATTTATGCCGAAAACTATCACAAAAAAATACATATTGAATCGCTTGTGATAGCCAACCTCGCACTCAACCATATTATACCCACAGCCATTCGCTATCAAAACCTTTTGGTAGAGAACTACAACTGTACCAAGGGATTAGGCTTCGACGAACTTATCGAAAACCGTCTCGATACCATTAAAACAATATCTAAACTGATTCTTGTAATTAAAACCGATGTGGCTCAAATGGTAACAGAACGCGATAAGGCTTGCACCCAGCCCTCCAATTTGCAAAAGGCATTGGCTTACAACACTTCTGTAAAACCCTATCTGTCGTCTATCCGCAAGAGCATCGATGCCCTCGAAATGATTATCGACGACGAGATGTGGCCCTTGCCCAAGTATAGAGAAATGCTCTTCTGCCACTAAATGGGCAGTATTTAGTTGATAAAAAAACAAGCGGAACAAGCCAAAATAACTGTCCCGCTTTCAATTAAACAACTAAAAAAAAGAAGTATTCTCGAACATGAAACACATCTTTTTATACGCAATCACCCGGTCTTATGTTTCCGCAATGAGATAATTTTTTTGTGCTGAGATTTTTAAATGAGGTATTTTTGGCAATTGTTGTTTTTGCTAAAAAGGGTGACCCTATCTTACTTTGGTGGTCCTATATGTTATCGCTTTTCGCAATTATTGGCAAGTTAATGACAAGATTGTTCAACAGATTGTTACCTAAAAAAATATTTACTTCTATATGCCATAGATTTAACAAAACTGTACAATCTTTTAACGTTAAGCGAAAGCGGAATAAGAACTCAAAAAACACTAACGGGTTTCAGTTTTTCAATTTCGATTATCTTAAAGAGAATAGTACCGTGTGCAAGTTTGATAATTATAATTAATATATGTTTAGCGACGATTGCTTCTCTGGCACTCTTTTGGAGTTTGAATATTACACTAAAAATTGGAATGATGTAGAGATGATTGTTACCAACAGTGGTATTCAAAATGTTGGTGGTGCTACATATATAGTAATTGATGATAAGATGAATAAGTGCATTATGTCTGTGATGGAGTATTTACGATATTTCAATCCATCGTTGACACTACATGTGGTGAAGAATCGAAGTTTAGTTCAGATTTATGTGCCATCAAGCGGCTATATAGATTTGTCGATGGGTTTATTTGAAGCCCCTGATTACGAACTTACTGCGCGAAATGCCATCCAGATTTCGCGTATGATACGAGCTGCTGGTAGGTTTGTTGATACTTATAGCAGTAATTAAATTATTTCCCTCAAAAAATATATTTCGTTAAATATTTTTTTTATATCTTTGGAAAAAATTATAATGCCCGTTTTGTTTACTTGTGCATTATGGTTTGATAATTGCTTGTAACTATTTGTTATAGGTGTCTAAAAAATTGATTTATGAACCGGAAGAACAAAAACATAATAATGTTGGTGCTTGCGCTGTTTGTTGTTTACGGCGCGGGTCTTGCCGTTTTTATATATGGTAAGTATCAAAATACTATTCGCGAAACTTCGCTTTCTACCGCCAATCTTACCAAAACCAAGGCGATGGAAATATCCGATTATATCAATTCTACAATCAAAACGGCGGGTACTATCAGCAATATGCTCGCTTCTGCTAACGAAAAATACGGCTACGATATGATGCCGTATATCAATCAGGCTCTTAGCAACTTGGTTTCTGAAAATCCCGAATTTAGTTCTTTTGTTGTTACTTGGGAATATTCTGAGGTTAATCCTCAATGGTTTAAGCCATACGGACGTTATGTAATGAGGTCGTATTTGCGCGATGGTTTGCCATATATCACCACCGATACTCTCGACCTTGAAGGTGAAGTTGGCGACGAAACTTATTACCAAATGAAAACGGGAACGGTGAAAAAACTATTTACCAATATGTATCTCAGTAGCAACGAATCGTTTATGCGCACCGAGGCACGCTATGTGTTTGCCGTTGCCACCAAAATCGAGGTTGCAGGCACATTTGCTGGTACTGTTGCTGTAGAAATTCCCCTTTCTAAAATCGAAGAGATTCTCAACCGTCAGTCGCTTGAGCTTCAAGGCAATGTTTTTGTGCTAACCAACAACGGAAAACTTGCCATTCACCCCAATCCCGATTTTATCAACACTTTTTTTAAAGATGCATACGCAGGCATCGATCAAATGGGAGGTCTTGCCCGCCAACTTAGCGACGGCACTCTCCGCACTATCGATTATACATATTCCGACCATAATATTGGATTTTTTGATTTTTCGCAGAGCGCCCATTGCCGCATCAATTTCTATCCCGTTGAGGTTAAAGACAATACCACTCCATGGGCTCTCGGCTATGAAGTTGATTATTCGGAGTTTCGCCATAAGGCTTTTAGCGGAGTCAACACCTTTATTATTATAACGTTTTTTGGACTTTTGTTGCTTGCCATTTTTGCATATCTGTTTTTGAGTTTTGCCACAAAGCCTATGCGCGAGGTAAACGGCGTATTGCAAAAGCTCCGCAACGGCGATTTCGACAAAATTTCTAAACTTGAATCTTCTGATCAGGATACTCAGAAACTATACAATTCGGTCAACTTCCTTGCCGACCGTATTATGCGTACCACAAAGTTTGCTCGTAGTATGGGTCGCGGCGACCTCGAAGCCACTTTTGATAGCCACGAAGAAAACAACGCTCTCGACTCGGCACTTATCGAGATGCAGAAAAACCTTCTCCACGCCCGCATCGAAGAGAAAAAACGTATCGAAGAAAACGAAAAACTATCTTGGGCTCAAGAGGGTTTGGCTCAGATAGGCGAGTTTCTCCGTATGAACAACGCCGACATCAACGACTTTGCTTTCAAAATTATATCTTACCTTGTAAAATACCTTGGTGCTTTGCAGGGTGCGATGTTTGTTTCGGAAGAGCGCGATGGCAAAAAGGTGTTAGAGCAGAAAGCCACCTACGCATTCGACCGCAAAAAACAACTTACCACCACGGTAGAATTTGGCGAAAGCCTTGTAGGTCGCTGTGCCATAGAGCGTAAAACTATCTACATGACCGACGTGCCCGAAGGATACCTTTATATTACATCAGGTTTGGGCGAAAAGAAACCGACGTGCCTGTTGCTTGTGCCGTTGCAGTTTGAGGACGAAGTGCACGGTGTTATCGAAATTGCCTCGCTCAAAGAGATTGGCGATTATCAGATTCAGTTTTTCAACAACGTGGCAGAACGTATCGCGTCTACAATATCAAATATCAAAAAAAATATCAATAGTGCCGAACTCCTCAACAAATTTTCTACGCAGAGCAACGAACTTGCCCGCCGCGAAAAAGAGATTGCGGCATCATATTCCGACATCAAAAAGGCTCAAGATGAGGTTCGCCTATCCGAACGCGAAATCGTGGCTATTCTTGATGTGCTTTCGCAAACTTCTATCATCACCCGTTACGATACCACAGGCATAGTGCTCGACCTTCGCGACAAGACTCTCGACACCACCGGCTACAAAAAGAACGATATCTTGGGTCACAACATTCGCGATGTGCTTGCCCTCACCAAAGGCGAGATGGTAACTTTCGACCTCTTTTGGAACGATATTCTCAATGGAAAAACCAAAGTACGCTATTTTACCCGTGGCAGCGTAAAATTCCGCGAAACATTCAACCTTCTCTACGACAACGATAACCGTCCCTTTAAAGTGATAAGCGTGGCAGTGCCCGAAAGCAATGTGCAGATACAAGCCGTAGAAGACAATCCCAACGCGGTTCAGACCAAGGTTATAACAGAAGAATCGCCCGACCGTGAGAATATGCAAAAATTTTAACCAAAAATTTTGTTTTTGTTGAATAAACCTTTTACTTTTGCGCCAATTTCTACATCATAACGATTATGGCGAAAAACAACTTTGTAGTAGATTACAAAACGATGACAGCAGGACGCCACGAGATGAATTTCCTTCTCGACGGTTGTTTTTTTGCACAATTTGCCGAATCGGAGTTCCAAAACGGAAAAATCGACGTTGAAGTGACGGCAGATATTTCGGAGTATGCGCTCAAATTTGGGTTCGACATAAGAGGAACAGTAGAAGTGGAGTGCGACCGCTGCCTTGGTATGTTCAACCTCCCGATTGAGGGATATTTTGAACTCACCGTTAAGTTTGGCAATCAGACAAGCGACCCTGCCGAAGCCGATGACGAAATCGTGCTTTCGCACGACGAGACAAAGCTCGACCTTTCGCACCATATATATGAATATATAGTGCTGAGCGTTCCGGCAAGAAGAGTGCACCCCAATGGTATCGACGGTCTGCCCACTTGCGACCCCGATATGAGTGCCACCCTCGAAGTACTTGAGGCGCACGATAATGTATTAGAAACCGACCCGAGATGGGATCAGTTGCGAAACTATGAATTTTGAAATTGTATAATTAAAAGGTATAACGTATTAAATATTTAAAAAAATGGCACATCCTAAGCACAAAACCTCGAAGACGAGAAGAGACAAAAGAAGAACCCACTATAAAGCGGTAGCACCCACACTTTCAAAATGCAGCAACTGCGGAGCCACTATCCAGTCGCACACAGTTTGCCCCGAATGTGGATATTACAGAGGCCAACTCGCTATCGACAAGTCAGCCGCTGCCGCTGAGTAGCATTATGCTGCAACAGAATGAAATTTAGACAGATGGCGGAATGTTGCGCCCTTTGCGGAATGTTCCTACATTTGTCTTTTTTGTTTTTTTCAGATAATAATTCTTTATGGCAAAAACGAACGCTGTTATTACTGGGGTAGGTATGTATGTTCCTGAGTATCGTCTCACCAACGACGAACTATCGCATATGCTCGACACAAGCGACGAGTGGATTACATCGCACGTGGGTATCAAGGAACGCAGAATACTTAAAGACAAGGACAAGGCTACGGCTTATATGGGTGCTATGGCTATTAAAGACCTCATTAGCAAGAAAAATATCGACCCTTTGGAAATCGACATGGTAATATGCACTACCACCACTCCTGATATGGTATTCCCAGCTTCGGGTATACAAATTTGTGATATGGCGGGATTGAAAAATGCCTTCGCATTTGACCTTCATGCCGCTTGTTCTGGTTTTTTAAACGGCTTAGTTACAGCTTCTAAGTTTATTCAGTCGGGAGTAGAAAAAAAGATTATCCTCGTAAGCTCTGAAAAAATGTCGGCTATCACCGACTATACCGACCGCAAAACCTGTCCGCTTTTTGGCGATGGTGCTGCGGCTGTGCTTTTAGAACCATCTGACGAGGAACTTGGGCTTTTAGACTATATTCTCTGTGTTGACGGTTCGGGCGTAAAGCACCTCCACATGAAATCGGGAGGTTCGTTGTCGCCATCCACTATCGAAACCGTTCAAAATCGCGAACATTTTATATATCAAGAGGGGCAGCCCGTGTTTAAGGCCGCTGTTACCCATATGGCGGACGTCTCGGTAGAGATTATGGAACGAAACCACCTCACTGCCGACGACATAGCATGGCTTGTGCCACATCAGGCCAACCTCCGCATTATCGACGCCACAGCACGACGCATGGAACTTGCTCCCGAAAAAGTGATGATCAATATCCAGCGTTACGGCAACACCACATCAGCCACAATTCCTATCTGCCTATGCGAATGGGAAAAACAGCTCCGCAAGGGCGACAACATAATCATTTCTGCGTTCGGAGCGGGATTTACATGGGGTGCACTTTACCTAAAATGGGCTTATAACTCGTAGTGTTACAGTAATTTAGTTTGATAATTAATAAAAAATAAAAATATTATGGCAAATTTAAAGGAAGTACAAGATTTTATCAAAGCCGTTTCAAGGATCGGAATTGCCGAAGTGGACATTCAGACCGATGATATGAAACTCAACGTAAAATTTCCCGCCGGCGACAAGGATATTGCCCGTGGCGAAAACTTTCAGATGCCCGCTTTCCAGATGCCTATGATTTCGGGTATGGCTCAGCAGATGGGATCGCCCATTCAAGCTGCCACCACCACTACAACTCCTATTGAGTATCGCGAAAACGCTAAGGAAGACGACAAAAAATTCCTCACAGTTAAGGCTCCTATGGTTGGCACTTTCTACCGCCGTCCTTCACCCGACAAACCTATCTATGTTAATGTTGGCGACGAAGTTACCAAAGGTCAGGTGCTCTGCATCATCGAGGCTATGAAACTTTTCAACGAAATCGAATCTGAGGTTTCGGGCAAAATTGCCAAAATCCTTGTAGAAGAAGGCACTCCCGTAGAGTTTGACCAGCCTCTTTTCCTTATCGAACCCTAATTAAGAAAGATAGGTTATGTTTAAAAAGATATTAATTGCCAACCGTGGCGAAATTGCCCTGCGCATTATACGCACCTGCAAAGAGATGGGCATCAAAACCGTGGCAGTATATTCTACCGCCGACCGCGACTCGCTGCATGTGAAGTTTGCCGACGAGGCTGTCTGCATCGGAAACCCGCCTTCTGCTAAGTCGTACTTGAATATTCCGGCTCTTATTTCAGTAGCTGAAATCACCAACGCCGACGCAATTCACCCCGGTTATGGTTTCCTTTCGGAAAACGCCAAGTTTGCCCGCATCTGCACCGAGCACGGTATCAAGTTTATTGGTCCCACAGCCGAGCAAATCGTTATGATGGGCGATAAAGCTACTGCCCGCAAAACTATGACTGAGCACGGTGTGCCTGTAACTCCCGGCACTCAGGGATTGCTCGACACCATGGAGCAAGGCAAAGCTGAGGCAAAACGCATTGGTTACCCTGTAATGCTTAAAGCCACAGCAGGTGGCGGAGGCAAGGGTATGCGCATTATCCGCAACGAAGACGAGTTTGAGCACCTCTGGAACACTGCTCGTCAAGAAGCCGCAGCATCGTTTGCCAACGACGCAGTTTACCTTGAAAAATACATCGAAGAACCCCACCACATAGAGATTCAAATTGCTGGCGACCAATACGGCAACGTTTGCCACCTCTCTGAGCGCGACTGCTCTATTCAGCGTCGTCACCAGAAACTTCTTGAGGAAACTCCATCGCCCTTTATGACCGAGGAACTCCGTCATAAGATGGGAGAGGCCGCTTGTAAAGCCGCTCGTGCTATCAAATACGAAGGCGTTGGCACAGTAGAGTTTCTTGTAGACGCTCACCGCAATTTCTACTTTATGGAGATGAATACTCGTATTCAAGTAGAACATGGTATTACTGAAGAAGTTACCAATCTTGACCTTATCAAAGAGCAGATACGTATTGCAGCCGGAGCAAAAATCTCTACTCGCAACTACTATCCGCAGGCTCACGCCATCGAGTGCCGTATCAATGCAGAAGATCCATTCAACGGATTCCGTCCGTGTCCTGGCAAAATCACAGGTTTGCACCTTCCCGGAGGCAACGGCATACGTGTGGATACGCACATTTACACAGGCTATCAGATTCCATCGTACTACGACTCGATGATAATCAAGTTAGTGGCTGTGGCACAAACCCGCGAAGAGGCAATAGCCAAGATGAGGAGAGCATTGTTTGAACTCGTAGTTGAAGGTGTAAAAACCACCGCGCCGTTCCATCTGCAACTGATGAACGACCCCCGTTTCTGCGCAGGAGAGTACACAACTAAATTTATGGAAGATTTTGAATTAAAATCTCCCGAAGAGTAGCGCATATTTAAAAAATTATTTTTAAATTGCGCCAAAATTAACTTATATCTCTTGACAGCATGGCAAAAATTGAAACTGACACAGTCAACAATACCAGTATCATCGCCTTCGGTACAGAATTCGTGGGCGAAATCAAATCAAACGGCAGCGTACGCATTGCCGGAAAACTCAAAGGCAACATCAGCCTTACCGAGCGTCTCGTAATCGACAAATCGGGCGTAGTAGAGGGCGAAATTTCGTGCAAAGTGGCAAACATCAGTGGCAAGGTGGACGGCAAACTTTCGTGTGCCGAGCTTCTTGAACTCAAAGACACCGCAAGTGTGCACGGCGACATCGACACCACCAAGATTATTATCGAAGAGGGCGCAATATTCACCGGCACTTGCCAGATGGACACCAAAGACGCCGCCGCTAACGCTATAAAGAAGTAAAAGCTTGAAAAAAGATAGCGACAACCTTCGCGACGTTGCAAAATACACTACGGCTGCCTTTCAAATGGTGGCCGTAATTGTTATAGGGGTATTGGCAGGCATTTGGTTAGACGATTGTTTTGCCACAAAACCCATTATTACAGTGGTTGCATCATTGCTTTCGGTGGCAGCGGGTATTTATTTGTTTATCAAGGATGTAATTAATAAATAAAAATGCAAAAAGAGTTAACTAAATATGTAGTGATGGCGGCACTATGCACACTTATTGCCGCAGTGATTTTTGTTATGATAATACCCGAAAAATCGTCGTGGGCAGTATATGCCACACCCGCATTTTTCGCTGCTGTCAGCATTATATCGGCATTGGTAATCACCAGACCTCAGTATTCAAAATTCGCCAAATTTTCAGGTGTCTTTATGCTGTCAACGGTATTGAAGTTGATTCTCTATTTTGTATTCTTAATGAGTTCGTATGCCGTCCTTCCCCACGAATCCGGAAAACCATTTGTAATATTCTTTATGTCGGTGTACTTAGTGTTTGCAATAATGGATACTATGTTTTTGCTAAAATTTTTTGGAAGAAAAGATAAGTAGGGGAGGGAAGAAGTATATCTAAAATTCCATCATCTTATGCGAAAAATACTCTATGCCCTTCACGTATTATTCTTCCTACTCCTTCCCGTCTACCATTATAAATCCTGCCCACGTTTTTGGGTCGATGTATTTTTTGCGGATTTTGTCTTGGGCTAAGATGAATGCTTGGGACTTTATCCCTTTTTTAGCGCTCTAAACTACCCTTATGCCACCAATACCGATTGGAGCAGTTTTGTGGTCGACATCAAAAAGTATTACATTGATACTCCCAAATCGCTTTTTGCCGACGAACGCAAGCGTAAGTCGCTGTTGCGTAATCTAAAATTCTATGGCTTGGGTATTATTACCTTGGCTGTTATATTTCCGGCTGGAAAAGGCACTAAGGTTGATTTTTGTCTTTATATTCAGGGAGATGCACCGTTTTGCTATCAAAATCCCTTGCACGCGCCTTATTGTCAGTTGAGCCGGATAATTTCGGAATATGCTCCCCCGCCGCTTGAAAAATTTTTATCCCGATAACCTGCCAAACTCAATAAAAAATCGCGTGTTTGGCGACTTATCGCCCGATAATCTGCCAAACCCAACAAAAAATTGCGAGTTTGGCGGATTATTTTTATATTTGCGGTGTAATCAATATTTATTGCTCTATGGACAAAATCATTGGAAGACAGGCAGAAAGAAAAGCACTCGATAGTTATCTTAAATCAGGTAAGGCCGAATTTGTGGCTCTATATGGTCGCAGACGCGTTGGAAAGACTTTTCTCGTAAAACATCATTTCAACAATAAGTTTGATTTTTATATGTCGGGCACAATCGACGCTCCCAAATCGGTACAACTCAGCAACTTTCGCGAGGGTCTTGTAAAAGCGGGTTTTGTTGATGCCAAACTACCCGAAAATTGGCAAGAAGCATTCTTAATGTTGCAGCAAATGCTTGATGCTAAGATAAATCCAAAACGTCGATGTGTAATCTTCATAGATGAAATTCCCTGCCTCGACACTCCAAAATCAGGTTTCATTGGTGCGTTAGACCATTTTTGGAACACTTGGTGCGCCGACCATAGCAATATTATGCTAATTGTTTGTGGTTCTGCTACTTCTTGGATTATTGATAATATAATCGATAACCACGGCGGACTTCACAACCGCATAACTCACGAAATGTACTTGCGGCAGTTTAACCTTTGCGAAACAGAGCAATATCTCGACGAAAACGGTTTTGTCTTCGATAGATACACTATCTGCCAACTATATATGGCAACAGGTGGTGTGCCTTACTACCTAAGTCTTTTGGACAATTCAAAAAGTGTGGCTCAAAACATTGACAGCCTGTTTTTTGGCGAAAACGCACAACTCAAAAACGAATTTGAAAGGCTCTTTAAATCATTGTTCAAAAACTCTGAACCATACCTGCAAGTAATTGAAGCATTGTGCGCTGCACCATACGGAATCACCCGCGACGAAATAGCCCTTAAAGCAAAACTTCTTTCAGGTTCGCGGTTGACTCTCATACTCAGAGATTTAGAAAATTGCGACTTTATCAGGCATTATCGAACACGAGGCAAAAAAATCCGTGACAATCAGTATATTTACCAAGTGGTAGATATGTTCACAATGTTTTATTTTAGATTTTGCCGCAAAGAAACCACAGATGACTGTTTTTGGACTCACTCGCTCAATACTCCCGAAGTTAATTCTTGGTCGGTACTTGCATTTGAACGCATTTGTCTTCTGCATATTTCTCAAATTAAAAAAGCCTTGGGAATCGACCAAATCCACACAGAATATTACTCTTGGCGTAGTGCTACTACCGAACCAAAAGCACAAATCGACCTCGCCATCGAACGTGCCGACAAGAGGATAAATATTTGTGAGATTAAATTTTGCGACGCTCCATATTCCATCAGCAAAGACGAAGACCTCAAACTCCGCATTCGACTTGCCAATTTCAAAACCGAAACCGCCACCAGATGTGGACTGCTCCTTACTATGATATCGCCCTTTGGTATCTCTAATGGCAAATATAGCAATCAAGTAAAAGGGCTTATAACATTAGAGGAGTTGTTTGTGGGTGATGTAAAATAAAATTCTTTATTTTCAAATCATTATCAAATTTTGGGGAAACCGAGTAATTTGCCTAAACAAATTACCCCTTCACTATTTCTCCTTCGTTATAGCATAGCCTTAAATATTCTCGGCTTTGATAAAAAAGGTCGCTTTTGAAGTTTTGCAACTCTTTGTTAAACCACGAGTTATATACTTCTATGAGGGCTTTAACTGTGTTGCCTTGTTGTCGAAATTGCCCGTTGGGACAATCGCCATTTTTGAAAATTCATAGGCGTTTTTCTCCATAGGTTAGCAGTGTAACACGTCGGCACGTGAATAGATTAGATTGATGCGATCTTCTCCTAAATGATTTACAACTAATTTACGTTCAATTTTTTGCTGATGTCCTATGTATTCAATCAGACTGCACGTATAGAATAAATCGTTATCGAATTTCATTTTACTTCTACTGTTTTAATGTACTTTAATGTTGCAAGTGCGTTAACTGTTTGAAAACTAATAGTTTTGGTTATCATTCTTTCCAAATATCTCCCTCACCTTCATCCCCGAATGTATCAGCAAAAACACCACGGCGGTGAAGAATGTAAGCATTGCGTATACGAGGGCGGGTTTTTCGATTTCGCACGCACCTTGGAGGGTGGCGGCTACCGAGAGGGCAAGAGCGGTGTTTTGTAAGCCCGTTTCGATGGCTACGGTGAGTTGCGAGGGTTTGTCTAAGCGAGAAAGTTTGGCTATGAAAAATCCTCCGTACATTCCTAAAATATTGAGCAACAGCACAAACGGTGCTAATTTCAAAATCTCGTCCATTGTCATGGGAGTGCAGCCTGTTTCGTTGTTGCCCAAGAAAATCTTGATGCTGAACACTATAAGCAGCAGCAGTGGCAAAAGCCATTTGAGCGGACGGCTCAGATAATCAGCCACTTTGGTCATGTATCGCCTTACCATCAATCCGCAAAACGCAGGAAGTATCACTGTGAGTAGAATATGTATAAAACTCTCTGAAAACGACATACTTACGTTTGATTCTTCGTTGATAAAGAAACTTACCGCCACGGCTATGAAAAACGGTATCGAAAACGGCGACAACATACTGTTAAATATTGTCATTGAGATAGATAGTGCTGTATTTCCCTTAAAAATATGTATCAAAATATTGCTTGTGGTGCCCACAGGACAGAGCGCAATCAGCACTATGCCGAGTTTTTCTGCCGCGCTCACAGGTGCCAAGTACGCTAAACAAAACGACAATGCCGGAAGTATCAGCAGCTGACTTCCTATGCCAGTTAAAATTGATTTTGGATATACAAATACGTTCTTAAAATCGTTGAATGTCAGCGACATTCCTATTCCTGCCATTATCAGCACAAGAGTTATATTTACTAAAATATCAGCCATTTTTTCTGTTTTCGTTTTTTGTTATTATATTTGCCGAAAAGATTTGCAAATATAAGTAAAAATGAATTTCGAAAACAAAAATATATGGATTACCGGAGCGTCGTCGGGAATAGGAGAGGCGCTCACCTACAAATTTGCCGAATTGGGCGCAAACCTTATCATCTCGTCGCGCCGAGAATCTGAATTACAGCGAGTTAAATCATCTTGCAAATATCCCGACAAGGTGCGTATTGTTGTTATCGACTTGGAGCAGTATCGCAGCATTGCCCAAATTGCCGAACCAATTGTGGCTGAATATCGGCATATTGATATCCTTATCAACAACGGCGGCGCTTCTCAGCGTGCTTTGGTGGTAGACGAGGATTTAACCGTGGTGGAGAAGATGATGAATATCAATTTTTTTGGAGCGGCAGCCCTCACCAAGGTTGCTCTTCCGAGTATGATTGCCCAAAAATGCGGACATATTGTATGTATGAGTTCGCTTGCAGGTAAGTTTGGTATACCTCTGCGTTCGGGATATGCTGCGGCAAAACACGCTCTTCACGGATTTTTTGAAACCCTCCTCGCCGAAAACTACGACAACGGTATCCGTGTGATGATGGTTTGTCCCGGCTATGTTAATACCAACGTGGCTATCAATGCCTTAGATGCCAACGCCCAAAAACGCGGTGTCAACGATGAGGGTCAAGCCAAAGGACTCGACCCAAAAATCCTTGCCGAAAAAATCATCAAAGGTATTGAAAAAGAGAAACTTGAAATTACAGCCGGCGGTGGCGAAACCAATGGTATTTGGGTAAGTAGGTTCTTCCCACGTCTCTTTGCCAAAATCATCCGAAAAAAGAAATAACATCTAATAACCACTAAATTATCTCAATAATGTATGTGCCACCGTTTACAGTAAGTGCCAAGGCTATTAACCTAATATCCGATATTTCTCGGTTGATAGAGCGTTATGCCATCCGTCTTGAACAGGAAGGAGGATAGTCGCTCCGAAAGGCTAACCGTATCAAAACTATTCATTCCTCGCTTGCAATAGAGGGAAACACCCTTTCGGAAGATAATGTGCGTGATATTATTGATGGAAAAACCGTAATTGCCCCTATAAAACAGATTCAGGAAGTGAAAAAACGCTATTGCTACCTACGAATTGTATCAAAAACTTAATCCTTTTGGTGTTAAAGATCTGCTTAAAGCGCACGGTGTAATGATGCAGGCATTGGTTGATAACCATGGATGATTTCGTAGTTCTGGTGTAGGCGTTTTTTCTGAAAAGGTTTGGTTCATATGGCGTCACCTCCCGATAGAGTGCCAACGCTTATCAACGATTTGTTTTCTTGGTTGAAATCGTCCAAAGACCATCTCCTAATACGCAGTTGTGTTTTTCATTACGAGTTTGAGTTTATACATCCTTTTGTCGACGGCAACGGTAGAACGGGTCGGCTTTGGCAATCGCTTATTCTTGGTAAACTGCATCCGCTTTTTGAACATCTCCCCGTGGAAAATATGGTGTATGCCAATCAGCAATCGTATTACAATGCTATTACTGAAAGTACCAATGCGGGTGAGTCAGGACCTTTTATTGATTTTATGCTTGAAGAAATTTATAATACTCTAAAAATTCATCAAGGTGCTGCGTTAAAAGAGTCGAATGTAGATTTGATTATAGATCAAGACTTTGCAAATATATTCGGTAGTGAGTTCGGTAGTGAGTTCGGTATAAATGAAAAACAAATATTATTGCATCTTGAAAAAACACCTACTTCAACCGCCTCAGAACTATCTCAAAATATGGGTATAACTCAGCGCGCCGTAGAAAAAATCATCAAAAAACTAAAAGATTACGGCATCATCACCCGCCTTGGCAGCCGGAAAAATGGTCATTGGGTAGTGAATAGATAACCAAAAATTGCACTTTTGAAAGAAATAACGTCGGTGGTCGGGTTGCCGGGTTTGAGCCCGAAGCAGAGCTCCAAGAGCGCGAGTCCGATCCCCGAAATGGCTTCGAGCGCAAGGCTGCCGTATCGCGAACCCACGTACAGCGCACCAAGAACTATCAATAGTTCAAGAATCATTACTATGTCTATAATGTTAGAGTTTTAGAGTTAAAACAAAATCGTTGCCTTTTACAAAGATAGTAAAAAAATGTTTTAATTGACGGATGATATGTTATTTTTCTCTAATTTTGTTCGAACTCTGCTTTTTATAAAAAAGACAGATTATTTTTGTATCTGGAACAATGGTTGATGGTAAAGTAAAAACTATTTATGCAAAAAATGAATTGCTGAGATCTTGATTTTGCCTATGTTTTTGTGGCATTTCCTCAAAATTTTGCCTATGTTTTTGTGCTATTTTTCCGATTTTTTGCCTATGTTTTTGTGAAATTTTTTTTTTTGCACAAAAATTGTGTTAGGTATGATTTACAGAAACGTTTATTCTCAGTTGAAACAATGGTCAGATAAACCCAATCGCAAGCCTCTGATTCTCAGGGGGGCACGTCAGGTAGGTAAAACTACCTCTGTTGACGAGTTTGCTAAGGATTTTGACAATTACATTCATCTCAATCTCGAAAAAAAGACCGATGCAGATTTTTTCCGTTTTTCTGATTCTGTAAGGGAGATTGTGCAAACCATTAGTTTTAGGACTTCAACTCCTATAAAAGGTCGCACATTGTTTTTTATCGACGAAATTCAAAACGAACCGAAATCGGTAGCACTTCTTCGTTATTTTTATGAGGAAATGCCTGAATTATATGTGATTGCCGCAGGTTCGCGCTTACAGAGTCTTATCCACGAGCATATTTAGTTTCCTGTGGGACGTGTTGAATATTTGCAACTTACGCCTTGCAATTTCGGAGAGTTTCTTGGTGCTACGGGGCGTCCTCAGTACAAGGATGCCGTGGATAATTTTTCACTTCCAGAATTGCTTCACGATGAGGTGATGGCTCTTTTCAATACCTATACTGTAATTGGTGGTATGCCCGAAATAGTGTCGCTCTACGCGCAGACTGGCGATTTTAACCAATTGCGCCCAGTTTATAACACGCTTCTCAAAGGTTACGAGGAGGATGTAGAAAAATATTCAGCCACTCAGAAACAAAAACGCATTATCCGCCATATCTTACAAACGGGTTGGTCTGAGGCAGGTAAAACTATCAAACTTGGCAACTTTGGCAATTCGCAGTATCCTTCGGGCGACATCAGAGAGGCTTTTACTATTATGGAGAAGGCTTTTCTTCTTCAATTGTGCTATCCTGTAACTTCTGTTAAACCTCCTGTTTTGTCTGCATTGCGCCGCGCACCAAAGTTGTTTTGGTTTGATACAGGCTTGGTAAACTTTGCCACCGGCATACAACCACAACTCGTGGGACGACCTTCGCTTACCGACTCTTGGCAGGGCTCTATCACCGAACATATTGTGGCTCAGGAATTACGTTGCGTATTATATCGAAATTATGTTGAAAACCTCAGTTTTTGGGTTCGCGATAAGAAGGGTAGCAATGCCGAAACCGATTTTATTTGGCAGCACGGCAATATGATTCTGCCTGTGGAGGTTAAAACAGGCACTAATTCGCATATACGCTCACTTGTGTCGTTTGTGGATTTGAGTGGGACTAAGGCCGCTATACGTTATTGGAGTGGTAAGTTTTCGGCAGTTGACACTGTTACGCCATCGGGCAGTAAGTTCCTGTTGCTCAATATTCCATTCTATTATATCGGCTGCACCGACAAAATTATCGCTAAATATCTTTAATGTAATCGTTTTTTCTTTATTTTTGCGCCAAAATTTAAACAAACTATTATGGCAACAACCGCATATCTGCTACTCGGATCTAACAAGGGCAACAGAACAGAATATCTCAAAAACGCTATCGCTAACCTCAAAGATCTCGGGGTAAGGATTAAGCGTATTTCTAAAATCTATCAGGCCGAGAGTTGGGGTTATGCCGACGCCGACTATCTTAATCTTGTGGCTGAGGCTGATGTAACTTGTAATCCATCAGTGCTTTTGGAAATGTGCCACGTAGTAGAGGCCGAACTTGGTCGCGTGCGATCGGGCAAGGGTTACTCGTCGCGCACTATCGATATCGATATTTTGTATTATGGTAATGATTTAGTTGACAAGCCTAATCTCATTATCCCTCACCGACTTCTGCAAAACAGAAAATTTGTGTTAATGCCTTTGTGCGACCTCATTCCCGACTTTGTGCACCCCGTTCTCAACAAATCTAACCACGAACTGCTCAACGAGTGCACCGACCAATGCCGTGTGGATGTTTTCGCCGATAATTTTTAATAACTATTAGGGGCATAACCAAACATCGCCCCTCCTAACCCGCTAAAAAACAAATCAATCGCGAAAAACCAAAGTTGGATTTGGTTGGATAAAAACCCCGTTAAAACGGTTTAAAAAGCCATTTTAACGGGGTTTTTGTTTGATATTGCTTGGATTATGCCCATCGAAATGGCGAAAAATACGCCGTTACTCCTCAAAAATATATTAAATCGCTGATTTTAAGTGTATTATGTCAGTTTGTGCCTTACAACTTGCCGACATTTCGTTTCCACTTCTCATTCCACCCAAAAGTCGGCTGTTTTTCCACCATCAAACAGGGTGGAAAAAAAACGACATTTCGTTTTGTAAAAATCCACTTTTTGCCACTTAACCCCCGATTTTGACCCCTAAAAAATAGCCGTTTGTAGCGGTTTATAGCCTAAAAAAGCACTTTTTCACGCTGTTAACACCGTTTTAACGTGTTTTTTTGCGGATGATGTTAATATCAAAAAATATACTTATCTCTGATTTTCAGCAAGTTAATTTTAAACCCCTAAAACAGTGCCGACATTTGGTTTGCACCATACGCCGCCACCTCACGGCTGGTCGCCGATGGCAGACGAGGGGCGGTATTTATTTAGTTCGATTGTTAGCCGCTCGTTTTCGCGGTTAAGGTCGTCAATATGCTTTAATAATACAGATACAGTGCTGTTTGGCAACTCGTCAGGCGTTTCATCAGACGGCACGGAAGCGACATTGGAGCGTGTCATAGACCCCGAACCAGTTAGAAGCCAATCCGCTGAAATATCAGGATACGAGGTTATTAAAGAGGCTAACAAATCCGCTCCTACATTCATCCTTCCTTTTAGAATTTCTGTAAATTTCTGTTGTGATATGCCCAAATTTTGAGACAACACACCTTTGGTAAGCATATTTTCACGCTCTAATATCGTGTCAATTGCTTTTATAAACCTATTATTAATTAGACCTTTACACATTTTCTTAAAAATATTTTCAAAATTTTCTCCAAAAAAATTGGAAGGTTGAAAACTATCATCTATCTTTGTACCGTTTTCTAATCCGAAAACGCGCACTAATTTAAGCAATAAAATAGACAAAAGCAATACCACTATGAAAAAAGTAGGATGTATAACTTGTGCAACAATGATTTCTATCAACAATGTAACAGTGTCGTTTTCGGGCACCGATTTGTTTAACGATATAACCTTTGTAATCAACCCCAAAGACCGTATTGGACTCACTGGCAAAAATGGCGCAGGCAAATCTACGCTGCTCAAAACTATTATCGGTATTCAGCCAATCGACAAGGGAAGCATTACAATACCCGAAGACTGCACAGTGGGCTATCTACCTCAGCAAATGGAACTTCCATCGGAACGTACCGTTATTGAGGAGACCCTCACTTGCTTTGAAGACGCTGTTAAGTTAGAAGAAGAAATATCTAAACTAAATGTTGAAATAACCGAACGAACCGACTATGAATCAGACGACTATATGCGCCTAATTCATTCTCTCACCGAAAAATCAGAACGACTTGAACTTATCGGTGGAAGCAAGCGAAATGCCGATGCCGAAGTGGTGCTCAAAGGTTTGGGATTCCGTCAAGAGGATTTTCAACGCAAGGTTTCGGAGTTTTCGGGCGGTTGGAAAATGCGTATCGTGCTTGCCAAATGTATCTTGCGCAAACCCAAGGTTTTTCTGCTCGACGAACCTACCAACCACCTTGATATTGAGTCGATTAAGTGGCTCGAAGATTATCTCAAAGATTACGCCGGAGCGGTGGTTTTGATTTCGCACGACCGCACTTTCTTAGACAACGTTACCAAACGTACTATCGAAATTTCGCTGGGCAAAATTTACGATTATAACGCATCGTATACCAAATACTTAGAACTTCGCAAAGAACGCCGTCAACAGCAGATTGCGGCTTACGAAAATCAGCAAAAAATTATTCAAGACACCGAAGATTTTATCGAGCGTTTCCGCTACAAGCCCACCAAAAGCAACCAAGTGCAGAGCCGTATTAAAATGCTCGACAAGATGGAACGCTTAGAGGTTGATTTAGAGGATAATAGTTCGATTCATTTTCGGTTTCCCCCTGCGCCGCGAAGCGGACAAGTGGTGGTTAAGGCCGACCATCTTACCAAGGCATTTGGCGAAAAGGTTGTGTTAGAGGATGTTGAGTTTGTGCTCGAACGTGGCGAAAAGGTTGCTTTTGTGGGACGCAATGGCGAGGGCAAAACCACTTTTAGCCGATGTATTATTGGTCAGATTCCCTACGACGGCGAACTTAAAATAGGTTACAACGTTTCTATTGGCTATTATGCTCAAAATCAGGACGAACTGTTAGACCTCAACAAAACTGTTTTCCAAACTCTCGACGACATTGCCACTGGCGATATGCGTACCAAGGTGCGCGATATTCTTGGAGCGTTTCTCTTTGGCGGTGAGGATATTGACAAAAAAGTGAAGGTGCTTTCAGGTGGCGAACGTGCTCGATTAGAGATGGCAAAACTTCTCTTTCAGCCCTATTCACTCCTCGTGCTCGACGAACCTACCAACCACCTTGACATCCGTTCCAAGGATATTCTAAAACAGGCTCTCTTGGCGTACGACGGCACAATCATACTTGTATCGCACGACCGCGATTTTCTCAACGGACTTGCCGACACTGTTTACGAATTTCGCGACCGTAAAATCAAGCAGTACAAAGGCGACATCAATTACTTCCTCGAAAAGAAGAAATTGCAGAATATGAAGGAATTTGAGGCTGCGGGTAATAATGGAAAAAATATTTCAACCCAAAAATCGCAATCGAATTCTGCCGTTACCAACGGTTCTGCCAGTAGAGACGGTGTGCACACTGTCTCTACAACAAACGCCCCCGTATCATCAGGCAAGGAGGATTATTTAGCCAAAAAAGAGCGCGAGAAAATGCTCCGCAAACTAAAATCCAAAGTTGAAAAATCTGAACAGCGTGTTCAAGAACTTGAAAACCAATTATCTGAGATTCAAGCAAAACTTCAAATCCCCGAAAACCAAACCGATATGGATCTCTTTACCCAATACGACACCATAAAACTCAACCTCGAAAAAGAGATGGCATATTGGGAAGATGCCACTATGCAGTATGAAGAGGCGATGGGGTAAAAGTAATTTAACCGCCATTACATTAACATATTTTAACAAAACGCAACCGCCTGTTTCTTGACACGAGGGGGTGGAGGCTGTAATTTTGCGGTATCAAAATCACAGTTTAATTTGTATTAATTATGGAAGTAAAAGAAATTCTTAGAAATCTGCGCGAAAAAAACAACCTTACGCAGGAACAAATGGCAGAACGTGTAAATGTCAGCCGTCAGGCGATAAGTCGTTGGGAAAATGGCGAAACCCAACCTAATACTGATATGCTTAAAACACTCTCAAAGGAGTTCAATGTGTCGATTAATACTCTTTTGGGTTCGCCGCAAACGTTGATTTGCCAATGCTGCGGAATGCCTCTTACCGATGATTCGCTTATTAGTCACGAACCCGACGGCGCATTTAACGAGGACTACTGCAAATGGTGTTATGCGGATGGCAAATTTGCTTATAGTAGCAAAGATTTGTTGCTCGATTTTCTCGTTAAACAGATGCCAAATCCTGATAATCAGTCAGATACCGACCGCCGTGCACTGTTCGACAGCCATCTTTCGCAATTGAAACATTGGAAGGTTTAAAAAAAACTCAATTATAAATAATTGATAATAAGATGTTTGTGAAAAGTTTTTACCAAATGTGCAATTTTTTTTGAGATCTGGTAAAAACTTTTTGTAAGTGGTTGATTGATAGGGTTAAAATTAGTTGGTTTTTGTTTCTTGTAATTTTATTCCTCAAACAAATCATCCATAACTACTTGATTTGTAATATTGTTTGACCATTCGTTGCGGACAAGGCCGTAGGTGGTAATCATAACTGTGCGGACGGCTTTGCGTGTGGATGTTTGTTCCTCAAAAACCGATGATTTGCGGCGAAGGTTGCTGTCGTAGTCCTCGGTGATGGTGAATGTGGAATCATAGTATTTCATTTCGCAAAGGTTGATTACGTCGTCGTCACGGTCGATGAGGAGATCTATCTGAACGCCTTTTTCTTTTGGATTTTTGGCGCGGTATACCCACGAATATACGTTGCACATTACTCCCGAAATACCCAATGCCTTTTTGATTTGTTCTGTGTGTTGCAAGCAGACACGCTCAAAGGCAAGTCCGCTCCAAGTGTTGAACAATGGCTTTTTTTGCATTGCGAGCCAATAGTTTTTGGCAAAGTTTCTCCTGCCGTCCAAAAACTTGTAATAAAACAGCGTAAAATTGTCAATTAGTTGATATACAGAGTCTTTTTTTGTTTTTCCTATGGAATTGTATGAACGTATAAAATCACATTCCTCCAACTCTTCGAGCATTTTGGTGAGTTTTCCACCTTGGTCTATCCCTGTTTCGCTGATGATTTCGGAACGTGTCATTCCAATTTTTTTAGTGCCTAACGCATTGATAATCTTTATGTATTCGTCGGGCTTACGGAACAGCGAGGCGTACAAGGCGGCGAACTCGCGACGTAGCGGCGCATTTTTTACAAAAAACATACTGTCGATATTCTGCGCCCACGAAAGTTCTTTTGCCAAATAGTCCCAATAATAGGGAATGCCGCCTATAATCATATAGGTTTCCATAATGTTGCGGCGGTTCATACCCAAGTTGCGTGCTTTGGCGTACAGTTCGCATTCGTGGAGCGTGAACGGTTCTACGTAGATGTGCTTTGTAAGACGATTGTGGAGCCCGCCGTAGTTCATTACTATGTTGCTGATTATCCACGATGTAGCACTGCCGCATACAATCAGCACGATGTCTTTGCGCATTGTTGCCCAAGCGTTCCAAAAATGATCCAATGCGCTTATAAACTTTGCACAAGGAGTGTCCATCCACGGCAATTCGTCGATAAAAACCACTTTTTTGCCTTCGGGAAGTGATTCAAGGTGCTTTTCGAGCAATGAGAATGCGTCGCGCCAATTGGTGGGTTGCGTTATATTTTTCATCCCTGCGTTGGCGAGCGACTTGCAAAATTCCGCTATTTGTGCTTTTTTTGATTGGTTTTGCAACCCGGTGTGCTGAAATGCAAACCGATATTCAAATGCTTCTCTTATCAGATAGGTTTTGCCCACGCGGCGACGTCCATATATTGCGGCAAACTCCGATTTGTTGCTCTCCAAAAGCGACAATAGAATTTTCCGTTCTTTTTTGCGACCTATAATCATAGTTTGTAAATGATTGATTTCAAGGGCAAATATATGGAGTTTTTACCAAATGTGCAAATTTTTTTGAGATTTGGTAAAAACTTTTTTTGTGATGTTGGAGTAATGGATTTGGTAAATAGTTGAAAATTAGTATTTTGATTATATTTATTTTAAAAAGTTTTTACCAAATCTATGCTTTTTGGGGTAGATTTGGTAAAAACTTTTTGTAAGTGTTTGATTGATAGAATGAAATTTTGGATAATTTTACTCATTCATTATCCCTGCCACTTCGGCGGGATTGAGAGCCCATTCGTAGGTGTAAGATTCGTCGGCGGTGTCGGGAGTGTCTACAATGGTGAGATTCTGCACTTTGGCTTTGATATCTAAGAGACCGCCTATCGAGAGTTTGGTTTCCAAACGGTGAAGAAGCGCTTCTACCGAGGCAGCGTCGGCACCGCGGAGGGTTTGCGCAGTAAAGGGCATTTCAAGCCAAATAATTTCTCGTTTGGCAACGTCTAACACTCCGAAAACCAATCCTTTGGAAAGATTGCCTTCGCTTATGCGCACCTGATGCTGCACGCACGACGGGTCGTATGCTACACCTTTTTCGTTTGAAACTGTCATCGGATATTTTGAGTTCATCCAACCTACCACGAGGTGTGGCGAGAGCGCACCGTTGGAGTAGGCGTTGCAAGTAAACGTTACATATTTAGCCCCTGCTTTTTCTAATTCGGGCAGCGATAGTTCGATGTATTCTGCAGTACCCACCATATCGGGAATTTGTTGGATATCGCCCGAATGTTTTGCGCCTACGCAAGTGAGGTTGTAGTATGCACATTCGGCTTTCTCGTTGTTGGGTAGCGATATACGGCAACTTAAATCCATGTCGAGCCATTGAGCAGGCAGACCCTTTCCCCATTGCAAAAACAGCCTTACAGAATTGCCTTCCACGGGAAATCTTGTGCCGGTGAGTGCGCACGAAGTATCTTGGATTGAGGCAGAGCGGTCGCCCACGCTGACGGGAATATTGTAGAGCGAGGGGTCGATGTAGATGGTTTTGGATTCGGTTTTCTGCGCCGCAAAACGCCGTGCCATCGATTGTTGATAGATTTTATCCACCGCCGAAGCCATCTCGTTGCGGTCGGTGTCGGTGTAGAGGGTGAGAATGATATTGTGGTCGATGCGTTTGGGCGTGCCTGTGATGGGGCGTACAATGCGGTCGAGGTCGGTGTTGAAATATGATTCGGCGGCATTGCCGAGCGAAATCAGCAGCCGCGCGGGAAGATTGTCGGATATTTGGTTGAAGGCATCGAGGGTAGCATCTTTGCCAAAACGCAGCATTGTGGCAAAAAGACAGCGGGCAAACAGTCCTGGACGCTGCTGGAGCATTTTTAGGGTAGTTGCTCCGTCATCGGCTTTGAGAGCCTTGTTTAATTCGCCTTGCCACGTGGTGTAATCCTTGCGATAAAATACATCGAGAATATCTCTGAGATGCTCCATACCGTTTTTTTGGGCATATTCGCCGAGCCTCAGCGCACGTATAAAGCGCACCCACATTCCGCGTTTGGGATTCATTATTTCGGCGGCTTGCTTGGCTGTAATGGGCACGGCATTTAGCCATCGGGCTACTTGTAGACAGCATTTTCGGCTGTATTTCAAGCGCAGTTTTTCTTTCATTGCTTGGGCTGCGTCTGAGCCTTTGTCTAATGGTCCGAATAAGTGGCTGTAAATTTTGCGCGAATGTGATATAAGTGTTTTTGGTTCAATGATTTGCACATATCCTGTTTTGTCGTACCAAAGGTAACGGAGAATGTCGGCGGGATTTTTTAGCATTTTGTCGCCGAAAGAGTAGTCGCCTTTGCTTGCCAATGCTCTGATAACCAACATTATAGTCTCCTTCATTGTTACATCTGCATTTTCGGGTAAAGGCAGTTCACCAAGCAACAATTGGAGGGTATCTTTTTGCGTGCCGTCCAACGGGGTAGGGGAGTTGAGCAACGATAGATAAACCTTTTGTATATCATTGATAGTGAATAATCTAAGTTCTTTTAGTTTGCTGCCCTGACCTTTGTAAACAAAGTTTGCAGTTTCAAATTGTTGTCCGCAAAAAGGACAGCCGTTGTAACGCTCCAAGGGGAAAGTGCCTTCGGGTATCAGGTGTCCGCATTTGAGTCGCGTGCCTTTGTATACCGACTGATTGCCGAATATATTGGCTATTAGCGTAATAAGATAGTCGGGGAGTGATTCGCCAGTGGGTGTGTCCCAACCTTTTACCAGCGGAGCCCAATTGAGTTTTACGCCCATCACCTCGTCGATTATCTCTGTAATCTCTGCCAAATGCTTGACGTTTACAGCGTTGAGCGCATGAAGTAGTTCTTCGTTGAGGCAGAATCCATTTTCGTTGAGCCGTTTTACAAATGCCAAAACGGGTTCGGTGATAGTAGAGTTTAGGTTTATCGCCTTGCGGTCAATGTTTAAAAATACCGCCTTAAACCGCAGTGCTACTTTGCTTAAAATCTTGTCGTCCATAATGTTATAAATAAAAAAAGGTAATTGGCCGACTAATCATTGATGGTGCTAATAAGCGAGAAGTAAGTCAGCCTTGACCTTGTTAATATCTTAAAAAAGAGGTAATTAACCGACTAAAATCAGGCGGAGATAGGCAGAGCCTACGATTCCGCGTAACGAGGTGAAGTAAGCCGTTTTTGACCTCTTTTGTAATTGCAAATATAATAATTTGGTGCGAAGTGTTTTTGCGTAACGGAGAAAAAAATGATTTTTTTTTATTTTTGTGGGTGAAAAAATTTTTTTGAGATGAGTATATTTGCCTTTGCCTTTGCCTTTCCTATGTTGTTCATCTTCCACGGTTTGGAAGAGGTTATCGGTATGCGGATTTTTGCTTTCATCGGGTTGACATTTCATTACGTTGTTCATATTGGTCAGGCAATTGTCCTTCGTAAATATATTCCTGCCTTAGCCACAAGCATTGTTTGTCTGCCAATTAGCATATTATTTCTCTATCTTCCATTCATCCACAGTCCTCTTTTCGCTTGAAAAATTGACACCGATTTTCCAAATTTTTCTGTTTTCAAACGAGAACTTTTTGGCGTATTCTTTTTCGTCGATTTGGGATAATGCCTCCTCAGCCGATTTGTTGAGTTTAAACTCGAAAATGAATATTGACTTTGGTGAAAACACTACAAAATCAATTCGTCCGTCGGATGTGCGGATTTCGGTTTGGACATTAAGTCCGCAAGTAGCCAAAATCGCGTACAGAAGGTTCTGATAATACCATTCGGGGTATTTGTCGGGGTCGGCATCGGGGTAAGGAATCTTTCGCAAAAAATCTTGCAAATGAGTCAAAAGGATTTCGGGATTGTCCTCCTTGATGGCAGTAACCACCGAGCGGCGGAAAATATCGTTGTTGAAACCGATGTCCTCCTCGATATAATTTTTAATTAAACTCTCTGAAAATCCGTATCTTACCTCCTTGTTTGGGAAACCGATAATGTATTGGTCGAAGTCGGGGTCATAACCTTTGATGCTCAAATATCCGCTCTGATAGAGAAATGGGACGATGTCGGTAACTCGCTCGATAGGCGTGTCGAAACGTCCGCTACTCATATAGATGTCTTCGAGTTCATCAATTTTTAAAAATTTGCCTTGCCGCAACAACGCGATCAACGACGAAGGAGTGGCTGTCTCAACCCAATAATTTTTAAAAATCCTACTATCCAACGCTCTCAAAACGCTGTACGGATTGAAAACGCCTGTTTCTCCATCCGAAAATTTGTAGCCGTCGTACCGCACTTTCAATTTTGCAATCGCCTCGTCAAAACTGCAATTTAGTTTGTCGGCAAGTGCTTCTACGTGAGGTTTAAGTGTTGTGCGAATCTCTTGTTCTGTGAAACCACAAAGAGTGCAGTATTTTTCGTACAAACTGATGTCTGTCAGATTGTTAAGTGTTGAAAAAATCGACATTTGGCTGAATTTTGTGATGCCCGTTATGAAAACGAACTTCAACTGCGGATCCAAATCTTTAATTGGCGAAAAAAGATTGTTCATGTGAACGCGCACGGCTTTTTGGGTTTCGCTGTCGGTGATTGTGTTGAGCATCAGCGCATCGTACTCGTCGATGAGGAGGACAACTGGACGTCCTGTTTTTGCGTTGGCGGTTTCGATAATTCTCTGCAAACGGTCGTTGAAACTGATATTTGGCTTTTGGTCCTCGGTCAGGTTTTCTACTTCGCGAACAATGCCGAGTTCGTATTCCTGTTCTGACAAGGTTTTTGACACAAATTTGACAATCTCTTCCAATCTGTCTGACTTGCATTTGGCAAAACTCAAATTGACAACAGGATATTCCGTCCATTCGGTTTCCAATTGCTCGATTTTAAGACCTTTAAACAGTTCTTTTTTACCCTCAAAATATGCCTGCAATGTGCTTATTAATAGCGATTTACCAAAGCGTCGCGGACGGGAGAGAAAAAAATATTTCTGCGGCTTGACAAGTTGGTATATCAAGTCGGTCTTGTCGATATAAACCATATCGTGGTTGACAATCTCCGAAAAAGTCTGTATGCCGATTGGTAGTGGTTTCATAGTGTAATAAGTTTTGTCTGCAAGTGCAAAGATAATATTTTCTCCGCAAAAACGATACGTTCACTCAAATTCTTTTTTATATTTGTGCTACAAGTTGAATAGAGTATGGCACAGTGGCAAAAGATATTTTTTTTATTTACTTTTGTCCCTAAAAGAAATACCGGAGATTATGCGACAACTCTTTGTATATAACAATGACACCTTTGCGGGGACGTTGACGGAGGTGGAGCGCGGTGGTGGGTGCAGGTTTGAGTATGATACTGAGTATCTTGCATCGTCGCTGCAAGGCGTTTCGTTCACGTTGCCGAAACGGAGCGAGCCATACGAGGCGGAGCATTTGTTTCCGTTTTTTGCGGCGATGCTGTCCGAGGGCGCTAACCGTCGGTATGTCTGCCGCTCACACCATATCGACGAACAAGATTATTTTGGACTTTTGACGGCAATGGCAGGGGCGGATTTTATTGGTGCGGTTAATGTAAGAAAACAAAGATTTGGGAAAAAACAAGTCGTTGCCTGCTAAGTGTGTGCTCAATGGACTTAAAACCACTCAGCAACTTCGTCCGGGAGTGGCTAATGATGTGCTTAGAATCCCCGTTTATCAATGCGACGACAACCCCGAAATGGGACGCACTGCCGAACTTTACGAATATGTGTCGGATGGGGTAATCACTGGCAACGAAATTGATTCTTTTATCCCAAAACACAGCCTTGTGGATTCAACACTCATTGTGGATTCGTCGGAACAGATGACCTTAGAAGCCTATTTTTCTGCCACCGATATGTCAACTTAGCCAAAGAGTTGCTTGGACAAATCAAAGAGATGGTTTGGTACCTTACCGCTGTTACCACAATGACCAATTTGATGCCCCAACTCAATCTGCGTTTTTATGATTATCCTTGGACCAACGAGATTCGTGCACGTCAACTTATCAACAAAGGTATGGAAATCTCTCTGAGCAAACCTTTTCGGTCGGCACTTTACACTATTGTTGAGCAACTTACAACGCTTTTGCCCGAAAAAGCAAAACAAAATCTATCTAATGGACTTTTAAAATAAACGAATGAAAAATCTTGCGGTATAAAAATTTTTCTTTACCTTTGCCAAAATTTCTAAATGACTGCATTTATGGAAGAAAATTTGCGCTACGGACAACGTGGAGTATCGGCTTCTAAAACCGATGTCCACAACGCTATAAAAAATATCGACAAGGGATTGTTTCCCAACGCTTTTTGCAAGGTGGTTCCCGACATTCTTTCGGGCGACCCTGAATATTGTGTAATTATGCACGCCGACGGAGCGGGTACTAAATCGTCGCTCGCTTACGCTTATTGGAAAGAAACCGGCGACCTCTCTGTTTGGAAAGGTATTGCTCAGGACGCTCTTATTATGAACGTCGACGACCTTATCTGCGTGGGTGCCACCAACAATATTCTTGTTTCGTCTACCATCGGACGCAATGCCAACTTGATTCCCGGCGCGGTTATCTCCGAAATTATCAACAGCACCGACCAATTGTTCAAAGAGTTGCAGCAAGCCGGCATTGGCATAATCGGCACAGGTGGCGAAACTGCCGACGTTGGCGACCTTGTGCGCACCATCATTGTTGACAGTACTGTGGTTTGCCGTATGAAACGTAGCGATGTGATTTCGTGCAACATCAAGCCCGGAAACGTTATTGTGGGTCTTGCTTCGTTTGGTCAGGCTACTTACGAAACCGCTTACAACGGCGGCACAGGCAGTAACGGACTTACTTCGGCTCGTCACGACGTGTTTTCTAAAAGGGTAGGGGAGAAGTATCCCGAAACCTACGACCAAGCCATCAACCCCGAACTTGTATATTCTGGCTCGTATTTCCTCACCGACAAAATCGAAGGACTGAGCGTAGATGCTGGCAAACTTGTTCTCTCACCCACAAGAACTTACGCCCCCGTAGTTAAACAAATACTTGATGCTCACCGCATCCAAATAGCAGGTATGATTCACTGCTCGGGCGGCGCACAAACCAAGGTTATCAATTTTATCGACAAGGTAAATGTGATAAAAGACAACCTCTTTGACACTCCTCCGCTATTCTCCATTATTCAAAAAGAGAGCGGCACACCTTGGCGCGAGATGTACAAGGTTTTCAATATGGGACACCGTTTTGAGATCTACACCGATGCCGACACCGCTAAGGATATTATAAAAATTTCGCAGTCGTTTGGTATCGACGCCAAAATTATAGGACACGTGGAAGCCGCCGACAAAAAGCAAGTTACAATCCGTAGTCAATACGGCGAATTTATTTACGAATAATCTACACATTATAATAAAATGGCAGAAAACCTTATACTCGCCAAACTCGAAGGCGTAAAACAGCGTTTCGACGAAGTGCAAAAACTCGTTAACGACCCCGATGCTATGTCGGATATGAAACGCTATGTAGCTCTCAACAAAGAGTTTAAAGAACTTGAACCGCTTATACATACATACGAAGAGTACAAAACCGTGCTCGCCAACATCGATGAGGCAAAAGAGATTCTCAAAACCGAAACCGACGAAGAAATGCGTCTGATGGCAAAAGAGGAACTCGATTCGCTTACCGAAAGTCTTCCCGCCCGCGAAGAGGAGATTAAAATTATGCTTCTCCCAAAAGAGGCGGAGGACGACAAAAACGCCATTGTAGAAATCCGTGGCGGCACAGGTGGCGACGAGGCTGCTATCTTTGCAGGCGACCTCTACCGTATGTACACCAAATACTGCGAAAAACGCCGTTGGAAAATCGAAGTGTCGCGTTTTACCGAAGGTACAATGGGCGGCTACAAAGAGATTGTGTTTACTGTATCGTCGAGCAACGAAGGCGTTTACGGTATCCTCAAATACGAATCGGGCGTTCACCGTGTGCAGCGTGTGCCGCAGACCGAAACTCAGGGACGTATTCACACCTCGGCAGCATCGGTTGTGGTATTGCCCGAAGCCGGTGAGTTTGATATCGAACTCAATCCTGCCGACATCCGCAAAGATACCTACTGCTCATCGGGTCCCGGTGGTCAGAGCGTAAATACCACATATTCAGCCATTCGTCTTACCCACATTCCTTCGGGCATTGTGGTTACCTGTCAGGACGAAAAATCGCAGTTGAAAAACCTCGACAAGGCTATGAAAGAACTCCGTAGCCGTCTTTACGCTATGGAGTATCAAAAATACCTCGACAGCATATCGTCACAGCGCAAAACTATGGTTTCTACTGGCGACCGTAGCGCAAAAATCCGCACCTACAACTATCCGCAGAGCCGTGTTACCGATCACCGTATCAACCTCACGCTCTACAACCTTCCAGTTGTAATGGACGGCGAAATCGACGAACTTATCGAAAAACTGCAAATTGCCGAAAACGCAGAACGCTTAAAAGCAAGCGGATTCGACGAATAAAAATATTTTCCGTTATCAACAAAATTGGTAACATTTTTGCTTAATAACATTTTTGGATAACAAAAACAACAAACATATAGAGATGAATTACCGCGACATTTACAATAAGATACAGAAAAAGAAATCGTTTCTCTGTGTGGGTCTTGACACCGACATCACCAAGATTCCCGATTGCCTTTTGCGCGAAAAAGAACCTATTTTTGAGTTCAACAAGCGTATAATTGATGCCACACAACAGTTTACAGTGGCCTACAAACCCAACACCGCTTTTTATGAGTCGATGGGTGTTGAAGGTTGGCGTGCTTTGCAAAAAACTGCCGAGTATATCAAAAAAGAGTACCCGGGCATTTTCCTCATAGCCGACTGCAAACGTGGCGACATTGGCAACACATCTAAAATGTATGCCCGCACATTCTTTGAGCAGATGCCTTTTGATGCGGTAACAGTTTCGCCTTATATGGGTCGCGATTCGGTAACGCCTTATCTCGAATACGAAGGCAAATGGGTAATTATCCTTGCTCTCACTTCAAACCCGAGCGCATCTGATTTTCAAGTTATTCAAGAAAAAGAATCCAACGAATATATATTTGAAAAAACCCTCAAATACGGTCAACTTTGGGGTTCGCAAGATCAGATAATGTTTGTTTGCGGAGCCACACAGGCTTACAAATTTCAGCAGGTAAGAAAAATTGCCAAAAACAATTTCTTGCTTGTCCCCGGCGTAGGCGCACAGGGCGGCAGTCTCGAAGATGTGGCATTCTACGGCATGAACGAAAGTTGCGGTTTGCTTGTAAACTCATCTCGTCAAATTATCTACGCAAGCAACGGCGAAGATTTTGCAGAAAAAGCCGCTGAACAATGCGAACAATTGCAGATTACAATGAAAAAAATGTTAGAAGACAATAAGGTCCAGCAGCGCAGATAGTCTGCGGGGTGTTTTCGAAAAGGATTAATAATTGGTTTTTATTACCGGCAGTCAGCAATGATTAGCCGGTTTTTTTAGTTTGCATAAACCGTATCCACCACCACTGTGCAAGCCGAAAAATATCCTCCGGCGTTGTTTGATATGTTTGAATGCAAATTTCCATGTGCCTCGTCAAAAAAACCGCCGCACCATTTTGTTTCGGTAAGCAGCGAGCGTAGAAACAGTTCGTAGTTGTGATCTATGGAATATTTGCGTTCTATAACCATCGTACCTTGTGGAAAAACAGTTTTTTCGGTTTTTGGGGCAAATAGTTGGCTCACATCTACCGATGTAAGCGAATAGTAATATAGTCGCGCCTTTGTGAATTTTGGGTCTTGCGTATTGTAGCCTTCTATTCCGCTCCAATCCAAATCTACCGTGTACATTGCGGGATTGTCTGCCACAAAACTCTCTGCCACGTGTTGTATGCTCATCATTCCGTCTTCGCCTTTTGAGAAGGTGATTTTTTCTGGAGGCGTAACGGGCATCATTGTACTTTCGGCAGTGTAGGTTACGCTGTTGTATTTTACGTTTAGGTAATAAACATTTCCTGCAATGCCAATAAACGGATATTCAGATATATACGTGCCGAGATTTAAAGTATCTTCTAAGTAGTAGTACGAACTATCGTTTGATGCCGTAACAGCTACTTTTGCCCCTGAAACTGGTAATCGTTTGTTGCTTTGATAGTTCGACACCTGCGACACGTAAATTATCTGCCTTTTGTTTTCGTTGGTAATCATACCCTCGATTATAATTGTGGTGTCTCTTGGTTGTTCAAGATAAAAGTCGTATTTGTGTACGCATCCTTGAACCATAAAAAAGGCACAGAACACCGCCGCTAAAAATGACATTATTATGTGTCGGGTGATCTGTGCCATACTATGGAAACGAAAATTTAAAAATCTTCTACCGATTCGGAGAACGAGTTGTTGATCTCCGATTCTAATGTCTCGTTTGAGCCAGCGTCGTCGTTGCATCCTGCGTTAGCATTATATCCTGCGGGTGCTTCAAACTTGTCGTCGCGAGAGTATATTTGCGACAGCACTGGGTCGTCGTAAACTTTTTTCATATAGATTCCCCAAGCGGGCAGAGCCATACGCGAGCCTTGTCCAAGTTCGCCGTTTGAGAACTGGATAGAGCGTTCTTCTCCGCCTGCCCATACGCCAGTAACGAGTTTAGGAGTGATGCCCATAAACCATCCGTCGGCGCAGAGGTTGGTAGTACCAGTTTTGCCGCCTATATCGTTGGTGAGACCAAAATCGCGGCGTAGACGTCCAGCAGTACCGCCCTGAACCACACCTCGGAGCATTTCCACCATCTTGTAGGCTGTGGTTTCGTCGATGGCCTCTTGGTGTTTGGCTGTGAATGATGCTATCTCGTTGCCGTTTTTGTCCTCAATTCTGAGCACCATCACAGGCGATGTGTACATACCTTTGTTGGCAAATCCGCAATATGCAGCCACCATCTCTTTAAGTTTGATTTCGACTGCGCCCACGCAGATAGAGTATACAGGGTCGATGGGAGCGGTGATGCCCAGATTACGTACAAAGTTGATAACCTCTTCGGGTGATGTTTTTTTCAATGCCCAAGCCGAAATTTGGTTCAACGACAATGCAAGACCTGTTTTGAGGGTAATCATCTGATTGTCTTTCGACGAAGATGAGTAGCGTGGAGTATATGTAGGAGGCTCTTGACCAGGAGGCATTTCAAACGAGTAAGGCACGTTTGCTACCTTGTGGCAGGGCTGGCATCCGTGTATCATAGCCATTGTGTAGATAAACGGCTTGAATGTAGAACCTACCTGACGACGACCGAGCGACACATGGTCGTATTTGAAGAATTGATAATTGATGCCGCCCACGTATGCGCGTACATAGCCTGTTCCGGGCTCCATACTCATCATACCGCAGCGGATAAACGATTTGAAATATTTGATTGAATCCAAGGGCGACATCACTGTGTCCTTGATTCCGTGCCAAGTGAACACAGTCATTTGTGTGGGAGTGTTAAACTCCTTCATTATTTCGATTGAATCCTTACCTGCTTTGATTCCAGCTCTCCAGCGGTCGGTGTGCTTGATGGCAGAGTTCATAATCTGGTCAATCTGCTTTTTGTTGAGTCGCCAGCTAAACGGAGGATTTTTCAAACGCTTCATCTCTATGCGGTTAAACAGATCCTGAACAGCATCGTTCTTGCCTCCGCTCACAGTTTTGTAACCCTTGCCCATGTGCATCTCTACGGCTTCCTCGGCGTATTGTTGCATGCGCGAATTGATGGTGACGTAGATTTTCAAGCCGTCGTTATATATATTATAAAGTGTGCCGTCGGGTTTTTGATTTTTGTTGCACCATCCGTAAAGCGCATTATCTACCCAGTTGGTAGAGTCCTCGCGGAATTGTTCGGTCTGCCACGATGCGTAGTTTTTGCGATTGGGTTTTGTTGCAGTCATAGTGGTGCGCAAAAATTCGCGGAAATATGTTGCATAACCCTCAATGTGATTTTGTTGCGAATAGTGAATTACCAATTCTATCTTTTTGAGCGAATCGTATTCAGCTTTGCTTAGCATTTTGTAGCCGTTGATTTCGTTGAGGTCTTTCTGATATTTTTCAATCTGCGAAAGCACTGTGTTGCGGCGCATTACTGAGTTTTTGGGGTTAGTCTTGGGACTGTATTTGGTGGGTGCTTTCAATAAACCTACCAACACTGCCGCCTCTTCTAATTTGAGGTCGTTAGGATTTTTTGCAAAAAATATCTTTGAAGCCGACTGAATACCGAATGCATTGTGTCCAAATCCTACTGTATTGAGGTACATTACCATAATTTCGTCTTTGGTGTAGCGGCGTTCGAGGCGTAGGGCTGTAACCCATTCTTGCAATTTCATTACCACCTTGCCAAGCAATCCAGAGGGACGCTCATGGTCGCGCATATTGTAGAGGTTTTTGGCAAGCTGCTGGCTGATGGTACTACCGCCACCTGAAGCAGAGTGTCTGGTAACCAAACCTTTAAACACGCGGAAAAGTGCTTGAAGGTCGATTCCCACGTGGTTGTAAAACCTGACGTCCTCGGTGGCAAGCAGGGCGTTTACCACATTGGGTGATACGTCTTGAAATTCGATAACCGTGCGGTTTTCTTTGTAATACTTTCCTAAGAGTACGCCGTCCGATGAAATTACTTCGGAGGCAAGATTGCTGCTCGGGTTTTCAAGTTCTTCAAATGATGGAATGTATCCAACTTTTTCGGCTGCAATCAGTGCTAAAAGTATTCCTGTTGTTAATGCGGGTATCAAAAAGCCCGCCCAACACAGCAGAACGATTATTCTTCGTGTTTTTTTTGTGAGTTTCATCTTGTTTTTCCTTTAAAATCAATCGCAAATATACAAAAATTCGTAAATTAAAAAAAATTTGTCAGTGCTTTGCTTTTTTTGTTATTTTGCACCCGAATTTAATTGGCGTATTGTTTGTACGCGGAACAGCCGTTTTAAAACTAAATATACAAACTCAGATGGCAAAGAATTTAGTAATAGTGGAGTCTCCTGCCAAGGCAAAGACTATCAGTAAGTTGCTCGGTGGCGACTATCTTGTTAAACCAAGTTTTGGACACATTCGCGACCTCTCTAAAAAGAAGTACGGCGTTGACCTCGAAAACAATTTCGAGCCCGTCTACGAAATCGACCCCGAAAAAAAACACGTGGTTGCCGAACTTCGCAAAGATGTAAAAGCAGCCGAAACTGTTTGGCTCGCATCCGATGAAGACCGTGAGGGGGAGGCCATAGCGTGGCATCTCGCGGTGGTTTTAAAACTCCCGATTGAATCTACAAAGCGTATTGTTTTTCACGAAATAACCAAAAACGCCATTCAAGACGCGGTTAAGTCGCCGCGAACTATCGACATCAACCTTGTTAACGCTCAGCAGGCTCGTCGTGTGCTCGACCGTCTTGTGGGTTTTGAACTCAGCGAAGTGCTTTGGAAAAAAGTTAAAAGCGGTCTCTCCGCAGGTCGTGTGCAGTCGGTGGCTGTTCGCCTTATTGTTGAGCGCGAACGCGAAATTCTTGCTTTCAAGATTTCCGACTATTTTAAGGCTATCGCTCAGTTTGCCACTCCCGAAGGTAGTTTCAAGGCTGAATACAATGGCAAGTTAGATAATCAAAAACAAGCCGAAGAGTTTCTCAATAGTTGCAATGGCAGCGGATTCGCAGTTAAAAGCGTGGAAGTTAAACCCGGCAAAAAATCACCCGCTCCGCCTTTTACCACCAGTACTTTGCAACAAGAGGCAAGCCGCAAGCTCGGTTTTTCGGTTAGCCAGACAATGGCACTTGCTCAAAGCCTCTACGAAGACGGTTTTATTACATATATGCGTACCGACAGCGTTAACCTCAGTTCGTTTGCCGTTAATGCTGCCAAAGAATTCATTACCAAGGAGTATGGTGATAAATACAGCCATCCTCGCTCATTCAAAACCAAAACCAAAGGCGCACAGGAGGCTCACGAGGCTATCCGTCCCACCACAATGCGCACAGTGGTAAGTCAAAAATACGATGAGCAGCGTCTCTACGATATAATTTTCAAACGTACCATCGCCAGCCAGATGAGCGATGCCGTTATCGAAAAGACCACAGCTGTAATCGAGGCCGATAAAAACAAGGCAGAATTTACCGCTTCGGGCGAAGTTGTAAAATTTGACGGTTTCCTCAAAGTTTATCACGAAGGCACCGACGACGAAAATGTTGCCGACGAACAACTTTTGCCGCCCCTCAAAGCTTCTGAAAATCTGAATCTTGACCTTATTGAGATAAACCAACGCTTTACCCGTCCGCCTGCCCGCTACACCGAGGCAAGCTTAGTAAAACGTTTGGAAGAACTCGGCATTGGTCGCCCGTCTACTTACGCACCTATTATTACCACTATTATTAAAAGAGGTTACGTGCTGAAAGAAGACCGTCAGGGCACAGAGCGCAATTATGTTTGCCTCACTCTTAAAAACAACAAGATTACTACAAAAACCAAAAAAGAGAATACCGGCTACGAAAAGAACAAACTCTTTTCATCGGATATTGCTATGGTGGTAACTGATTTTCTGTCGGAACATTTTACCGATGTTATGGACTACAACTTTACCGCCTCGGTAGAAAAAGAGTTCGACGAAATTGCAGAAGGTAATCTCGAATGGGCTAAGATGATCAACTCGTTTTATTCGCCTTTCCACGTTTCTACGCAAAAGAGCATCGAAGACGGCGAACGAAATACAGGCGAGCGTGTTCTCGGCACCGACCCTAATACAGGCAAGGTGGTTTCGGCACGTATCGGACGTTTCGGACCTATCATCCAACTTGGCGAAAAAGACGACAATCCTGTTTACGCATCACTGCCTAAAGACCAGCATATCGAAAATCTTACTCTCGAAGACGCACTCGCACTGCTCAACAACGAACAAGGCGGACGTCTGCTCGGTACCGACCCTGAAACCGGCAAAAATATCTACGCTCGTGTAGGACGTTTCGGGCCTATGGTTCAGCTTGGCGAAACCAACGACAATCCCAAACCAAAATATGCAGCATTGCTCAAAGGTCAGACTGTTGAAACTATTACTTTCACTCAAGCACTCAAACTCTTTGAACTACCGCGCGATTTGGGTGAGTACGAAGGTAAAAAAGTTACCGTTGCAGTAGGTCGTTTTGGTCCGTTTATCAGCCACAACTCTAAGTTTGTGTCGTTAAAAAAGACCGACAATCCTGTTACCATTACAATGGAACGCGCCATCGAACTTATATTAGAAAAAGCAGAATCTGACAAGAAAAAACTTATCAAAGAGTTCTCTGCTGATTTCAAGATAGTTCGCGACCGTTGGAATCATCCTGTAATCTACTATAAGAAAAAGTATTACAAACTCACCACAGGTGTTGATGCCGAAAATCTCACTCAAGACGACTGTATGAAGATAATAGGAGCCGAGCCTCAAGAAAAGCCAGCTGATAAAAAACCGGCAAAAAAAGCTTCAACCAAGAAATCTTCTACCAAGAATTAACACGCATTACTAAAGCACTAAATTAAGATGAGTATGGTAAAAAAAATAGTTACAGCGTTTGTCTCCGCATTTATATTTGCGACGGCAGCAGCACAGCAAGATCCGCATTATAGTTTTTTTATGTTTAACCAAGTAGGTTACAACCCAGCCTATAGCGGCACCGAAGGCATGATCAACGCTGTTGCCATTAACCGCAACCAGTGGGCGGGGCTCGACGGAGCACCGCAAACAACAATAATGTGTGTAGATATGCCACTCAATTTCGCTGGCATACAAAGCGGCGCAGGCATTACCATACTTAACGATAAAATAGGATTTGAAAATAACTTTTCGGCCAAATTGGCGTATGCTTATCATATAAAGGTAGGTGCGGGATTATTGTCGATAGGTGCCGACGGAGGTCTTTTTAACAAGACTGTTAACGGCGAATGGCAGTTTCCCGACGAGGCAGAGCAAATCTTCAACGGCAAATGCCGCAAGATGGCGTTTGATTTAGGAGCAGGTCTTTATTATGGCATAGGCGGGCTTACAGTAGGTCTGTCGTCAACCCACTTGCTTAAACCAGTACTCGATTTTTCGGACGATGGAAAAACTTACCTTGCGCGGCATTATTATTTTAACGCCGCATACAATATACCGCTTGATAATTCGTTATTTGACTTGACACCGCAAGTGATTTTGATGTCGGACGGCAATACATTACAAGCCGATATAAATCTTAACTTTTTATACAATAAAAAGTTTTTTGGCGGCGTTACTTATAGAAACGAAGACGCTCTTTCAGTATTAGCAGGACTTACGATAATGGGAGACTTCAAGGCAGGAATCGCATACGAGTTCGGAATTTCAAAACTTAGAAAAACCAACGCAGGTTCGTTTGAGGTGATGATAGGATACAGTTTTATGCCGGAAAGAAGCAAACCAGCCCAGAAAGTAAGAAGCGTAAGATATTTGTAGAGCCTTTAAAATTTAAAGAAATTTATCAGCAAAAAATAAAAGGTATTATGAAAAAGGTATTTTTAGTTGCAGTTTCAGCAATATTGGTACTCAGCAGCTGCAACAGCGGATTGAACGGTGAACTGATAGGAGCCCCAAACAGACCAGCAGCATACGCTGAAGCCGACCCATACGGAATGGTTTTCGTTCCTCAGGGTAGCTTTACAATGGGTCCAAATGATCAGGATGTACCCTTTACATTGACAGCTCAGTCGAAAACTGTAACAGTGGATCCATTTTGGATGGACGACACCGAAATCACCAACAACGAGTACAGGCAGTTTGTAGAGTGGGTGAGAGACTCTATCGCAATGCGTCTTTGCGTTATTGCAGGTGTTGGCGACAACGGAAAAGGAAATATCTTTGTTTATCCTTACGACGAAGAACAAGTTGATCCCAACGAATACGACCCTACCGACACCAAAAACTGTTGGCTCAACTGGGAAAACCGCGACAAAGTTTGGCAAAAAGGTAAAGGCGAAGAAAGCCAAGCTATTTCTGACGCTGTTAAAGAAATGTTCCTTATTAAAGAAGAACGTTTTAACAAACTTCACGAAATTGATACTCGCAAACTTATTTACGATTACGAATGGGTAGACCTCAAACAGGCTGCTCTCAAACAAAACCGTTACAATTTTAACGAAGATTTTTCGGGTGGTAAATACGAAGGAACTGTTATCGACTCTAAAGGTAAAGTTGTTCCGATTCAAGACCGCCGCTCGTTTATCATGAAAGGTAGAATCCCTGTATATCCCGATACACTCGTTTGGATGAGCGATTACACCTATTCTTACAACGAACCTATGGCTCGTAAATATTTCTGGCACCCCGCATTCGACAACTATCCTGTTGTAGGTGTTACTTGGAAACAAGCTACAGCATTCTGCATCTGGCGTACTGATTTCCTCAACAATTATTACCGTAACAACCACCAACCTATGGTAGAATCTTACCGCCTTCCCACCGAAGCTGAATGGGAATACGCAGCACGCGGCGGTCTCGCACTTTCAATGTATCCTTGGGGCGGTCCTTACACACGTAACTACTCTGGCTGCTTTATCGCAAACTTCAAACCCTTACGAGGACGTTATGCCGACGACGGCGCAGTTCGCACAATCGAAGTAGCTTCATATGCTCCCAATGAGTACGGTCTCTACGATATGGCTGGCAACGTTGCAGAATGGACATCTAACGCATTCGACGAAAGTGCTTACTCTTACACCCACGACCTTAACCCCGATTACAGCTACAATGCACTTGCCGACGACCCGCCCGTACTCAAACGCAAAGTTATCCGTGGTGGTTCTTGGAAAGATGTTGGATACTACCTCCAAGTTGGTACTCGTACCTACGAATATCAAGACACTGCTAAAAGTTACATCGGTTTCCGTTGCGTAAGATCTTACATGGGTCGCGGAACTATGGGCGAAGACTGGAACTAAACATTATTCATAATACTTATTTGATTTAGAGATACCGGATTTCGGCGGAAAGGTCAATTCCCTGATATCCGGTATCGTTTTTTTATAGTATTTTTTTATTTGATACAAAAAAATAAAAAAAACTTTTATCATAAATTATTGGTATATAATTTGTTAAATGATAGTAAGTTTTTATTTTAGAAAAAATGTTAAAAAAACACATCAATAATGTTTTATTGTAAAGTAAAAATTTGTAATTTTAGCGAATAATTCTGCGGTGCATTATTCCACCGTTCAGAAACACAATTAGAAATATTATAAACAATAATTAAATTTAAATTTTAACTTAAAAAAACACATTATGGCAAAGAAAAAACCATTTAACGAGTCTTTGGGTTGGAAAAAATTCATCGCAAAGCTTTACGGTATTGGAGCCAGCATCGTTATTGTTGGTGCATTGTTCAAAATCCAGCACTATCCTGGCGCTTCTGCAATGCTTATGATTGGTCTTTTGACCGAGGCTGTTATCTTCTTATTCTCGGCATTCGACCCGCTACCAGTAGAATACCACTGGCAGAACGTCTATCCCGAGCTTTTGACAGACCCCGATGATTTAGAAGAAGAAGGTGGTTCACCTGTTTCTAAAAACAAACTTATGGGTGCTGCTGCTCCTACTTCAGACGGAAAAGCTTTCGCTGAACTCAACAAAATGATTGAAGACTGCGCTGGCAAGAACGTATTCCAGAACCTTGGACAGAACTTCGCTAAATTCAACGAAACTGTTACTGATTTGAAAGACGTTGCTAATTCGGCTGCTGCTTCTAAAGATTTCGAGGCTAACCTCCGCACAGCTTCTGATAGCTTGAAATCAGCTTCTACTGCATTCTCTTCTATCAACGGTACTGCAGAAGATGTTTCTAATGCTATGGGTAACGCTTCAGCTGCTTTCTCTAAAGTTGCTGATCTTGATTTCTCAGCTCTTAAAGACGGCAATGACAAATATTCTAAGAATATTACAAGCCTTAACGGAAACATTGAAGCTATTAATAGTGTATTTGAATTGCAACTTGGTGATTTTGATACTGTTATTCAAAAACTTAGAGATTCGGTTAAAGGCGCTAACACATACGCTACTGAGGTTAATAAACTTGGACAGAACCTCGCCGCTCTCAATGATGTTTACGGTAAAATGCTTACCGCTATGAACGTAAAATTGGCGTAAATAACGCATTGTAATCTTTAATCTTAGTTTTTAATCAATTTTTAAGTAAACAATATGAGTTCACCAAAGGAAACGCCGAGGCAGAAAATGATTGGTATGATGTACCTATTCTATACTGCCTTGCTTGCTTTGAACGTATCTGCCGAAATCCTTACGGCATTTTCGCTCGTGGACGGTAGCCTTCGTAAAACCAACACTATTACCGAAGGTGTAATCGCCGATATACAAAACGAATTTGTCAAGGCTATGGTAAACGACTCAGCCGGTGTTGCACCCTATAAGTCACTTGCCGACCAGGTTGTTGTTGAAGCAGACAAAGCATACGACGAAATACAACATTGGAAAGAGAAGCTTGTTTTCACCCTCGAAGGTGTTGAAAACGAACAGCAACTCCGCGAAATGAACGAAAACGATCAGGAATCATACATCGGAGACCTCGTTTCTAAAAAAGACGACAACAACGTAGGTGGTCAGCTCTTCATCACAGAAGGTCACTCTACCGACATCAAAAACTCCCGTGTAGCTTATCGTCAGTTCCTTATTGACATTGTTAACAAAGACACAGTTTCTACCGAGCAGGCTGTTAACGCTCGTAGAAGCCTTATCAACAGCTTGGAACAAATGCTTTCTACCGAAGACACCAAATCGTTGAACGAAGCAGGTGAGATGATTCCTTGGGAAGTAGCTAACTTCGAACACTTGCCAGCAGCAGGCGTTCTTGCTCTTATGACCAAGATGCAGGCCGACGTACGCAACACCGAATCGTCGATGCTTTCTTACCTCATGGGTCAGATCGGTAAATCAGATATGAAGTTCAACGCTATCAAAGCTGTTGTTAACTCACCCTCTAACTACGTACTCGTAGGTCAGCCCTATAAAGCTGAAGTATTTATTGCAGCTTACGACTCTACAACCGACCCTGATATTTTGGTTGGTGGTCAGCCTATTCCTGTTGCACAGGGCGTAGGAACTTACACAGGCAATACTTCAAGTGTTGGTACAAAAACTTGGGGTGGCGTTATTAAGTTGAAAAACAAATCTACTGGTGAAATTAAGGAATATCCTTTCCAAAGCACCTACGAAGTTGGTCAACCCAGCGTATCAGTTTCGCCTACCAAGATGAACGTATTCTATATCGGTGTTGACAACCCAGTAGAAATTTCTGCTTCGGGTGTTCCCGCTGAAAAAGTTAACGCTACTATCTCGGGTGGTAGCATTCGTCGTACAAGTGGTGCCAACTACATAGTTAATGTTAAATCTCCCGGTGAGGTAACAGTAAACTGCTCCGCTAATATCGATGGTACTACCAAAGCTCTTGGTTCAAAGAAATTCCGCGTTAAACGAGTTCCCGACCCAATGGCATCAATAGGTAATGGCGAAAACAAACGCGGTGGTATGATTGCTAAAAACATCCTTGTCAACCAGACGCTACGTGCCGAAATGGAAAACTTCGACTTCGACTTGAAGTTCACCATTGTAGGCTTTACCGTATCAGCCACAGTTAAAGGCTTTACCCAAAACGCAGAAAGCCGTTCAGGTCAGTTTACCGCTCAGCAGAAACAGCTTATCGCTAATGTTCCTTCAGGTGGCAAGGTTTATATCGAAGATATCAAAGCCAAAGGTCCCGACGGTTCTACACGTAACCTCAACACTATCAAATTTACTGTTAGGTAGTTTGATATTAATGCTTGCACTTACCAAAAAAAGTGCATTTTTAAACAATATTTTATCTTAAAAAGAGTTTTAATAAAACATAGAAGTTCTATTAAAACTCTTTTTTAATTGTAGCATTATGAAGAAAGTACTGTTTTTAACGGCTGTAGTAGCATTCCTGCAATGTTTTGAGGCTCAAAAAACTCAAGCGCAGGTGCTGTTAGGACTTCCTTACGAAAAGATACACACCACAAACCGCAAGCCGGTGCCCTATCAGTTTGTAAGAGAAGCAGATGTAATGTGGTCGAAAATAATATGGAGGCAGATAGAGCTCTCAGAGAGGGCTAATCAACATCTTTATTTTCCCACAACGCCTACCGACGGACGTTTGAGTTTAATCGACGTTTTGTTGGAAGGTATTCACACTCAAGGTCTTACTGCTTACGATGAAAGCGGCGGCGACGAGTTTTCCCTTATACTTACCGAGGAGCAGATTCACAAAAACTTAGGAGCTAAGGTTGAAACCGTAGTCGACTCTGACGAAAACGGCAATGTCATTGAAAAATCGGTTGAAACTCCTTACATAAGTTCTGAGGTAACAAGATACCGCCTCAAAGAGCTTTGGTTTTTTGACAAACAACGTTCGGTGCTCGAATGCCGTATCATTGGTCTTTGCGCAATCCGCGTTTTCCACAAAGAACCAGACGACCCCGAAGAGCGTCAAACCCGTGTATTCTGGATCTATTATCCCGAAGCTCGCAAATTGCTGGCTAATGCAGAATGTTTCAATCCTAAAAACGATGCAGCCCGTTTAAGTTTCGAGGATATTTTCCAAAAACGTTATTTCCAGAGCTACATTGTTGCAGAATCTAACATGTACGACAACCGTCTTATTGCAGAGTATGCTCAAGGTCAAGAATGCCTTTTGGAGGCTGAAAATATCAAAGAGCAAATCTTTAACTTTGAACAAGACCTTTGGGAATATTAATCTGATTTAATTCTGAAGACTCTTAACCGCATAACATTTGGTTGTGCGGTTTTTTTTATCTGTTTCCTTTGGGTGTATAGCTAAATAGAATGTTGTACGATACCATCGGAAATACACCCGGAAGCGAAAGTCCTGTGGCAAGAAACTGATTATCTTTGATCATATTTGTAGGTACAAGATATGTACCGGCAGGAGTTTCTATTTTGTTGTACGATACCAAAACATAGTTTTTGCGGTTGTAAACATTGTATACCGATAAAGTAACTGAATGTTTGATATACTTATTCAACGGGCGTTGAAAGTTGTATACCACAGCAGCATTTAATTTGTGATACATTCTTAGGCGTGCATTATTGCGGCTACCGTAGTATGGTATTTTGTAATCTTGGTAGTAGTAGAAACCCACGGGCATGGTGTATGGCGTACCCGAACAGCAATTGAAGTCGGCTTTGAACGTAAGCCTGTTGTTGATGGTATATTGAGCCATTATATGTATATTGTGGGGTATATTGTCGTTTGAAATGTATTTGTGCTTCATGAGGTCGGGAGTGTAGCGCTGACTGTAAGTATAAGCGTAAAAACATTTCATTTTTAAACTGCCTTTGTCTTTTTCAATAGCTGTTTCAAAACCCTGAGCGGTGGTTTCTCCTAAGGAAAAGTCGCGTTCGATAGCTTCGTTGAGTAGCATATTGGCGTGCTGACCATATTCGGTAATGTTTTTTGAATGTTTGTAATAGGTGCAGAATGTAAAAATAAGTTCTCGTGTGGTGTATGTGGCGGTGAATGTTGCACAGTCGGACGTTTGTGGTTTAAAATATTTGCCGCTGGGGATCCAAAAATCAAGTGTTGTAAAAGGACTTATTGAATTTGATAGCATGTGCAAATATTGTACATTATGCTCTGCTGATACTTTTAAAATGGTTTTGGCATTTGGCTTGTACACAAGGGCAACACGCGGTTCAAAATTCCAAAAAGTATTAAACCTACCTTCGGGTACAAATGTAGTGTCCCAATTCATTTTTGTGATGTTTTTCTCAAAGTATTTGGCAGGTCCGTAATTGTTCCAAATAGATAATCGCGAACCGTATTTTATGGCTATGCTATTGCCAATTTTGCTTTCAACACCTAAGTATCCCACAATATTATCGGCATTACCCGACATTATACCTTTATTACTTTTTTTGTTGTCGATATATTGTGTTGCAGGGTCAATGACGGTGAAGGCGTATTCTGCGCCTGCTTTGATTGTGTGGTTAGACGAAATGTTGTAAACTATGTCGGTTTTGATGCCGATGTTGCCAATACGGGTGCGCCAATAACTGTCGTGAGTTTCGGATGTAAAGAGTTTGTAGCTATAATGCCCGATATAAATATTGTTGTTGAGGTAAATTTTTGGCGAAATTATTTTGTATTGGCGGATGGTGCCAGTGTTGTTTTGCCACGCTACAGCGTAGTTGTTGTTGGTCTGAAGGTTAGAATATGCGTCTTTGCCTCTAAAATACGAAAGGTAAATGCGGTCTTTGTGCGTTGCTTTTATGTGTATTTTGGCGTGAATATCGTAAAATTTGTTGTCGCCTTCAAATTCCATCAATTCGGCTATCCATCGTAAGTTTGAAGTGCGAATATCGGCTGTGCCGGTAATTTTGTCTTGATAGATAGGTGTTTCGATACGGTGCGAATTGGTGAGCGGTGTAAATTCGCTGCTAATGATTACTTTGCCGCTACTGCCGTCTTTGGTGTGTATGTCGGTAATTGATGACAATCGTCCGCCATATTTTAGAGGGAAATCCGAGGTGTAAACGTTTAGCGAATTAACCGCTTCGGGAGCTACGGCAGAATAAAATCCAAACAAGTGCGACGGGTGATAAATTGGAGCTTCGTCGATAAGTATTAGATTTTGATCTTTGTATCCGCCGCGTACATTATAAAACGCCGAACCGTCGCTCTGACGTGTTATGCCATGGTCGGTGGCAAGAATGCCCACAAGGTCGCCGCCAATTATTAATCCCGCATATTTGTTGAAATCTGATGCTTTTATCGACGAACTATTGTTGAGCGATTCGGTAATTGAGTTTTTGGTTTTGTCGGCAATAACAGATATGGCTTCTAATTGAGTTTCAATGGGTACTAGGTCTTTGTCGATTGTTTCGTTTTCTCTTAGGTTGATGTTGATATATTCGCGACGGTAGCCAAGATACGAAAACGTAATGGTGTATTCGCCTTTTTCGAGAGGTAACGAATAGTATCCGTAAGCGTTGGTGAGCGTTCCTTTGTTAGAATTGTTGACAGCAACAGTGGCTCCGATAAGCATTTCGTGCGACGAAGCATCGCGTATATAACCGCTTATGACGGCATTTTTGGATGTTTGCTGCGATTGTGGGTTGTTGTTGATGTCTTTTTTTCGTGGTTTTAGGATGATGTGTGTGTCGGTGATGATATACGAAAAATCTAATGTGGCAGAAATCTGCGAAAGAACATTTGATAGTTTTTTGTTGCGGATTTTGATGTCAAGTTTTATCTCGTCGTCTACCAATTGACTGTTATATACAAACATAAAGCCCGTCTGATTTGAAATATCTGCAAGAATTTCTTTTAGCGGGCTTTTTTTACTCGATATGCTTATTTTAACGGTGCTATCGGTTTGTGAATAAGATTTTTTTGGCAGTGTTAAGGCTATCAGTATTACTGAGCAAATTATATATTTAGCAATATTACCGATGACTATTTTGGCTGCCGGCATTTGGTTTTAATTGATATATCATCTCTTTACAACCGCATATCCGCCTTCTGGAGTTTGGATTATGTTGGTTTCGTCGAGAGTTTGGTTGATGATATTGATAATCGACGACAGGCTTTGATTGCTAAATGTGCCTGAAATTCTATAATTTGCGCTTTCAATATCTTCAAATTTGTATTCAAATCCGTATGCTTGTGATAGTTGTTTCATAATATCGCCAAGCTCGGTGTCGTTAAACTTAAACTCTTTTAGTTTCCATGCGATGGTGTTGTAATTGTTGATTTTTTTTACTACAAAACCTTCTTTAGCTGTGTAGGTGAGTTCTTCGTCTTTGGTGATTTTTACCGAATTGCCATCTTTGGGCGATACCACTTCTACGATGCCTGATGTAACTGTAACTGTGGTGGCATTAGCTTTTTGGCAAACATTGAACGAAGTGCCATGAACTATTACTTTAACATCTTGAGTATAGATTTCAAAAATGCGTTCGGGGTTCTTTTCTACATCAAAGTAAGCTTCGCCTTTGAGGTCTACGCAGAATTTGTCTTTGCTGTTGTGATAAGTAACAGAACTATTGCGATTTACACTAATTGCTGTGCTATGCTCTACAATAGTTTCGATTGGAGTGTCGATAGCTGCAAATGTTTGCGTTTCGGATTCGTTGTTGTGCATAATAAATACCGTTGTGGCAAGTATAATTAATACTGCCGCAGCAATTTTTAGCATAACGTCAAACCTTAATATCTTAGCTTTTCGGTGAAATCCAAGTTCTCCGGCAAGTTTGTTCCATTCTGCGTCGGTGTCGATATCGAGCAGTTTAAGGTCTGGTATCTCCGGTATTTTTAAATCTACATTGTCCATTGGTCCTTTTTATAAAAAATGTTAGTTTGTTTTATGTTTTTAGTCTAAAATTGTAACACGCGAAATGTTTTTTACCCTATGTATTTTATTATGTTTTTTTCTCTTTCCCGAATATTTTTTTTCGGAGTAGTTTCAATGCTGATGTTATGTGAGCCTCTACAGTTTTGATACTTATGCCGAGTTTTTCTGATATTTTAGGGTTAGTAAGTTTTTGGTAGCGGCTGAGAATAAATACCTCGCGGCTTTTTTCGGGCATGTGTTGAATGGTGTCTACAATAGCGGCTTCAAGCTCGCTTGCTACTATATCGTTGTCGGCGTCGGAATTTTCACTTTCAAATAATGGTAATGTTTCGTCGGTTGTATATTTCTTTTGGTCGCGAATGTAATTGATTGATAGGTTGTGTGCTATACGGTAGAGGAGCGCTTTTAGGTTGCTTTCAGGTGGGAGAGTTTCGCGTTTTTCCCATACCTTTACAAAACTGCGGTGCGCAAGGTCTTTGGCGGTGTCGGTGTCCTGCACTATCTTGCGGCTGTATATGGTGATGGATACAAAGTGTTCCTTAAATAGCTTTTCAAAATCACGCTCTGAAAGTTGCATTTGTGTGTTTCTTTTTCAAAATGTAAAGTAAGTGGTTTTGGATTACATTTGCAAATATTTTATTAAAAAAAAGCGATTATTTTTTCAACGAGCTGTAACTTTTGTTATAGTTGTCCGTCTTATGGCAAAACATCATAAAAACATACAACCATGAAAAAGATATTGTCAATTATTTTGTCTGCAGTGATTATAACTATCACAAATGTGTGGAATGCCGACGCTCAAGATAACGTAGCCGGACTTTTGTAGGAGGCTAAAACCGAGCTCCTCAACCGCAAGTGCGACCTTTTGGAGGGACGCTCAAATTTTGAAAACCGTATCAATAATCTTCGCGATAGTGCTAATCAGATGTCGCTCAATACACAACGTATCGACGCTCTCAATTCTGGTTTTCGCGATATTGATTCTACGATTGCCAAAATTGATATTGCTCTCGATGCTATTCAAAACTCAGGTATGGTTAATTCGTATTCTAACCGTGTAGAAATCAATCGCAATGGTAATTCTGTTAAAATCTACCGTCGTGTATCTGACAAGCATGTTACAGTAGAGGTTAATAACGAAAGAGTGGTTAATGGCGATTAAAGCCAAGCCCTATCTTTTTTCGTGTGCCCATAATGCAATGATTGATAATTTGCGCCGAAATCAGCATACCGATGATTTGGATAAATCAACCAATACTCCGCAATCTTCTTTTAAACAATATAATGTTATTCAAGAAATACTTGAAGTGGCTATTTCAAAAATGAAACCCGAACAGCGAAGTGTTATCCTTTTGCGCGACCTTCAAGGCTATTCTTATCAAGAAATTGCTGATATTACAGGTTTGAATATAGCCCAAGTTAAGGTTTACATCTTTATGGGAAGGTTGTTTTTGAAACAGTTTTTAGAAAAATCACATATCTATTCTTTTGACGACTTGGTGGAATCATTATGAAAGTAACTGCAGAAAATATTGAAGCATTGATAGTTGACTATATCGACGGTGCTCTTTCAAAAGAAGTTGCCGCCGAGGTAGACCGTTTTGTTGAGCTTAATCCTGAATATGCTGAACTGCTAAGCGATTATTCTGAAATGTGCGGCGTAGGTTCTGTTGATGTTTCTAAAAACGAAACGTTGGACAGTGATGTTAAGAATAGTTTGAAACATACTTCTGATTTTGATGATTTGTCAGAGCCATATTTCAACCGTCTTGCAGTTCTCGTTACCGAAAATATTGCTCAGCCACACGAATCGGCAGAATATGAAAAGATGCTTTTAGAAAACGATGATATTATCCGTTCTGCTGCATTGTTTTCTAAGTGTAAGATTCAGGATAATAATGATATACATTATCCATTTAAACAAACGCTCAAACGTAATGCCAAGGTTAGAAGAATATGGTATTACGCTGCTGCAGTGGCTGCTCTATTTTTTGCATTGCTTGCAATTAAGGTGTGGACTAATAACGAAATTTTGATTAATACTATGGCCACGAGCGGTAGGGTAGTGGTGGATAAGGTTTTTGTGGCAGATAATAAAATTGATGCTCAAGATGAGTTAGCTATTCCTGCCTCTGAATCGAAACCTCTTAACCCCATTGCTTCTCAAATTGTAGCGCAACCAAATCCTTCTCCAATTGAATCGCAACTAATTTCTTCACCAATAGAATCGCAAACCATTGCCACAATCGAACAGCCTATGTTTTTCGAATCTTTAGATATAGCGCGTATCAAAATTGACTATGCAGAGTTGACTACTAATGCGGATTCTATGAGTTTTGTTTCTGTTGATTATGCTCAAATCGACGATGATGATTTCCTGATAGATGCTGATAATATCACTTTTATTGGGGAGCGCGGAGTAAGCGAAATCCGCCGTTTGTCGGGATTGTTTCACCGCCGCAACAAAGAGCGCAACAATCCAAAAATTTGTTTTTCGTACGATGACGAAGGCAAAAAAGATGGAATGTCGCTCTTGATTGGTGGTAGAGAGGTGAGGGTTTGGTCGAGATAGGGGAGAGCCTATCCTTTTTTGATTTCTTTGATGAGCGCACCCGAAAGACTTGTTGCACCAAGGCGGAAATATTCAGGTGTAATGCGTTCTTCGCCAAGAATTTCTTTTACAATGGTGTAATACATAAGGGCATCATCGGCTGTGCGGATACCTCCAGCGGGTTTTAAACCAATGGTTTTGCCAGTGGCGCGTTCAAAATCTTTGATAGCAATTGCCATAATCAATGCAGCTTTGTGTGTGGCAGCAGGATTCATTTTGCCTGTTGAGGTTTTGATAAAGTCGGCACCTGCTTTCATGGCTATTATTGAGGCTTCGTAAATGTCTGAATCGTATGAATATGCGCCTGTTTCGAGTATTACTTTGAGGTGAGCGTTGCCACAAGCTTTTTTCATATCTTTGAGTGATGCAAAGGCTTTGGAATGCTCCTCGTCGATAATGTCGCCTGCATTGATTACCACGTCTATTTCGTCGGCACCAGCTTCTACGACAAGTTCTACTTCGCGAATTTTTATCTCTTCAAATGTTTGTGCATGGGGGAAAGCTCCTGCCACCGAAACAATTTTAACTTCGGGAACAGCAAGAATTTTTCGTACCACAGGAACAAACTTGGGATATACACATATACCTGCTACATTGGGTATGTCAGGATTATTTTCTTTAAAAGTATTGACGCTCATTACAAAGTCGGCAATGGAGTTTTCGTTGTCGGCATTGCTAAGCGATGTAAGGTCGATACACGAGTGAAGTTTTTTGAGATTCGCTATCGATCTATTTTTTTGTGCACGGTTTTCGATAACGCAGAGGCGCGAATTAATTAAATCTGAGCCGTGACGTTCGTAAGAAAAGTCTTTCATTGTATATTGTTTTTAATAGTAGTGGTTAACAAATTTTTTTGTCCGATTCGGTTACAGTAAGTTTTTTGAGTGGATTGATTCCTTTGAGCAACTGACGGTTTTGCCAGATTGCAATGCCTGTGTAAATAGCTTCTTTGAGCGAAGTTTCGTCGGCAATGCCTTTACCTGCAATGTCGTATGCTGTACCGTGGTCGGGCGAAGTGCGTACAATTGGCAATCCAGCGGTGTAGTTGACGCCTTTGTTGCCTGCTATTATTTTGAAGGGGATTAATCCTTGGTCGTGATACATGGCAAGCACGGCATCAAACTTTTTGTAGAGTTCGGCAGCAAAAAATCCGTCCGAAGGATATGGACCAAAACATGTTATACCTTCTTCTTCGGCTTGTTTAAGTGCGGGGAGAATGATTTCTGATTCTTCGTTGCCAATTACTCCGTTGTCGCCAGAGTGAGGGTTGAGTCCCAGAACCGCAATTTTTGGACGGCGGATGGTGAAATCCTCTTTGAGCGAGCGGTTTATGATGCGTAGTTTTTGAACTATTTTTTGTGGTGTTATGTTGTGTGCCACGTCTTTTAGAGGTACATGACCTGTTACAACTCCAATTTTTAAATCTTCGGAGGTCATAAGCATAAGATAATCTGACGTGTTGTAATTATCGGCAAGAAATTCGGTGTGTCCCGGTATCTTGAGTCCTGCTTCGTTAACGTTGTTTTTGTTGATGGGAGCAGTTACCAAAATATCGATGTATCCTTGTTTTAAATCTTGAACGGCAAGTTTGAGAGCTTCGGCAGCACATTCGCCTGCGGTAACTGTAGAGGTTCCGAGTTCGAGACGAAGGTTGTCGTCGCCTATGTTAATAAGGTTTATTTTGTTTGGAGCAAGTTCTGCAGCGCTTTTGGTTGCGTTGAAATTGATTTGCGGCAGGTTGAGGTTTTTGCGGTGAAAGCCTATTGCCTTGGCAGAACCATAAATTACTATTGTGCAGTTGTTGTATAATTCTGGGTCGGCAAGAGCTTTGATTATTATCTCGTAGTTGATGCCGTTGATATCGCCCTGTGTAATGCCTATTACGTATTTGTTGTTTTCTGTTTTGTCCATTTTCGAAAATTTGTTATATCCAATTACAAAGGTAGATATTATTTTATTAATGTGCAAAATTATTTTGTTCCTGCTTTTGGATTGACGCACATAACAGGTATTTTGCTATCGTTGGCAATAATTTGTTGTTCGGCAGCACCAAGCACATAGTCTTGAAACTTAATGTTTTTGGTGGTGGTAATAAGAATCATTCCGCTTTCGATTTGTTTGGCAAATTTTATGGTTTCTTTGGCGATGCCTTCTTCGCCGGGTAGTTGATGTAGTTCGTAGTTGATTCCTTTGCTTTCTAAATATGTGCAGGCTGCTTTTATGTTGCCGATGGTGCGTTTTTGAATTATTTCGTCGCCAATTTCGGTATAACAAATGTAAAACTTACATTTGGTAACGTTTGCAAGAAATGTTGTCCACACAAGTTTCTCTCGTTCTTCGAGTTTAAAATCCATTGGAAGAACGATTTTTGTAACGTCGGCATTTGATTGAGGACGGTCTTGAACTACAATAAATGGAGCTTTTGAGCCTGTAATTACTTTTAATGCCCAACTGCCTGTTAGTTTTTGAAGTCCTTTCATGCCGTGTGTGCCCATAATGGCAATAAATGCATTGGTTTCGGCAATGATGTCGGATATTTGATTAAAGATGTTGCCTGTGCGTACCAAGGCTGATATTTCAACTCCGTATTGTTGCTTTAATTCGTTGGCCTTGGTAGTTAGTTTTTGGGTATATTCTGAGTTGTCTGATTGACGTTTAGTAATGTGAACAAGTATTATAGGATAGTTTGTTATTATTGAAATGTTGACAGCATGAAGCATTGCAAACTCTGCTTTTTCGCTAAAATCCCATGGAACTATTATTGGCTTGTCTGTTGTCATAAGTTTATATTGGTTGTAGGCGGTTTTTGCAAATATAAAAAAAAATCTGCCCCGTGTCAACAGTGGGCAGATTTTTTTTGTGAGTTTTTTTTTGCATTAGTTTGCTAACTGAAACTTGATGGGCACCTGCATCGAAACTTTTACGTTTTTACCAGACTGTTTGCCGGGTTTCCAATCGGGAAGGCTTTCGATAACTTTGATTGCCTCTTTGTCGAGCAAGGGGTCAACGCCACGGAGAAGTCCTACGTTGGTAACTTTGCCTTTTTCGTTGATTACAAACTTAACGTATACTGTACCCTGAATGTCGTTTTCTTTTGCAATTTCGGGGTAAACCACGTGTTCTGCAATATATTTCAAGAGAGCTTTGTCTCCGCCTTTGAATTCGGGCATATCCTCTACGATAACGAAAGGTGCTGCCTCTTCTTCTTCTTCTTCAACGGGTGCAACCTCTACAATTTCTTGAATTTCAATGGCTGTGTTTTCGTCAGCTTCGTCGATTGTGAGGTCTTCGTTGATTTCGATTTTGTCGTCTACCACCTCAATAATGTCGGCAACGGTTTGTTGAGGAGGTGGAGGAGGAAGCTCTATCTGCTCTTGACGAGTGATAGGAATTTCTTCTACAATGTCTTCGGTGAATGCAACTGTACCGAGGTCTTCTGCTTTTTCTGCTTTTGTGCTGAATTCGAACGCCCACCACACAATTAAGAGGGTGAGAACGAAACCGATTTCTAAGAAGATGGTTTTCTTACCTTCGAGATCGGCTTTTTGTGATTTTTTTTCTTCCATTTTGATTTATGTTTTTGTGTGTTTATATTTAATGTTAATGTTCTACATTTTCGAGCGTGTAAAATTATGGTGTTTATTTTTTATACGCAAATTTTTTTTAATAATAATTTAACTTATGGCGGAGAAATTATTTCTGTGATGATTATACTTTCCGCCGGGAGGGTTACAGTTACCTCCTCGTATGTGGGCTTGGGCTTTTCGTAGCTCAACACTGCGTATATTAGCCCGAGCGATATGGCAAGACCTATCAGAAACATTATTCCTCGTTTGCTTTCAAGGTCGGCGCTTGCTGTTTTTTTTGTTTTGCATAGTATCAAAGTATTAGGTAGTTAAGTTACGTTATATGAATTAGTAGTTGAATATTATCGCTGGGTCGATTGCTTTGTTTTTTATTTCGGTTTTTATCGACAGTGGCAGGGTAGTGGCTCGCCCTATCTCTTGACCGAGTGTTACCGTTTTGCTTTTGCTTACCAACGATATGTATTTGATAGTGATAGTGGTGTCGCCCGATGTTATGGCAATTTCGTTGTCGTTTGCTGATGTGGCTGTGCCTGTAATCGGTGCAACTATTACTGTGTTTTCGGGTACGTAGAATGCTGTTTCGGGATGCGAAACGTAATATTTCCGTCCATCCTTTATTGTGCAAATGCGGTCTTCAAAGTATTCTGCTGCCAATGTGTAGCCGCCTTTTATTGGAAACTCTAACCCGTCTTTGTTTTTTGTGCTCATTTTGCCGCCTATTATTAGGTAACAGATTATTAACAATAGCAATATGGGCAGCGAACAGGCAAATCGTATTTTTCGGTTTTGTGCGCTATCGTAAGAGTAGATATTGAGCACACGGCTTTTGATACTGCCTTCTGTGTCTGTTTCTGTTGACGAAGGTTTGGGGTTATTGCTGCCGAGTTTTAACAGAAGCAACGCGTAATCTTTTTTGTCGCCCTCGGTGGCAGACGAGTCGGCTATGTTTTCGCAAATCTGTCGGCTGAGTGCTGCGGCTTTTTTAACAGCAGGGTTGAACCATTGCACTATTGAGAGTATGGCAAAGATGATGATATCAATGCTGTGGCGTCCTCGTATGTGCTGGCGTTCGTGGTTGAGAATTGTCTCTTGCGAACGGCTATCGAGGTTGCAGAACGCCTTGTTTACAAATACATTGTCAAAGAACGAGAACGCTGGTGTGCGACTATCGGCGGTGTAAATTTTGATGCCGTTGTCAATGGTTTCTGGCTTTCCGCGTCTTAGTCGGAGTATTTTTAGCAGTGCAGATAATACTGATACTGCCTTTATTGCCGCGCACACTATATACGCTATCATTAATATAAATAATAATGTGTGGAATGTGGGGCTGTGTAGTGCGTTTTTGGCTATTGTGGCAAAAGTGGTTTGCCTTGAGAGTGTGATTGTGTGGCTGTTTTCGCCTAATGCGATGCCTGTTATCGATACAGGTTCGGTTTCGGTTTTGGTGTTAGATTCGTCTTCGCTAATTTTGCAAAACGGCAGTGCGTAGCATATTACTATGCAGGCAATTAGTAGAAATCGATCCCACTTGTAATAGGTTTGACGGTAGCAGGCATATTTGTAAAAATTTATAAGCACTGCAAATATAACCGATGATTCTACTATGTATGCCACCGCCGAAAGCATGTCTACTTAGATCTTTGGTCGATAATCTGCTTTATTTCGCTTATTTCGCGTTCGGATACCGGCTCTTCGTCCACCATGTAAGATACCATGGTTTCGTAGCTTCCGTCGAAGTAGTTTTTCAGCATCTGCCCAAAAGTGTATTTCTTGTAGGCGAGTTTGCTGACAGCGGGAAAGTACTCGTAGGTTTTGCCGTAGGCCTTGAAGTCTACAAAACCTTTCTCGCGGAGTATCCTTACCACCGACGATATGGTATTGTAAGGCGGCTTGGGGTCGGGCATCTGCTCAATGATGTCCTTTACAAATGCAGATTTAAGTTTCCATAATATCTGCATCACCTTTTCTTCTGCTTTGGTCAACTGTTCCATCTCTTAATGTATTTATGCGTTGTGTAATTGACTTATTAGTTTTATAATTGGCTTTGCAAATATATAACTTATTTTTAAATTATCAAACTTATTTTTAAGTTTTTTTAGTTTGAAAGCTTAAATTTAATTGGTATACACATCTTTACATTTTTGCCTGATAATTCTTCGATTTGCATGGCTGCGTCAATGTTTATTTCAGCGTCGATTTGCGGATCACCACAAAATTTTTCAGGGTCATCTATTACTTCAATAATTTCGGCAATTTTGCGAACTGGCGGCGCAGGAGGTTGCGGTGGTTCGGGATGGGTGTCGGGAATTTCGATTAAGCCGTCGTCGACGGTTAATCTAATTTGGTTGAATGCTGATTCAGCTTTGGTGCTATATTCAAATACTCCCCAAATAGCCAAAAGGGTGAGTACAAGACCGATTTCTAAGTAGGTGAACTTTCTGTTTGAAACCTGTTGCTTTAATTATTTGTGTCCTCATATTTCAAAAATAAAAATTTGAAAATCTTATTGGCGAAAATGCCGAACCAAATTTTTGGTACAAAGTGAGCAAAGGCTTTGCTTCTGTTGGTAAAAAATTGAAATGATGCTTTTTATTTCCCTTTTTGTGCTTTTAAATACGCCTCAGCCACTTCACACAATCTTTCATAAAATTCTTGTCCAAAACGGCGGACGATGGGCTCTTCTAAAAACTTGTAGGCGGGGAGACTTTTTTTGCGACCAAGGATAAATGCGCTGCGGCAAACATTCCAACGATGAAGTTTGATGCCTGTGTAGATGCCTACTTTGGTGAGGCGGATGGGATAAAGATGACACGAAATGGGTTTGCGCCACGGAATTTTGCCGTCGAGATATGCGCGTTCGTAGGCGCAGAGGGTGATGCCGTTTTCTTTGTACGAATAGGCACATTCGGCACGATTGAGTAGCGGGGTAACAAGTTCGTTGTCGTAATCTTTTACTGCAAATCCCTGATTTTCAACAGCGGCGATGTTATCGGGCGATAGATATTCTTTGGCGGCGTTGAAATGCTTTTCGAGCTTTGGCACTTCGGTATAGTTGAGTGGTGCGCCGCTGTCGCCTTCTACGCAACATGTGCCAAGGCAGGCGGTAACGTCGCAACAAAATTTTTCGGTAAAAATATCTTCGTTGATAAGAACGTCGTCGAGAATTATCATCGCGGGATTTTTTTAAATAAACTATTAGTGGATGATGGTTAATGAGTTAGCTTAGTTTGCTTAAAGCAACTTTTGAAGCTTTTTGTTCGGCTTCTTTTTTAGAAATACCAATGCCCGAACCGTAGTTTTCGCCGTTGATGCGCACATACGATACAAAATATTTGCTTCCGGGATATTCCACGTCGGTGGCAAATTCAATTTCGTTTTTGTTTTTTTGTCCCCACTCAATAAGTTGGCTCTTGTAGTTGGTGTTTTGATGCTCTAACTCAAAGATATTGAGATATTTTGGCATTATGCGCTTGTAGATGAATTTGCCTGCCTGACTAAATCCGCGGTCTAAGTATACTGCGCCGAGAAATGCCTCAAATGCATCGCCGTAGAGGTGAATATTTGAAGAATGGCTTTTTACAGAGGTTTTTACAAGCAAGTCGAGCCCTATTTGCTTAGATAGTTCGGTGAGATTGTCGCCATTAACAATGCGGGCACGAAGTTGAGTGAGGAATCCTTCTTGTTCGTTTGAAAATCGCTTGTAGAGGTATTCGCCTATGAGGAGGTCGAGCACCGAGTCGCCCAGAAATTCTAAGCGCTCGTTGTTGATCATAAATCCTGTGTTGGTGCGTGCCGAAAGCGAGCGGTGAGTAAGTGCAGTTTGGTAAAGGTCTTTGTTGTAAGGGTAAAAACCAGTTATTCGCCTTATTTGGCGGGCGAATTTCTTGTCTTTGCCGAAAAGGTACTTTATGAAGGCTGCTATGTTCTTAAACACCGATTTAGATTTTTTGAAAAATGAAAAGGGGGTGGGTTTGCGGTAGAAACGCATATTTTTGCATCTCTACAATTTCCCGCCCCTTTTTAGCCGTTAAATCTTTTTGAAAACCACCGAAGCATTGTGTCCGCCAAAGCCGAATGTGTTGTTGAGGGCTGCGCGGATAACCCTTTTCTTGGCAACGTTGGGTGTGATGTCGAGTTTTGGGTCGATATGCGGGTCGGGGGTTTGGAAATTGATGGTCGGGGGTACGGTTTCGTTGAGTATTGCAAGCACACAAGCGATAGATTCTACAACGCCGGCGCCTCCGAGAAGGTGTCCTGTCATGGATTTTGTGCTGCTGATGCTAACTTTGTAAGCGTAATCGCCAAACACTTGCTGAATTGCTTTTGATTCTGCAATGTCGCCGAGACCGGTAGATGTGCCGTGAACATTAACGTAGTCGATGTCTTCGGGTTTAAGACCGGCATCTTCGATAGCAAGTTTCATTACAGCTGCTGCTCCACGTCCTTCGGGGTGAGGAGCGGTAATATGGTGAGCGTCGGCTGTGAGTCCGCTTCCGGCAAGTTCGCAGAGGATTTTTGCTCCGCGTTTTACAGCGTGTTCGTACTCTTCGAGAATGAGGCAACCGCCACCTTCTCCAATTATAAATCCGTCGCGTGTAGCGTCAAACGGACGAGATGCTGTTTTGTAGTTGTCGTTGTTGGTGCTGAGAGCCTTCATAGAGTTGAATCCGGCAACTGCAGCAATTCCCACGGGCGATTCAGAACCGCCTGTTACAATGATGTCTGCCTTGCCAAGACGTACGTAGTTGAATGCGTCGATAATGGCGTTGGTAGACGAAGCGCATGCCGAAACAGTGGTGAAGTTAGGTCCGCGAAGGTCGTACTTCATGCTGATGTGTCCCGGAGCAATGTCGCTAATCATTTTGGGAATAAAGAATGGGCTGAAACGGGGAGAACCATCGCCTTGGCAGAATTGTTCTACTTCTTCGGTGAGAGTGTTGATACCGCCGATGCCCGAGCCCCAAATTACACCTGCACGGTCGTGGTTGAAATTTTCGGGTGTAAGTCCGCTGTTTTTCCAAGCCTCTTCGGCAGAGATAAGTGCGAACTTTGCAAAAAGGTCTAAACGTCCGGTTTCTTTTTTGTTGAAGAACTGAGCGTCAACCTCGTCGAAATTTTTAACCTCGCAGGCAAACCGGGTCTTGAATTTTTCGGGATTAAAACGGGTAATCGGACCTGCGCCGCTTACACCGGATTTTAAATTTTCCCAAAACTCGGTTATATTATGGCCTAAGGGGTTTATTGTCCCCATGCCAGTTACGACTACTCGTTTTAATTCCATAGAAATAATTTATTTTTGTTGGTTTTCGATGTATTCGATAGCGTTGCCTACGGTAGCGATTTTTTCTGCTTGATCGTCGGGAATAGTGATGTGGAACTCTTTTTCGAACTGCATGATGAGTTCTACTGTGTCGAGAGAGTCGGCACCAAGATCGTTTGTGAAAGTTGCTTCTTCTGTAACTTCTGCTTCGTCTACACCTAATCTCTCAACGATAATCTCTTTTACTTTTTTCTTTATGTCTTCGTTCATGATAAATAATTTTTTAAAAATTAAACTTCGATTTCTCTTTTTTAAATTCGCCGCAAAGAAAACAATTTTAGACCGAAAAAAAAAATATTTTTGTAATTAATTGATTGTTAAAAAATTATTTTTCGACACTATTATTTTAAATGCTTTAAAACGTGGCTATTGAAGATTTATTGATATATTTGCACGTTAAATTTTTTAAAAAAAATTTTTATGTGGAACGTAACTATATTTGCCTCAGGCAGCGGCAGCAATGCCGAAAATATATTCAACTATTTTAAAAATAGTAAGTTAGTGCGCATCGGACTATTGATTACCGACAATCCGAAGGCGTTTGTAATAGAGCGTTGCCGTCGTCATTCGGTGCCGTGTCTTGTGCTTTCTAAGCGTTTGATCGACGACACAGACTTTATGCTTGGCGTTTTGCGCGACTTCCGTACCAATTTTGTGGTGCTGGCGGGATACATCAAACTTGTACCCGACTATATTGTGACGGCTTTTGATCAAAGAATTGTCAACATCCATCCCTCATTGTTGCCAAAACATGGTGGTAAAGGTATGTATGGTAGCCGTGTGCATCAGAGCGTGCTCGATAGCGGAGATAAGGAGAGCGGAATTACTATTCACTTTATCGACAACGATTACGACCGTGGCTCGGTGATTTTCCAAGCTAAATGTCCTGTATTGCCCGACGACACCGCCGACACTCTTGCCCAACGTGTGCACGCCCTCGAATACGAACATTATCCCAAAGTAATTGAAGATACTATTATAAAGGTGTTGGGTAAATGCAACGGTTAGTATTTTTGCTGTTGTTGTTTTGCGCAACTGCGGTGTCGGCTGCCAAAAATCCATTTTCGCGGGTGGATATGCAATTTGTGCGTATCAATTTGAGCATTGACCCTTCGGTTAAATATATAAAAGGTGTAACCACTCAATATTTTGCTGTAAAATCCAGACAAGACCGTTTTCTGCCGTTGCAATTCGACCTTGCTTCGTCGCTTGAAGTAAAGAATGTAATGCACGGCGATAACCCGCTAAAATTCAATCATCAAGGCGATTCGTTGATTATTTATCCCGACGACACTTGGTCGTATAGCGATTCGGTGAAGGTAATTTACGAAGGTGTGCCATCGAGGTCGGGTTTTGGCTCTGTAACTTTTTCTAACCACGGTAATTCGCCTATATTTTGGACGCTTTCAGAACCCAATGTCGCAAAAGACTGGTATCCTTGCCGTCAGGTCAACACCGATAAATACGATTCTGTGCAGGTAGTTGTGCAATGTCCCGAACAATATCGTGCGGCATCCAACGGCGTGATTGTTTCCGAATCGGTAAAAGATGGAATACGAACCACCAACTGGATTCACCGTCACAAAATTGCTTTTTACCTTGTGGCTGTGGCTGTTAGCAATTATGTGGTGACGCAAGAGTATGTGCATCTCAACAATGGCGACTCGCTGCTATATGTCAACTATTTTTACCCCGAACGCTACGAACAGAACCATCGCCGCGCTGCCCGCTTGATTCCAGCTCTCAAAATGCTGTGCGATACTTTTGGCGTTTATCCCTTTGTAGATGAAAAATATGCTCAGGCGCAGTTTGGCTGGGGTGGCGGTATGGAAAACCAAACTATGACTTTTGTTTCTGAGTTTTCGCTATCGCTTATGATTCACGAACTTGCTCATCAATGGTTTGGCAATACTATTACCTGCAGCAGTTGGACTGACGTTTGGATCAACGAAGGTTTTGCCGAATGGTGTGAGGGCTTTGCTGAGGAAAGAGGCGTGGGACAAACCAACGACCCTATACTATGGCGCAAAAAAAAGATTTATTCTGCCGCCACCAAGCCGTTCGGCTCTATTTATGTTACCGACACAACTGATGTGTGGGAAATTTTCGACATTCGAATGACCTACGATAAGGGTTCTATGCTTCTCCACATGCTACGAATCGAACTTGGCGACGAGACTTTTTTCAATCTCCTTAAATATTATATAAAGTATTCGCGCCATAGGTTTGGCAACTGCTCTGCCGAGGAGTTTTTTAGATTGGTCAACGATTTTTCGGGCATAGACTACAAATGGTTTTTCGACCAATGGTTTTATGGCCGCGGAACGCCCGTGTATCGTGTGCTGTGGCAGCAAAATACCGATAACCTTTTGAATTTGAAAATAGAGCAGCGTAGAACCGATTCTACAATGGCTTTTTTCCGTGCCAAAGTTCCCTTAATGCTTTGTGGCGACAATGGCGAAAGTGTTTTTGTGCGTGTCAACAACAACTACGAAAATCAATATTTCACCCTCGACCCGGGTTTTGAAGTGTCTGATATTATTTTTGACCCATACGCTGATATTGTATCGTGGGGAAGTTCTACCAAAAACGAAAATCTTGCCGATGAAGCCGCTGTAAAAATCCGTCAAGACAATTCTCAGTTTTTTGTAACAATTTCTAAGCCAAATGTTTATACGAATTATATAATTATGGACTTTAATTTCAGCACCGTTCAATCAGGCAAAATCGGAAATGACGGCCGCGCAACAATCGACGTTCGTCGTATCCCTGCCGGTGAGTACTACATCGCTTTTGAGGGCGACGGTTATTATGTCAAGAAAGTGAGCGTGGTAAAGAGCGGCGAAAAATGAATGTGTTGCTTAGTTGGTTGACACTAATACATTATTAGCAGTTGTTGACCGTCTGTTGGAGTTTCCTTCAATTTGATTTTGTTATTAATCTTCCAAACGCTTTCTTCAATGGTGATTTCTCCATCGGTAGCGTATTGCCTGAGCATATCCAAGGCACCTTGGTAGTATACGTTATTGATTTCGCATGCGGTAAGGTCGTAACCTTCAATGTAACAGGCTGCTGCAATAGTTCCGCTACCGAGGTGCGTGTCAAGAATTTTGTCACCTGGCTTTGCGTAGAGTTTCAGAAGCCATTGGTACAATTCCGCAGGCTTTTGTGTGGGGTGTATTTTATTCTTGTTTTTTCTAACGCTGAAATGAAATATTTTGGACGGCTTGTCAAACGAAGTCCACGCCATTTCCGCCATCGAAAAGTTGTTTAGGGTTTCGGGCTGGTTTTTATCCCAAATAACGAAGCCTTTGTTGTACTGGCTGCGCTGCCAAAGATTCGAGAAATAGTTTCCGCCCCAGACAATTTGATTTTTCGATACGCGGAATAGTTCGTCAAAATACCTGTCGTCTGGCTTTACATCCCATTGGCTATATTCGTTTTTGTTAAATTTGCGGTCTCCGCCGCGTGCAGTCTTGTTGAGTATTCCGTATGGAGGGTCTACAATGGCGATATCAAAATATTGGTCTGGGTAACGCGCCATTAGTGCCATATTGTCTTCGTTGTAAACCGTAATCATTTCGTAGCAATTGAGAATTTTGAAATTGTCATATCGGAAACCATTTTGCTGATGTCGTTTCCAAGGTTTGAAGATATAATGCTATCAAACTCCCCGTAATCTATGTCTCTGATATCGCGGTTGATACAGTTGTAAAGATATTCGGCAAAAGTTGATGCTAATAGAATTACCACAGGAGAGCCTTTGATGTCGCGTTTAGCCGCGGGAACGTAGCGCGGAGTTACCACAATGGTATATTGTCCGCCGATTTCTTCTCGATGTTCTCTCAAACGCCCTATGTTTATACCGATTAGTTTGTTTGCCGTTGACTTTGATTCTACTGCAAATTTCTTTTTTTCAGAGAGATACAAACATTCAATGTCAGTATGCCCCGCACCGCCGATACGTTTTGCCTCAACATTGTAGAACATATTGAATCCTTCTTCTAATACCTCCTCGAATAGATAGGCAGTGTCGTTTTCAGGGTTGTTGGAATATTGTTCTATAAGTTTCGGCAGTTCTAAAAGTTTTCCGTATTCGTTTCCCTGATTTATTTCGGCAGACAAAACTGCGGGATAGAAAGAGTAAATTTCTTTTATGACATCAATTTTAAGACGTTCATTGTCATCTAATTGCAGCGGCGAAGCAGAAAAAGGATAGTTAGTTTCCAAAACGGTTACATAATCGCGTAAGCTGTTCGGAATTGTAACGCAATTTTTTGTTATTTTTCTGAAAGTGTTTGTATTACCGTGGTGAAGTCGGCAGATAATTTCGCCTTCAGTTTTTTCTAAAACTCCTGCCGAAACAAAAAAGTTTGACACATAATAGTCCCATTCATAAGCCGAGTTGACATAGGCGTGATGGTCTTTTGAAAATTTGTCAGCGATTTCTTTGTTTGTCAGTTTTCTCTGTTTCAAAATCTCCTTAATCAGTGTCTCATAGCTGTTTTTATCGGCATTTCTTTCAAATACCACCAAGTAAGCCACTTCGTAAGCGAAAAGTTTGTTGTCTAATCTCTTGTCGGTGAGGAGTTTGAAAATTAGCCGGAAGGGATATAGCTGAAAAGCAGAATCTGTGCCGCCGTGAGGATGCTCGAATTGTACAGCCCAAAGCATTGTGAGAAAGATTTTTGCGGCTTTTTCCTTGTCGTCAAGATTATCCAACAAAAGATTACCTAATGGAGAAAACATAAATCTCGCATCGTTTCCGCCTCGAACCTGATAACCGAACATATAGTACGATAACTGATTTATTTTGTGGCTGATGGCATCAAGCGGCAGTTCTGAATTTCTTTCGTTGTACAAACCAAGTTCCCTTAGACGGAGATTTAAGCGTTCTTTTTCTTGTTTGGATATACCCGTTTGTGAATACGATTTCAAAATATGCGCTATTTCACACAATAGTTGAAAATCCCTTGTGTGACGGTAGAGTATCCATTTGGGTCGTTCAATTTGTGTAGTCATAGCCTAACAGTCAATTTTAGATACTATTTGTTTAATTAACAAAGGAGGTATACATTCGCCTATGCAGCGACGAATGAGAAGTTCCGGCGTATTGTCTGGAATTGCCCAATTGTAAGGTAATGAGGATAGTAACATAAGTTCCAACGGTGTAAGCACTCTTGCGTCAGAGTATAGTCCGTTACCAAGAGGTCGTCCCGGATGAACATTTAGTTGCGAACTAATTGCGTCGTTTCGCATAGTGATTGTAGGTGCGGGAGTGTCCCATTTGATGCGTCTGTATGTAGTGTTGTAACTTTTGATACGTTCTCCGTTTTTCTTTTTTGGATAAAATATTGGATTGTCAATAGCAGATTGACCTGTTGGCGTATGTCGCATCCATTCAATATGTTCCGGCGAATGTTTCCTTGCAAAGTGCCATTTGATTGTCGAACTTTGTCCCGCTTCTAAACTTGGCAGATTACCGATTGTGTCTTTTACTGTCTTTTTAGGTAATTTGTCGGGTTGCGACCATATAGCGCTTTTGTTATATATCTTGATAATTGTGCGTTGCCGATTTTGAGCCGTGCCGTATTCTGCTGCATCATAAATGTTTGGTTCAATTGTATATTTATCAGAAAATTCTTGTGAAAGGATTTCAGTTATTCCAAACAGGCTGCCTTTGTATGGTAGTTTGATTTTCAGAAATTCAGGTACGTTTTCTATGATGGCAAAATCGGGATTTTTGATTTTGATTAGTTCTATTGCCTTGAAAACTAAATAATTCCTTTCGTCGCCTAACATTTGCTGCTCATTACGGTTTTTGCCGGCAACGCTCATACCTTGGCACGGTGGAGATGCAATGATAAAGTCTAATTTCTTTGGAGTGGCTTCAACTATTTGTTCAAAGATTTCATTGCTGAGTATATCTCCGCAAATCATTTTGGTCTTTGGATATAAGTATTGGTACAAATCTGCGCGTTCTTTTATCAATTCGTTTGCAGCTATAATATCAATGCCCAAGTCTTGCAGAAAATGTTCTGCGATACCCGCGCAAGAGAATAGTGATAGTCCTTTAAGCCTGTTATTATCCAAACTACTTTTCATTTACCCTATTTAATGTCTATTTGAATCCAATAATCTGACGTACCTCTTTAACTGTCTTGGCGGCTTGTTCGCGGGCTTTTTCGGCGCCTTCGCGGGCTACGCGTTCAAGGTAGGCGTCGTCGTTGTAGATGTCTTTGATGTGCTCGCGGATGGGGGCAACGGCGCGGATAATGTCTTCGGCAAGTTGCTTTTTGAGGTCGCCGTAGCGGATGGAGCAATCGTTCCAAGCGTTTTCAAAATGCTCGATGGTGCTGCGGTCTGATACCAAATCCATAAGGGTGAAAAGGTTTTGAATTACCTCAGGTTTGGTTTGGTTTGGCTCGGTGGGACCACTATCGGTAACGGCTTTCATCACTTTTTTGCGGATGTCCTTGTCTTCGTCGATAAGGTAGATACCGTTGTTGGTGCTTTTGCCCATCTTGCCTGTGCCGTCGAGACCGGGCACTTTTATGAGGTCTTTGCTAAACGAGAATGCCTTAGGCTCTTTGAAGTATTCCACACCGTAGATATTGTTGAAACGGCGGGCAAAACGGCAGGTCATTTCGAGGTGCTGCTCTTGGTCTTTGCCTACGGGCACTTTGTCGGCCTTTTGAATAAGAATATCGCAAGCCATAAGCACTGCGTATGTGAGCAATCCGGCGTTTACGTTGTCGGTGTTTTGACGCGCTTTTTCTTTAAAAGAAGCGGTGCGTTCAAGTTCGCCGATGTAAGCGTTCATATTCATAAGCATATAGAGTTCGCACACTTCGGGAACGTCGCTCTGAATGTAGATAGTGCTTTTTTCGGGATCGAGACCGCTTGCAATATATTGGCTGAGAATTTTTTTAACGTTGATACGCAAATCCTCGGGATGAGGGTGCGTGGTAAGCGAATGATAGTCGGCTACAAAAAAATTGCATTTGTAGTCGTCTTGCATTTTTACAAAATTGCGGAGCGCACCAAAATAATTACCGAGGTGCAGGTCTCCTGTGGGGCGTATGCCGCTTAATACTATTTCCATTTTGATGTTTACTATTTTTTATAATCGGCAAAAATAATAAAATTTTGAAATTTAATTAACTAACAGCAATTTTTTTACTATTGTATCGTGAGTATCGGGGTTTACGCAAAAGATTAAATAAACACCTGTGCGGCAGCGGTTTCCACGGAGATTTTTGCCATCCCAAGATATTTTGCCGCCTGCCGAAACTGTATGGTAAACAAGTGCGCCGGTGATGTCGGTGATGCGCACGTCGGTTTTGTCTTCAAGTCCCGAAACGTAAATCATTCCATCATAATCGGGACGCACAGGATTTGGGTAAACTTTCACTGATTCAAGGTCTTGCCAAGCGTCTTCTACATCGCCGGCGAAACTGCATAGTCCCGATGCGGTGGCAAAAAACAATTCGCCTGTGAGACCCATAAAACTTACGCTGAAAACCGTGTCGCTTGGCAATGGAGAGACCTTGGTGTTGAAACAGAAAACCTCGCCTGTGCCGTCGTTGCTAACGGCAAAAACACCTGCGTTGGTGGCTATCCACTTGCGGTCGGCGGCGTCGGCGCAAATATCATTGATGTTGGCATAGCGCAGAAGGTATTGTGAATAGTCGCCATCGGTTTTGCTCGATTGTGTTACCACGGGACGCATACACCGCGCCTCGCCCGAAAATACATCTTCTGCGTTTTGAATATAGCCTATTCCGTTGTTAGAACCTATCCAAATGTGGTTTTCAAGGTCGAGGGTAATGGCTGTAATGGTGTTGCCAACGCGCTCGCCTGTGGTAAAGAGGGGATAAAAAATTTTTGTGCGGTCGTCGGACGGGTCGGTGGGTGTGCCGCTTAGGTCGATGGCAAAAACGCCGTTGTTGCCAAGGTTTAGCAAAAATCCATAATCCGAAACTTGCGTAATGGAGTTAACTGTGTAATTTTTAAGAGTTTCAGATGAATTGAGGTAATGCCACGACCCATCTGACGCAAGTATATAGATTCCGCCTTTGTCTACCACTGTGATGAGGTTTCCATCGGGAGTGGCAGCCATACAAGAAATGTGGTTTTTGGGCGCAGATTCTACGCTCAAAATAGATTTTTGATTAGCGTCATCGTATTGATAGAGAACTGCTTTGTCGGCACCTACAAACACATGATGATAGTTAAACGGATTAAAAAACAGCGAATAAATGGTTTCGCCGCCCGTGGGAAAACTATTCGTCCAAGTGTTGTTTTCTAAAATTGATAAACCCGAATTGCCTGCCACAAGACGGTTGTTGAATGTTTCTATTGCGTGAAAATTATCGGTTAAAGGTCCGTTGGGAAGATAGTTTTTCAACGCAGATGCGTTGCCAAAATATAGTCCTGAATTTTTTGTGGCAACGGCTATCATTCCGTTTTCTAATACAATAGACGAGTTTATATAAATACCTTCTTTAATATTGGCGGCGGCAATTTGCTTTATTAGCAATGCTGTGGAGTTATACACATTTACATTGCTTCGTGTGCTTACAATCAAGTTGCTGCCGTTTGATTTTAGAGTGATTTCTCCGTCAAATTCGTCTATTAGTGAATTGCCATTTAGGGCATAAATCTCGCTTTTATTTTGCGAAGATGAGTACAACCCTACGTACAAACTGCCATTCGCATTTGCAATGCCGCTCAAAACGTATCCTGAGGGTGTCGAAAATTCATATTTGGTATAATTGTCGGGCGATTGCAGATTGATATTGTTGAGGTCGGTTTTTAGAATTTCATCTTCGGAAATAGCCCAAAGAGTGTTGTCGTTTACTGCGCACATTATTATAGGCTTGTCGGTGCGGCAAACTCCATACACGCTCGAAAAATCTTTCTTCACGAACGAAATGCCAAATTCTCCTGAAAAAATATAATAATCTTTGCTTGAAGTAATGTGGTTTATCCGTCTGTTGAATAAATAGTTGCCTGCGGAAATATCTGCAATGGAAGAAACGTTGTGGCCAATGATTTTGTCGGCTTTGCCATCGGCGTAGGCTGTAATAAAAGTTTTTCCGTCGGGGTCGGCATATCCGGCTGTGATGTCGGCTCCTGATAGTGGTGCGGTTTTGGAGTAGATTTGCACATCGCCGCTGTAATCTGCCACAAACACAGCGTGAGGACAAAATGCTACAGCCTTATCGCCCAAGGCGCACACATCGGCAACGTTGTAAAACGACGGACGCATTGTCCACTGTGCCAAACAGTTGCAGTATGTAAGAACAATCAACGCCGTTGTAATCACAAGCCTCAGCATACACGGTCGGGATTTTGCGAAATAAAAGCCTCCCACGACGACCCGCCTTTTTTTGCCTTCGGCTTTTTGGTGGTGGAGGAGGCTACCGATGGAAATTTCATTTGAAAATGATGACAAACGGCGGCGGCAAGTGCGTCGGTGGCGTCGTACTTGTCGGGCAGTTCGGTGAGGTTGAGCATACGGGCAAGCATTGCAGCCACTTGCTCTTTGGTAGCGTTGCCGTAGCCTGTTACCGACTGTTTTATTTTGCGTGGTTCGTATTCGTGAATCTCCACTCCGCACGATACTGCGGCGGCTATGGCAACTCCCTGAGCACGACCGAGTTTGAGCATCGACTGAGCGTTTCTTTCGTAAAACTGCGCCTCAATCGACAGACACTCAGGATGATAACTATTGATTAATCCTGTGGTGCGGCTAAAAATGGTTTTGAGTTTTAGGTAAGGGTCGTCCATCTTGTGCATATCCACAATGCCCACAGCGAGACATTTGATGGCATTTCCCAGCGACTCTATAATGCCGTAGCCCATAAAGTTTGTACCCGGGTCGATGCCCAAAACCACTGCCATAACTCTTATTTTTTGCGGTTGGCAATCTTATCCATAAAAGCGCGAAGCATTTCTAAACGACTGTTGTCCACGTCGATAGCAGAGAGTTCGTTGTAGGCGGCGGCAAAATATTTTTCTATTTTTTTGCTGCAATCGTCGGCTACTTTCATTCTTGAATATATGTCGGTAACGTAAGATACTTTTTTGTAACGCTCTACGGTCTTGTCTGCCAAGTATTTAAGTAGATCGTTGCGCTGAATAACGTCTAATTTGCCGAGGGTTTTGATTAATAGGAAAGTCTTTTTGTTTTCCACAATGTCGCCGCCGATGGGTTTGCCAAGCACGTCGGGAGTAGAAAATACATCCAAATAATCGTCTTGCAATTGGAATGCGAGTCCAATATTAATGCCCAGATTATAAAGGTGTTGCGCCTGTTCTTCGTTTGCTCCGCCAATCAACGCTCCTATTTTGAGGCAGGCAGCGGGCAAAACGGCTGTTTTTAGGCGTATCATATTGATATAATCTTTTTCGTGAACGTTGTTGGATGTTTCAAAATCCATATCAAATTGCTGACCTTCACATACTTCGAGCGCGGTGCGGTTAAAAATATCACACACTTGCTGAGCCACATTTTGCGGAGCGGCTGCCACGTATTGCATTGCTACAAAGGCCATTGCATCGCCGGCGAGTATTGCAATATTGTTGTTCCACTTAGAGTGTACTGTGGGGTGTCCGCGGCGAAGGTCGCTGCAATCCATTATGTCGTCGTGCAAAAGGGTAAAATTGTGAAAAATCTCCAATCCTAATGCGGGTTTGATAGCAGGTTCGATATTGTCGCTGAATATATTGCACGCCATAAGCGTGAGAACGGGACGCATACGCTTGCCTCCCTGTGTAAGTGCGTATTTTATAGGTGCATAGAGGTTGTTAGGTTGTTTTGGTAGTTCAAGGTTGTTAAATTCGTCTTCTACCAAATGCCTTAAATCTTCAAATGTTTTCATTATCAGTTAGTTATTTAATTGGAACAACCGCATTTGCAGTCGCTTTTTTTGCCAAATTTAAAACGGTTTTTGAAACTCATTAGCATTGAGGGTAAGAGAATCAAGTTGGTAAACATTGCTACAAAGAGAGTTAAGCCTACCAAAAGTCCCAATGCCTGTGTGCCGCCAAACTGCGATGCAAAAAACATCATAAATCCGCAGAAGAGTATCAAGTCGGAATAGATTATGCTTACGCCGGTTTCGCGCATTGAGCCGAGTATCGATTTGTGCATATCGCCACCGGTGGTGCCAAGGTCGTGTTTCAACTTGGTGAAGAAGTGGATAGCATTGTCCACAGATATTCCAAAGGCAATGTTGAATACAAGTATGGTTGATGATTTTAGTCGAATGTCGAAAAATCCCATCAGCGCAGCCGTTACCAAAAGCGGTATAAAGTTGGGAATGATAGAGATAAACACCATTTTCCACGAGGTGAAGAGCCAAACCATACAGAGCGAAATCAACAGAATAGCCAATGCAAGGCTCTGTACAAGATTGTCGACAAGTTTCAACGAACCTTTGGTAAATATTAGGCTCGAACCTGTGAGGTTGGTTTTGTATTTTTCTTGGGGGAAATAATAGTCAACAATTTTTTGAATACTATCTGCCACAATCATCATACGGGTGGTGCCTACGTCGCTGATACGCATTTGAATACGTGCTGCGGAGTAGAGGCTGTCGGTCATTTTGCCCATTGCGCTTATTGCCGAAGCGTCGCTCATATTGCCTTTGAGGTAGTCGGCTATGAATGGGAGTTCGGCTTTTGAAGGTATGGAGTAAAAATCGTTGTTGCCGTTGTAATATGCTCGTTTGATGATTTTTAGAGCATCTGCCATCGACATTGCCTTAGATACGCAATTGAAATAGCGGCACGAATCTTCAATCTTTTCAATTTTTTTCATAACGTCTATATTGAAAAGACCTTTCTTCTTTTTGGTGTCGATGCTGATTTCAAATGGCATGATGCCACCGATTTCTCTTTCAAAGTATTTAAGGTCGGCGTAAATGCGGTTTTCGAGCGGAAGGTCGTCTACAATGTAACTTTCGTTTTTTAAGAGACTTAATCCCCAAGCAGCGAGACCAATTACTATCAATGTGCCCAAGTATACTGCCTTTCGACGGTTTTCTACAATGTAGATGAATTTATCAATTATCTTGTTAACTACTTTACCCTCAACGTGTTTAGTTTGGCGTTCGTCGGGCGGTGCAAGGTAACTGAAAATTGTTGGAACCATACATACCGAAAGGCAGAACATAATGATAATGCCTATCGTAGCCACAAGACCAAACTCCATAAGCATATTGTTGCCTGTAAAGAGGAATGTGCAGAAACCAATTGCTGTGGTCAAGTTGGTGAGGAATGTAGCCTTGCCCACGTCGGCAATTACGCGGTGAAGGGCAAGTTCGCGGTCTTGATGATCGCGGTATTCCACGTGATATTTGTTGAGTAGGTATATCGTGTTTGGAATGCCTATCACTATCAGCAGCGGCGGCAACATACCCGAAAGCATTGTGAGTTCGTAGCCTATCATAGCCATTGTTGCCAATGTCCACACTACGCCTGTGCCCACAATCAAGATGGCAAACAGAGTGGTTTTTACCGTGCGGAAAAATACCATAAAGATGATTGCCACTATTATGAGCGACAGCACTGCAAAGATAATCAACTCGTCGCGCACCATTGTCATCATACGCTCGCGGGTGTAGGGCAAGCCCGAATAGCGCACCTTTATATTATACTTGGCAGAATATGAGTCAACATATTTTTCGATGCCATTGATAAGTTCGGCGCGTTGCTTGGTGTTAACAATTTCGGGGTCGCACGTGATGGCAAGCACGTAGCACGAATCGCCGTTGTAGAGCATTTGTTCGTAAAAACCAAAACGCTTTACTTCGGCAAACATATTATCTAATTGCTGTTGAGTTTGTGGTTCTTCGGCAAAAATCTTGCGAAACTTAAATTTCTTTTCGGCGGTGTCTTTTTCCACGGTAATGGCATTGTTGTAGGCAAGCACACCGTCAACACCTTTTACAGTTTTGAGGCTGTCGCAAAGGGTTAGCAGTCCGCGATACTTGTCTAATTGCACAAAATCGGGGTCTTCAAAGGCTACCACCGAAAGTGTGGCGTCTTCGCCAAACATCTCCTTGAATTCCAGATAATTAAGATAAACGCTGTCGTTCTCGCTCATTAGGGGTGTGTAGGCGTATTTCATACGAAGTCCCATCATTTGAAATGCCATAAACACGGTAACGATTCCTATTACCGTTAGCACCCATACTTTGTTTTTGAGAATAAATTTTGCTATCGAATCCCACATATCAGTTGTTATTATTTAAAAAATGTTAGTCGAGGTTAGAGATACCTGTGCCAATTTTGCGTCCGTCCATAAAAATATCGGCAGAGTATTCGCCGGGGTTGAGCACCTCGCGCGAAATTACGTAAACGGTGGCAGACTGTGCCTTGCCGTCGTAGTTAACCGATTTTTTGGCAGAATATGCAATCTCTTTGCCTTGGTAGTTGAAGAAACTCGACGACTCGTTCATCAAAATGTCGCCGTTTGGCTTGGCAAGACGGATATAAATATCGCGACTTCCTTTGGCGGTCATCTCGTTTTCGGCTATGGTAAAGTTGATTACAAATTTTTGCGCTTTTAGCACACGGTTCGTCTCCTTGTCGCGATCGTTGAGGGCGGTGAGTTTAATGCCCATGGCTTTGAGTGTTTCAGCCTGTTTTACACGACCTTGGAGAGAATCTTTTTCGCCAGTGAGTTTGCGGTTTTCGCGGGTGGCGTTGTCGAGTTTGCCTGTAAGACGGTCGTTTTCGGCAATAAGTTCTTGATTTTTAGTGTTAAGGCTGTCGATCTGAACCACAAAACTACGCATAATAGAGCGCATTGTTTCAATCTGAGCCTTGTACTTTTTAAGACTGTCGCGGTTGGCGGCTTTGGTCTTTTTTAATTGTTCCATCAACTGAACCACCTCGGCACGGTTTTGTTCAAGTTGTGCGCTGAGGGTGTCGTTGTTGATTTTTAGTTCGTCGTAACTCTTAACGATGAGTTCCATCTCGTGGTTGAGAGAGTCTTTTTCTACCACACCCGCCTCTATCTGCGAGATGAGTTCGTTGGTGTGCTGTTTGGTGCTGTACATATTGATTAACAGAGCGATAATCACAACCGCTTCTGCAATTGCCACCCACATCATTACTTTGTTGGATGAGGTGTTTCCTGAGGTAATATTGTTCTCTTGCATAATTAATAGTTAATATATATAAAGTTGCGGCAAAAATACATTTAATTTGCTATTCAAAAAAATTAATTTTTCTAAACAAAATCGTCGCCCAACGAGATTTTTACTTTGTTTACCACCTGCTTGATGTTTTGTTCGTCTTTGAGGGGCATTATCAGTATCATTCCGTCGCTCTCTGCCACGATGTAGTCTTTGAGACCGTCGATAACCATAATTTTGGCGTCGCTGCTGCAGACAATACATCCCGACGAATTGCGCACAAAGATGTTTTTGCCCACCGAAACGTTGCCGTCGCGGTCGCGTTTTGAGTTTTCGTAGAGCGATCCCCAAGTGCCGAGGTCGCTCCAAAGAAACTTGGCAGGGATAACATACACGTTGGGGTAATTTTCCATAATGCCGTAATCAATTGATATTGACGTGCATTCGGGGTAAATGCGGTTGATAAAGTCGCGCTCTTGCGGTGTGTTGTAGATGCCGAATCCGCTGTTGAACATTGTGTCGATTTCGGGCAAAAGTTGCTGAAATGCAAGCACTATGCTCTTAACGTTCCAAATAAAAATGCCTGAGTTCCAATAAAACTCTTTGCTCTCCAAAAACACCTTAGCCATCTCTAATTCAGGCTTTTCGGTAAAGGTTTTTACTTTGAGAATGTCTTTTTGGGTAGAAAGCGCCTCGTCGGCAGCCACATCTATTTGAATATATCCGTAGCCTGTTTCGGGACGAGTTGGCATTATGCCGAGGGTGAGCAGGCAGTCGGATTTTTTTGTAAAATTCAATCCTATATTAATAGTGTTTACAAATTGTGTTTGGTCGCCGATAAAATGATCGCTTGGCGACACCACAATGTTGGCATCGGGGTTGATGTCCATAATTTTGTAGCAAGCGTATGCGATGCAGGGCGCAGTGTTGCGGCGGAGCGGTTCAAGAAGAATATTCTCGGGACGAATATCGGGAAGTTGCTCTTTTATAAGGTTTTCGTAAATTTCGCCGGTTACTACAAAAATATTTTCGGGGCGGCAGATTTTCAAAAATCTGTCCCAAGTTTGCTGTATAAGCGTGCGGCCAGTGCCGAGTATGTCTAAAAACTGTTTGGGATAATTGGTGCGGCTGCGTGGCCAAAAACGGCTTCCGATTCCGCCTGCCATTATCACGCAATAATTGTTGGAGTCAAGATTGTCCATTTTTTTTCTGTTTTATTTTTTGCAAAAGTAAGTCAAATAAATATTATTGCAAACAATTTTTTAATCTAAAAAAAATGTATCTTTGCAGTCTCAAACAGAATTTAGATAAAATACAAACAATATGGCAGAAAACAAAGAATATAAAAGGATACTTGTTACATCGGCGTTGCCATACGCCAACGGTCCTATTCACATTGGACATATGGCGGGAGTGTACATTCCCTCAGATATTTACGTAAGATACCAACGTCAGCGTGGCCGCGATGTGATTCACGTTTGCGGTAGCGACGAACACGGCGTGGCTATCACTATGCGCGCCCGCAAGGAGGGTACTACTCCCAAGGCAATTATTGACAAATATCACGAACTCAACAAAAAGGCTTTTGAAGATTTTGGAATTAGTTTCGACATATATTCGCGCACAAGTTGCGACGTGCACACCGAAACCTCGCAAGAAATTTTCAAAACCATCTACAACAAAGGTATTTTTGTAGAAAAAACTACCAAGCAATATTACGACGAAGAGGCTCATCAGTTTCTTGCCGACCGCTATATTATGGGAACATGTCCTCACTGCGGCAATCCCGACGCTTACGGCGACCAATGCGAAAAATGCGGTACATCGCTCGATCCTACCGACCTTGTGAACCCCCGCAGCACCATTTCAGGCAGCAAACCCGAGCTAAAAGAGACTAAGCATTGGTATATGCCTCTCGACAAATATCAGCAGTTTCTCGAAAAATGGATTCTACAAGATCATAAAAATTGGAAGGTAAATGTGTACGGACAGTGCAAGAGTTGGCTCGACCAAGGTCTTCAACCCCGTGCCGTAAGCCGCGACCTCGATTGGGGTATTCCCGTTCCCGTAGAAGGCGGCGAGGGCAAGGTGCTCTATGTTTGGTTTGATGCTCCTATCGGCTATATCTCTTTTACAAAGCAACTTACCAAAGATTGGGAAAAATATTGGAAAAGTCCCGACACCAAACTCGTTCACTTTATCGGCAAGGATAATATTGTTTTCCACTGCATTGTGTTCCCCGCAATTCTTGATGCCGAAGGTACTTACATCCTTCCCGACAATGTTCCTGCCAACGAGTTTCTCAATCTCGAAAACGACAAGATTTCCACTTCGCGAAATTGGGCTGTTTGGCTGCACGAATACAACGAGGATTTCCCCGGCAAACAAGACGTACTCCGCTATGTGTTAACTGCTAACGCTCCTGAAACCAAGGACAACGATTTTACTTGGAAAGATTTTCAACAGCGCAACAATAGCGAACTTGTGGCTGTACTCGGCAACTTTGTTAACCGCTCTTTGGTGCTCACTGCCAAATATTTCGACAACATTGTTCCTCAACCGGGCGAACTTACCGAAAACGACAAAAACACTCTTGCTCAGATAGCCACAATCAAGACTGACACCGAAAACAGTATCGAGGCTTACCGCTTCCGCGAGGCTTTGAACAATGCTATGGGTCTCGGACGTTTCGGCAATAAATACATCACCGAGCAAGAGCCGTGGAAGGTGGCAAAAACCGATATGGAACGCGTAAAGACTATCCTTTATGTAAACCTTCAAATAACCACCGCTATTGCCACTGTGTTAGAACCATTTCTTCCTCACACAAGTTCTAAGTTGATTGAGTACCTCAATCTCGACAAAATTGTGGCTTGGGACGAAATCGGCAAGGGCGAACTTATTGCTCCTGGTCATAAACTCAACAAGAGTGCGCTCCTTTTTGAACCTATTACCGACGAGGTTGTGCAGGCTCAAGTAGATAAACTCAACGCCACCAAGTTGGCAAACCAAAAATCTGCCTTCAAGCCCGCTCCGCAAAAACCGAATATCTCTTTCGACGACTTTACCAAGGCCGACATCCGCACCGCCACCATCATTGCCGCCGAAAAGGTAGCCAAAACCACCAAGTTGCTCAAACTCACAGTTGATACAGGTATCGACACCCGCACTTTGGTTTCGGGCATTGCCGAGCATTACGACCCTGAAAAAATCATTGGTACTAAAATACTGATGATAGTCAACCTTGAACCCCGCAAAATCAAAGGCATCGAAAGTCAAGGAATGATTCTCTGCGCCGTTGCTGCCGACGGAGGCTACCACCTCTGCGCACCCGACGCCGAAATCGAAAACGGCTGCGAGGTGAAGTAGGGAATTTTTGATAAAATTTTTACGAAATATAAAAATGGGTTAATTCGGTTGGAATCAACTGGTTAACCCATTTTTTGTGTATTTATATATCGCCAAAACACGATTTTTTTTTGCTGTTTTGGCGGGATATAATTTTTTTATTCCGCCAAAACTGTATATATTTGCACTGTTTTGGCGATATATAAATTTTAATATTATGATACAATTGATTGGAAGACAGAGAGAAATGTCAGAACTTGAACGTTGCCAACTTAGCAATCGTAGCGAATTTGTTGTTGTTTATGGACGTAGACGAATTGGTAAAACTTTTTTAATCCGCAGTTTTTTTCACGACAAATTCGACTTCTTTTTTACAGGTTTGCACAATTATAAACGACAGCCTCAGTTGGACGACTTTGCCGTAGCCCTTCAAAAATATGGCGGAAGCAAGTTTAAAATTAAACTTGATTCGTGGAACGAGGCTTTTAATCAGTTGCAAGTGCTTTTGAGTAAAAAGCGGAGCAAGTCTAAGAAAATTGTATTTATCGACGAAATGCCGTGGATTGATACACGTCGTTCAGATTTTGTACCTGCGTTAGAAAAATTTTGGAACTCGTGGGCATCGCTCCGTGATGACATAATGCTCATAGTGTGTGGTTCGTCTACTTCGTGGATTATTGATAACATTATCAAAAATCAAGGCGGACTTTACAACCGAGTTACTATGCAAATTTATCTTCGTCCCTTTACCTTGGCAGAATCGCGCCAATATCTCATTGCCAACGGCTGCAAATGGGATATTTATCAAGTGGCTCAGTGTTATATGGTTATGGGTGGAGTTCCGTTTTATTATAGCCTTTTGGATAATAGCCAAAGTCTCGCCCAAAATATTGACAGGCTATTTTTCTCCTCTAAAAATGCTGTTCTTCGCACCGAATTTGAACAACTTTTTGCCACTCTTTTTAATAAGTACGACCGCTATATCAATGTTATTAAGGTTCTGATTCAAAGGCAGGAAGGCTTTACTCGAAGTGAATTAGCCGAATTGGCAGGTTTTGGCGGCTCAGAATTGACAAAAATTCTTGAAAACCTCGAACGTTGCGACTTTATTCAGGGGTTCGACAAGTTTAACGGCGGAGTTAAAAATCGTATTTACAAAGTGTGCGACTTGTACACGCTTTTTTATTTCAAATTTATTTATAACAAGTCTGCCCAACCATCTAACTATTGGCAAAAAATTTTTGATAAGCCTTCTATTGCCGCTTGGCAGGGATTTACGTTTGAAACTATCTGCCTGATGCATACCGAACAAATTAAACGTGCTTTGGGAATAGAAGGTATTCTTACATCCACAGGCACTTGGCGTAGCAAAAACCGTGATGCTCAAATCGACCTTGTGATTGAACGTTCCGATCGTACTATCAATCTTTGCGAAATAAAATTCTCTAAAAATAAGTATGTAATAACCAGTGATTATGAAAATCATCTTCGCGACCGAGAATCTTTGTTTATCGAAGAAACTAAAACAAAATACGCCGTAAACACAGTTTTTATCACTACCTATGGTGTTCGCAATTCTCAAAATTTTTCGATAGTTTGCGGTGATTTAAAATTAGATGATTTGTTTTTATAATCAGGTATTTAGTTTATTTTTTATTAATTTATATTCCGCCAAAACAGGGTAATTTGATGCTGTTTTGGCGGGATATAATTGGTTGATGATTATTTTACAATATACCTATTGGTCTTTGACAATAATTCATTATTTCGTTACGCATTTTATTTACTATTCTTTCTCTCCATTGATTGCTACGTGTAAAGCGGAGTTTTCTATCTTTTATTTCTTAAATAGTTTTAAATAAAACCTTGTTTGTATGTTTTTTTCCACCTATAGTTATCTGATAACTGTTGAAATCGTAATTTAATAATTCTTTTGGTACTTGTGATCCATATTCCTTTATATCAAATCCTCCTTTATGAAGGTCTATGTGCGTATAACTCTCTGAATAAAATTCTGGCTTTGTTTCAGTATAATCAGGAATGTAGAGTATTTTATCTTTATAGAACAGCATCAATGGATAATCTTTAAAGAATACACCATCTGGTTCTACGCACCATACAACAACTCCTTTGTCTGATAATAAATTGTGTTGTTTTAAAAAATCTTGGATTTTGATTTGACTGTACATATCATTTCTTATTTCTTTTTCTTTGCCCACAAGTGTTGTTTTGCTTATGCTATTGTCTTGAATGGAAATGCTATTATCGTATGAGTTCATTATGTTATATAGATATTTGCAAAATTCTGTGCCAGATAGTGAATTGAATATTTCGTCGTTGTAATACCCTTGTTCAATTAATGTCTTACGGTATAATGCTCTGTCGTTTTCTGAGGTTGTTTTTAGATTGTAAAAATACTCCAACATATAGTTTAAATCTGTTTTGGTGAGTCCTAATGATTTGTAATTTGAGCATACCATTTTTTGAAATTCTGGAGTCATTTGTTCTTTATAATTGTTTTGAAATATGTATGCTGATTTCAAAAGATTGTCAAAATGACTGTAACCTGTCGAATCGTATTCGTTTTGTGCAAAGAATGATATTAATGACTGCAAATCTTTTTCTGCATAGTTGAGTTCGTTTTCTCCATTTTTGGCTTTTATTTCTTTGAGATGAGCAAATTTTTGGTTCGCAGAAACATAATTTTTACCTATAATATTGTTGATTATTTCATCGTATGTGCGAAGATATTCATTATAGTTTGTATTCACAATATCTTGTTCAATACCACATGTAGCCAAATATAACAAATCACCATACACTTTGAATATTTCACTACCGCTAATCTCGTCTTCTAATATAAAGGAATATTGTTTGTTGTTTGTTGTAAAGCATACTGGACTAAAGGCGTTATCTTCATTCCAATAAATTGTAGTAATTTTTTTTGTTTCAGGAATTTGAGAATCAATATATTTAACAAAATAACAATCTGTTGAATCTGTAGATTCTTTTGCATTTTGAGTGATAATATCAGTAACAAATTTATTTAAAGAACTGATAGTACGCTCTGAATCAAAATTATAATATAGATTAACCTCTTTCTCATCCTTAGTTTTTAGGAACATATCTACAGGATTGAAGTAAATCTTCTGTTCGTCTGTTTGAATCTTGCGGTGGCGGTTGCTAAACGTGGTGATGCGTTCTAAGGCATTTTTGCGATATACAAAATTTATTGGAGTTTTGTTGGACCCTACTGAATCATATAAGTCTGGTGAATCAGCAAAACTAAATTCAAATTTTTCCCTTGGAAATAAATTCATGAAATACTTTGCTGCTTTATCTTTGGCGGTTTTAACAATGTCTGCATTACTGCACGTTTTTCAAATGTTTTTTTCATCATTGTTACCAATTCAGGAGGAATGTCTGTATCTCGAATGACCGTAACGCCGCGTTTTGTGTCCAAATCAGAAATTGTCACTATTGGTGAAGGTAGATTTACTAATGTTAGACCATCTGTTGACTCACTTTTTACGTTTTTCATATTGATACCAGCCTCTACAACGTATGGATAAATTGCCAAATATTGCCTTACGTACGAACTAGTTAGTCCGCCCGAATAATCTGGTGCAGTAATTGACATTAGAATGTCTACATTGTATACTGCAGTACGCATTTCTGATACTTCCATCTGCGTTATGCTGTAAAGACCTGTGTTATAGTCTATTTCTATTAAATTATTTACTAATGGAATCTTTGACAGAATGGCTGTCATTACCGAATCAAAGTTAATGCGTGATACTTTGCTGAATATCATAGTTATGGCTATTGTGCTTGCCAAAACCAAAAGCAGAATACCTAAGTATTTTATATTCTTTACCATAGTTATTTGTATTTAAATTCAATATTGACTTTTTGCCAACCAAAATTCTTCATTGCAATCTCGATTGACTTTTTACACTCTTTTTGATAATAGATTTGTAGTTGGTTGTTGAAATCTGGTTCGTTTAGTTTGTCTCCACCTGCTAATTCAATTGCTATCAACGCTTCTGCATTTGCCAAAATCTGTTCTTTTTCTCCAGCACCGTATCCTGTGGTAAGGTGAAAACCTGTTAATAGATTTTGAGTTATTACGAACCCCATTTTTTCTCCAATTTTACCTCCGTAATGACTTCCTGTAATTGCGCCTAACCCTCCTCCGGCTATTGCTCCAATTGCTCCGGCTGAGCATTTGAGAACGGGAGGAGATATTATTTTTCCTGCAGCCTCACCTACTTCACCTCCTAACATAATTCCTAATTTGCACCGAAAACACCGCCTATAAATGATCCGATGTCTTTGGTAACTTCTGATACGCTTGTTGCGACCTCTGTAGCCTCTGCTTTACTGATAACTTTCGGCTTTATTGTTTCTACGTTTATACATTTGTCTGCTGGAATGTTCACATTAACGCCTATTGGAATCTCGGTAGGACTATTATAAATCAAATATAGTTCTTTGTTGAGATAGTCAGTTTTGGAACTATCCATCGTAAGATATTGCATATCTATATACAAGTCGGCAGAACCGGAAATATGATATATATCCAATTTGTCTAAAAAGGTGTTTGTTCCGTCAGGCTTTCCGTAAGCAATATACTTGTAAAAGGTTATTGTCTTAAAGACAAATTTTGGAGTCTGTTCTACATACCGTTCCACAGAAAAATGGGACATTTTTTTGCGTGCTATTCTGTCAATAAAGAACGCTACAATGCCATATATCACCACTATAATAGTAGCAAAAATCATTGTAATGCGTAATGCTTTTTGCCAAGTCTTGTGTTCAATTTTTTTTGCCATTTGTTTTTTTTTATTGTGAGATATTCAGTTTTTATGTCTACATATCATTAGTAATGCCCATAAAAAAAGGCGTTGGACTATTCCGCGATTCACTTATCTATGTGATGGCTCTGGACTGCCTCGAGAATAAATAAGTGCGAAATAGTCCACGCCCAAAGATATAATCTCACATAGGACGTGAACCTAAACCGCACCTATTCGGATATTCTCGTAAAAATTGTCCAGATTCTCACATATACCGAATAAGTGTTTTGTTAATATTGTTGTTTATAGTTTGTCTTTTATTGCATAGGCAAAATAGTTTAAATTTCTTGAATCCAAATATACCAATTCTTTTTTATAAAAATCAAGAGGCTTTATGCTTTTTTTTCTATAAAACACATATTTCTACATTATGTGCTAACTCTATATATTATATAAGGAAATGGGAATGTCTTTTCAAAGTGATTTATTTGTTGATATTATCGTCTAGAGGACGATATTTTTGTAACCCTGTACATTACGGCGAAGTCGTTAATGTGCAGGGTTAAAAGAATATGGATGATCTACAACAACTGCTCCATTCCAAAAAATATCATAGCCCCATAGAGGTAAAATCTTATATACCTCGACAAACCGAAGATAAGTGTTTGTTTTAGAGGATATTTTACCATTCCGGCTGCTAAGGTGGTGGTGGCAAAGGGCAGCGGAAATAGTGCGGCAAGGATTATTATTATGCCGCCCCATTTGCGTATGCGCTCAAAAAACACGGCGTTGCGGTTTTCGAGCCAATGGCGAAAACGGGGAAATTTTAATGCTATCTTGCCGATAAAATAGGCGTTAATTCCACCTACATACGATATTGTGCCAAGAATTGTGAGCCACAGAAGCGGTGCGTTAAACTTGTCGCTCCACATAATAAATAGGTCGGGCGGAATCCATCCAAGCACCGTTTCAGAAATAAGAAATAGCGTGAGCACGCCCGGCGTATCGTGACTAAAAATATAGTCTTCGATAATTTGTGACAGATTGAAGAAATGATTGAGCAATAATACAATACCCACTATTATTGCAATTATTACTAAAAGTTTAACCACTATCTGCGCCATAAATTTGTAAAGGCCTGTGCGCTTGTTGTAGGCGTGGCGGATGCGGAGTTTTTCTGCAAACGATTTCTCTATTTTTGACATTTCGGTTACCTATTTATTTTCTGCAAAATTACTCAAAAAATCTTATCTAACATAAAAAACTTTGCCGTTTACCTTGGTTGGAATTTTGTAGTTGGCGCTTTCAACGTTGATTTTGTCGGTGTAGACGGTTTCGTTGCCGCCCTGATTTACTTTGATTTGCGAGGTAACGGCTTTGAGCGATGTATAATTGTTATTTTTTTGATACTCAACGGTTGCGGTGATTTCGGCATTGTTTGGCTCGGCAGATTCCATCGACAATGAGTGTGGCGTAAAGTTGCTAACTATTAAGGTGTAAGAGCAAGATTTTACGTCGAATGTGGTTTTGTCTACGAGTATTGTGCCTGTATATTTTTTCGGGTTTAATGCGCCTGTACTCAGCAGGTTAAGATTGTTGCAAGTGAACTCAATTAATGCTGTATTGGCATCGCCGCCGTCTTGCTTTATGCGGTAGTCAAAATCTGAAAAATGCTCTTCGTTGATAAAATTTAGTTTGTAACGCATTACGTCAAAGCCATTTGCAATGTCGAAACGGATAGTGCCGCCGTCGTAATCGTTTACCTTAAAATTGCGGTCGCATTGTGTAATCTTGTAATTTAGAGCCTGATACGCAGTTTGCACGGGATTGTTGACGTATCCCTCGCTGTCGTATGCTGTAAAACGCATTGTGGTAACGTTTTCTTTTGAACCTTTTTTTACTGTACTGGTGTAAGTGCCTAAGTAACTGTAAGGTTGATGAATAAAATTGGTTTCTAACTTTTGTAATGCGCTGCGGAGTATTTTTTTGCCAGCCTCGCTTTTGTCGGTGATCACCACTTCTTCAATTTTGATGTCGGCAGGGTCGAGTGAAATTTCGTTTCGTTGGTTAACTAAATCGCTAATTTTTAATATTTTGGCAGTGTAACCTACCGACGAAAATGTTAGATTCTTGCCTATTGCGGTGTTGGCAATCGAAAGTTTAAATTCGCCGTTTTCGTCGCTGATGGTGCCTATGGTTTCGCCCACGAGAGCGATATTTACAAAGGGAATTGCCTCGCCCGATTTTGCGTCTTTTACTAAGCCTTCTATTATAGTTTGTGGCAATGCATTGATACTTAGTAGCATCAGTGCTGCGCATAGTATTAATCTGAATTTTTTCATCTTTTCACTTTTTTAATTATACCCCAAAATTAACTATTTGCGGCGTATTACCGAAAAAATATTTTGTTAAAAAATGTTTACAGTGTATGTTTTGTCGTGCAAAATGCGTAATTTTGAGAATTAAAACATAATTATAAAATTGATGAAACGTATATTAATATCTTCATTTATAGCACTTTCGGCGGCGTTGATGATTATGCCGTCGTGTGTAAGCAAGAAAAAATACCAAGAGGCGGTTGCTCGTGGCAAATACTCGCTCGATTCGCTCAACAAGGTTTTTGATAAAACTGTTGCGGGGTTTAATTCTAATACTAACTATCTGAAAAACAGTAATTCTGCCAAAGATTTGCGATTGGATAGTCTCAACCGTGCCAACAATCAGTTAACCGCCGACAAAGCCTCTCTAAATCAAAATCTTGTGCAAACTATCAACGATTATAAGGCTGAACGCGACAAACTTGCAACCAAAAGCCGTGCAGTAGATAGCCTTATGAATATTCTTAATATTCAAGCCGTTAGTCAAGATAGCGTACGTAATATTTCTGATACCAAGATGCGCAAGTTGGATAATTACCTTACCACTTCAAAACGTGCTCTCGAAGGTCTCAACCAATCGGAGGCTTACGCCGAAATCAAGGCTGGCGTTATTCTTATTACTTTTAGTAATGATTTTTTGTTTAAAACAGGTACTAACGAACTTTCTACCAAAGGTTTAGCAGTGATAAAGAAACTTTCTACATTGCTTTCGTCTACCGAAAACTGCACCGTTACAGTGGTTTCGCACACCGACAGCAACGGTCAGGCTAAGAGTCTGTTAGACCAAAGCGCACGCAAAGCAGCCGCCACAGTTACCGCTTTTGCCGAAAATAGCACACTCCCCGGCTCGGCTTACACTGCATCATGCAAAGGAATGTATAGTCCGCTTGCTACCAATACCAACGACGCCAACAAAAAGAAAAACCGTAGAACCGAAGTTTTTATTAATCCGGGCTATTAACATTATGGATACCAACAACAAACAATATCTTCTCGACTGCCGCTACCTGCGTATGGCGCGTATTTGGGCAGAAAATTCTTACTGTGAGCGTCGCAAGGTGGGCGCGTTAATTGTAAAAGACAAAATGATTATTTCCGACGGCTACAATGGCACTCCGTCGGGATTTGAGAATGTATGCGAACTCGATGACGGTACAACAAAGCCGTATGTGCTTCACGCTGAGGCAAATGCCATTACCAAGGTGGCAAAAAGCAACAACAATAGTCTCAACGCTACTCTCTACGTTACCGCCTCGCCGTGCTTAGAGTGCTCAAAACTTATTATCCAAAGCGGTATTAAGCGTGTGGTTTACAGCGAGAAATACCGTCTTGAAGACGGACTCAAACTTTTGGCTCGCGCTGGAATCGATACTGTTTTTATTGACCCCGATCACCCTGAATATGAACAATAACAAATATACTCCTTTTATTGTTTTCGCCATTTTTTTAACTGGCTTGCTCGCGGGACGATATCTTTTCCGTTCGGAAGGAAGTGATTTTAGTTTCTCGTTTTTCAACGGTAGGGTTAGCAAAATTCAGTCGGTGGTTAATCTTGTAGACAAAAAATATGTTGACGAGGTTAATATCGATTATATTTCTGAAAAGATTATTCCTCAGATTCTCAGTTTGTTAGACCCTCATAGCACTTACGTTCCAGCCAATAAACGCACCGAGAGCGAGCAACATCTTGTAGGACATTTTTGCGGCGTGGGCATCGAATACGCTGTTTTTAACGATACTGCAATTGTTACCAACGTGGTTTATGGTGGACCGGCGCAAACTGCTGGCGTGATTCCGGGCGACAAACTTATTTCGGTAAATGATTCTTTATATGCCGGAGTGCCTTCTGTTAAAAACTTGATTTCCAATAATCTAAAAGGCGAAAAAGGAACAAGCGTAAAGATTGGAGTTTTGCGTAGTACTGTGGATTCGTTGTTGTATTTTAATGTAACTCGCAATGATATACCTCTTTACAGCGTACACGGAGGTTATATGGCAGATTCGGCTACGGCTTACGTAGCTATTTCGTCGTTTGCTGCCAATACTTATGATGAACTGATGGTTAAAATAGATTCGCTTAAACGTTTAGGTATGAAGAATTTAGTTATCGACCTAAGAAGTAATTCAGGCGGCTATATTCGTACCGCTGTAAAGATTGCAAACGAGTTTCTAAAAGATGGACAAAAGATTGTTTACACCCAAAATCACAACGGAATTCTCAACGAATACAATGCCGACGGTTCTGGAACTATGCAAGATATCAATTTAGTGATAGTCGTGGATTCGTATTCTGCCTCTGCATCCGAAATTCTTTCTGGTGCTTTTCAGGATAACGACCGCGCCGCTGTGGTAGGTCGCCGAACATACGGCAAGGGTCTTGTTCAAGAGCCGGTGGAACTATCCGACGGTTCTGTAATTCGCATTACCATAGCGCGTTACCATACTCCCACAGGTCGCTGTATTCAAAAACCTTACGTCGATTACAAAAACGATATGAAAAATCGTGCAAAAAATGGCGAACTCGACAGTGCCGATGCTATTTCCTTTGCCGATAGTCTCAAATTCACAACTCCCGGTGGCAAAACCGTTTACGGCGGTGGTGGAATTATGCCCGACGTGTTTGTGCCAATTAATCCTGATAATGTTTCGGGTGTGGTTTATAATATTGAATCTGAGAATATTACAGGTAGATTTGCCGCTGCTCAATTCAATCGTTTTTACAACGATACCATCACTTGCGAATCTATGTTGGTTGCCATTTTTGCTCAACACGATTTGCTTACCAAGTTTGCCGCATACGCGCAGTATAGTGGTATGACCCTGACTGATAAGGATTTTCAGCCTTATACCGAAAAAATTGAAAATTCTATTCGCGCCTACATTTACTCTATGTGGAATCGCGAATGTGATATGTATATTACTAAAAATGTGTACGATACGGATATTTCCGCCGCACTTAATTATTTTAAACCCGACACACTTCAAATACAATGAGTAACCACGAATATATTACCGAAAAACCGCAAGAGCGTGCTGTTATGATTGGCGTTATCACTCAGAAAATTACGCCCCAAAAATCCGCAGAATATTTAGACGAACTTGAATTCCTTGCCAAAACTGCCGAGGTGGTTTGCGTCCGCCGTTTTACGCAGTCGGTTGAATACCCAAATCCTCGTATCTACTTGGGCGAGGGCAAGATGAAGGAGATTGCCGACTATATTGAGGCTAACGAGATTGATGCCGCTATTTTCGACGACGAACTTTCGCCCGCACAGTACAAAAATATCTCGCAGATACTTAAATGCAAGATTATCGACCGCGCCAACCTTATTCTCGATATTTTTGCCAAACACGCCAAAACTGCTCATTCAAAAACTCAGGTAGAACTTGCTCAATATCAATATCTTCTGCCGCGTCTTGCTGGTATGTGGACACACCTTGAACGTCAGAAGGGTGGTATCGGAATGCGTGGTCCAGGTGAAAAAGAGATCGAAACCGACCGCCGTATTGTCCGCGACCGCATTACACGCCTCAAAGAGGAACTCCGCAAAATCGACAACCAAAAGAATGTGCAGCGTCAAAACCGCGGAAAACTTGTCCGTGTGGCTCTTGTGGGCTATACCAACGTGGGCAAATCCACTCTTATGAACCTTTGGGCTAAGAGCGACGTGCTTGCCGCAAACAAACTTTTTGCCACGCTCGACACCACCGTGCGCAAGGTTGTGGTAAAAAATCTGCCGTTTCTACTTGGCGACACTGTGGGTTTTATCCGCAAACTCCCCAAAAACCTTTTAGAATCATTTAAGAGCACCTTAGACGAAGTTCGCGAGGCTGATATCCTATTGATTGTCTGCGATATATCTCATCCAAATTTTGAGGAACAATTGCAAACCGTTAACGAAACTCTCGATCATATTTGCACTGATAAAAAATTCAAGTTCCTGGTTTTCAATAAGTGCGACAATTACAACTACATAGCCAAAGATGCCGACGACCTCACCGAAAAAACTTTGGCAAACTATCCTCTTGCCGAAATGCAGGATTATATCCGTATGAAATATTCCAAAGATGCCGAATGTATCTTTGTATCAGCCAAAACCAAGGATAATTTTGAATTGCTAAAAGAGCGTGTTTACGTAGAAGCCCGCCGCATTCACACCGAGCGTTATCCCTACGATGATTTGCTCTATGGCGATTACGATACCGAAGAATGAGCGAAATATGAAACGTGCTATTTTGATATTATATTCTGTGTTTCTGTTGGTTAGCATTATTTTTGCTCAGGAGTTTCATTTTACATCTGTGATTTCTACCACAAATTCGCCTATAGGAATGGTTGCTGCACCTGTTTCTGGATATTTGGAATTTTATAATTTTATGCTCATAATACCAAAATTTAACGTTATCCAAAAAATCTACACACCAGAGGGTGCTGCGGATATAAAATTTGGGGATTGGAAGATGAGAAATTTTTCTGCGGGTTTTATTATTTTTTAAGCCACGGCCCTTTTTACCGTGTCGTTTACGCTCAATTACGAAAAGCAAGGATGGTATGCGCTTCTCCCTCGAAACAGTTCTTATATAAACTTTAAACGTCATTCGTTTTCGCCAGAGGTTTGTATGTCGTTTTATTTTGGCGGATATTTTCCTTTGGTTCTTGAAATTGGCGCAAGGCGGAATTTTACCTTTGCTGGCAATGGAGAATATCGCAACCGAAAATGTTACAACAATGGTTTTACGGGTATTTATGGCATAGGAGTTTCAGCTGGTCGCTATATTGATTTTACGATACGTTACGAGCACGATAACTTCAATTATTTTAATCAGGATTTCACCGCTCCCAACGGCACCAAACCCTACCAAGGCTTCACCACCAAACACGGAATCCTCACATTAAATTATGCCATTCCGTTTAATTGGGGTTAGATTTAGGATGAGTTTTAGTTTAGTCCTGCCGCTTTAAGTAGTTTTTGAATATCTTTATCGCTAATGGTTGATTGTTCCGATTTATCGTAGATGTATAGCAAAGTTATTATTCCTGACATCATTTCTAATACGACATCGGTATGTGCTATTACTCTTGCGCCACCACTCTATCCTTTGCCTTTTGACGAAATTGCCAATCTAATTCAAACGAATCTGTATTATTATTTCTATTATGTTAGTCATACTTCGTCAAGTTCTTTTAAAAACTCGTCAGCAGTTTTCAATTGTCGTTTGCCTTCTTTGTACTCCTTGAATTCTTTAAACGACTGACTTAGACCTGATAAAATGTATGCGTCGGTATTGTGTTGAATGTCGATGGTTTCTACCTTTTCTTTGCGCTTTTTTAGCGTAAGACCTCTAACAAAGTCATTAACCTCGCGCATAAGCGAATCATCATCGAAGATGGGGTTAATTTCGTTGAGCAGTTCTGCTCGTAGTTGTAACGTGGTTATTCTTATATCTTTAATTAATTATACTGCAATTATAATATTTTTTTTTGAGAAATCGAATCATAAAGCAAAAAAAGTCTCAAAAATCTATTCACTATTCCTTAAAATACCGTATATTTGCGAATAGGTATATATTTGTACCAAAGAAACTCCACCACCGTTAATTCCATCTACAAAACTCAGTTTAAAAGAGCCAATAATATTATTTGTAGTTGCTGCATTTTTAACTTGTGGTGGCTTAGCAATTTACGTTAAAGAAGGTGATGTTACAGGTTTTTATGTTTTGATTGTACCATTGATATGTTTTGCTTTATCACTGATTAAGTATTTGAAAAAGAAGAAAAAAAACGACCAAGCCAAAGCAGATTATGAGACAAACTCCGCTAATTATGAGGTGTTTATTTCAAACGTAAAAGCACAAGTTGCCTCTCTTCAAAATGAAATAGCCAATTGCGATTACGTTAAAACGCTATCCTACTTCTTTACTACATACCCAAATTGGGAAATTGAAATCAACAACGATTATAAAATGTTGGATTTTTAAAAAAACGTCATACTGTGCCGCGTTTTGGCGCAGTATGATACTTTTTTTGTAGCAAAAATCAACCTTAAAAAATAGATTATTATGAAATTTAAATGTAACACATTAATTTTAGGCGCATTAGTTAGCCTGTGTTTTGCTTCCTGCGGCGGCGGCAATTCCGAAGACTTTGAACTTATTCCCGTAAAGCAGAACGATAAGTGGGGATACATTAATAATAAAGGTGTATTTGTTATTAATCCTCAATTTCAAAATGCCGAATGTTTTTTCGATAATGTTGCTCGTGTGGTAAATGCCGATGGTAAAATAGGATATATCAGCAAAGATGGTTCTTTTGCTATAAATCCAGTTTACGAAAACGGTACAAGGTTTAATGATGGCGGTGCAATGGTAATGCAGTCGGACGGGAAAATTATTTGTATTGACACTAAGGGAAATCAAAAATTTGCTCTGCCAGATGAAGTTGTTCACGCAGGACTGTTTTCTAATTCAATTGCTTTGATTTCTGATGCCGAAAAATCTGGATATGTTGATGTTAATGGCAATGCAGTTATTAGCCGACAGTTTGAAAGTGCTTTTTATCTCAACGACGATGGCCTTGTAGGAATTATTCAAAACGGTAAAATTGGTTTTGCCGATATGAAAGGCAATATTGTTATTAATCCGCAGTTTGATAATGCAAGAGTGTTTCACGATGGTTTGTGTACAGTTCAAAGCGGTGAAAAATGGGGATTTATCAACAAAGAAGGCAAATATGAAATTAATCCACAATTCGATCAAGCGGGTAATTTCAATGAAGGTCTGTGTCGTATTTATCAGGGTTCACAATGGGGATATATTGACCGCACAGGCAAAATTGTTATCAATCCTCAATTTGAAGAAGGTTACGATTTTAAAAACTCACTCGCTTTAATTAAACAAAATGGCAAATACGGTTTTATCGACAAAGAAGGTAAGATTGTAATAAATCCTCAGTTTGATGGAGGTTCTAATTTTTATGGAAATATTGCTTTGGCAGTATTGAATGGCAAAATCGGACTTATAAATAAGGAGGGTAAGTTTGAAGTTAATCCTCAGTTTGACGATATTGCCACTCCCGATGATTATTCAATGTTTGTAGCCCCGAAACAAGTACAAAAACAATCATTACCTCTGATGAGTTTCCGTGATGGTGTATTTCAAGAGTTGACAGCCAAATCTGAATTTCTTAACAAGCCTTTATCATCTCTTGGTGATTTGCAATCGTCTACTTATCAATCAAATACTGTGTATACTCCGGGGTCGTTCGCGATTGATGGTGTAGAAACAATTCTCAACTTTTATATATGCGAAGGAGATTTGAATAACGGTCAGAATCAATCAGCAAAAATATTGAGTTGTGGATTAGTATTACAATTTACTGATAACGTTAGCGAAAACGATATTAACAAGTATATAGATGATTATATGGAGTATATCTGTTACGAAAAATTCCTCTACGACTGCGATGAGTTCGGTCCAGACTTTGGACACGGCATTACTCAGTATGGTCATTATATGACTTGGGTTCTTAATAGCAAAAAGTTCCTTAGTTACTTCATCGACCGTCAAGGACAATCGGTAACAATTTATACAAGCAAAAACGCCAAGTTATTAGATAAACTCAAAGAAGCCATAATCCAAACCACCCAAAATGATTTGGCAGGCGAAAGTATCGAAAATATGTTTTAACTTTAAAATTATAGAAAATGAAAAAGTTAATAATGAGCATTATTGGTATATTTGTCTGTTTGTCGGTATATTCGCAGACGGCATACCAAAATAAATGTTCTCAAATATTTATGAAATATTGGAAAATTTTCACTTTGGGAAAGCAGATGACGCAGGGTGATAGATGGGCAATGGAATACATTGGCACTTACGAAAAGGCAAAAGATTACTTAAAGGTAGCGTCTTTGAACTATTTAGTTGAAACAGGTAGAGATCCAGATGTCCTCTTAAAACAAATGGAAAAGGAATATGAGGCAGCAAAATCCTTGATGACGAAACAAGAAAAAACTGAATATCGCATAGACGAGGAGCGGAAAACTAATTTCGGTAGAGTAAAATGGGATGCTGTTTTGGTTTTTCTAAAATGGGCTGATAAAGGTGAATATGAAAAAACAGAGGACTATATAAAACGACTAACTAATGAATCTCATCCTGTATATGATAGTATTATGTATCATCACATAAAACTATTTATGAAGGATAATCCGTGGACTTTCCAATATGAATCGTATAATGCTGATAAAGAAAAACTATATGTCAAGTTTTATGATAAAATTGGCGAAAATAGTTGGGGACATTACATCGATTGTCCTCCTGCCGAAGCGGAAAAAATTAAACGTGCTTGCGAACCACAAGAATATCCAATATATGATGAAGGTGATTTTAAATTGCAAATGGACTGTGATTTAGAATTTTATTATGATTTATCTAATGTACTAACTGATGGTAAAGATTTTATCGCAGATAAATTTTATATAGATTCGTATTTCGGAAATTTTGTTTTGTCTAATAAAGTTGATGGTATTTTTGAAATTCAAATTAAATACGATGAATTAAGATTGCAAGATTTGAATATCGTGGCTTTGGATAAGTATATGAAAGGTCATATCTTCAATTATAAGCAATATGTTGCAAATAATCGAGAACGTGAACTACTCGCCCGTAAGGAGCAAGCAATTAGAGATTCCATTGCTAAACGAGAAAAGTTTCTCAAAGACTCGTTAGATTATATAAAGTATTCCAAAATGATAGATTCGGTTTATAACGAATGTAATCACGATTTAGAAGTAGATGAATACAATGTCAAAAACTACCGTATTACCTCAAAAGCAACTATTTCGCCCTCCAACCCTAAGGCATCGTATGACGAAGTCTTAGATAAAATACGAGATGAAAGGCATCAAAAAAAGATGGAAATCAAGTCTTTCCACGATAAATGTTGGAACGAGTACGGTAACGGCAATTATTTTCAAACACTTAACGATTTTGATAAATATTTTTGTAAAGGTCTTGATACCTTAGATGCTGAAATAGATTTGCGCATTATTACTAAATTTATAGATAAGAATTCATACAAAGTAGACCAAATTGATTTTCGAAAACCTAAAACTAATTCATTTATTGCTGAATATTTAGATGCCCAAAAAGATTATAGCGACATAAATACTATGCGTGAAACTATTATGGACGCAATAAGTAAATGCAAGGGTAAGTATATATACGAATTGGCTATTGATTATCTTATCTTTAAAAATGGTCCTATGCGAGCCGATTATTATAAAAACGGTTCTAAGTTTTCTTCAAAAGCAGAATTTTACGAAGCATATACGAGTGGTTATTATAAACAGCATTTAAAATTAAAAAAATAGTTAAGTCGTTTTATAAATTATTCCGCCAGAAATCCTATAAAAAATACGTTTCTGGCGGAATAATTTTATGCTTATGAAAGATTTTTATAGGTAAAACCCAACAAAAGAATAAGTTATAGAATTAATGTTCTTTATTCTCCTCTAATTAAACTTCATCATAAACGTAGTTCTCTGATTGTCGCTTTGCAAGAGGTCTAATGTGCCGTTGTGGAGGCGCATAATTTGGCGCGAAAGGCTCAGACCAATGCCTGAACCGCCTGCCTTGGTGGTGTAAAAGGGAATAAAGATTTGTTCTTTGCTCTCGTGGCTGATGGGTACGCCGTCGTCGGATATTTTTATTATAACTTCCTCTTTTGGTGATAGTTCTGCTGTAATATCAATTAAAGTTGATTCGGCTTGGAAGGCGTTTTTGATAAGGTTGATAAGTATTTGAGAAATCTGTCCTTCGTCGGCATAAAGCAGAATGTCGGGAGTAAGTGCGCGGTAGGTGCAGCGAGCACCGTGCTGTTCGGTTTCGGTTGATGTTAGTTCTATCACCTTGGCTATCAGTTCGTCTACCATTATGGGACGCTTTACCGGCTTTGCAATTTTTGATAGACTTCGATACGAATTTACAAAATTTATCAAATCGCGCGATGATTGAGCAATGGTTTCTAACCCTGCCTTGGTATCGAGAGTGTCGTCTTGCGCAAGACTTTCGCTGAGGGCGGCAATAGGCGTAACGGTGTTCATAATCTCGTGAGTGAGCACGCGGATAAGTTTCGACCACGATTCTGCCTCGTTTTCCTGACGGTGCTTTTCAAGGATAGTTTTCTGACGGTTGAGGGCTTTGTGGAGGCGGTTGTTCTCCTTAAAACGGAAATTCATCTCGCCGTCTTCCATCGCATCCATCAGAAAGTTAACCTTGGTGGCAGCCCTGCGGAAGGTGATAAAACCTCCTATGCCCGCTCCAACTATTAATGCAATTAATATGTAAATAATTAATTCCAAGTTAATTATGAATTATGCATTATGAATTATGCATTATGAATTATGCATTAACTTAAATTCCGTATTTCTTTAATTTACTATAAAGAGTTGGGCGACTGATATTCAGCGATTTGGCTACCATCGAAAGATTTCCGCCAAACTTTGTCATGGCGTTTTGAATTACCTGTTTTTCGGCAGATTCCAAATTTTCAGGTGCGGGGGCAGATGTTGCGGCGTCTTGCATTGCAGCGCGATTCAACTGAAAATCAGCGGTTTTGAGTGTGTCGCCATCTGAAAGTATCACAGCCTTTTCTATCACGTTTTGCAACTCGCGGATATTGCCCTGCCACGGATATTTGCGCAATGTAAGCACAGCGTCGGGCGCAATGCCTTTTACGTGACGGTGATATTTGGTGTTGAAACTTGCAATAAACCGTTCAGAAAGCGGCAGAATATCGTCGGGACGCTCTCTAAGCGGCGGAAGTTGCAAATGCATAGTGTTGATGCGGTAATAAAGGTCTTCGCGGAAAGTGCCGTCGCTCACAAGTTTTTCCAAATTCATATTGGTGGCGCAAATCAACCTGATGTCAACTGGAATCTCCTTAGAATCACCCACTTTTGTAATTTTGCGGTTTTGAATAGCACGCAAAAGTTTGGCTTGAAGATGCAGCGGAATATTGCCGATTTCGTCTAAAAAGAGGGTAGACCCCGAAGCAAGTTCAAATTTGCCTTCGTGGTCGGCTTTTGCATCGGTAAACGCACCTTTAACGTGTCCGAAAAGTTCTGATTCAAAGAGAGTTTCGGTGAGAGCACCTGCGTCAACGGCAATCATTTTTTTGCCGCTGCGAGCCGAAAGTTTATGTATTTCGTTGGCTAATACGTCTTTACCTGTTCCGTTTTCGCCTGTAATTAATACTGTTGCATCGGTGGGCGCAATTTTTTCGATGTTTCGGCGGATGTTTTCCATTTGCGGAGACGTTCCCCAAAACATTCCCGATGATTTTTCGGATTTGGCCGATGTTGAGATAGTTGGATTTTCTTGGTCTAACGCTTTGTCGCGTGCTGCCGATAGGGTGGCAATAAATTTAGCGTTTTCCCAAGGTTTTACCACAAAGTCGAACGCGCCTTTTTTCATTCCTTCCACTGCCAATTGCACGTCGGCGTAGGCTGTAAACAACACTACCTCGGTTTTTGGAGCGGCTTTTTTGATTTCGCCAATCCAAAACAGACCTTCGTTGCCGGTGTTGATGTTGGTATTGAAATTCATATCCAACAGCACCACGTGAGGCTTGAATTTTTCTAAATGCGAAATGAGCGTGGCAGGGGAGGGGATAGCCTCAACCTTCTCAAAATGCGCTGGAAGCAATATTTTTAGCGTGGAACGTATGCCTGCGTTGTCGTCAACTACGAGAATTCGACCTTTTTTTGTGTTCATAATACTTGCTTTTTTCTTTTCGGCAAATATAAATATTTTTTGAAAAATTAAAAAAGATAATTCATCAACACATAAAATCCTGATGTGCCGTCGTTTTTGTTGGTGGCTTTTCCCCAATCTACTGAGAGCACAAAATTTGAATTCATTGCTATTTTTAATCCTATGCCTGCGCTTGTGTGGAGGGTTTCGCTATCGTTGGTAAAGTATGTGGCGTATTCGTCGGTGGGGACGAGACTTTTGTCAACTTTGTAATGTTGAGTTACCATTCCCATATCGGCAAAGATGTTTGTGCCTATCGAAAAATTCTGTCTGCCAAGCATAAATGAGTAAAAAATATGCCTAAATTCAACGTTTGCCATTACGCTGCCATCTCCCACAAGACGGTTTCTAACTATTCCACGCATTGTTTTGCTGCCTCCTATGCCCTGCGATGTGGCTGCATTGAGCACGCCTGTGTTCCAATGCGGAAGAAGGTAAAACGGTATGTCGCCCCAAATTTTTTGCTGCCAACCCAAGCGGTAAGCCAGCACTGTGCGGTGTGCGTGAAGGTTGAAATATTGTCTGTGGTATACTGTGAGCCGTCCCCAATTGTTTTTGTCGGACGAAAGGAAACTTGGTGCTGCTGCCAAAAGCACTTCTGACCAAATGCCTTGGGTTGCAAAAGCCTCGTGGTCGCGAGTGTCGATGCCGCCTCCGAGACGCAAATAGGTGTCGATTCCGCCGTCTGCCTCGTCGGGGTTGATGATATTCCATTCCACATATTTGTCGTAAACCGATGGTATGTCGGGAACGTCGTGTCTCAGTTTGTTGCGCTCTACGCTGCCTATGCGCATATCAAATATCGTGAATCCTGCCTGCCAAAAATATTTGCTATCGCTGTTGCTTCGTATATTGAGCAATATTCGGCGCATATCGCGTTTGTGCTTGTAAAATATGGTTGACTTGTATTGGTCGTCGTCCTCGTCGGTAAAGACTTTTCTATAAAACGATTCTGCACCGTTAAAGCCTGTAAAATCGCAAGTTAGGTCGTTGAACCAAGTAACGTCGGCTGTGGTGCGCACTCCCGGTATTAGTGTGTGCGAATCAAAATAACTGCGCAATAGATAAGTGCCTGCCACGTAGCGACTTGCCTCTAAATATAGCGAATGGTTGTATCGTGGGTATGTGCTGCCGTCGCCATACCAATAGAGGTTTGTGAGCGCACCGTATTCAAATCCGAGGTCGTTGTCGTAGGCGATTGCGGGCAATGCGCCAAACGAGAATCCTGTTTTGCGAAATGTGGTGGTGTCGCTTTGGGCATAGATTGTAGTAATCACCAAAATGTTGCTGATTATCAGTAAAATAATTACTTTTTTCATTTTCCGTTTTGTTCTAAAATTTGGACTGCAAATTTAACCAAACTCTGTAAATGATTATTTATCTGTGAGTTTTAATTGTTAAATGTGGCGATATTGCATTTTTTATAATTCAATTTTTTCGCGTGGGGCAAAATGCTTTGGTTCATCACCGTAACCAATTCGGATAACTACTGAGGGATAGTTAGTTAGCCTAAGTTCCTCGCGTAGTTTTAATGATAACGGCTCTACTTCGCACGGTTGGTTTGAAAAACTATAAGCAAGGTTCAACTCGGTGATTTTCAGTAATACACGTTCCAATGTTTTGCCAACAGCGATATAATCTGCCTCTGTTTTGGCTGCGGTAGAGAATATACAAAATGCTGATGCTGAATTATTTACACTGTTGTCTTTTTTGTTTTGTGCCTTAGGCGATAGAAACATTCTTACCATCTTTTTGCCTACGAATTTTGGCGTTGCAGGAAATCCTAATACATTGTAGCACAGACCGTTTTGATTCTCTTTGATATCCTTTTTGTTGAATCGCATCCACTCCACAAGTTCGTTTTTAAAGGCAGTGTCGCTCATCTGAATATCGTTGCCGAGATAGATTTTTTCTTTGATTAATTTGGCTTCGTTGGTTTCTCCGTTTAAAATTGTGAAGTCTGTATTTTGCTCTTTTTCAACTGATTGCAGCATAGATATTAAGTCTGACGGAATTTTTGCGCCTGTAAATTCTCCTCTGTGAGTGTGACGTTTTTTGATTTGGTCAAAAAGTGGGTTTGGAGTTACGGTTTCTGATTGACGGAATGTTACCACAATTTTACCTTCAATGTATTCGTAATCAGATTCATAGCCGTATTGTGTGGCTGCTATCTGCATATTTTCTACCGCACAGCCGAGACTTATAAAAAGTTCGCGGTTTTCGCCGTCTACCACTTTGAGAGTCTTGCTCATATCCGGCATTACAATTATCTGATTTTCTGTAGTTTGAAATTTCCACGGCTGCGAATTATGTCCCGAAGGAGCACAGATTGCAAACGAAATTAATATTTTGGCTAATTCTATAAATGTTAATGTGTTCATAATAATTATTCGAATATTTTGTTAAACATAAAGTCTATTCCTTCTTTTAAAGTGTTCCATCCCGAATCCTCGTTGATGAGTAGCGAATTGTATACATCGCAGTTTTCGCTAAGCATATAAAGATATGAAACTGAACCTGTTATAAGCGATGAGATTGCTGCTACAATTTTTTTGTCCTGACCTGACATTTCGCTCACGGCTTCAATTATTTGCAAACCGATTTCTTCGCGTTTTTTGCGGATGTTTTCAATCACGGGATTGTTCGTGGAGAGTTCCCAACGATAAAGTTTCCTAAGTACCGGCGACGTCTTTAACATATTGATATACTGATGAAAAATCTCTTTGGCAAATTCTTTTACACCATTTTCTGGAATGATTGTAAAGTCGTTGACAAGCCAAAAATCTTTTTGCTCGATGTATTTTGCTAAAAGATTGTCGATTGAATCAAAATACCTGTAAATCAATACTTTGTTAACGCCAGAAACTGCAGTTACTGCGTTTACTCCCACAGCCTCAAAACCATCTTTTTCGATGATTTGTTCCACGGCTGCGAGAATTTTCTGTTCTGTAAGTTCTCTGTTTTTGATCATATTATTACGAAATAATTTATGTTACTTTGCGGTTACAAAAGTATGTAACCAAAAGGTAACAATCAAATTTTTTCGCAATTTTTTTTATACATTTTTTTTATACATTTTTTTTATGAAATATATGAAAAGTGTCGAAAATTAGTGGATTATATTTTTAGAACATTACACCTCTAAACCAACCACGATAATATCGTCGGTTTGTTTGTAGTGTCCGCGCCATTCGTCGAAACGTTGCTCTAATATTTGGCGTTGTTCCCACATGGGCAGGTTGTGGATGTCGGAGAGTATGCGACGGTAGCCTGACGTTTTGGCAAGTGATTTTTAGGTCCGCCAAACTGCGATTGATAGCCGTTGCTTGCAAGGTAGATTTTGTCGCCTTTTATTAGTTGAAAATCTTTTGATTCAAACGGTTTTTCGTTGACATACAGACCGATAGAATTACGCACCGGCTTAATAATTATCTGTTCTTCGCCACGGAAAAGTATAAACGGAATGTTGGCTCCGGCATATTGAAGAGCGTTTGTTTTTTTGTTGATTATCAGCAGTGCGGCATCCATACCGTCGCGCATATTGGAGTTAACTGCCTTGTTGAGAGTATGCAAGATAGTATCTTGCATACCGTTAAGTACGTCGTCGGCTTTGCGCAATCCCCCGCTACCAACAATTTCGTTGTGTGCCGAAAAACCGAGCATACTCATAAACGCTCCCGGAACGCCGTGTCCCGTGCAGTCTGCTACCATAAATATAAAGTAGTCAGCATCTTTGAATGCCCAATAAAAGTCGCCGCGTACCACATTGCGCGGACGGTAGAACACAAAACTATCGGCAAAAATCTCATTTAAAACGTTGTTTTGCGGAAGCATAGAAAACTGGATATGCTGTGCGTAAAGTATTGAGTCATTGATTTCTTTACGCTGTTCTTCAAGCAGTTTGTTCTTTTCGGCAAGAGTGTTTCGCTGTGTGGAAATCTCAAATCTTTTATTGAGGCATTCCATATTTACTCTTTATCACTTTGAGCGCCAATTGGTTAACTTGCTTGTTGAATGATTTTTGTTCGTTTTTGTCGAGATTGTAAAAATCTGTGGCGTTCTCTTTGAGAAAATCGTCGATAATATCCTTGCAATACATCCCGAGCAGTTTTCCGAGGTCTTCGGGAATGTGCACCTCGCCGATGTGACTGATAACGTTGTCTAAACGGTTTTCGGTAACAAATAGGTCGGCTTTGTCGATTAGGTTGTGAAAATTGTCGGTAAACACCACCGGCGGTTTTTGGTCTTTGGGACGGCGTTTTTCGGATTTCTTTTCGGCAAACTTTGCGTTTTTATTCTTGATCATCACGCGGATACCACCCGGAATGTAGGTGGGCACTTCGGGACGAATCACCACGCCTTCGCAGATGTTTTCCTCGATTTTTGGATAGCCAAACTCCTTATATATAGTGCTTTCAAAATCGTTGGGATATTTGAGGCACTCGTCCAAAGTGCCGCGGAAAAGCGTGTGGGCGTAATAAAAACCGCCTTGTTCAAAATATGCGTTGCATTTTTCTACGCCGAGATATTGGTGAATATCGTTTTTTTCGGACACAAGGAAAATGTCGAACCCATAAAATTCGTGCATTGGACAGTAGCAAACGCCCTTTTGGATTGCCGAAAATCGTGTATCCTTTTTAACCTCCTTGTGAGGATAGTAGCCGCCAAAAAATTCTCCAAAGATAATTATGTAGTCAATTTCGGGAAAATCTTTCTTAATTAATTTGTATAAGTTCTTGGCTCTATCTGCGTAACGGTCAAGTAATTCTTCATAATCAAAAAACTTTTCGTTATCGCCGATAAGCGCGGTCCGTTTGGCAAATTTTATAGTCTTGCCGTCGGTGATAAAACTTGTGTTAGAGCCGTGCACCTTCTCCTGCACCACATAAATCAGTTTCGGGTCGGTATACTGCCTAACCTTGTCGATATACTCATTATCGAAAGAGTTTTCGATAGAACTATACTTCTTGAAATCTAACATTTTTTTGCCTCCGTGTTTAATATTCTGCCAAATTTACGAAGGAATTTTAAGAAAAGCAAATTTTTTTTAGGAGGAGTAAACAATAATCATTACATTTGCGAAACAAAAGATACCATTATGCAACCAGTTACATTAACACAGGGTCAAATACACCTTTTGAATATGGCATCGCATATCAAGACCGAAAAAACGCTTGATATGCTAAAAGAGCAATTGTCGAAATTCTATGCAGCCCTTATCGATATTGAAATGGATGAGTTGTGGGATTCTGGCAAATTTAATCAACAAAAACTCAATGAGTTGAGGGGAAAACATTTGCGGACTAAATATGAGTAATTATGTTTAAACGTCCGGTTGTTATTGATACAAACTGCCTTATCCAAATGATTTCCAAGAGGAGCCCTTACCGTCCTATATGGGATGCTTTTCTTGAAAAGAGGTTCGTTTTATGCATCTCTAACGAAATTTTAGAGGAATATCAAGAAATTATTGAGCAACAAACTACTGCACGAATAGCCGAAAATGTAGTGTTATTGCTTATAAATCAATCTAATGTTAAATTTGTTGATCCACATTTCCGAATGAGTATAATTACAACCGACCCTGACGATAATAAGTTGGTTGATTGTGCATTGGCCGCCGGAGCGGATGTTATTGTTTCAGAAGATTCTCATTTTGATATACTTAAAACACTCCCTTTCCCTTATATCAATGTAATTGGATTAGATGAGTTTTTGAAAAAAAATTGAAAATTAAGGTTTTATTAGACAGTGGTGTTATAATGTGTACATTAACAAAAATTAACATCAGTTAAATTTGAGTTGTGAAAATATAATATGCTGTAATCCAATGATATAAAAAATCTCAAACGGGCGGAAACTTGTATTTTGAGGCAGTTTCCGCCCGTTTTATGGTTTAACAAACTCCCATTTTTAGAAAATAATAATTTTTCTTCCATAAAATCCACACTTAAATAAAAACTTTGTATCTTTGTAACGCTGACTTCGCTGAAAGCCTTTGGGCGGGCGGGGCAGCGGACATATAAAATAAGGCGTTACTTAACGCTTTGTTCTTGACGCTCCGAATCTAGCAAATTCATAATTCCGTCATTTGCAAAGCAACGGTGATGCTTGCGGTTATGTATATAGCACATACTGTATGTATGTGTGTACATATACGTGGGCTTTCGGCGTTGCTCGTTTCTGACGGATGGGCATTGCTAGGGCCTTGGAGCGTGGAACGGGCAATAAAGTGAGTTCCCACGTTTTTGTTTTATATGGGGTTATTGAATAATGGTTTTCTGTTTTGGGAATTGGCAGAGCAAATGGGCAGAAACGATGTCGATACACATAGGAGAACGCATAAAAGCCGAGTTGGAACGGCAAGGACGGTCGAAAGTATGGCTGGCAAAAACCATCAACCGTTCCGAATCCACTTGTTATAACATCTTCAACAGCGACACCATCAACACCGAACTCCTTATGTCTATCAGCAAAGCCTTGAACTACAACTTTTTCAAAGAGTTTTCCGACGAATTTGACCGCCCATCCTCCAAAATATTGTAGGATTTCATCAAGTTTTTCCGAGGGAAAAACGTTAACATACAATAATCGCAATACGTATATTTGGACAATAAATAACCTCAAATATTAACCATAAATTTCAGAAAGATGAAAAGAAGTGCATTAGAAAAATTGAGACAACGTTTGCGGAATCATGATTATCGATTAAGCAACTATCAAAATGGTCCGCAAGACGAGGAAGAGTTTGATTATTATTTGTCCGCATTAGATGATAACATTGACGACTACGAAGACGAAATGTATCGAGATATAGAAGATGTTATTGATGACTTAAAAGAGATATATGATGCCGCTAATACGACGTGGTAATTTAGACATTAACTATAATTTCAACAATTTAAATTCAATTATTATGAAAAACAACCCCAACAAAGTAAAAGGAGAGTTCAATCGCGAACTCAAAGACTTCTCCCATTCTGTACGATACGAGCATAACAAGGGTGAACGTCCTGCATATTATGTAACCGTCGATAAACCTTATACTTTTGACGATGACCGTGCTGAAAAGTTAAATAATGCATTTGAAAAAGTTTGCAAAAAGTACGATATCGACAGAGATGAAATCGATGGTGATACATTTAGATTTCTTGATTACAATGAAGGTTAACAATTAATTTTATGGGTGCTACTGACCTTTTGAAGGTTGTAGCACCTTATTTGTTTTAAAACACTATGGGAATACAATTAATACCGTTATCGGAAGAAAATCTCCAAGTGAAGGGCGAAGGCATATCTTACGACCCAAATAAGATTGGGTTCGCCAAATTTCATCTTATGAATATGCCCGATAATAACAATATTGATGATTTTGATAGAATTATCCTATATAAGTATTATTCCTTAGATAGTCTTAAATATCTTTTGCAAGATCAAAAACTTTATATTAATAAGGTTAGTAGTTGGGATGATAAATATGAGAATTTCTTTTTGAAATGTCAGTTTTCGTATGGTAATGAGAGTGACACTGCCGAAAAATTTGTTAATAGTATTTTTGGACAAAGTTGGACTACATCGCCTGAAACCGATGCTCTTTGGCGAATTTATTCACAAGATAAAAAAGGTATAAGAGTGAGAACTACTGCAAGGAAACTCTTTGATGCATTATATATAGATAACGAAAGTATGTCTAACCTTTGGTTCGGTAAAGTAAAGTATGATTATATGTCCTCTTTCATAAAACAGATTGAGCATATAATATATAAAGAACCACGTACCGATAAAGTCTTTGAGGAGATTCTACCTGAATCTGAGTTTATGAAACGAAAAGAGTTTGCACACGAAGAAGAATTTCGTGCGATTCTAATGCTTAATTTAGAACAAACGGCGAAATTTCAAAATTATAAAAGATTAGCCTTCGATATTAATCTTGCCGATTTTATAGATGAGTATTGCTTTGATCCTCGATTAAATAAAGATGTATGTGATTTGCAAAGGATAAAACTTGTTGAAATGGGTGTTGATTCGTATAAAATAACACGTTCAACATTGTATGATTTTCAACCTCATACTTTTGTTTTAAATTAATTAGTGATTTTTATAGATTTGTGTTATCTGTTTCCATTTTCCCTCTCATCCTCCTACACATACATACCCCGCACATCTCACGATGTACTGTGTTACAGAAATGCCGTTTTCCAAACGGCTTGCTTGATGAATTACTATATTCGATATTCTGCGGAAATGTTGGTTTTTTATATGAGATTTCCGCAGAGAATCGGTGATTTTTTGGCGATTTACTGCGGAAATGTCGGTTTTTTATGTGAGATTTCCGCAGAGAATGTGGGTAGGAGAGTAAAAATTGCAAGTTTTTGCTTTATATAGTTTTTTAAATTGCCTTCTCCAAAAGTCAATTCTCTATCAAAAATGACTTTTCCAAAAGTCAATTTTTTAAAAATTTGCCATTTGGAAAAGTCAATTTTTTTTAATTTTGCCATTTGGAAAAGTCATTTTTTTGTTATCTTTGCAGTGTAATTATTAAATGCTATTATTATGGAACAAACTGATTTTAAACAAATAAACTCTATTTTTAATAGACAGTTGAGTAATGTGGATTTGGCGTTTAAGCGTTATTTGTACAACGAGATTGATTGGGATACTCGTCTTATTGGAATCCGCGGTGCAAGAGGTGTGGGGAAAACTACTCTTTTGTTGCAATATATTAAGGAGAACTTCAAGGACAAGAGTAAGGTGATTTGGGCTTCGCTCGATAATCTTTGGTTTAAAAACCATCGTCTCGAAGACTTTGTTGAATATATTTATAATCACGGTGTTACTACTATTTTTTTAGACGAGGTGCACAAATTGGATGATTGGGCGTTGTACCTGAAAAACTTTTACGATAGTTATCCCGACTTGAAAATTGTCTACACTGGTTCGTCGATGTTGGAAATTGATAATTCAAAGGTTGACCTTTCACGTCGTCAGGTGCTTTACACGCTTGGTAATATGTCGTTTAGAGAGTATCTAAATTTTGTGGGTGCGCTTAAATATAATGCCTTAACCTTAGAGCAGATATTAAACGACCACGTTAATATTGCAATGGATATAACGTCGCAAATAAAGGTTTTTCCTCTCTTTGAAAAATATTTGCACAATGGTTGTTATCCATTTTTTGTGGAGGCGAAAAATAATTATCTTTTGCAATTAAACTCTGTTATTCAATTGGTTATCGAAAGCGATATGCCATCGGTTATGGATGTTACATATTCTACTGTTGAAAAAATCAAGCGTCTTTTGATGTTGATTGTTTCTAATGTGCCTTTTGTGCCTAACATCACCAAGTTGGCACAGATACTTGAATCCTCTCGCGATAATTGTCTTAAAATGCTGTATGCGTTAGATAAGGCTAATATTATTTCTCTATTAACCAAACAAACAAAGAGTTACAAGCATTTGGCATCTCCCGAAAAGGTTTATTTAAATAATCCCAATCTTATGTATGCGCTGTCGGGCAATGTAGATTTAGGTAATATACGCGAAACGTTCTTTTTTAATCAGTTGCAGCATTTTACCGATGTGGTTATGCCCAATCAAGGCGATTTTTTTGTTGATGGTAAATATCTGTTTGAAGTGGGTGGTATGAGTAAAACATTTGACCAAATCAAGAATATCCCCAATAGTTTTTTGGTTCAGGACGATATGGAAGTCGGGTTTGGCAACAGAATTCCTCTGTGGCTTTTCGGCTTTTTGTATTAACCTCACTCCGTTTTCAATGTGTTGCTTGGATTTTCGGTGGAGGCGCGGAAGGAGGCGAGTGTTACTGTGAGGGCGGTGATGAATAGCGCGGCTATTATGCACAGCGCTATCACGTACCAATGGATGGGGATATAATAAACGAAGCCGCTGACATACTTGTTGAGGGCTACCAATGCCATGGGTATTGCCACGGCTGCGCAGATGCCTACCAAGAGGCAGAATTTCTTGTTGAACATCAGAAGTATCTCGTATATGGTGGCCACGTTAACGCGGCGTATGCCTATCTCTTTGCGGCGGCGTTGGGTGTCGAACATCACTATGCCGAATATACCTATCACTGAGATAATTATGGTGATGACTGTGAATATGGTTATACATGCCGACACATTTTTTTTCGGCATCGTAGAGTTGCTCTTGCTGTTGGGTGAACGACTGTACTTCTAATTCGCTGATGGATGTGTATACGGGGTCGTAATCGTTGAGAGTGGTTTCCACATACTTTTTGGTGGCGGCTACGTCGGCGTCGGGGGCGAACCTGAGGTATAGGAAGAAATAGTTTTGTTTGTTAACAATCAGTCCTATCTGCTGAATGCCGTATTGCAGCGGCAGAAAGTTGAAGTCGTTGACAAAGCCCTTGATGGGGCGTTTGCCGTGTGGATTGTCGTTGATACTCATCTCGGTTGTGAGGTTGTAGCGGTTGCGGGCGTTTACGTTGAAATATGCTGCGCCAATGTTGCTTTCTCCGTCGGTTTCGGTGGGATAATCGCCTTCTACCAACTCTAAGCCCATAAACTCGAAGAAGTTGGGCGAAACATTGAGCACATTGTATTCAAACCTTTCGTTGTCGTTTACCGGATGGTTTTCGGTGCGCATATCGTTGCTGATGTTCACAATAGGATTTGATGCCCAAGTGATGTCGGTGATAGCGGCGTTTTGGCGCAAAAGGTTTTCGATATCTTCGGGGTTCTGACTTATCTTTTGGGTAACTTGGGTGACATAAAGGTTGTTGCGGTTGAATCCCATATCACGGGTAATGAGGAAGTTGTTGTTGAGGCTTATGAACGTGGTGCCGATGATTGTGGCGAGCGATGCAGCAATCTGACAGCCTATGAGTATGTAACGCAAGACGTTGTCGTGGTTTGAGGTGATGCGTCCGCGGATTGCCAACGCAGGCGAAATCGATGTGATGTGCAACGCGGGGTAGAGTGTGGCTATTACGGCTGCCAAGCACGCAATGTCAACTGATAGAGTGCCAATGATATAATTGCCATTGAGCGTATTTTCGGCATTGACATGTTCGTATTTAGATAACAGCGTTCCTGCATATTTTTGGATAAAGAATGCCAAAACCGCTCCCAAAAGCGTGTAGATGTATCAACGACCAAACAAGCGAGGCGCGGCTACTGCCGAGAATCTTGCGGGTGTTGATGCTCCTGATGCGGTTTGGAATACGCGCCACAAAAAGTTGAAATAATTTATGTAGGCTATCAATATTATTAACACAGCCAAAATGAGCATTGTGTAAGTAACTTCCGGGTCGATAAAATAGTGTAGCCCGAGGATTCTTTTTTGGAAATGCAAGTCGTTGAGTGATATGAGTTTTACATCTCCACGTTCAATCTGCTTGTCAAATTATGCGATTTCCTCGGCAGTGTCGTCGTCGGTTAAAAATGCGTCCTTGGCTATTTGGTTAAACTCTTTGTTAAACTCGTTGAGATCAGCGTTGTCGTGAAGCATTAAAAAGTAAGAATACGACCATTGGCTAATAATGTCTATATCCTATTTGCCCAATCCTACAAAGGCATCTGTTATGCCCAAATGCGAGTTTTTAGCAAAATCTTTGAAAATTGCCACAATCTCGGTTTTCTCACCATTGTTCGTTTCGAGAAGGTCGCCAATGTGGAGATTAAATATTTACGCCGCCTTGTGGTTGATAACCATAGTGTTTTTGTCAAAAAACTTTGATGTGTCGCCTTCGATAAACTCAAAACTGAATACATCAAACATCCCCTTGGAGCACGGTAGGGCGTTGACCTTTATCTTTTTCTTTTCGCCGTTTTCTTCGCGGAGATATGTATTGTCGTCCCAAAACTTAACGCATCCAGAATGTATCACAGATGGTATCCGTTGTTTAATCTGTTCGCCCATAGCACGGTTCATAAGTCCCAAGCGGTCGTAACTGCCCGATTGCATAAGTCTGTTGCTGAGTAGGTAGACGTTTTTGTGGTTTTTTATGCTGTGGTCGAAAGAGAGGTCGTATTCCACTATGCACATAATGATGTAGAAAGCGGCTATTGCCACCGCTATGCCTGCGATATTGAGCAATGCTGCGGGCGAAATCAATGATTTGAAACGTATGAGGTTCATAATATTATCTGTGTTAAATGCTTATTCTGTTTTCAATGTGTTTACGGGGTTTCCGTTGGCGGCTTTGAATGTGGCTGCCGAAACTGTTAACGCTGTGGCTATCAGTGTAAATGCACATACTATGGCAAATATCCACCAATACACCGGACAATGATATGCAAAGTTAGCAAAATAATTTGTAATAATGTAATACGCTATCGGACTTGCTATTACAAAACTAATTACAATCAATATCGCAAATTTTTGGTTAAAGAGCATAAGAATCTCTTTTACCGTGGCACCGTTAACCTTGCGAATACCAATTTCTTTGCGGCGGCGTTCTATTTCAAAAATTACCACACCCAAAAGTCCCGTAAGCGCAATAATCAACACCACAAGCGATAACATTGTTACAAGTTCTGCCAATTGGCTCTCTTTGGTGTAGTTATGTGCGGTTTCTTGGTTAAAGGAGATAATATCCTGTTGCGAAAGTTCGTAAATAGGGTCAATTTCAATGAGTGCTTTTTTTACAAATTCGTTTACTTTTTTGATGTCGCATCCCCCCTTGGTGCGAACATAGAGATGGTTTGGTCGACTCCACGGATCTTTTCCAAAAACATAGAATGCAAACGGGTCGATATTGTATTACAACGGCTTGTAATTAAAGTCTTTGCAAAATCCCGCAATTTCGGTTTCGGCTTTGTGCCCGTAAATTTTTGCATCTAAGTTTAACCCAAATGCATTTTGGGCATTTTGGTTAAAGATAAATACACCGTTTTCAGATTTTTCATCGCTTTCGGTAAAATCTCTACCCTCGCTAATCTCTACGCCCAAAAACCGCAGAAAATTCCACGATACTGGAAAACATTGAAAAGTAATATCTTTGTCCATATATTTTCTACCCCAACCCATACGCTGTATGGCAACAATATTACCCATTGCCCAAGCCACGTCTAAAATGTCGGGGTTTTGGCGAAGACTTTGCTCCACGGCATCTCGACTATTGGCAATTTTTTGGGTTGTGAATGTGCTGAAAACGTTTTCGTGGTCGAAACCAAGGTCTTTGGCAAGCATATAATCGTTGTTTTCTTTGATAAATAACGTGCCTATAATGAGCGCGATAGATGCCGTAAACTGAAAAATTGTGAGCCCGAGGCGCAGTTTTGATTTCGGATTGCCGTTGATAATGCCTTTTAATGCCAATGCCGGTTGCACACTTGTGATGTAAAACGCAGGGTAAATGCTTGATAATACAGCTGTTGCAATTACACTCAACACTGTAATAATTGCAGTACTAATGTTTGTGCTTATCGAAAGGTCGCGATTTATGATTGTTCCAATTTCGGCAAACGACACTATTTTAACAATTATAAAAGCAACTACCGAAGCCACCAAAGCGTGTACCGCAGCCTCTAATGCCACCGAAAATATCAACGAACCACGGCTGCAACCGAGTATCTTCTTAACATTCATCGCTTTAATTTTTTCGGGAACTTGCGAGAAAAAGAAGTTGATATAGTTGATAAACGCCAAAATTATTGTTATTAACGCTGTGATAATGAGCGTGTAAACCACCTTTTTATTGGCGCGGATATGATTACCGTGTATTTCGTGGTAAAAATGGGTTTTGTCGAGCGGAATGCTCAAAAAATGTATTCCCGCAATCTCTTCCTCAAATTCGGCTAAATCTTCGTCGTTTTCAATTTCCTCAATATCTTTGAGAATTTGAATTGATATTTTATGCGCTTGATCTTCAATGTTTTCTGCACCGTTCACTGCCTTAAAATACAGAGAGTAGTTCTCATTATTCCACATTTTGGTATTTTCGTTGCCAATATTGGTGAGCATTCGTATGTTGCTAAGTTCGCTATTATTTGGAAAATCGTTGTAAACGGCTGATATTTCAAATGGTGTGTATTTTTCGCCAATTTTGATAACATCTCCACGATGTAGCCCATATTGTTCGGAGGCAGAACGGCTTATAATCACTTTGTTAACCTCGTTAAACTCGTTGAGTGAGCTTCGGTAAATGTTGCGCCGAAGGCTTCTAAAAGTCCTTGCGAGCATTTGAACAATGGTAACGCAATAGATTTAACATGTTCGCCTATACATTTGTAAGCCACATTTGTGCGGTTGTAGGGACTTAACAAACCGCCTTTTTCTATAAATGGCGATCGTTTTACAAATTCTTCGATAAACGGACGCGACAAGATGTTGCTACAAAATCCTTCATTATCTTTAACAACCATATAAATGTGTTCATAATCAGGAATATCGCTATTGAAATTGGTGTCGTATTTAGCACACACTACAAGGATATAAAATGCTGCCACCGCCAACGAAATACCAAAAATATTCATCAGCGACGATACTTTTAAAAGGCTTTTAAATCTAAAATTTTTCATATTCTAATTTTTTTACACCAATATAACATTACCCGTGCCACAACTATAACGCATTGTGTTATAATACATTAATAATTAAGCCACGGTGTGAAAGTGTAAAATTTTTTTACAGTGGTGTAAAGGAATTTTACATATTTCCCCCCTCTAATGCGCCTCTAACCAGTTTTTGCCAAAATTGCCTTCGGCTTTGAGGGCTACTTTGAGGGTGACGGCGTGCTCCATTGCGTCGGTAACTATCTGCTGCACACGGTCTTTTTCGTCGGTGAAGACGTCGAAAACAAGTTCGTCGTGCACTTGGATGATGAGTTTTGATTTGAGGTTTTCGGCTTTGAATCGCTTGTGTACCTCAATCATTGCTATCTTGATAATGTCGGCGGCAGTGCCTTGAACGGTGGTGTTAACGGCGTTTCGCTCGGCTTGTGCGCGTACCACGGGATTGCGCGAATTGAGGTCGGGCAGATAACGGCGGCGGTTGAACATTGTGGACACGTAGCCATTTTTGCGGGCTTGGGCAATGGTGGTTTCGATATAGTTTTTGATGCTCGGATAGTTGTGAAAATAACTGTCGATGAGGGATTTGGCATCGGTTCGCGAAAGCCCTGTGTTGGCTGCGAGACCAAATGCGCTAATGCCGTATATTATGCCGAAGTTTGCCGATTTGGCAGTGCTGCGCTGCTCTTTGGTCACCTTGTCGATATCCTCCTCGTAGATTTTGGCGGCGGTGCTTCGGTGAATGTCCTCGCCGTGAGCAAAAGCGTTAATCATATTTTCGTCGCCACTAACGTGCGCCATTACACGGAGTTCCACCTGCGAATAGTCGGCAGAGTAGATTTCGTTGCCCTCAGAGGCTATAAACGCCTCACGGATGCGTCGGCCTTCGGGTGTGCGGATGGGAATATTTTGGATATTGGGATTGGTGCTACTGAGGCGACCTGTGGCTGTAACTGTTTGATTAAAAGATGTATGTATCTTGCCTGTGGCAGAATTGATAAGTTCGGGCAGTGCCTCGGTGTAGGTGCTGACAAGTTTTTTGAGACCGCGATAATCAAGTATAGCGTTGATAATCGGGTGCTTATCTTTGAGTTTTTGAAGTTCTTCCTCGCCTGTGGCATACTGACCTGTTTTGGTCTTTTTGTGGTCGGGGTCTATTTTGAGTTCTTCAAATAGTACCACACCAAGTTGACGCGGAGAACCAATGTTAAAGTTATGCTTTGCATAATTGTAAATTTCTTTCTCTTTGTCAATAATTTCGTTATTGAGAGTTTTTGTGTATTCCTTTAAAAAATCGGTGTTGATGCAAACTCCGGCGTACTCCATTTCGGCAAGCACGTAGATGAGCGGCATCTCAATTTCCAAAGTGGCTTTTAGCACGCCTGTTTTTTCTAATTCGGCATAAAGGGCGTTTTTGAGCATATAGGTAACGTCGGCATCTTCGGCGGCGTATTCTTTAATAAGTTCTATGTCAACATCTTGCATAGATTTTTGATTCTTGCCTTTTTCGCCGATGAGTTCCTCGATATGTATCGGGGTGTATTTGAGGTAAACCTCAGACAGATAGTCCATATTGTGGCGCTGTTCGGGCTGAATCATATAATGCGCCACCATAGTGTCGAACAGATTGCCGCAAACGTCTATGTCATAGTTTTTTAGCTCAAGAATATCGAACTTGATATTCTGACCTATTTTAAGAATATTGGGCGAAGTGAGTGCTGGTTTTAGAATTTCGAGATACTCTTTTGACAGCGCCTCGTTTTTGGAGTCGAAGGGTATGTAATATGCCACGTGAGGCTCCCACGCAAACGACATCCCCACCAAACGGTTTTGGTGAATGGTGAGCGAATCGGTTTCGGTGTCGAAACAAAACTCCTTTTGTTTCAACAAGTTTTCGGCAAGTTCTTTTATTTTTTCAACAGTGTTGACAAGGTGATAAGTGTGCTCGGTGGTTTTTGCCGTTTCGTAGTGGATGGGCTCAGGAGGTGCAACGGTTTCTATTCCGCCGTCGAAAAATAGCGTACCTTGCTCAAATTGAGGTGTTTGCGGAGCAGTAGTTTTCCCAAAAAGTCGCTCGGCAAGGTTTTTAAATTCAAGTTCTTGAAAAACAGCCTTTAACGCCTCCTCGTTGGGTTCGTGCTTGGCAAATTCGTCGGCAGAAAAATCTATCGGCGCATCGGTAACTATGGTTACAAGGGTGCGGGCAAGTTTTACAACCTCGCGGTCGTTGATAAAGTTTTCTTTTTGTTTGCCCTTCAACTTGCTGATATTCTCGTAGATATTGTCGATAGAGCCGTAATCTTGAATCAGTTTGTAAGCGGTTTTTTCGCCTATGCCTGTTACGCCTTTCACATTGTCGGATGCATCACCCCAAAGTGCAAGAATATCAATAAATTGCAATGGATCTTTTAACCCTGTTTGAGCACAAAATTCCTTAGCGTCAATAATTTCTATGTCGGCGTTGTTCTTTTTGGGCTTGTAAATCTTGATATTGTTTGACACAAGTTGGTTGTAATCCTTGTCGGGCGTTACCATAAAAACCTCAAAACCATCGTTTTCGGCTTTTTTGGCGAGAGTGCCAATAATGTCGTCAGCCTCGTATTTTTCTACCATAACTTGCTTTATACCAAGCAAGTCGATGATTTTCTTTATCCACGGCAGAGCAAACTTGATGCCTTCGGGTGTGGGCGGACGTTGCGCCTTGTAACTTGGGCAGAGGTCGTTGCGGAATGTGAGGCTTGGTGGGTCGAACACAACTGCTATGTGCGATGGGTTCTCTTTTTTTAGTATGTCGTTGATACTGTTGACAAAACCGAGTATCGCGGACGTGTTTTCGCCACGGCTGTTGGTCATAGGACGGTTGATAAACGAATAGTAGGCGCGATAAATCATCGCGTATGCGTCGATAAGGAAAAGTCGTGGCATAGTGCGTTAAATTTATTGATTATTAATTAATTATCGTCGGCGTTGAGTTCGGCGTACGAGTCGCTTGTTTCGTAAAGTTTGAGGTTTTGCAATTTAACACCTTCGGGAAGGCGTGCAGAAATTTTTTCGGCAAAGAGAATCAGCATATTTTCGCAAGTGGGCTGATTATCAAAGCGTACCACATTGCTAAACAGTACGTCGGATTCGTCGATTTGAGCCTTGGTGCGGCGGTTGAGTATTACCGAATGGTCAAATTTGCTGATAATCTCCTCGTCTACAATGTTTTTCAAGTGTCCAAAATCCATCACCATCCCATATTCAGGCGAATGTTCGTCGGTGTTTGGTGTGCCGATAACAGTTACAAAAAGTTTGTAACTGTGTCCGTGAAGACGGCAGCATTTACCGTTGTAGTTATATAGTGCGTGGGCTGCTTCAAAGCCGAATTGTTTGGTAAGTCTAATCTTTTTTTGCATTTTCTATTGTTTTGTTTTTTATTTCAAAAGTACTCATAATCGACTCCAACTGCCAAACGAGCAGTTTTTTGTCTTTCTTGCCGCCGTAAGCGTAGGCAAACACATTGATCATCTGAGCGTTAATGGTGTCTACAAGCGATTGGCAAACAAATGGTCCGCCCATAAAATCGCCTTTGGTTTCCCAAAGTCCGCGCATTTCTGAAACGTAGTTTCCTCGGCGCATATACGCCTCTTGGATGGGCTCAAAGTATTTTGAGATAGCCATATAACTGCCATCTGCGGGACCGGGTACATTCAGCATCAGCACGCTGTCGATTTTTGCCAAAAGACTCTGTTTTTCAAACGATTTGGGACCTTCGTATGGAAAGTTGAAAATCAGCAATGCCTGACTGCTTATGCTTGTTTCGTTGCTGATCCACACAAAGTTAGGCTTGTTTACGTCTAAATTGTAACCCTTGGGAATGTATACCGAGTAGGGGTGCGATTGGCTGAGTTCGTTTTCGAGATTTGCCTCGCGGTATTTGTTGAAATATGCAAGATAGCGTTGTTTTTCGGCGTAGGAGAGGGTGTCGTAGATGTATTTTTCTACTTTGAGCCACGTGTTGTAAAATGCCGAATCGTCCTTTGCCTTTATTGTAATCAATATTTGCGGCGATGCGTAACGGTCGCATTCCACTTTGATCGAAGGTTTTTCGTTTTGAGGGTTGATGTCACAGTAGATAATGTTGCGGGTTTTGCGCAGCATATCGTTGTAGGCTGTTGGTTTAATGCGTATTACCTTAAACGAGGCTTCGTCTTGCGGAAGCACCAACACCGGCTGAGTGAGCCAATTAAATACTGTGTCGCCCACATATCCGTCGTACGAATCGTCGTTCATTACTACTAAAACGTCGCCAGTTTTGCCTGCGCTCGATGTCATAAATTTGTCCATAGCGCCACTTCCACCGTTGCACGAAACAACAAGTGCCGAAACGCAGATTGTCAGTAATTTCGCTATCTTCATATTTTTATATTGTTTAGTTAGAAAATCGACCTGATGATGTCGTTGCCAAGGGCGTAAACCATCAGCAATATCAAGAGAATCATTCCTATGGTTTGAGCCACTTCTAAGAATTTGTCGCTCGGTTTGCGTCCTGTAATCATCTCAATGATAGTGAAAAACGCGTGTCCGCCGTCTAATCCGGGGATAGGAATTATGTTTAATACTGCCAACATTATCGAGAATAGCGCGGTGAGGTTCCAAAACGCGTACCAATCCCATGTGCCAGGGAAAATCTTGGTCATTGTGATAAAACTGCCCACCTGTTTGTAAGCCTTGGTTTCGGGGTTGAAGATGAGTTTCCACTGACGGCAATACTCTTTTATTTTGTCAACTCCCTTGCTTATACCTGCGGGGAATGATTCAAAAAATCCGTAGTCAATGTGCTTATATTCAAGAAAATCGGCAAATCCATAGGTGTAAACGCCCATCTTGCCCGATTCGGGAATGGCAAACTTTATATTTAAGGTGTCGTTGTTTTCGCGGACAACTGTGAATATCGAGGTCTTGCCCTTGTTGGCTTGCAATTTGTCGCGTACTTGGTCGTAAAATCTGCAATCGGCGCTATCGATAGCAATCACAAGGTCGTTCTTTTGAAAACCTGCTTCGTCGGCTGTGCTTTCTTCGGCAAATTCGCCAATCTTAAACGGCATTCGGGGCGAAATGCAGGGCGATTCGAGGCTTAGCATCTTGGCTATTGTGCTGTCGGTGAGGGTGAAAGTCTTGCGTTCGCCATCGCGCTCCACGGTAATAGTGCGTGGGTCTTTGAGCAGAAGGTCGATAAATACGCTGTTGAAACTATCGGCGGTTTTCTCGTTTACTTCCAATATCTTGTCGCCGTTGCGGAGCCCCAATTCGTATGCTGCCGAGTCTACCATAATGCCGTATTTGAGGTTTTGCACGGGGAGATAGTCGCTGCCCCAATGAAAAGCCATCATAGCGTATATCAGCATAGCCAACAGCACGTTAACCACCACGCCTGCCACCATAATAATAAGGCGTTGCCAAGCGGGTTTGGAGCGAAACTCCCACGGCTGCGGGTCTTTTTTCATCTGTTCGAGATCCATACTCTCGTCGATCATCCCGGCAATTTTTACGTATCCGCCAAGCGGAAGCCATCCAATGCCGTATTCTGTTTCGCCGCGCTGTATCTTAAAAAGGCTGAACCAAGGGTTGAAAAAGAGGTAGAACTTCTCCACCCTGCATTTGAAAATCTTTGCTGTGATAAAGTGTCCGAACTCGTGGCAGATTACCAAGAGGCTGAGGCTCAGGATCAACTGCCCTATTCTTACTGCAATTTCCATTGTTGTGTCTGTTTCGTTTTTGTCTATTATTTTGAGTTTACAAAATTAGTAAACCTTACGGCTTAAAACAAATTTTTTTTTAAATTCGCTTTAATTATTGTTTTATTATCATATCTTTGCATTTTGAAAATATCAATGCAATGTTCAGGCTACGAAGGAAAAACTACAAGATGGACATCGACGGCGTGGGCGAGGTTACCGTAAAGGAGTTCTCCACATCAAAAGGAATGCGCATAATAGTGCATCGCGACACATCTGTAACAGTAACACTCCGTCCCGGCATTGCTAAAAACAAGGTGGAATGTTTTGTACGTCAACATTCTGCGTGGATTGAGAACGCCAAAAAACGTTGCGCCCGACGAGCAGAAAACTCGCCTGTGCCTACCTCAAAACGCATTGTTGACCCCGCAGAACTGCTCCGCTTGCGCACATCAGCCAAACAGTATCTGCCTGAGAGGGTCAGGTTTATTGCTGAAAGATTCGGTTTTAGGTACAACACCTTGAAAATCAACAGTGCGCGTACACGTTGGGGTAGTTGTACATCGCGAAAGAATATCAATCTTTCGTGTTTTTTAATGCGATTGCCGATGCACCTTGTTGATTTTGTGATACTTCACGAACTTTGCCACACGGTTGAGATGAACCACGGCACACAATTTCACGCCCTCTTAAACAGGGTTTGCGGCGGACACGAAAAAGATTTGAACCGCCAACTTAGAGCGTTTAGAATTGACTGAAACAATATATTTTGACGATAAAAAATGGAAAAAGCAGTTAGCATAACAGTATCAGGAAGGGTTCAGCAGGTAGGATACCGCCACTACACCCGTCTTGCCGCCCAAGATTACGACATCAAGGGCAAGATTGAAAACAAAGCCGATGGCTCTGTCTACATCGAGGCTCAGGGCGAGGAAAAAAACTTGCAAGAGTTTATCGATTTTTGCAAGAAGGGTCCAGTGTGGGCGCGTGTCGACAATATCGACATTCAGCCCATCGACATTAACGAACTATATACAACTTTTGAATCGTAGAACTTTAATCTATTATATAAGATGAAACGTACAGTGCTTGAAATGCTTAATTCAGCGTCGCAGAATGAATTCAAAGACGTTGATTATGTTTCAGATAAAACCGACAAGGGGTGGAAATGCCTCACTTTCAGCCAAGTGGCAGAACATTCTGATTGCCTTGCGATCAGCCTTTTGAAACTCGGTCTTCAAAAAAACGAGACAGTGGCTATTATTTCCGAAGGTCGCTCGTCGTGGATTGTGACGGAATATGCTGTGCTCAAAGCCGGTGGTATTTCGGTGCCCCTCTCGGTAAAATTGCAGCCCGACGAACTGATGTATCGTATCAAGCACGCTGAAACCAAGTTCGTTGTCATCTCAAAAAATTGTGTTAGCAAAACATTCTCTCTCGCCGAAGAGATGGCTCACCTCGGCATATCCATCATCTATCTCGACAACGATACCGACACTTACGAATCGTTGAAGCATATCAACAACCACGTTTACCTCTACGACAACCTTATGGAAGAGGGTTACAAAAATCGCGAGAAATATGCCGACCAACTTGCCAAGAGTATTGCCGCCGTTGAGGAAAACGATGTGGTAACAATCAGTTACACCTCAGGCACCACTGGCAATCCAAAAGGCATTATGCTTACTCAATTAAACTATTGGGCAAATGCTCACGACGCTCTAAGATATTTTAAATTAAAGTTTTTCAGCAAAATGTTTGTGGTGCTTCCGCTCGACCACTCGTTTGCCCATACGGTAGGATTCTACGTGGCTACCCTCTGCGGCATTCACATCTCGTTTGTTGACAGTCGTGGCGGAGCAATCAACCAATTGAAAAATATTCCTATTAATATAAAGGAGACCAACCCCGACTTTATGCTCTCTGTGCCCGCCCTCACAGGCAACTTTATGCGCAAGATTCAAGACAGCATCAACGCCAAAGGTGGAATTGCTAAGTTCCTTTTTAACAAAGGTATAAAGGCAGGTGAAAAATTCTACGGCAACGGCTACAACAAGCCCAACATATTTTTGCGTATGTGGAAATATCCTATCTACAAACTCGCCGACGCCATTGTCTTTAAGAAAATCCGCAAGATTTTTGGCACAAACTTCCAATTCTTTGTGGGAGGCGGCGCACAGTTGGATATCAAGCAGCAATTCTTCTTCAACGCTCTCGGAGTGCCTGTATATCAGGGATATGGGCTTAGTGAGGCTTCGCCGATTATCTCGGTAAACACCTCTTACGCACACAAATTCGGATCGTCGGGAGGTGTGCTCACAGGCATAAAAGCCAAGATTGTAGACCCCGATGGCAACGAACTCCCCGCAGGTCAGAAAGGTATCCTATGCGTTGAGGGATTGAACGTTATGAAAGGATATTTTAAAAATCCCGAAGCCACTGCCGAGGTTATCAACGGCACTTGGCTCAATACCGGCGATATGGGCTACATCGACAAAGACAACTTCCTCTACGTAACAGGTCGCGAAAAAGCACTCCTAATTTCGAGCGACGGTGAAAAATATTCGCCCGAGGCAATGGAAGATGCAATCGTAAACAGTGGAGAACTTATCTATCAGGCAGTTCTCTATAACGACCACTGCAAATACACCTCCGCCCTCATTACCTTAGACGCTCACCGCATTAAGGATTACGCCAAACGCAACAACATCACCGATCCGCAAAAAATGCTCGAAGCCGTAAAGAAATCGTTCTTCTCGTTTACCACCGACGGCGCTTACAAAAATAAATTCCCCCGTCAGTGGATTCCGTCGGTTTTCCGCATCATTCCCGAACCATTTACCGAGCAAAATCAAATGATGAACTCCACAATGAAACTCGTAAGGTTCAGAATTTTACAGAATTACGCCGATGTTCTCAAATCAATGTACACAGCCGATGGCAAAACCGATTGTCAAGAAAATCTCGACGCAATTAAAAAGTTGATGTAAAAAATTGAAAATTTTGTTTGCTTTTAAAAAAATAATATCTATCTTTACCCGAAGAAAAAATCTATAAGTTAGGAACAATGGAAACCATAAAAATAACCGGCAATATGAAAACCCCCTCGGTGCTGTTAGACCCCGAGACGGGCTTGCTGGAACTCGCCGGACGCTCTATTCCTGAGAACACCGAAAGCCTTTATAAGCCGCTTTTGGAGTGGGTGGAGGAGTATGTTAAAAATCCTAAGCCTACTACCACCGTAAATATTAAATTTGAATATTTCAACTCATCGTCTGCCAAATATCTTATCAGGTTTTTGGAATTTGTCACTCAGTTGAAAAAACAAGGTAAAAACCTTATTATCAACTGGTATTACGACGACGACGAACTATTTGAGTACGGCCAGGACTATCAAGACGTGTTGGAGATGAAATTTAATTTTATCGCCACACAAGAGTTCCAAGATAAGTAAACTCTAATCGCAGGGCGGTATGAAACAGATTGAAATTTCACCGGCTTACAAAGAGACGCTTCTCGGCAGCCTTATCAATGCTCCTGCCGAACTGCAAAAAATCAACAACATCAAAATTAGCCTTATCAACAATGGTAAGGTGTTGGCTGTGCCGCCTTCGTTTGATGTAAACACTTTTACAGTGGCGCTCTCTAAGTATGTTACCGATACTCTGAAACTTAAATCGCAGCAATCTACCGACCACGACCTTAATATTGTTACATTTTACCGCTCGTTTCCCCCGGGATTGAAAAAGGCGGTGGTATATTTTGTCAACGGTAAATACCTTTATATCAACGTTGTTCCATACAAATTTATCGAAGACCCAAATTATTCTGAGGGTAAAATTTCGGAACTTTTAACTTCGGGAAACACCGAGCAACTTTTTCAGTTTGCCGACGACTATATTTTCTCCCTCTATTCCGAGGCTGTGCAGAAATCTGTTGGCACTCAGGGACGATATTTTGAAAAAATGGGCTTGGGCATTCGTCCGCTTATCGCCTTCCATTTAGACGACGACGAGGGTCTGCTTGCCAAACTCAATATATATAAGGTGGAGCAGAGCAAGGTAAACGCCCTTACATCTGTGGCTGCCAAATCGTTTTACGTGCTCACTACCAACGGCGCGTATCTTTTTTGCCTCGACCAAAATCTCAATATCAAATATGCCGAAGACCTCAGCGGCGTAGAGATGGTGGTGAAATCTCGAATAGGTCGCGACACCGTGGTTTGCGGCTCTACTTCGTGGATTACCAATCGCGATAATGATTTTCTTTACGACGAAATTCATAAACTCAACAATGCCGATAAAGCCGAGAAAATGAAGCATTTGGCAATTCTCAATTTCAATTTTGCCAAAACCAACGAAGAGACTCTCCTTGCATCGCAATTCCTATTGCAATATGCCGAGGAGTCGAAAGATGGATTTTTTACTTTTGCCGCGCAGTTTTTGGTGATGAAGGCTACAAATCACAGTTTCGACGATGTGGACGATGAGGTAACATTTAAACTTATTTCGCTTGCCTCTGCCGCCGTTGCCGATGCTGATTTGTACAAAAAGGCGTTGACCCTTACCACCGATTTTAAATTAGAAAAACAAGATATTGCTGTGCTGATGCATATTTTTAACCGCACCAAAATGCAGCAAGAGCAATACGAGCAATACAATAAGACTCTTGTAATGCTCAAAGACCGCTATCTAAAACTTGAATCCGACACTATTAATATTATATTAGCCGAAATAGAGACTGCAAAAAAACTTCTCACCACTGGCGACCGCAAATCGGCAGAACAAATTGCAGAATCGGCTCTCAACCGCATTGCCGACGAAAGCACTTTGGCTCTTGCTCCTGATGCTCAGAACACTCCCGACGAAAAATTTTCGGGCGCATTTATTTCGCCTCTTGCTTACGAGGTAATGTTTAATGCCTCTGGCGATCCTAAACTTTCGGAAAAATATTGTGCGCTCCGTGCTTGCGTTAAGCCATTGAGCGAGAATAATATATCTAAACTGTCGGCAATTTCTGCCTCGGCACTTCAAGACCGTGCCAATGAGGTGCTGCTGCTTTCCGACCACGAAAAATTTGCCGCTCAAAATATTCATGTGGATAAACGCAAGATTAAAAATACTTTTGCAAAAACCACAGAAAGCCTTCTTAATCATCCTGCTATGAATAAAAAGATGGCTTTTGCCAACTTGAAATCGTGGCTCGATAAAACTACTCCCGAACTTTTTGACTCTATTGCCAATTTCGGCGAAAAGGCTACCTCTGCCAACTATCCCGCTCTTGCCGAGGCTGCCGAATATGTAGCACATTTTTTTGAGATAGAAACTCCCGACGTTTACGTGTTTAAGGGTGAAAAATCGGTTGGCGTAACATCTTACAACGCTGCAGAACCTTTTATTGCCGTTGGTTTCAGCCATCTTGACGTTGACACCGAGCGTTACCTTTCGCCAAACGAACTGTTTTTTGCGCTTGCCCGCGAAATGGCTAATATCAAATCGGGATTTACCAAGTTGCTGTGCGATAAATTGTTCCGCGATTTCTTCAACTCCGGCGCAATGAATATCGACAAGATTTCTACCTATATTCCGGCTCCATCGTTTATATCCAAAAACACAGATTATTACGACAAATACCGTTTTGCCTCAAATGTTTTCTGCGGATATCCTCTGTGGGAGAGTTTTGAATCTACCGACAAGCAGATACTTGTTTCGCTCGAAAAGAAACTGTTGATTATACATTACAAGCCGTCAACGCCTGCCGACCTCAAAGTGTGCGAATATGCCGCTGTGTCGCGCTTGATGTGCCATTATGCCGACCGCCTTGGTTTGCTCTTTGCCGGAAATATCGTTACCGCCACAAATGCTATTATCAAAACAAATGTGGATTTTGTTGATCTTTTGGAACTTACTAAGGCTATGAGCGTTGCCGAAATTGCCTGCGCCAAAAATACCGACGGTGGAATGCTTCACGCCGATTTTGCGCTCCGAATCGAAGATTTGATTTCGTTTTATCTCTCCGATAGTTTCTCAGCATTAAGCAAACAGATTTTTGAATAATTCTTACACCTTATATAATAATGGCTCTTATTAAACCCCTTTTGGGACATACCCCTCAGTTTGGCAAAAATATTTGGCTTGCCGACAACTGCACCATAATCGGCGATGTGGTTATGGGCGATGATTGCAATGTTTGGTTCAATGCCGTAATCCGTGGCGACGTACACTATATCCGCATTGGCAACCGCGTAAATATTCAAGACAACGCCTGCCTTCACGCCACATTTAAGACTTCGCCCTTGAATGTCGGCAACAATGTTTCCATTGCTCACAACGCCATTGTGCACGGCTGCACTATCAAAGACAACGTGCTTATTGGAATGGGCGCAATTGTGATGGACGACGCCGTGATAGAGGAAAACTGCATTGTGGCAGCCGGAGCCGTAATCACCAAAGGTACCAAGACAGAAAAAGGCAGCGTTTACGCCGGATGCCCTGCTAAAAAAATTAAGGACGTGGACGAAACGCTGCAAAAAGATTTAATCAACCGTATTGTTGATAATTACGCTATGTATGCCGATTGGTATCGGTAGACGGTATTATTCATCCATATTTCTGTATACGAATTTATCGCCGTTCCATTCGTAATTGGTTGTGTACCAATATGAGTTCGAGGGATCGTCTGGAAATTCTCCGTAGCCTTGATATGTGGTTGTGCCTGCGCGTAGAATGAATCCGTTAAATTCAATTTTTATGTCGGGTTTGCAGCCGTCATTCCAAGAGTATAAAGGCGCGGTAACGGTTAATGAAGACCCAACTTTTTCGATGTGCTCTTTGCCCACGGGGATGATTTTCTTGTCTTTTTTGCCTGCTTTATAGTCTTCGGCTGTGGTTTGCGGAAGGTCAAATTCGGTTTGAGTGAATGTGCCGTCTTTGTAGAGGTATTGTGCAAACTCACGTTTCAAGCCTTTTCGCTCATCGTCGGGCAAAATGTAGATATTGTCAACGTTTTTCTGTGTGAGAATCAGGTACGAGCCGTCGGATTTTTTGAACGCATACCATTTAAACTCAATATCAATCTGTTGGTTGGGAGATGTCGACGTATATTGGCCGTTGTCGTAAAACCTTGCCGAAAAGCCTCTCGGACTTGTCCAACTGTTGTGAAATTCGCCCAATCCCGCTGTAATTTTGTATTGCGCGTCGAATTTTTTCCAAAGATCCTTGATTTCGTTCGGCATCGACTCCTCGCCTTCGATATCCGAAAGGAGTGTTATCTGCAAAGGAGCATTATAGAGACGGATTTTTTCGATGTTAGAGTTCTCGTCTTTGGCGTAAAACGAAATCATCACGTCGCGTTTGTTGCCCTTGTCGCGGTATGTGCGGCGAGTGGCTACATAGTAGCCGTCTTTTTTCTCGGTGGTGTATTCGGGTTCGTCGTCGGGCTTGTCAAAAACATTCTTAATCGGAAAACCGACGGCGACAGGTTTGGATGTGTACACTTTGGTACGGTCGCTGCCCCAGTTGTCTGTTGAGTAATCCCATTTTTGTGCAAATCCCAACTCGGGACTAACGACGTTGATAGCGGTAATTTGGTTGTCGGTAACCTCTATGTCGGCAATCTTTTTGCCTGCCTTGGTCAGAACGTTGTTTTCTAACTTGCAACCTTCTTCGGAAAGCCAAACTTCAATTTTGGGTTCGTAGTTGAGCCTTATCCACCTGATGTTGCCGTAATAATCTATCATATTGCGGAGCACTGCCGATTTTTGGTCTTGTACGAATTTTTCGCCGTTCCAATCGTAGCGCACGGGCCAACTATTTCCAGGTATCACTGTTACGCCTATGGTGTCGCATATCAACGTTGTAGAAGTATAGTCGAGATTTCCTTTTAAATCGTAAGTCTTGGGAATGTCGGTTTGTGCTGAATTGTCGGTGAGTGCTCCGTCTTTGTAGAGAAACGACCTGAGCGAAGCCCCCTCTTCATAGTTGTTTTCGTAATCGTAGAATAAAGCCGTCCACGAACCGTCGTTATTTTGATAGCATTGCAGTTTGTAGTATACGAGGTCATCCCACGAGCCTTCTGCGCCATCGATAACGTTGTAGAATATCATTCGGGTTTTCTGTGGGTAGCGTTCTTTTTGCGATGCGCCGTTGAAATAGTTGCCTATTTCTTCGTCCATCTTCCATTTTTTAGCCGCAGCCACCTGATTTTTTACGTTGGGATAGGTGTCTTGGATTTTTTGCCAAATGATTTTTGCGATTTCTTCCTGCGGCTCCACATAGTTGAATAGCGGTGCCGAGGGTTGCTGTTCTTCAATTGCTGCTGAATCGCTGTTTTGGTCAGTTCCGTTGCCCTGACTGCCTCCTCCGCACGCCATCAATGCCAATGCAGGAAGAAGTAATAATAGATGTTTTTTCATAATGAATTGATTATGTGAGTTAATTGTCAAATACTTCTGATGATGTTTTCACTGTTATTGTAGATGGAGCAAACCCTTTTGTATCGCGCGTGATGATTATGTCAGCGCCGGCTTTTAGTGCCGAATAATATTGTATTCCATCTTCAAAGTCCTAAAAATCAGAGTTTAGTGCAGATTTGATTATTTCTTCGTCAACTGTGGTTATTTTACATACAGAAACAAAGTTGCTTAATGTATGTATTATTTTGTTTTTTGGAACATATTCTACTAATGTGTAAGCAGTATTTGCAATTGTCAAAGACGAACAGCCTATTATGTGTTCATTTTGGTAGCACACTTCGTACTTTCGTTTAAGTAGTCTGAAATTGCATTTTTTTCGTCAGTTTGAATGTCATTTTTTTGGCTTTTGTGGGATTATTTGCTGCCTCTGCCTCTGTTTTTTGTAGACGGAATGTGTCAATATGCCGAGAATCGATTTTAATAGTTTGAAATCAAACGTGTTGTTAAGATTCAGGCACTTAATTTGGTCTATAACCGTTAAGTGTAATTCGTGTGCGCTCATATTGTTTTCTTTTTCTCCGTAAAAATATAAAAAAATCTCCAAATCTGTATCGCCGTTCTCTTTTTTTTTGTACATTTGTGTAGTTACAAATCATATAAACTTGATTACTATGACACAGGATGAAATTTTTACACTTATCGACCTCCCATACTCTCAGGATGGTTTAAAACCCGTTATCAATGCCGAAACTGTGGCTTTTCACCACGGTAAACACCTCGCTGGTTATGTTAAAAACCTCAACGGACTTGTAAAGGGTACCGAATATGCTCAAATGCAACTTGAAGAAATTGTCTGCAAGGCTTCGGGCGCAGTGCTCAACAATGCAGGACAGATTCTCAATCACAATCTCTATTTCTTGCAGTTTTCGGGTTCGCCTAAGAAATCCGCTCCCACGGGTGCACTCTTGGATGCTGTAAATAAGGCTTTTGGAAGCTTTGACGCATTTAAGGCCGAGTTTGAACAAAAAGGCACCACGCTTTTTGGTTCTGGTTGGGTATGGCTTGCCAAAAATCCCGACGGTTCGCTCGTAATTACTCAGGAGGTCAATGCCGCCAATCCTATTCAAAAAGGACTTGTTCCTCTGTTGACTTTTGATGTTTGGGAGCACGCATATTACCTTGACTACCAAAACCGCCGCGCCGACTATTTAAAGAGTTTGTGGAGTATAGTTGATTGGAGCATTATCGAACAACGCTATTCAAAGTAGAAAATCTTATTCTGCCACGAAATTGATTTTTTTTGCGTTTCGTGGCAGAATTTTTTGGCTTAAATTCTGCCACGAAATGAAATTTTTACGTTTCGTGGCAGAATTTTTATGTAGAATTTTGCCACGAAATATAATTTTTGTATCTTCGTGGCAGAATATTTTTGTGTTGTATGTTATGAAAATAATTGGTAGAGAACAACAAATCAGTGAATTAGAAAATATTTACAATTCTGATAGACCAGAATTTGTAGTAGTATATGGTCGCAGACGTATTGGTAAAACATTTTTGGTTAGAGAATATTTCAAAAACCGTTTTGTTTTTTACCATACAGCATTGTCGCCTGCCGAGTTGGAACCTGCGCAACTTGCCGAAAAACAACTTGTTGCTTTTGCTACCTCGCTTACCAACTATGGTGCTACGTTAGATCATATTCCGGAAGATTGGTTTGAGGCTTTTCACGAATTGCGCAAATTGGTTAGCAAATATCCTAAAAATAAGCGACTTGTAGTCTTTATCGATGAGATGCCGTGGCTCGACACCAAGGGCTCGGGTTTTATCACCGCTTTTGAAAGTTTTTGGAATGGTTTTGGTGATGCCTGTGATAACCTTGTTCTTATAGTTTGTGGTTCGGCAACTACTTGGATTTCAGATAAATTGATAAACAACTGTGGAGGACTTTATGGACGTATAACACGTCAGATTTGTCTCGAAGCCTTTACGTTGCACGAGTGCGAGGATTTTTATAAAAATAATGGTTTAAACTTTGGACGTTACGACCAAGCCATTCTTTATATGGCTCTTGGTGGCGTTCCTTATTATATGTCGTACCTCAAAAAGGATTTGAGTGTGGCTCAGAATATCGACTATCTGTTTTTTGCCAAAAATGCCGTCCTCAAAGATGAGTTTAATCGATTGTGTGCGTCGCAGTTTTTGGAAAACGAAAAATATAAGTTGGTGCTTAAATGTTTAAGTGTTCGTAGGTTAGGTTATACCCGCAAGGAAATTTCAGAAAAGACTAAGTTGCCTTTTGGCGGCGGACTATCCGAAATCCTTAAAGCCTTGGAAGTGAGTGGATTCGTGATGCCCTACACCTTTTATAAGGGGTCGAAACGCGAAGTTTATTACAAACTTACCGATTTGTTCATCCTCTTTTGGATGCATTTTCTAGATTCCGCCACTCCACCCAAAACCGACTATTTTTCAACAATGCAGCAGAGTGCGGCAGTTAAATCGTGGCTTGGTTTTGCCTTTGAGGAACTATGTTTTGTGCATCGTAGCCAGATAGCCAAAGCCTTGGGTATCAGTGGAATATTTACCGAGTTTATGCCTTGGCGTTATTTGGGCGACGAATACCACGATGGAGCGCAAGTGGATATGGTAATAAGCCGCGCCGACAATATGATTAACCTGTGCGAGATGAAATTTTGTTCCGAAATATTCTCAGTATCAAAAGATTACGAAGCCGACCTCCGTCACAAAGTTACCACCTTTATCGAAACCACCAAAACCAAGAAATCTGTAACGATGGTACTTGTTACAACATTCGGCTTAAAGCACAATATGTATTTTTCCAGATTCCAACATACTGTTACATTGGATGATTTGTTTGGGTGATCACAAAATTCCGGCTGTTTTTGGCTAAAAAATCACAAAATTCCAGATTTGATAGTTTTATTCACGTTCTAAGTAATTCACCAAGAAATCTCCCTGCGTTAATTTTTTTAATTCATTTGGTTCTAACTTGTGTTCTTGTTTATTCATTGCTGATAATGCCAAATCCATATCATCTTCACTTATCAATGAATATTGACTCGATACTATATCATCCGCAATATCGTTGTCGTATTCTATGTATGCATCTCTTACTTCTTTGTCTTCAATTTTATTTAGAACATCTATAAATCTCTCATAACAATCCTTGTCTACACGCATATATTTGGCAACTGCCTCCGAATCTCGTTTGGCTAAGTATTTTACATATTCCATATATGCCACACCTGCCGCTGCCCCATAACCAAAGGATGCCGATAATTGAAACAATCCTGTAATCAATCCGCTTTTGGCCGCTTTTAATACGGATTCTTGCATATCGTTTTTTAATATAAATTTGGATGTCAAGAATCCCAACAATGTTGATGTCAATGTTGCACCGAAATCAATATGGATGGTGTAAGTTTTCCAAGCGGAGACTATTCCGGCGACTATATGTTCAGTTCCTGAAACAAGTAATAAAGGATTTTTTGTAAGTATTGCCCCTCCAATTTCCAAAGACCCTTGGCCAAATGTACTACAAAATGTGCCAAAATTCATCTGTAAATTTCCGCTAAATGCATTCACAATATCGAAATAACCATCTGCCACACATAAAATACCAACGGATGTGTCCTTAACATTTAAGCACATCCATTTTGGATTGATTCCACATTTTTTTAGAAGATTCCCCAATTTAGTAGACCTGATAATCCGGGTATTGGAATTCCATCTTTGGTTGGAAAGTCTGTTAATACAATATGTCCAAATTGTTTCAATCCTTGTTTTAACCCATCGTTTTTTATGGTTTTTGCCACATCAAACCCTAAGTCGTACCCTGCTTTCCATCTATGATTTGCTCCTTTGAGACAATCTGCAATGTTGTTTTTTGCAAGAGCCGGGAAAAAAACATCACAAAAACCACGAATAGATTCGGCAGGTAATTCAAGTTTTTTATGACGGAAATACTATATGAAATCATCCAATATTTTGGAGGGTGGAAAATGAAAAAGGGGGTCAACACCTATATATATATGATGCTATTCCGCTTTTGTGCCTGACATGTTGTCAGAGTAGAGTTTGAAAATTTAACCTACTTTCAAACGAGCGTCGTCCGATTTTGCCTATTCGCTGTGATATAATAGCGGTTTCGCACATAATTATCTAAATTTATTTTGGGTAAAAATAGAAATATTTATTTAAATATACAACGACCTTGATAAAATTTTTATTTCCCCGAAATATACATCTTCTGCAACTGTTTCATTCTTGAAGAGGCGAATACAAAGTCGTCTAACTCTTTGATGCCGGTGTCGAAGATGCCGCTACTGTCGCCTTGCCAAAATTTGCGACCTTTGTAGATAAAGATGATTTTGTCGCCTATCTCCATCACCGAGTTCATATCGTGGGTGTTGACTATGGTGGTGATGTTGTATTCGATGGTGATTTCTTTAATCAGATTGTCGATAACGATTGAGGTAACGGGATCGAGTCCCGAGTTAGGCTCGTCGCAGTATAAATATTTTGGATTCAAGGCAATGGCTCGGGCAATGGCAACACGCTTTTGCATACCACCTGAAATTTCTGACGGATATTTGTCGTTGGCATTGGTGATGTTTACACGTTTGAGGCAGAAGTTGGCACGTTCGCGGCGTTCCTCGTAACTCATAGTGGTGAACATTTCGAGGGGAAACATCACGTTTTCTTCCACAGTGTTGCTGTCGAATAGTGCGCCGCCTTGAAACACCATTCCCATCTCCTTGCGGATTTCTTTGCGCTGTTTTTCGTCCATATTTGAAAACGAGCGTCCGTCGTAGAGAATGTCGCCTTTGGATACCGAGTGCAGTCCCGCTATGCATTTGAGCAACACTGTTTTTCCCGAACCGCTCTGACCTATGGTGAGGTTGGTTTTGCCCGGCTCAAAATCGGTGCAGATGTCGTTTAGCACCAAATGCCCTGAGAATTCTTTAAAAACGTGTTTTACCTCTATCATCTCTTAAAGCATTAATTTGGTGAGAATTACGTTGAACAACAATACCACAATACTGCTGTACACCACAGCGTGTGTGCTGCTGCGACCTACGTCTAATGCGCCGCCGTTGGTAAAATATCCGTGATACGACGAAATCGACGATATTATAAAGGCGAATATGCCCGATTTGATTATCGAGTAGGTAACGTAATATGGTTGAAAATAAGATGTTATGCCTATTACAAACTCGTGAGGCGTTACTCCCGGGGTAAAAAACGCCGCCAAATATCCGCCCCAAATGCCCACTGCCATTGATATTACCGTTAGCAGGGGAATAAAAAGTATTGATGCCACAATTTTGGGGAGTATAAGGTATTCTGCACTGTTGACACCCATAATTTCCAATGCGTCAACCTGTTCGGTAACTTTCATTGTGCCAAGTTCGCTTGCGATGTTTCCGCCCACTTTGCCCGAAAGTATCAGAGCCACAATGGTTGACGAAAATTCCAGAAGCATAGTTTCTCGTGTTCCCAAGCCGATGAGGTAGCGGGGAATAATGGGGTTGGCGAGGTTGGCTGTCATCTGAATGGTGCACACCGCGCCCATAAAAATTGAGATAATAATGACGATAAGTATCGAACTAAGACCGATTTTGTCGACCTCGCGCACTGTCTGCCTGACGAACACCGTCCAACGTTCAGGCTTAGAGAACACCCTCTTTAACAGCGTAAAATACCGCCCTATGTGATACAATAGTTTAAGCATGATGCTACAATCTCTACCGCAAAATTACAAAAGTATTTTTTTATTTCAAAATCTTGCCCAAATCTACCTTTTTTACCCCACTTTTGGGCAAGATTTTTTTTGCTTTATTTATAAAACACAAAAAATACCGCCCCTATTAGCAATATAAACGCCACAAAATGATTCCATTGTAGGTGCATATTGCCGAATACAAGGATAGAGAAGACGGTGAATACTGTTAGTGTGATAACCTCTTGTATCACTTTTAGTTGCATAAGGTTAAATGGTCCTCCGTTGCCGTCGAAGCCTATGCGGTTGGCAGGCACTTGCAGACAATATTCTACAAAGGCTATTGCCCAACTGATGAGTATGAATGCCATTAGTCCCATATTGGCAAAACGGGGCATTTGCGCCATTTTTAGGTGTCCGTACCACGCAAATGTCATAAATGTATTACTGCACAAGAGCAGCAAAATGGTGTAAATTGCTTTTGATGTCATCTTTTGAAATATTTTTTATTTTTGCGCCGCGAATTAACATTATTTGTATAAATTTTGTGTAACTATTTTGCTTAAATTAAGGTTATAGTTTTTGTATGTAAAAAAGGCGTTCCAAAGTTAGGGTATTGCACGTTCGGTGTGTCTTACTTTATGGAGTAATGTATTATAATAACCACATTTTAAATTGAAAAGGAAATTTTTTTATATTGTATTTAAATGCATTTCAGCGTTTTTCGTGGTTTCGGCTTGCCTTGTTACCTCGTGCAGTATGGACGAAGCAAACGACGACATCACACCTGCGACTCCCGAACTCAAACAGTTTGTGGTTTCGATTCCTCATTTTTTAGAAAAGCCTGCGTTTGTGAATGATACCACCACAAGTGATATTCTTTCGAGTTTTCCGTCCGACACCACTATTTATATGAACGTTGTGGATATTATCAGTTATGTATGCTCTGTAAATCAATACGTTTATAATTCGTTGGTGGAAATCAACCGCTCTACCGACAAAACTCAGAATTGGATTTCGTTTTCGGAGCCGATTTTGGGTGCATACACAAGTCCGGGCGACAGTCGTCACAAACAATGGCAGTTAGATTCCGACGCTGTGCGTGATGGCGAGCATTGGGACTTTCATCTCCTCATTTCTGATTTTGTAGAAAACGATGCTGCCGACCTTCGTCCTGCTCTTGAACTATTTTATAATCTTGATTTTACAAAAGGATATATGGTTTTCAGCCCGTCTGATTTCGACCGTATCCGTTTTCCCGAAAAGAGCTTTGGAAGCAATGTAAAATGTGAGGTTGAGTTTACCCGCAGCACCGACAAAGTGGTAAATAAATGCCATCTCACCGGTTTTACCACCAAGGCGCACTCCTCAAATATCAATTATGTGGGCAATATCACTCTCACCGCCGAACAGTCGGGTTCTAATATCATAAACTACTCTGGCATAGCCGATTTTCCATATATTTGGTTCGATAGTCCCGAAAACAAGGGCTATTCTCTCAATTTTGCTGGTTCTGCCGATGCAAGTTTAAATGTGGCAGCGTTTTTTGCTGGACTTACCAAAAATAGTGACGAGTCGGTTTCGATGCGCAAACTTATTGTCGACAACTCTGCTGGAACGTTCCTCTCAAATATCTATGCGCTTTGGTTGCAGAATGTGGAGAATGCCGCAGATTTGCCGCAAGAATATAAGGCGTTTGCCAATCCGGGATTCTTTATCGAACGCAACTACAAAGGCTGTGGTAAGTCGTCTAACAACGATGTGGTGGCTGTAACCACTCGTGCTCAGGCACTTATCGACCAGCAGTCGTCGGTTTCGCCATATCAAAACTCTATTTATCAGGTAGAATGGTCGAAGTAAGCGTTATTGTAATTAATTATAACACTCCCGACCTTACGTTTAATTGTATCAATTCTTTAATTAACCATACAAAAGATATTGAATACGAAGTAATTGTTGTTGACAATGGTTCTGATAAAAAGTTTGATCATGCGCGGTTTGAGCATTTAGATAATTTTAAATACGTCTATTCTCCCAAAAATCTTGGTTTTGCAGGGGGAAATAATCTTGGAATATCCTGTGCCAATGGTGATTATATTCTTTTGCTAAATAGCGACACCATCTTTCCCGAAAACACTATTAAAATTTGTGTAGATTATTTTCGCAGTCAGCCTAATTGCGGAAGTCTTACGCCAAAACTACTTTCGCCCGACGGCAGTGTTCAACCTTGTGCCAATCGTGCACCTTCGCTAAGGTTAGAACTGCGTCAACTGTTTAGAATCAATAAGTTAACTAATGCCGACAAACTTGCAAAACTCTATCTTGGCGAGCGTCACAATTATAATCTGCCCACCGATTGTGATTGGATATACGGAGCGTGCTTTTTTACCCGTAAAAGTTTGATTGATAAAGTGTTTGGAGGTAGACTGCCAGAAACATTCTTTATGTATGCCGAGGATATGCTTTGGTGTTTAATGTTCAGAAAATTAGGGTATAAAAACCTTTATTCTCCACAAACCTCTATTATTCATCTTGGTGGAGCCTCTATGGACGCTATGGACGAGGAAGAAAAATATTTTAAGTGTATGCTGCCGAATGTGTTTAAAACTATTTGCATAACGTCTTCTAAATTAAAGGCTTATCTAATAGTTTTCGCACGGACAATGCTCTTGATTTCGCAATTCAACAAAAACGATTGGCGCAAGGCTAAGAGGTTTTTGCGCTTTGTATTTGGCAACAAATAAAAAATTCTCATCGTATATTTGTTTATACCACTTTTTTGGTTAATTTTGTATTATAATTTGTAAAAACATATACCTTATGGCTGAAACTATTGAAACAAAGACCCCTATAACTGAGCGATACAACAAGCGCACACTTTTGCGACTGATTTCTGAATTGCTCAAAAACAATCCAACTGCTGAATATTCTAAGAAACAACTGTTGGAGTATCTGAAAATCACCGACAAAGATGCAAAGGAACTTTTTGAACAGACCATTGCCGAAATGTTGGAACAAAATCGTATCCTCTACGAAAACAATAAATATAAGGCTTTTATCAAAACCGGTGTTATCGAAGGCGTGATAGAGTTGCGCAAGGGCGGCGGCGTTGTACGTCCCGACGATAGTGACCTTGAAATTTTTGTTGACGAGCGCAATCTCAACAATGCGCTTACCAACGATAGGGTAGAGGTGAGCCTATTTGCATCTACCACCGACGGTATGCAAGAGGGCGAGGTGATAAGGATTCTTCAACGTTTCCGCACCACTTTTGTGGGCACTGTGGATAAACGCAAGAATTTTGCATTCCTCATAACTAATCATAAGACAATGCCTTACGATATTTTCCTTCCGTCGGGCAAACTTATGAAGGCGAAAAAGGGCGACAAGGCTGTTGCCAAAATTACCGAATGGCCCGCAGGTGCTAAAAATCCTATCGGCGAGATAGTTGAGGTGCTTGGCGAAACTGGCAACAACGAAACCGAAATGCACGCAATTCTTGCTGAATTTGAACTTCCCTATGCGTTTGACCGTGCTGTGGAACGTGCTGCCGAGGAGATTCCCACCGAAATTCCCAATGGCGAAATCAAGACTCGCCGCGATATGCGCGATGTTACCACTTTTACCATCGACCCTGCTGACGCCAAAGACTTCGACGATGCAATTTCGTTCCGCGTTCTCGAAAATGGTAACTTTGAAGTAGGAGTTCATATAGCCGATGTAACTTACTATATCGAAGAAGGTTCTCTATTGGATCAAGAAGCATTAGAACGCGCCACTTCGGTGTACCTTGTCGACCGTGTTGTGCCTATGCTTCCCGAGGCTTTGTGTAATAATCTTTGCAGCCTCCGTCCCAATGAGGACAAACTTTGTTTCTCGGCAATTTTTGAACTTGACCAAAACGCTCAGATTCAGAACGAATGGTTCGGCAAAACAATCATCAATTCTAACCGCCGATTCTGCTACGAGGAGGCGCAGGAGATTATCGAAACCGGTAAAGGCGACTATGCCCAAGAGATTCTAAAATGTTGGGATCTTGCCAAAATTCTCCGCGACGACCGTTACCGCAACGGCTCTATATCGTTTGAACGTCCCGAAATTAAATTTGAAATCGACGAAAACGGCAAGCCCCTCCGCGTATTTTTCAAGGAGGCAAAAGAGGCTAACTGGCTTATCGAGGAGTTTATGTTGCTTGCCAACAAGCGTGTAGCCACTCTAATCGGTTCTAAAAAGGATAAGAAACACCCCGCCAAAACGTTTGTTTATCGTATTCACGACGAGCCCGATTTGGAAAAACTTTCTTCATTCCAGAAGTTTATCGGCAAATTTGGCTACTCTATCAATATGAAGAGCGACGATGCCATAAGTCGCACGCTCAACGAACTTTTGGAAAAACTCCGTGGCAAAAACGAGCGTGATGTTATCTCTTCGCTCGCCGTCCGCTCAATGGCAAAGGCTATTTACAGCACCACCAATATCGGACACTATGGTCTTGGTTTTGAATATTATACGCATTTTACTTCACCAATTCGTCGTTACCCTGATATGATGGTTCACCGATTGTTGTGGATGTATCTCAACGGAAAACGCAGTGCCAACAAGCAGAAATATGAGAAACTCTGCAAGCACTGTTCAGCCCGCGAATATCTTGCTGTTCAGGCAGAACGCGCCAGCGACAAATACAAACAGGTGGAGTTTATGCGCGACCATCTTGGCGAAACTTTCGACGCTGTAATTTCGGGCATCACCGAATGGGGTGTTTATGCCGAAATTGAGGAGAACAAAATTGAGGGTATGATTCCTATGCACGACCTCGATGATGATTTTTATCAATTTGATGAGGATAACTATTGTCTCATAGGTCATTACAGCAAAAAGAAATACCAACTCGGCGACATAATTCAAATCAAAGTTGCCCGTGCTAACCTTGAACACAAGATGCTCGACTTTGTGATGGCAGACAGCAAAAAACGCATCGAAACCGACGTAGAAAAGGCCGACAAAGAAGATGCTGCCCGCTTTAAAAACAAACCCAAACGCAGCCACAACACCAAACCTGGCATCTTTAGCAGCAGTTCGTCCAAAGGCAAAGGCAAGGACAACGGCGGCAAGTCGAAGAAAGACAAAAAGCGCGGGAAAGGTTCTAAAAAGAATAAGTAACAATTTTGGCACTTAGTCTTTGATAAAAATAGATGTTTTTAACCCCTTCTGTGATTATCTCTGAGTCAAGTTCTCGGAAAATATTATAATAATTTCCGATTATATTCGTAAATTATTTGAATAATTTTGGAATATAATCGGAAATTCTTTTAGTTGTTGTTCTTTATTACGTTCAGTATTAGTCCCACACCAAAATTTTTTACCCCATGTTATAGTCCCACACCAAAATTTAAAATGTTTAATTATAGTCTCACACCAAAATTTATTGTATAAACAATCCCCATAATACTGAAAATTACAGCGTTATGGGGATTGTTATTATTTGGGGGTAGAGACGGTGTGCACACCGTCTCTACACTGATTGCGTGGGATGTTGTGGTTTATTCTACCTTCATTTTTTGTTCGGTGCCGTCGGGTTGGATTTGAACTTTGAGGATGCCTTCGGATTCAAGCAATGATTTAATGTAGTTCTGTATCTTGCTTACGGTCAAGTTGTTCACTATCTGTTCAAAATTTGTTCTTTCGTCGAAATTGTAGAAGGCTTTCTCGCTCATAATGTTGAGCCAATAACTGTTGCGTTTGAGGTTGGCCTGATGCTCTTTGATGTAGTATTCCTTTACCTTGTCGAGTTTGTCCTGCTCGAAACCTTGGTTGGCTATGCGGAGGAATATGTCGTCGATCATCTTCTGGGTGAGGTTGCCGTATTCGGGCTTAGCGGGACACGAAATCTCAAATATCGAACTTGCCAATCCGCCGTCGGCCTTGTTGATGCTGCTGTGGACACTGATGTTGTATACGAGCGACGCATCTTCGCGGATTTCTTTCAAGAATACCATACTGAGCACCTGAGCGGCGGCGTCGGCTATGATGTCTTTTTCAAGCGAGTATTCGCCTATGGTGCGGAATGCGAACGAGTTGTATATGCGACTCTGTGGCGACTGCATTTCGCGTTGGAATGTGCATTCTTGTTTGCCTTTGTGGTAGTGTACAACGTCGCGCTTGTAGGTTTCGTCGCGTTTTACTTTTGGCAGTGTGGCTATGTACTTGCAGAGCATTGTTTTAAGTGTGTCGTATTCAAAGTTTCCTACAAAGAAGAAAGTGAAGTTGTTGACATCGGCAAAACGTTCGCGGTAGATTTCGCGTATGCGCTTGAAACCTACGGATTTGAGGTCTTCAAAGTGGATATCGGCGGCGCGTTTGTTGCCATCGTATTGAAGGTAGTTGATGGTGTCGTTGTAGGCGTAGAGGGGATTTGTGTTGCGGTTTTTGAGCGCAGTATTTGCCATCTGAATATAAGCCTGATAATCCTCCTCACTGTTGCCCGGATTGGTGAATGCGAGATAGATTTTCTGCATCATATATTCCAAATCTTTGGGTGTGCAGTTGCCGCTGAGCGATTCTTCACGACTGCCGATGTGTGAGTATACGTTGGCGTGTACACCTGTGAGAGCCTTGCTCAACTGCGACGATGTGAAATTGCCCAAGCCAACGTTGCCCATAGCCTCGGTGCAGAGTTTGAGGTTGTATATGTCGGCATCAGGATAGTTTGAGTCGCCACCCCAACTGAGTGCGTTGAACACAATTTCGTCGGCCTTGTAGTCGGTTTTGAGGGCGTATACCTTGGTGCCGTTGCTGAGTGTGTAAACTTTTGCTCCGGTAAACGGGTCGCTGGTTTCGGCTTTGATTTTGCCTGCCTTGGGAAGGTTTTCTACAAGGGGATCGTTTTTAACGTCGTCGATGAAAGCCTCGATTGTTTCGCTGCGAACCTCGTCGACTGCGCGGCGCATATCGGCTTCGGTGAGGTATTTTGCTCCGTCTTTTTCGGGTGCGAGCGAAAGACACACAAGATTTTTGTCGTTGGGGGAGATGTATGCTTTAACCACTTGGTTGATAGCGTCTAATGTTATGAGCGGAAGAACCTGTTTGAGAAGTTCCAAGTTCTTTTCGGGAGAGAGCATCGGGAAGTTGTTGAGAAAGTTGGCCAGTGCGCGGTTGGCAAGAGCCGAAGTCTCTTGTTTGTCGCGGTTGGTGAAGGCTTTTTCGGCGTTGCTGAGGATGGCGTCTTTGGCGCGATTGAGTTCCGAGCCCGTGAATCCGTGCTGCTGAATCCTCATTGCCTCGCGGTAAATCGATTTGAAACAGTCGTATTCCTGACCCTCTTTTGCCACACCCTCAACAGTGAACGCGTCTTTGGTGCGGGTTACAAACGATGTGCATGATGCGTATGCGTAAACAAAAGGTGCGTCGGCTTTCTGAACAAGGTCGTTGTAACGCTCAGATGCTATGTGTGATATAATGTTGTGCAAGAGGTTGGTGACGTATCCAGGCAGTGTTGAGCGCATTTCCACAGGGATAATCTCGTTTTTGAAGTCAATTTCGATTCGTGAGTACTGCTGCTCCTTGTCGCGGTCGGTGATAAAGATGGCCTCCTCGTTGTCGACAATGGCGGGGTAAACCACGGGAGCGGCGTTTTCGGGATTGGTGTACGCGCCAAAATACTCCTTGATTTTTTTCTCCATATAGTCGGGATCGATGTCCCCGGCAACTATAATGCCTTGGTTGGTAGGATGATACCATTTTTTGTAGTACTCACGGATTTCGTTGTATTTGAAGTTTTCCACCACCTCCATTTTGCCTATGGGCAGGCGGTATGCGTATTTTGAATCAGACAGATAGCGGGGCAATGAACGCTCCATCATTCTTTGTCCTGCCGACGAACGCATAATTTTCTCGCTTTTGATAACGCCGCGCTCCTTGTCGATTTCTTCGTCTTTTAAGAGGATTCCGCCCGACCAATCGGCAAGCACTAAAAGGCACGAGTCTAAAAGCGACTGACGTTTGTTGGTGGGCACGCCGTTGATGTAGTAGACTGTTTGGTCGAACGAAGTGTAGGCGTTGATTTCGTTGCCAAACCTGATGCCGTTGCTCTCTAAGTAGCGTAGCATACGGTCTTCGGGGAAATGTTTGAGTCCGTTGAACGCCATGTGTTCAAGAAAATGGGCGAGACCCTGCTGCGAGTCCTCCTCCTGCACCGAACCTACTTTCTGCACGATGTAGAAACCCGCCTGATGCTCGGGATAGTTGTTTTTGCAGATATAGTAGGTGAGTCCGTTGTCTAATACTCCCTTGCGGATGGCGGGGTCAGACTCGGAGATGTCCTGAGCGTTGACAGCGTTTACCATAAAACACGCAGCCAACAAGATTGTAAATCGTCTGAATAGGTTCATAATATTATTTAAATTAAAAAGTAAATTATAGATGATACAGGTTTTTAACCAAAATTTCTCAAATTGTATTTGACGCTTTCTATGTCGGGGCAAACAATGATTTCGTCAAAAGAATACTGCAAATTGCGGGGCATAAACCGTCCGTATGTTACTGCATCATACATTTTGCGCACAAAGTCGTTCATATTGTACATTTCGACCTTCATTCCCGAATGTACAAGCGTGTAAAACTCGTCTGCCACTGACCTAGAAACAGTTTCTATGCCCGAAAAATCAAGCAAATAACTATTTTCAGGCGAAAGAGTTTTTTCAAAAGCAGCCACCTGCGCCCTTATATGTATTCTCGTGCCGAAACGCTCGGACAATTTTACTATTTCTTTCATTTTATTATTACATATATTTATAAAAATCAAATTCTTTTGGCGTGTTTAAAGGAATTTCTGCAAAAATTAATGTCCCGCTCCATTCGGTTTGCGCAGGCATTGACAAAATTTCCGTTTTATCTTTTTTGCACAACAATAAGCCCGTCCCTGACAATACATACATACTTCCTTGCAAACCGTTGGTTATCATATTAATGTTTGATGATATGCCAAAACCTCTGTTTTCTGCATCGGGACGATTTTTGGTAGAAAACCCCTTTTTTGCCAATGTAATTGCTTTTGCATCGCTATCGCCAATATGATCAAGATACAACTGATTTTGAACGTAACTGCCAAGAATCGAAATTCCATTGTCGGCAACACATATATCAATTGTATTTTTTGTGGACGAATGCCAATAAAACAACAAACCTTTCTCTGCCTTTGAATGTTCTTTGATGTTGCACATCATTTCGTCTACAAAGTATCTTATCGGATTTATATTGCTGATTTTATGTGTATCAAGGAAATCGCCCAATAAAGATTGCGAATAATCAATGTTTTTTTCATCAACATCAAATACGTAATCAGAAACGTTGTTTACCAAAACTTTGTGTCCAAAATTATTGCAGTAAAACTCAATACAAGCGTTTAATAGTCTGTAGTTTACGTTTTTATTATCAATAGTAACGACATCTAATTCAGATACTATTTTAGCGATAGTGTCGAATAGCCTTCCAAACACTTCACCTACTGGCAAATTGTCATCACAGTTCGGAATTATAATATTGTGTCGTTGCATTGTTTTGTTTTTTAACGGAACAAAAATAATGTTTTTTTGAGTGATTTACAAAAAGAACAGCTATTCCTAATCACCAATTTTATATTGTCAACTTTCAATTTTCAAATTTCTTTACCACTTCATCAATCCCTGTCCCTAACAGCCGCATTTGGCGGAATATTTCGGGGAGGGTTTGTTTCATAAACTCCTCGCGGCGGATTTTGAGGATTTGGCGTTTTGCACCTGCTACCACAAAAAATCCGAGTTCGCGCTTGTTGTAGATTACCTCCTCGCGTGAGAGATGGTCGTAGGCCTTGACGACGGTGTTGGTGTTTACTTCCAACAACACCGCATACTCACGCACAGAGGGTATGCGGTCGTCGTCCTTGTATTTGCCCGAAATAATCTCGTCGCATATTCGGTCGGCGATTTGAAGGTAAATGGCCTTATCTGAGTTGGAGAAGTTCATATTGTATTGTATCGGAATGTTTGCCAAAATGTAGTGTTATATCCTATTTTTTTTAAGATTAATTGGTTATTGTTTCATATATTTTGCCATAATGGTTAGCAATGTTATAGCAAACGCGGGATCTTGGGTTATTTGTGTGCCCAAATAACTTGCTTTCGGAGCAAGTTTGATATTTTTCTGACCTAATGGTGTTGCGTAAAAGGCATTGAGAGTTTTGATTTCTTCAATGGTGTAATTTTCGCAATAAAACTCTATGAGTTTGTCGTTGAGTTTGGTCATCAAAGCGTCGGCAATTTCGTGCGACATAGCGTCCATATTGTCGATTTTGAGTTGACCGCTTTCAACCATAGGTTTAAACTGCAAAGCCATTGCTTCTGCCATTGTTTCGCGAGTATTCTGCAATTCGATACATTTTTTTACTTCTGCCACCAAAGCGGCATCCTGAGCCTTAGTGATACCTGTTGTTGCTACTATGAGCAATGCGATGATTGAAATAATCTTTTTCATAAATACTGAATTTTAAGAAGTTAAAAACTAAATTTATTTGTTGTGCTGTTATAGTGTAGTACCTTAATACTACAGCGTAAAAGTATGGGGTGAAAAATCGATTTTCAAATTTTTTTGGAGAAATTTTTAGGGAATTAACATTTTTTTAATAAATAGAGGGGAGCCGATAAAAGTTGCAACTATTTTATAAAATATGCTAAGTATCTGAATATATTTGTAATAATAGGTGTTTGAAAATATTTTTCAAAAAAAGCGAAAAAAAATCTCAAAATAATTTGGATAGTTGAAAAATTCGCTCTACTTTTGCACCGTCGAAACAGAAAGGATACGACCAATTGATGGTCCTTTCGTCTAGCGGTTAGGACGCAAGATTTTCATTCTTGTAACACCGGTTCGATTCCGGTAGGGACTACATGGCTTACAGAAATGTAAGCCTTTTTTGTTTTATTGAAATATTCCCTATATTTGCAAAAAAAATAATCAACTATGTCGGTTAACATATTAGATTTTGCATTATTCTGTATAGGTTGCATTGCCGAAAGACTGAAGCTTAATCAGACGGAGGTGTACGACCGCCTTAACAAGTCTGGCATTCTTCAAGACTATATTGTTAAGGGTTATGATGTTTTGCATACTTTTGATAGTGAATATCTTGCCGATGATATTGTTGATTATATGAAAGAAAAGGGGGTGGCGTAATGATAGTATACCATACATCAAAAATAAAAGTTGAAAAGCCTGATATTCAACATTCGCGTAGTAATTTGGATTTTGGACGTGGTTGTTATGTTACCAAACTTAGAAGTCAGGCGTTAAAATATGCTGATAGATTTATTCTCCGGAAACAAGATGCTGTATTAAATGCATACGAATTGTCGGATAATTGGTTGAATATGAACGTGAAACGTTTTGACCAATATGATGAGGAGTGGTTGGATTTTATTATTGCCAATCGTAAAGGATTACCTGTGGCTAAGTTTGATATAGTAGAAGGTGGAGTGGCTAATGATAAGATATTTAGGACGTTAGAGTTGTATTTTAATGGAGATATATCCAAATCTGATGCCTTGAAAAAACTATGTTATGAAAAAATAAACCATCAAATTTGTTTTCTTAGTCAATACGCCATCGATTTAAATCTTAACTTTATTTCATCGGAGGATTTGCAATGAATACTAAACAAATATTGTTGCAGATGAAATTTGCCCGTATTATCGAAGCTATTGCCAAACGTCAGAATATTTCTATTGAATTGGCAATGGATAGGTTTTATCATTCAACAACATTTCAACTTATAAATAACGGAGTGTCAGATCTCCACTGCAATAGCGATGAATATCTCGTGGAAGAATTCTGCTTAGAGTGGGAGAAAAAAATTTAATATTTACCACAATGAATCTCGAAGACTACATTGAACTCCATACCACACCCGAAGATGAGGTGCTGATGAACCTAAGGCGTAAAACCCATCTTACTACCACTATGCCGCGGCAATTGTCGGGACCGGTGCAGGGCAAACTGCTTGAATTTCTTAGTATTATGATTGCTCCTAAGTATATTTTAGAGATTGGAACTTTTACGGGATATTCGGCGTACTGCCTTGCAAAGGGTTTGCAGGCGGGTGGAAAATTGCATACTTTTGAGGTGCGCGACGAATACGAGGATAATATTCTTGATTTTTTTGAGCGGGCGGGTGTTTCCGACCGTATTGAACTGCATATAGGCGATGCTGAAAAATTAGTGGGCGATCTTCCTTATACTTTCGACCTTGCTTTTATTGATGGCGACAAACGTCAGTATCCTGCTTATTATCAAACCGTTTTACCTAAGATTAAAACCGGCGGCTACATTATCGTAGACAATACTCTGTGGTACGATAAGGTAACCATCGATTCTAATTTCAAAGATCCTTATACCCAAGGCGTTATCAGCCTTAATGATATGGTGCAAAACGATTCGCGGGTTGAAAATGTTTTGATTCCTATTCGCGACGGACTTACTTTGATACGCAAGGTTAAGTAACATATTGTAAGCGCGTTACGGGTTAAAACATCCAAAATTCGAGTTCGAGAGCGGGTTCTTCGTTGGTGTTGGAAGTAAACATCCAATCTTCGATAGCGATTTCTTGCTCGGCGGTGGAGTCTTCTGCTTCGAGCATCCAGGGTTCTACTTCCAACGAATCTTCGGCGATGGTGTCGGAAGCAAACATCCAAGATTCTAATTGGAGGCTTAGCTCTGTGGCGATTTCCTCGGCTGCGAACATCCAAGATTCGAGTTGGAGAGATTGTTCTGCGATACCCTCAAAAGCGTCGGTGGGGTAGGGGTTAACGGCGTTGGCCGAAGCGTTTGCAAATACTGTTGTTGCGAGTGCGATTGCGAGTGCGATTGCGAATGTTAAAGTTTTCATGGCATTTAAATTTTATAAGTTATTAATAATGTTGTTTGTACTTAGAATATGGCACGCACCGTGCCAAACTTTGTATTATACTGTGTAATAATTAGTTATAAAATTTAAGCCGTTGTAAAGGTGTAAAGTTTTTTTACAAGAGTGTAAAAATTTTTGTCAAAAATGTGTAAAGTGGGATAGAAATTTTGGAATTAATATTAATTTAATATTGAAGAACGATTTTTTCTCTTGACAAAGTGTTATCTTTGTATATAAAATGTATAAATATGAGCGAAAAACAGAAACAAATAGAGAAAGAGCGCAGAGGCGTACTCGAACTGCTGCTTCAAAAGAACGGACTGAAACGCAAGGAACTTGTGGATTCGCTTTTGGGCATTTGGGTGGCAAGTTGGGTTGATACTCTTACCGAAGAAGAGAAGAAACAGTTTCCGCATTTGGCGTTTTGAGTTATGTCTAATCTTCTTAAAATATTAGACTCAAACCATATTTTTGTGGATACTAATGTGCTTGTTGGTGGATACAGCGGTGATGCACGCTATCAAAATGATAAAGATTGTTTGCATTATCTGTATTCTCTCGTGGGCAAGAGACTTTATATATCATCTTTGAGCATAGCACAATTGATTTCCACTTATCAAAAGAAAAAAACTAATGATGATATAGCAACCATTGTTCGCGATTTGCAACACCGTTTTATTGTAGTTGATTTTACTAATAATGACATAGATGCAGCTCTTGTTGAAACTGGTGCCGATATTGAGGATAATATCCAATATGTTTTGGCAAAAAAGCAAAAGTGCCGTATCATCATTACCAACAATTATAAGGATTACCGCTTTTTGCAAGGAGTGGCGGTATTCAAACCTTCGAATGTGAGGAGAATACCGAGATAGAGTGATATTCCCGATGCACCCCCCGCAACTCCCTGAGCACGTGCCGCAGGGTGGTTGGTAGGGACGGAAGTCATCGTCGTTTTTTGGGTCGTCTTTTTTCTTTTTGTCTTTTATTTTTTTGATGAACTTGGTGCAAGAATCGGTGTGGGTGTGCGGCACGGGAGAGTCTTCTTCTACTGTGTGAAAATCTTTTTCGGAGTCATCTTCCTTTTTTTTGCGGGGGATGAGAAACCATATCATAAACACTATTATGACCGAACAAATGATTATAAAGTATCTCATCGTGTGCAGTTTTGAGTTTTTGCATTTACAAATATAGGGCAAAGTGGCGATTTTTTTTCACTTTTTGGGCGGTTTTTACACTCTATATCATAAAAACTCTTATCTTTGAGAAAATTTTTATTATGTTTAATAATAACATCAACCATATTATGAACAAACAAGAAACTTTTACATTCGACAAAGTGCCACAGAGCGTGGCAGAATTGCAATCGTTGAGCGAATATTCGCTCGATACTCCTTTTAAAACAGCGGCTTTGGCTATGCTTGTGCTTCTCCGTTGGGAATCCGACCCCGAGGGCGCATACCAATTGATCGACGCATTGCGCGGTCCCGACCCGCTGAGCAACTATGGCAAATCGTTTATCAAAGAGCGCCTTACAGGCAAAACTTACAAAGTGAAGTCTTTTTTTGCCGGTGCAACGGTTGAAAATGGCTATACTCCCACAATGCCTCTCACCATCACCATCAGCGACAATCCTTACTCGTACCCCGACCCCAATTGGGCAACGCTTTACCTCAAAAGTGCTGGTGCCGACACAGTACGCCCGATTAAGTTCCGCAAAAAACCGTCGACAGGTCAGTGGTTTTTGAATGATTATCATAACCTTTCTGACATCAGAGTTCCCGCTGCCGACGACCCATGGGCTTAGTATAAATTTTGATTTTTCGCAATATAGAAAGGAGATAGGAGACACGTTTTCTTATCTCCTTTTTTGTTTCTGACTTTGATTTTTAGATAACACCATAAAATTGGTAAGGGTTGGCTGTTACGCCAAACTTTTTGGTAAATGATTAAGTATTAATGCTATGCCTTCTTATTTCGCTGTTCTATGGCATATTACCGACAATTGCGACCTTAGATGCCAGCATTGCTATATTTATGCGTCGAAGAAGGTTAAGCCCGTGGAAACTCCTTGGGAAGATTTCCAAAATAGGGTAACATTATTCCGGTGGATTTTAACAAAAGTACAAAAAGCAAAAACGGCACAACGTACTTAATCATAATTATATAGAGTTTCCGTCGTATAAATTTTTCGCCGTTGAGGGTAAGTTCGTTTACCACGGTGTCGGGCGTGGCTATCCAGCCTATGAGTATGCAGGTGCCAATTTCTACGAGTGGCATCATCACGTTGTTGCTAACATAGTCCATAAGGTCGAGCACCTGAGCTTTTACGCCGTTGGGCATGTTGATTTCAAAATTGAAAACGTTGTAGCCGAGGCAAACCACTGTGGCAAAGCCTATTAACGCTAAAAACGACAGCCATGAACAGCGGCGTCGCGAAACGGGATATTTTTCTAAAATGCCCGACACAAAGCCTTTCATCATTCCCACCGAACTTGTGAGCGCAGCTAAAAGCACCATTACAAAAACATAGCACCGATAATGTTTCCCGCCGTGCCGAGGGCTGCAAATACCTTTGGCACATTGATAAACATCAGTCCCGGTCCCGACGACTCTAACCCTTGCGCACCGGCAAAAAACGTATACCGCCGGAATTTGTCTTTGAAGCTGCGGTTGAATGTCAACGAATAGTCTGCCACCGCCATCAGAATGTAGAATGTGGCAATGGCGATGGCTATTCCCGTGATATTCAATAGTGAGGGTAGTGTTGTCAGCTACCTTAGTTTAAATAGTTTCATAATTTTTATTGTTTTTGTTAATCGACACTTTTTAATTGACAATTGACAGTTGACAATTAATAGAGCATTGTCCATTGTCTATTGTCAATTGCCCATTATTACAGTTCGTTCTTAACATCGCTAACAATTTTACCGTCGAAGAGGTTGATGATACGCTGTGCTTTTGCGGCGTCTTTTTGCGAGTGGGTAACCATCACGATAGTAGAGCCTTCGCGGTTGAGTTCGGTGAGGAGTTCCATCACTTCGCGACCGTTTTTAGAATCGAGGTTACCAGTAGGTTCGTCGGCGAGAATCAACTTGGGGTTCATTACCACTGCACGGGCAATTGCCACACGCTGCTGCTGACCGCCAGAGAGTTGCTGCGGAAAATGTTTTGCCCTGTGTGCTATGTTCATACGTTTGAGAATTTCGTCAACACGTTTTTTGCGTTCAGATGAACTAATTTTGAGGTAAAGCAATGGAAGTTCCACATTTTCATATACATTGAGTTCGTCGATGAGGTTGAAACTCTGGAACACGAATCCAATGTTGCCTTTGCGGAATTGAGTGCGGTCTTTTTCTTTGAGATTTCCCACTTCGTGACCAATAAGTTCGTAACTGCCTGATGTGGGATTGTCTAACAGACCGAGGATATTCATAAGCGTAGATTTGCCGCATCCCGAGGGACCCATAATGGCTACAAATTCGCCGTCTTTGATTTCAAACGAAACACCGTCTAATGCGAGTGTCTGTACTTCTTCGGTAGAGAAGATTTTGCTGAGGTTTGTTACTTTAAGCATAGTATTTTGTGTTTTATTGTTTATACTAAATTTGTTTTTGCCATAAATAGTGCATTACCCGTGCCAAAATGGTTAATGCGCTGATGTGTAATGTTTTTGTGATTTTGTAAAAGTGTAAAAGTGTAAAGATTTTTTACAGTGATGTAAGGATTTTTTACAATTCACAGAGAGAAGTACCCGAATCGTTCAAAAAACTAAGGGGCTTAGTGTCTTTTACAGAAGAAGAATTTGCCAAAGACGAGCGTCTGGCTTATATTATGGGACGATAAAAAAGATTTTTCTTGAATTCTCTCCGCACTGAATTTATGAAAGAAAATCGTTAATGGGCTTTGTGATTCAATTACAGAACCGTGCAAACCTCTGTGTCGGAATATTCTTGTTTGCACTCAACTAATGGTTTGCCTGAAAAGTTGGTGTAATCTAAAACTATTTTCTCTTCGCGATATAATTTCTCCACTTGTCTTTCAGCATCCTCTTTGCTTTCTGCGTTTATAATTATATCACGAGCAAGCGTTTCCGTAATAGTTACTAAATATTTCATACAACCATTCTTTTGTTTGTTTCAGGAAAAAGCAATTGATGCACTTTGTTGTTATATGGCTTAATAATTTGATTGCCAAGTATAAAATTGTTCAAACTTTTGCCAATTTGTTCAATAACGCCACAAACAAGGGCGTTACCCATCAGAAAAGCACGTCGCATTGGCGAGGCTTCTTTTGTGTGGTCGTCAGGAAACATATTTAAACGTTCCAATTCAATAGGTACTAGGCGGCGGTAATGGCCTGATGGTGTTTGAATTACGTGTTTAAATCGCGATGGTGAGGCACCTCCTTCGCCTGTTATCATAGTGCGTGACGGCTTATCTAATGCATCGGGAAATGCCATCGCCCCCTCAGAATAATTGTATTTGAATCCTTGTTTGCTTACACGTTCAAAACATTTGCTGCCTTTTTCGTATTGCCATTTTGGTAGTTGTTCGTCGGGTATAAAAAACTCTTCCGGCACATCTTTTTCGTCAATTATTATTTCGCCAAGTGTGGTAAAATGTCCGTTGTAAATAGGTTTAGTGTCTATTGACAATACCTCGCGGTTTTTAATTATTCCCGTATTGAAGAACGGACTCTCAGATTTGCCTTTGTTAAAATTTTCCGACACTTCGGGAATCGTGCCATTTATTTTGAAACTTGATGTTTTACCTTTTATCGAACAAGGAAATGCTTGTGCCATAACTCCGTTTTGCATTATCCAAGCCTCTTTGTCGTTAATTTGACGAGCAATGTCTGTTTCTTGATGGTATGCTACGATGTATGTTCTACGACGGCGTTGTGGCATACCGTATTCTGCGGCATTAATAATTCGCCATTCAACTGTATAACCGAGGTCGGAGAGTGAGGAAAGAATGATGGCAAAATCCCTTCCTCGCTGTGCTGCGGGAGAATTGAGTAACCTGTCGACATTTTCCAAAAAGAGATATTCTGGCTTGTGCTCTTTTTCGTTTAGAATCCTATAAATCTGCCACCAAAGAACGCCCTTTTTGCCTTCGATGCCACCTGAACGGCTTAAAGTTGCCGCTACTGAATAGTCTTGGCAGGGAAACCCTCCGACAAGCATATTGCAGTCGGGAATTTCAGAAGTAGGAACAAGGTTAATGTCTGTGTTGCTGTGCCCATCAGCGCCAAATCGTAGTTTGTAGATGTCTGATGCATCCTGACGCTTGGTTGATGGCTCCCATTGGTTGCTCCATACAGTTTTGAAGATGTCTGAGGCACGTTCTAATCCTATTCTGAAACCGCCTACACCGGCAAATAGTTCGATAACTTTTATGTCGCTCATTTTTAGTGTTCTTTTACAATTTTGGTTATATAATCATTGTTGAACCAATAACAGTATTTTTTGCATTTTCCTCCGTTTGGATTATCTGCCAAGTCATCAGCGTTTCTCCCTTTGAGTCTTACGTGAAAATTCTGACGGAGCGAGGCTTTCCAAAAATATTTTGGTTCGATAGTGTTGTTAATGACGTTGTTGCGTATGTTGTCCCAAAATAGTTGGGCAAAACGTAAGTCTTCGGGTGGCATTGTCCAAAAGAATGCTTTGTCTAAAATGTATTCGCCTGATTCTTTGCCTTCTTCTTTGAAAACAACAAATAGAAAACGGCTTGTAAATATTTCGTACAATCGGCTTTCTGTCCATTCACTATTGTCGTAGACCTCTTGATAGTCGATATTTTCAAATGACATAGCCTCATTTATTTTGCCACTGGACTGAACCCTGATGGTTTTCATCATTAGTCCGGATTTGCGGAACTCTTCTGATAAGTTAACATTACTTTCGCTGCCGTTTCGGGCTATTGCGTTGGCTATATAGAAGAACTTTGATTTGCTTTTTGGACTGATTTTAAGTTTTAACAATTCAATAAGTTGCTGTCCTTTTTTACCAAGGTATGGCGCAAATCGGTTTGTTATAATTTCGTCAAAACTGTTATGCTTTAATTCTTCAATAGATACAATTCCTTGTATCTTAGGAAGTTCAAAGTTTGTGAGTGCTTTTTTGCCGCTTTTTTCAACAAACTCTAATATCGTGCGCATATATGCCATTTTGAGCGAAAATGCACGTGTCGGGGCAAGAATGTCGCTGTTGTATTGTTTTTTGACATCGCTGCCTTTTGATCCTTTTCGACAAGCGGAAAGATACATTGTATCTCCCTCTGAAATCGTATGCGCTTTTCCTTCTAATATTTTTTTGTGGATTATCTCGTAGTCGTTGCGAATTATTAGCAAATCTTTTTCGGGCAGTTTCCACAAAACAGAATACAAAAATTCCAAATCCAAACTGTTTATCTTGGCTATGTGGAGATAGAAGAGCAACAGCATAATGCGGCATTTTTCGTAAAAATGACTGTGCTCAAAATCCTTGCCTGCCTCCTCAATATAATCAATCATACCGCATACTAGGCGTTCTTTGATTAGAAGTTGATTTTTTTTGCTTTTTTTTAGCGGAGTGCATTTAAGTTCAACTCCTGCAATCGAGAAGTCAGCGTCTGAATTGCTGTTTTTGTCGTAACCGAAATATATCTCCTCAACCATCTCTCCAAGTCCGCCTTTGCCTTTGCGCATTTCGTAGTCGCTTGGAGCAAAATCGCGCAAAGTATGGTTAATCAAACCTTTGCTGTATTCAAAGATTGATGTTATATCAGACGGATTGTATTTCAGTTTCGTGTTTTGTTTCATACCGCAAATATAGATCATTCTTTTTTTTACGCAAAACTATAATCCACAAAAAAATTCCGCGCCGGGTAATGAAAAAACTATTATTACCACGGCGCGGGGGGACAATTTATAATAAGATTCGGGGTTGCGTAGGCTATTCTTTTTTGAGACCTTCTATGGGGTTGGAATAGACGGCTTTGGCTGATTGGAAGGTGACTATTATTACTGTTACCATTGTTAGCAATAATAGTATCAGCAAAGATGCCCACCACGGCAGCGAGACTTTCTCTATCCTTTCAGGATATTTGCGGCGTATTTGGCTGAGCAATTGTGTTTTGCCGCCCGCCCACTTAACAAATGGTTTCGCGTTCATATACTAAGCAATTCTGTTTTTCTTTTGCGCTTAATGTTTCACAATGCAAATAAAGTACATTTTTTGTTTTTTGCAAAATGAAATCTCAAAATAAAAAATGAGCAAACTAACCACGTCGGTAAGTGTTACCAATGAAGATTCTGGGATAGAGGATTACGATTTGTTTGCGACGCTCTAAACGAGATGCCAACAAACGTTATGTTAGTATCCCAACATTTTTGCGAAATGAAAAAATACACGTGTTTTTTGATTTCAACATTTTTGCGAGATGCCAACAAACGTTATGTTAGGACTTCAACATTTTTGCAAAATGAAAAAATACTCGTGTTTTTTGATTTCAACATTTTTGCGAAATGGTAACAAACGTTATGTTAGGATTTCAACATTTTTGCGAGATGCCAACAAACGTTGTGTTAGGACTTCAACATTTTTGCAAAATGAAAATAAACGCGTTTTTTTTCATTTCAACATTTTTGCAAGATAGTAACAAACGTTATGTTAGTATCTCAACATTTTTGCGAGATGCTAACAGATATCTTTATAAATTACTTATTTTTCTATCACCCAACTATCTATGGTTCTAATATTACTGTCGGAAGTGATGTTGATGCCGATTTTTACAACCTCGCGGCCATCGTATTTGTATGGTATTGAATATTTTTTTGAGTTGATTTGGTTTAGCGCGTCTTGTGCCGTGCCGTCAACTTTTAGTGCTATTACAAAGATGTTTTTCGGGTTTTTGATAACCACATCGGTGCGTCCAACGGCGGTGTTTACCTCGGTTTCGGTGTAAAATCCCAGCCAAGTGAACAGCACGTAAATAATTGTTTGAAAATGTTTCTCCTCCTTGTTGTTGAGAATGTTAGGTATTTCGGCAATGAAATCTTTGAGATAGGTGATTGCTTGGTCTGTTTCGCCGTTTTTGAGCGAAAAGTAAAAATCTTTCATCGACACTTTGCCCGATGAGAGATTTTGAGGAAAATAAAATTTTAACAAGTTTTGCATCATTCCAATGCGGACTTCGTTGTTGGGATAATCGAGCGTGTACATTTCGCTTTCGGGATCGAACCCCTTGATAGAAAGGTATCCCGCTTGATAAAGCACTGGCCAAAGACTGTCGTAGTCTTCGGGCGAAACGTCAAAATCTTCGGCATACAACTTTTTGGGTACAAGGTTTTTAACGTCAGCGTTGTAGTGCTTTAAGTGTTCTATAATGTACGACGAAGTGGCGGTTTTAAACCAATAGTTTTCGAGTTTTTTATTGTTGAATGCGGCAAGAAGACTTGTGGGATTAAACATTGCAGGAGAGTGTTCGCTAAAATGATAACTATCATACAAGTATATCAATTTTTCGAGCATCGCATCAATAGTGCAGTCGTATTTTTCTGCCATCATTTCAATGCCTTCTTTGATGTTATTGTGCAGTTCGTTGTGTGTAATTCCGCAAATGTCAGAAAATTCGTCAAGCATCGAAATATCAGTAAGGTTGTTGAGCGTTGAAAAAATCGACACTTGCGAAAATTTTGATATGCCCGTTATAAAAACAAAGCGCTCGTATTTTTCGCAGACTTTCAACTGTTGGTAAACCTCTTGTAACTTTGGTTTTACTTCTTTTAATTTGCCATCGTGGAGATGGGTGTTGAGCGGTGCATCGTACTCATCTATTAGCACTACCACGTTTTTGCAGGTTTGCTTTTGGGCGGTAGTAATAAGGCGATAAAACCGTGCGCCGTTGTTAAGATTATAGTCGATTGGAATGGAATATTTTTCTTCGTATTTTTCCATTTGCAATCCTATATTGTATTCAATTTTGTCTAATTCAACGTCTTTTACCGCCGACATATCGAGCGAAATTACAGGATATTGTTCCCAATCTTTTTCGTATTCGGAAATTTTTAGATTTTTGAAAAGTTCTTTCTTGCCTTCAAAGTATGCTTGTAATGTGTTAACCAATAACGATTTACCAAAACGTCTCGGACGAGATAGAAATACAAATTTTCTATCGCCTATCATTTCGTACATACGCTCTGTTTTGTCAACGTAGAGGAATCCCTCGTTGATTATTGATTCAAAATCTGCCCTGCCTACGGGATATTTTATGTGTGCCATACTTTGTCCTCCGATATTTTCGGACAAATATAGTTAAAAACTTTTATATGACAAATAAAAAAAGTTTCCTTGCACTAAGGAAACTTTTTTAAATTTAAGGGAAACTTATTCCTTCCTCATTCCCTCCACGGGGTTTTGGAAGATGGTTTTGGCAGATGTGACGGTTACTATCACGATGGTGAGGAGAGTTATGCCGATGAGGATTAGGATGTACAACCACCATGGGAGTGATATTTTTTCTACAAATGATTGCTGCCAATTGCTTAGTACATAATATGTTACTGGAATGCTTAATACAAATCCTATTCCTACCATCTTTATATATTTGAGATTAACCGCTTTGAAAATGCGGCTGTTGTCGGCTCCAAATACCTTGCGGATTGAGATTTCTTGACGTTTGTATTCGGTATCGAAAGTTACCATTCCAAATACGCCTATTATCGAAATCAATATTGCAAGTATTGCCATAAAGATGGTGGTGGCAGATGTTTTGATCTCTTTTTGGTAGAGGCGTTGGAACACTGTGTCGTAAAACTCAATTTCTAATGGCAATTCGGGAGCAATTTCGCCTACCACTGTGGTTATGTGATTGATAGCCTCTTTTACGTTGCTTCCTTTGGCTATGCGCACGTAGCAAAAAGACAGATAGTCGGCTTTGCAAAGACACAGTCTAAGGGGCTTTGTTTCCATTCGGAACGATGCAATTCTAACTCCTTGCTCTATTATGCCCCTAACTGCACCTCCGATAGAATCGCCTAAGTGTATATTGTGGTCGTTGGCAATGTCGGATGTGATTATGCAGTCGTTTTGAAAATCGTTGTTCCCTATGTCGTTTTTGCGAGTTTCGCTAAATCCTCTGCCTTCTTTTATAGGAATGTTGAAAACTTCAAGAATGTCGCCTGCGCAACTTATTGAATTGTAGTATAGTGTGTCGGTTCCTTTCCAAATGAAATCCATAGTGTTGAACGAGTCGTTGCCTCCAATAAGTTGCGAACTTGCAGCCACGTTTTCTATTGTGCTGTTTTCGGTGAGGCGTTGTTTTGCCAAGTCGAATTTTGAACCAAAATTTTTATTGATTTTGAATGTAGCAATCTGATTTTGATCGAGGATGTTGTTTGAGTTTTCTAAATGCTTGATTTGTAGCCAAATGCTTACGGCGATAGAGATAAAGCACAATGCCGAAAAAAATTGGAACACAAGCAGAGAGTAACGCAGTTTTCTACCCGATATAGAGTGTCCGAACGAACCTTTGAGCACCAATGCCGGATTTGCAGTAGTGAGTTGGTTAATGGTATAAATATTTGATATTGAATTTATTATTAGCGATAATACACCTACCAAAATACAAATTCCAAAGTTGCTTGAAATCGACACGTCGTCGGGTACAAGAAACGATGTAATCCAAGTGCCGCCTAATAATTTTACCAACAAAAGCGCACTCAACCAAGTGATAATCACTATTATAAAATTTTCGCCCAAAAGTTGCCAACGCATTTGAGCGGTGCTGCATCCAAGCACTTTTTGGGTGTTGATGCTTTTGATTCGCATTGGTATAAGGGCTATGTTAAAGTTGGTTTGGTTTACAGCTGCTATCAGAAGCACTATTAACGCTATGATAGTGAGCATTGTAGTGATTTTAGCACTTCCGCTTTTGACAAAACCTTCGCTGTTTTCGTTGTGGTAATAGACATTATAGAGAGGGTCTAGTAGGTATGGCGGATTATTTCCTTCTTTCTTAATGTGCTGGTTGAAAAGCGTTTCTATCTCTTCGCGGTCGTTGGGCGACGATAGCATCACATAGCACAGAAAATTGCGTCCGTAGTTATTTTCTTTGGCTGTGTTGTCGAGTGAAAAATATACGCAGTTTTTGGTTTGTGTGTTTGATTCAAAATCTTTGTAAACGGCTGTTATAGTCAAAGTTCCGTCGCCACCGCACCACAATTGGTTTACCTTAATCTGTTTGCCTATAATGTCGGTAGAGCCGAATAATTTTTGGGCTATTGATTCGCATATCATTGCGTTGCCTGCCACTGAGAGTGATGATGTTGCGCCGGCAGTCAAGTTGAAGTTAAACATTTTGGCAAATCCCGAATCTATGCCTATCACATATTCGTAATAGCCGTGTTTTGTGCCATTGTCGGTGGTTTCTAAGTAGAATTTTTCGTCCCAATCCATTACGGCTGAATATGCTTCTACTTTGGGTGATAGATTGCCAAAAATTTCTATATTTGGACGTTCGAGTATGATATTAAACGGACGTTCAATATCCTGATACACATTGAATATCCTGTCGGCGTTTGGGTGGCAACGGTCGAAATTGTTTTCGTATTTTATTTGCATTCCCACAAACATCAATGCAGTAAGTGCCGCAGTTATTCCTGCAAAATTCATTATCCAAGCCGCTTTGCATTTGGATATTGTGCTTCTTAAGTTGCGTAATATTATTTTCATAGTAATTCTTAATTTTGAATTATGAATTGTGAATTATGAATTATGAGTTACTTAAATTCCACTTTTTCGCTATCTCCAAAGTTTTCGTAGCCTGATATTATTACCTTTTCGCCGGCTTCAAGACCTTCGAGAATTTCATAGTATTTTGGATTCTGACGACCTATGCGGATTGAGCGTTTAACAGCGTAGTTGCCACTTTCGTCTACTACGTAAATCCATTGTCCGCCAGTGTGTTGATAGAATGTGCCTTTGGGAACGATGATTCCCTTGGTGGGACTTCCAAGTTGGATGTTGAGATAATATGTTTGACCTGTGCGGATGTTGTCGGGCTCTTCGCCGGTAAATTTCAGATCTACACGGAATCTGCCGTTGCGCACTTCGGGATACACTTTGCGGATTTGCGCCGAGTAGGTGTCGTTGTTTTTCTCAAAAGTGGCATCAAGTCCCGAGGTAACGCGGTCGATGTAATGCTCGTCGATGAGGACTTCGATTTTGTAACTTTCGAGGTTGTTGATCTGCGCTATTTTGTCGCCAACGCGTATGTATTGACCTTTAACTGCGTCTAACAGACCGAGTTCGCCGTCGATAGGGGCTTTGATATTGAGGTTTTCTTTGCGTCGGGTAATCATTTCCATATTTTTGCGCATACTTGCGAGACTTTCTTGAAGGTTTTTGATTTGCACGCTGCGGTAAAGACTGTCTTGTTTAGCGCGGTTTTGGTTTAGTTCCAACTGCTGTCGGGCAAGTGTGAAGTCTTCTTCTGATTGAATAAACTCCTCTTTGGAGCAGAGGTTTTCGGCGTAGAGTTTCTTTTTCTGCTCGTAATCGCGACGTGCACGGTTGAGGTTGCGGGTGTAGGTGAGACGGTTTTGTTCAAGGTCTAACTTTTGTTTCTCCATATCAATCATTGTGTTGCGCAAATGATTTTCTTTTTCGGCAAGGTCGGCTTCGGAGTGAAGTATTTCCATATCTAACTGTTGGTTTGATAGACGAACAATCACATCGCCGGCTTTGAGAGTTGAGCCTTCTTCGTTGACAATCTCCTCAACGATTCCTCCTTCTAACGGACTGATTTGCACTGTGTTCATCGGTAGCACCTGACCGCTTTGACGGATATAGTCGTTGAACTCATCGTTTTTTACCTCGGCAATGTTAAAGTTTTCGCTCTTAACCGAAACAGAATTGCTGTCGGTGGTGATTAGCAGGTAGATGAGCAAAAGCGCAACCGCTCCGCCTATCCAATACCAAATGTATTTTTTTTGGAAGTATTTTTTTATTCCTTTTTTTTGTTCGATTACAATGTCCATATTAGTTATAGTTTATTAGTTTTTAATTTGGAATTATCAATTGTGAATTTTGAATTATAATTGTTGTGAGAAAGATTCTCCTTTATAGTAATTTACCACAGCCGCTTTGATGCGATAGTTGAACAATGCGTTGTAGTAATTGGCCTGCGATTCAAGGTATTTGTTGTATGCCTGGTCGTATTCGATGTAGTTTACAAGTCCGAGTTCGAATCGTTTTTGAGCCAAATCGAAATATTTTTGGTTGAGTTCGGCTGCTTTTCGGCTTGCCTCTAATTGTTTGGCTTGCTGTTCAAGTTCGTTGTAAGCACCGTAAACTTCGTCATCGATTTCGCGCTGCTTGATTTTGTATTCGTAAGTGGCTATTTTGTATTCTGATTTAGCCCGTGAAACTCTTGAAAACTTGCCTAACCTGTTGTAGAGGTCGATTCTTGCTGAAATGCCAACCCATTTTCCGGCACGATTTTTAAATTGCTCGCTAAACGAAGGTGCTGCATCGCGGTTGTCGAGGTCTACGCCGTGCGTTGTGTTCCATCCTGCAAATGCGTTTATCGATGGCAAAAACCTCCAACGTTCGGTGTTGAGTTCTTTTAGGCGGTTTTCCATATTGTATTTTTTGATAAGGCTTTGAGAATTGTTTTCGGCGGCGTAAGATGCGGTTTGGGCAACGTCGGATTGTGTGTAAAGGTCGATATTTTCGTTGATTGTGGTGTTGATTGCGAGATTTTGGTCCTGGGGATAAAACATTGCGGTTTTTAGTTGCAGCAATGCGTTGCTTTTCTGAGCGTTGTATTTTGTGTAGGTTAATTCAGCCTCTGCCTGAGCCGATTCTTTGTCGAGAACATCCCGAGCACTTTTTGTGCCGAGTTCAAATTCTCGGCGCACTTTGGTGAGCGAGTTTTCGGCATCAGTCATCTGCTTTTGGGCTATGTCGGTCATCTTGGTGTAATAGAGGAGGTTGTAAAAATATTGAATAGTGTTTAAACTGATTTCCTCTTTTTTCTCTTTGAGACTTTCTTCGCTCGATAGTTGGAGGTTTTTTGCCCTTTTGATATTGTTTAAATTGTTAAAACCGTCGAAGAGAGTGATTTCGGCATTTAAAGAATAATTGTCGTTTTCGGTTTTTTGGTCTTTCCACATATTGGTTTCCAAATCGGCTTGACGGCCAGTGCTAAACTGAATTTGCGCTGTTGCCGAAACTCTTGGCGTAAAAGCATTTAGCCACGCATCACGTTTGTAAGTGCTTTGTTGCTTGTTTTGTTCTTGACTAACTTGCACATTAGCAGAGTTTTGAACGGCATATTCCACACACTGTTTTAGAGTCATAACTTCCTGCGCCCACACTTGCTGCGCCGTTAGCAAAAGTATTACCGATGATATTATTAGTGCTTTCATTTTAATCTTTTTAACATTACACTAAAAAACTTACACCGATTGTGCCAAAGGGAGTTGTTGCTTGATTGTTAGATTATTATGATAATAGATGAATTGTAAAAGTGTAAAATTTTTTTACAGTGGTGTAAAGGAATTTTACAGTAGTTCTACACCTTAATAATATAGTTTAAGAGATGTCATTGTTGGGCATACGAATAAGAGAATTTCCAAAACACCGTTTTTTTTTCTTGTTGTGAGTGCATAAAATATAGAGTATTGCAATATTTTTTGAAAAAAGATGTAAAAATAGAATATGCCATTCCGCAAATAATTGTATATTGCGACAATAATAATTTAACAACAAAAAAAATGAAAAACTCCAAATCCGAAGTAACCCAAGACAGCCTTTGGAAGAAAATCAAACAATCCGCTAAAAAGGCTGGCAAAGAATTAATTCGTAACGTTTTGATTCTTTGGTATGCCTTCCCAGCTGCTTCGGCAACTGATAAGGCTATTATTATAGGTGCGTTGGCTTACTTTATTTCTCCGCTCGACGTTATTCCCGATTATCTTCCGGGTGGTTTTGTAGACGATGCAGGCGTTGTGGCCGCTGCGGTTGCTAAAATCCGTGTTTGTGCATCACCCGAAGTAATTGCCAAAGCCGATCAGAAAATTGGCGACTGGTTTGATGATTAATGATGGTCATTGTATTTCCGAAACCGTCATTTTCAGAAGATGGTTTCGGAATTTTTCACATATCCTCCATCCCCAATGCCACATAATCTTCTTGATAATCTTTGAAACCTCCTGTGGCTTGTTTAAACATCTCTGATTTGGCTTTTAAAACTTCGAGGTTTATACGTGCTTTTTGCCGTTTTACTTCGTAATATGTTGTTTTCGAGGAGAGTTCGTCGGATGCGATTATGTCTATTTCGTTTTCGCCTTTGCGGTCCCACCACGAACCAATGCGCGTAAATGATTGTTGCTCTGTGAGTTTTTGACGGAAGTATTTTTCGAGCATAAAGCCGCTGAAAATATCATAGTCGCGCTCTACTATCAGTTTCAACTTATCGTGGGCGTTGATTTCGAGCATATAGTTGTATTTGAACACAAATCTGAACCAAAAATTCAGAAAATTGTCCTTTATGTAATACCTAACGCTCTTGGTTTGCGATTTGGCGAGGAGCGGCAACCGTTTTTCGATAATGCTGTAATCATTTTCGAGTTTGGTTATGTAACCGCCTATTTCTCTGTTAATTTCTGCCTCGATAGCCGTGCGTGAATTAACTCCTGTGGATATTTTAGACAATATGGTAAAATATATTCCATAATCTTTGCCAAATTCTTCTATCAGCAGATTTTTCCCTTCGGAGATAAAAACAGATTCGCGACGGAATATCAAGTTTATCATTTTTGCCTTGGTAAATGCCTTATTGTCAATCATTAGTTCTACATATTTTGGCACACCGCCGGTAAATGTATATAATGCGAGCAAATCTTCGGCAGGGTAGGAGGGGGAGTATTCTTCAAGTATTTGTTTAAGTACATCTGTGGTAAAGCATTCTATATGCATAAATTGTGTCTGACGTGCATATAGGGGCTCTTTGTTGTCGCGGAAAATTTTGTTTATTAGCGAGTTTACCGAGCCGCAGACTATTAGATTCAGTTTTGCCTCTGTGTGGTTAATGTCCCACAATTTTTGCATATCGCTATAAACCGACGGATTTATGTTTAAAAATTCTTGAAACTCATCTATAAATATAATAATATGTTGATTTATAGATAGTTCTATAAGAAATTCAAATAATTGGTAAAACTTGGTAATTTTACCGGGGATCTTTATGCCGAGTTTTTTTTCTACTTCTGAGGTATAGTCAGCGCACAGTTCGGGCTCGGCTTTTTTTGACACAAATAAATATATAAACGTTCTGTCTTTGTATGCGTTTAGTATGAGTGCTGTTTTGCCAATACGTCTGCGCCCTGTAATCACTGTAAATTGCGCGTTGGTATTTGATTTTTCGTCGATTTCTAACAGAGTTTCAATCTCTTTTTTGCGGTCAAAGAATTTCATATCGTTATAAATTTAAGTTCCGAAACCACCATTTCTGAAACCGCTGTTTCCGAAATGGTGGTTTCGCAAAATTATTTTTTTATTTTTAGTCAACCAAATTTTATGTTGGCTTTTTTACGAGGGGAACTGTTTTAATATTTTAATTTTCCGAAATGGCTGTTTCGGATTAATTCTTTACTTAATGTAAAGAATGATTTTTATATATCATTTATAATTTACAATTGTAAATCGTATCATTCTTGTTATTAGATACTTAATGCTAAAACTCCGCTCTGGTATACTCTGAGGGCGGTTTTGGGTGTATACTTTTGTGAATTATGGTGTGTATAATTGTAATTTGGTAAAATATGGACGATTATTAGTGTTGTGATTTTTACTGGTTTTACAGTATTCCGTCCAATTCAATCTCTACATATTGACTTTCGGGATTGAGGGCTATGCCGTAGAGAATATTGCGCTCTGGGTCGTAGTTTATGGTGGTTAAGTTCGGATTCTCTTTATATGTTAGCATCTTGTATGGTTCGCCGTCCCAAGTGTACACCAAAATACGATGCGATAAAATCGATTTGAATACTTCCCATCTTTCGCCACCGTGGTGAAGAAAAAATACGTATTTGTCTGACGAAGTAGCAGCGGTAACATTTTGAATGTGAGTTCTGTCGGGTATTACATACGGCCCTGACATTTTATAGTTTTTGATGGAGTAATACGGAATTATTTTGTCGAAATGAAGTGAATCTCGTGTAATTATCCTACCAAAACCATAAATACCTGTTTCGTCTGTGCCAAATGCTATTTTGTCTTTCGACGGCGATATGGTATATGATGTGTTTACATAAATTGCTTGCTGAGTAAAACTTTCCATACTTTGCAAGGTTTCGTCGGGTGGGTAAGGTTGACGGTAATAGACGCTGTCGTTGATGTCGGTGATTCTTATCAGAGCCGAATCGATTATACTTGTTGATAAAAAACGTTGTTCGGCAATAGGATCATAGTCAACATACTTTTTGCCCTAAAAGTCTTATACGGTTTTGTAACTATACTATCGCCTACAATGTCGATGTGTATCAGTTTGTTGAGGTTGAAGTCGTGGATAAATAGGCTGTCGTTGAAGGTGAGAAAATGAGAAGATACTGAAACATCGCAAGGCCCATTGCCCATATTTATAGCTTCTGATGTTTTAGTGAAATTAGGCGATATGGCTTTGATACAGTTGCGGGTTACTGATGGGGCATCTTAAAAAATCAACCATTCTTTGTAGCGTACAAAATTCCAACCGATAAGCACATTATAATCAGATAATTCTACCACTTTTGAAGGTGCTACCGTAACGCTGTCGGTGAAAACCTCGTAAGGGAAACTTTTCGGATTGGTGGTGCAGCCTGCTAAAACTATGAGTATTAGCAAATAAGTTAGTCTCTTTTCCATATTTTTGTTATTTTACTATTTGGCAAATATACTCAATCTCCGTCCAAATCCCAATTTTTTTTCGAGATTTGGACACTTATCGAAAATGATCTCCGTCCAAAACTCACTTTTTTTTCGAGATTTGGACGATTATCGCAATTATTGCACTTATTGACTAATTCAATCATATCTTATTACTCGTTACTAAAAAAAACTCTTTATTTTTGCGCCGCAAACATCAAAATTAATGGCCACTTGGTTTAAAAGAAAGGTTATGCGCCCTGTACGAAACCGTATACTATATATATTAGTGTACTCGCTTTTTAAGATGGGTCACCTTATGCCGCGACGTCTGCTGCTCGCTTGGCACAAGTGGGCGTGTAAGTATATCTTTTTGATGAGCAAAAAACAGGCTCGGCTGATGACCGAAAACTTTACGCGGGTGTTCGGCCCTGAACGTTATAAAGACCAATATAAACAGTTGGGACTCAGAGTGTTTCAAAATCTTACTTTAACCTTTACTGACTATGCCCTTTGGGGATTCAAGCGCAATTGGAAATTTTTTAGCAAATATTTTACCGTAAAAGGGGAGGAGTACCTTCGCAAAGCCTACAACCGTGGCAAGGGCGTTCTCTGCTTGGTAACTCACACTCCGGGATGGGAATTTTCGGCTTTTATGCCTCCGCAACTTGGTTATAAGAGCGCCGGTGTGAGCAGTGCAATCAAAAATCCCGCTCTCAATAAGTTTATGATTATGCTCCGCGAAACCCGTGGAATGCGCAATATTACCCGTCACCGCTGCTACGAGCAACTTGTGGAACTTCTCCGCAATGGCGAGTGCCTTATTATTATGACCGACCAAGATAGTATGCACATCCGTGGCGTATTTGTTGATTTTATGGGCAGTAGCGCATACACTCCGATAGGTTGCTCTCGTCTTGCTGCCGAAACAGGTGCAGCCGTTGTGCCAATGTGCACCCTCCGCAATGCCGACAACACATACACCTTTGTAATACAACCCGAAATTCCGCCAATTTACGATTCGGAGGGTCGTTACGACATTATTGCCAACACTCAGGCTCAAAACGACGCAATGTCACACATTATATATAATAATCCCGATCAATGGGTTTGGTTTCACGAGCGTTGGAAAACCACTCCCGAATCGCTCGCCATTTATCTCGAACAAAAACGCAAAGCAGAAGAATTGCAAAAAAAATCGTAATCCAACTAACTGAAAATACGTAGTTTAAAATAAAATTAATTTTTTTTAATAAAAAACTCAAAAAAAAGAGTTCAGTGTTAAAAATAATTCCGTATCTTAGGGATTAGTTAATGAATTGTTTAAACATAACTGTAAACTGCTGTTAATTATGGATTTATTAAAAAGAGCGGTATTAATTCTGCTTATATTTTTTGCGGCAATGCCACTTTCGGCGCAAGAATCCGAAGACGGAAACGGTTTTCAACCCGGTCCGTTTATTATGAACCATATCGGCGACGCTTACGAATGGCACATCACCACTATCAACGACACGCATATCTCCGTGCCGCTGCCGTGTATATTATACAGCGAAAAATCTGGCTTCCATTTCTTCTCGTCGTCAAACTTTCATCACGGACACGCCGAGTACGAAGGATTCCGCATCAGCGAATCAGAGCAGTATAAAGGCAAAATTGTGGAGATGATCAATGGCGAGGAGGTTCGTCCTTGGGATTTTTCCATTACTAAGAATGTGTTTGCAATGCTTTTTAGTATGGTGTTGCTCTGCATTATATTTATAGGTATGGCTCGTAACTACCGCAAAAACGTGGGCAAGGCTCCGCACGGATTCTACAACCTTGTGGAACCGCTTGTGCTCTTTATCCGCGACGACATTGCCATCGCATCTATCGGTAAAAAACACGCCGACCGCTATATGCCGTTCCTTATGACGGTGTTCTTCTTTATCTTTATCAACAACCTTTTGGGATTGATTCCTATCTTCCCGGGCGGCGCAAACCTCACTGGTAATATCGCAATCACTTGTGTGCTTGCCTGCTTTGTGTTTTTGATTACCACATTTAGCGGCAAACGCGAGTATTGGCAAGATATTTTTTGGCCCAAAACCGTTCCGCTATGGTTGAAAGTTCCGCCGATTATTCCCGCCGTAGAAATTGCAGGTATGTTTATCAAGCCTGTGGTGCTTATGGTTCGTTTGTTTGCCAACATCACAGCCGGACACATTATCGCCCTCAGTTTCTACTCGTTGATATTCCTCTTTGGATCATACGCCGTGGGTGCGGGAGCGTTGGTATTCACTATATTTATGTCGTGCTTGGAATTGCTTGTGGCATTTATTCAGGCATACGTTTTCACCCTGCTTTCGGCAATATATTTTGGAATGGCTGTGGCAGAAGAGCACAAACCCGAAAAAGTTCCTGCTGCTTAATTGTTGAACATTAGATATTTAGTAATATAATTTGAACTTTTAATTTAAATACAGACAATATGACACTTATGACAATTTTGAGCGCATTGCTCGACGCAATTCAAGACCCTGCCGTAGCACTCGGCTATATGGCAAAATTCGGAGCCGGCATTGGTGCAGGCTTAGGTGTTATCGGAGCCGGCATCGGTATCGGCAAAATCGGCGCACAGGCTATGGACGCTATTGCACGTCAGCCCGAATCTGTTGGCGACATCCGTAGCAATATGATTATCGCCGCTGCCTTGGTCGAAGGTGTTGCGTTCTTCGCAGTAGTTTGCTGTCTGCTCGTTATCCTTGCTTAACAGCACGCGAAGATTAAAAACTTGATATTCCGCCGCGATGCGGTTGGCAAAGGGCGGAATATTTTTTAATGATTATTATTAAAACATTATAGACTATGAATTTAGTTACACCGGATTTTGGATTGCTCTTTTGGATGGTGCTGTCGTTTGCCATTCTGCTTTTTATTCTTAAAAAGTTTGCGTGGAAGCCAGTGCTTAAAATGATTAAGGATCGCGAGGAATCTATTGCAAAGCAACTCGACTCTGCCAAGGCTGCCAAGGAGCAGATGGAGCAACTCACAGCCGAAAACGAAAAGATAATGCGTCAGGCGCGTGCCGAGCGTGAGGAGATGCTCCGCGATGCCAAAGCCACCAAAGACAAGATTGTGGCAGAGGCACAAGACGCCGCCAAAATTGAGGCTGATAAGATTATTGCCGCCGCACGTTTGGAAATCCAAGCCGAAAAAGATGCGGCTATGGCCGAACTTTCTGAAAAGGTGGGACAACTTTCGGTAGAAATTGCCGAAAAAATTCTCCGCCGCGAACTCAGCAACGAAACCAAGCAAGGCGACTTTATGAAAAAACTCGTAGCGGACATTTCGCTAAACTAATCCTTTTTGAATAATGAACGACAGCAAAATTTCGGTAAGATACGCAAAAGCACTGTTTCAAACTGCGGTACAAAAAGGCAGCACCGAGTCGGTAAAGTCTGATATGGACAGCTTGCTCGCTTGCATCAACTCTGTGCCTGAGTTTAAACTCTTGCTCGAAAGTCCCGTGCTTTCGAGCGACGCCAAGTTGACAGCTTTTGGCGATTTGTTTAAATCTAAGGTAGATCCGCTGACGATGGATTTTTTTAAACTTTTGGTTCAAAACAAGCGCGAAAACTACCTGAAAATGATATGTTTAAATTATGGCGGATATTACAACAGCCACAATAATATCAAGCGGGTGAGCATCACCACTGCCGTTGCTCCGCCAGCGTCGTTGTCGGCCTCTATTGAAGAGATGGTTTTGAAGGCTAATCCGGGATGCAAGGTGCAACTATCTACCGAAACCGACGAGAGCATCATTGGCGGCATTATCATCGGCATCGACGATAAGCGTTACGACGCAAGTGTGAAAACGCAACTCTCTGTATTTAAAGATAAATTGATTAATAATAAATAAATTCACATACTTATGGCTTCTATAAAACCAGGTGAAGTTTCCGAAATACTAAAACGCCAATTGCAAGGCATCGGTAGCGATGTGGAACTGCAAGAAGTGGGCAGCGTATTGCAAGTGGCCGACGGAACGGCACTTATATATGGTTTGTCGAACGTTCAGGCCAGCGAGATGATCGAGTTTGACAACGGCGTAAAAGGTATTGTGCTCAACCTCGAAGAGGACAATGTGGGTGCAGTGCTTTTGGGTTCGTCAGACGGCATTCACGAAGGTTCTACTGTTAAGCGCACAGGCAAAATCGCTTCTATCGACGTGGGCGAGGGTCTGCTCGGAAGGGTTATCAACACCCTCGGCGAGCCTCTCGACGGCAAGGGCGAAATTCCCGGCGAACGATACAATATGCCTTTGGAACGCAAGGCTCCGAGCGTAATCTACCGACAGCCTGTAAAAGAACCGCTTCAAACAGGATTGAAGGCTATCGACGCTATGATTCCTATCGGTCGTGGTCAGCGCGAGTTGATCATCGGCGACCGTCAGACAGGTAAGTCGGCGATTGCTATCGACACCATCATCAATCAGAAAGAATTTTACGACACGGGCGAACCCGTTTACTGTATCTATGTTGCAATAGGTCAGAAGGGTAGCACCGTTGCCAATATCGCCAAAACCCTCGAAGAAAAAGGTGCGATGCCCTACACCGTTATTGTGTCGGCCACAGCATCGCAGCCCGCAGCGTTGCAATACTACGCTCCTTACGCAGGTGCAGCCATCGGCGAATATTTCCGCGACACCGGCCGTCCGGCTTTGATCGTTTACGACGACCTTAGCAAACAGGCTGTGTCGTACCGCGAAGTGTCGTTGCTTCTCCGTCGTCCGCCGGGACGTGAGGCTTACCCGGGCGATGTGTTCTATCTGCACTCACGTCTTCTTGAACGTGCAGCCAAGATTATCAACAACGACGAAGTGGCACGCCAAATGAACGATATTCCGCCATCTATCAAACACTTGGTAAAAGGCGGCGGTTCTCTCACAGCATTGCCTATTATCGAAACTCAGGCAGGCGACGTTTCGGCGTATATCCCCACCAACGTGATTTCAATCACCGACGGTCAGATATTCTTGGAAACCAACTTGTTCAACGCAGGTGTACGTCCCGCTATCAACGTAGGTATCTCGGTATCGCGTGTAGGTGGCAACGCCCAGATTAAGGCTATGAAAAAGGTTGCAGGTACTTTGAAACTCGATCAGGCACAGTTCCGCGAGTTGGAGGCATTCTCAAAATTCGGTTCCGACCTCGACGCCGCCACTGTTGCGGTTCTCGAAAAAGGCCGCCGCAATGTGGAAATCCTCAAACAGCCGCAGTACCATCCGTATCGTGTTGAGCAGCAGATTGCTATCCTCTATTGCGGTACTCACAACCTTATGAAGGAGGTTCCTTTGAACAAAATCAAAGACTTTGAGGCAGACTTTATTGACACTCTCGAAAACGCCCACAAAGACGACATCCTCACACCCCTTTCGCAAGGCACAATCAACGACGACATCACCAAAGCCATCGAAACTGTGGCTAAGGATGTAGCAGATAAATACAAAGAATAAGATTTTGTTATTTATAATTTTCTCCCGTGGTCTGAATAGACTACGGGATTTTTGTTTTGCTTATTTTATTCTATTGGCTAAGTTGTCGGGATTGCGCCTCAATTCCCAAATATCTGATATTTCGGTATATCCATCAATTATCCGGTAGACAATTCTGTTGAGTTTGCCTACGTTAATACTTCTATATTCGGATTTTCGGTTTGATTATAATGGTTCTTTAATACCAATGTAAGGTGATTCGTCTAAGAGGTTTGCTGTATCTAACATACGTTTAAGGAATTTGGTTCGGTTCGGTGCTCCAAATTCATCTAATATATAGTTAGCAATTCTGTCTAATTCGTTTTTCGGCCAACTCTGTCCAAACTACATTCATACGGCGTAACCTAACAAGGCTTCTTTATCGGTTTCTTGCGCAAAATCATTTAGCTCTTTTTCGTATTTGTTAAAAACTTCCTTAGTAGATTTAACCTTACCGGCTGCGCTTTGACGTTCTGCCAAATCTATACGAGCATTTAGTTCCTCTATTGTGTATGGTTCTGAAATGCTATTAGGGGTATTATTGTATTTCTTGGCTGTTTTCATAGCAGATTCTTTTTTTTCAAAATTACTGATTTTTTTATTACTATCTATGCTATTTCTGTTTTTTTTCCTTAAAATTTTGTTTTCAAAAATCAAACCTTTATTTTAGGGCAATAAAACTACTAATGAAATGAAAAAAACACCGTAATGAGTGCCACCAATCAAGGCTTTTGGGAAACTACACCCTTTCGCTCGTAACTACCAAGAGCATAATATCGTTGTTTGACATCGAATCAAGTTTCGGCAACGCAATGTGGTTCCCTAAAAATCCCACTGTTTACGACAACGAGGTGAAAATCGTTGACAACAACCAAGATATGTCTGAACTTTTGGTAACTCACAAAGAGTATGAGGTGATATTCAAAGGCGACGACCTTGATTACGATACCAAAGTGTCTACCCAGACCGAAACACGTTACGTTTATTCGCCTCAGGAGATAAAATTTGTTGAAAAATAGTTGCGCATTTAATATTTTTTCCGTAAATTTGGCTTATTAAAATCTTATAATAATGGCAAACTTAAAAGAAATTAGAGGACGTATAGCGAGTGTAACCTCCACTCGGCAAATTACTTCGGCTATGAAAATGGTGGCAGCCGCCAAACTGCGCAAGGCTCAGACCTTTGCCACTAAAATTTCTCCCTACAAAAACAAGATGGCCGAAATGCTTTCGCTTCTTGCCGAAACCCTCGCCGAGGACAACGACAACATGTATACCTCAAAACGAACGGTAAAAAACATCCTCGTAATTGCCATCAGCAGCAACAAAGGTCTCTGCGGCGCTTTCAACAGCAATATAATCAAGGCTGTGGCAGAGTTTGACCGTACCACCAAAGAGCAGACGCCCGGCGTTAGTATCAAATATTTCGCAATCGGCAAAAAAGTTTCTGAGCAGATAACCAAACGCGGATTTGATTTGTACAAATCTGATTTTGAGTCGATTGAAAAAGTTTCGTACGAAACCGCTGGAAAAATTGCCCAAGAAATTACCGACATCTATCTTTCTGGCGAATTCGACTGTGTTAAGGTTATTTACAACAAGTTTGTAAATGCCGCAGTGCAGAATACCGAAATCGAAAATTTCCTTCCCTTGCAATTTAAAGCCGAGCCGACAAAATTTAAAACAGACTATATTTTTGAGCCAGATAAGATTACAATTGTAAACCAAACTATACCACAATGGCTTAAAACGCAGTTTCTTTCAATTCTTGCCGAAAGTGCTGCTGGCGAGCAAGGTGCACGAATGACCTCGATGAACAAGGCCACCGACAACGCCACCGAACTTATCAAAGAACTCAACATCAGTTACAACAAAGTACGTCAGGCATCCATCACCAATGAAATTATCGAAATTGTTTCGGGTGCAAACGCGGCTAAGTAACTTTTACGAGAACACAGACTTCAAAATAGCGCTGAATTGTCTGCTTCAAAGCAAAAAAAGCGTAAGCCAATCGAAACCGAAAAAGATTTTTTAGAAAACAGATATTATTCTCAATAGCAGTTTTTTAGTAAAAAATCTGGCGAGTTTAGAGACACCTACCACCGCAACCAAATGCGTATTATGCTCTTTTGTGTATCTGTGTCGGTGATTTCAGTATTGTCGGTTTTTGAAGGCAATGTTGTTTGCAGTGTTTTTCATTTTGAGAGTTCTCCCGAATGGCTTGTAAACGGTTTCAGTCTGCTTGTGGCAGTGATTTCAGCGGTTACAGCCTACATTTCGTCAAACGACAAATTGTTTCAGAATCTCGACTTCTGGGCAAGATACAGGGTTGCAAGTGAAAAACTTAAATCAGAATACGCTCTATATCAAGGATGTTGCGGCGACTATGATACCCCCAACGATACCGAAGATTCACTTGGCCATACACAAGCTCCCGACAACGTGCCCGGAGTATATGGCGACGACAATGCCCCATTATCCGAAGAGCCTGCTCCCGAACCAGTGTCGGATGATGAGTTTGCAGAGTCCAGTGCAGAAGGATAGAATCTGCTTTTGCATCTGAAAACAAAAAAAAATTTGTTTTTTTTTAAAAATATAATTACCTTTGTCTCGCAAATGGAGAAACCGTAATACACTCATTACGGTTTCTCTTTTATTTATAACTTTTTAGAAATAAACAACAATAACATGGGCAAAATAACATATCTTACAGAAGAAGGGCTGAAAAAGCTCAACGAGGAGCTCGATCACTTGATTGCAGTGGAGCGCCCCAACATTTCAAAACAAATTGCCGAGGCTCGCGAAAAAGGCGACCTCTCAGAAAATGCCGAGTATGATGCCGCAAAAGAGGCTCAAGGATTGCTCGAGCTCAAAATCTCTAAACTTCAGGAGACTATTAAAAATTCGCGCGTGCTTGATAAATCGCAAATTCAGAGCGATACCGTGCAGATTTTAAGCAAGGTTACTATTCAGAATGTGAAAAATAAGGCTAAAATGACCTACACACTCGTAGCTGAAACTGAAGCTAATCTCAAAGAAGGTAAAATTTCGATAGAAACTCCTATTGCAAAGGGTCTTTTGGGCAAAAAAGTTGGCGAAACCGCCAAAATTAAAATCCCCGCTGGCGAAACCGAGTTTAAAATTCTTGATATAACTATTTAATTATGGCAACAATATTTACACGTATCATCAACGGCGAGATTCCTTGCTACAAGATTGCTGAAAACGATGAGTTTTTCGCTTTCTTGGATATCAATCCCGTTCAAAAGGGTCACACTCTCGTAGTACCCAAAGAGGAAGTAAGTTATATTTTCGATATCAACGACGACAAACTTGGTCGTTATATGGCATTTGCTAAGCGTGTTGCAGCTGCAATTAAGGCCGCTGTTCCTTGCATAAAAGTTGGTATTGCAGTTGTTGGCTTAGAAGTACCTCATTCGCACATCCATCTTATTCCGCTCAACGAAGTCAACGACCTCAACTTTGAGCTTAAGATGACACTTCCGAAAGAGGAGATGGAGCAGATAGCTCAAAATATCATCAAAAATTTTAAATAATTTATAATTAATTTTCAAAAGACCGGGTTTTAAACCGGTCTTTTGTTTTTTTTACCTAAAATCCGCAAGCAATCTCAATGGCAATCTCAATTGCAGTAAAGAGCTTGAACACTATGCATCATGATAGTATGAGCGTGAATTTTGTCCGATTTGTGCATACCTTCCCCTTACCCCACAATGCGACTTGAGGCAATACGCAGATTAAAACCATAAGGAACGGACTTTATCCGAATCCAGTTTTGAAAGGTCTTGCATAAGCCCGGTTTTCTGTATAGATATTCAGCACGTATT
>JAEDDH010000046.1 GCA_016293845.1 Bacteroidales bacterium | reverse complement strand
GAGCCGGCGACGTAATAATGATTCTGGGTGCCGGCGACGTCGACATCATCGCCGACCTTCTGAAAGAGCAATAGATTTCCAAAATAAAAAACAGAATTAAGCCGAAAGAAGAAGCGAGTGAACACAATAAATAGTAAAGCCTTGGAAATTGAACGAACGCGAAAAATATCCAAGGCTTTTTTGCGGGAAGAGAAGAAATTGAGAGTAAACTGCATAAATATTGACATTATGCATAAAAACTGCATAAAAACAACAAAGTGAACAACGAGCAAGAAAAAGGAGATAAAAACGGGTTTTTTGCTGTATCAGTTTATTGTGTTGAAACAAAGCAACATATAACAGCATATAAGATGTAACATCTTAGATAACAATGAATTTATCTATATATAGTAGCGCAATATAGTAGCGCAGGAAACGGCGAAAAACGCGCGGAAAATGCAAAAAAACCGCATAAAACTCTTAAACAAAAGTGAGTAAAAATATATACATTTGCATAAAAAACAAAAAAATAAATAAAAAATAATTAAAAATTGTTTACAGATTGGCTAAGTACCTTTATAATAGAAACATCATAATTTGTCAGAATACTTTGATAAAGTCCGCAAAAAAACGCAGACGAGACGGACGAGAAACGCAGTCAACACATAAGTATCCGGCAAAAATAAAAAGGCAGACACCAACAATGTTGGCAAAATTTCCAAAGATATTTTTTAGGAGGTAAAAAACATGAAGCAAAGAAAATTAGTTGTTGCATTGGCTGTGATTTTAGTTCTTGTTCTTGCAATCGGTGTTCTTACCGCGTGCAAAAAAGAAAAAAAGATCCCGTACGAAGCCATTGATGACAATGATATTGTTCAGGATTTGACATACGGCGTTGATTATAAAACATTGTATGATCAATTTGGCAATGAAGCCGACGCATCTAAACTTACGTTTAAGAGTAATGGTTTGGCATACCAAACGTTTAGTGATGGCAAAGAGTATGAACTTGGACTTGACTTTTTGTCGATGGCAATGGTATACAAATCCAAAAACGAAGGCGAATACGTAAAATGGTGGAAAGCGTTCATTCAACGCTGGAACTATTTGTTGCCGGAAGTGCCCCTTTACAGCAACCAATATTATGATGTGTTTGACGCTCGAGTAATTGACAAAGAGTCTGTTAAGGCAAATCCGACCAACCCGTATTGGAGCGTAGCAAATGCGCTTATTGATTGGAAACCTACCGCAGGCAACGCAGACAAAAAGATCATTATCGGTAATACGACGGAACTTTCGGGCAACCTTCGTCATTCAACGTTTGGCGTAAGCAGCCCTGCGGCTTCCGATTTAGATATCGATGGTTTGATCAACGGTTATTCCACGGTTGTCGCAAACAAAGTTGGCGATTATCAATATGATAGCACCGTTGTAGAAAGTCACGAAGATAAAGTAAACGAAGACGGTACTCGTACGTTCACCGTTAAGATTAAGAATGACCTTAAATTCTCCGACGGTACTCCCATCACTGCAAAGAACTTCCTCTACTATTTGATGGCGTTCAGCACTCCGATCACCGCAACGAAAGAAGGTGGCGGAAGCAATACTGCAGGACAGTCTTACGTTGGATATAAAGAATATTCGCAATTTGACGGAACAAACGACGGCAAAATTATTTACAAGAAAGACAAAGACGGCAAGGATACCACCGACGTTGATTATACGATTTCCAAAAAGTTCAAAGGCGTACGTCTTATTGATGAATATACCTATTCTCTGACTGCAACCGAAGATTACGCAACGTACTTCTATGGCATCACGCTCGCAGGTCTTTCTCCGACGGCGAAAGCTATGTATATGGGCAATAATGACGTCAAAGACGATGGCGACGGTTGCTATATTGTCGAAGCAGAAAATGCAGCAGACAAATTCTATAACACCAAGACCGAAGGCGAAGTAACGTCATATACGTTTGCATCTTATATCAGAAAATCCGCAACAAACACCAATCAAGAAGGTGAAGCAAAAATCCCGTTCACCGGCGCATACATGATTGATAATTACGACAAAGCAAACAAAACCTGCACACTTGTTCGCAACGATCAATACAAGGGCAACTTCGAAAGCCAAAAAGGCGGATTTGATAAGATTGTGTACGTTCAAATAATTTCTGAAACTCAACTTACGCAATTAAAACAAGGACAAGTCAACGTTATTGCAGGCATCACCGGAGGTACCGATACCGATGCTGCATTGAAACTTGTCAGAGATAACCCCGATAGTTTTGCTTCTGTCGACTATGCTCGTGCGGGTTACGGCAAACTCGGATTCCGTTCCGACTTTGGTCCCGCAATGTTCCAAGAAGTCAGACAAGCAATCGCATATTCAATCGATCGTCCTGCATTTGCAAAACAATTTAACGGCGGTTACGGCGGTGTCGTCGACGGTCCGTACTACACCGGTGCATGGATGTACAAAGAAGCCGTAAAAGAAGGAATGAAACTTGACGTTTACACTGCGTCGGTGGACTCTGCAATCGAAGTGCTGGAAGAAGGCGGCTGGACGTACAACTACAAAGGCGAAAAATATAAAGCTGGCGACGGCATTCGTTACAAGAAATTAAGCGGCGCCGAACTTACTTACAACAACTTGCATTTTGCTTCTCAAGACGGCAAATACAAGACCTACAAACTTGGCGGCGCATATTATATGCCTTTGGTTATCAACTGGTTCGGCACCACGCCCAACCCGTTTACCGATCAGCTTATTTCGAGCTGGGCAACGTCATCTGCGCTGCAACAAATCGGCATGGCAGTTCAATACAAACTCGGTGACTTTACGCCGATGCTTGGTGAGCTCTATCAATATGAAGGATATGGCTACAACGGTGTTGCAACTTACAATGCATTCAACTTTGCAACCGGTTATAACTCTGCCGCATACGATTATTCGTTCAATTGCAGCATTGAGCCGTATTACTTTGAGAACTACTCTCAGTGGTACATCAAGGATGCAGCCGACTATTACTATATTTCCAAATAATCTGTAATTGATTTGAAAATTAGTTAAAATCATCGCGACAAAGGGGGAGCGTAACTGCTCCCCTAAAGTCGTGTAAATGAGCAAATGGAGTAAACAATGGTAAAATATGTTGTAAGACGTATTCTTTACATGATATTGGTGTTGGTCATTTTGTCGATGATCATGTTTTTTTTGTACAACTTGATACCGTACGATCGTGCGGCAAATGCAGCGCGTGCAGAGGTCGCAAACAATAAAACCGTGAAACTTGACTATGACACCGTATATCTTAAATATCAGCGCCTATACGGAACTGACGGTTCGACGATGGATCGTTATTTGCGATGGGTTGGTGTAAAACCATATTATAACGGCGAGAAAAAGGGCATTCTTCAAGGATATATGGGCTATAGTATAACTTATGCAAAGGACGTTACCGAAGTTATTTCAACGCCTATGCGTAATACGGTGCGAATCAACTTGATTGCCACGGTGGTTGCACTTGCTATTACTATCCCTTTGGGGATTGCATGCGCGGTTAAACGAGGAAGTGTTTTTGACAACGGAACACAAATCTTTACTATTATCGGGTATAGTATACCGGTGTTTATAACCGCAATATTATTTATTTGGGTGTTTTCAGGCACCCTACACTGGTTCCCCGCAAGCGGCATGGGGACCGCCGGTGAAAAATATACCGGAATCAAAGCGTTTAATGATTGGCTATATTATATGGCGCTTCCGCTTATCGTTATGACGTTCTGCTCGCTTGGCGGAATGACCAGATACGTTCGTGCGTCTATGATCGAGGCGCTCAGCATGGATTGTATCAGGACGGCAAGGGCAAAAGGTCTGAAAGAAAGGACGGTTATCTTTTCACATGCATTCAGAAATGCTTTAATACCGATCGTAACACTTGTTATCGGTTGGTTTTTGGGTATATTCTCGGGCTCGTTGATGGTTGAATCGATTTTTGGCTTAAACGGCGTGGGAAAACTGCTGATCTCGTCGCTTAAAACAGGCGACTATGAGGTCGTTTTGTGTTTGCAAATGTTTTACGTTTTAATTGCTCTTTTGGGTAATATGATTATCGACCTTGCGTATGGCATCATTGATCCGCGCATCAGAGTTTCAAAATAGGAGACCACAATATGAAAAAAGAATTAAAAAACGATAATTCCGCTTCAAAGGTCAAAGCCTTTTTTGTAAAACTCGGCAAAGGCATTGTCAATATTGTCAAAACGGTTGGTAGATGGCTATACCGTGCTTTCATGGGACCATCCGCCGTTTTAGCGAGAGAGGAATCAAAAAGACGAAAGCAAGCACTTGCTGAACAGGAAAATAATTCGGCGTCAAACCTTGATCGAGTTGATGGTCAGGTTCTGTGCGATGTTGATGATAAATCGTATAATGATATCGTTTGTGATAATGCTGTAAATGCAGATGAAGCAACGGATATTGACGATAAAACAAATAAAAAAAGAAATAAACGCAGAAAAAACAAGAAACAAGATGACAACAATGTCGAAGAAATTGTCAGTCCGTTCAGACAAGTTTTCAAAAACTTCTTTGGAAAAAGACTGGCGGTAACTGCTCTTGTCATCCTGATTTTGATGTTTGGACTGGCGTTTATCGGACCACTGTGCATGCCGAAGTACTCGGATACGTACAGCGAGTTTTTCCATCTTAATCAAAAACCGGGATTTAAATATCTTAAAATCCCAAAAGAACTTGCATCAGATGTAAAATATATTTCTACATGGGATGCTTTTTCCGCGGGATTATCCAACAGCGGCAAAGTTTATGTCTGGGGTAACACGGATATCGGCGCAAGCGGTATCGACGTTGGGAAAATCCCCGACGAAGTTAAAAATGCAGATATTAAGTTTGTCGGTGCAGGCGAGGATCACGTGGTGGCAATCGGCTCGGACGGCAAGATTTATTGTTGGGGCAAAGACGACGTCGGACAACTTGGTAAATACGAAACAACCGAGTTATATTATGAGATGCCGGCGGAAATCCGTGACGGCGTAAATATCAATGAAGTTTCTCAACTTGTAGTCGGACATTTTGTAACGGCACTGGTTATGAAAGACGGAAAAGTTTATATGTGGGGCGCAAAGGCTTCATTGTTAAATTTTGAAAGTATTGCGGCACTTACAAACGTTGAAAAATTAGTATTTGAACAGTCGTATGCGGTTGCTTTGTTGAAAGACGGAACCGTTTCAACCGGTGACAAAAACGTATTTAAGAAGGTTTACTTACCGGACGGAACAAAAAAAGACCTTGACGCGTTCACAAGAGGAAGAAAAATAGTAGATGTGGCGGCGAACCAAAGTTGTGTGGCTCTTGTCTTGTCGGATGGCACAATTGGTTTTGGAGGCACCGTTGACGAAAAAACGTATACAACGGGCATTCCTGACGGTGAAAAAATCACACAACTTGTCAGTGGTCAAAGACACTTTGTTGCGTTGACCGATGCCGGTAACATTTATACATGGGGCAGCGACATTTTAAATCAAACCAAAATGCCAAAAGCTTCAAAACTGCAAGGCACGGATACCATTTATGCGGGAGCATTTGCTTCGTATGCGGTAAAAGATGGCAAAGTACTTGGCAAGTGGGGATGGAAAGGATATTTGTTTGGAACCGATGCGTCGGGCAGAAGTATTTTGCAGCGTTCGATTAGCGGTGGCAAAATGACGATGACGGTCGGAGCAGTTGCGGTGTTGATAAGTACCGTTATCGGTATTGTTATCGGTATTATCTCCGGATATTTCGGAGGTTGGGTTGATATGTTCTTAATGCGCGTGTGCGAGATTGTATCTGCAATACCGTTTTTGCCGTTTGCAATGATTCTGTCGTCGGTTATGTTGAAAATGGATATTACAAACAACCAAAAAATCGTGCTGATCATGGTTATTTTGGGCGTGTTGACCTGGCCCGGACTTGCTCGTCTTGTCAGGGGACAAGTTTTGGCAGAAAGAGAAAAGGAATTTGTCACTGCGGCAAAGGCGATGGGCGTTAGGGAAGGAAGAATTGCGTTCAAGCATATCTTACCAAACGTAATCAGCGTTATCCTGGTTTCACTGACGTTGGACTTTGCGGGTTGCTTGCTTACCGAATCTTCGTTGTCATACCTCGGCTTCGGCGTTCAACAACCGAGTCCTACTTGGGGTAATATGCTGGATATGTGTAAAGATATCACGCGTATTTCAAACTACTGGTGGCAATGGTTGTTCCCGGCATTGCTGTTGGCGACGTCAACTATTTGCATAAACATCATCGGCGATACATTGCGAGACGTAATGGATCCGAAATCGAATATTGATAAGTAAAGGAGGTAAGGAACATGGCATTATTAGAAGTTAAAGACTTGCATACTTACTTCCGTACAAAGAAGGGCATCGTCAAAGCCGTCAACGGCGTTTCGTATTCGGTGGAAGCAGGCCGCACTATCGGCATCGTCGGCGAATCCGGAAGCGGGAAAAGCGTCGAGGCAATGAGTATATTGCGCTTGCTCGACGAGAACGGCTGGATCGAAAGCGGCGAGATTTTGTTCGACGGGCAGGATATTACCAAAGTTTCCGTCAACGAAATGTGCAAGATCAGAGGCAACAAGATTTCCGTTATCTTCCAGGAGCCGATGACCAGCCTTAACCCCGTATTTAACGTTAAACGCCAGCTCAGCGAGCCGTTTATCATCCACCAGGGAATGAAGAAAAAAGAGGCCGAAAAGAAAGCGCTTGAAATGCTTGATGCCGTCCAGATTCCCAACCCTGCGGCGGTTTTGAAACAGTATCCGCATCAGCTCTCCGGCGGTATGCGTCAGCGCGTTATGATCGCTATGGCGCTTGCTTGCAAGCCCAAAATCCTGATTGCGGACGAGCCGACTACCGCGCTCGACGTCACAATTCAGGCGCAAATCCTGCATCTGATGAATCAGTTGCAACGCGATAACGGCACCGCTATTATCTTTATTACCCATGACCTCGGTGTTATCAACGAGATGGCGGACGACGTCGTCGTTATGTACTGCGGTCAGGTCGTGGAACAGGCGCCCGCGTCGGTCATCTTCACCGATTGCCGCCAAAGCCATCCTTATACCGAAGGCCTTATGAATTCTATCCCTCGTATCGAGGGGGATAAGGGCAAACTCGAACCCATACCCGGCGCCGTGCCTCACCCGCTCGCGCTCCCCAAAGGTTGTAAGTTCGCCCCCAGGTGCAAGTACTGCACTCAAAAATGCATCGACGAAGAACCCGAACTCATTGAAGTCGCCTCGGGACAAAAAATCAGATGTTTCTATCCCGAAAAGGAGGTTAGAAGAAGTGATGAACACCTCAAAGAAGTTGTTGAGTATAAATAACCTTAAAAAGTACTTCCCGATTGCGAAATCTTCAATTTTCCAGAAGGAACAATTGTACGTTAAAGCCAACGAAGATATATCCCTTGATATTTACGAGGGCGAAACTATCGGCGTCGTCGGCGAGTCGGGTTGCGGAAAATCGACGCTCGGCAGAGTATTGCTTCAACTTTATCCTCAAACCGCAGGCGAATCTATCTATTATGGCAGAAGCATCGCAGAAGTCGCACCTGCATACATCAGGGAGACAATTGTCCATTTCGACCGCCATTTGAAAAAGTATGAGAAATTGCGCGCTAAGGCCGAAAAACTCGAACAAGAGGTGGCGGCTGTCGGCGAGGAACAAGCGGATTTCTTTTTGCTTCAAAACAGGAATTTGGCGGAGGCAAACGCACAAACCGAACTTCAACACATCGTTAAAATCGTAGGCGGGTTCTTTGCTGTCAGAGACCAGGATGGTTTGCGAAAGAACCTTGAAATTTACAAGTGCAATATTAAAGATGTGAAGTTGAAGAGAAAATTCGACACGCAAAAAGTGCAACTCGAATATCTCGAAGGCAAAGTGCAGGAAGAAGGTTTGTCCGATGCGAGAAGAACATTCTATAATAAAAGAATCGAACGCATACGCACGATGCATGAAACCACCGAAAAAGCGATAGTTATCGAGGACGAAAGATTCAATAAGTTGTGCGGCGAACTTGACGAAATAAAAGCCAGATACAGCGACAACGAAGAATTCCAAAAGTATGAAGCAATGCTCGACAACGGCGTTGATCTGGCGCGCCTCAAATACAAAGAAATCAGACCGCTCAGGCATGATCTGCAAATCATTTTCCAGGATCCGTATTCGAGTTTAAATCCTCGTATGACGGTCGGTCAGATTATCGAGGAAGGTCTTACGACGCACAATTTCTTCCGCCACGGAAGCAAGGCGATGAAAGAATACATCTTGCAAACAATGTCAAAATGTGGTTTGCAGGACTATATGTTGCACAGATATCCTCATCAATTTTCGGGCGGACAAAGACAACGTATTTGCATAGCGCGTGCGTTAGCGGTCAAGCCGAAGTTTGTCGTATGTGACGAATGTGTTTCCGCGCTTGACGTGTCCATTCAATCGCAAATCATCAACTTGCTTGAAGAACTGAAAGAGAAAGAAGGATTGACTTATTTGTTTATATCTCACGATTTGTCCGTCGTCAGATATATCAGCGACCGTATCTGCGTTATGTATCTTGGCAACGTTGTCGAACTTGCGGATGCGGAAACAATCTTCAAAGATCCTCGCCATCCCTACACAATCGCGCTGTTAAGCTCCATTCCTACGACTGATATCGAGAGTTTGGAAAAAGAGCGCATTTTGTTGGAAGGCAGCATTCCGAGCCCCATTAAGCCCCCGTCAGGATGTAAATTCCACACCAGATGTTATATGGCGTGTGATAAATGCAACAGAGTTCCTCCTCCCCTTGTGGAAGTTGAACCGGGGCATTTCGTAGCCTGCCATAAGTTGGAAAAGAAGTTGGACGAAGAGGGTAACTATTTGTTCGAGATGCCTAAAATGGTCAAAAAAACCGCAAAAATACAGGAAGTCAAAAGTGAAGAGGGCGAAGAAAGTTTGCCCGCAGACGTCGTGGAAGAACAAATAAATGCGGAAGCCGATCAAAACGAAACGGATGCAATAATCGCAGAAGATATTGCAAAAAAATCCATGGACTGATATGAAGCGACTGCCAAAAGACGAACGTCCCCACAGAGAGGGCTTCTTTGAGTTGATGACGAGGCTGAAAAACCAGTCCGACGACGATAAACAACTCAAAGACGAGGAAAAGATTAAGCTGGACAAGAAAGATATCGTGGCGTTGTTTTTATCGGCGTTTTTCACGTTATTCTTGCCGGTTGTCATATTCCTTGTCGGGATAGTGTGCCTTGTTATGGCACTGTTCGGATTTTTCGGATAGCCGAAAAAAAAACATTTACAATATTTCAAAAAGCATCACGGAAGTCAAGCAAGAAAAAAGACTTTCCGTGGTGTTTTTTTATTATTTGAATTTTGCATATAAGTCCGTGGAATGGTCAAATTCAGAGTTGTTATTAGAAGAACAATCGCCGAAAAATGTGAAATATAGCATATCGTGTAATATTTGCTAATAAAAGCATAAACAGGAGTTTAACATTACGAAATATATCAATTAACGAACGATATTAACATATTTGAATGTTTTATAATATGTTAAGAAGGGTGTCGTTTGTTGGCAAAAAAGAAAGAGTTCGACAAAAAATCGAACTCAAAAAAAGAGATGTTTTTTCAATAGTTTTCGACGGTTACATGCAGTCGACGACAACTTTGCCGTAGGCGTATTTGTCCTCGGAAATGCGCGGAAGTTCGCGACCGATGT
>JAEDDH010000045.1 GCA_016293845.1 Bacteroidales bacterium | reverse complement strand
AGCAGGCGGTCAACAATCAGCCATTACGCAAGCGCATTATTTGCGGCAGGTGGTAATCTATGCTTTCACCGCGTTATCTTGAGGGCTTAAGCGACGAAATAGTGGAAATCTACGCACAGCTTGAGGCCGATATATTGCAGGATATGGCGCGCCGTATTGCACGATTGGGAAAAGTAACCGAGGCGACAAAATGGCAGGCGCAGTTATTGGCAGAGACCGGAGCGCTAAAAAAAAGAGTATACACGCTGCTTAAAAAATATGACCCTGCAATACAAAAAGAAATAAAAGCAATTTACAACGACGCGCTGATTAAAAACGCCCGCGCAGATAACCGCATATTTACGGAGGCATTAGGCCACGGCGTAAGCGATATAAATGCGCAGGTCATGCTCGCAAGTATTCAGAAAACATACAGCGACCTTTCACGCCTAACCATTACAACCGCATACACAACCGAACAGCAGTTCGTGCAGCAGGCTAACGCCGCATATATGCAGGTAGTAACCGGCGCCGTTGATTATGACGCAGCAACAAAAACCGCCTGCGACAACTTAGCGCGCGACGGTATAACCGGCGTTCAGTACATGAACGGTAAGCCCGTCCGCCGCAGTATTGAGGCAGCCGTGCGCATGAATATATTGACCGGCGTAAATCAGACGGCGTCCGCTATGACTATGAGTAATTGCGAGGAATTGGGCTGCGACCTTGTAGAAACAACGGCGCACATAGGCGCACGCCCTAGCCATGAGGAATGGCAAGGGCAGATTTTCTCTTTATCCGGCACAAATCCAAAATATAGACCGTTCAGCGTTTGCGGTTTAGGCGAGCCGGACGGAATATGCGGCATAAATTGCAGACATTCATACTACCCATATTTTGAGGGGCTGGAAAAACACTACAGTCAAAGCGACCTCGACGACATGGAAAAACAGACCGTGGAATATAACGGGCAGAAAATGACGCGATACGACGCAGAGGAAAAGCTGCGGGGCATTGAGCGCAATATCAGAAAATACAAACGGCAGGCATTGACCGAGAGCGCGGGCGGCGTAGACAATACAAAGGCGCGTCAAAAAATCGGCGAATGGCAGGCAAAGGCGCGAGAGTTCACAAAGCAAACGGGAATAGAGCGCGACCACGTGCGCGAGTTTATCGGCACAAAGGACGGAAAGCAACCGACAGCGCTTAGATAAAGCACAAAAAAACGCTAAAAAAATGACTATAAGGGCATGAGTAGAATTATTGACAACACAACTTACGCGGAAATTGTAAAGATTTTAGCGACAGACCCGAAAGTGGCGGTTTTTCAAAAATTGCTACTTTCGCCAAGAGTTGAGGAAGCGGACGCAGATACGGCCGTGGAAGAAAAAACAAGTGAGGTGAAAAAATGAGTTATGAACGAGTAACACCGAGGGCGCGACAGGGTACAACGGGGATATGCGTAGAAATGGACGTCACAGCAGGTAACGGCGTGTGGATACAGCCGCCAGACCGCGTGGCAGCCGTAACAATCGCGGTTCACATTCCGGCAGGGAATACCGCACAATTTACGATTGAAACAAGCTGCAACCGCCCCGAAACTATCGGCGCAGACGGTACCGGCGGATATTGGGACAACGTCTACGGCGACGGCGTAACACTAGACGAAAACGCCGTAATTATGCTCGCCAACGCAGTAACGGGAATTAGGGTGAATTGTATAACAGCCAGCAGCCATATAAATGTTTGTTTTGTAGGATAAAGGAGGTTAAGAAATGGCAAGATATAACGGTTTAATTATACCTCGTTCATATAATGATTATTTCAGCCGCAGCGACCCGCAGGCAATCCGCGACTTAGTAGCGTTAGCAGCAGACGGAGAACTCAACGCGGAAAGTAAAAATCCATTACAAAATCAAGCCATTGCAAAAATAGTGCCGGCTACAGCAAGCCCAGAAAATAAACTAATTGTACAAAGTCAAATCAGCGGATTAACAGCAGACGTAGAAAATATAAAGAATATAATACCGAACACAGCCAGCGAAACCAACGAACTCGCAGATAAAAACTTTGTAAACTCTACCGTAGGGACAAACACAGCAAATTATATTTATAAAACAGAATCCGGCGGGGAAAAGGTTCCATTTTCTAGTGTTGCAGAATTAGAGGCATACGCCGGAACAGTAACAAACAACGACTACGCTTTTGTAACCGGCATAGACGAAAACGGCAATGCGTATTATGACAGATATAAAGCCGACGTAAACGACGGCGTAGTAACATGGGCAAAAGAATACAGACTAAACAATTCCAGCTTTACCGCAGAACAATGGGCGGCTATACAATCGGGAATTACGGCGGAGAAAGTAGCACAATTAGAGGCGGCAGTATCGCCCGTTGATTTCGTACAATCCGGCAATATGTCGGCCGTAACATCTAATGCGGTAGCAAACAAAGTAAATGGCGGAATTTCCCTCTCACCAAAAGGAAACACCTCCAAATATGTTAGCATTGGCAATTTTGTTTTAAAAAAAGGGGTGATTATTACCGTTATGTTCACCAAAGGAAACAGTGCTGATAATCCGACACTGGATGTGAACGACACTGGAGCTAAACCGATTAAAGTGGTAAAGGCTGGTGCTAAGGTTGTACCAGTTACTCATACAGGTTATTGGCGAGGGGCTACAACCACTAGCGTTGAAATGTGGCAGCCTTATACTATTCTTGAATTTATGTATGATGGGACAGACTGGGTTATTGTGGGCAATCCGACTGTAGAGAGTTATTCTAGCGATACTGCAAGTTATGAAGTTAAAGCGGACGGTTTGATTGAACAATGGGGAATAAGTTCTAATAAAAGTGGAATTGAAACTATTTCATTACCAATTACTTATTCAAATATAAATTATAATTTACAAGTTGAAGTTGCTGAAACTAATAGTTTATCTCTAGCAGGTGGACAATTTTGGCAAAATAATATTTACGAAGTTAAAGAAAATTCATTTACTTTAGCTAAGGGATTACATTACAATGGAAGTGGAAATACTAATTCAAATGTTCCAAGACGATGGGGAACTGTTGGCTATTAACGGACTGTTTGATTGAACAATGGGGTAATAATTCAACAGGTTCAATTACTTATTCAGTTCGTTTTTCGTCCTGACTACACCAAAAGGAGCAGACTAGCGACAACGGGGAGAAATCCCCGTTTTTTATTTTTCAGCTTACAAAAAAACGTCAAAAAAATGACTATAAGACAAAGGTACAGAAACGACATGAATATTTACACAGCTATTAGTTTAGGAATTGCAATAGCGGGCTTTATAGGGGGCATTATTGTGAAAGTAGCGGATTTATCCAGCAAATACGGACGTTTGCAGGAAAAAGTGAAAAACAATGAAGACCGCGACACAGAAGAACGACAGAAAACAAGCGCCAAGTTTGCCGAACTTTACAATCGTATGAGTGCGAACGAATCGAGCGTAAACGCGCTGCAAACGAACGTGAATAATTTGACGGTCACTTGCAGCAGGATAGAATCTAAGCTAGATCGAATTATAGAACGCGAGGTGAAATAATGCAGATAATACACGATTTTTTAACACATAACGAATACAGCAGACCAGGAAAAAAATTGCAGAAAGTGCTGGCTATTGTAATTCATTGGACTGCAAATCCGGGCGCGAACGCAAAGGAAACCCGCGACTTTTTCGAGACCAAAAAAACAGGTATGGGCGGTTATGCGTCCGCGCATTACATCATAGACCAAAACGGCATTATTATAGCAGCCGTTCCGGAAGACGAAGTCGCCTACCATTGCGGATCAAGCGACATAGACCCAGCAAGCGGGAAAGTATACACAGACGAGGCGCGCGCCCGTTTTGGCTATTACGCAAGCGAGAGCAACAGCCCGAACAATTGCACATTGGGCGTGGAGCTTTGCCCGACAGACGCGCGAGGCAATTTCAGCGGAGCAACCATTGAAACCGCTATAGAACTATGCGCTGATATTTGCAAGCGCTACGGACTTACAGCGCAGGCAATTACAACACACCACGACGTCGTAGGCTGGAAAGACTGCCCGAAACTATGGACAGAAAAACCGCAGCTATTAGAGGCGTTCAGGCAGAGCGTAGCGGACAAAATACAGAGAGGCTAAAAAATGGACAAACAGACAGAGGTAGAAGACAAGAAACTGACAGCTAAAAAAATCAGTAAGGCGTTTAAGTTCATAGCACCAGCGGGCGCAATTATCTGCGCCGTTTTGCTATGGGTGGGAGTTTTCAAAAATGCGACAATCGGCGAGATATGCGCATTATGGGCGACCGTGTACGGATTGGGAGCGGGAACAATTGACGCGAATATCATTATTGACAAGTACACCGGGGGCAAGAATTGAGGTATACCTGTGAATGTTGCAAGCAACAATATTTTATATGGCGAATGAAAAAAAAAGATATTTGCATAAATTGCTTTAGGAGGAAGGTGAAAAAATGAGCATATCGGGCTATATCATTACGGGGCTTGTAGTAGCTATTGTCGCAATATTGGGCGTGGGCGCTACATACTTAAACTATGAGCGCAGAAAATACGAGCGCAAGCTGACCGAGCAGGCAAAGGAAGCGGCAGAAAATGAAAAGAGAAAAGCGGACATTATCACAGAGGCAGAAAGGGACAAGAGCGAAGTGCGCACGGGCGACCATGCTCACGATTTGCATACTATGGCTGACAAGTTGCACGAGTACGCGAACGCCGGGAAGTAGCACAGCCCCGAAATATTACCCGCCCGACCCGTACGACGAAACGGGCGCGCTGGTATGGGAATACGACGCAGAGCGCGACGCGGTAATAGTCCCTTATTGGTATTGGGAAAAGGTCTTTGACTACATCGCCAATACGCAAGCGGGGCAAAAAATTGCAGAATAACTGACGCAAAACAGTCAAAAAAATGACTATAAGAACAGGAGGAAAACGACGTGAAAACATGGGGAATTATTGGCGCGCTATTTTTCGTGGCAGCGGTCACCGTAGGTTATTTCTGTAATTTTGACGGCGCTATTATCATCGAAATCGGAGCGGCAGCGTTCGGACTTTGTAGCTTGGTAATTGGCGCACTTAAGAGCGGAAAAACCAAGAATGTAAAAACATGGAAAACCGTTTTAATTATTTGCTTTGCAGTAATCGGCGGCGTTTTGTGTTGCATTGGCGGATTGAGTCAAAATATCTTTGAAGAATTGGCAGGCGCAGCGCTTGCTTTATTGGCCGTAATTTTTGGCGTAATTTTTGCAAAAACAAAATAATAATTTAAAAACAATAAGCCCTGCGGGCGGTAATCGCACCTACTACCCGCGGGGCGTTCTTTGTAAACATCGCGCAGATTGGCGCGTTAAAAATAAATCTTACCTATTGCCACGGCGGTGGCGTAATAAAAACGCGTAAGGGGACAAAATGAAAAGAGAAGAACTGACAGCAGCAGGCTTGACCGACGAACAGGTCGAAAAGGTCATGAAACTTAACGGCGACGACATCAACCGCGAAAAAGCAAAATATAGCGATTATGACGACATCAAGAAGCAGCTTGAAAAAGCAAACGCGACAATTGACGGTATGAAAGACTATGAGGACGTAAAAGCCAAAGTCACACAGTACCAGCAGGAAGCGGAAAACGCCAAGAAAGAGGCGGCTGCAAAGGTTCAGCAGTTAGAACTGCAGGCAAAAATCAAAGACTTTACAGGCAATAAAAAGTTTGTAAACGATTTGACACGCGACGCAATCAACGCCCAGCTTGAAAAGGCATTGAACGACGACGCAAACAAGGGCAAGTCATTAGACGATTTGCTTAAGGCACTGACCGACGGAAAAGCGGACATTTTCAAAGATGAGAATACACCGACACCGCCGACAGTAACAAACATGGCAGCTGCAGGAGTGCAGACAGCACCGGCAACACAGCCGGCAGCAGCACCGAAAGCAAGCTGGAACAGATTTAAATGCTAATGGAGATTTTAAACTATGCCTAATAAAATGAATTATGCAGAGCAGTGGTCAGACGAACTGCTGCAGATCATCGATGACGGCGCTTATTCAAGCCCGTTCTTGACACCAGCGGAACGCGTAAAGTGGACAGGCGCAAAGACATTCCATTTTACACGAATGGACGTAAGCGGATTTAAGAACCATTCACGCGACGGCGGATATAACCGCGGTTCAGTAATTGAGGAAGACAAAGACTTCACCCTCGAACACGACCGCGACGTAGAGTTTTTCGTTGACGCTGCAGACATCGACGAGACAAAGCAGACTGCCAACATTCAGAACGTTTCACGCGTATTTACGCAGAAACATTCTGCACCCGAAACAGACGCCCGCTTCTTTGAGCGCGTAGCAAAGGCAGCAATTGCCGACGGCTTCTATGAAACTATGAGCGGATTTACAGCAGCCAACACATACGGCCGTTTGGTCAAAATGTTCCAGCGCAAAGAGCTTAAAAAATATCGCGCCATGGGCGGATTAATTGCTTATGTATCGGGCGAGATTATGGACTACCTCGAGAGTAGTACAGAAATCACAAAGACCCTTGATATTAAGACACAGCCAATCAATGAAAAGCAGGGAATTGAAACACGTATCGCAACAATCAACGGCGTAACAATCATCGAAGTTGTAGACGATACACGCTTTAACACATCATTCGATTATAGCGACGGCTTTGTAGGAAACGGCTCTAAAATCAATGTATGTATTGCACACCCAAGCATGGTCAAGACAGTAAACAAAATATCGTCAATCAAGTTCTGGGCTAACGGTACACACACAGAGGGCGACGGCGACCTTTACCAGCGCCGAGAATATTGGGACACATTCGTGTTTCCTAACGGCTTAGACGGCAAGCGCGACGCGGTATATGTGAACATCGAATCAAGCGACCCAAGCGTTAGAAACTATCCAACAAAAACATACAACGTAAACGGACAGAAACTTGACGCAAGCGGAACAAAAGCCGAAATCGTAGCCGGAACTGACACAAATTATGTAATCAAAGGAACCGGCGCAGCCGCAGCAGTAGCACCAGCAGCAGCTACAGCCGTTTACGGATCAGACACTGTAAAGAATAACTTTATCTTTATGGTTGAAATCGGCGACGACGTAACACACTACGGCCGCGGTAACTCTAAAGTTGAAAGCGGAATGACTGCAATTCCAGAAAACGACATTAAAGTAGTTGACGGAACACGCTACCTTATTGTAGCTAAAGGCCTTACAGCCGATAAGGCAGTTTATGGCGGCGCGTATATGAGCGTAGGAACCGGAGCAGCCGCAGTTTCTAAGTCATTTAAAATTGACGCTAGCGCTTTAGTATTGGCATAGCGTAAGGACGGCGGAACATGGCACAATTTGACAATGTAACATACACACATTACTCAAGCGACTTAGGCCGCGCAATCGTGCCGGACGCCGCCACTTTTGAACAGTTCAAGCTGGAGAATGTTCTTTATTTGAAATCGTTACTAAATGACGGTTTGATTAAGGAACGCGAGCCTGGAGGAATTGACGACGCCTGCTGTATGATGATTGAAGAATCATACAACGCCGCACAGATAGAAAGCGGCAAGGCAGGCGGAGCCATTACGTCGGAATCTATCGGCGGTTACAGCTACTCAAAGAGCAGCAAGGCCGCCGACATTCAGACCGAGAAAAACGCAAAAAGCACAGCCGAAAAAAAATATAAATGGCTTTCGCTATATTGCGACATTCTAAACGGGGTGCGCTGATGAATAATTTAATGATACATTCCTGCACCTACGAGGCACCGGCAACCAGCGACCGCGACGGCAACAAGACTTACAGCGACCCGGTAGAATTGCAGCGCGTGCGCGTGGTCATGGAATTGGCAACCGTACGCAATAACGAGGGCGAGGCAAAAAACGATGTCGGCACATTGTACTACACACCGTTTGTGTCCAGCCCGCAAATTATTCCGGAGGAATTGGCGCGCGTAACATGGCAGAACAAAACGTACACGATACGCAAGGTTTATCCATGCTACACGCAGGACGGCGAATTTGTACACCATTACGAGGCGGCCTTAGTATGAGCGGTTTAACATTTAGTGTGAAAAGCACATTAAAAGAATCGGGAATAAAAAGCGACATTGAGGGCAAAATACAGCAGCAACAAAAATACTTTGACGCGCTGATTTTACAGGATAGTAACTATTTTATACCGATTAAAACGCATACTATGGAGGCCTCGTCTATTGAAAGTACGAAAATAGGAACCGGCGAGGTTGTGTGGCGCACAGACTACGCACGGCGGCAGTATTACGGGGTTAATTTTAATCATTCAAAACAATTAAACCCGAACGCATGCGCGAAATGGTTCGAGGCGGCAAAAGCGCGGTGGCTTGAAAAATGGGTGAGGTTCATAAATGAGCGCATTAAACGTAGCTAACATCGTAAATGATTGGATTGAAAAAAAATTAAATCTGCCGTTTACGATTTATAACGACGTAATACCGGACACCAGCGACAACGCAGCCTGTCTGCGATATGACCCGGCACCGGCAGCCGAACGGCGCTACACCGACGGCACGCGTTTATTGAAGTGGAACCTTACGTATTACGTACGAAACAAAGACCGTACAAAAGCCCGTAATTATGCGGACGAAATCGCGGCACAGCTTGACGGCGCGGAAATCCACGACCCAACAAGCGGCGTCAATATTCAGATAGAGGCGGCAACACTGCCACAATTTATCAGTATGGACGAGAAAAACAACACAATTTACAGCGCGGCCATAGTATGCACATACCTTGAACCGCGCGAAAGTATGGAGGCTTAAAAATGGGACTTATTCACAAGACTAAGTTTATACCTTTTATTGACGTATCAGGAACTTGGAAACAGATAAAAAAGTCTACTACATTTTCGTTGACTTTTAATCCACAAACTAAAACCTTTGATTTTATTTCTTCTGAAAATCCAGAGGAAGAAATAGACAGCTACCAGCCGGCGCTTTCTCAATCATTGACAATGTTCGACAACGAGGACGACTACAAGACAATTTTCGATATGTGCTTTAATCTGCCAACAGGCGGCGACGCACACAGAGACGTTCTTTTAGTTTTCTATGCTGAAAAAGGCACAGGAGCAAGCGACAGCATAGAATACTATAAAGCATGGAAAGTCGACAGCGTGGTAAAATTGGGAACATTGGACAGCGTAAATCAGAGTATCGACTTTGACCTTGCGCTTAACAATCACGAAACCGGCGCCGTAACAATCGCGGAAGGCGTACCAACATGGGTGCCAGGAACATGGAGCGCCAACACATTCACACCAGCAGCCGGCTTATAAATGATTGACCTTAAAAAGGCAAAACTCCCGCAGGCTGTAAAGGTCGGCGGGCGTTTTTTTGCTATTCACACAGATTTTAAATATATCCTCCGCTTTCGCGAATTATTAAGCGATAAAAATGCGCCTTTAACGGCTTTCGATTTTATGTATAAGAACGAAATACCGATCGGACGTTTGGAGGGAATAACCGCAATATATAACTTTATGAATCCGCCGCGAGAGTTGCCACGCAGCACAACAGAGGACGACGGCGAAATAGTCATAGATTATGAAATAGACGCGCCCTATATATATGCGGCATTTTTGGAACAATACGGAATTGATTTAATTGACGCGCGCCTGCATTGGTACAAATTTCTAGCGCTATTGCACGGTCTACATGACACGGAATTAAACCGCATTATAGCGGCGCGACTATGGAAACCGAACGGAAAAAACGGCGAGTATGAAAAGTATCAACAGAAACAGTTTGAGGCTTGGCGCCTGCCGCAGCCGGAGGACAACGAGCCGGACGAGGCCTTAAACGATTTCTTAGCAAAATTAGAGAGGTAAACAATGGCAGCAGACGGCGAAGTAAAGATAGATACCAAATTAGACACCAGCGGGCTAGACAAAGGCCTCAAGGATATGAAAAACAAGCTGGACGGAGCCAGTAAAACATTAGATGATGGAACAAAAAAAGGAAAAGGCTTTACAGATAGCCTTAAAGGAATAAGCACTAAAGCCGTAGCGTCAGCCGGAGTCGTAGCGGGCGTGGCCGTAGCAGTAAAGAAAACCGTCGACGCGCTCAATGACTGCGAGGCAGCATATAAAGTACAGCGCAACGCTGAAATAGCTTTACAGCAGGCGGCAAAAAATAATCCATACCTTAACGACGAAAGCG
>JAEDDH010000011.1 GCA_016293845.1 Bacteroidales bacterium | reverse complement strand
TCTGCTCAGATTTCTTAATCTGAATATTGTTTTCAACGGCATAATTGGTGCACTCTTGCAATGTCCATTCGTGGGTTTGGGCATTGGCGGCAGATACAGTAAACACCAATGAAAATATGGTTAAATATTTTTTCATAACTATTATTCATTTATAATTTGTTGACCACGTAAAACTGCTGTGGTGTCGATTCCAGATTTGATTTCGATGTTTACACCGTCAGAGAGACCTGTGGAAACGCTTTTGCGGTCGTAGTTTTTCATTCCGTCGGTTTCGGTGCCGTTGGGAACAAGAACAAAAGTGCTGTCGCCTTCAAACTCCAACACGCTTTCGGGAACCACCACCACGTTTTCCACTTTGGCAAGCACAATTTCGGCGTTGGCACTATAACCTGCACGTATTTTGGTTTCGCCGTCTACACGCACAGCAGCCTTAATTTCAAATTGGTTTGCGCCGTTGCTCTCGGTGGCTTTGGGCGAAATATACTCCAAAACAGCGTCGAAACTTACATCTTGCAATGCGCCGATGGTAATTTTCATTGGCATTCCCTCAACTAACTGACCTACTTCGGTTTCGTCGATGTTGCCACGGAAAATAAGGTCGTTCATATTGGCAATGGTGGCAATGGTGGTGCCGTCGTTAAACGAGTTGGAATTTATCACCGAGTTGCCCACTTTTACTGGAATATCAAGGATAACACCCGCAATTGTGGAACGAATCAAAGTGCTCGACGCGCTTGCATTCGACTTAGAAAAACCCTCCTTAACTACCTGCAAAGCATCTTCGGCGGCAGATTTTTCTTCGCGAGCCTGTTTTAATGCCTGAGACGATTTTTCATAATCGTTTGCAGAAATTAGTTTCTGATTATAAAGATTTTCGTCGCGTTTAAAGTCGGTTTCTACTTGTTTAAGATTGATTTCGGCAAGACGCAGACGGCTTTCGGCACTTGACAACTGACCCATATCGGGAATCACAGTTATTTTTGCCAAAACATCGCCTTTGGCAACCTTCTGACCGGGGTCTTTGAGTATTTCGGTTATGATACCAGAAATTTGCGGTTTAACATTCACCTCGTTGCGAGGTTCAATTTTGCCGGTAACGATTGTTGACTTGCTCACCGTTCCGAAAGTGGGATGTACTTCCTCATATTCAATAACTTCGGGTTGCGATTTGCTCCAAAGGAAAATGAATGTGCCAATGAAGAGTATCGCTAAAATTGATAAGATTATTACTTTTTTCATCTTTATATTGTTTTTTAATTTGTTACAATTTAATTGATTTGGAGACGCGCCGAGGCACGGTTTATTCTTCACGCATTGCGTCCACGGGTTTGATTGCCATGGCACGGAGGGCGGGGGCAAGACCGGCGATAATGCCTAATGCGCTTACCGACGCAGCCGCGGCAAATGCTGTCCAAAAACCTATTTGAAAAGATGCTGATGTGCCGCTGGAATTTACCGCAGTTTCAAAAATCTGCAACAGCCAAACTCCTGCCACTATGCCCGTCAATCCCGAAACAAGGGTTAGCACAAGGCTTTCACCAAGTATCTGAGTGATAATATTTTTGGGAGTAGCACCTATTGCGCGTCGGATTCCTATCTCGGTGGTGCGCTCTTTTACAGTTACCATCATAATGTTGCTCACGCCAATGGCTCCGGCAAGTAGAGTGCCCACTCCCACCATAATAATCAAGATGTTGACACCTTTGAAAAGACCCTCAATCATCTGAAACATCACCTCGGTATTGAAAGTCCAAACCGCCTGAGAATCATCAGGATCGATGCAGTGCGTACGAGCAAGAGTTTCGCGGACTTTTGGCAAGGCTGTGCTCATAACCACGCCCGGTTTGCCAGTGAGAGCCACCAAGTCGATACGTGTGCCGCGATTGTTGATTTGCTGCATCACGGTGATGGGCACAATCATTGTAGTTCCCGGGTTAGTAAGAAAAGGTGTTTCATTATAATCAACTCCAACTATCTGATAATAAACGCCGTTGACCTCGATTCTATTTCCACAGGGATTACCGCCCATAGGGAAAAGATCGTTGTAAATTTTTTTGCCAATTACACAAACTTTGCGTTTTTGAATAAGGTCCATTTGGTTGAGATACCTACCGTAGCGCAGTTTTGGTTGGTTAACGTATTGATAATCTGGATCGTTGCCCATAATACTGACCTCTGATTTGCGGTCGTCGTAAACTGCATTGCCACCTCGCGAAAAAAGAATCGGAGAAACCACGTCAAGTTCAGGAACAGCCTTTTTAATACGTTGAATATCTTTAAGTTCCATACTCCACCAACGACCCTTTCGGAAACCTTTGTATGGTTTGGTGGTGATGTCGCTCTCCACAATGGCAGAATTGGTGGCAAAACCATCGAAAGTGGTGCTTAGAAGGAGTGTCAAACCCTCACCTCCGCCTAAAAGTACCACGAGCATAAACACGCCCCAATATATTCCAAAGCCGGTAAGAAATGTGCGACTTTTGTTTCTTGTTAAACTATCTAACTCTATCATAATTTAATTACTATTTAATGCTACAATCGGACATATACGTGCCGCCTTGAAAGCGGGAATAAGACCTGCGATAGTGCCGGCTATGATGATTACAACGGTAGCCTCGATGCAGACATCGAGACCCACGGTAGGGTTAACAAAAATAGACGCCTCGCCCATTCCTATGTCAAACCCCGAATGCCCCAAAGTGCGGTCCATATATTCGTTGGCACATACGCCCAAAAACATTCCCAAATATCCAAAAATTGCCGTAATTGCCACACTCTCAATGATTATGAGTTTGAGAATCGACCACGGTTTTGCGCCGAGAGCCTTGCGGATTCCAAACTCGCGAGTGCGCTCCTTAACGGTGATAAGCATAATGTTGCCCACGCCCACAATGCCGCTCAAAAGTGTAAACAAACCCACAACCCAAAGAAACGTGCGGATGTAGCCCACACCCTCTTCCATTGTCAAACTCTGCGTAAAACGGTTGCTGATCCAAATAGCACTTTGGTCGTCGGGAGCAGCCTGATGGTTGGCGTTGATACGTGCGCGGTAACGGCCTTCAAACTCTTCGTTTGCCTCCTCGTCGGGCAAACCGTGAAAAGTAAACTCTACACGCCCTGCATCGTCGCCGAAGTTGAAGATGGTCTGAATGGTTGAATATGAGGAGAATGCGTCGGCACGTCCATTTTCATCGTCCTTAACGATACCAACCACACGAAAAGCAAACGCATTTACCTTTACCCATTTGCCCAACAAGTTTTGATAATTGCCCGGGCAGAGATCCTCAGCTTGTTTATTACTGATAACCAAGACTTTGCGTTGCTCCGCCACGTCGATATTATTGATAAAACGTCCGCAGAGAAGTTCCATTTTATTGATTTTAAAATGGTTGGCACCTACACCCGCAACCCAAGTAGTAATGTAGTTTTTGCCATAAGCCACGGTGATGTTGCTTGTGTAGAGCATTGCGCCCACCTCGTCGACATTCTCCTTAAATTCGTTAGCGGTGATATTTAAATCACTGTTTTTCAGTCGTATATAGCGACCTTCTTTTAATCCATTGAAAGGTTTGGAGGTGGTGCCGCCGAAAACAATCATCGAATTGGTAAGGCGTCGGTTCATTTGCTGCAACTCTGCGTTAATCAATCCGTTACCCGCACCCAAAAGTGTGATAATCATAAAGATACCCCACGACACTGCAAAACCCGTAAGCAAAGTACGGAGTTTATTTCGCTGCGCCGACGACCAAACTTCATTAAAAATCTCTCTCATTTCATCATACCATTTATGCCAAACGGCGAGGCGTTGTGGTCGAGGTTTTCCTCAATTTTGCCTATGATACCGTCTTTGATGTGGATAATTTTGTTGGTTTCGTTTGCCACGCCGCTTTCGTGCGTTACCACCACAATGGTCATACCTTGGTCTTGGTTGAGACTTTTGAGCAACTGCATTACCTCAACCGAAGTTTTGCTGTCGAGTGCTCCTGTGGGTTCGTCGGCAAGGATAATCTGCGGCTTGGTGATGAGTGCGCGGGCAATTGCCACACGCTGACGTTGTCCGCCCGAAAGTTCGTTGGGGTAATGGTGCCACCAATCTTTAATGCCCAAACGGTCGAGATATTCCATCGCGAGGTTGTGGCGTTTTTTGCGGCTAACACCTTGATAATAAAGTGGAAGTTCCACATTTTCAACAGCGGTTTTAAAGCCAATCAGGTTAAACGACTGAAAAATAAATCCAATCATCTTGTTTCGGTATTCAGCCGCCTTTGTTTCGCTGAGGTCTTTGATGGGAACGCCTGCGAGGGTGTAAAGTCCTGAGTCGTAATTATCAAGAATGCCCAAGATATTCAGCAAAGTAGATTTGCCCGAACCCGACGCACCCATAATCGACACAAACTCACCCTCATTGACATCGAGGCTGATACCCTTCAACACGTGCAGCGGCTGCGCACCGTAGTAGGTTTTGTTGATGTTTTCTAAATGTATCATTGTTTTAATTCATAATGCACAACTCATAATGCATAATTCATGCAAAAAGCATTAACTTATTTTATATCAAACTATTATGTTATTTATCATATATTAAAAGTGTAAAAAAATTTTACAATGAGTGTAAAAAATCTTTACAATCAATTTTACACACAATATGACACAATAAGGGCTAAAATGTTACAGGGGAGAATGTTAATAAAGGTCAATTATCCTTCCACAGTAAGCACTTCTTCGCATTTTTCCAAATCGAAGCCCTTGTACATTACCAAAAGGCAGTGGAGCGTGGTGTTTTTGGATTTTTGAACTACCAAGCCGTATTTGGAATATTTCTGCAACTGCAAGATTGCCTCGGAAGTCTTGTTTTGGATTTCGGTGGCGGAGGCGTCTTCTTTAACATACTTGAACTCAATGAGATAACTATGAGTCAAATCTGGATATTGGTTGGTTCGAGGTTCAAGATAAAGGTCGGGAAAACCTGCCGATGTATCAGCCTCTGAATGAGGGAAATACGCCGTGCATTGGCACGTTGACGCCAACGTGAATCCGTGTATAAACTTCTCGCCTTTTGCCTTGTCGCGGGTGGTGGCAAAGGTCTTGATGGTCTGCGACACAAACTCAAAAAACTCCTTCCATTTGCCATCGAAAGCCATATCAGATAGCAACCTATCGCCATTCCAAGAGTCATATACCAAGTCGTTGTCGTTATAATTATCCATAAGATAATTAATAAGTTGCTCTTTTACAACAACATTCGGAATCTTAAAAATGACTTCCTGCCTTGCAAATCCGCCAATAGTCACCATTCCGAAATAGAACATCAGGCTTATGAAATTGTCTTTCAAAACAATCTGTTCGGCAGGGAAATGATCTACCAATTTGCCTTTGACAAATCCGTCAGTAACAAGGTTTTGAATTATCGAGCCTTCAAATTCCATCTCCTTATCCTTGCGGATAAGCATTTTGAGTTTTCCGTAGTCGGTGCGGATGTTGCTGTCAATAATGTTTTTTGGCAACTTGCCACTGTTGCAAAGTTTGTCGGTAAAATAGAGCAACATATCCGAATTGTACATCGTTGTCTCGCCGAAACAATCTTCTGCAAAGCAATAATTATCGTACCACGGACGGATGGTTTCGATGATTTCGTCAACGGAACACGGAAATTTAAAATATTCGCTGTAATAATTGAGCATTTCGCGGGCTTCCTGTTCGGTGAAGCCTGTGATTTCGTTGAACCGCGCATCGGTGGTGTAGTTGGAGCCGATATTGAAACCGCTCGTAAGGTCGTCGAGCGTTACAGGCGAAACTCCTGTTATGAAAAGACGTTCGATGACGCCTTTTGAGCCGTCTTTAAGCGCATTGAAAAATGTGCGCAAATAGCCTGTGCGGTGAGTTTCGTCCATATAACGACCAAGCAACGTGTAATCAGAAAGGATGTTGTTGGTAAAATTGTCGTATTCGTCGATAAAAAGATAAATCTTTTTGTCGGTTTTTTCCAACTCCTGAATGATGAATTTCAGTTCGTCAACGGCATTTTTGTTCATTTTTTCCAACTCTTCCTTGGCGTTGGTGGGGAAATACTGCGAATAAATGTCACAAAAATTCTTGAACCTAAGGTGGCAATACGAATCGAAATTCTTTTTGTAATCGTCAATATTGCCGTTTACCATTGCAAAATTCAATTCAAGCACCAAATACGAATTGCGATTTGGCGTCGGATGGTCGCCAATCCAAAGTCCTGAAAAAATCTCTTCAAACTTGTCTTTCTTATTGATGTCGTAATACGCCTCCAACATCGTCATTGTCAACGTTTTACCAAAACGACGAGGACGCACCAAAAAGAAATACTTGTTGGCGTACTCTATCTCTTGGATAAAGCGGGTTTTGTCAACGTAGTAACAATTGTCGCGGCGGAGCATTTCAAAGCCCTGAATGCCGTATGGTATGCGTCGTGCCTTAGGATTCCACATAATTTTTTGCTATTAATGGTTCGGACAAAGATAATTATAATTCACAAATAATGCAAAAAAATTTGCGGTCAAAAAATTACAGGTTACGAGAAAATTTTTTTTATTTTTTCATCCTTTTCCTCCAAATATACCTTATAGTCAGGTTGTTGAATATGTTGCATTATAGATTCTAATTCGTAATCTTGGAGGTCGTTGCTTCTTGGCGAAAAATCGTCGAAAAACTGAACGGCGTGACTTAGGCGGAAAAACTCTACAAAATCGTCACTGAATCCTAAATTCTTGATAAACTCAAGATTGATAAGGATGTTGCGGTTATGATTGTTGTCTACTTCGGCAATAATCCAATCGGGATGTTGAGAGAGATTTTCGGGGGTAGATTCAATATGATAGGCGTATTTTCTAATATAATCGAGCAAAAATTCATAAACACTTATCGAAGAGAAAACCTCATCTTCGCTTATCGGAAAAATAGATTGCAGAGAATTGGAATCCATTTTTTGGCGCAAAAGATTATATTTTAATTTAAGGTGTCGTATATTCAAAAACTTATCAGAAATAGGCACTTTGCCACTATTTATGGCGTTAAGAATTTTGGTAGAATCAGACAATACCTGCAAACCGATAGTGGCGTTTTTTTCAGAATTAAATCTATAATTACCACCCATACAATAAGTTTCGCAAGCAATATCCACCTGAGAACGTACAAATCTCTTTCCAGATTCCAAACAATAAAACATCAGAGTGTCGCCGGGTTCCACAATATAATTCATAAATGTTTTGCCTCCATTGTTATAGTCTATCACACCATCGGTAAACAATTCGTACATAGTAAGTTCCGAAACGCCAGTAACAGGAATTTTGATTTCGTAACGATAGCCGAAATGGTCGGTGCAGTCGAGCGGAAAACCGCTAACTCTCCGAGCCTCCAAATAATTGAATACTTCAATTTGGTTAAATCTGCCTACCGAACGTTTAAAAAAACGCTCTTGCACCTTGCGCAAATTGCGAATATACACTCTAACCACAGCGGTATCCATAGCGTATTTATGCTTTTTAAAAGAGGATGTATCCTTTTCGATACCGCTGAACTGCTGATATGAAGACAATATTTCTTGATGCGAAAATTCTAAATTCAAATCAGATTTAATCACTTGTGTGCCGTTGATAGCGAGGGCATTGTATCGGTTGCCATCAATTTCGCGATAATCAGTTGATGTATTGTCGATTATGAGCACGACTTTTTCGCCCGATTTCTTTGAAAGCACTATCTCAGAATCAGAGATAGATTCATAATCCCAAAAATCGTTTTGATAAATGGCAAATTCTTCGTAAAGACCGCACTCCCATTTACCGTTTGAAAAATTGAGATAATTGCCAATTAGTGAGTCAGGTATCTGGCTACCATATGGTGTGCAGGCAGTGAGCATTGCTGCTACAATCAATAAATATAATATCTTTTTCATAATTATTTACTTATTACGTTTGTTATAAAGATCCACAATTTCGTTGATAGAAATATTGAGCATATCAATTTCGTTGAAAAACTCATTAAGTTGCTCTTTCATAAATATTTCGCGGCGCATTTCAAGAATTTTATCGGCTACACTTTCCACCACAAAATATCCAAGTCCGCGCTTGTTGTCAATGATGCCTTTGTTTTGTAAAAAATCAAACGAGCGCACCACTGTATTAGCGTTAACTTCAAGATTAGCAGCATATTCGCGCACCGACGGAATGCGTTCATTTTCAGGATATTTTCCTGTCAATATTTCATTACAAATTCGGTCGGCTATCTGTAAATATATAGGTTTGCTTTCTTTGAAATCCATAGTAATTTACGATTTTAATGTGAAACTATTCATTGTGAAGTTTGTCAACGTCCTGAGCACTTCCATCTCGGTTATGAATATATAAAACATTACGTCGTTAAAAATCACAAGCAGCACTGTAAAAATAGCCAAAGCCAACACAGACCTACCCATTTCGCAAAGGTCGATTTTCATAACCTTCAACAATCTTTTAAAACTGAATGTTTTCATATCTATCTAATTATAAACAGCTTAATATTCAGTTGCTTACGTTGGTACATCCACAACGAGAGGCAATAAACAATTGTGCAAAACACTACGGTAGCTATGCTATCCACAATATAAACATTCACGGTGTTGCGGTAAATATACCTGGCTATGGGATCCAAAAACATCAAGTTTGCATTTTCGATACTAATACTAATCAGCACAATCGATGCAGTAGTAACAAGAGCAGAAACCGCAAATCCAAAACGTCTGAAAACAGTAGCCCAAAACACATTGATGGCAGCAAACCTAATCAAAACCGTAAGAAAAAATGAATACAATTCGTAATTTTTTCCGGGATAATGCTCAAAATAAACGCTATAAACTGGCGGAATATGAATTAGAATCATCGACAGCAGTATCCACAGCAATATTGGCACAAAGTGATAGACAATCAAACGAGAACAAAATTTTTCTAACGGAGAATCAGGCAGCAATGTAAATGCCACAAAACCTTTTTCGGTAGCGATGTTTTTTATCACCTTTGCCGAAAAATGCCACACGCCGACCAAACTTACAGGCATCAACGCTGACCATAGAAGCAGAGCAATAGCATCAAAATTAGCCATTAGTGATAAAATAAGTAGAGTGCCAATTTCCACCAATAGCAAGGCAAAAATCATCAAAGGCTTGGCAGCAAGGCAAAACTCTTGTTGAAGAGTATGCCAAAACCTTTTGAAATTAAATACTGTGTTCATAGTGTATAGCGTTTTAACTTTTAAAAACTTCGTTGATTTTATCTCTCTGAATCAAAACAGCATTGAAAAGCAATTCGATACTCATTGGAGTTTCGGGGTCGTCGGCAAGACGCTTGCATACAGAGGCTTTGCCTCCGAGGTTGTCCTGAGTATAAATAGCATTTTCAGCAGCAGAGGTTGTAAACGAGAGTTTCTGCTCAATTTCCATCACGCTGCGGTCAAACAAGCATTTTTTGCCGTCGATAATTGTGATGTGGTCGATAAGATTTTGCACGTCAGCCACTTGATGGGTGGAGATGATGATGGTGCGGTTGTCGTCCATACAAGATGAAACCACTTGGCGGAACTGGCTTTTAGAGGGAATGTCAAGACCGTTGGTAGGTTCGTCCATAATCAGGAGCGATGTATTGGCGGCGAGGGCAAAACACATAAACGCCTTTTTCTTTTGACCCATCGAAAGTTTGTCGAGCAAGATGTTGGCATCCATATTAAAACCGTGGAGACATTTGTCGAGAGTTTCGCGGCTAAATTTTGGGTAAAACGGTGCATTGAGTTTCACATATTTTTCAAGAGTAATTTTTGGCAGGTCGAACTCTTCAGGCACAAGGAAAATTACAAAGATACAAAATTTACTGTTGATACACAAGATTTACAAATCCCGACTGCTGTTTGGTTTTGCCAGATGAGGTTTTGTAAGTGATAACATACACGTAAGCATCTGGTGGATAGAGTTTTCCGCTGCGGTTTTTACCGTCCCAACCATTTTCGGGGTCGGTGGAGGTAAAAAGCAATTCGCCACGCTTGTTGTAGATACTCATCTTATAATCGTTGATAAATCCCGAGCGGGGACGGAAATAACGGTTGTCGAGGATGTCGGCATCAGGATTGATGGCATTGGGAACAAACAAAACCGGCTCACGATCCACGCAGACAATATTTGAATACTGCACGGTATTGTCAGATGAGGAAGAAGATAGGTTGGACAGCAACACTTGGTAGCAAAATTTGCCGGTGTTGTCATTACTATTGGCAATTATGTTAGAGAGGCTGTGGGTGTATTCGGTCTCCATCGTTACATTATCCAAAAGAGTACGCTCACCGTTTTCATCAACCGAAAAAATAGAAAAGGCACTTGACGAGAAACCGGGAGGATTATTCCACAAAAGATGATTGCTTGTAGCATCGTCGGCAGACACCGACAAGACAATATTCTGCGCTGCATACGAAAACTCCAAAGGTGTGCCGCACTCACCATAAACAGCAATAAGATAGTCGTATCTTGCTGACGGGTTTGCATTTGGGTCTGTTATCACATAATTTCCGTTGGTATTTACAGGAAGGTCAAGAGTGTCGGTTTCATAATCGGAACCAACTGCTAAACGTCGAATAAGCACAGTTTTGTTAACATCCTGACTTTCTGACACATTAACAGTAATATCCAATGTATTTTGGTCGTTTACCGAAACGGATTGAACTTTCATTATTTCAGGAATTTTGATTTCGGGAACCACCAATTTAATAATCGGCGAAAAGGCAGATTGTCCATTGCTCAAAACAGCCTCTACCGAAAAACTTCGGGTAGCAAAATATTCGTCAAAATGTTGATAATCAAGATGAATTATACCATCATGATTATTTGAAGGCATCTCAATTGCAAACCTCTCCCCTGCTCCACCATTGCCTGTACGAAAACAATAATATTCGGGCGTTACACCTTTTATATATGTAGACGAAATATTAAAAGAATTGCTACACTTATCGTAATCGGCAAGAATCTGCATTGTAGACATTTCGTCGCTCATAAGGCTATATTTTTTTTGAGCGCCATCGTTGACAAAAGCCGCCACACGATATATTTCAATACGGTTTTCAGGGTCGGCAAAAGTAGAATAATCGGTAGAATTATCCACCCATTCGGTTACAGAAGGATCATCGATAACTGCCACATTATTATAAGTATCGGGCATTACCCCCACGCCATCGTAAATAAGCCGCTTCACCACATAACCATCAATAAGCGAAGGATCGTTGATTTGCCATTTTACAACAGGGCGACCCGTAACTGTATCAACACTTACGCTTAATATTTCGGGTGTTTGCAAATTTTGGGCAGATATTTGCAGTGAAACAAAAAGCATTATAACTATAATGGTAAACCTCATGGTATATTAACAAATTTAAAAAATACAAAACTTTTTGCAAACATACTTAGTTTAACGAAAAGAATTAAAAAAAATTGACTATCTTTATGGTCAAAAATAATTATTAACATGAAAAAGCTTGTCATTTACATTCTCATTGGTATAGCAACGAGCTATACATCAGCATTTTCGCAAACATTCGACGATGCGGTAAACTATTACAACCAAGGCAATCAAGCCATGTCGCAAGCTCAATTCGACCTTGCTATCAGTCTGTTTTTAAAATCATCTGAAGTTTTTAAAGAAACCGACAACATCTCAAACTATCTAACTGCTCAACATGCACTTGCGTCGGCATATATGCACAAAAACGACTTCAGAAATGCACAAAGCACCGTTACCAGCACAATTGAAGGAGCAGAAAAACTCGACCCGCCAAACGAAGACCTTTTGGCAGAGCTCTACAACATTCAGGCGCAGATATATTCTAACACTCGCAAAATCAGCGATGCAACCGAATATTTTAGAAAAACTCTCGATATTTATATCAAAAAATATGGCGAAAAACACAAAAAAACAGCCAACGCCACTCGAAATTTGGCATCGATAGAGGCCTTTGTAGGCAATGCAGACTCTGCATTAGTACATTTTGAAAAAGCAAAACAGACTTTTCTGGAACTCGAAGGCGAAACCTCACCAAACTTGATTGAGATATACCTTTCGCTCGGACAATTTGCAAACTCAAAAGGAAATATCGAAAAATCAGATAATTACTACAAATCAGCTTTGGATATTATCGAAAAAACTCAACAAAATACCCGATTCCTTGGCGACATCTATTCTGGTATAGGTGCTAACTACATAACCAAAGGTGAGCTCGAAAACGCAGACTCATACATCACTAAGGCAATTAGCACAAAATCACAGATTTACGGCTCAAATGGTATTCAACTCTACAAAGATTACTACTATCAAGCCATAATAATGTATCAAAACGAACAGTTAGACAGCGCATTAACAGCCTACATAAAATCGGGCGACATTCTATCAAAACATCACGGCAACAAGCACCCCGAACTTGGCAATATTTACAACGCAATTGCCTTAATTTACGAAGCTTACGAAAACGACGAAAATGCGCTCAAATTTCTCAAACGCGCTCAAACCGTATTTGCCGAAACATACGGCGAAAAATCTACTGATTACGCATTGGTTTGCAACAACGTAGGCATCGTTTTCTTGCATCAAGGCAAAAACCAAGAAGCTGCACAAAATTTTGAAAAAGCTATCGAAATTATCTCGCAACGAGGATACAAAAACAGCAGATTAATAGAACCTTACCTCAACCTCGGCACCACTTACATGAATATCAAAGACTACAAGAACGCCATTATCAACTATCAAAAAAGTATAATGTGCAACTTAGATAGATTTGAGTTTGACAACAACGACATTTTCAAAAACCCGATGTTGAGCCGCTACCAAAACGGTATCAAACTTATCGACGCCATCAAAAACAGAGTGCGTGCCACAATACAGCTCTACGACAGCACAAAACAAAAAGAACTGTTAACCAATACAGTAGAATGTGTAAAACTCACATCCGACATTATCGACGACGTGCGCAAATCTATTGTTTCTGAAAACGACCGTATCTCACTGAGCGCCTTATCAAAAGAGATATTCGAATCGGGACTTTATGCCGCCAACAAAATTTACAAAAATGCTCCTTACGACATGGCAAACCTTTCGGCTGCGTTTATGTTTTCTGAAAAAAACAAAGCTGCCACACTACTCGAAGCACTTGCTCAAACCGGCGCCACGATGTTCTCTGGGATTCCTGAAGATTTGATAGCCGAAGAGAAAAACCTTTCGGACAAAATTTCATCTTACAAAAAACTCATTGCCGAAGAAGAAAACCACTCATCCACATCGTATCTCAAAAACCAATTATTTGAGTATACTAAAAAATTCAACGCATTGATTTCAAGGTTTGAAAAAGAGTATCCCGACTACTATGCTGCTAAATTTTCGCAGAAGATTCCTTCGCTCTACGAAATTCAAAAATCATTAGATAATAACGAGATGCTTATTAGCTATTTTACAGGACGTTACGAACTATATTGTATAGCAGTTTCAAAAACATCTTGTTCTATTTCGAGCAATTGTCAAGGACAAAACCAACTTGCATCCACCACTGCAGCCATTGTAAAAAGTCTTACAAACTACTCGCCCGAAAACATCGAAAAATACAAAAATCTTGCTCAAACCTTATACGCAAACATTTTTCCTCAAAAAATACCCAAGGAAATCGCCCGCATAACCATAATCCCCGACGGAAGCTTGTTTGTGATACCATTTGAGGCATTGCTAACAGAAAACTGCCGCGACAACAACTTTACGAAATTTCCATTCTTGATAAAAAAATATCAAATCAACTACAATTATTCGTCGTATCTTGCACTCAAACGAATGAATCAGCAACGCACTACACCCGATATCAAATGGCTTGGTATTGCGCCCGCATTTGATGCCGAAAATCCATGCACATTTAAAGGTGAGCAGGTAAGGGCAATTCCCGAAACCGTTACCGAGGTGCAGGCTATTTCAGATAAAATTCGTTCTGAAAAAATGTCGTCGGAGTATTTGCTGAGAAAAGATGCATCAGAAACAGCTATCAAGACTGCCGACCTAAGCAGCTACAACGTAATCCACATAGCCACTCACGGCACTGTCAACAGCGAACATCCCGAGTTGAGCGGACTTTTGCTTTCGCAAAAAGAGGGAACCACCGACGACGGAATGCTGTATAACGGCGAAATTTACAATCTAAAACTAAACGCCGACCTTGTGGTAATGTCAGCCTGCGAAACAGGACTTGGTAAAATATCTCAGGGCGAGGGTGTTATCGGTCTTGGACGTTCGCTCATTTACGCAGGAGCCAAAAACATCGTCTGCTCGCTGTGGCAAGTAAGCGACATTTCAACATCGGCACTGATGATAAACTTTTATACCAATTTGCTCAAAGCCAGCAAAAAAGAACAGATGGCATTTACCGACAAACTCCACAATGCAAAACTCAAAATGATTTCAGAAGAAAAATTCGCGCACCCCTATTTCTGGTCGCCGTTTATTATTATCGGCAAATAGTTAATATTCAACGCATAACAACACAAGACCGTGTGGGGGAGCAGTAAAACCTGCCGCCGCACGGTTTTTTGATTCTATAATCTGAGGCATTGATTGAGGAGAAATTTTACCAATCCCCACCTCTATTAGCGTGCCTGTAAGGATACGCACCATATTTTGAAGAAAACCGTCGCCAGTGTAGTCGATATAGATTTCATTATCGCGCTTATTAACAGAAACTTCGGTAATAGTGCGAACTGTTGATTTTTTGATATGCTGATTGCCACAAAACGACATAAAATCGTGTTTACCAATAAGATACTTGGCAGCCTCGCGCATACGCTCTACATCAATTACAGCATCGGTATACTGATAAACAAATTTACGCTCAAACACATTGGGTATCAAACTATTATTGATACGATAGCGGTAAGTTTTGCCATTGCAAGAAAACCTTGCGTGAAACCTTTCGTCGGCTTTTTCCACACTCACCGCGGCAATATCCTCAGGCAGATAGCGGTTTAGGTAGTTTAATATATAAGGTGTATCGTATTTTTCGGGCAAAAGGAAATTTGCCACCTGACCCAAGGCGTGGACACCTGCATCGGTACGTCCGCTGCCCACTACATCCACCTGCGTTCCCGCCATCTGCGAAAGCACATCCGAAATTTTACCCTGAATAGTTACGCCGCCATTGCGCTGAATCTGCCAACCATTATACTTGGTACCGTCGTATTGGATTATAGCCTTGATATTTTGCATTTTTGGTAATTCATTAAAGTGCCGCAAGATAGAAAAATTCTTAAAATTATCCATATTTTTAACCATTACTTAACTTTTACATAATGACTTCTTTCTTTTTATTTCTTTTCTTTGCAACGTAAAAATTTAAAAACTTTTAGTTAGTTTAAAAATAATAGAACCAAACATAAGCAATGCAAGACATCATCACCGATAAAGAAAGAAAAGAAAAACAAGGCGAGCTTGTGGAAATTATGGGCAGGATTACCTGTCGCGGAGGCGGAACTGCTCTCGCTGGCAGAATCCTCGGTTTGCTGTCGTTTCTCGACCAAGAGGAATTCACTTTTGAAGAGATTGTCGACCGACTCAAAATTTCTAAATCGTCGGTTTCTACCACACTCAACCACTTGATGGAATCCGACAAAATTGAGTACATCACCTATCCTGGCGACCGCAAACGGTATTTCCGCATCAAGATCAACTCCCGTAAAACTTTTATTCAGTCGCTACGCCAACACATCGAACGATTCGAAAATGTAAACCGCGCAGCCCTCGAACTAAAAAAAGACCGCAACTCGCGCTCTGCCCAAAACATACAAGCTATGCTAAAATCGCTCGAATTTTGGAAAACGCAGATGAACAACTACGAAAAGGAGTTCGTCACCGACGAGATTTAATCAAGTAACAATAAAAAACACAAGATAACAAAATGAATTTCAAAAGAACATTAATGCTGATTGCGGCTGTGGCGGTGATTTCGGGTGCAAAAGCCCAAACCGACAGCACCGTAAACAAAGGGCCTCTTATCTTAACCCTCGATTCAGCAAAGGCATACGCCGTAGAACACTCAAAAACAATGCGTACAGCCTCTCTCAACATTCAAAAAGCAGAATGGTCTAAATGGCAGAGCATCTCGAATATGCTCCTCAATGTGGATGGAACTCTCAGTTACACCACAATGTTTGGATACGTAATGAACCTCGGTGAAGGATTTGCCATTCCAAACAACGATGTGGGAACTATCGGTATTACAGCATCAGCCACCGTCAATGGTCAGATGATTATGGCAGTGAAACTCAGCCAAATGGCAATAGATATGCAGCAACTTGCACTAAAAGGCAACGAAAACGATGCAAGAGCAGCAGCCACCACCGCTTACCTCTCGGTTTTGATTGCACAAGAAAGCAAAAAGACCCTCGTTGACAGCCGCGAAAACCTCGAAAAGAGTTACAACAATGTGGTTCAACTTGTTAACGTAGGTATGGCAGAGCAGACTTCCGCCGACCAAATAAAGGTGCAGTTGATGGTTCTCGACAACAACCTCCGCGCCGCCGACCGAAATATTCAGTTGGCAAAAAGTTCGCTTCTGTTGGCTCTCGGAGCAGAACCAAACACCGAATTGGTGCTCACCGAATCGTTAGACTATTTTTTTGAAAACGAAGAGATTGACCATCCCGAAGGCGCACTCGACAACAGCATCACCGTTCAACAGTTAGAAATGAACGTTAAATTGGCTCAAAAACAACTCACACTCACACGTTGGGCATACGGTCCTACCCTATCGGTGCAATACAATTACAGCGGCATAACCTATTTTGGCAAAGACGCTGGTATGAAACAGGCACCTAACTCGCTCACATTTGCGCTCAGAATTCCGATTTTCTCGTCGGGAAACCGCTATGCACAGTGCCGTCAATCGAAAATCGACGTAGACATTGCCCAAACTCAGATGGAGCAGACTATGGAGCAGTTGCAAATTCAGGAATCGCAACTCAAATTTAACCTCAGCAACGCCATCGAAACCTACAACAGCAGCCGCGAATCTTTGGAACTTTACGAAAAAATATTCCGCAACAGCGTGCAAAAATTCAACGTGGGAACAATTTCGAGCAGCGACCTCATTACTGTTAACAACAACCTGTTAAATGCTCAAAACACTTATATTCAGAGCCTTTACCAAGTAATGAATGCTCAAACCGAACTACTCAAACTTTATAACAACTTGTAAAAAATAAAAAACAATGATAAAAATAAAGCATTATCCATTAGTATTGGCAGCAGCCGCATTGTTGCTGCCATCGTGCGGCAGCGAGACTGCTGACAATCACACCGTTGAAGAAAAATCAGTTACCGTTTCGGTAAAGGAATTGCAAAAAGAAGACATTATGCGTGTGCTCACCTTGTCGAGTGTGTTGCAGCCTTACGAAAAAGTGGCTGTGGCTCCCGCTCTCCAAGGACGCATCACCAACCTCTATGTAGAAGTAGGTCAAAACGTTAGCAAGGGTCAACTCGTAGCCAAGATGGACGAAACTCAGTATCTTTCTACCAAACTCAACTACGAAAACTCTAAAAACGATTTTAACCGTATCAAGATTCTTAACGATAGCAACAACATTGCCAAGCAAACCTACGACCAAGCCAAATCGGGTCTCGACGTGTTGGAAACTTCGCTCAAAAATCTTGAACAAAACACCTACCTCCGCGCTCCTCTCTCTGGCGTAATTTCGGCTCGCAACTACGAACCCGGCGAACTTTTCTCGGGTCAGGCTATTTACGAAATTGTGCAAATCAACACTCTCAAAGCCCTTGCACAAGTGCCCGAAACATATTTCCCCGAAATCAAAGTGGGAATGAAGGTTAACGTAAAAACCGACACCTACGCAGGCGAAACTTTTGCAGCAATTGTTGACATCGTCTACCCCACCATCGACGAACGTTCGCACACATTTTCGGTACAGTTGAAAATTCCCAACGCCAACCGCAAACTCCGTCCGGGTATGTACGTTAGCACCACCCTCGAAATGGGTCAGGAAAAAACAATCGTAGTGCCTTACAACTCGGTTCAGAAAGTTCAGGGTAGCGACGAACGCTTTGTATTCCTTGCCCAAGACGGCCGCGCACACCGTGTAGTGGTAAAATTTGGTCAGCGTTTCGACGACAACGTAGAAATCATAGCCGACGAAATCACCGAAGGCAAAACAATGATTGTTCAAGGCGTTGAAAAACTCCACGACAAAACACCTATAACCATTAAATAATTCATAATGCGCAATGCATAATGCATAATTAGAAAACCTGCCGGATGGCAATTATGAATTATGAATTATGCATTAAAAAACTAAACAACAATGAGTATTTACAAAACAGCGATAGAAAAACCCGTTACCACATCACTTATATTTATAGGTGTGATAATCGTTGGTTTGTTTGCATTGGCGAAACTGCCTATCGACCAGTTTCCCGAAATGGAGCCACCATACGTGTCGGTGATGTGTACCTACCCCGGCAACTCGGGTTCCGAAATTGAAACCAACCTTACCAAACTCTTGGAAAACAGCCTCAACTCTATCGAAGGCCTCGACGAAATGACCTCTACTTCTAAGGACAATGTCGCCGTGGTGTCGATGAAATTTCAATGGGGACAAAATATGGACGAAACCGTCAACGATGTGCGAAGTGCGTTGGACATGATTTCCGACAACCTTCCCGACGGATGCGGCAAGCCTATTGTGTTTAAGTTCAACACTTCGATGATGCCTATCCTTATGTACGCCATCACCGCCGAAGAGAGTTATTCGGGATTAGACAAAATCCTTGAAGAAAACGTTACCAACGTGCTCAATCGCGTAGACGGTATCGGAAACCTCTCGGTAATGGGCGCACCCGAGCGTTATGTATACGTTGACGTTGACCAGCAGAAAATCGACGCATACGGCATCAGTCTCGAACAAGTGGCTCAGGCTGTGCAAACCAACAACATCGACGTATCTTCGGGTACAGTAAAGATGGGCAAAGAGCAGTACGGACTCCGTGTAAAAAGCGAGTTTAAAGAGAGCGCCGAAATCAACAACCTTGTGGTAACCACCACTCCACAAGGCAAAAAGGTGTTTATCAAAGACATAGCCACCGTACGCGACACCATCAAAGACCTTTTCCTCGACTCTAAAGTCAACTCGCAAGAAGGTTGTCGACTTATCATTATGAAACAGTCGGGCGCCAACACCGTGCAGATTTGTAAAGATGTGAAAAAACTTATGGAAGGCATTCAAAAAGACCTTCCTCCCGACATCAAATTCCAAATCATCAACGACTCGTCAGAAACCATCCAAAACTCCATCAACTCTCTGTTTGAGAGTGTGGGTTACGCACTGATATTCGTGGTTTTGGTGGTGCTCTTCTTCCTTGGACAATGGAGGGCAACGCTCATCATCGCCATCTGTATACCTATTTCGTTGATTGTTTCGTTTATCTACCTTTTGGCAACCGATAGTTCGCTGAATATCATATCGTTGTCGTCGCTTACCGTGGCAATCGGTATGGTTGTGGACGACGCCATTGTGGTTTTGGAAAACATCGACAAGCACATTCAGCGAGGCGCATCTCCGCGTGAGGCAGCCATCTACGCCACCAACGAGGTTTGGATTTCGGTAATCGCCACCACGCTTGTAACTTGCGCCGTATTTATCCCGCTGACAATGCTTTCGGGTATCGCCGGTATCTTGTTCAAAGAGTTAGGTTGGATCGTTACCATCTGTGTATGTACATCCACCACCGTGGCAATCACCCTTACACCTATGCTTTCGTCTAAGATGTTGAAAGCAAGATCGGTAATAATGGAAAAACTTGGACAGTCGAAAGTGAAGAAACACGGCAAGAGTCTCTACGAACGCACCGTTATCCGCGGTCTCGACTGGCTCGACCTCCAATACTCCAAACTTCTTGCTATCGCACTGCGTCACAAGGTGATAACCATTTCGGCAATTGTAGGATTCTTCGCAATCTCGCTCATTCCTGTTGGAATGGAAAAAATCGGTATGGACTTTATGCCACGAAGCGACGAAGGCCGTATGACCATAACATTTGAATTGCAGCGCGGTACACGTGTGGAAGAGGCAGCCAGAATAGCCCGCAAAATTGAGGCAGAAATGGCGGCTCAAAACCCCGAACTCCAACTGATTTCTACCACCTTAGGTTCCGACGACGACGCAGGCATCTCCTCAATTATGTCGTCTACAAGCAACTACAAAGGTGAGATGTATATCCGTGCCTCCAAAAAATGGGAACGCGAACGCTCAATCTTCGACATCGCCAACACCATCCGCGATCAGTTCGACGCCACACCTGAGGTTGTAAACTACACTGTATCAACATCTTCGGGCGGCGGTATGAGCAGCAACTCTATCGACGTGGAAATCTACGGTTACGACTTTGACGAAACCAACACCATAGCCGCCAACCTCAAAGAGGCACTCAAAAACGTGGAAGGTGCAAAAGACGTGCGCATTAGCCGCGAATCCGACCGCGCCGAATTGCAGTTGGTATTCGACAAAGAAAAAGTGGCATCGCACGGACTCAACACCGCCACCCTCGGTACATATATCCGCAACAAAATCAACGGATATACCGCAGGATTCCTCAAAGAAGACGGCAACGAATACTACATCCGCGTTCGTCTGCGCGAAGAAGACCGCAACTCGCTCGACAAAATTTACGACCTCACCATCAACACTCCCACAGGTGAGCGCGTAAAAGTTAAAGAGTTGGCCACCGTAAAAGAGTATTGGGCACCTCCGCAAATCGACCGCAAAACTCGTCAGCGTATCAACACCGTTTCGGTAACTCCCGACGACGTTTCGCTCTCCGAACTTGCCGAAAACATCCAAAAAATTCTCGACACATTTGAAAAAACCGAAGGCGTAAAAATCGTTATCGGCGGCGACTACGAAGAGCAGCAAGAATCTTCTGCCGATATGACACTCCTTTTCGGACTTATCATCATCCTCGTGTACATTGTGATGGCATCGCAGTTTGAATCGCTCAGCAAGCCGTTTATCATTATGATGAGTATCCCGTTTGCAATTTCGGGCGTAATTTTCGCGCTCCTCATCACGGGAATGAACCTCAATATGGTGGGTATGCTCGGTGTGATAATGCTTGCAGGTATCGTAGTTAAAAACGGTATCGTGCTTGTAGACTACATCAACCTTATGCGCGACCGCAACTACGAACTCAACGAAGCAATCGCACTTTCAGGACGCTCTCGTTTGCGCCCCGTGCTTATGACCGCCGCCACCACAATCCTCGGTATGATACCTATGGCATTGTCGTCGGGCGAAGGCGCCGAAGTGTGGGCACCTATGGGCGTGGTGGTAATCGGAGGTTTGATCGTTTCCACGGTAATCACCCTTATCATCGTACCTGTGCTCTACGCAATATTCTCTAAACACGGCGAACGCGACAAAGCCGAAGAAGTGAAGAAGAGTTTCGTATTCTACGATATGACCGACGACGCTGTATTCGACTCTCGCAAACCGTTAGATTAATATAATTATTAATTCACAATTCATAATGCATAATTCACAATCAGAGAGCAGAATAATTGATAATGTAAGTTCCAATCCGGACGGCAATTATGCATTATGAATTATGCATTATGCATTAAAAAAAATTAAAAGGATGAAAGCAGTATTTATCGTATTTAACCAAGCCAACACCGAGCGTGTTGAATATATGTTGGAGCGTCTTGAAATACGCGGCTACACAATGTGGGAGCAAGTATTTGGACAAGGCACCAACGATGGCGAACCCCGCCGTGGCACCCACACTTGGCCCGAACTCAACTCGTCGCTTCTCACCATCATCCCCGACGAAAAAGTTGACGAACTCCTCTCCATATGCAAAAAACTCGACAACCGCAACCTCGAAATGGGCGTAAGAGCATTTGTTTGGAACATCGAAAAAACGATGTAAATTTTACATATAAAATTAAAAAACGCCGATATCGCCTCCGAATTAGCAAAAAAAATGCATTTTCGGAAGTAGTATCGGCGATTTTTTGTATATTGCGCCAAAATTTATAAGTAAGACTATGGAATATAATACCAACATAATAGGGCGCAAAAACGAGCAAGACTTATTGAAAGAGTATTGCGAAAGTTCCAAAGCAGAACTCGTAGCCATTTACGGACGGCGACGTGTAGGCAAAACCTACCTTGTGAAACAATATTTCAACAACGACTTCGACTTCTACTTCACAGGGTCGTTTGAAACCCCACGCAACACTCAATTGACATTATTTAAAAAAGAATTGGAACGATACTCGCACGAAAAACGCCTTAAACCTAAGGATTGGTACGAGGCGTTTGACCAATTGCGCGATTACCTTTCCACACTCAATAAAAATAGGATAATTGTTTTTATCGATGAACTTCCGTGGCTCGACACTCCGAAATCAAGTTTTCTCTCAGCATTCAGTTATTTTTGGAATAGTTGGGCATCATCGCAAACCAACCTCAAACTATTTGTATGTGGTTCGGCAACAACGTGGATGCTTTCAAAACTCGTTGGCGACAAAGGCGGAATGCACGGACGTGTAAACCGTCAAATCTACCTTCGCCCATTCACACTCGCCGAAACAGAGCAGTTTCTTCTCAAAAAAAACATAGATTGGGGACGTTACCAAATTATAGAAGCGTATATGACAATGGGCGGCATTCCATACTATTTAGATATGCTCGAACCATCGTTAACATTAAACGAAAACATCGACCACCTTTTCTTTGAAGAAGGTGCAGCACTGCATACCGAATACAATTTTATTTTCCGTTCGCTGTTTAAAGATTCCAAAATATACCGTTCTGTGGTGGAACTACTATCTACCAACCGCAACGGATTAACAAGGGCAGATATTCAATCGGCAATAGAAATCGATGACGGAGGAATGATAACAGAAGTTCTCGACAATCTTTGCAAATGCGACTTTATTCGACGTTATTCTGCATTCGGCAAAAAAGAGTATGGACAATTATTCCACCTAACCGATTTGTTTTCGTTGTTTCATCAACAGTTCGTTGACAAATCAGACGGTCAAGACGCTCATTTTTGGAGTAATATGCAAGACAATCCCCGTAGAAACGTATGGCAAGGATACGCCTTTGAAATGGTTTGTCTTCATCACATTGCCCAAATTAAAAGACGTTTAGGTATTTCGGGAATTTTAAGCGAAGTGTGCGCTTGGAGCAGCAAATCTTTCGTTGACAAAAACGGAACTGAATACAAAGGCACACAAATAGATCTTGTTATCGACCGCCGTGATGACACAATCAATCTTTGCGAAGCCAAATTTACATCAGAGGCTTTTGCCGTTACACAAGAATACGCCGACCGCCTAAACACACGCCGCGAAACCTTCCGTGCTGCCACCGGCACTCGCAAATCTCTGCACACCACGCTAATAACGACCTACGGCTTAAAACGCAACAAGTATTCTCAAACCGTCCACAGAGAAATAACAATGGATGATTTATTTGCAGAGGATGGGTAGATGAGGGAGGAAGGTTATTTTAAATTAAATATCAATAACAATCTTATAATAAAGCATTTAAAGTCATTTAAGAAAAAAGTATTAAAAATATTTGCTTTTTAAATTATAGTGCCGTAAATTTACATTTATAAGACATAAGAAATTAAGAGCGTTTGCCTGCGACTGATGTAACTGAAACGACCAAAATTCATGATAATGTCAGTTCTCGCAAATGCTCACACTCGTATAAGGGTGTGGGCTTATTTTGTAGTATTATCAGGGCTTTGGTCGGCCTCAGTTACGCTATGAAATACCTGCACCCTGATTTTTTATGTTATCCAATAGACAATTAACTCATTGTATAACATAAAATATAGAATAATATGAAACAAAAAACACTTACAATTTTGCTGATGCTGATGGTTGCTTTTACTCAGGCATTTGGGCAGACCTTTGAACTATCGCCAGAAAAACTTTCTGCATCAGATTATATATATATTATTGGCATTTTTGAAATACCAACAAGATTTTGGGCAAAGGACAAAAAAGATAGTCTGTATCATTATAATAATGATATTAAATCAACTAAATTCTATTCTTACGAGTTTAGCCGATTAAGCAAAGGAAATTGTCATTTTTTTGCATACGACAATAAACAAAACAAATACTTTTTTTATAGTGACAACTTAATCGGATACATTGTCCCTGCATATTATTCTGCAAATGCACTACCTATGAAAAGAAAGGTTAAAGAGTTTCATATTCCAAAGGTTACTTTCGAGACTGCAAATGACGCACTTTCGGAAGTATATGATATGATGGAAAAAGAATATAAAGTAAAAAAACGACTCAATTCTTGAAACACAACGTTTGAGAAGAGAAAAATATGTAAAAGATTCGCTCGAACAAGTTAAAATAGAAGAACAGAAAAGGCATGAATATAGGTTGTCTCACGATTGGCACAAAAATTCTATGCATAAATATGTAAAATGTTTGTCATGTGATAAATATCATTATTTAGACGATTGCTATCTTGTAACCATCGATTCAAATTATTGTTTTTATCTAAGCAATGATCCAACAGTAAAAATGTTGAAACTTGAATACCAAGAAGTTCATTATTCTCAAATATCAGACCTAATGAATGACACCAAAGTAAAACAATTTTTCGAAATATGGAAAGATACTATTGCAAATCCAAAATGTAATCCTCAATCTACTCCACAAGATGCGGATAAGTACAACAAACTTAGTTTTTTCAATTTTTGTAAACAGTTAAAAGAAAAAGCACCTTATGGGTTTATAAAAGATTATAGTTGGAGTCTAAATTCGGTTAATGGCATAGAACCAAGTTTTGAATATTTTAATACAAATGATAAAACGATTAAATATATTGAATTCTATTTTAGTGTATTTAATGCAGTTAATGATATATGTCTCCTTGATCACAAGACGACTGTTGGAAAAGTAAGAGGCGTTGGTCCTGTGGAATTGTTTGATTCTGGTACTTGGGAATGGGATAGGGCAACTCATTATACATCTGCGGCAGCCGACCATATGCGAATTGTAAAAGTAGTCATAACTTATATGGATGGAACAACCAAAACTCTAACAGGCAATTCGATAATTATTAATAAGGATTAAGAAACATTAGAGGCTTCTTCTATGACTGATTCGCCGATATCCCTCCGAATTAGCAAAAAAAATGCCTTTTCGGAAGTAGTATCGGCGTTTTTTTATCTTCCTCTCTCTACCGCATCAGCCAAAGCAAATAGCGGAATATCTGTAACGGTGTCGCCTTTTTGGTATGGGGCAAGTGAGGTGCGGATTACGCGGCGAGGATTGTTTTGTTTTATGTAAATACCTATCGATTTGGCTTTTAAATGTCGCTCGGCTTTAACTTCGATGGGAATTACCTCACCTTTATATTGCAACACAAAATCGATCTCGGCGCGGCTTTCGTCGGGCGTCCAATAATGGATTTCGGTATTTTCTATACGTCGTAATTCTTGGAGCACAAATTGCTCTGTCATAGCACCTTTGTATTGCATAAAAAAATCGTTACCTTGTACCAATGTAGACGCTTCAAGTCCACACATTGCCGCATGAAGCCCAATGTCGAGAGTGTAAAGTTTAAACGAATCAATATCTTCAAAACCTTTGAGCGGAATTTCGCCAGAGCGCACACGTGTTACCTTGTAAACCACACCTGCATCGCATAACCACTGAATCGCTGTTTCAAAATCTCTTGCCCGTGCGCCGTTTTTTACAGCCGTATAAACAAACTTTTTATTTTCCTTGGCAAGTTGCGACGGTATCGATTCCCAAAGCAAAATCATTCGCTTAACAATCTCTTTGGGCGGATGATTGCTAAAATCCTTTTCGTAAGATTTCAAAATTTCGTTTTGCACCTGACGAACGGCGTTGTAATCCATCTGTTCTGCGTAAGTTTTTACGGCTTCGGGCATTCCTCCAACAAAATAATATTGGCGCAAAAGGTCGGTGAATGTTGCTGCAAAAGTATCAGTTGCAATAAAATCACCGTTTTTAAGCATCTCTGCGAGACCATCGCGACCAATGGCATCCAAAAATTCCGAAAAACAAAGCGGATAAATTCTTTGAAACGACACTTTGCCCACGGGAAAAGAATCGTCTTGATGATCAATCAATCCTAACAACGAACCGGCTGCAATTATATGTAGTTCAGGCATTTGGTCGAGAAAATATTTCAAAGACAGCAATCCACGGCGCGCAAATTGAATTTCGTCGAAAAACAATAATGTGGTACCTGCGTTGACTTTTTTCCCCGTTACCGCTTGAATGGTCATCAAAATTCGAGTAAGGTCAAAATTGGTTTCAAAAAGCGGGCGCAATTCTGTCATCTGTTCAAAATTGATTTCCACAAAAGTTTCAAATTCGCGTCTGCCCAATTCGCGTGCGAGCCAAGTTTTTCCGGTCTGCCTTGCGCCCTCCAAAATAAGGGGTTTGCGTCGCGATGCCGGAAGATTTTTCCACACTATCAAATCGTTATATACTTGTCGTTTCATATTCGAATTTTTTATTTACCGCAAATTTACTGTTTTACACCCAATTATCCAAATAAAAACACATTTTTGTGACGAAAAATTGCTCCACCTTGCACGTTTTTGTGACGAAAGTTTGAGGTATCTCACACATTTTTGTGACGAATAACCATTCGGTTATGTTCTCAAATTATTATACTTTTGCAGTGGACAAAATAAAACAATGCCAATCTTATTAGCCATATTGTTGCTGGTGCTATTCTTTCTGAACCTATTTGTAGGTTCGGCTGAGATTCCTGCGGCAGAGATTTATAAAGTGCTTACGGGGCAGTCGGATAACGATGTTTTTAAAATTATTATCCTCGATAACCGTCTGCCACAGGCTGTTACGGCATTGTTGGCAGGGGCGGCGCTGGCTGTGAGCGGATTGATTATGCAAACCGTTTTTGCAAATCCGTTGGCAGGACCGTCGGTGTTGGGCATATCGTCGGCGGCAAGTCTCGGCGTGGCTGTGGTAACATTCTTGTTTTCAACAGTTTTTATGGATTTCAACAGCACAGTGTCGGTAATAATAGGTTCGCTAATGGGTTCGGCGGCAGTGTTGGCGTTGCTTGTTGCGCTGTCCGAAATTCTCAAAAACAACCTCACCCTTTTGATAGCCGGTATTATGATAAGTTACCTTTCGGGAGCGGCTGTTACGGTGCTCAATTTTTTTGGAACAGAGCAGAGCGTCAAAAACTTCACAGTGTGGAATATGGGCAGTTTTGCAGGCGTAACGCTCAACGAAATACCTGTTTTTGCAATTGTGGTAACGGTGTTTTGTGCGGCGGCGTTTCTTACTGTTAAACCGTTGAACCTTTTGCTTTTAGGCGAAAATTATGCTCAAAACTTAGGCGTAAATCCAGCGCGGACAAAAACCATTTTGCTGCTTTTGGCGGGAGTGTTGGTGTCGGCGGTAACTGCCCATTGCGGACCTGTGGCGTTTATCGGTTTGGCTGTGCCTCACGTGGCGCGAATGGTGCTCAAAACCTCAAATCACAAGCGGATACTTCCAGCAAGCATCTACATAGGCGCGTGTATAGCATTGATGTGCAACATATTGTGCATTCTTCCCGGAGATTTTGGAGTTCTTCCGCTCAATGCCGTTACACCTGTGTTTGGCGTACCCGTGGTGCTGTGGATACTTTCTCACCGCAAACGAATGAAGAATATATGAAAAAAGTCTCCATAAAAACAATATTAAGCCAAGCATGGCATATTTATGTATCGAATTGGAAAAAACTGACAATAATATCATCAATTGGTTATCTAATTCCGTTGGTATTATTTGGAATAGCATCTAAATACATATTATACAAGATTATGATGATTGTATAGAATGCGCTTCGTTTGCTATGACAATAGAAATTGTTTTGTTGCTATTATTAATAATAGCGATGATGTTCACCAAATACATAATTAGAACTTTATGTTACAAAACTTATAACAATCAATCAAACGACTCGATTAGTGATATTCTATTGAGAAGTTTAAAAGCATTTCCATTAGGATTTATATTCATAATTTGTATTGGTACATTTTTTTTCTTCGCTATACTCGGCGACTTGTTAGAAATAATTGGATGTTTATTTCTTTTTTTCATTTTTGGACTTCCAAGTATTTTATTGATAAGGTTTATATTTATATTTATGCCATCAATTATTTGCAATCCAAAAACAAATGTTTTTAAAAGTTTAGGGAAATCAAGAACCCTTGTTAACGATAATATTGGAGTAGTTATTAGCACTTTATTAATACGCGACAGCATAAGTATTCTTTTGTTGTGCACTAGAATTGGCATAATTATCTGTATTCTGTTTTCCATTATTACTACAACTACTTTATATAAAAAGTTGGATTGAAAATCAGTTCAACTCCCCCCTCAAAAAAAAAAATTTGGTAGTATCATCGCAATACAATATTTTTGCTAACAAAAAATAATTGTATTTTTTACACTAATTTTTAATACTAATAATATGATAAAGAAATTACTTACTGTATCGCTACTTGCTTGCAGCACAGCTGGTTTGATGGCTCAGCCCGCAGGTGGCAAAAAGATTAGCAACGAACTTATCGGTATCTTTTTTGAGGATATCAGTTCCTCTGCCGACGGTGGTTTGTGCGCCGAACTTGTTCAAAACGGCTCGTTTGAATACAGCCCCATCGAAAGAGACGGCTGGGGACCGGGCACTGCTTGGAAATTTGCCCGTCCGGGTCACTCGCTCGGATATATGGAGCCCCGCCAACTTAACCCCATCCACCCAAACAACCCAAACTATATGCACATTGTGGTTGAGCGCGTTAAAGAGTTTTACGACTACAAAGGTTGGAAAGGCGTTGGACTTCAAAACGAAGGTTTCGACGGTATCCGCATCAAAAAAGGCGAAAAATATGATTTCTCGGTATTCTTGCGCAACACCGACGGCATCGACAAGGAAATCCGCGTGGTGCTTTCCGCTCCTCAGCAGGGTTTAGGACCTATGATGGGCGAACCCAAGGCTATCGGCGAGGCAACAATTAAACTCATTAGCAAAGATTGGAAAAAATACACCGCTGTAATTGAGGCTACCGAAGATTGCGAAAAAGCATCATTGCAGATTCTTTCGCTCAATCAGGGCGAATACGACATCGATATGGTATCCCTCTATCCGCAAGATACTTACAAAGGTCACGGAATGCGCAAAGACCTTGCTCAGGCACTTGCCGACCTCAATCCTAAATTTATGCGTTTTCCCGGCGGATGCGTGGTTCACGGCGGCGGCGACGGTTTTTGGAACACTTATCATTGGAAAAACTCGGTTGGCCCCAAAGAGCAGCGTAAGGGCAACAAAAACACTTGGGGCTACCATCAGTCGCTCGCAATCGGCTACTACGAGTATTTCCAATTCTGCGAAGACCTTAATATGGAGCCCATTCCGATTCTTCCCTGCGGCGTAAGTTGCCAAGGCACCAACGGCGGCTGGAATATGTGGCCTACACAGGCTCAGGACGCTTGTCCGATGGAAGATATGGAAAAATGGACTCAGGACGCTCTCGACCTTATTGAATGGGCAAACGGCGACGCTTCTACCAAATGGGGCAAGGTTCGTGCCGATGCAGGACACCCCAAACCTTTCAACCTCAAATATTTAGGTATTGGCAACGAGGAAAAAATCACTCCCGAATTTGAGGAGCGTTTCAAATATATGTACGACAAAATTATGGCAAAATATCCCAACATCATCATCGTGGGCACAGCAGGACCTGGTTCGCACGCAGGCAATCCCGACTACGAAGAGGGTTGGAAATTTGCCGAAAAACTCAACCTCCCCATCCTCGACGAGCACTATTACGAACCTCGCGACTATTTCCTCAACAAACGTCAATACGACGATTATCCGCGCAACCGCAAAACCAAAGTTTACCTTGGCGAATACGCATCAAAAGACAAAAAACTTATCGATGCACTTGCCGAAGGCCTTTATTTGTTGCACGTTGAGCGCAATGCCGACATTGTGGTAATGACCTCTTACGCTCCTCTTTTTGCTCGCAAAGGCGCTCATAGTTGGGATCCTGATTTGATCTATTTCGACAACGAAAAACCCTATCTCACTTGCAGTTACTACGTTCAGCAAATGTTCGGACAATCTTCGGGCGACTATTTCTACGGCGACTGCGTTAAGTTTGACCGCACCGACGATAATCTTCTCGGACAATCTGTAATCTACGACAGCAAAACCAAGAAACTTTTTGTAAAAATCTGTAACGCAGGTGCTAAGGCTGCCTCTGCCACCATCGACCTTGCCAAATTCAAAATCAAGCCCGATGCAGTTAAAACCGTTATCTCTGGCAATCCCGACGACGAAAACAATTATGAGAAACAGCCCATTATCCCTGTAAAAGAGAATGTTAAACTCAAACCCAAATTCACCGAAAAAATCGACCCATATTCAATCAATATGTGGACTATTCAGTTGTAATTCAGTGGTTTAACCAAATAAAAAAGGGGCTTATTTCTAAGCCCCTTTTTTTATGCTTATTTTTTCTCAGCATATTGTCCAAAAAACTCCTCCAACGCCGTTTTAGCGGCCGTCAGAATAGCCACATTCCAACGATTGTAACCCCTCAATCGGAATATTTGTACATCCGAAAAGAAACGGAAACAGCATAGAAAGAAATCCTAATTTAATCATAATCAAACAGATGTAACTGCCTTAGCCAATTGGTCGGCACACGAAGTGGGCTTGCCTCCGCAACGGTTTCCAGCAAGTATATTGTTGATTTGGTCGGCAGTCATACCGTTAACAAGTTTTGAAATTGCAGCCAAGTTTCCCGGACATCCGCCATAAAATTTTACGTTGGTGATAACTCCGTCTTCGTCCTTGTCAAAAGTAATTGCCTTGGAGCAAGTGCCTGATGTAGTGTAAGAATACTGCATATTACATTAATTTTTTACCATCAGAAAAAGCGTTGCCCGCAGCCGCGCCAATTGTATGGTAAGTATGAGCAACAGGATTGAATACCAACGGGTTGAGTTTGGCAATATCAATTTTGCCGTCGGTAAGCACTGATTCGTCGGCAGTAACGTTGACGATTTCGCCCAAAAGACGGCAAGTATCGTCGTCGTAACTAATCACCTCACATTCAAGAGCAAAAGGCAGTTCGTCGATAAGAGGAGCGTCTACCTTCGACGATTTTGTGGCGTGAAAACCGGCTTTTGCAAACTTGTCGGCGGTTTTGTTGCCCGAGGCGATGCCCACATAGTCGCAAGCCGCCAAATGTTTAGCGTCGGCCACCTGCACGGTAAACGCCTTTTTGTTTTTAAGGTTAGCCACAGTTTTGTGCGACGGCGACAAGCAAATCGAAATCTTTGTATCGTCGGCAATTCCGCCCCAAGCGGCGTTCATAGCGTTGGGAGTTCCGTCTTCGTTGTAAGTTCCGATAATAAGTACAGGCATCGGAAAAAGGATGGCTTTTGCACCGAAATCTTTTCTCATAATTGGTAATTTGTAAATGTTATAACTACTGCAAATATAAGATATAAAGATGAAAAAACAAAATTAATTTTGCTCATAATAATACGAATAATCAATGCCCTTCATAAAAAGTGGTAGGTTTAAAGGGTGAGCAACATTCATTTCAACGTATTTACTAACAATTTCATCAAAAGTATTTTGTGGCATCTGTTCAATGTTTTTGAGATTGTCGTGCAAATATTCCGCAAGGCAAAACATCGTACCACCCTTTGAAATAGTTTTAGTGCGAATTTTGCCCGCAAAATCGTACAATCCGCCAAAAATATAAGCGTGAATTTGCTGCAACGCCTTCACCGACCCGACGTCGCTATCAGCCACAAGGTTGCTTTCTATAAAAGTGTACGCCTTTTTGCGGCTCTGCCCATCGATGGAATTATCACTATATGTAAACCAATCGAGGAAGGACTGAGTTTTGGGGGTGAGGATTGTATTGGTCATAGTTAGTTTCGGTTAAACTCTTTTTTTACATACAAGATTTTCCACGCAGTGCGTGGAAAATTATTGTTTTCTCAAATGTGTCGTTTGAATGAGGGTTAGAGACATTTCGTCGAAATTCAACGTTTGATTATTATATGTTGTCATCATTATATAGTTTTTAATTGTTTCAAAATGTGAGACATATCTTCCCGAATATCATATTGAAAATTAGTCATGTAATCATCAAAAGTAATATTTTGGGTTATTAAATCATTGGCGGTGCTGATTAAGTTCAAATAATCATCAAAGTATATTTTAAAACTATCTTTTTTAAAAAGAGAATGATATTTAAATAAGGTAATAAACGACATTACAATTAAAGGTTTATTGCCTTTATGCGGTATTTTAAGTTCTGATAAGGATTTAACATACCACTCATTTGCTATATTATCGAATCCTCTAATAACATTTTTATAATCAGATAAAACTAATACTGGATAAATAGAAATATTTTTGTCAAGATTATCTATCCATTTAAACATACCTTCTCTTATTGATTTAATATGACCTGTAAGTTGAGTTATTCCTACACTTTTATTGTCATCTTTTTTATATAGTTTTACTCTATATTCTTTAAGAATTTGTTCACAATCATGCGATTCGATTATTGTTCCATTTATTCTAATATCTTTACACTCAAATAGGAAAACGGATGAATCATTGTATACAATATAGTCATGTGTCCCTAGTTCCTTTTTTTGGGGAATATATTTCGATAAACAATCAGATTCGGATAATGCAATTAATTGATTAGAATCAATACAATTTTTTAAATGATAATCAAATATATGTTTCTCACTAAAAGCATTGGTAAATAAGTTATTAATATCAATTTTGTTAGCCTTATTTTGAGCAAAAGACTTAAATTCAAAATATAAACTATTATACAATCGATCTGCAAGAAACTCTATATTGAACACAAAATAACTACCATTTTCTCTTTTGATTATTGGTCTATCTCTAAAAAATCTGTAATCATCATTGCCATTTCTAACTTGACAATTGTCAGAAGAATAATTTAGCAAGTCATTATATGATAATGATAATGATTTCAATACATTCATTGATAGTAAATTATCATGATCTTCTATTAGATTTTCAACAATATGACCCGGTTTAAATTTTAAAACAACAGAAGCAATTGTTTTAAAATATTCATTCCATGATTTAATATTATGTACATTTAAAAATTCATTGAAAAGTTGCATATACTTATCATCAGAAGTAATTAATTGAAAGAATTGCATTGACATTATCAATTGATATATTACTCTACTTTTAATTTCCGATGCATCATAAGTATTCACATAATTATGTATACTATACAAGAAAAAAAACATCTCAGATGTAGTGAATTGATTATCCACTTGTTTATAAAATGATATTTTTTCGTTAATCACCAATAATAATTCAACCAATAATGAATTAATTTGCATTTCCGATAAAAAAATGTTTGCTTTCTGTTGTAGTGGAATAGCAAAAGTGTATCGTAAAATCTCTAAGCATGTTTTTTCCGAACAAATAATATATTCTTTGGTAACATCTTTATTCTGAGAATTGTACAAACATAATATCTTTTTTAAATCATCCATAAAAAAATTATTACATAAATCGGCAACAAAGGAAAAAATCCTTTCTCTTGGAATTTGTGCAATAATACTACGAATAACATGATCCATCTCATTATCATTACAAGATATATGACCTGTAATTAAAACCTGTATTCTATATTTCATATTCATAGTTCAAGAAACTCATAATTATCAGTTCTCATATCAATATCTACATAAGATAATTTATCCCATAATTGCTCCGGCAACATTTTCTGAAATTGCATATAACTACCTTCGGGAATAACAATACAAGATAAATACTCAAAATCATCAAACATAGAAACTTCAAAAGCATAATAATCTATTTCAGGTACACCATAAAAATATATTTTTTCAATATTATTGTTTCCATAAAAAGCGGAATTACCTATGTATGTTACAGATTTAGGAATGATAATATCCTTTAAGTTGCATTCACAAAAAGCATCGTGTTCTATTCTATTGACGGACTCTGGAATTGTAATTTGTTCTAGCAAATGTTTTTGTGCAAATGATGATTCTCCAATAATAGAAACTATATCAGGAATGATCACACTTTTTTCATTACCAAAATACACCAATATTTTTTTATTTTTAATATCAATCAACATATTGTTTTTAACTACAAAAGACTGATTATTAATAATAATTATATTTTTCAAAGCACAACAATTGTCGAATACCTTGTCTCCAATTGTAAAAACAGAATCTGGAATGAGAATATTTTCTAATGTATCACAACTTGCAAAAGCCATACTTTCAATTGTCGTAATTGAGTCCGGCATTGTAATTCGTTGTAAAGAATAACAAAAATGGAAAGCAGATTTTTTTATAATCGTAACTGAATCTGGAATAACAAAATACTTTAAATTTTCGCAACTACTAAAAGCAGAATTTCCAATAATAAGAACCGTATTTGGAATCGCAATTTGAGATAATGTCATACACCCCGAGAATGCATGGTCGCATATAACTTCTACGCCCTTCCTTATCTCATACTTAATTATTTTATTATTCTTGCATGTTAACAATTTCTTATAATCACTACTATACACTACACCAAAACAATCTTCAATAGCATTCTGCCTGTCTTCTTCGGTCACTTCCGAAGATAATAATTCTATTAAACAGTTCCACAACTCTTTCGGAAACAATTTCTTAAAATTAACCATACTTTCTTTTGGTATAATAATTCGACGTAGACAATCACAATTTCCAAAAGCACGATAACCAATGTCGGTAACAGAATTAGGAATAATGATTTGCTGTAAAGAATTGCAACTTAAAAAAGCCCACTTATTGATTGTATTCACAGAATTAGGAATTATAATCCTATGTATCGACTTACAACCATAAAAGGCGTTTTCTGGTATAATAGATATTGAATTCGAAAGGAGAACTTTTTTTAACGATAAACAATTTGCAAATACATAATCATATATTGATGTAACAGAATCAGGAATAATAATAAATTGAAGTGATTCACATCCATCAAATGCATGTGATTTTATCATTGAAACAGAATTGGGTATAAAAACATATTTCAAATTTTTACAATTATAGAATGTCGAATAATTAATCGTTGTAACAGAATCTGGAATTATAATTTGTTCTAAATTATGACACTCTGAAAAAGCATCACGTTGAATATCAATGATCTGATTGTGAAATGTGATATGACACAGATTTTGACAACCCGAAAAAGCAAATTCAGCAATAATACAAACTGATTCGGGAACTACAATAGAATCGTCGGTACCAAAATATGTTAACAATTTTTTATTCTTAACATCTATCAACATTCCATTATCAATAAAAAATTTAGAATTGCAACGAGCCTCAATCTGGTGTAAGTTCTTACATCCGCTAAAAACTGAATCACCAATTGTTTGAACTGAACTTGGAATCAAGAAATGTTCCAATGATTGACATCCTGAAAATGCATAATCACCAATAGAAATAATTGTCTCTGGAATGGAAACATGCTTTAAATGAGAACAAGCACAAAAAGCCTTGCTTCCAATTATCTTAGTTGATTGAGGAATAATAACTTGTTTTAAGTAAAAACAACCATAAAAAGCCCCATCACCAATCGTCACAACTGTATCTGGAATTATTATGTTTTCTAATAAATAATCGTATTCATATTCAGTTTCTCCATAACAACAATAATAAAATGCTTGTCCACATATTATTTTTGTTCCTGGTTTGATTTCATAATTCGTTAATTTTGGATTCCAACATTTTAATAACCTTTTTCCATCTTTACTGTATACGACACCAAACTCATCTTCCACACCATTTTCAAAATCTTCGTCTGTCACCCACATTGAATAATAATCTTCCATTTCTCCCACCGATTGCACCATCGACTGGCATGTCCAATTATTTCCTTCTATACCGAATGATTCGGAAAATAAAACATCACCACCAATAAATTCCGAAAAATATCTCATCCTATGGTCTAAATTGTCAGAATAAAACAATGGTCCAACGCAAATAAACTGATTATACCCCAGTAATCTACCTTTAATCAACTCTGAAAATCGTTCCAAATCAAACTCCAAATCCAACACATTCGACAAAATATGCAAAGTCGGAACATTATCCTCACAATAAATATCTTCTTCTACAAGTTCATCAAAAGTTTTATTCACCGTTACAATCTTTGCATCGGGCAAAAATTCAGACGTATGCAGTGCGGCACGTTTAATACATATTTCCGAGGGCTCTATAAGAGTTACAGATTTGATTCTTTGATTATAGTTTTTCGATTTCAAGAAATCGGCATAACACATTGTGCCGATGGCTTGACCACAGCCATAGTCAATAATGTTGATTTCGGGCTGAGAAAAAAATTCTTCGGGGATTTTGTCGAAAGCAAAATCGAGTTTTGCTTTATGCATATTGCCAAAATAGTAAAGATAAACCAACATTTCAGGCTCGGTTTTAAGGATATCAACATCTCGATTGATAGCATTGAACAAATCATCAACAAGTGCCTGCGGCAATTCATCGATAAACTTCTTTGCCAAGGTCTTTACCTTGTCAAACGACGGATTTTCAAGGTATTTAAGTTTGTAAGCGTAAGTGGTAGTTTGCTCTATTAGCATAATAACATAATTAGAGTTTCAGAGTGTCAAAAACAAAGCGTTAAGTAACGCCTTTATATATAACATCCTTCCACCCCATTCGCCCGTATGGGCTTTCGGAAGAAGAGGACATTACAAATATAAGAAAGTTTTTGATTGAATGAATAACAAAAGGGTGATTTTTTAGAGAAAAAAATCACCCTTTTGATTAGATTATTTAATAAGATTTACCTTGAAATAAAAGTAAATTTAATGGCCATTAAGTTAATAACAGTTACATTAATTGCTAATCATCCATTTACAAATATTAATACTACATTTTCTCCGTCAGTTTCACCATTTTATTTACAGTTTTGCGTATTTTCTGACGTTTTACATCGTTCTCTGCCGGACGTTTAATACTGTTTGTAAGAGATTCTGCAAGTAAGCGAATTCGGTAGATGTTGTAATCATCCTGCAATTTCAGCCAAAAGTGGGTAGGTATCAAGGTGGCTTTCTCTAATGCAGTTGCGGTATCAAAATCTACATCAGCCTTGCATTTGTTAATAAGGTGTACCTTTTCTTCACTTATGCCTGAAAGTTTGGAAAAATCCTTTTCAGAAATTCCCATCTCATCCATTTTTTCACCAAGGAATTCACCGGGATGAAAAAAAACTACTGCCTCGATATTCTGTCCTGTCTTTGCCATAATAAATCCTCCTATTTGCCGTGATAATTAGTAATTTCAATTATTTCTACACCTTTGATTTCGAGCCAAATATATTTTCCTGCGCCATCAGTAGGAATTGGATCTTCGTGGGGCTCAAAAATCAGACGATATGGTTGGTCTAAGTCGCAAGCCCATTGACCTTTTCGTGTTCCAATAAGTTCGTGGAAATGACCAGCCACATAACGCACATCTTCTAACGATTTTGCTTCTTTCAAAGCCAAAAACCGCTTTAAAAAATATTTTGCCCTTGTTGCTCCGAGATACTTTACACTATATTTATAGTCTTGTGAACATATCTCCAAACTCTTATCTGCAAATGATACATCCATACTACATTATTTTAATGTGCAAATATAACAATTTAATTCTTCTAACCAAATTTATTTCCCAAACAAATTTCATATTTTTATGGTAAAAGTCATGCCATTAATTTAACCTCCATTAACTTAATCCCAATTACATTAATTCCTCCCCCATCCATTTGATATTCTATACACCATTTTGCATCAAGTTTTGAGATTCCATACATATTTCGCTAAAAATAATTTGAGATTCCATACATATTTCGCCGAAAAAATTTTTAGATTCCATACAAAGTGATTATTTTTACATTGTCAACAACAAAAAAAGGTATGTTATGGACGTAAACAAAAGGGTTTTTAAACGTAAGATATATGACGACTTTTTGGCAATATTCCGTCCGAACTTACAAAAAACGCCTCTCGTTATCAAGCAACAAGCGTACTGGGCAGGAGCGAAAATCCTGATTCAATGGCAGAATTGCTCAACAATTTGGAAGACAGCCTGACAGTCAATTTTTGCCATCACGCCAACGACCCGATTGTTGGATTTCCTATGCACACCGATTATCAACAATACAAAATGTATCTCGCCGACACGGGACTTTTTGTAACTCTCGCATTTTGGGACAAGTCGGCTACGGAGAATGTAATTTATCAAAAACTCCTTAGCGACAAACTATCTGCCGACCTTGGTTACGTGTACGAAAATCTTGTAGCCCAAATGCTTACAGCGCAAGGCAACCGCCTTTTTTACCACACTTGGCCTACTGAAAGCGGCAAACACAATTACGAAATAGATTTTCTTCTGTCGCGGGGCAACAAAATAGTCCCGATAGAGGTTAAATCGACAGGATATAAAACACACGTATCACTCGATATGTTTTGCCACAAATTCTCCCAGCGCATATCCTACCGCTACCTTTTTTACACAAAAGATTTAAAGGTAGAAAATGACGGAATGTGTTATATTCCCATGTACATGGAAATGTTTGTGTAACGATATGTAACCCCCTATTTCACAAACAAACACCCCTCGGTGCTCAACCTACAATTATCGTGCTTAATATCAAGAGAGTATTCGCGCAAAAAGTATAATGCCGAATCGTTTTTGAGGGTAATATAGTCTGCATATTTTCGACTACGCTCCATCAACGTATCGCGCGAAACCTCAAAAGTAAAGCGGGTAGTTGTGCCAGTGGGCGTAAAACTGTGTTTTATAATGGGTTGCAGCATTTCTTCATCGGTGTAATACGATTCATGAGATACATAATAAAACTTGGTGTAATGGGCATCTAAATTATGCTCAATAGGAAGATCATAAAGATAATAATAACCCGAAATATCTATTCCATTGCACATCATTGAATTATCTACGCGAGGTAATTCGGGGTTGCGCAACCGATATTCTGAAACACGATCGTCAACAATGTCGGAATATTTTTCTTCTGGATAATTATGAGTGATATAGGCAAGTTTTGAACCTATTTCAAATGCACGAATACTATCGGCAGATTGATTTACAAGATTTTCAAAGGCGGTATCAGTTAAAGGCAATTGTGCGTTTTCTTTTGCTAACCAATCGGTTACAGATGTACGTAATGATTTTAGTGTGATGTTGGCGGCACTCAGCGGACCAAACGAGAACACCACAAACAGCACCGAAAACGATGCCGGTATCAATATCATACGTTTGTGTTTTGCCACAGCAAAAAATACGCAAATAGCAAGAAACCAAATATTTACAATAAGCAAATAGAGTCGTGGAATGGTGATTCCATAATCGTTGAAACGCCTAATTACGCCCACGCTCATAAAGAGCACAAGGGGAATCATTATCCACGGAATATATTTAACAAAAAATCCGCTTAGTTTGTCTTCTTTATACGAGTCGCTGATATACAGCACCATATAAATAAGCACCATAAAAAACATCGACACCGAAACCAAGATAGAAACCCATCCGTTTGGCAGTTCAAATGTTATTAAACTCTTTAATCCATAGAGATATAGCACCAAAAGATACATAGCCAACAAGGGGATAAACATAAATTTGATTACCCCACGGAAAAACTTGTTGAGACCTATGTTGGTATCGTTGTAGATTTGCTCTTTGGGCGGAATCTGACCCATTATCAACAGCGGCATCACCAAGCACAAAAGAAAACTGTCGATTACGATAATCGGCTTAATTACCTCGCCCAAATCAAATATCATAATTACAGCAACATAAAGCAAGGTAATTCCAACTGCAAGCACACCCGCAGCCACTATTGAGCCGAAGGTTACGCCGGTAAAGTTTGTAGCAAAATTCCAAAACGGAGCATCGCTTTTGCTACGGAAAAATGGCAGACAATATACCGAGAGCAATACAGCAACCGAAAAGGCGCATAATCCCGGCATACCGAGCCATTCTTTATGATTATATGGAAAATCAAAAGCGGCATAAATACAATACGCTAACCATAAGATATTTACGACACTAACAACTAAATATTTTAGCGGTTTTTTAGGGCAACCTTCACCCCAAATACTAAGCGAAATATTTAGCACACAGCCAGTTACAGTGTAAAAAAACAGGAAGAACCACATTTGTACGCTCCTATGCACTTCACAAAATGCGCAAAATGTCGCAATAAACAACATAAACGCGAATCCCACCGAAATGGGAAATCTCTTGCAGGTGTCGCGAAACATCTGCAAGAGGTATTCTGCCGAAAAATATTTCTTGATTCCCATATATTATTATTTTTTATTGTTCGCGGCTTTTAGATATCATATCGAGTATCTTTTTCGACGACTGACGCATATCTGCCAACTGCTTTTCGTCGGCGTTAGCGATTTTAACAATCTCTTGGGTAAGTTCGTCGATACTTTTTAGCCACACATCAACATTGTATTTACATTCAGATACCGCAGCTGAATAAGCCATAAAATCCTTATCGGTAAGCAACTTATCAAATGCTTTGTTGCTATCCTCGTTTACGTAAATATCCAAATACTTGTCGTAGGCTTTGTCAGAAACGGATTTGAGATTAGCTAAACTATTTTTGCACAAGTCGATAAGCGAATAAACGTTACCGATTTTGAGGCGCAGGTCGGCATCCTCAATAAATCCGCCATTGGTGATAAAGTTTTCCTCTATCCAACGGTCTTGTTGTTGGAAATTTTCTGCAAAAAATAAATAGGTTATTTCCTCCATTGTGGAATCGGTTTCCTCGAACTCCTCGCTGTAAAGATTTAAAAACTCATCGTTGCTATAATCAACATACGACTCCAAGTTCTCAATCTGACTCTTATAATTTTCGAGGTTGACAATGGTGGCAACAATCACTTTTTGATAGTTTTCTTGATTGTTGACATTCTCGCGCCATTTGTCTACCAAAAGACCGAGGATAATACCGATTGCGGTTGCAATAATTGTGTTAACTGCGTCAATTGAAAGTTTTTTCCAATTGAGATTTTCTTTAAATGAATTTTCTTCTGCCATTTTTTATTATTTTTAAAATTAACTTACACCATATAGAGTAATCATTCCATAAAAATCCACAAAAAAAAATAAATTTTATTTTATAATTCGCTTTCGCTGCAAGTAAGTATCTGATTAGCAAGGTTTAGATCGCCAGTTTGAAGACCAAGTTTGAGCCATTTCATACGCTGCGCCGATGTGCCGTGGGTAAATGATTCGGGATTGATAGTGCGGTATCCTGCCGATTTTTGCAGATAGTCGTCGCCAATCTGATGTGCGCAGTTGATAGCCTCTTCAAGGTCGCCATCTTCAAACGATTTGAAAGTTTTGTTCTCATAATGTCCCCAAACACCAGCGTAGAAGTCGGCAAGCAACTCAATACGAACCGAAATGGCGTTTGCCTCAGCGTCGGAGCGTGCGCGAGCCATCTGTTGCTGAAGTTTTGAAAGTAAGCCTGTGAGGTGTTCTACGTGGTGACCAACCTCGTGAGCAATAACGTAGGCGTATGCAAGGTCGCCCTCAGCACCAAGTTGACGTTTCATTGTGGTAAAGAACGAGAGGTCTAAGTAAAGTTTCTGATCATCAGAGCAATAGAAAGGACCTGTTGACGAAGAAGCCGGACCGCAGCCAGTGTTTACAGCGTCGCTAAAAATCACCATTTTGGGCTTTTGGTAGGTCATACCGATTTGTTGAAAAATGCTTGTCCAAATATCTTCGGTAGATGCCAAGATGCGAGATGCGAACACAGCGAGTTCGTCTTGCGCCTTGTTGGTGCCGGTGTTGTTGGTGGTTTGCTCGGTAGTGGTGCCCTGACCTATGCCGAGGTGGTTGACAAACATTGTGTTGTCGCCGGTGTTAAACCAAATCAACGCACCGATAATCAGCATTATAATACCTGCGAAGCCGCGTTTTTTGCCGGTAGACATACGCATACCCGAAGAGCCGCCGCGGCGATCTTCCACATTGCTGCTCTCTCTACGTCCTGTAAGTCTCATATCAATAATATTTTTAAGTTAACAGATAAATTTTTGATGAAACAAAGATAGTAAAAAAAATAATATGTGCATTCGTTTCAACAAAAAAAACGTAACTTTGCGGCAAAAGCAAACAAAATGGTTTCAGTAGGCAAACAAATACAACTCGGACTCGGCGGATACAGCCACGCATTTGGCATAATCTCCGCTCAAAAGATGTGGAAATTCTTCATCATCCCGATGATTATCAATGTAATATGCGTTTGGCTAATATGGCATTACAGCGGAAATCTGTCGGATTGGCTCAACGAAAAAATTACAGAAAGTTGGCAGTTGGAAGGCGGATGGGGAAGTTTTGTCAGCGGCACTACAACAGTGATTACCAAGATTATCTGCTACCTTGCGTTTATATTTGTGGGAGGTAGTTTGGTAATCTTATGTATGTCGCCGATATACACCCATATGTCCGAAAAAACTGATACTTATTTAACAGGTCGCGAATTTGGATTCAGCGCAAAACAAACCGTAAAAGATATTTGGCGAGGTGTAAAAATCGCACTCAAAAACACTATAATACAGAGTATTCTGTTGATTGTTTGCTTTATAGCAAGTTTTATTCCTGTGATTGGATTCATAATGCCTATTGTTGTATTTCTTATAAACAGTTATTATTTTGGATATTCGTTTATGGACTACAACAACGAGCGTTACCGCCGCGACACAAAAGAGAGCGCACGAGTAATTCACCGTTATCGTTGGCTCACAATCACCAACGGCGCAGTTTACACTCTCACACTTTATATAATGTGCGGAACATTTTTCGCCGTGTTTACAGGCAGCATTTCGACGGTGGCGGCTGCGTGGTCGCAAATTGAGGCGGAAAAGATTGACAATCAAACCCTTTAACTATGGCTAAGATTAAGATTGTTGCCGTTTCGTACTACAATACGCTGCCAATGCTCTATGGATTAGAGCATTCCGAATTTATTAAGCAAAATTGCGAACTTATACTACACTATCCGTCGGAATGTGCCCGCGCCCTAATCGAAAACCGTTGCGATATAGCCCTTGTGCCAGTGGGTGTAATTCCGCAACTAAAAGAATATCATATAGTTTCGGATTATTGCATAGGTGCAGAAGACAAAGTGCGCTCGGTGATACTTGCCAGCGACTCTCCCCTACCCCAAATCAACCGCATAATGCTTGATTATCAGTCGGCTACGAGCGTTCGCCTTGTAAAAGTTCTTGCCCAAAACTATTGGCACATCAATCCAGAATGGCAACAGAGCAAAGCAGGATACGAAAACCTCATCGGCGGCAACACGGCGGGCGTGGTAATTGGCGACCGCTGCTTTACCATCAAGCCTCACAGCCACGTTTACGACCTTGCCGAAGAGTGGATAAAGTTTTCGGGTTTGCCATTTGTGTTTGCGGCGTGGCTTTCTACCAAACCAATCTACAAAGACCTACAACAATCATTCAACCAGGCACTTGGCATAGGTGTGCATAATATTCCCGCTGTGATTGATTACTATCACCACAGATTTATCAAAGAATTTAACCCGATAGAATATTACACCAAAAATATCAGTTACGAACTCACGGAACGCAAACGCCAAGGAATGGAGAGGTTTATTAATTATCTATAACTTCACCCCTCTCAAAAAATCTACTACACCCATACGCTTTTTACCTTCTAACTGAATATCAAGCAATTGGATATATCCATCGGCGCAAGAAATTTTGATAAAAGTTTTGTTATCGGTAAAGAGTTTACCAGTTTCGGCAATGCCTTTCGACGGTTCAAAATCCACAGCAAACACTTTGAGGCTCATATCCTTATCTTTTACCTTAATAGTGGTAAACGCTGTGGGATAGGGACTTAGTCCGCGCACAAGGTTTTTGATATTTATTCCGTGCTTTGAAAAATCCAAACGGCAATCGTCTTTAAAAATCTTTGGAGCAGGTTTGAGCACAGTGCCGGGAGCAATTAAGTCGCTCTGTGCCACCGATTTAACATTACCCGAAAGAATCATCTCCACAGTATCAACCACAAGTTGAGAACCCACCTCCATAAGTTTGTCGTGCACGCTGCCGGCATTATCCTCGGGCAAGATGTCGATCTCTTTTTTGAGCAAAATGCGGCCAGTGTCGATGTCGTGATCGAGCATAAAAGTGGTAACTCCTGTTTTGGTTTCGCCGTTGATTACAGCCCAATTTATCGGAGCGGCACCACGATATTGCGGCAAAATGGCAGTATGAAGGTTAAACGTGCCAAATTTAGGCATAGCCCAAACCGCCTCGGGAAGCATACGAAATGCCACAACTACCTGTAAATCGGCTTTATACGAACGCAATTCGGCTTGAAAAGTCTCATCTTTAAGTTTGGCGGGCTGCAAAACAGGTATTCCGAGCGAAACTGCAAGTTCTTTTACGGGCGTGGGTTTAATAGTGCGTCCCCTACCCTGCGGCTTGTCTTCGCCGGTAACTACGGCTACAACACTAAATCCATTGTCTACCAATGCTTTGAGAGGAGCAACTGCAAATTCGGGCGTACCCATATATATTATGCGCAAATCTTTTTTATCCATTATAAATAAGGTGTTTTAACGTTTTTTATAGCGCAAATATACAAAAAATGCGGATTCCTTAGCAAAAATTGTACAATTATTGATACGTGTATACAAATAAAATGTAAATTTGTAAAACTCAAAAACGAAAACAGTACAAAAACAAAATGGACATTGAACAATTTGATAACGAAGAAGATACAAAAAAGAATAAAATAATGAAGGCAATTATAAAATTAAGTTTACCGCTTGCATTGGCAGCGGTTGTTTTTGTGGCTTTTATGCCCCACAGAGGAAATTCTGATACTAAGGACCGCGTTGTAATGCAACTTGTATATCAAATACTTACACACGCGCATTACGCACCAATCAACGTTAACGACGAGTTTTCGTCAAAAGTGTTCGACGAATATATCGACCGTTTAGATTATGCCAAACGCTACTTTATAAAATCCGACATTCAACAGTTGGAAAAATACCGCTACCTCATCGACGACCAAATCAAAATGTCGAACCTCGACTTTTTTGACGAGGCTACAAAACTGATTATCGAGCGTCAAAACGACGCTGAGCAATACTATCGCGAGGCTATCGCTGGCAATTTCGATTTCTCCACCAACGACGACATCGAAACCGACCCCAAAAAACTGAATTATGCCGCCTCAAAAGAGGAACTCCGCAAAATTTGGTACAAAATTACCAAACTCGCTGTTTTAGAGAAACTTTCGGATTTAACCGAAATTCAAGAATCATCTAAAAACGATTCTACTTACAAGCAAAAATCAGCCGACGAACTTAAAGCAGAGGCAGTTAAAAGCGTAAAAGAAAACTACGACAATTGGATGGACCGCCTCAGCAAAATCAAGCCAAAAGAGTGGGTGTCGCTATTTATCAATGCCATAACCTCTTGCTGCGACCCTCACTCCGAATATATGCCCCCCGAAGACAAAGAGAGTTTCGACATTTCGATGTCGGGCAAATTTGAAGGCATCGGCGCAACGCTCCAAAACAACAAGGGTCAAACCAAGGTTGTAAACATTATTCCCGGCAGCGCAAGTTGGAAACAGGGCGAACTCGAAGTCAACGATATTATATTAAAGGTGGGTCAAGGCGACGCAGAGCCTACCGACATCACCAATATGAACCTCGACGATGCCGTAAAACTTATCCGCGGCAAAAAAGGAACTACCGTAAAACTCACCGTAAAAAAATTGGACGGCAATATCAAAGTGATTCCTATCGTTCGCGACGTGGTTATTATCGAAGAAACCTACGCCAAATCGTCGGTAATCAAATCAAAAGATGGAAAAACCAAAGTGGGATACATCTATCTACCTAAATTTTACGCCGATTTCAACGACCGCGCAGGACGTTTTTGCAGCAAAGACGTTGAAATTGAGGTAGAAAAACTCAAAAAAGAGAATGTTGACGGCATTGTAATCGACCTAAGAAACAACGGCGGAGGAAGCCTCCAAGACGTGGTAAGAATGTCGGGACTTTTTGTAGGTAAAGGTCCAATTGTTCAGGTAAAAACCCGCGACAACCGTGTTAACACCCTCAACGACAACAATGCAGAAATCAAATACAACGGTCCGTTGGTAGTGATGGTCAACAATTTCAGCGCGTCGGCATCTGAAATTTTCGCTGCCGCAATGCAAGACTACGAACGCGCCATCATTATGGGTAGCAATTCGTCGTATGGCAAAGGTACTGTGCAGAGTTTCTACGACTTAGACCAACTTGTAAACGGCTACAACGACCTTAAACCTCTCGGTACTGTAAAACTCACCATACAGAAATTTTACCGCGTAAGCGGAGGCACCACACAGTTGAAGGGCGTAATTCCCGACATCATTATTCCCGATGCCTACACCTACATCGAAACCGGCGAAAAAGAGAGCAAAACAGCCCTTCAATACGATGTGATCGACCGTGCACAATACAAACCCACCAAAACCGTAGACCGCTCCAAGATAGTCGACCTCAGCCGCAAACGCATCAGCGCCGACCCGATTTTCCGCCAAATTGACGAAAACGCTCACCGCCTAAAAGCCAAAAACGACGACACCGACTACTCGCTCAATTTCGACAAATATCGCAAGCACCTCAAAGAACTCAAAGACGAGGCCGACAAGTACAGCAAAATTGGCAAAGAAAAAACCGGCGTAACAGCCACATTCACCTCTGCCGACAAAACCGCCTGTGGCTCCGACACCCTCAAAATCAAGAAGTTTACCCAATGGTTTGGCGAAGTAGAAAAAGACATCTACATCTCTGAGGCTATAAATGTGGTTGGGGATATGAAATAATAGATAATGTGTAGTGCTAATGAAAAGATAATACGCTATGGATTTTAAGATATTGACCTTCACAATTTTCTGCATCAACAATGTAGCCGACTATCTTGGTAAAAATGCCAAAGAGATTTACCATCGTATGCAAGATGCTGACATTATTGACGGTTATATTGTTCCGTGTTTCGACATATTACACACATTTTCAAAAGAATACATAGTTGAGGATTTGGTGTCGTTTATGCATAAAAAAGGAGCGTTATGATTTTGTATCACACATCAACAGAGGAGATCCAAACTCCAGACATAGAACATTCACGCGAAAGGCTTGACTTTGGCAAAGGATTCTATCTCACACCGTTACAAATGCAAGCCGAACGATATGGCGAACGGTTCAGTAGACGTGGCGATTCGGCAATACTCAACACCTATTCGCTCGACGAAGAACGTACAAACTGCGTTCACAAAGTGTTTGATGCATACAATGGTGAATGGCTCGACTTTGTTACGGCTTGTAGACGAGGATTACCTCACGAACAATACGACATTATCGAGGGCGGTATAGCCGACGACCAAGTATTCAATACTGTAGATTTGTACTTTTCTGGAATCTATACCCGCGAACAGGCACTCGACCAACTTAGATTCAAACAACCTAATCATCAGATTTGTATAACATCACAACGTGTATTAGACCAATACCTCCATTTCCAATCATCCATACGTTTATAACTATGCAAGCAAATCCAGCCATATTACAAATGAAATATGCCCGCATCGTAAAACTATTTGCAGAGCAAGCAGGTTTGACGTATGAACAAGCATTGGGAATGTTTTACGATTCTGTTACCTATGACCTTGTAAGCAACGGAGTTGCGGATATGCATTGTTTTAGCGACGAATACCTTGCAGATGAATTGCTTTTAGAATTTGGATACAAAAAGTCAACAGCAAACAATTGATGTTGTGAGTTTTTTGTTTGGAATAACTATCTATAAACACAGTAACAATCATACTTCACAACGGTGTAAGCAACAATCCGTTGAGGCGGATAATGGCTTTGAGCAAATTTGTAGACTTTTGATATAAAATAATCTTTGCATGCAATAATGCAATGGTGGTAATAATCATTATTTTAAAATCTTGCTGTAGTGGTTTCACCAATCCATCCGCCGATAGTTACCGATGTGCCTGCGGTAATAGAGTGCATAAATGCGTCCTCTTTGGTTGGACATAATTCTTTGTAGCTGTTGATAAGCTTATTTGCATCAGCAGCAACGCTTGGGTCAACGGCTTTCGCACGGTTAAGTTTGTCGATTACAAGCCAATATGTTTTAGATCTTTCGAAAGCATCTTCACCAACGGGGCTTGCTGCATACATCATAGCAATAAGGATGTAAGGCTGACCGTAGTTAGATTTTTGTTCGAGAGCCTTGTTGCAGTATGTGCGGGCAGAAGCGTACTGTTTCTGTTTGTAAAGGTCTACTGCAATAGAGTAGTTGTAGTTGGCTTTCATAAAGTCAGCTGTTGCAAATTCGATAGCTTTCTTGTAGTTTTCGATTGCCTCATCATAACGACCTTTTTTGTCGAGCATACGACCAAGACTGCGGCAAGCGAGTTCAGAGTGCTCTTTTGCAGCAAGTTGGATGGTAGCATCTTCGTAAAGTTTGAGGTCGGTGCAACCCTTTTTGTCGAAAATGTTAACAATCTTGCGGAGAAGGTCAACATCTTCGGGGTTTTGTTTGAAACAAGGTTCAAAAGCTTTGTTGAGGGTTTCGCACTGAGCAGCTGAACTGTTAGAGAACAATTGGTCAACACCTGTGATTACAAGGTTGCAGTCGTCGAGTTCTTTTTGAACAGCAGCGGGATCTTTTTCTTTACCACCTGCAATGCGCTCTACAATACCTGCGCGTTTTTTCTGCAAAAGATCGGTGATGATAAGATAACGGTCAACAACTACCGAAGCATCGATTTTTTTCAGCATTGTACATGTCAATAACTGATTTCATAGCAGTTTGGAATACAGCTACTTCGGTTGCTTCTTGACCAAGGTCTACCGATTTGTTGAGAGTTTCGTAATAAGCGTCAACCATTGCGGGACGATACTTAGCCATATCCACACCTTTGCGACCAAGAATGTATGCTTCTCCGTACAATTTACTTATTTGGGCGAAATACTTAATTCGTTGATCATAAACTATCATTAATGTATCAACCCACAATTGCTGTTCTTTGGCAGTCTGAGTCAATTGCATTTGTGTCTTGACTATATTAACTCCATGCGAATAAATATTTTGAGAACATTCGGGGTATTCCTTAAATAGAATTGACCACGAAGGATATGCCTCCACCAATGCCTTTTGTTTCACATACTCAGTAAACAATGCCAAATAACGAATGCATCTTGCAGAATCGGCACCATATTTACCTGAACCTTGGGGTATTGTTGTAGGTTCTGTATATGTACACAGAAAAGATTTGATTTCGTCTTTGTTTTTTAAGAATTTTTTAGCAATATTTTTGGAAAGTGTATTAATATCTCCTATCAAATCGTTAGGATCAGTATATCTTTTCTTGACAAATCCGAAAACATATTTGGCACAATTACCTGAATATTTTACGACCTTAGAAAATACGCTTTTAGATGAATTTTTAGCCAATGCCTTTATAGGTCCACAAGCATAATTAGCAGGCAAAAAGCTTAGTAAAATTATAAATATATAATTTTTCGTTTTCATGTTATTTCATTTTAATATTGTTATAAACTTGATTGTTTGCCAACGAGAAACATCTTTCATATTCCTCTAATAAATAGTTTTCTATTGTAAGCAAAAAACTTTCAACAATTGCAATTTCAAGTTTCTCACTTTCTTCCAATGAGTCATCCAAAAACAATTCGTCCACAGTAGCACCGACATCATAGCCGGTTTTTGCCCACTTGGCAATAAGCAATGGGGTAGTCGTTCCAGCCGACACAAATTCCGAGAGAATAAGGAGTCCGTCAACAGCATAATCCGCCATATCCCAATAAAATTGTTTCATTTCTTCATTGACATAGTTTTCAATACCATCTTTTGGAATGTCAAATTTTACAAAACATACAGGATATTTAACAGAAATATTATCAATGTCTAATTCCTTACAATAATCAATATAATAATCTTTCAGTGTGTTGTTATATTCATTAAGATATTTGTCAATAAGGTTTCTATAATCATTAAAATCAAAATTTGAATGCCAAGCCTCTTGGAAGTCTGCATAACTTGGCTTGACTTTTACACCACCTATACCGGTATATTCATCAAGTATTTTATTAAAATCTTTATCGAACTTCTCAGCCACTTGGCTACAAATCATAGGTATTATTTCGCTATTCAACAACTCGTATTGTTCATTGGCATAGGCCGGTAATGTCAAAGTAGCATATTTCAAGTAATCTTCTTTGGTGAGTGGCTTATCTTCAATCAACAATTGTGATGATACTGTATCATCTGATTTCTGCGAAGATACGCCTCCTGAACCATTATTGCATGATATAATGCTTGTGAAAGCAATTACAGCACCAACTAAAAATGTTCGTTTCTTCATCTTCTTAAATTATTATAGGTTAATCAATATACTAATCATCTTGCAAATATCCTCGTCCACTGTGCCATATCGCGGCTCAGTGCCGAAATAAAATTATCGAAAACTATCGGAAGGGATTTTTTAGGAAAAAAAGAAGCGCGGTAGCACTTGATGTTACACCTTTTATATGAAGGTCGTAGGAAACCTTGAAGCGAAGATACAACATCCGCACACCACGCCCATATAGGTATATGAGCCGGTCGCCGTGCTGCTCTCCCACTTCAAAGAATTTCCTACGTTCTCATATAAAGAGAGTCAGCACAACTTCCGAATAATTCTTCAAAACTATTCTCGGCTATGGGTGTGCGTCGCGCACAGCCCAATAACTATTTTTGCATTTTCAAATTTACGGATACTTTTTGTCAATATCAAGTTTTTGATGAGATTTTTTTGAAAAAAGTTTTTGCTGAAAAAGGATTGAGGGATTATATAAATAAGGTGTAATCTTTCCTTCCAAAGAAACAAAACCATACAAAATCTTTCTTTATAAAGAAACATTTTAACCCAAAATCTTTCTTTATAAAGAAACCAACGCACAAAAAAAATCCGAACCATATTGGTCCGGATTTTTTTTGTTACCCTTACGTGAGTAGATTTTTTTGGATTTTACTATCCTTGCAGGACGTGTAGAAATCAATTTTCCGTGCCGACGAATCTCTTCCTCGCGGTCGGCTCGCTTTACAGCGTTGACATAAAGGTCAACCGAAGTGCGTTTCTTTGCCATAATTAAAAATATTTGTGCGTTAATTATGAACCTAAAACGGAATATTGGTTATTTTATTGCGTCTATTTCCCCTCATACCACTTTTTGAGGACATAAACGGAATTTTTTTATATTAAAAAAAAGCCTGAGCGGAAAACCACTCAGGCGATATTTTATAAGAGATTATATTCTAATTACTTAGAAATAACGCGTGCCATTTCGAGCACTTTGTTAGAATAACCCCATTCGTTGTCGTACCAAGCGCAAACTTTTACGAAAGTTTTGTCGAGTTGGATACCAGCCTTCTCGTCGAAGATAGAAGTGTGGGGATCGTTGCGGAAGTCGGTAGAAACAACAGCCTCGTTGGTGTAACCGAGAACGCCTTTGAGTTCGCCTTCAGAAGCCTCTTTCATTGCTTTGCAGATCTCTTCGTAAGAAGTTTCTTTTGCGAGTTCGCAAGTAAGGTCAACGAACGAAACGTCAGAAGTAGGAACGCGGAGGCTCATACCAGTGAGTTTGCCATTGAGTTCAGGAAGAACTTTGCCTACTGCCTTAGCAGCACCGGTAGACGAGGGGATGATGTTTTCGAGGATACCACGACCACCGCGCCAGTCTTTCTTAGAAGGTCCGTCAACAGTTTTCTGAGTAGCGGTAGCAGCGTGAACTGTAGTCATAAGACCACGAACGATACCGAATTTGTCGTTCAACACTTTGCTGATAGGAGCCAAGCAGTTGGTTGTACAAGAAGCGTTCGAGATGATTGTCTGACCAGCGTATGTTTTGTCGTTAACACCGTATACGAACATAGGAGTAGCGTCCTTAGAAGGAGCCGACATAATAACTTTCTTAGCACCTGCTTTGATGTGAGCCTCAGCGAGTTCGGCGGTAAGGAAGAAACCAGTAGATTCAACTACTACGTCTGCACCTAATGCACCCCAAGTGATGTTAGCGGGATCTTTTTCAGCAAAGATCTGGATTTTGTTGCCGTCAACAATCATAAAGTTGCCGTCAACTTTGATGTCGTGATTGAACTGACCGTGAACTGAATCGTATTTGAGCATATAAGCCAAATAGTCAGCGTCGAGAAGGTCGTTAATACCTACAACTTGGATGTCTTTTGCGAAGTTTTCTACGGCTGCGCGGAAAACCATACGACCGATACGGCCGAAACCGTTGATACCTAATTTAATCATTTTATTATAAATTAATTAATTAATTAAAAATTTCGTGTTTTTAACACCGCAAATTTACAAAATAAATTATTCCGTTTACCGCCCAAATACTAATTTTATCTTAACTTTTGTTAAAAATTAATTAGCCATCCTTTCGCATATATAATAAAAGGTGTAAAAAAAATTTCTGTATTTTTGTGGAATAATAGCAAACAAATCATCTATTAGGCAAAACATATTAAAACACATATTTATGAGAAATTTTTTAAGCATCATCGCGGCTACTGCCGTATCCCTGTCGCTTGCATCGTGCTTTGGAGGCGGCGAAGGTAACAGCAACCAAGGCGGAGAAAACTCCCCGTCAAACAACTCTCAGTCAGCGGGCGTTATCAAACGTGCCGATGGTAGTATAATCAAAATGGGCGGTTACAAGGCAGCCGCTCCCAACACCGACGCTCCCAAGTACAGCGCGTCGCTCAAAGCCGACAACCTGCCTTCAAAAGTAGACTTGCGTCCGTATATGTCGCCTGTTGAAGACCAAGGTCAACTCGGTTCGTGCACTGCCAACGCCACTGCCGGCGCTTACGAATATCTAAAATGGTGGCACAAGGAGAGCCAGTTCGACCTCAGCCGCCTTTTCCTCTATTACAACACCCGCGTTATCGAAGGCACTGTAAATATGGACAATGGAGCAATGATTTACGACGTTATCCAAGCCCTCCACGACAATGGCGTTTGTAGCGAAAAATCTTGGCCCTATGCTGTCCAAAAATTCAAACAGCGTCCTCCCGAAAACTGCTATTCTGAGGCTAAAAACAACTCTATCAGCAAGTTTGAGCGTATCGACTTAGACCTCAACACTTGGAAAAGCGTTCTTGCCGAGGGTTATCCCATTATTTTTGGCGTTCAGATTTACAGTTCGTTTATGAATCCCCGCAACGGTTTTATCTCAATGCCCCGCTCCAACGACCAACCCGAAGGCGGACACGCTATGTGCTGCGTGGGATATTCCGACCCCGACCGCGTGTTTATCGTGCGCAACTCGTGGGGTCACCAATGGGGCGACAAAGGATACTGCTACATCCCCTACGACTATATGATGAACCGCAACTACAACGACGGCGACTCTTGGGTGATTTACAGTATGGACGGCGAAATCGACTCTGACAAATTAGAGGAAGAGGCTTGGAACGACAGCGAAGAATCGATGTTTGTGGATATGGCAAACGAGTTTACCGAAATGTCTGACGAACAATGGAATGCAATGTGCGAAGAACTTGGCGACTACGACATTGTTTTCCGTCTCGGTGCATTCTATAATTTTGCTTGTTGGTGCGACGAAGAGACAGAAATTACCGCAGAAGAAAATGCATTGGCAGTGGAGAAACTCAAAAAACTGCTTGTAATGTTTGGTCTCGATTATTCGCCCAAAAAGGTATTGAAACACTGTCAAAATCTTTGGGTAAACAAAGAAAACTTCCTTGAAGAAACCGTAGAAATCCTATCAAAATACCTTTCGGATGGTGCCCGCGCCACAATAGCAGCCGACTTGCTCGAAATCTGCGAAGCCGACGGCGAGGCTTCCGACGAAGAACGCGAAGTAATTCTTGGTCTTGTAGGCGAATGGCTCAACGACGACCTCATCGAATCGTACTATTCTGACTACCTCGATGAAGAAGATTACGAAGACTACGAAGATTACGACGACGAAGACGACTACTATTACGACGAAGACTTCGACGACGAAGACTTTGACGACGAAGACTTTGACGACGAAGCATAATAATCGCCACATAGTATAAAAAAAATAATCTCCCAACTTTTCGGTAAAATCGAGTGGTGGGAGATTATTTTTTCCAAAAATAATTTCTAAATTTGCCGCGTATAATAATGCAATAATATTTAAACACATTATAAAATGGATTTATTCGAAAAAGTATTAAAGAAAGTTACCGACCTTGGCAAATATCAGCAGGGTGGTGACGGCTATTTTATGTTTCCGAAATTGGAAGGTGAAATAGGTCCTGAAATGAATTTTAGAACACCTTTCGGCGTAAAACCCGTATTAAACTGGTCGCTCAACAACTACCTCGGTCTTGCCAACGACCCCGAAGTACGCAAAGCCGACGCCGACGGTGCTATCCAATACGGTCTTGCCGCTCCCATGGGCGCACGTATGATGTCAGGTCAAACCACTCTACACGAAGAGTTGGAACGCCGTCTTGCCGCTCACGCCAAAAAAGAGGCTGCCTTTGTGGTAAACTTCGGCTATCAGGCTATGGTTTCGATTATCGACTCAATAGTTGACCGCAACGACGTTATCGTATACGACTACGAGGCTCACGCTTGCATTATGGACGGTATTTTCCTCCACAAAGCAAAATGCGGCGGCGAAAAAATGAGTTACGTATACCCTCACAACGATATGGAAAAACTCGAAAAGCAACTTAAACTTGCAACCAAGAAAGTGGCTGAAACCGGCGGTTCGATCCTCGTTATCACCGAAGGTGTGTTCGGTATGGCAGGCGACCTCGGCAACTTGAAGGGTATCATCGACTTGAAAGAAAAATATCAGTTCCGTCTTCTTATCGACGACGCTCACGGATTCGGCACAATGGGTCCCAACGGCGGCGGTACAGGCGAACATTTTGGCGTTCAAGACAAAGTAGACCTCTATTTTGCCACATTCGCTAAGGCTATGGCTGGTATCGGCGGTTTCATCTCTGGTCCGAGAAACATCGTTGACTTCCTCCGTATGAACCTCCGTTCGCAGATTTACGCAAAATCTTTGCCTATGCCTATGGTTGTTGGCCACTTGAAACGTCTCGACCTCATAGAGCAGAACCCCAAATACCGCGAAAACCTTTGGAAAATTGTTAACGCAATCCAAAGCGGTTTCAAGAAAGAGGGCTTCGATATAGGCAAAACCCAATCGCCTGTAACTCCGGTATATATGCACCTCGACCCCAACGCTACCTACGTGGCTCAAACAGCCGAGGCTACCAATATGCTTTTAGACCTCCGCGAAAACTACGGCATTTTCTGTTCGATAGTTGTTTACCCTGTTGTTCCCAAAGGCACAGTAATGTTCCGTGTAATTCCTACCGCAGCACACACTTTGGAGCAGGTAGACCGCACCATCGCAGCATTCAAGGCTTGCAAGGCAAAACTCGACGCAGGTCGCTACAAAGCCGACAAGGTAGACCCATGGTCAAAACTCCAATCTGGCAAAGTGGAATTCTAATCAACACTGATTTTTTTGAATACACGAGGCACGATAAATCGTGCCTCTTTTTTTGCTATCTAATAATATGCATTTTTAACAATTTTCGTTTATATTTGCAAATAAATAACAAGGAGGCTTTATGGAATATGCTACAATTCAAATAACCGTGCCTAAGGCTATGGAAACCTACCTTTCCGACAATTATATGTTTGAAAACGATAACCAACTCAAACGCAACGCCTTACTATTGTATCCCTATATTCACAACAAAATAATCTCGCACGGACGAGCAGCCGAAATTTTGGGTATCAAAAAAATGGATTTAATTGATTTGTACGATAATATGGGGTTTCCTTATTTTGATATCGACCTGAGCGAAGTGATGAATGATATAAGCACATTCCGATCATTAAAAAAAGAAAGGGTATGATAGTTATTTCCGATACAACGCCTTTGATATCATTGTTGAACATTAATCGCTTAGATTTACTCCAACAACTATTCGGTTCTGTACAGATTCCCAAAGGTGTTTTTGCAGAACTTACTGACAATCCCAAATACCTTGCTGAGGCGGAAATTATAAAAAAAACACCTTTTATATATGTTGTAAATAAAATTGACGAAGGATATGTTACGCTCCTCCGCCGTTCTGCCGGGCTTGATTTGGGAGAAAGCGAAGCCATTTTCCTTTCTGACAACGGAAAAGCAGATTTACTTCTGATGGACGAAGTGCGTGGTCGCGAAGTGGCTACCCGTATGGGAATAAAAATTATGGGAACTATTGGTATTTTAGGCATAGCATACCAAGATTCCATTATTACAAAAGAAGAAATAAAACAGTCAATAGAAATTCTAAGAGATTCAGGACGACATATTAGCGAAAGACTATACGAACAATTGCTAAATATGATTGAAAAATAAGTTTAAAATCTCATTTAAAAACAATCAGGAGAATAACACATCACTATGGAAGATAAGGATATACGTCAGAAATTAATTGTTCAAACCAAATTTTGGAACAACAAGGAAGGATACGAAAAGGGGCAATGTCAACAGTTTTGGAACTCAATTCTGCGCTGTTTTGACCCGCAAATCGACTTGCCTAATACCATCATTTACGAAAAACAAGTGAAAGACCCCGCCTCGGGCAGCACCAAATTTATCGACGCTTATATTCCGCATACCAAAGTATTGATAGAACAGAAAAGTAGCCACATCGACCTCGACAAGCCCGAGCCGCAGTCGGGCGGCGATATGCTCACGCCATTCCAACAGGCTGATCGTTACGACAATTGGCTGCCGCTCAACGAAAAGGCGCGTTACATCGTATGCTCCAACTTCCGCACAATCGAAATTCACGACCGCAACAAGCCGTTGGAGCCGCCTTATATAATCCCTTTCTCAGAGGAGGGCGTCTCCCAAAACTATTACCGTCTTAAATTCCTTTTGGACAAGGAATCGTCAGTTACCGCACTCGAAACCGCCGTCTCCAAGGCCGCCGCGCTCAAAATCGGCGAACTCTATAATGAAATTCTCCGCCAATACTCCAAGGACGAGATGACGCTCGAATTGTTCCATAATATCAATGTGTTTTGTGTCAGACTCGTATTCTGCCTTTATGCCGAGGATGCTTTGGTGTTTAGCCGCAAAGATATGTTTGGCAATTATCTCAAAGCCTTCATTCAAAACAGCGACGAGTTCCGACTGCATTTGAAATTGTTGTTTCAGACATTAAACACGCCACCATCGGAGCGCGACAGCGAGGACGTGAGACTCAATGAATTTCCATATACCAACGGCGGACTTTTTGCCGCCAATGTCAAGTTGCCGAAGTTGACAGAAACCATCGCCTTTAATATCACCCAAAGGTTTTCGCTCGGATTTGATTGGAGCCCGATAAACCCTGCAATTTTCGGGGCGATGTTTGAGAGTACGCTTTCGTCCAAAGATCGTCGCGAAGGCGGTATGCATTACACAACTACCGACAACATCGACAAGGCTCTTGCACCGTTGTTTCTTGACAGATTGCGCTCCCGACTGAGCGACGCAACTAAAATTCCCGACCTCAACACAAAACGCGATACTCTGCTGAGCCTTCAAGACGAATTGTCTTCAATACGCATACTCGACCCGGCGTGCGGTTCGGGCAATTTCTTGACATACTGTTTTATGGAACTCCGCCGATTAGAAAACAAAATTCTATACGAATTGCATACGGCGGGATTATCGTCGTCAATAAAGGTATCATTATCGCAATTTCACGGTTTTGAAATCAACGAATTTGCCGTTGACACTGCTAAAACTGCACTGTGGATTGCTCAAAACCAAATGTTGCACGAAACGCAGCAAATCCTCGGCGAAAATTTTGCTGAATTGCCGCTATGCAATATTGATACAATCCATTGTGTCAACGCTTTACGAATCAACTGGGAAGATTATATCAAGCCTGCGGATTTGGATTATATTGTTGGTAATCCGCCGTTTGTGGGCGCAAGGATTATGAACGCCGAACAGAAAGAGGATGTTGTTAGCATATTTGGCAAAGATTGGAAAAACGTGGGTAATATGGATTATGTAACGTGTTGGTACAAAAAGGCTTTTGATTATATAAAGCATAATCCCAAAATCCGTTGCGCCTTTGTATCCACCAATTCAATTTGCCAAGGCGAACAGGTTGCCAACCTTTGGAAACCATTGATGGAAGACGGATTGACGATAGATTTTGCCTACCGCACATTCCGTTGGGAAAGCGATTCTGTTGGAATGGCGCACGTGCATTGTGTGATTGTCGGATTTTCGGTTGCCGGTGTAGAGACGGTGTGCACACCGTCTCTACCAACCAAACGCATCTACAATCCCGACGGCACAATCGAAACAGCAAAAAATATAAACGCCTATCTTCTTGACGGAAAAAATGTTTTTGTTGAAAGTCGCAACAAACCAATTTGCAATGTGCCGGAAATGGGTATCGGCAACAAACCTATTGACGGTGGAAATTATCTTTTCACTGAAACAGAAAAAGCTGAATTTATACAACAAGAACCTAATTCGGCAAAATATTTCCGTCCGTGGTATGGCTCGGAAGAATTTATTAACGGGAAAAAACGCTTCTGCCTTTGGTTAGGTGATGCCGATAATTTGGAATTATCTAAAATGCCAAAATGTTTAGAACGGATCAAAGCCGTTAAGGAATTTCGTTTAGCAAGCAAAAGCGAGGGAACAAGAAAAATCGCAGCAAAACCAACACGTTTTCACGTAGAAAATTTTCCTGATGGTAATTATTTGCTAATTCCTCGTGTATCGTCTGAAAAACGCAAATACATTCCAATTGGTTTTATGGACAAAAATATGATTGCATCAGATTCCGTGCATATCATCCCCAACGCCACTCTCTACGAATTTGGCATTCTCACCTCGATAGTCCATAATGCGTGGATGCGAGTTGTGGCGGGGCGGTTGAAATCAGATTACCGTTACAGCAAGGATATTGTTTACAACAATTTTCCGTGGCCTAAGAAAATTGAAAATGAAAAATTGAAAATTGAAACCGCCGCACAAAAAATCCTCGACGTCCGCGAAAAATACCTCTCGCAAGGTGCGTCGCTTGCCGACCTTTACGGAGAAAACCTCGACCTATTGTTCACCGACCTTGCCGAGGCTCACCGCGAATTGGATGTCATTGTTTTGGGATTGTACGGACTGAAAAAAGACGCCACCGAAGCCGAAATGGTGGGCAGGCTGTTTGAACTTTTGTAAAACATTTTTCACCATTGAATTATCCATAATATGCATTTACAAGGCTCTTGAATCCTAATTCTTTGATTTCGGTGTAATCAACCACGAAATTCTTTTTGGTATGCCGTCCGCTGCGCAAAAAGCGCACATACTCAACAAGATAGTTGTCGATTGCTTTAAGACTTTCGGCGGTGGTAATTACGGGGAAAAACCATCGGCACCAAGTAAAATCATTGTCAGAAAACTCTCGGTAGAATTTACGGTTAAAATGGTCGATAAGGTCAGCAGCCACGTCGTCGAAACTTCTGCCTTTGCGTATTTTGCTGCGCATCAAAGCCTTAGCCTTACGCTTTATCTTTGATTTTATCTTGTGCAACGTTGCCGAAGCCAAATCAACATTGCCATTGCGATAACAAAAACCAAGAAACTCCCACTCCTCGCCGGGTGCAGAAATTTTCACTTTTGTGGGATTTATGGTCAATCCTTTTTTATCTATAATACTAAAAATCAAATCTTTATAACGCTGCAAATCATCCCCATTATCGGCAAAAACAATTATATCGTCAGAATAACGGAAATATGGCACACCAATGTTTATAAACGCCTCATCCATAGAGGTTAAGTAAATATTTGCAAAAAAAGCCGACACAGGCACGCCTGCCATAGCGCCACGATTTTCGGTAATCAAAAGACGTTCTCCGTTTTCGTTGTAATAATATACTTTATTAGCAAGTACAAGATTTACAAGAAGTTGACACAACGGAGGGTCGTCGTCAATCTCATTTTTGATTTCATCTACAAGACGTTGTGAAGGAATTGAATTAAAATAGTTGTGAATATCAACTTTAAGTACGTATTTATCAGCAAGATTGGGGATTGCGGTAATTTTGTCAAAAGCATTTTTGGCGGTAAGATGTTTGCGAAACGAAAAGCAGGCGGGGCTCAACTTATTGTCGTATTTATATAAAAGGTGCGCCAATAATTTCAGCACCAAAGTTTCCTCACTATCAAAACGATAGACAATGCGCTTTTTGGTGGAGCCGCTTTTGTTGATTTCGGTCTTTACAGGGAAATCAAACACATAATTACCTGATATAATGTTTTTTGCAATATCTACATAAAGTTTATTCTCCACAAACGCCTTCAACCGCGCAAGTTCTTTTTTTTTGGTATGCCCATCCTCGGTTCGAAGTTTTAAAAATTCGAGCCAAATAGAATGGTCGGAGAGGGAATTTAGTAAACTATTCATACCACTTTTGGTTGCAGTTTTTTAAAAACCATAACCAAAAGTGGGGTAAAATACCCGCTTTTGGTTGCGGTTTCAAAATTAATCTTGATTATCAATTAGTTACCACATAAGAAATATCGTCTGTAAGACGATATTTAAAATAACCCCGTACATCCTTAGATGTGCGGGGTGAGAAAAAAATGCTTTGAAATAAGCAATTGCTTATGATACCAGACTGAACGCCACGCCACTACCTGCAAAGTGTTTTTGATTGCGCCGCGCTTTGTCCGCCACAGGTGCAGATATTATCCGCGTTTTTCTCTTTTTTAATAATATTATGACAATTTCTTTATTTACAAATACTTAGCAAGACGATCCGACACATATTCGGGACGGTTGGGGAAATGCTCCACAAAATTTATCAACGGAACGCCAACTTTCTGCGCCTGCTCTTTCGACCAGCGGTAAAGACGGTTAGACAAAGTGTTTTTGCCAGTAATCATTATAAACAATTTTGGCGAGCCACCTTGGTAAATACCAAACGAATAATTCATAAACCTGCCTATGCCGCCAATTTCGGTGGGCGAAACATCGCGACGAACCTCGTATTGCGAGAATTTTTCTGCAAGTATATCGCTGAGTTTCTTTGTGATAGAAATATTATCTTCGTAATCCCAAAACGTGCCACCATCGTGAACCTCGGGTTGCTGAGGCTGCTGATGTTGTTGAGGCTGCGCGGGTTTGGGCTGCGGCTTGGGGGCTGACTGTGTGTTGTTTACAAGTCCGCCAAATGAATTGCGCAATTGGTCGGCAGCGTTTTTAAGGTCGTTAGCATTTGGGCCTTGCACCGGAGGGGTGTTTTTAACCGCGTTTTCGGCCGCATTGATAAGCGAGTTGAAGGCTTTTCTGAGGTCGTCGAATAATCCCATATTGTTGAATGTTTAGAGTTATTATTTGCTTACAAATATAAGGTATTTTTTGTAAAAAACAAATATTTTGGATGTTTTATCAAAAAATTTCTCTTTAAAATTCAAAAAAAACGTCTTATTATTGCACATTTTTTTAAAGGTTTACTTACGATGTTAGTTATCCTCACCTGCATACTTCTGCCGCTGCTGATAATGTGGCTCACATACAAAAGTCCTACGCTCAACAAAGTGGGAGGCATAATCATAGCCTACATTTTTGGTTGCGCACTCGGACTCACAGGCATAATTCCCGACGACGAGGCAACCCACAATCTACAAACCACAGTGGCAACCGTGGCAATACCGTTTGCTATACCTCTGTTGCTGTTTTCGGCAGACATCAAATCGTGGACAAGGCTTGCACCGCCATTTATCAAATCTACCATAGCAGGACTTTTGGGCTGCGCTTTGGCGGTGGCAATTGGATTTTTTATTTACGGAAAAGGCGACCATTCAACCACTTACGCTTCTGTTGGCGGAATGCTCACAGGACTATACACCGGCGGCAATGCCAATCTTGCATCGTTAAAAATTGCCCTCGGAGTAGACGACGCCACATATATTCTCGTTTCGGCATACAGCACCGTGGCAAGCGCAATTTACCTGTTTTTTGTAATTATCGCTGGCCAAAAAGCCCTTCGCCCTATCCTTCCCGATTTTAAAGACAACAAAGACCACGAACAATTAGACATCAAAATCGAACACCACGACCACGAACTTTTTTACGGACTTTTCACTCGAAGCAATCTCAAAAACATTTTCCGTGCACTTTTGCTCACAATTGTTATCATTGCCATTGGTGCGGGAATTGCTTTGCTTGTGCCCAAAGAAGCGTTTCAGTCGGTGTTTATACTCACAATTTCGTTGCTTTCGATAATTGCCTCCACCAACAAAAAAGTCCGCGCCATAAAACGCACATTTGAACTTGGAACACTCTTTATCATAATTTTCAGCGTGGCGGTGGCATCGCAAGTAAGCCTAAAAGTATTGTCGGAAGTAGATGCCGACATATTTATTTTCACCACCATAGTAACCTTTGGCACGCTGATATTCCACGTATTGCTCAACGCCATAATGCGCGTAGACACCGACACCACCCTCACCACAAGTATTTCGCTAATATGCAGTCCGCCATTTGCTCCGGTGATGGGCAGCGTATTGCACAACAAGGCTGTAATCGGTCCCGGCATAGCAGTAGGTCTATTTGGCTATGCCATTGGCACTTACTTTGGATTTGGATTGGCAAAAATTCTGTTGATGATATAGTGTATTTTTTTATTAATATTTTTTGCAAATACAGCAAAAACAATTTATTATTGCACTTTGAAATCTGTATCTGTAAAATTTATATAAAAAAGCTAAACCTATAATGCGTAATGTATACCTCCTGCTCCTTATACTATTAACGGCATTGTCCACCAAAGCACAGCAGGTGAGGTTTTTCGACAGTCAATATAGATTGCCGGGCAGCCTTATCGATAGGATTTTTCAAGATCCACACGGAACCATTTGGTTTACAGGCAAAAGCGGAGCAATTAAATATGGCGGAATAACATTCAGCCGCGAACCTCTGCGCTATACCAACGCCCCTACATTGCCGTGGGTTAAATGTATGGAGTTTTTAGACGGAGAAAGAATCCTTTATGGCACAGCGCGAGGACTTGTGCTCAATGAGTGTATGACCGACACTTTTAAAATGCTACCGATATATATCAACAACACTGTTTACGACAATTATTATGTATCGTCGGTGGTAAAAAGCCAAAAACTCGGCGCAATACTCGTAACCTGCTCGGGAAACGGAATTGCAGCCTTAGACCCCAACACTCTTAAACCACTTAAACCGCTCACCGACACCATCAACCAACTGATTGGCACTACGTTTCCTGGGACAATGTATATCGACAGCAAAAACCGCCTTTGGACATTTAGTTCGGAAGGAAATTTTATAATGGTAGACCTCAACACGCTCACACGCCGCACATTACATTTTCAAGATGGCATTTTGCCAAGTGCAGTAACAAGCGTTACCGAAGTGTCCTCAACAGGTGATATTCTTATTGGCACAAATCATTCAGGCATACTGCGTTACAGTCAAAAAGACGATATTGTTACATCCACCAAAGCCACAGCCGATATTACTGGCGGCATCAATGTGATAATGCAGCCTAAGGCGCAAGGCACCGACCACCTATTTTGGATAGGCTCCGAAGAATACGGACTAATGCTTTACGACAACAACACCCAAAAAGTGATAACACCATCGCTACGCAACGACAATATCGACCTGCACAACTGCAAGATACACGATATTTTTGAAGACCGACAAGGCAACATTTGGGCGGCGGTATACCAAAAAGGAGGAGTGTTTATGCCCAAATCGGCTGCCGATTATATTATTAACAATCAGCAAAATACATCAGGAAGCAATAATGCGTACTTTACATTTTTAAGCGTGGCGATGAACGAAGGTTCAGGTCCAAATCTTGCGCCAGTAACTGCTATTGTAGGCACCCGAAACGGCACAATATACGCAGGCACCGATGGCGGAGGAGTTATCAAACTTGAACAAGGAGACAAAAAAACACGTATCTGCACTGCCGAAAACGGATTGCCCAACAACTCTATCAGCGCTATGACCGCCGACAGCGACGGAAACCTTTGGATTGCTACCTACAACGGCGGACTTTCGATACGCCGACCCGACGGTAAAATAGAAAACCTATTTACCAATCCCGAATTTCAAAAAATATCGCATATCACATTCGATTCCACCAACAATACCATCTACGTAGGCACTCTCGGCAACGGCACACACGTGCTACAACTCAAAAACGGCAAAATAGAATCGCAATCAAACATCAGTCAGCCGCAATGGGTACACCACATATACGCGAGCAAACGCGGGTATGTAATGATCAACAGCACAATATTTTACCCAAACTCTAACGACATCACTACAATCACCGACTTAGAGTGCGCCTGCGCTACCGAAGACCAAAACGGAAACCTCTATCTCGGTGGCGAAGATTGGCTTTGCCACTACAATACCGAAACCAAAACCCTCACAAGCATTATCGAAAAAGCCCACAAAGGCTCTATCCTGAGTATGGTTACCGACAGATATGGAAACCTTTGGTACAGCACCGACGACCGCCTTGTGCATTACTCCATAGAAGAAGGCGGCTACGAAACTTTCACCACTATGGACGGATTGCCAAGCAACGAATTTTGCAGCAACTCTATCTACAAAAGTCCCGACGGTGGATTGTTTCTCGGCACCAACAATGGTATGATAATTTTTCATCCCGCCGAGCATCTGCTAAAAACCACTTTCAACGCCGAAATATATTTCAACACATTGTCGGTGGCAGGCGAAAACATCACATTTGGCAATTCGCAAGGCATTATCGACGCGCCCATCAACCTTGCAAGCCGCATCACTATGAAACACAGCCAAAACAAGTTTACAATACAATTTGGCATCAACGAATACGCCAATCAGCACCGCATTAGATTTCTCTATCGGCTCAAAGGATTTGACGACACGTGGTACCGCGTAAGGCCATTGGCAAGGATACTGTCGTTTACCAACATTCCCGAAGGTGATTACACACTTGAAATCAAAGCATTTATCGAAAACAACGAAACCAACAGCGTTACCAAAAGCATTGCAGTAACGGTGCTCCCGCCGTGGTACAACACTTGGTGGGCATATTTGATTTACGCCGTAGTTGCATTAGTTATACTACTGATAATAAAGGCATTGGCACAAAACAAGCACACCCTTAAAATTCAACGCGAAGAAAACCAGAAAAAAGAGATGCGCTTGCAAATGTTCACCAACCTTTCGCACGAGATACAAACGCCTCTTTCGCTTGTAGAAACGCCCCTCAACTCGCTTATCGAAACCGAAAACGACAAAAAGAAATCGGCAATTCTGCAACTTATGCGGCGCAATGTGCAACGCGTAACTTCGCAACTCAACCGCATAATGGACATCCGCAAAATCGACAACAACAAATTTGTACTAAAACTCAAAAACGCTGATATTGTGTACTTTATCAGCGACATTGTAAAATCGTTTGACCAGTTGTCGCTAATGCGAAACATTGATATCAACCTCAACACCCACAACTTCGACATCAAATTTGCCTTCGACCCATACAATCTCGACAAGGCTGTGTTTAATATCCTATCCAATGCGTTTAAATTTACCCCCGACGGCGGATTTATCAACATCAAAATAGAAAAAACCGACGAGCCTTTTGTAACCATCAAAATCGAAAATTCAGGCAGCCACATTCCACCCGAAGAGTGCGAAAAGATATTTGAACGCTTTTACCAGACATCCGACAATAGCAGTCACGAGGGTTCGGGCATAGGTCTGCATCTTGCCAAAATGATTGTAGACGCTCATAAAGGCTACATCAAGGCATACAACACCACCACAGGCGTAGAGTTTGCCATTACCCTGCCATTCTACACGATCGACGAACAAACCGAAACCGAGGAAGTGAAAACGCCACAGCACAACCTCGTGTTAGATATTGCCCAAGACACTCCCGCCGACACCTCCAACAACAAAAAACTCAAAAAAATCCTCTTTATCGACGACGATTCAGAATGGACAGGCTACATATCAATGGCATTGAGCGACAAATTCAACACCGTAGTATGCAACCAACCACAACAGGCAATCAACCAGATAATTGCCAAAAAACCCGACGCCATCATCACCGACCTTGTAATGCCCCGGCTCAATGGATTCGACCTCTGTAAAAAAATCCGTCAAAACCCGCAGACAAGTCTCCTGCCCATAATAGTGCTTACTTCCAAAGCCGACGAAGAAAGTCGCCAAACGTGTGTAGAAATCGGGGTAGACCACTATCTTACAAAACCCGTAAGTATCAATATGCTAAAAAGTTCGATAACCAACGCCATATCCACCCGCGAAAAAATGGCAGCGCGAATGGCCGCCGACATTCATTCGGCACAAACAGTAATCGAAGCCGAAAGTCCCGACCAGATATTGCTAAAAAAAGTAGTGGACACCATCAACAAAAACTTAGAAAACACAAATTTTGGCGTAAACGAACTCAGCGCAAAAGTAGGCATCAGCCGCGTACATCTCAACCGCAAGTTGAAAGAACTGCTCGACATCACACCCGTAAACCTCATAAAATCAATTAAAATGCGTCAAGCTGCGATACTTTTGGTACGCAACAAACTCAACGTAGCCGACGTTGCCTTCAAACTTGGATTTTCGAGCCACAGTTATTTTTCGAGCCATTTCAAAGAATACTACGGCATCTCTCCCACCGAATTTGTAGCAAAATATTCAGCTTCGGAAAATCAAGAGGATTTTGAAAAAATGGTGAGGATGTAAAAAAAATTGATTTGCAAATCATTTGTGTTTTAAAAATATCTATATTTGCAACTAATAAAAATTGGCACAGCGGTTACAGTAACAGCCGTGCCAATTAGTAAAATATTGATAATATGAAGTTTTACGATAGAGAATTAGAGACCGAAAATCTCTGACGGATAGAAAAACTATCCTCGACGCACGCACAGATGACTGTGATAACAGGACGCAGGCGCATAGGCAAAACGTCATTAATAAAGCATGCCCTCAGAAACATACCGACGGTGTTTTTTTTTGTATCAAAAAAAAGCGAAACACTACACTGCAAAGAACTTACCGAAATCATAAACTCCGGACTCAACGAGCCTTTGGGTGAATTTTCGTCGATGGCAAAACTCTTTGAAGCGTTGATGATAATATCAAAACGCAAAAATTTCACACTTATATTCGATGAGTTTCAAAACTATGCATACGTAAATCCGACTTTGTTTTCTGAATTTCAAAACATTTGGGACACTCATAAAGACGAATCAAAAATCAACTTGGTGTTTTGCGGTTCGATATTTTCGCTGATGAACAAAATATTTGCCGACAACAAAGAACCACTATACGGACGCGCTACTAACAGAATAACAGTCAGGCCGTTTTCAATACAAACATTAAAAAATATAATAGTAGACCACAATCCAGACTGTAAACCCGATGACATTCTTGCGTTTTACACCATAACGGGTGGTGTAGCCAAATACGTGGAACAGTTAGCCGACAATTCTGCATTTACGCTCGAAAGCATATTCAAAACTGTTTTCTCATTTGGCTCATATTTTATCAACGAAGGGAAAGACCTTCTCACCTACGACTTTTCAAAAGATTACGGTAAATATTTTTCGGTTCTCGAAGCCATTGCTAACGGCAACACCACACGCGCACAAATCAACAACTACGTGGAGTTTGAATGTGGAGGCTATCTCGACAAACTCGAAAACAATTACAACATAATAGCAAAAATGCGTCCGCTCGGATTCGACACCAACTCAAAAAACGTAAAATATTCGCTTGCCGACAACTTTTTAAATTTTTGGTTCAGATTTGTATACCGCTACCGCAGCGCAGTAGAAATCAACACTTTCGATTTTTTGATTCAAGAACTAAAACAAGACTACAACACATACTCAGGTAAAATGTTAGAACGGCTTTTCCGTCAAAAATACCTTGAAAACGGAGCTTATAACATCGTTACAAATTTTTGGACAAAAAATGGCGAAAACGAAACAGACCTTGTTGCAGTAAACGAATTAGACAAAAAATGTCTAATAGCCGAAATTAAGCGCGACCCGCAACGCGCCAATATTATGCTGTTAAAACAGAAATCAGAAAGTCTGCCACCAAAATACCGCAAAATGCGCAAAGATTATCTGATACTCGGATTAGAAGACATCTAAAAAAAACAAATCCCCGACGCAATCACTGCGCCGGGGAAGAAGTCTTTTTATTAACCTATTTAAGTATTAAGAGGGGAAAACAAATTCTAATTGTATCCGGGATTTTGATAAGCCTTACGCTCATCGTCGGTGATTTCCATTGCATTCAACTGACCTGTGGGAATAGGACGGAGATAGTGGAATGCCTTGATATCACGTTTGGTAGTTTTCTTGTCGACCCAAGCCGTACCGTTGTTTTCGCAAATGGTGTACGAACCGGCACGTTCAGCCCATGTTTGAGTGCGAACGAGGTCGTACCAGCGGAGACCTTCACCAAAGAGTTCGCGCATACGTTCGTCGAGCACGTAGTCGATGTCGATAGTGGCAGGAGTTTCGGCTGTAAGGTCGGCAGAATAGTCGGCAGTAACAGCGGTATTTTCAGCATTGCTAAAACTCCATTTGCCTGCACGAGCACGGAGAACGTTAATCATATCGCGGGCTTCGCTGTTTTTGCCAGCCTTAACAGCGGCTTCGGCAGCAATCAGGTAAAGTTCAGAGAATTTGGCAATAACAACAGGACGAGTTAAAGAACCATTAGGCTGACCAAGACCATCACCATTGTCGGTACGATAAGTTCCGAGTTTCCAAAGACCGGGATATGTATTGCGGCTAATGTGGTCAGGCTCTACAACCCAATCGGCACGTCCGGCAGTTTCACCGGCGCAAACTTTGCTCTTACCAAAATCAGTGGTAGGATAAGTTACAGTGCCAACAATTTGATCAGGAACGAAAGTTAAAATAGGGTCGCCCAATTTGATTTCCATATCGTTGGCATTTTTGTGAGTAGCCTTGGGATCCTCACCTGCTTTGTCCCAGTTGCCACGGTAAACGGTTACAAAAGTACCATCGTAACGGGCATCTTTGTCCTTATTGGTGAATTTGGCGAAAACCTCTTGACAAGGAGCCATACGTGTCCAAGGACGTCCTGCCCACTGAGCAGCTTCACGACGGCAAGGAGCAAAATCATCAGCACAGTGAATATTACAATAGTTCCAAGTGGGAGCCCAAACTGTAACTTGCTCTGTACCACTACCACCCGCATAACCGAGGTCGCCACCATTGTAGAAAGCGTCAGATTCGGTGTGGTCGGCGTAGAACATGCACTCTTTGTTGCGGTCGTTTTTGCCCACGTTAACTTCGTAATAAGTAGGCATCAAACCATAAGGACCGGGATTGTCGATAGCCTCTTTGGCTACGTTGTACGACTCGTTGAAATACCAAGCATTGTCGTGACCATCGAGGTCGGTGCGGCTGCATTCGGGATATGTAGGAATATTGTTGGGATTTTCCAACCACCAGCCGAAAGTAAGATAAGCCTTTGACAGGAAGAATCTTGCAACGTTTTTGGTAACAGTACCGGTTTTTCTTGATTTGTCGGGTAGGTTGTCAATAGCCTGTTTAAGGTCGGCAAAAATCACTTGATAAACCTCAGGAACAGTGTTTCTTACGCTTGTACGCGAAGCCGAAGTATTAGGTTCGAGTTTGCCGCTACCAAGATCCAACGGAACACCACCGAATGTTTGTACAAGGCAAAAATAGTTGAAACCTCTGAAAAAGTAAGCCTCAGCAATCATAGAAGGATCTACACCTCCTGCCTCGCCGTTCTTAATAAGTGAATTTGCAGAGTTGATTGAAGTAAATGCATTACCCCAAAGAGCGTCGCTACGGCTTGATTCAGCATTTAACGAACCTGCGCCCGAAAGGTCAGCGTCCTTAAAGTTGTTGTCGGCACTTTGTCCGTAGGTATACTCATCAGTACCGGTTTCGAGCGAATTGTAGAAGTACATATTGCCGTAGAGATAGCGGAGATTCTGATAAAGACCAGTAAGACCGCCTTGAATACCCTGCTCGGTGGTAAAGAAACTCGGTTCAAAAATACCACGGGGCTCTTCTTCGAGTACGTCTTCGCAGCTTGTAAAACCGCCTACAGAAGTAAGAGCGACAGCTGCCAATGCTATATTTTTAATTTTTGTCTTCATTGTTTCTTATTTAAAAATTATGTGAATTAGAATGTGAAGTTAAGACCAAACATGTAAGTTCTTGTAGACGGGGTGTTAGTACCAATGGTGAGAAGACGTTTCTGACCGTAAGATACAGCAGAGTTTTCGTTACCGTAAGAGTTGGTTTCAGGATCCATGCCCGACTCGTCTTTGTAGGGTGAGAACATTACAAACGGGTTGATAACCGAGAAGTAAAGTCTTAGTTTCGAGATATTTGTGTTTCGGAAAACACCGAGTTTTTCGAAATTGTAACCGAGAGTGATGGTACGAATCTTCAAATAAGAAGCATCGAAATAGCCAAGTGTAGAACCATATTTAGGATTGTCACCGCTCTGAATACCTCCGGGAGCAGGATAACGTGCGCCGGTGTTGGTAGGTGTCCAGTAGTCAACATCAATATTGTTGTTCTTAGAGGTAAGAAGGTTGAGATAACCAGACGAACCGTAAAGTGTGCTGATGAGCAAACCGCCTACTTTGAAAGCGCCAACAATGTTGAGATCGATGTTTTTCCAAGCCACTGTGGTGTTGAAACCACCTTGAAGATCACATTCCATGCTCTGAGGCATACGGTCGTCGTCGTTGATTTCGCGAACGGGAACACCATTTTCGTATTCACCAGTGTAAGCAACTTTAATCATACCGGGGTTGCCAGCGGGTTCAAGCACTTTGCGAAGTTCTTCTTCGTTTTCTTGCCAGATGCCTTCGTATTTAAAGTCGTAGATACAGTCGATAGGATAACCTACAAACCAGTTGTTGCCACGGTCTTCTTCCTGACCGGAAGCAAGTTTGGTAAGTTTGTTGCGGTTGATGTAGAAGTTGGCACCGGCTGTCCAAGTCCAACCATTCTTGTTGTCGATGATAGTTCCATCGAGACTCATTTCAAAACCTTTGTTTTCGGTTTCGCCAATGTTTGACATTATGCTCGAAACACCCGAAGTGCTGGGCAATCCGATAGAGAGAAGCACTTCTTTGGTTTTCATTGTGTAGTACTCGGCTGTAACATTCAAGCGGTTGCGGAAGAAAGCGAGGTCGAGACCAACGTTCCAAGTGGTAGAGTATTCCCATCCGAGTTCCTCATTGGGAACTTCGGTAACACGCAAACCTGTAGCAGTTTCGCTGCCAAAGTTGTAGGGTGAAGTACCAAGACGACCAAGAGTCTTGTAGGGATCAACAGATTGGTTAGAAGTTTCACCGTAGCCTACGCGAACTTTCAATTGGTTGAGCCAATCGATACCGCTCATAAATTCTTCGTTTTTAACATTCCAACCGAGCGAAATAGCAGGATATGTGTGCCATTTGTGTCCTTCGGCAAGACGAGAAGAACCATCACTACGAAGTGCAACACTCAACATATATTTGCTGTCGTAAGAATACATCAAACGAGCCATGTAAGAGATAAGTCCGGTTTTAGAATAACCTTGCCAATCGGGATTAACGGTGTAAGAACCATCAGCGCGACCCAAATTCCAGTATTGGAAGTGGTCGGCCTGAATATCTTGTGCACCCAAGTTAGAAGAGTTGTAGAGGCTTGCTTCAGCCGAGTACAAAGCCACAAAGTTGATAGAGTGTTTCTCTGCAAAAATTTTATCATAAGTGATAAGGTTTTCAACAGCCCAGTTGGTAGTTAAAGCATTAGTGATAGAAGCGTTGGAACGGTCGGTAGAGCCAAACACCTCGGCACCTGTATAACTACCATTATTTTGGTAACGAAGGTTTAGACCAACATTGATTCTATATTTCAAACCTTTTACATAAGGGAGTTCTGCCTCACCGTAGAAAGTGTTGTAAGAGCCGTAAACCTTGCGTTGGTTAGCATATTTGTCGCCAAGATTGTTGATTTTGTCGGCAGAAACTACATAACCTTCGTTGCCGTCGCAGTTTTTAATCCATTGTTTCTCAGTGCCGTCTTCGTTGGTGATAACAGCAATAGGAGAATTTGAAAGAACATTGAAAATACGGTTGTTGTCGTTGGTAACCGAATAGTTGTTGTTGGTGCTGAAACCAACTTTGAAATAATCACCCAATTTCTGATCTACCGAACCACGGAGCGAGAAACGGGAGAAATCCTGACCGGGAACAACAGCCTCCTCGTGATAGTAACCAACACCAAAAGCATAGTTGCCAGCCTTAGTTCCGCCGGTAACGCCAACGTCGTGACTTGTTACCATACCGGTTTCAAAATATCTATCTTGCCAATCGATATTCTGTCCATCGGCCTCATCGTCAGAGTTTGTCTTGATACCGCCATCAGCACGGAGTTTGGCGAATTTTTCGCCGTCCATCATAGGGAATTTTGAGAAAAGTTTCTTTACACCATAATAACCGTTGTAAGTGAATTTGGCTTTTTGTCCCTCGGCACCACGGTTGGTAGTGATAATGATAACGCCGTTGGCACCACGAGAACCGTAGATTGCTGTAGCAGAAGCATCTTTCAAAATATCCAAAGATTTGATGTCGGAAGGATTAATGTCGCTAAGGCTACCGGCAAAAGGAATACCGTCGAGTACGATAAGAGGGTCGTTGCTTGCGTTGAGCGAACGAGTACCACGGATACGAATCTGCATCGTTTCACCAGGTTTTGAAGATACTTGGCTCATTTCTACTCCGGCAACACGACCTTGCAAGTTCTGTGTAATGTTAGAACCTGCCACAGCACGCATGTCGTCGCCTTTTACACTGGCTACCGATCCCGTAACAGCCTCTTTGCGCTGTGTGCCGTAACCTACGACAACAACCTCTTCGAGAGCCTTAGTGTCTTCTTCCAAAACGATATTCATGTTAGAAGAAGCGGGTTGCGACTGACGTTCGTAACCCATAAAAGAGAATTCGAGCGTTGCACCGCTCTGCACTTGCAACGAAAACTTACCATCAAGGTCGGTGATAGTTCCGTTGGTAGTACCTTGTTCCAAAACGGTTACACCTATAAGAGGTTCACCGTTCGACGATGTTACCGTACCCGTGGCCGTGGTTTGTGCCACTGCCGCCACCGAGACAAACATCAAGGGCAGCATTATCAGCATCGCCCATAAAAATTTCAGATTTGCCTTCATAAATAAATTTAAGTTTAATTGATGAAATACTGTAAATTAAAATCTGTAAATAAAGCACTATAAGATAAGGTGTGAAACTTCTGCCCTTTCGAGCCTTCTTTTTCGTCCCTTATTTCATTAACAAAAATTTAAAATTAAGGCAACGTTGACTATACCATTTTGAAACAAATGATTTAAACTTTTTAACATTATTTTAGAATTTTAGACATAATTAAACAGTGATTTGAAACCCTACCATAAACATCTAATAATAGACTAATTACAAAAATTGACATAACAAATTCAACAGTCAATGTATCAAAAACGACACAAAAAAAGTGAAACATACACCAATTATGAAACAACAATTTAAACTCTTCACCTCAAAAAAACACTATCTTTGCAAAAAGTAAAATTAAGAAGAAAGCTTATGAAAAAACTATTTCTTTCACTCCTTATAGCAGCCTCCTGCCCTGTTTTTGCGCAAGAAATCCTCACTGTAAGCGATGTTACAAGAGGTGCATACCGCTTCTATTCCGAAACATTCGACGATATAACTCCTTTGAGCGATGGCGAATCGTACGTGGCACTCAAAGATGGCAACATTGTTAAATGCTCGTTTGCCACCGGCGAAATTATCGAAACTATAAAAAAAGGTTTCTATTACGGTTTTGAGATGTCGCCCACCGAAGATAAAATACTGTATTACAGCATCTACGAGCCTATTCACCGTAATTCGTTCAACACTAAATATTATGTTTACGACTTAGAAACCAAACAAAGCAAACCTCTGTTAGAAAGTGCTTGGCAACAGCAGGCTACATTTTCGCCCGATGGCAAAAAAGTGGCTTTTGTGGTAGACAACAATATAATGCTCAAAGACTTAGAAAGTGGGGACATTTCTTCGGTAACCACCGATGGCAAAATTAATAGCATACTCAACGGCATTCCCGACTGGGTTTACGAAGAAGAGTTTTCGTTTAACCGCGCTTTTGAGTTTTCGCCCGACAGCAAAAAAATCGCTTATATCAAATTCAACGAAACAGATGTAAAAGAGTACGTTTTGCAATTCTACAACCAACTGTCGAGCAATTACGACCCCGAATCGCTCTACCCTATCAACTATTCGTACAAATATCCCAAAGTAGGCGAAAACAACTCAAAAGTTTCGGTGCATGTTTTTGATTTTGAGGCAAAAACGACCTCAAACGTAAATATTGGCAACAACGCAGACATATACGTCCCCAATATTCAATGGACCAACAACCCCGAAATTCTCGCAATTGTAAAGATGAATCGCAAGCAAAACCACCTCGGCCTCATCACCTACAATACCAAAGACGAATCTACCAAAACCATCTACACTCAGAGCGACAAATATTACATTGAAGAGACTGTGCCGCAAAGTTTTGTTTTTCTCAGCGACAACAAATCTTTTCTTGTGGAATCTGAGCAGAGCGGCTACCGGCACATCTACCGCTACGGAATGGACGGAAAACTTATCAACGCCGTTACATCGGGCGAAAAAGAACTTACAGAATTATGCGGCGTAGACGAAAAAAACAAAAAGGTATATTATATAGGTGTGGGCAAAAATCCTACTCAAACCGCACTCTACTGCACCGACCTTGCTGGCAAAAAAACAAAATGCCTATCGCAAAACGACGGCACCAACGAGGCTGTGTTTTCATCCACTTTCAAATACTACGTAAACACATATTCCAACGCCACAACACCTGCCATTATTACCGTAAACACCAGTGACGGCAAGGTAATAAAAACCTTAGAAACCAACGAAAAAGTAAAAAAAGCCGCAGAATCATACGGTGGAATAAACCACGAAATTTTCTTTTGGAAAAACAGTCATGGCGACCAACTGTCGGCATATATGATCAAGCCCACAGATTTTGATTCTACCAAACGTTACCCCGTGCTTGTGGTAGGCTACAATGGTCCTAACTACAATTTTGTAAACGACGAATGGGAATTTGGCTGGCATCAACTTTTGGCTCAAAAAGGCTACATTGTAGCAGCCACCGACACACGCGGCACAGGACGCAAAGGATCTGATTTTAGAAAATGCACCTATGGGAAACTTGGCGCATTAGAAACCGAAGACCTTTCCGATTTTGCCGATTACCTTGGTTCTCAGGCATATATCGACGGCAATAGGCTCGGCATTTGGGGATGGAGTTACGGCGGATTTATGGTAGCCAACGCAATGACCCGCACACCCGGCAAATACGCTCTCGGCGTGGCAGTTGCGCCCGTAACCAATTGGGAATTTTACGACAACATCTACACCGAGCGTTATATGGGTTTGCCCACCGACAACCACGAAGGCTACATCAACAACTCGCCCATATCGTATGCACACCAACTTAAAGGCAAATTTTTGCTAATATTTGGTTCTGCCGACGACAACGTACACCCCCAAAACTCAATGATGTTTGCCGAAGCCCTTGTGCAAGCCAACAAACAGTTTGACTATATGCAATACACCAACCGCAACCACAGCATCTACGGCGGCAACACAAGGCTGCATTTGTATACTAAGATGACGGAGTTTATTTTGAATAATTTGTAAAAATTATTCACCAACTATTGACTTTTTCAAAAAAACACCATAAATTTATTAACCAACTTAACAACATAAAGTTTTATTAATATGAAAAGTATACACAAAAAAATGATTGCTGAATGTATAGGTACATTCACATTGGTATTTGGCGGATGCGGCACAGCCGTGTTTGCTGGTGGTTCGGTAGGCTTTCTCGGCGTTGCAATCGCGTTTGGCCTCACAGTAGTGGCTATGGCTTACGGAATTGGACACATTTCGGGCGCACACCTCAACCCTGCAGTATCGTTCGGCTGCTATGTCAACGGACGTATGACAGGTAAGGAGATGGGCAGTTATTGGATTGCGCAGATTATTGGCGCAAGCTTGGCAGCCGCCATCCTTTGGATGATTGTTAAATGCACAGGCTCTACTCCCGGTGATTTTGCAGCCAACGGCTATGGAAGCGAATTTTACAAAGGCGCAGCAGGTTATGCAAACTGCGATGCTGTAGGCGCATTCATCATCGAAATGGTATTGACATTCATTTTCTTGATGGTTATCCTCGGTAGCACCGACAGTAAAGGCGCAGGACTTCACGCAGGATTGGCAATCGGTCTTACACTTGTACTTATCCACTTGATTAGCATTCCGTTGACCAACACAAGCGTTAACCCCGCACGTTCGTTTAGCCAATGCTTATTCTCTGAAAACGCTTTGGCTTGGAAACAGTTGTGGTTGTTCTTTGTGGCTCCTCTTTGCGGTGCAGGTCTCGCAGGATTGTGCTACAAACTTTTTCAGAAAGATAGCAAATAATTAGCAATAATTAAAAAATATAAAACCCCGTGAAACAATAAGTTGCACGGGGTTTTATATTGCTATAGTATTATCTGCAACTTAGATTCTACGAATGGTTGAAATATCCAAGCGCCATCATAAGTTTTTCGGATTCGAGTTTTAAGTTGTCAGAATTAGAAGCCATCTCCTCCGAAATTGAGGCAAACTGCTGAGTAGAAACATTAAAACGCTGAACGGCAGTATTGATTTGAGCTCCGCCCGAAGCCTGTTCTCTACAAGCGACGGCAATCTCCTTAACGAGCGATGTGGTGCGTTCGATATCGGGCAGCACACGGGCAAATGCATCACTCGTTTGTTTTGACACATTTCTACCTTCAGAACTAACAGCATCTATCTCTTTGGCTGCCAATGCACAACGCTCGGCAAGTTTGCGCACCTCGGCTGCCACCACAGCAAAACCTTTGCCGTGTTCGCCTGCTCGTGCAGCCTCTACAGCAGCGTTCAAAGCAAGGATATTGGTTTGGAAAGCGATATCGTCGATAATAGAGATTTTTTCGGCAATCTCGTTCATAGCGTGAATCGACTTATTGGCCGTTTCGCTATAGTCTGCAATGGTTTTGGATGCGGCAAGAGCAATTCTTTCTGTTTCGAGAGCATTGTCGGAGTTTTGCTGAATCGACGACGCCATCTCCTCAACCGACGAACTTACCTCCTCGGCCGAAGCAGCCTGATCGCTTGCAGAATTGCTCATCTGAGTGCTTACGCGGTTTATTTCGTCTGATGCTCCTGCAATTGCCGTAGCACTCTCTGTGATAGAATCTACAATCATTTGAAGGTTATCCGAAAGGTCGCAAATGGCATTGTTGAGCGTACCCACTTCGTCTTGGTTTGGCGAACGTTCGGTAGATACTTTAAGGTTTCCCTGAGCCAGATGTGTGGCGCGGTCGATAGCTTTTATGAGCGGCTTGATTGTACGGTTAGAAAAATCGTGGAAAGCCATAAAAAACATCAATGCGGCAATGCACAAACCGATTATAATACTCTTTCGCGACAAAGCCACCGACTCTTCCAACGACTGCGAAGTGGCTTTGATAACACGTGCGGCGTTGGTTTGCAAAGTGGCAGCAGATGTGCTAATCGTTTCGCGAAGGGAAGAACCTTCTGAAATATCAGTTGTGCCATTGCTGTTGAGGGTGCTGCTAATCAAAGTTTGAAGTTTCAACAAAGCATCCTTACAAGTTTTGAAATCAGATTTGATATCAGCCTCAATGTCGTTGCTGCCAACATATTCTGCCAAAGTATTGATTTTAGCCTCTGCCTTGGCAATATTTTCGGTAGCCAACGAACGACCTTCCATATTTTTGTCCTTAGCAAACATCGAAATACCTTTGTATGAAGCATTTACGTCTAATACCATAGCATCAGCGGTTTGCATAATATCTACATAGCGGTTGGTAAGTTTTTCGGCATATTCGCCCACAGTGCCCTGTTTTACAAACACATAGATAACTACAACCACAAGTGGAATAATAATAAGACTTATTCCAAAGACTATTCTGCTCGTTAGAGAGAATTTATTTAAATGATTTTCTAAAAGTATTGCCATAAATGATGTATTAATAGGTTTCAAAGATTTAGTACAAAGATAGTTCCAAAAGAAACAATCTTACCATAATAATACGCACAAAAAGGCATTGAGTTTCATTTAAAACCTCAATAAATACAGCACTTGTTATACTTTTTCCTTGATAATCCCGTAACGATATGCTTCTAAGAGTTTTCGCAAATTTTCAATCTGTTTTTGCAGTTTCATACCCTTATCGGTATCACAAACGTGCATTCTACGATATTTAAACTCCTCTAATTGCACACGGCTGTGAATGTCGGAACCTTCTTTTACAGCACGTTCTTTGCTTTCAAATGCCTCGTGCTGAACCAATTGCACACCGTGACTATTATATATTAAAGTGTAGCCCGCAATGCCGGTGGTTTTGTGATAAGGCTTTGAAAATCCTCCATCGATAACCAAACGGCGACCGTCGGCACGCATTGGAGATTCGCCTTTGGTGGTGCGCACGGGAATATGACCGTTAATTATGCGCGACTTTTCGGGGTCAAGTCCAAACTCCCGAAGAATATTATCGCAAGTATCTTTTTGATTGGCAAGTTCGTAATATGCGCCTTTGATTTCTTTGATAATTTGCTCATCGTCAATAAAATAACGTTCAAAAGTGGTCATCTTATCCTTGTTGTAAAGCGGCGAATCAGGTCCGCACCACAAATACCACATATAGTCAAGAGCAATCTGTTTTTCGTCGCTATGTTTTTCGGCAAAATATGCAGCGCGAATCACTTGGTCGAAACGCTCCATCATCGCCTTACCTTTGTACTTAACACCCATAATATCAACCTCTTTGAATGTTCCATCGGCATTTAGCGGAATGGCTGCGTGGTAAAGCAAAATATTATTGCGCACAAGAAAAAGACTTCCGTGCGAATAGAGGCATTTCAAGTGGTCTTGCAATTTTTCGCTACTTGTAAAAGAGTGATAAAGTTGACGCATAAGTTGCTCTTCCTCTGCGCTCAACTTGTATGGATCCATCGGGTTGATAGTGGGGAAATGATTATCCGACAACGGATACGACTTGCCATCTAAATTAATAGTATGTTTCTCAAAATCAATAAGATGCAGTAGTTTATGGTTTTCCATATTAAACTCGGGATGACGGCTAATTATCTGTCCTTCAAGTTTAAACTGAATAATAGAAATAGCCTTGTGCATCTTAGCCATAAGTTGCAACGAACGACTCATTCGGGTGTTTTCCTCAAATTCGCAAGCCTGAAAAATAGTGCAAGGGTCGTGGCCGTAGGTGTCGAGCGCAAATGTGGCAAGTGGCAGTAAATTAATAGAATAGCCCTCTTCGAGAGTTTCCACATTGGCATAACGAATCGAAATGCGCACCACATTGGCAATCAGCGCCCAATTGCCTGCCGCCGCACCCATCCACGAAATATCGTGATTGCCCCACTGAATATCAAAATCGTGATAATTGCAGAGGATTTCCATAATACCGCACGCACCTGGACCACGGTCGTAAACATCGCCCACAATGTGCAGAGTGTCGATAGCAAGTTGATGAATAAGTTCGCAAATGGCAATAATCAACTCCTCAGCGCGACCAATATCAACTATGGAACTAATTATGGCAGAGTAATATCCTTGCTTATCTTCCTCCTCTGATTTTTCAAAAAGGAGTTCCTCGATAACGTAAGTAAACTGCGAGGGCAGATGTTTGCGGATTTTAGAATGAGTATATTTTGAAGCCACCATTCGCGCCACAGCCACCACTTGAAAAATCATTGTGCGAAACCAATCGTCGATATCCTTTTCGGTTTGTTTGGCAAGAGCGATTTTTTCGGCAGGATAATAAATCAGCGAACAGAGTTGGTCTTTGTCGCTCTGCCTCAGGTTCATACCAAACACCTCGTCAACCTTTCGGCGGATAACACCCGAAGCATTTTTTAGGATATGTGTAAAGGCAGTGTACTCGCCGTGAAGGTCGGAAACAAAATGTTCCGTTCCCTTAGGCAAGTTTAAGATAGCCTGCAAGTTAACAATCTCAGTAGCCGCGCTTGTAACATTCGGGAAACTCTGCGAAAGCAGTTCGAGATAACGGCGGTCTTGTATCAGTTGTTCGTGCGAATAGGTGCTCATATAAAAAGTTTTTGTCGGGACAAAGATAGGAAAAAACATTATTTGGTTATCAAAAAATCAGTGCCAACAGTCTTCCATTTTATCAATCGATCAATCAAAAATAATCCATCCCACGGCATTTCAAAATCTAACATTTTGCCGATAAGAGGACATCGCGATGCGCCAAGAGATACTGCTTTTTTGGCATAATTTATATATTTTATATCGGTTGACGGAATGCCAATTGTTTGAATATCAGACGATACAAATTGCAAACTATCTTCGATATTATCAACAGCATGAACAAAAAGAGTTCGCGAATAAATTGGTGAAGAAAGTTCACAATCATGGTCGTACAGAATCGTCCACGACAACGAATCAGATCCAAAAACCTTTCCCTTAAAATCATAAAGTCCTCGTATAGAATGAATTTGAGAAATTTGTTCTTGCGAAACAGAAGGCTTAGGAATCTGTAATTCGGTTTTTGCCATCGCCTCTGCTAAAATTGCGCAAAACTCTGATGGCGAAACCTTACCGCCCTTTTCTACATAAAGATTATGTGGCGATGCGCATCCTGTTTGATCAAAAATCGAAAAATCAACCGAAATTCTACGGGCAAGTTTTTTAGCCCCTTGTGGCGATGATAAATCTTCGTTGCAAACCACAGAAAAAGAAAGCTTAGGACCAAAAACAACAGTTTCAGAATCGTAACGACTTGGATAATTTGCAACAGCCTGAACAGCATCTCTACCGCCCCAAGCAATACGCACATCAGCCTCTGACGACATCATCTTGCCTAATTCTTCAAAATGTCTATCAAAATACACTAACGCAACACATTTTATTATATCATCACCTCTTATGGTTTGTCCGTTTTCAGAAAATTCCTCACCTCGAAAAGACTCCAAAAGATTTTGAAATACTCCGTTGTCTCTTGATGAAATTTTTAATAAATTGACATTTTTGCAAATCAAACTTTGCACCAATGCAAACATCCCTAAAATCTGAACATTACCCGAAAGCCAATGACAAACTAATCCACGAGGTATAGCAGTAAGATAATGTTTATTGCTATCAAAAGGAATAAAACCATCTGCATAATTGATATTATCCCTAAAACCTTGTTTTGCAATAGTATAAAGATGATTATAACTGCACCAAGAAGATAGAAAATATTCATTTTCCCATTTTTTTGCAACTTGGGATATCAATCCAATTATAAGATTTACTGGCTGATTTCTAAGCCATTGAAGTTGATTTTTAAGATATAGAATAATATCACCTAATTGTTTTTGAGGGGATGTTTCGGAAACAACACCTTCAAAAAAATGCACTTCAAAAATATTATTACCAACAACCTTATTATTAGATTTTTGAAAAGTGAGTTTTTGCGAAAGGATATCTCCGCAACCACGAATCTCTGCTTTTTTCATACGCCCAGTAACCTTAAAACGAATACCTTTGCGACCGTATGGACAAGGCTCAGAATTTACAAAACCCAAATCATCTGTTAAAACGCAGTTGCCAGGATATGAATGTGTTATAGGAGTAATAAACTCTAAAAGTCCTTCCTGATTAGCACCTAAAACTTTATGTGTAGAAACATCACGTACCAAAACCTTTGAATATACAGGCGTATGTTTAAAACCACATTTGCAATCAGGATAATTGATACCCATTTGTTCTGTAAACCCATAAATATCAATTACATCATCGGGATTAATCGAAAAACAAGCAGAAATTCTATCCTTAAAAAGTTCTTTAGAAATCTTTTCGTTTTCAAGTTTTTTCCAACCGCCAATGTGTATTATCTTTGATCCTTTTGGTAGTGAAATTATTTTCCCTGATTTTTCGATTTCTGATAAAACATTTTTGAAAAGTATATAGGTAAAACCAAAAACTACAACGGGTTGATTTTTATCAAGTTGGTCAACAAAGTTGGCTATTTTTTCTACATCAAAATAGAAAACACCGTTAGCATCAACATTCAAAAAATACTCAGCTTTATTGGCAAATTTTAAATATCCAGTTACAGCAGCAAAACGTGCGCCGAGAAACTTTTTCTGTTCAGAACGTGGGTCTATATCCATGATTAAAAATGGTTTACGATCTTTACCAATAAACTCACCAACCACTTTAATCATTGCTTTTGCCTGATTTTTGGCTGTAACTTTGTCCACCAAAATAGTTGAAGGAATACCCGACGTTGCCGACGATTTAATTGTTAAAGTTAAATCGTTTTTTGATACAGAAGTTAGTCTTGCGCCCAAATGTTTAAAAACACTTACCGACACAGGCGGAATATCTTGTAAATCAAATTTTTCGTGAGGATTAAAACCATTTTTTTCGCAAAAACTGCGATACATTTGATTGTTGTCGTAATGAAAAGACAACTCATCTTGCAACGCATCATAAAATGCGTTTTCTGTTTCATCACTGATGATATAAGGTTGATATTCCAATAGTTGCGCAGTGCTCATTTTAGTTCTAATCTTTGAAGTTTTCCCGATTTGGTTTTTGGCAACGAGTCTACAATTTGAAACGAAGATGGTATTTTGTATGTTTCAAGTTTACTTTTAAGATATTTGCGAAGTGCTGCGTTGTCTAACTCTTGATTAACAACAATATACGCTTTAACAATTTCGCCATAAACATCATTTTGAACACCAACACAGCACGATTCTACAATAGCAGGAAACATATTAAGAATATTCTCAACTTCAATTGGTGAAACTTTTTTACCACCCACATTGATAATTTCTTTCTTTCTACCAGTTAAATATAGATATCCGTCGGAATCAATTGTTCCACAATCGCCAGTTAAAAAAAATCCATCACGAAAAACGGCAGGTTCATTATTCAAATATTTATGAAAAACGTGTTGACCTTTAACGCCAATTTCTCCGTGGTCAAATATTTTAATCTCAGTATTTTGCGATGGTTTTCCTATTGAGTTTAAATGTTGAATATCGTCAGCAAAACTTAAAAAAGTACTACGAGATGCCTCTGTAAGTCCATAATGCATACAAATTCGAGTATTGGGCAGTAAACTCATTAACTTTCGTTTCGATTCTTCTGACATATAGGAACTTCCAATTTCAACGTATTTTAGTTGATTAGCAAATTTAGAAATATTATCGCCGCTGATTTTCTGAATGTAGTTCCATGCCGCTGGTACAAATGCAAAACCAGTACAATGCTGGTTTTCAATTGTTTCAAATATTTTTTTAACATTAGCAAAACTGTTCAAGATAACAGCAGTTCCGCCCTTTGAGAGCACACAGCGCAAACGACCAAGTCCAAAAGAATGACTTAGTGGTAATGCTATAAGTTCCACATCATCAGCAGTATTGCCAACAAATGCATTGATATTATCGGTGGAAGCGCATATATTATTATGAGTAAGAACTACTCCCTTAGGTTTACCAGTTGTACCAGTAGTAAACATTATGTCGGCAGTAGCATTGTCATCAGGGAAAAGTATGTTATTGTCTGCAAATATACTTTTATGCTCTGTAGATGGTGGTATTAAAGAATCTAAACTATCAGCAATTTCTGAATAATTATCATCAGAAATATCATTATCAACAGGCACATTGATTGTTTTAAACAAATGATTTGCAAAATATTTTATTGCGAAAGAATCATTCTGAGAGTTTTTAAACAAACAATAATTTATACCTTTTGGAAACATAAACTCAAAATCTCTGCAACAACTAACAATATTTTGCCATAAAGTTTTGTAACTCAATACAGTATCATTACAAACTATGGCAATTTTGTTAGGAAAATTCAGTGAATTTTGATATATGCGCTCTACAATTGTCATAATTTTTGCGAAACTGCTTTAACAATGTCGTTAATGTCTTCGAGTTCCATCATCTCTTCGGGGTCGAAACTAATATTAAAAGCCTCCTCAACATTGTTGAGAATGCTCAAATGTCCCATTGAGTCCCATGCAGGGAAATCGCCGACAGAACTATCACCGTTGACTTCATTTTTTTCAACGCCACATGTTTCAGCTACAATTTCTATGATTTTTTCTATTACATTATCCATTTATATATTGTTTTTAATTGTTTCAACTATTTGATCTACTGATAATCCACATTGTTGCAAAAGATAAGGATAACTTCCGGGCTTTGGGAAAAAATCGTTGATTCCAAGCCTCAATAATTTTGGACGCTCATCTTGCAACGAAATAAAGTCGGCAACAGCCGAACCAAGTCCTCCATTAAGAAACCCTTCCTCTATGGTTACAACAATTTTCTTGCCAATAAGATTATCATTAATAATCTCTGTATCAAGAGGTTTTACAGTGTGCATATTAATAACGCAGACATTATTTAATTCTTCGGCAACTTTTAATGCCTGAGAAACCATTGTACCGTTGGCAATTATCAGAATATCAGCGCCATCGGTAAGTTTTACGCCTTTACCAATAGAAAAAACATAATCAGAAACGTTTATTATAGGAAGATTTGTAAGTCCTGATAATTTAAGATACACAGCAGAATTTATTTCCAATGATTGTTCAAAGGCTTTGACTGCTTCTAATGCGTCGCTTGGAATAATCACATTCATTCCAGGAATTGTGCGCATAAGAGCCACGTCTTCAAGACTATAATGAGTGTTACCCATATATTGAAGCGAAAAACCAGCCGAAATTCCAACAAGAATCAGTGATGATTTCATATAGCCGGCGTACTGTCTTATTTGTTCAAAACTCCGCATACTTAAAAAACATGATTGTGCTACACAAATAGTTTTGAAACCTTCGTTGCATAAGCCTGCGGCTGTTCCAATCATATTTTGTTCAGCGATTCCAGTGTTCAAAAAATTATCAGGATAAAGAGTTTTGTATTTATCTAATCCTGCCGGAGAAGACATGTCAGCAGAAAGCACTATAATATCGTTGCGGTGTTTCATTATTTCTAACAACGAGACACCAAAGATACTTCCGCTTTGCCCAAACATTGAAAGTAATTTTGTATTTACTTGACTACTCATAATAAATCGTTTTTATATCTTGAACTGCCTGATTGTATTTTTTGCCGGAAAGTGTACAAAAATGTGATTGTTTGGTATTCATCAAAAAAGAGATTCCGTTTGCCTTGGTTGTTTTGGCAATAACCACATTAGGAACATTACTTGGTAGAGAAAATGCTTCTGTCAAGCTTTCAATAGAATGTCCGTCAACTATTTTTGTGTCAAATCCAAACGATTCAAATTTCCCTTTTAAATCATTCATATTCATTACTTCTACGGTTTTTCCGTCAAGTTGGTAATCGTTTTTATCTATTATGATTGTGATATTATTAAGAGAGTAATTAGTAATAGACATTAACGTTTCCCAAACAATGCCTTCGTTTAGTTCTCCGTCGCCTAAAAGAACAAATATTCTGTTGTTATAATGGTTTAATTGACAAGCTTTTGCAACGCCAACGGCATAAGAAATACCAAGTCCAAGACTGCCAGCAGAAAACTCAATTCCGTATTTTAAATTTCTGTTAGGATGTCCATAAAAAAATGAGCCGTCGGTTTCAAAAGTTTTTAATTCTTCCTCCGAAAGGAATCCTTTTTTCCATAATGCAGTAAAGTATGCAAGTACGCAATGTCCTTTGCTAACAATAATTCTATCCCGTTCTGACTCAATAGTGGACGGTATATTAGCAACTGCATATAAAGCGGTGAAAATTTCCATAGCGGAAAAAGCACCGCCAATATGTACGCCGAAACTTGATGTTGAAGCCATTTCTAAGGCTTTAAGTTTCATCTCGCAGCAATCTTGCATAAGTTTCTTTAAATCCATATTTACATTCCTCCGTCTATTCTAATTATTTGACCTGTAATATATTTAGCCTCGTCAGACACTAAAAACGCCATAAGATTAGCAACCTCCTGAGGAGTGCCACGACGTTTGAAATCCGAATTAGAATTAAATAATTCTTGTGTTTTTTGATCCATTTTATCGCCCATTTCGGTTTCAATCAAACCAGGAGCAACAGCGTTGACACGTATATTAAATGGAGCAAGTTCGTTTGCAATAGTGCGAGTAAAGGCTGCAACAGCGGCTTTTGATGCTGCGTATGCCGATCCCCCTGCAAAATTTTCCATTGCCATAACAGAACTCATATTTATTATAACACCACTTTTTTGCTTGGTCATAATTTTTGCAATATATTGTGTTATAAGTATTTGCGAGAAATAATTAATTTGAAAAACCTCTTTTATTGTTTTTAGTGGAGTCATAAGCATAATGCAGCCATGAGGTATCCCTGCGTTGTTAACCAATATATCAATTGTAGGTTTGATCTTAATCAGTTGATTAAGAGATGTTTTAATACTATCCTCATCGGCAAGGTCAAAATAAATATGAATAATTGTTATATCAAACTTTTGAGATAATTCAGATGTATAATTTTCAAAATCAGAATATTGACAACGAGTAGCACAAATAATATCACAGCCAAGCGAGGCAAATTTTTCCATCACAGCCTTACCAATGCCACGGTTGCAACCTGTAATTAAAGCCGTTTTACCTTTTAATGTATTCATAATCAGATTTCTATTATTGGTAAACAAACTATTTTATCAGTAACAATATGTGCTGCTCCCCACGAAAGGCCAGAACCAAAACCACACATTATCAATGAGTTTTGTTTCGCTGACAAATTTTCGCGAATTTTCAACGCCATTGTCAGCGGAATCGTGCACGAACTTGTATTACCATAAAATTCCATACTATATGGAACTTTTTCGGATTGGAGTTTCAGTTTTTTGCGGATTTTTTCGTCAATCATCTTGTTGGCTTGATGAATCAACAGATAATCAATCTGTTGAATATCAATTTTGAAATACTCAGCAAGCGAAGTTATAGCCTCGTAAGGTTGTTTAATGGCAAACGAAAAAACCTCAGAACCATCCATCTCGCATTGCAAAGCGTTGCGTTCAATGCCGTTATCAATGGTTACTGATTTTAAAGAATCTTCGGTTACAGGATAATTTCTAATACCGGGTTGACGACATATAATAGCCTGATAGCCAGAGCCATCTCCATTAAGATTAAACTTCATAGAGTTTTTGACTGTAGAAGAATATTCCAACAAAGTAGCACTTCCAGCATCGCCATGAAGCGGCCAAACCGTTTTATCCGTCGACGATTGATTTTTTGAAGGCATTTCGCCAACAAGAAGAAGGGCTCGCTTCAATTGTCCCGATTGCAGTAACGTTGATGCAACATATAGACCGTATACATAACCTGAACATGCCATCGGCAAGTCCAATGCAACGCACGAGGTCTTCAATCCAAGTTTGTTTTGTAAAATATTGGCAGTATTAGGACAAATGTAAAAATCACGCGAAGTAGAAACAAACAATATCAAATCAATATCTTCACGATTGTAAGACATTGATTGTATGAGTTTTTCAGCAGCTGATTGACACAAATCAGATAACGTAAGATTCATTGGCGCAACATGCGAAGATACCACCCCCGTTACCGTTGTAAAATTCGCTGCCTCAGTTTCATTAAAAAAAGGCTGCGACTTTACGGTTTTAATCTCTTTCGGAACAGCCACAGCCAAACCTTTGATTTCTACATTTTTAACTTCTACTAATGCCATATATTACAATGTTACACCTCCATCAATTTTTAATGCCGTGCCGGTAACAAAAGCCGAAGCGTCAGACAATAAATAAATTATAGCCCATGCAATTTCCTCAGGCTCAGCATAACGTTTTAAAGGATATTTTTGCATATCAGCCTCAAATTGTTCTTTGGTAATACGCTGATTATCTGTCATCATAGGAGTCATCACCATTGAAGGATTTACGCTATTACAACGGATTTTTTTAGGAGCAAGTTCCAATGCTGCGGTGCGCATAAAACCGTCTATCGCGCATTTAGATGCACCATAAATACCATTGGCAATACCCGCAGAAAAAACGTTGCCAGTAGATGCTGTGTAAACTATCGACGAGGGTTTGTTGAGTTTTTTCTTTTTGATAAGATATTTAGTAAGCATCATCATAGAAAATGTGTTAGTCTTAAAAACACCTTCTATTTCACTTTCTTTGTAAAATCCTATCGGAACTGTATTTACAATTCCTGCATTACAAACAAACCCATCTAAAAGAGGAGACTGATCAACCAAGAGTTCTATATCTTTTTCAAGTGTCAAATCGGCATTTATTTGAATGTGACCTTCACCTTCGAGATTATGAAAAGTTTCATTAAGTCTGTCAACATTTCGTCCAGTGATAATGCACTTAGCACCCATTTTTGAACATTCTACCGCAGTGGCACGACCAATACCCGAAGATGCGCCAGTAATCAAAATAGTTTTATTTTCAAGAGAATACGGATTATACATTTTTGGTAAGTTTTAAAGTTCGACAATAGGTGGACAAATAATATTCTCAGTTTCAAAATAAGCAGCACCCCACGATAGACCAGTACCAAAGCCACAAACTATATGACGTTTATGACTATTGCTCAATATTTTACCACATTCCGAAACCAATGTTAGCGGAATGCTCGCACTTGTGGTGTTGCCGTAGCTTTTGAGACTCATAGGTACTTTTTCTATGTTGATTTTCAATCGCTTTGCAATATTTTCGAGAATAAGTTTATTGGCTTGGTGAAAAGTGTAATAGTCAACAGTATTGATGTCGATACAAAACTCTTGGCAAAGTTTTTTCAAAGCCTTTGGCACTTTTGAAATTGCAAACGAGAATACATCCATAGAGTCCATTTTGCTTGTAATCTGATCCGAGGAAAGCTTTCCCATTTTCCTATCAAGGTCAAACTGCAAGGATTCAAGAGTATACGGATTCCGATAACCACCGTCAGCCAAAATAAGAGCCTTGCCGTCTTCGCTCAAAGTACCTGAATGAAAAAACATAGCTGAAGTTTCTTGCTGAAATTCCAAAGCTGTTGCAGTACAAGCATCTCCAAACAAAGGTCTGGTTTCAGAATTGCTTGAATCCTGATCTTTAGAAACGGTATCGCCGACAACTAAAATTGCACGCTTTAAAAAACCGTTTTGCATCATAGCACAAACCGAACTTAATGATGTAACCCATCCCGGACAGCCATGAAAATAATCAACACACATAGTCTTATCGGTCAAACCAAGCCGATTATGAATCACAAAAGAATTTGGGAAGTTGATATAGTCAGGATTCTGAGTACAAACAGCCAATAAATCAATCGAAGATTTATCCCAACCAAGCGACTCTATTAGTGTTTCTGCTGCTTTAAAACCCAAATCAGAAGCGGTAACGGATAGTGTAGCTATATGACGACGTTCGATTCCAACAGCATCCACCACTTTCTGAGCCTCATCTCTCGAAGAATATAGCGGCAAGAATATATTCTCCTCTATATTCTTAGGAACACAAGCGGAAATACCTCTAAGTGCAATATTATTAATTTTCAAAAATGCCATTACAACTTGTTTTGGACTATCTCAAACAATTGGTTTAACGTTTGTGCCGAACGAATATCATCGCCCTTCAACATAACGTCGTATTCTTCATCTACCATAGCTATAACATTAAGAGCCATTATCGAAGACCATTCATCAAGTTCCTTAAATTTGACATCATCTATAATCTCTGTCTTGTCAGTTTCTTCAAACAAGTCCGCAAACTTTTCTATAAATTCTTTCTTATCCATTTTTATTTTGTTAAGTGTAAAATTCGTTTTATTTTATTAGCTGATTTTGCATAACCATCCTTAGTCTGCACATAAAGTTGCTTATAAACACCATCTTGACCATCTAACAATTTAAATTCAAGAAATTTGTTATATTCGATAGCACGTTTATTGTCGCAACAGATATGAGCAAGCGATGTTGAAAGATTCAAATCATAATAAAACCAATCTCCCAAACACAAGGCACAACGAAACGAAACATCAGAATTCAAATACTCGTCAACATATATAAAAATACCTGATTCACCTGTACCACGTTCATAATCAATATCTTTAAGATTGGTCATACCTATTTCTTTGCCTTCAAATTCTATTATAAAATAGAAATTGTTGTCGTTGTTGATGGATTGGAACCATTTTTCTTGCATTTCAGGAGTGATATGGTCTCTAAAAGCCATAAACCTCTGAATTTTAGGGTCGTTTCGCCACTGGCGGAGCATTTCTATCTTGTCGTGGGTCAACCTTCTAAGTGTAACACCATATCCCGAAATTTCCATATTAACAATTTAATTTCTCACTAATTACATACAGCGGACGTTGTTTTACTTGGTCGAATATCCTACCTATATATAAACCGAGAATTCCAAGCATCATAAGCAATATTCCGCCTACAAACCATATCGAAAATACTGTGGAAGTGTATCCAGGCATTCCGATATACCCCGCTAATTTAGCAAAAATATTGTAAACTGCCAAACAAAACGAGAAAAAAGACATAAAAAAACCAAATCCAACCGCCAATTTTAATGGACGGTTTGTATTTGAGATAATTACATCTAACGATAAATTGATAAGTTTGTTGAATGTATACGAACTATTACCATCAGCACGTGAAGCATGCTGTACTTCTATGGAGGTGTGGCGAAACCCAAGGTAATTAACCAAAGAAGTAAACGTCCGCGCAACCTCGGGCATTTTGTTATATTCTTTGATCACTTTTTGGTTGTAGATTCCAAAATTGGCTATGCTGCTGTCGGATTTGATGCCGCTAAGCCAATCAAATACAAAATGAAACATCTTCGACGACATTCGTTTAAAAAATCCATCGTGCCTTACAACCCGGCGTGCATAAACAATGTCGAAACCTTCTTTGGCTTTATTATAAAGGTGTGGAATTTCTTCGGGACGGTCTTGTAAGTCGCAATCCATCACCACTATCCATTCGCCTGAGCATACTGATAGTCCTGCGCTGATGGCGTAATGCTGCCCAAAATTGCGACTAAGGTTGATGCCTTTAACCTTTTGGTCGGTGGCGCAGATTTCTTTGATTTTCTGCCACGAACCATCTGGCGAACAATCGTTTACAAGGATAATCTCGTAGTTGTCGGTAATGGGATTTAGCGACTGCTCTATGCGCGAAACAAGCGTTTCAAGCATTTTTTCGCCGTAATATATGGGTGATACTATCGAAAAAAACATCTTATTTCAAGTTATAATAGGCATTCAAACCATTCTGCAAGTATTGTACGAAACTATCAGGGTCGGGGTTGTATCCTTGTGGTTTAATTAAGGGATTTTCGAGACTGTTGGCATTCAACATCACATAATACGGCTGCGCATTGATCTGATATTTAGATATTTGCAACTCTGTATTAACTTTGCCGATTGTACTATTGCCCGAAATGTCCTCGGTGCGGTCGTCGGTATAGAGGGCTGCTATCACAAACTTCTCTTTCATAGTGGCAAGCACCTGACTATCAGACCAAACGTACTCTTCCATTTTACGACAGTTGACGCATCCGTGACCTGTAAAGACAATCAACAGAGGCTTGTTTTGCTTTTTAGCACACTCAACAGCCTGATTATATTCAAAATAGGCGTCGATTCCGAGCGGAAGTTTAAGATGGTCGCCATAAAGCGGTTTTTCGCAAAGGGTAGACAGTGCAACCGTTTGATTAACATTACCTTGCCCCATCACAAAATCCTGAGTGGTAAGCGGAGGAATATATCCCGAAAGTGCTTTGAGCGGTGCACCCCACATTCCCGGCAACATATAAATTGCAAAGGTAAAGGCAATTAAAGCCAAAATCAATCGCGGAACTTTGATAAAAGGCACATCAGAATCGTTGGGAAGTTTTATTTTTCCCAAAAGATAAAGTCCTAACATTATGGAAGTTGCAATCCAAATAGCAAGATAAACCTCACGGTCGAGAATATGCCAATGGTAGGTTTGGTCGGCAACCGAAAGAAATTTGAATCCAAGCGCAAACTCCACAAAACCAAGCACAACCTTCACAGTATTGAGCCATCCGCCCGACTTGGGGAGATTTTTCATCCATCCCGGGAAAAACGCAAACAGCGTAAACGGCATTGCAAAGGCGAGCGAAAAGCCAAACATAGCCACAATGGGCTTAACGGCATTGCCTCCACTCGCGCTCTCTACAAGCACCGAACCCACGATAGGACCTGTGCACGAGAAGCTTACAAGCACAAGCACAAAAGCAAGGAAAAACGCTCCAAAAATTCCACCCTTGTTGCCACGGTTTTCGGCGCGGTTGATAATACCCGAAGGCATAGTTATCTCAAACATTCCAAAAAACGATAGTGCAAATATCATAAACACTATGAAAAACAGGATGTTAGGCAGCCAATGAGTGCTCAGTGCGTTGAAAATACCAGCAGTGAACTCGCCACCGCCCGCCACGTTTGAAATAATTATCAGCAAAGCCACGGGCACGGTGTAAAGGGCGATAATGCTCACGCCATAAATTATAGCGTCAAATTTGTTCGCTTTTTTTAGGAAGTAACTGACAGTCATAGGAATCATCGGGAAAACGCAAGGCGTAAAAATCGCCGCCAATCCCGCCAAAAACGCTATGATAAAAATGCTCCACAATCCGCTGTCTTCACTCGGCAAAGGATCAGAACCTTGGGCAACAGAAACAACAAGCGTATCCGACAACTGTGCAGTTTCTACCTTGGCGGTATCCACACTAACAGTATCAGAATCAACTAATTCGGGCTTTGCAGTATCTTCCTTCTCAGTATTTGGGGAGGGAGAGTAGTTCAGAATCGGCTTTTTTTTTTCAGCCTCGGGGAGTTGCGGATTGATTTCGATCGAAAACTCTTCGTCGAACATAGAGCACATATACTCCTCGTTGCAAACCTGACCCGAAATACGACCTGTAACCACCTGTTTTACAACCGATTTAGGTGTTACCTCAATAGTAAACTTGGCATTTCCCTCAAAAAACTTTTCGGTAACGTCGAAAATCTCCTCGTATTTTTCCACAGGTTTGGCGGCTTCGTTGATTTTAGACACCGAAGCATAGTTTTGAGGATCAGACAATTTGATTTCCAACGGTTTTGACGCACCTTCGGGATTGTAAGGCGAATAGAGGTGGAATCCAGACTTGATAGATGTTTCAAACACCAATACCGACTTGCCTTCCTTGTCTTGCGCCGAAAATTTCCAATTAAGGGCGTCGGATTTCTGTGAAAAACAGATAGTTGCACTCAGCAACAAAAGCGTAGTTAAAGCAAAAATTTTTAATTTCATTGACGTCAAATTTTTTCCCAAAAATAACAAAAATTATATACACCACTACAAAACGCCAAGCCGTTTGTATTTTTTTAACAAAAAAAAGAGGGAGCAATCTGCCCCCTCGTAAAAAATAGTAATCAGTGTTATTGAATGTTACTTCACAATCACCGAACCGCCATTGCACGGAACAGTAATCATAACTTGTTGTTTTTTAGATACTTTAATATCTTTTACTGAGCCATTTAATGCGGCATCGTCGGAGTAGAGTTTCACGGTTTCGCCGACGGTGAGCATCGGTAGGGTGAGGTTGAGTTTCAAGGTCTCTTTCTGCGCGTTGATGGCTGCAATAAACCATTTATTGCCTGTGCGACGGGCAATTACAGCGTATTTTCCCGGGTAACCATCGATAAACTTAACCTCGTCCCAAGTGGTGGGAACGGCTTTCATAAAGTCCACAGCCCATTTGGGAGCGTCGGTAAGGTTGTTGGGAGCCATTGCAAAGTGCTGCACTGGACTTTGAAACAACACCGAAACAGCAAGTGCAAACACGTCGGAAGTTTTGCGGGTGTTGCCGTGAATATTGTCGTAGCCGTAATGCTTGTTGAGAGTGCTTCCACCCCAATCCATACTGCCCACAGTGTTACGTACAAAGGGGTGAATGGTGGCGCAGAAAGCCTCGTTATCGCACTCGTTCTGACCAAATGCAAGGTTCTCACTTGCTCTAACTGCCTCACACGCAGCAAAATTTGGGTACATTCTCTCCCATCCTCTCGGCAATGTGCAACCGTGGAAAATCACGAGCAAACCGTAATCGTTGGCATCGGCGAGAATATCTTCGTAAAGTTGAAGCATCTGTTGCTTGTCGCCGCCAAAAAAGTCTACCTTAATACCGCGAATACCAATGCTTTGCATCCATTTCATTTCGCGACGGCGGGTGATAATATTGTCCATAATGTTGCGCGGACCTTGCGGAGCGTCGTTCCAATAACCATTGGAGTTGTACCAAAGATAAAGAGCAACATTTTTTGATTTTCCATAGTCGGCAAGTTCCTTGATTTTGTCGCGACCTATCTGCGTATCCCACAGAGCGTCAACGAGAACCGACTCAAATTTCATCTCTGCCGAAAAGTCGATATATTTTTTCTGAATATCGTATGTGGTGTTGCCGTCCATACCGATAATCCAACTCCACGAGCCGCGTCCGTATTGGTATTTTTTCGACGGTTCGTAAAGTTGCTCCACATAGTCGAATGCCACAGTGGTTTCCACTATATTAGCAAGAGTTTTACCCAAAGTAATTGTGCGCCAAGGTGTTGACGAAGGCAACGAAAGTCCGGGCGTTACCGAAGCAAGTCCATTCATTTCGCCCTCTTGCGGAAAGCCTATATTATAAAGTGTGCCGTTGCCGCCCATCAGTCTTGCGCCGCAGTAGCGACCATTTACGCCGGTTTCCGAAACAAGAATCCAACCCTTGTCGCCATTTTTAAACAAGCAAGGGAATGTATAACCCTCGCCCCAACCGTTTTTGCCGGTGGCATCGTCAACGGTGTAATGTGTTTCGTAACTTGGCGAAGTGCGTGCAAATCCGCCCATTGGTCCCGATTGAGGACAAAGAAATGTGGTAGTGCCGTTGGCAAATTTAAATCCAGTAGCCTCTTTTTTAACCACACAACAGAATGTAGGACGCTGAGCGTGAATAGTATAGCGGAAAACTACATCGCGGTTCGACACAAAAAACTCCACGTCGTAAATCTTCTTGCCATCTTGTGCAAAGGTGTAAACCGCACCATTGGCATCTACATCGATTTTGCTTTGTTTTGAGTTGCCAAGAAAATAGGTCTCTTGCTTCTTAACTTCCTTACTATCAGCAATCGACATATTTTTGGTAAAATCGCCGTAATCGAGCACAAGACCGAGAGGCGAACTCTCAATAAAATCAACTCCGCCGAGGGTTACCTTGTAAGCAGGATTACCGCCATTGTCCGAAACAGTAACAACAATCTGACCATCAGGACTTTTTACTTGTTTTTCAACAGCCGAGGCGGTTAGCGCAACCGCCGACAAAAACAAACTGTAAATAAATTTTTTCATTTTATAATATATATTTAGGTGAAAGAATTTTTGGCAAATATAAGCATAAAATGGTAAAACATAAATGCCACAAACGTATTTTTCGGCAAGAAAATGGTGGCATTTTTTCTAAAACACATCAAAAAAATTTTGTGGTTTGAAATAATAATCCTATTTTTGGAAAAATTCAAATCCGAAACTTAACATCTAAAATATGAAACCGATAGAAGACTCTGAACTTATTCTCAACGGCGACGGAACGGTGTTTCACCTCCACCTTTTGCCCGAAAACATTGCCGACAACATAATTCTCGTAGGCGACCAAGACCGCACCGACGTGGTGGCGCAAAATTTCGACACCATTGATTTTAAAGTGCAAAACCGCGAATTTAAAACCATCACTGGAACCAAAAACGGGAAACGTATCTCGGTGGTTTCCACGGGTATAGGCACCGACAATATCGACATTGTGCTCACTGAACTTGACGCAGCAGTAAACATCGACCTCAAAACACGCATTCCCAAAGAGGAGCACAAAACGCTAAACCTCGTAAGAATAGGCACTTGCGGTTCGCTCCAACCCGATATTCCCGTTGGCACACCCATCGTTACTGCCATTGCAGGCGGTTTGGACGGATTACTCAACTTTTACGCCCGCCGCAACGAGGTTTGCGACCTTGAACTCGAACGCCAGTTCAACGAATTTACTCAGCGCAACAGTCTTTTGGCATCGCCATATTTTGTGGAATCGTCGCCAGTGCTACTAAAAAAACTTGAAAAATACCGCAAAGGCATAACTCTCTCAGCACCCGGATTCTACGGTCCGCAAGGCAGAGAACTTCGCCTAAAAATCGTTGACCAAGGTATTAACGAAAAATTAGAACAATTTACATATAAAGGTCTTAAAATCAATAATTACGAAATGGAATCGAGCGCAATCAACGGTCTCGGACGTTTGCTTGGACACAACACAGCCACCATCTGTCAAGTAATTGCCAACCGCCGTTGCAAAGATTTCGGTACAGATTACCGCGTAATTATGAAAAACCTCGTAGCCGAAATAGTAGACATTCTTACCACGTAACACTATGACTGACAACGAATTAGATGCAATAATACGGCTTTTGGACGACCCCGACCCCACCGTTTACAACATCTTGGAAAAGAAACTTGTAAGCGAAGGAATCGGTGTGCTGCTACCTCTGAGAAATGCCGTCAGCGAATCTTCGACAAGATTGCTCAAAAGCCGTATCGGTAATATTTCGCACCTGATTCTAAAAAACGATGTGATAGACAACCTTACCAAGTGGAAAGACGATGACAACGACCTGCTAAAAGGCGCGTGGATAGTGTCGAAATACGAATACCCAAAAAGGGGCTACTACTCGCTGCTCGATGAAATCAACACAATGGGTCAAAACCTGAAAGCCATTAATTTTCAAAACTTTTCGCCATTAGAGCAAATCAAGTTGATCAACCACATTTTTTACAAAATACTGAGATTTGCATCGAGTGCGCCGCCCGATATTTTCCTGCCCGACAACTCGTACATCACCTACGCACTCGAAAATCGCACCGGCAACACTATCACAATGGCAATAACTTATATGCTCTTGGCACAGCAGAGCCACATTCCGCTCTATGGTGTAAACTTGCCCAAAAACTTTATACTCGCATACATCAGTCCCGACGACGGCAAACCTTTATTTTACATCAACCCATTCAATCAGGGTGCGGTGCTCAACGACGACGAGATTGTCTTTTTTCTAAAACAACAGAACATTTCGCCTCAAAATCAGTTTTTCAACAAATGCAGCAACACCGTAATCATCCAACGCCTATTGCACAACCTCAAAGCCTCGTACGAACGCCTCAAATGGCCACACTACGTAAAAGAAATCGACGGCTTTCTCAAAATCTTCAAACACGGATTATCTGCCAAAATTGAGTGGGAATAATCTCAAAAACTTAAATCAATACCACAAACTATCTGAAACTCTTTATGAAAAACATCCTCTTGGCGGCAGCAATTACAATTCAGTGCGCTGTCGTTTATGCACAAAACTTTAACGGAACATTCTGGACCAACGGACAAGGCTCGTTTGAAGCCACACAAAAAGACGACCGAATTGAATTTTTTGGCTCGGCAATGCTCGGCGAAGTGGGCTACGATTTCACCCTCATCAAACGCGGAGGCACAACATATTCTACCGAACAAGGCGGCTCGTACACTTTTGGTAAGTACGTGGAATACCGCACAATAGACGACGGCACAGACACTCCTTTGGAACTGCTCATTGCCTACGACGACAAGGATGAAATGACTGAGGTGTTTTACAAATTCGACGGCTCTATCGACGACCTTCTTGCCAACAATTTTCTTTCGCTCTTAAACGGCATCTACACCGATGCAGCAGGCAAGGAGTATATTTTTGACGGCGCCACCATCAACGGAACACCATTTGAAGTGCTCAGCGACGAATACGCCTACGCCAACAACATCAAATACAAAGGGAAATATTACAAAATAATATTCTCCGACAATGGCGTAAACATCTACAACGTCCGAAAAGCAAGCGGAATGGTTTTTGGCGATGTTTACAACAAAACCACGCTCTACAAAAAACTCCGCAAAAAAAACGCACAAGACCCACCGCTCACAGGCCGTTGGCAATACACCAGCACATCGATAGTTAACGTTGGAATGTTGTCGTACTTTTGCGACAAAACCCAACTACGCCTAATGCGCAACGAGATTTTTGCCCGTCGCGGCTACAAATTCCTTTCGCCCGACCTCAAAACATATTTCTCAAAACAGCCGTGGTACAAACCCGTTTCCGACAATTCAAAAATCCATTTCTCCGACCTTGAAAACCTCAACATCAACATCATCAAAAAATACGAAACCGCCTATCCCGCTGATTTTTATAAAAAAGTTGAGAGGGGGATGTGAAACAAATCTTCCAATTTCACTTCATTATTAACTACCCACGAATGTGTATTTTGCTTTACACCAAAAGTTGTTACAAAAGTCAATTGTAGCGACTGATGCGGACGGAGATAAGTTTTGCGGAATAGTTCTATGCGGTTGCGGAGTGTGGATTCGTAATCGGCTGATATTTCAAATTCGTTGAGCGAAAATTTTATCTCACAAAGGTTTACAGTATTATCTTTGCGGCTGATTACCAAATCAATCTGAGTTCCAGACGACTCTCCGTTTGTGGGTATTCGGCACGAATACTCATCAGAAATAACGCCCGAAATGCCAAGTTTTTGTTTTATCTGCGAAATATGGCTAAGTGTAAGAATTTCAAATGAATATCCCGCCCATATGTAAAAGTTGGCAGTTCCTTGAATTTCAGACCAATACCGACGGTCGCGGATTGTAAGCCCGGCTTTAAAACGGAAATAAAACAGAGTATAAAAGTCAATCAACTGATATGTAAGGTCTTTGAGCGCATTGCCGATGTGTCGATACGAGCGTATAAAACTGCAAGTTTCAAGGTTGCGAAGAATTGTAGTAAGCGTTCCACCTGATTTAATACCTGTTTTGGTAAGAATTTCCGCCCTTGTGATACCTGCCGTACTCTGCGACAATGCTCTAACAACACTTATATAATCGTTGGAATTACTAAACAGAGAGGCGTAAAGATTATCTAACTCGGCGTAAAGGTCGCCGCGAGGGTCAAACATCAGGAAATCAATATTTTGCGCCAAAGTTAAATCTTTTTTCAAAAGACTCAAATAATACGGCACTCCACCGAAAACCATATAACATTCAGCCACTTGATATTTCGACAAGTAAAACCCGTTGGCAGAGAGCAACTTTTCGGTTTCGGCAAGGTTAAAAGGCTGTAAAAAAAATCTTCGTGTAATGCGATTGTGCAATCCTCCGTGATTATTAATAAGTTTATCAGCCATCCACGAAGTAGCACTGCCACAAACCACAAGCACAATATCGTGACGGTCGGTAACAAACGAATTCCAAAAGTTTTCTAATGCTTGAATAAAGTTAGAACGCGGTGTATCAAGCCACGGAAGCTCATCAAAAAACACAACCTTACGTTCAACGTTAAGACCTGACAGATAATCCATTAGCAAATCAAAAGCATCAAACCAATCGTTAACATCGCGGTTGATATCCATACCAAACCGTCGAAGACGATTAACAAAGATCTTCAATTGGTCTTTGGTTTTGCCATGAATAACACCCGCCACCGAAAAACAGATTTTTTCATCAAAAAACTCCTTGATTAAGAATGTTTTACCTACCCTGCGTCGGCCACACACAGCCACAAATTCCGATTTAGACGAATTGTAAATATCGTCTAACACCTTAGTTTCGTATTCTCTGCCAATAATGTTTGCTTTCATAATATCAATTTTATTACGTTGCAAATATAACAACTTTTGGCTGAATATAATACTATAATCAGCCAAAAGTGTAAAAAAAATAGAGATTTGGCTGGATATAATGCTATAATCAGCCAAAAGTGGGATAAATATCACAAAACCATCCCATCAAATCAAAAAATCCTTATATTTGCGCTGATAAAAGCATAAAACAATGACCGAACCGCAGCGCAATAAACAAAACAAGATTATTCATCCTCTGATATGTATCAAAGAATGAAGAAGATAGACTTTATAAAAAACTTCATTTTCAAATGTTACGATGCTTTGCACACTCAAAGCCGCGAACACGTTACCGAAGATATTTTGGGTGCTCTTGCAATTTGGGAAGAAAAACTTAGTAAAAAATAACTATGCTAAGCGACTTATTAATGTGGAATAAAATCGGGCGGATTGTAATGCTACTTGCTAAACGCCTTAGAATCAGCCCTGAAAGGGCATTTGATTTATTCTACACCTCAGAAACAAACAAACGCCTCCACGATAGTACCACCCTACTCTACACTTTTGGTGATATGTATATTGTTGAAGATGTTGTAAGAGAATTACAAAAATAAAAAATCATTATTTAAAAAATTGAGGACGTATAGTCATAAAAAAAAGAGGGTTACCATCAGCAACCCTCTTTTTTTATCATTGAGTAGATATTATTGTGCCACTACAACCTTCTTTCCTTTGGTTTTTACGTAGTAGTCGTGGTCGTATTGGCTTTCGCAGTAGATGCCGGGAAGGTAGAATTCGCCAAGGTAGGCGGCGTTGAGACGAACGCGGCATTGGATGGAGTTGCCGGGTTGTAGTTTGAAGAATGTGTACACACGGTCGTCGCGCTTGTCGATGTAGCGGACATTGCCGTAGTAATCTTCATTGCCGTCATTGTCAAGGAATTCAACATCTACATCCAAAATCTCCCATCCAGAGGGGAAGATGCTGGTGAGGGCGAGGTCGTCGACTCGGTATTGACTCGTGTTGGTAACGGTAACAATAGCGTCGAAATCGGTTCCCTGTGCTATGCGCGAGGGGTCAATAACGTCGTTGCCCGATTTAAATTGCATTTTAGCGGTGAGGTTCGACGATTGCGGCACTTCGGTACCGTTGGCAGGTACTCCTGTGTTGGTAACCTCCACATACACAACGCTGCTGCCCGAATTTTTGAATTTCACGATACGAGGCTGAGTGCCGTCAACATCAAGTTTGCCGGTGTAGAAAGCGCGGTTGTTGTTGGCGTTAACGGTTTTGCCATTGTAGGTGTAGGAGCAGGCAATGTCGGCAGAGGGTTTATACTTGTTAAAATATTGACTGAGAGCCACAAGCGAAAAAGCAGTGGTTTGAGTGCTCATCCAACGGTCGGAGTTAACATAGTCGGCAATCTGCTTGGCAATGGCGAAAGCCTTTTCTTGTTGGTTGGTTTCGCAGTAGGTTTGCAACTCAATAGCGCGCTCCTTGATAGCCGAATAGTAAGTTTCGGTGTAAGAGAACGAACGCTCGGATTTAAACTGTTTTGCAAGAATCTCCTTGGCAGTGTTAGCCTTGCCTGCCACAGCGTAAGCCGCAGCAAGATGGTATTTGGCGTGGTTAGAAAGGTTTGAGTTCTCTTTCAAGCGGTTCATAGCCGAAGTGAGGGGTTCGCCCGAAAGCGCAAGCACATAAAGGCGGTATGCCTGAGTGAGATACGAATCGGCATTTGATCCGTACCAATTTTGCGCTTGGTCTTTTTCAAACTTCTGCCATTTTTTCAGCACGTCGGCATTAACGGCAAAACCTTTTTTCTGCGCCTCAATCAAAAAATGACCAGCGTAAGAAGTTACCCAAAGGTCGGGATAACGCTCGTTTGGCCAATAAGAGAATCCGCCCGACGACATTTGCTGCTTGTAGATTTTTTCGATAGCCTTTTTAACATTGTCCTCGGCTCGTGCCTTGTCGTCGGCAGAAAGGTCGGTCATATCGGCAAGGAACAATTGCGGAAATGCCTTAGACACAGTCTGTTCCATACATCCGTATGGGTAACCAACAAGGTATTGCAAACGGCTGTTGAAATTCAACGGCATTATCGACGAAATATTGATTACAGCTGTGTTGGACCCAGCTTTGCCAATTGGCGTAAATGCTATTTCGGCGGTTTCGCCTGCGTTAACAGCCTTGGTGATGGTTTGAGTAGATGGTGCGTTGGGTTCGCGGATTTCTACCACAAGGTTCATCACCGACTTGTGACTGCCCGAAGTGGCTGTAATTTCAAACGTTGCAAAGCCTTTGTCGGAGAGTGTTTCAAGGTCGAATGTGGGCATCTGCTCGCCTTTTTCGGTAAATGTCAAGGTCTTAGTAGATTCGGTGGTCTTCAATCCTTTGTATGTTTTGATTGACACATTAACATTCTTTATAGAGTTGTCGCCGGTGAAAACCGAAACGGGGAGTTTAAATTTCTCGTTAGGACCAAGCACGCGGGGAGCGGTGGCAAACACCATAAGGGGCTTGGTAACGGTTGAAGTTTTTTCAGCGTTGCCAAATGCCTTGCCGTTGCCTGCCACTACCATTGTGCGAACCGAACCAAAATATTTGGGCAGTTTAACGGTGTGGGTTTTAGAGCCTCCGCTGATGGTAAACGGTCCTAAGAAAATTGCTACCGACTGTAAATTGTTGGCTTTCTTTGGGTTGAGCATTTGATTTGATTCGTCGCCACCCACACTGAAAATTCTTTCAATCTTGCCGCCGTAAGCGCCTATCACATTGTCGAATATGTCCCAAGTTTTTACTCCGAGAGCCTCACGTGCATAGAAAGCGTCCCACGGATTTGGAGTTTTGAAACGTGTAAGGTCGAGCAAACCATCGTCTACCACGGCAAGTGTGTAAGTCATTGGTTTATTGTCTTGTTCCGAAACTGTAATCTTAACATCTGTCTCTGCCTCCAAATTGTCGGACATTGTGATAACGGGATTTAATTTGGTGGCGGGATTCTCGATGTTGATGGGCAAAACGCCATACATACGAATAGGCATATCGTTGATAGTCTGCGAGTGAGGCTGCACAATGGTTACAAAAGCATATACACCCGGCACCATATTTTCCTGAGCGGTAAATGAGTATTGGGTTTCGCCTTTTTGGGTGTTGATCCATTCGCTCGAAATGGTTTTGGTGCCGCTTTCGATGCTTACAAGTGCGCGTCCGTTTTCGGGAGTGGGAATGGTAAGTTTAACTGTTTCGCCAATGTTGTATTTAGCCTTGTCGGTGGTAAGTAGCACAGTTGTAGCACCTTGACCCTTCTGAGGATTACGTCCGCGCGATTCGGGCCAATCCATATAGAATACCCTTGTGGCGCTTACTCCTGTGTTTACATCGGTGAGTTTCACCTTGTAACGTCCCCATTCGGGATAGTTTACGCGGATAGAGAAATTGCCTTTGCCGGTAATGAATTTGGTTTCGGTTTTGAGCAGAGTATCGTAGTTTTCAGACTGATAGTTGCCGTCTTCCCACCACCAACTCCAACGCATTTTGTAAAATTTCATCTCAATTTTGTGAGCCTTTTCCAACGCCTTTCCATTAGCGTCAACCACAGCCACAGCCACATTTTGGTCGGCATCGGTTTCCACAGTGCCGTCTTTTTCGTTTTCGAGACAAACACCCACGTAACTATCGTAGGGACGGCATTTTACAGTTACTTCATCGGTTGAGACATTACCTCCGTTTTCAAACACGCGGGTGGTGAACACAGCCTTAAACTGCGACGGAGCGTTTTCGTTGTAATCCATATCGGGCTCAAAAGATACGCTTCCGGTTTGGTCGAGATTGCCTTCGTAGACAGTTGTGGACCAGGAATCAAGTTCGTAATTATCATTATCAAAGGTGTAACCCTTCCAATTGTCGAAAGTGAGCGGCATATATTTGGCAGAATATTCCGACACCACTTTCAAACCCTTAGCCGATGCTCCGTGAAGCCAACGAGAGTTGATTGTAATACGGTTGCCCGATTTGGTGAGGGGGTCTTTGTTTAACTTAACGTCGATTTTCAGACGGTTTTGCTTAACGGTTTCGATGCGAACCCTTTTCTCAAAACGAGCATCGCCGCAAGTTACCGAAGCCTCGTAGATACCTGTGCGGGCATCGGGCGAGGTGGCAAAATCTATTACATAAAAATTCTGAGGATTTTTGGTAAGAGTGCGTTTTTCGATAATCTGATAGTCGGGATTTTTAACTTGGAAAACAATAGGATGTCCCTCAGGAACAGCAAATTCAGGGTCTTCTTTGATAACGCAGGTAAGGTGCACCGTGTCGCCGGGACGCCATACGCCGCGTTCGCCATAAATGTAGCCTTTGAGACCGTCCGCCATACGAGTTCCAGAAACATCAAACCTACTGAGCGACAACGAACTACCATCATTTAACGAGATATAAGCGCGGTCTTTGCCGTCTTTGGCAATAGCAAAATATGCGTTTTTGATGTCGGGGAAATCAGCCTCGCCGCTCTTGTTGGTAGATTTGGTGGCAAGTACCTGCTGCTGATAGCCGTAGATTTCTACCTTTGCGCCCGAAACAGGTTTTGCACTCTTCAAATCTGTTACATAAACCTTTACATTATTTTTCAGGTCTTTTTTGCAGATAATGCCAATGTTTGAGGCAAGAATATTTTGCGAAATATAGCGGTCGGGATTGTAGTAAGCCTTGTAGCAGGGGTCGTCTTCGTGATCCCAACGGCTGCCCTCGCCACTGTTGCAATAGTCCCAATCCGACTCGTATTCATCGGGATTCCATTTAACGTCTTTAAGAGCAAGGTCTTTTTCGTCGTCAACGGGGTCAACATCGACGCACGAATCACAAACAGCAAGATGACTTTTGCGGAAACTGATTTTTATGCTGTAAATTGCACCGCGTTCTGCCTGGATAAGTTTCGATAAATCAAGACTATAACGCTTCCACGATGAAAGATCTTCGTTGGCATTGGCAAGGTGAATGGTGCTGCGATAAACCGGCACGCCAACGCTTTTGAGGTTGTAAGTAGATGTGTTATTGAAACTTCCGTTTTTGATAAATTCCAAAATATTTTGTTCCAACACCTTAACAATAGTAACGTCAACGGCTTTGAGGTTAACCGCCTCAAAAGGATAGATAAGTCCGTTGTCGCTGTCGGGCAGGATAACGCCGTTGCGCACAGTGCGGATTTCGGGGTCTGGTGCGGTAAACTCTATTTTAAACACCTTTTCGTCGCAGTATTTGGTATTGAGAATATTTTGAATACCAGAAAAAACCGACAGTTTAGCCACGCCTTTAACATTGTTGTCGGGAAAAAGGATAATGCTGTTGCCCTCGCACTTGGTTTTGCACGAGATAACGCCGTCGTCGTTTGAGAGCGACACCAATCCGTCGAGATTCTGTTTCTCTTTGAGGGGGTCGCTAAAAGTGAGTTCTACACGTTGCTCCGAACCTTTCACTACATCCAACTTGGTGATTTTGAATACGTTGAGAGGCTGAATTTCAGAACTGATTTCGCCCTCGCTCTCGGAGTTGATTTCATCGCCGTCGTATTTGATAACCAAATGTCCAAGCGATTCGCCACGCTCGATATTGTCTACCGAAAACAAGAACGCCTTGCCCTCGCGGTCGGTCAACCAATTGATATCCACCTTGTTGCCGTTAACAAAAGCCGAAACGCATTTTTTGATACTTTCGGGATTTTCGGTGTCGGAGGTTTTTACAGTACCGTTTACCTTAATGGTTTTGAGAGTTTTGCGGTCGGTGGTAACCTGCTCGTCGATTTGCACTTTGAGGTTTTGTTCCACCACCGAAAAACCAAAAATAAAGTTTTTGAGATGGTCTTTGACGTTGGCGATGCGGTCGAGTTTGAGGATACCGATATAGTCCTCGCCGCTCTCCAAAGGTTGCGAGGGTGTAAACTCGATAGTACGGCTGTCAATTTTTTTGCAAGTACCAGACACATCGGGCGAAAACTCAAACACATCGGCATTGACTTCGCCCTCCGAAAGATTGCTTGCAAAGTCTTCGGCAAGACGGATTTTGATAGAGGAGTGTTTGCTGAGCATACCGTCGGTGTAAGCGGAAACATACTCGGCAAATTCGGGATTGTCGCAGTTGATAGCGACCGATCTTTTGAGTAGCGCCTTTGTAGCCCCCGCAATCGGAATCACAGCCACAAGTATCGCCACAATAAGCCAAACAGTAGTTTTTTTCATAGGTGGAATACTTTAAACAATTAATTTATTTTTTTACCAATATACTAAATAGTTGCAGAAAACTGAAAGAATGAAAAGAAAAAAACACCCCCTTATTCCCCCTTGCTCAAACGCTGTATCTTATCAATATTCAAACTCCTTGCTGAGGCGTCGAAAATTTCTTTGTAGATGCCGCCTTGACGGTAGATTTCGTCGGGATTGCCGTGTTGCTCTACACGTCCCTCTTTTAGAGCATAAATCATCTCAGAATCAATAATTTGCGAAATCGAGTGCGAAATTATCACCACGGTGCGATTTTGCTTGATGGCATCGATGGCGTTTTTGATTTGCTCGGTGGCAACAGCGTCGAGACTTGCCGTGGGTTCGTCTAAGAATATTATCGGCGGATTTTTGAGAAACATACGGGCAATGGCAATACGCTGCTGTTGTCCGCCCGAAAGTTCGTTGGCATTGGTCTTGAAGCCGTCGGGCATTTTTACAATCATATCGTAGATGTAGGCTTTTTTGGCGGCATCTTCCACCTCCTCAAAAGTGGCGTCAGGCTTGCCGTAACGGATGTTTTCTTCGATTGAGCCATCGAAGATGTGATTTTTTTGAAGCACAAGACCAATGTTTTCGCGCAGATACTGAGTGTCCCAATCGCGAATATCCACGCCGTCGAGTTTGATTGTGCCCGTCTGCGGTTCGTAAAATTTGTCTAAAAGGTTGACAATCGTACTTTTACCTGCGCCCGAAAGTCCCACAAAGGCGGTAATCTTGCCGGGTTGGATATTCATATTGATATTGGTAAGTGCCTTTGTGCCATTAGGATAGGTAAAGTCAACATCGGTGATTTCAAAATTGCCGTAAACCTTGGCGGGACGGTGGTGTCCGCTCTGCTCGATATCCGTGTTGTTGTTAAGAATATCGAAAAATCCCTCGGAGTAGATAAGCGCATCGTTGAGGTTGTCGTAAATCATGTGGAGTTGGCGGATGGGCATAGTAACGTTGGCAAAGAGCATAATGTGGTACATAATTTTGCCGATGGTCATTCCGGGATAATCGATAAGCACAAGATATGCCGTAAGGATTATAATCAGCACAGTACCAATCTGTTCGGTAAAAGTTTTGAGCGAATTAAATAGAAAACTGTAACGGCGAGTGTTCATCTCGTTGTCGGTGAGTTGAAGTTGCAGTCCGTATTGTTTGTCGTTTTCGATTTTTTCGCGGTTGAAACTCTTAATTACCGTAATGGACTGTAACAGATTCATTATTCCGTTGGATTTAGCCTCGTGATTGGTGCGCATATTTCGCCGCCACCCTTTGAGTTTTTTTACCTGACGATATGTGATATAAAAATATACTGGAATAATTGCCAAAGCGGTTAAACCAACATAAACATTTGCCAAAAACATAAGAATCAATGCAATAACGGCGCTTGTGGCGGCAGGCAGAATATCGAGGAAAAAGTTGTTGACAGTCATACAGATAGAGTTGACACCACGGTCTATACGGGTTTGCACTTTGCCGGGTTTGTTGTCGTCCTGAGTAAAGAAAGCAACCTTAAATGTAAGCACTTTTTCGATAATAGATTTGGCTAAATCGCGCGAAACAAGGATTTTAAGTTTTTCGCCACAAAACCGCTGACCAAATGTTATCAATGCCACAAGCAACTCTTTGCCGAGAAGTATAATTGAAATAATGGTAAGTATGCGTGTAGCCTCCGACCATTGAAAACCGCCTTCAATGTGCAAAAGTCCGTTGATGGCGTCAACGGTACGGTCTAAAACCACGGCATTGACCTGCGCAGCAAGCGAGGATATAAATGTAAGCGTTAACGTTAATATTATCAGCCATTTATACGGTTTTACAAACGGCCAAACATTTCGGAAAAGTTGCTTGATGTTCATTTAGTTAATAGTTTTATGTAGCAAAGATAGAAAAATTAGTTATTCAATCACCTCCATCTCCACCTCGTGTTTGGATGTGGATTTATTGTAGTTGATGCCGCAGAGAATGATTTGTTTGGAAAAACCTTTAAGCGATGCGGGATATTCTTTGCGGTGGATTTGGTCGATGGCAGAGTCGGCAGTTTTGTCGTATTTGAGTTCTACAACGATGGCAGGATGTGATGAATTATGCAAAGGTATGAACACCATATCGGCAAAGCCTTTACCAGTGGGGAGTTCGTGGAATATCTTGTAAAACGGTTTTGCGGCGTAATATGCCAAAACTATGGCGCAGCGCATTGAATTTTCGTCGTTAACTTCCAAAAGCGATGACGCCTCAAAATGGTAGTCGTCGAATGCGCGGGCAATTTTTTCCTTGCGCAGGTTGATGGTGTCGTCCAAAAGGTTGAGCGACGAGTTCACTGCCTTTGAAAGTTCGCCCCAACCTGCCACACTGACAGCGTTTTCAAACTCTTCGGAAACTTCTGTGTTAGGAATTGTTACGCTACGGGGCTCAGGATTGTACGATAGGTATCCGAGGTGGACGAGAAGGGTGAGCACGTCGTCGCAAGTGTCGATATTCTTCATATCGTTGCGGAAACTCGACACTCTCACTGTGGCACTCTCGCCGTTCATCATACCTATAATCTTTGACCTCACATTGTCTGCGTCGGTGTGAAGGTAGGTTTCGATAGCCATAAAGGATGCCGTCTTCGACCAATAACTATTGTAGTTGCGAAACAGAATCGACTGCATTACCGAAAACGGATTGAACATAGATTTTTCGCGACCTATAATATAGCCATCGTAGGCGTGTTTCATAAGTTCAAAGTCCATATCATTTTCCGCACAGAGTATTTTTACCTCGTCTTCGGTAAAACCATAATATTTGTCGGTTATACCTGGATTTACCACGCTGTATTCCACAAAATTATTCAACGCCGACTGGGTCCTTATCTTTATAATGGGCAGTATACCAGTCATATACACCAAGAGGAAAATCTTTTTAGCATTGTTCGATTTGAACAATGCTCGTAGAAAGTTGACATACTCGTCTTGAATATCTTGATCCACATCCCTTACAAGCATATCCCACTCGTCGATTATGAGGATAAAGCGGTCGCCGGTTTTTTGGTTGATTTCTGCAAGGGCTTTGGAAAATGATTCTTGTTCTTGCAAAAAAGGATATGATTTTTTCAAATCGGCAACAAAACATTTCTGCGCCTCTTTCAATATCTCGTTTTTTGGAATGTCGGCAAACCTGTTCCAATCGATGTATATCGTGGGATATTTGTTGAGGTGAGTTTTATAGTCGGGATTCTTTGTTATTTCCAAACCCTCGAACAGTTCTTCCGACTTTGACGAACGGTCGTAGTAGGCATACGCCATCTGAGCCGCCACCGACTTGCCAAAACGGCGGGGACGGGAAATACAAATAAAACTTTGTTCTGTATCAAGATTGCTGTTTAAAAAAGCCAACAATTCAGACTTGTCAACAAAATTACTATTGATAACCCGCCTAAAATCGCTGTTGCCGTAATCAATGAAGTCGCTCATAAC
>JAEDDH010000044.1 GCA_016293845.1 Bacteroidales bacterium | reverse complement strand
GCCTAATATTGTCTCTTTCTGTGCCATAATTGTGAATTATGAATTGTGAATTATGAATTGTGAATTATGAATTATGAATTAACCTCCATTTCCTTCCCGGTGTCTTTGCGTTGTTTACCACCGAGGTGAACCGTGCCAATATCTCGTCGCCCAATGCTATCTCGGGCGGAACTTCCACCGTAAAGTCAAACCGTTCTTCTTTGTTGTGGACGCGGTCGTTGAGCATTATGTGCTGTTCCATACTGCGATGGCAAACAAGCATCTCTATGCTCTGCGGTCGTGGCTCGCGACGGTAGAGGTAGTATGGTTCTGCCACTTCTGCCTGACTGTCGGTAACAGTTATGCCGGGTTCGCCGTCGTTGAATAGCCGATTGAGGCAGTATTCAAGGCGGCACACCTGTGCGTTGTATTTCAATTGTATAAAGGTGTCGTCGCGGTAGGCGTTTAGTCTGTCGCGTATCGCGTTGTATATCCACATTATTGCACACACCACCGCCACAATGCCCGCCTTGCGCAGCGGCATTGGCAACAGCAGTATGGCTGTGGTGGCAAAATCGGTTTTATATACTTGCTCGTGCATCTTAATTCTGAATTGTGAATTATGCATTATGAATTATGCATTAAACATACGGTTTCATCTCAATATCCAACGTTCCCGGATTAAAGTATCCAGCGTATGGCGTTGCTTTGTCTGCTATTTGATACGAACTGAGGAGCGCATCGATGGCAGAACAATTGCGCACCTGCACTATCTTTACACCTTTTACGGCTTGGAGTGTGTCGGTGAGTGCCATAATAGAAAACTCGCCGTTGAAGGGTAGGTTTTGCAAATAGGTTTTCATTGCTGCCTCGCAGTCGGCTTGCACTTCGTTGCTTTTGAGTAGCGGATCGTACCAGATGGCTACTTTACAATTGAATATATCACCCACAGCATTGATAAGCCGTGTTTTAACTCCGGCGTATTTGATGCGGAGTATGTATTCTTGTATCTGCTCCTCTTGCTCGGTGAGTGGCACGCGGTTGCCGTTGCTCTCTCCTGCTATTTTTAGTAACAGTATACCCGAAACGGCATCGTCGATGGCCACGGCGTGTTTTATTATGCGTGCCTGTGCTATCTCGTCGTCGGTGTGTCCGTCAAGTATGGGGTTGCCCCATTCGTCTAACTCAAAGTTGTAGAGATATTCTTTCAACTTTTGGACATACCAGCGAGTTGTACCCGGCAACTGTTGCAAAAACCGCTCTTCCACTTCATTCTTGGTGCTCTCAAACAGTGCTTCCAACACGTGTGCGCAGTACGCCACTATGTAGAGGATTATGCCTTCGATGCTCACCTTTGAAAAATGGGCATCCCAACGTTCGCCCGGATTAAACCCATACAGTTCTTGCACCGCCGTTGATGCCATCCATTGCTTTTGCAGTTCTTCTAATATCTCACTCGTTGTACGTGCCATAGTAATTATGCATTATGAATTATGAATTATGCAGTATCACCTTACCCTAAATCCCGTGAGCCTACTTTGGCCCTCTATGGTCATAAAGCCAATACCTGTAAACCTTATGTCGTCGGCATCGGTTATGCCGGTGGCAGATGGTTCTGCTGCAAGCATTGCCACAGCCGCAGACTTGGCGGGTACGCCGGTTTCCAATTCCTTGCCGGGTTCTAATGCTGTGCTAAGATCCAAACCGTTTTTGTCTGCTATGGTAAGCGCAGCATCAGCGTTGCCCGCCGTCTGCAATGCTATGTCAAATATGCTCTGATTGGGTAATACTGTGGTCTTCATTTCTAATTGTCAATTGTCAATTTTTAATTGTCAATTATGCATTGTTGTATTTGGCTTCTTGTTGTCTTATCCATACAAGACCGTTGAAACACTCAGCCCAATCCCTATCAGAGAGGAGGTCGGGGTCGATGTGCAGGTAGTAGCGCAATTGAGCGTTTATCTGCCTTATAGCATCGTTGGGCTGGATTTTGGCCTCCTCTATAATTTTGAGAGTTCGGCTTCTTTAATCTGGATAAGTCCGCCCATTTTCTGAGCCGCGCCAAAAAACAGCGAATCGTCGGTTTTAAACTCTTCGCAGCCGCCAAGCCAACAATTGTTAAACATGGCTTCTGCCATTTTAATAGGGTTGTTGCCAATGCTCGATACGTATGCCAACACCTTGCGGTCGGGTTTGCGCAGATAGCACACTTTGCCGTCGGCTTTTACGGCGTATACTTCGCCGTGCTGTTTTTTCCATTGGTTGATTTGACCCTCGGTGGCTTCACCTGTTAGGGCCTGTTTTTCGTTTTGTTCCATTTTAATTACTAATTATGAATTATGCATTATGAATTATTTCATACTGATAAGGTTAAGAAATACAATTGGCAGCGATACCTTCATGTAGGTTTCGTCGTTGCCGAGCGAATGCTGTGCTTCGGTAAATTCACAGCCTTGCAATACGTCGGTAATCAATGTGTCGCCGCGTTCTGCGTTGCCGTAGGTAACTGTGATGTCGAAGTGCAAAGAGAGTAGGTCGTGATTGGGCGACATTGAGATAAGGCTCTCAAATTCGCTTTGCAAAAGGTCGATGCTGCCATCGTAGGTCTTTTGTCCACGCTGCACTGCAATGGGGTTTACACCTTTGCCGTAGATCGCGTCTTTCTTTTGGCTAACCTTGTAAGCCACCTTTTGTATCTTGGTGATGTCCACACCGCCTACACGTACCGTAATATCGGCAAACGTGTACTCGGTGCTATCAAATGTCTGTTGAATTGTTTGTGCCATAATAATTACGAATTATGAATTATAAATTATGCATTATGCATTGTGCATTAAGCATTAGTATCAAATCCCAACTTCACTTCAATGTACTTGGTGTATCCGTAGGGTTTTACTTTGAGGGTGATGTCGATGCGCGATGTGGCAACAACGTTTTGTTTGGGGTCTACGTAACAGGTAACGCCTTTGTCGTTGGGATTGGATGTGTCAACACTAAGGTTGCCTTCCACGGTCATAAGCGAATAGATGTTGCGTTCCACGTTGTTTTCAATCTCCTTGCATATTGCAGTGGGTATTGTGCCGTCGGCTGTTGCGGGTATTTCGTCGCCGATGTATTCTACAAGAGTTTTGTAGGCTACGCGGTAGGCTTTGTCGATAGTTCTGCGGCGTGGTACAAGTGCGTAATCGTCGCTTGCGGCGGTGGCCATAAGGTCGTCGCTAATGTAGTAGCCCGCTTTGCCTTGGAATGTGCGCACTGTAATAAAGCCTTTTTCGTGCTTACCTTCGGCGTAAGTGTTGGTTACAAGTCTAACCTTTGCACTTGCGCCCGAACCTTCAATGTAGTACCATTCTGCGGCTGCAAGGCTGCCGTCTTTTACTCTTGTCAACGAACGCTGCACGGGTACACTTGCTGCGCGTCCTGCTACGTACCACAATAGCGGAACACCTGACAAAGCGGTGTCGGCAAATGCGTTGTTTACGTTGTCTACCACTGCCACACGGTTGATGCCGGCGGCTTTTAGGTCGGGATTGGTTTTGTAGTAGGTGTCGGCAAGCGAAACAAAAAACATCACGGGGGCAAACAGTTCTTCTGCCGCCCATTCGCCTACGCTCTGCAACATTTTAAGGTAGTTGAGGTTTTCACAATTGCTAACAATCACATTGCGCACCACGCCGTCCATTCGGCTGAGCGTTGCTTTGATGTTGGTTTCGGCGTTGTTGCCGGTGACGGTCTTGCCTGTTACAATCAAATGGCATTTGCCCGCCTCGCTGAAAAACGCTTTTATAAGGTCGTTGTCGGCTCCAAATTGGTCTACAAACTCCTCGTAAGTGCGGCAATCGATGTCTTGTTGAAGGTTGGCTGCAATGAATGCGAGTGTTATCCCGTCGTCCATCTGTTCCACGCCGCCAAGACTGCCGTTTTTAAAGTCTATTTTTACGTATGGTAACATATTGTTCTGGTTTTAATTATGAATTAATCTTTTTCTCTAGCTTTTCAAGCACAATAGAGAAGGAGTTAAACGCTATTGTATTCTCTTTTACCACGCTTATAAGTTCGCCATTGGCTTTCTGCAAATACTCAATGTATTGGTCGCGCAGTTTCAGGTTCTCCTCCTCGTGCTTTTTTAGGTATTCCCATGCCTTCTTGCCTACAACAAGGGCAATCAGGATAAAAACGATTACCAACGCAGTAGGAAAACCGAACTTTGAGAATACATCTACAAATGTTTCTTCCATCTCTTTGAGTGATTAAAAAAGCCCCCCGTCGGTTGTCCGTTTGCTCAATGGCCGGGTGTATTGTGTGCGCCTTAAAACATTGCGCCTCTGTGGACCATGCTTGCGGCGCTCCACCTATGGGGGGGCGAGACAAAACTTAGTTATTAACTTTTAATAGAGAGATCCGGGATTAGTCGCCTGCGCCTCCTTGGCCTTCGTTTCCGCCGTTGCCCTGTTGTTCTACGGGGGGAAGGTATGCGCCAAATCTTGCACTGGCACTGATTACTGTGCCGTAGTATTCGGGGGCGTTTTCTTGTGTGTAGATTTCCACATCGCCGAGGGCAAAGTTGTAGTCGCTCTTGTGCCAAGCGATGTATGCCACATTGTCGGCAATGGTAGATCGTTTCATAATGTTCAAGCCGAAGATGTTGCCAATTACGCCAGTTTCGGCATCGGCACATGCAAGGAAGGCATTGGTTTGTGTGTCGGTGAGTTCTTTCAACAGTTTGGCGTATGCGGCTGCCGAAAGTACCACGTAGCGGTCGGTTTCGGGATAGTCGCCCTCGTCGAATGCCTGTGCCTGTTCGCGCAAGATGTCAAGCACCTTGGCGGTGGCTGCGATTGCTCCGCCTTTGTAGGCTGCAATGGCTGTGATGGCTTCGGTGGCAATCTTTTGGTTGAGGCTCTTGGCAATTTTTTCGGTGATAACGCGGCGTTTGTCGTAACTCAGTTCCACGTCTTCGGGGTTGTAGACTCGCACGGGGTCGGTGGTGAAATGGTGCATTGTGATTACAGCCTCGGTGTCGTCGCTGGTGGTAACTGTGCCGGGCAATACGCTGCGGTCTTTCTCCACATTGATTAAGCCCGTTTCTACGGGAATGTGTATCTGGTGGTTGTCGGCAAAGGCTGAATAGTCGGTGCCTTTGGTTACGAAGGTGTTGTCGGGAAGCAACTGTTCTTTGATGTCTTCCACCCAAATTTCTTTGTTTAATGCCATGGCTTTCTATGTTTTAAAATTACTAATTATGAATTATGCATTATTAATTGTGCATTGTTTACTCCCACTCTTTGTGGAATTTCTCTTTGTAAAGGCGTTTGAACTCTTCGGGGTTGTTGGCTTTGAGGTTGCGCAACTTACCGGCGCGGTCGAGTTCGTCCCAAGTCAGCGAAGGTTCTGACTTCTTTTCCATCATTTGACTGAGGGAGATGGATGACTGTTGGAGCGCAGACGGCTCGTCTGCCGATTTAATGTTAGCAAACAATTTCTCCGTTTCCTTCGGGAATGAGAGGTAAAAACTCAATGTCTCTGCTTTCACCTCTTCGGTGATTTTGCCGTCGGCAATGGCTTTGTCTACGAAAGCCTCAGCCTCGCGGTAGTCGCGTTCGGCAAGGTCGCGTTTGAGTTCGTCGATCTTGGCGTTAAGAGCCTTGATGGTTTCGCTTTGTTCGTCTACCTGAGCCTGCAATTCCATGTTGCACTGGCTCAATGCTATTTCTAAATTGTCGGGTTGCAATTCTGGTTTTTCTTTCTTTTCCATGTTGTAAAAAAGTTTGTAAAAATCGTTTATACTGAGTTGATTCTGTTTGTCTTCGCTGTCGTATACCACAAGGGCGTTTTCGTCGGCGGGAATGCTCACAATAGAGGCTTCGAGCAATACGCTTTCGGTGGCTGTGTCGATGCCTTTGGTGCGTGTCATCTGTTTGATAACAATGCCCATCGAGCAACCTTTTATAAAGCCTTGTTCCACCTTGCGGGCTATCTCTGCCGCTTCGGGGTCTTCCATATCAAATACAGGCGTTGCACTCAATTGCCCGCCTTCTATCTTGATGTCTTCCCATCGTCCTATCACCGTATGTGGGTTGTGTTGGTAAAGCATTACGGGGTTCTTTTCAAACCGGGAAAGGTTGATGCCTTTTACTTCGGTCTTGAAACCGTAACTGTTGATTGTTTCGCTATCACATAAAACTATTCGCATTGTCTTCGGATAATTAAAAGTTAAAAATTACATGCGTTTTCCTTTGTCGAATTGGGCTTGGACGAACTGATCTTCCAACTGGGCTATTTTGGTTAACAGCTGCGGGGTGAGTTCGGCGTCGTATTTCATCTGGCTTTCCATCCATCGGTTGAAGTTCTGGAAGGTTTCGATATTGTCCATCACCGTTGCACGTTTGTCTAGTTTTTCTATGCTGTTGGCAAGTTTCTGAATTTGGGAGATAAGTTTGGCAAGTGCTTCGGGTCCCATCTCCTCTATATCGTCCACCTTTTCAAGTATCTTGCTTATTAGCACAAGTATCTTGTTTACGATTTCGGGACGTGTAATATTTAGTGCGGCACGGCGGGCTTCCCATTGTCCGTCTTTCACCCATCGGGCAACGGTGTTTTCGCCAATGCCGAGTTTTTCGGCAATGGTTTTCTGTTGTTCGCCCTGCATGTAGTAGAGCCGTGCAAGTTCGCGTTCTTGGGTCTTACTGTTCATGGTTTTTGTGTTTCGGTAGTGCAAAAGTGTGCGTTAGTTATACCGTACCAAAAAACTTTACTCACTTTAAACAGTATTTTTCGCTCTGAGCCTCCAAACGCTGAATTTTGCACCATAATCAAACACAAAAACAGTATGAATATAGGCTATCTTTTGCAGATTGTTAACGAGCGGATAGGCGACATAGAGGCTCTTAAATATATAGACCGCAACTGGGGACAGTTAGACCTTGAAACGTCCGCCGTTAAGTTTCCTTGCGCCATCTCAGACATCGAGGCGGTGGACTATTCCGACCTCTTGAACCGTGAACAGGTGGCGGACATTGAGTTCACCGTTACAATAGCGGTACAAAACTTTTATAACACCTCTCAAAAAGCACCCAGCAAAGCCAAAGGTTACGACATATTCGACATTATTGGCGAGGTTAACGACCTATTGCAAGGTTACGCCACACCCGAGTTTGCCACCTTTTCGCGCCGTCGCCTTCAAAAGGTTGATGCCGAAAAAAATTACTCGGTCTACACCCTTACCTATCACACACTCACCCGCTCTCGAACTGACATCAACAAAGTTCCAGCACCGGCAGTGAAATTGAATATTAACCCCAGTAATTCATAATTATGAATTATGAATTATGAATTATGAATTAAAACATTAGTAATATGGTACAACCCGAAGAACTTAAATCCGTCCTCTATTCCTACCAAGTGGAACAAATCACCGACGACGACACCGAAATAGTGCAGGAGGCTATCGACACAGCCGAAATGCTTGTGCGCGGATACCTCAACGCCGCCAACCTCCGCCGCGAAACCGCATCGCTCACCAAACAGCAATACCGCGCCTGGCGGCTCTACGATATTGATGCCATTTTCAATCAAACTGGCACCGGCCGCAACCCGCTGCTTTTGCGCATTATCAAACGCCTTGCGGCATACAATATCATTGAGTTGAGTTGCCCCGACGCTATGTCTGAGCGCATAACCGCAATCTATAACGACACCATCGACCTATTGAAACGCATTGCCGGTGAAGGTGAGTTTGCCCTTTCGCGTTACATTATCCCCGATGCCATTTTTCAACCCTCCGACGGCGAAGGTGGCTCTGATGACGAGGCAAGTAACAACGATGAAGCGTTGAAAATGCCTTTTAGAATGGTAAGCCGTCCCAAATTCCGCCACGAACCCCTTTAATTGGAACGCGGACGGCTCGTCCGCATAATCCCTAATTTTTAACTTTTAATTATTAATTACGCATGAAAAACCTTTCCTCCGAAATTATCAAGCGTTACCAAAACCGCACACGTAAAGATATAGCCGACTGGCAGAATGCCGTCAACGTTGCCCGCAGTGTTTACTCGCCGCGCCAATACCTTTTGCAAAACATCTATGCCGACATCACCGACGATGCCCTTCTCGCTTCGCAGATACAGAACCGACAAGAACCCGTAATGTCGCGTGCCTTTACGCTCAACACTCCCGACGGCAAACCCGACGAAAAAGCAAGTGCTGCGCTTGCCGCATTGCCGTTTATCCAAGACCTTATAAAAGCCATCTTAGACAGCGAACTGTACGGTTATTCGCTTTGTGAGTTTATACCCGGCAAGCCTTACCCAGTGTTTAATGTGATACCAAGGCAGAACGTTGAACCCGGCGACGGCATTTTCCTCCCCGACTATTACGCCAACACAGGCATACCATACCGCCGACTTAAAGAGTACGGCAAAACTATTCTCGAATTTAACTCCAACCACATAGGCATACTTAACAAGACCGTGCCGCATGTGCTTTTCAAAAAGTTTGCACAAAGTTGCTGGTCGGAACTGTGCGAGGTATACGGCATTCCGCCGCGTTTTCTCAAAACCAACACGCAAGACCCCGAAATGCTTTCACGTGCCGAAACCATGCTGCGCGAAATGGGCTCTGCCGCCGCTATGGTTATCGACAACACCGAGGAACTCCAATTTGCTTCGGGCGTTACTACCACTGGCGACGTATACAACAACCTCATTACCCTCTGCAACCGTGAGATTTCGATGGTTATCTCTGGTGCAATAATAGGTCAGGACACCGCCAACGGCAACTACTCAAAGGAGGAATCCTCAAAGGAGATGCTCCAACGCCTTATAGAATCCGACAGCCGCATGGTGGAGATTTACTTTAACACCGCAGTTCTGCCCGCCCTCCGTTCGCTCCGCCTTATCTCCGATCAGCCGCTAACATTCGCATTCACGGCATCCGAAAACCTCACAGATCTTTGGACAAAAACGGTGGCAGTAATGCCATACTACGACATAGACCCCAAGTGGATTAAAGAAAAATTCGGCGTGGAGGTAACCGCACCACGAAACGCCACACAAATGGCTGCACATAATGTCGCAGGCGAGCCGCCTTGCGCTCCTGACAATTTTTTTCTCTAAGGGGTGCAAACTTCCCCGCATATATAAGTTTGGCTAACCTCTATTTCAACGAGGATTACCCCGAGGTTTTAACGGAGTTTAAACGCCTTTGCAATGCCGATAAATCATTCTACAACCTTTCGGCTATATCCGACGATATTGTGGCTAACAATTACCCCGTAAGCCGCGACCTTTACGACAAGTACTCTCAAAACCTCCGCCGTGCCGTTGATGCGGTTTTCAGTGGCGACGATGCCGACTCCGACCTTGCACTAAGGTTGAAGGCTGGCGTTACACGCTTTGGAGCGTTCAAGGCTTTCAACGCCACACAAGACATCCGTGCCAAGGGTCGCACTGGTGCTGCCACCGCTGACGACGATGCCGAAAACGTTGAAAAGCGTTACAACAGTTTCCAAGCCGCCGAGTATGCCACCGCCGCATCACGCGCCCGAACTGCCAAACAGTTTGCCGAGTATATGACAGCCGACCGTATGCGCCTATTCCCCAATCTCCGATGGCTGCCGTCGCGCTCTGTTGAAGTACGACCCGAACACCGCATATTTTGGAACCGTGTATGGCCTAAAACATCCGACTTTTGGCAGAAAAACCAACCCGGCAACCTTTGGAACTGCAAGTGCGATATGGAGGAAACCGACGACCCCACCGACATCCCCGAAAAACTCAACCCTAAATACTCCTCCGCATCGCCCGGACTAAAAGGCAACCCCGCCGTTACTGGTAAAATCTTTTCGGACGATTGTAGGTATATATCCAAACTCAAAGACACCGACCGCCAATACGTAGAATCATACGTTAAACCTGTCTTAGACCGCTGTGAAGAGTATATCAAATACAAAAACGATGCGGAGTATAAGGTAGATACATTTAGATGGAACAAAGATGGAGGTTTTGTTGCACAGCACATAACAAGAATTGCCAATGATACCACCTCAAAAAACGAAAAGATTAAATATGATAAAGAAATTCGTATGTGCGATGAACTTGCCGATATGGGCTTTGCTATCATCTATAAGAAAGACGTGCCCGGTGAATTTGATATTTTCATAGATGGACATCCGGCTGACTTAAAACAGACGAAATCGCACAACAACATAGGTAACTATGCAAAACATGCAATAGAGGATCAAGGTGCTGAATATGCTGTTTTTTGTTTTGAAGTGAAAAATGCTCAAATTATACGCGAGGTAAAAAACCAATGGACTTTTCACAGGCGAAAGTGTATTTACTATTTTTTAGGAGAAAATATAATATACTATAATTGGAAGTAAAAAAAAGCCCCACCTATTGGTGGGGGGTGGTACGACTTGCATTGCTGCAAGACATCCCACTGCAAAAGTACAAACAATTTTTTTAATAACAAATAAAAACATAAAAAAATGGAAAAAGAAAAAACATTAACAGACTTACTTA
>JAEDDH010000091.1 GCA_016293845.1 Bacteroidales bacterium | reverse complement strand
TTTATTTCTCCTTTATGCTTGCGCTTAACGAGTACAACGGCAAGATACAAAAACGCTTTTGTGACGCTTCACTTCGTTTCGCTATCCGTCGCTCACGCTCCCGATCCGCTCGGCTTTGAGTTGACCTTTTTATCCGAGTTTAGTGAGTTTGTTTGGCGGGTGCTTGACCGCGACGCGAAGCGTCGCGCTTGTATAGTCAAGCACCCGCCACAGTGCCATTTGAAGTTTTTCAAGATTTCTGCGCTCGCAAACTCAATAGCGGTTGAAAAATTTAGAGAAATATGCTATAATGTAGAAAATAATTATTGGAGGATACCTTAAATGAACTTAATTAGTTTGTTCAGCGGTTGCGGCGGTTTGGATTTAGGCTTTGAAAAGGCAGGCTTTAATGTTGCCGTAGCAAACGAATTTGACCCGACGATATGGGCAACTTTCAAGGTAAATCATCCCAATACTAAATTAATAGAAGGTGATATCCGCAAAATTAAAGATACAGATTTTCCCGACGATATTGACGGAATAATCGGCGGACCGCCTTGTCAATCTTGGTCTGAAGCAGGTGCGCAACGCGGAATCGACGATTTGCGCGGTCAACTTTTTTATGAATACATAAGGATATTAAAAAGCAAACAACCGAAATTTTTTCTTGCTGAAAACGTAAGTGGTATGTTGCTCGGCAGACATTCCGAGGCTGTTAAAAATATTATTGAACTGTTCAAAGAATGCGGTTATAACGTAACAGTTACTTTAGTAAACGCTAAAGACTATGGTGTGCCGCAAGAGCGAAAACGTGTTTTTTACATCGGCTTTAGAAACGATTTGAATATTGATTTCAAATTCCCTCAAGGTTCCACAAAAGACAACAATAAAAAAATATCGCTTCGCGATACAATTTGGGATTTACAATTCACAGCAGTTCCTGCCGGTGCTAAAAATTATCATAACCCTTATGCTGTTAATAATAACGAATACTTTACGGGGGCGTTCTCGCCTATATTTATGAGTCGTAACAGAGTAAAATCTTGGGACGAACAAGCATTCACGGTTCAGGCATCGGGCAGACAATGCCAAATACACCCGCAAGCCCCGAAAATGACTTTTATTTCTCAAAATCATCGCGAATTTGTAAAAGGCAAAGAACACTTATATCGGAGAATGACTATTCGTGAAATTGCACGTATTCAAGGTTTTCCCGACACGTTCAAATTTATTTACGATTATACGGACAACGCCTATAAAATGATTGGCAATGCAGTTCCTGTAAATCTCGCCTACGAGGTTGCGGTAGCAATAAAACAAGCATTACAAGCGAAGGAGGAAAAATGAGCGAACAAAGCAATAATCAAGGTCGTGCTTATGAATTTATTTGCCTGTTGACTTTATCACAAGAAATCAACAAAATTCGCAAGACTAAAATTGAAGTAAACAGCGCATATCACGCCGCCGAACACGCTTGGAATACGATTTCTGATGAATTAAAGTCTATTCTTGCGCAAAGCGCTACTGCCGCTGTATCTACTATTTTCGATATGGAACCTATGATTATCGAAAATAGCGATGATATTCTTTCCCTAAAGATTCAAACTGACAACGAAGGAAAAGAAGGCGATGTCAGAGATATAGTGATTGCTCGAAAAGACGTAAAATGGGAAATCGGCTTGAGCCTTAAACACAATCATTTTGCTGTAAAGCATAGCCGTTTGGCAAAAGGCTTAGATTTTGGCAATAAGTGGTTTGGGATTCCTTGTTCAGAAAACTATTGGAACGATATTAAGCCCATTTTCGATTATTTGACAGAGAAAAAGGCTGACAATAAAAAATGGAATGAATTGCCGTCAAAAGATACAACGGTGTATGTTCCTCTTTTGCAAGCATTTATGGACGAACTTAATCGTAGCAATGCGTTAGATTCTTCCGTTCCGCAAAAAATGGTTGAGTATTTACTTGGCGAGTTTGATTTTTACAAAGTTATCAGTATTGATTCAAAGCGAATCACTCGTATTCAATCGTATAATATGCACGGTCAACTTAACCGAGCAAGCAAAA